>NZ_OZ183472.1:0-1851661 GCF_964264675.1 Candidatus Tisiphia endosymbiont of Temnostethus pusillus | reverse complement strand
ATTTCATATTGGTCATCAGTTAAATTGATTCCTCTAGATTTCAAAAACTCTCTGTCACATGCGTTCCATCTATCTTGTACTTTATTAATCAATGTAAAACCAATACCAATTGTTGGTACGCCATCACCACAATCATATATTTTAAGCTTCTCATTTTCAAATTTCTTAACAAATTCTGCAAATTCTTTTTTAAATTCTTCTGTAATCATTTTAACCTACCTTTTGTTTTAGCACCAAAAAATTTATGACGTGACTTACCCTCTCCACACTGTATGGAAATATCAGTTACTTCACCCTCAGATTTAAAATTGGTCGTTTCCATCCGATAAAAATAGTTCTTACCTTGATAGTTAAAAATACCACTTACTGCTTCTCCCCATAAAGGATAAGTAGTAAATATTTCTTGACTATATAAACATTTATTTGGATCAAACTTTAAATAATAACCTACTATACTAGAATCTTCTATTTGCCTATTGATATCCAATATCCTACCCCAGCTTCTAATTGCTCTACGATCATCACAATATAATACATATTCTTGGTTGTCATCGCTAGTATTAAGTACATTTAGCCTGTAAATTTCAATTTTACCATAGCATCTATATATGTCAATATTATTTACATACTCATTATTTGGATCTTCCAGGAGTCTTTCTATTTCTTCAGATGTATAATAATCTGAACCTAAAGTAGGCCACCATTTATACATATCTATTGGTTTTTTATCAGGACAAGCCGTATTATACTTAGCTATTTCTGAATCTGATACTGATTTACCTCTCGCGATTGGCTCAATATGCTCTATGTCATTTTGATTAATAAAATCATTTATAAGTTGACTCTTAAACTGCTTCTCTTCTTCAGTAGCTTTTATTGGATATTCCATTGGAGCCATTTCTTTATCTTTAAAGAAATTCTTGATCCAAATACTTTTTTCTTGTTCTGTTTTGAACTCTATAGCCCAAATATGATGGTTTGTTAAAAACAGCACTAGAGTAACTAATATATTTAGTATTTTATTGTTTATCTTCATATATGTATCCCAAGATTCCTAGAATATTCTTCAATCTTTTACCAAGTGTGTAAGTTTAAAGTATTAGGCTTACAACCTGATTTTTAAATTACCCTGATTTATTCAAGGTCTAGAGTACTAATCCCATGCTGAGTTTTATCCCATTTGAAGGGTATGAAAATAATCTCCCAAATCGCCTTATAACTTGCTATCGTATGTAGTAGAAAATACAGAGGCCACACAAACAAGGCAGCAATATCTAATACTCGAAAATTAGTTATTTTACCTTTTTTAGTCAGTAAAATAAAAAAAGCACTTCCGTAAAGGTATGAAAAAGCAAAAAAACTGTTAATTATCCATAAATAATTAATTATGGTGAATGTATTAATTTTAATAGTTAGTATTAGAAATGGTAAACAACAAAAACCATAAGAAGAAAAACCAATAAAAATGAAAATAGTAGTTATTTGATAAAATTTAAACCTTTTATATTTGTCTTTTTGGGCAAGAAATACCAAAAATGTTTGGATAAATCCTTTTATCCAGCGAGATCTTTGATTTATCCAACTTATAAGATTTATAGGTGATTCCTCTAAAGTATAAGAATCTATCATATGAACTTTATAACCAAAAGAATATAATCTAATTCCTAAATCAGCATCCTCAGTAACATTATAAGCATCCCAAAAACCTATTTTTTGTAAGGCGTCAACCTTAAAATGATTGCTAGTTCCTCCAAGAGTTACTGGTAAGTCCATCAAGCTTAAACCTTTCAGAAGATATTTAAACCATAAACAATATTCTATGCTAAAAAGTTTAGTGAGTAAATTTTCATTCTCATTATAGAAGTTAAGTTTAGCCTGCAAACAAACATATTCTTTTGGTAATTCATCAAAGGCTATTACTGCTTTAAGGAGTTGATCAGCATCAGGTCTATCTTCTGCATCATATATTACTACATACTTTCCTCTGCAATATTGCATGGCATAATTAAGGGCTTTAGGTTTAGTCCTAGGTAAACTAAAAGGTACTTTAAGCAAATGTATATAAGAAGGTAATTCATATAGGATACTTTCCTTGATCATCAAATAATCATCTGCTTCAATAATAATTTTGACATCTAATTTATGTTTAGGATAATTAATATTAGAGATATAACTAATAATTGACTTTAGCTTGCTTGATTCTTTATATAATGGAAGTAAAATAGTGTAAATAGGTAGAGGATCATTTTTTAAAATGGAGATATCACTACTTTTAAACACTGTATTTTGTACAATTACAGCTTGGTTAAATAGCATAATTTTTAAAATATTTTGTGAAAAATAGCAAATAATGTTAATCAGATGAAAAAGATGTTTAAAATTAAATAATATTCCAAAATATATTACAAAAAATATGATAATTGACTTAGTGTAATTGATATTTTTTGCTACCATGTATACTGAGATAAATTCAAGAAAATATTTGGATTTGATTATATTCAAATGGCTAAAATTCTGCTCAAGTAGCTGATAGAAGTCATTCTTTCTGACCAAATTAATCTGTACATTATAATGTATTGTTGATAACTTCCTTAAATAAGCTAGGTCATTTATAGCAAGCACTTTATTGCTTGTATCGTTTTCATAAATGAAATAACCATTTTCTACATATTGATCAATTTTTGCATAATCGCAAATCTTAACCTGTGTTTCTTGTACATTCAATAAAGGCAATAATTTATTTTTATACAAAATATCTATAACCATCTCATTATTAATAATTCCTTCTGCAATTATCACGTTAAAAAAATCATTCTCTCCAGTACTATCAATTAATTTGAACTTAACGTGAGATATTTGTAAATCCGTAAGTAGTTGTTCTTTTAGTAGAATATCTAAAAATGCTCTATTAATATTTTTTATACATCCATCCATATTGAAAATATTACTCCTGATATTTTATAATGCTTATTAATTAGGCTTTTATCACAAAAATACCCTATTTGTGTTGTTAGGCTATTCTTCTTTAGATTACCAAATTTAATCTTTTTTGCAATTGAAAATTGCTTATATAAAGTTCTATTATAAATAGAACCGTAATTTCTCCTAGTATAATATTTGGTAAAGTCTACTAACATAATGCCATTTTGAAATTCAATGCCTTCAGATATTGAAAAACTATAATAACTTCTTCTTGTATATGGGTTATTTAGGTCTTGCCCAAAACTAAAAACACTTTCAGCAAATACTGAAATTGTACGAATTTTTTTAGAAAATGCTGATAGCAATAATAATTCATAGGAAAATTGCTGCTGGCAACCATCTTTGGTCATATATATTCTTGGCTGAACTGAGACTATCCTATTAGTGTTCTGAAAGAGCTTAATTTTATAAAATATACCAATTTCTTTATTATTAGACAGGTAGTTCATGTCATTACTTCCCTGGAATTTATTTTCTTTATAAAGTAATTGAATTCCTAAATTTTGGTTTTTATTAATTCCATATTCGATAGCAAAAATTCGCATTAATTCGTCTTGGTATGAGGATATTTCTCTAGATCTACGCTCTAAAAATTGAATTTGCCTAAATAACTTATTATAAAGAGCCGATGAATTATTAACCAACTTAATACGATCTTTTAAATATGCCAATTTACACTGAATTTGTAGAAAAAGATTGGCTCTTACTTGTTTAATATTTTTAGAATTTTTATCAATATTGCTAGCAGTAACCGTATATTTGTACTTGCCTGAGTCAATTAACCAAGCTGATGCATAAATCTTGTTTGTTACAGAAATTATAAACAGGAGTATAAATATGGTTGTTGTTTTCACCCAAATAACAATTAATAGTTTAAATTTACTAAAATACAACTATTATAAATTTAATAAATAGATATTTTAATAAATTTTCAACTAATAAATAATCTTAAGTTCTATATAAAAATTGAATTTCTTATAAAAAAATCTCAGTACATGACAAAAAGATTAACTAGAATGAAAAAGAGTAGATAACACTGAGTCAAGACCGTATACTTAGGTTATTCAGACTTAAGGAGAAGGAGAATGATCTCAGCGTTATCACAAGTATTAGGAAACTATTTTTTTAAGAGTTTTGCAAGCATAAAATTAATCGAACAGATAATAATAGGGCTATTCTATGTTAGGGACGTTAATTTAACTCAGCTTGCCTTGGTAATTGAGGGGAATGGCAATGATCATTCGCACTACCGTAAATTACAAAGATTTTTTTCTGGGTTTAATTTTTGTTATACCGCACTGGCTAAATTGTTGGTAGCTCTAGCTAGGATTGAGTCGGAGAAATGGCTGCTAGCACTTGATCGTACTAACTGGAAGTTTGGTAAGCTTGATATAAATATTTTAGTATTATCTATTTGTCATAATGGCATAGCGATACCGATTATGTGGGATATGCTAGCAAAAACTGGTGCTTCGAATAGTGATGAACGTCAAAAATTAATAAATAGATTTTTGCAATCATTTGGGGTAGAGAAAATATCGGCATTACTTGGAGATCGTGAATTTATCGGTGATATGTGGTTAAAGTTTCTAGCGGATCATAAGGTTCCATTTTACATAAGGATCAAGGAAAATTTGACTATTGGCAGATCTGAGGATGAATTAGTTAGTGCAAATCACTTAGTAAAAAAGCTCAAGAATAATGAATATAAGGTACTTAATGGTAAGAGACATTTAGGCAAGAATTATAAAGGACCTAAAGTATCTGTAGCTGCACTGCGTAATGATGAAGGCGTATTAGTAATTATAGCTACCAATGATAATCCGCATATAGCACTAAGTATATATAAAAAAAGATGGGAAATTGAAACACTTTTTGGTTGCCTTAAGACCCGGGGTTTCAATTTTGAAAATACTCATATGATAGATTTAGATAGAATTAGTAAATTGCTTGGTTTACTTGCTATAGCATTCACTTTTGCCTATGTTGTAGGTATGTGACGACATTCTATTAAACCGATAAAACTAAAAGCTCACGGTAGGAATGCTATCTCGCCTTTCCGATATGGATTAGATTATTTACGAAGAATATACTTTAACCAAGATAAAATGCAACAACAATTAGTCGATGTTATCGACATATTTATTAAACCATTAATCACACCATTAATAATATCATGTTAACTTTTATGTCATGTACTGAGTAAAAAATTTTCAAAAATCTATTAGTACCTAAAAAATATATGCTATACTTAATGCTACAATTGTAGTGCTAACGTCAAAACGATGGAGCTACGGTGGGGATCTAAAAAAATCTCCTGAAAGAGGAGGTGTTTATATATTTAACCCCTGCGGGGTGACATAGTAGTGATTGGCAAGGGATAAGAGACTATTATTTTGCACTCATTTTGCTTTGAAAAAGTTAATCATTTTTTTCATATTTAGGCATTTTAGCATTTAAGCGATATTGATTAATTCCATCAATGTGAGATCTAACTTCTTTCTTAATAAGTTCTTTTCTTTCTTCTATTTTCTTTAGTACTGCTTTACTATACTCTAAAGATTGATTATCCCCATTAGCTTCAGCTTTCTCACGCATAATTTCATAATGTTCTTGTCTGCGTGCATATTTATCGTTATCTATTAGTGTTTGCTCAATTCTATAAGCACTGTCAATCATATTACGAGTTTGAGTATCCGTTGCTTTTTCTCGCATGAATCGCTCGCCCATCAACACGGGATTCTCCCCCTTATCACCTTCACCTTTAGCTAAAGCATCATATATCTCAAAGGCAAGTTTTTTGTTAGATAGTTCTGCATAATATGCAATATCTGCTGTTCTACCCTGTAATTCAAGCTTGGCTAGATATTCAGGAGATGAAATATCTTCCTGAACAGCAATGGTTTCTTTATTGATTTTAGTTAGAAGTTCTTGATGTTCCAAAGATATTTGCTGATCCTTAAGTGATTCACTATGGGTTCTAAGTCTTGGATCATTATAATTAAAATCTTCCCACTCTGCTCCAGTTAAGTTACCCTCAAAAGCATCCCGTAAATCTTTACCAACAATAGCAGTAAGTGCTTCTCGTTTTAATCCTTCATAACCAGCATATATTCTCTCTCCTATATTTTTACGCTTCTTATCACGTAGCTCTCTCTTTTCATCAACACGCCTATTCATCTCTTGCCAACTTTTGAGAGGTGCTATATTTTTACCAAATAACCCTACTCCTCTTTTTGACATTTCTTGATGCGAGTTCATATAAGCTTGCTGGAAATCTTTGGTAAACTTTGCATCACTGGCTAATTCTCGTAAAGTCTTACCATCTTTAGTTTTCATTAACTCATTAAGTTCTTTCTTTTGCTCTTCGCTAAGAGAATCATATTTTTTACCTTCTCCAAATTTAAGAGCTGCTAAATGATCCTTAAGTTCTGCATAACTACTGCCAGTAAATTCTTTAACTTGTCCATCAGGTTTAATAGTTTCCATAACCTCGCTAATAGCCCTTTGATAATCACTTCCAGCTTTAACATTAACGTCTTTATAATCTATACCATAAGTTCTTTTTACTTCACTTAAAACACTCGAATTTACTGATTTTGGATCAAGTGCCTCTTGGGCTACACCCCCCATCATCCAATCTTCATACTGATCGGCAAAAAACATACTTGCCTTCTCAGTTACTTGATCTACCCTTTGCTTGACAGCACCGAAAGCATAATTTGCAGGTCTCTCTATTTGCTGTTGAATAGGGGCAAAAGCAGCTTGTCCAATTGCTTGTAAATTTGTTAGATTACCTGAGGTGCTAGATAAGAATTTAGCACTTGAAACAGCTATATCATTAAATTTACTTAGTAAATAAACACATACAAAAATTAACAATAATCCATCCAGCTGAACAAAGTGACCACTGAAAAAATTATCAATTCTTCTTACATCTTGGACTAAATCTAAAAATGGTAATTCAATATATCTTTCTTCGATACATTGATAAGCTAAACATAGTTTGCCATCAGGTGAGCCATCATCGATGCGATGATCAACAGGCACTGATATATTAGCCTTTGTTTTAGAAAATTTGCCAGCTTTCATTGGAGATGGAAACCACCAATAAAATATTGAGTCTCCAAGACTAGTGTCTAGATCTTCATTCATACTACCAAATATGTCATTTATCGGACCTAAATTTGGGAAGTCATACTTACATACCCCAAAACCAAGTGAAGAATATATTTCTGTTCTGATAATCATTGAAATAAAAGCGATACCAGTAAATAATATAATTGGTTGTAGTGCATAGGAAATCAGCTGTCTTAACCAGTTTTCAAACAATGAACGCGTGATACCAAATAACATAAAGCAAATGAATATTGGAGCCATTATGATAATCATCCCAACGGTTATCAGTGCCGTAAGATATATAATAGTAGCCTTAAATACCATCATGAAGATAAAATAAAGGGCTATCAAGAATAAAATTATATATATAAATCCTAACGGATCGACAAATAGTAATGAAAATAATTTTGCCATAGTTTGCGGGGCTATCATTAAACCTATAATACTCCAAGACCCAGGTCCGGTAGCCGCTGTTTCTTTAATTATTCGTAATATTTCCTCTACCCCTTCCATAAAAAACACGAATAAGTAATCATGAAAAAATTGCCAGCTACTAGTTGAACTAAGTAACGTAGATACTATACTAACTTTTACTATTCTAATTATTAATTCAGTATGTGTGAGATTAACATTGCCAATCAGGAAAGAAAACCCTGTAAACATAATATACAAAGTTAATAGAGCCGAAACAGATACACGATACCCTGGTGTTTTAATAATACCCTCGTAAATTGACCTAACTAGCCCATGATTCTTACCATCACCAAATAACTCAGCTTTTATTAAATTCGTTAAAAATTCAATAGGGTCAGGTCTAGTGTCAGTGACCCCAGATTTAATAACTACACGATACTGACCATTATTATCATCATAAAATTTATCTAAAATCTTAAAATATAATGGGCATTGAACGTATTTAACTTTATCCTCACCTTCATATTGATAACTTATTCCTCCAGCTTTTACTAATTCCCCTCTTTTATTAAGATCATAAAGTTCATAACCAACAAGAGGTTCACCAAGGTGGGCGGTAATGCCATAGGGTGTACGCTGTGTATCCAAAGAGAGATTAGGATTTTTATCACGCTCAGCAATTAACATGTATAGCCCTACACCATTTTTAAATAAACACGGTGCATTACTAATTTTGGCATCCTTACTACTAGTACACATCCTGCCATCTATAAATTGGCATATTTGTAGTCTCTTACAAAATTCAGATAAAGTATTGGTATTCTTTTCTTGACCATACCACGCACTCCAAGCTGATAATTCTGTAGAGTTGTTTTTATCTCCTTTAGAATAATCCCAAGTTTTTACCAATATAGTAAGTGGTTGACCATTTACATTATATCCAGTATTGATCCAAGGAGCTGTTTGATTATCTTGTTGTTGTCCGCTTAACTCTTCTTTTTTATATCTTGAAGAAATTACAAATTTTATAAAGCCAAAATCATCTGCATCAATGCACCTATCGCCAGTACATCCTGAAAGGCACAACATAGAAATTAATAAAATAGCAAAAATATTCTTCATTTATAAAAACCTAGGCTTAAATAGTAATTATTCCTTTTTATTAGATCCACCATCTGCTTCACCACCAGTGTCTAAATCATTTCTTGAGGCAAATATTTTGCCAGTATATTCTTTGTTGCTTTCAGGATCTTCTCCTTTCCTTGCCCTATAATTTTGATCTATCACCTTATCCTTAAATATCCTAGCTGGAGCAAAAGCTAGATCCTTGACTGGTTTTGCTACAGTTTCCATATCATGCATAATAGATTTTGTAGGATTATTAGGTTTTTGGAAATCACCCTCTTGTCTTGCAGGTGTTACGTTGGTTAATTGAGCAACTACTATAGTCACATAATCGACAAGTCCATAACACATTAGGCAATAAGCATAGAATAACAAGCTACTGGTAAATATTACCAAGAATGTCCCGGTAGAATTTAATAAATCCTGTGCATTATTAATTTCCGTAACATCCGGTGCAAAGAAAGGTATCCCAGGTAAAAATGGTAATTTAAACGAAAAATTAATCGGCATGTTCATATGCGTTAAATCTAATCCTATCTCTATTGGGATGAACGTACTATCCCAACATGCTCTTACCACAATTTTTAAAAGTTGTTCAGACATCACCTGATCTATTAATAGAAAAAATATTAATAATATGGTTGGTTGCATCATGTAGCTAAATAAAGTAGATAACCAGTTATCGAAAATGCTTTTTGTCTTCTCAAATAGTACCAAAATTATGAATAATGGTGCTAAAGATATCATAACCGCAAGACTAATATATGCTATAACGTAACCTATGATAACTTCCAAAATAGCTCTAAAATAAAGCGTCAGAGAATAAATAGTTATGATAGCAACAAAAGTAAGACCATTATGGATTTGGAGTAATTGTATAAATAAAAGCCCCCAAAATCTGCCATTGGTATATTTATCAAATATTGGATCAATAAAACCAAAAATGTTAACTGTAGAACTAGTAAGCCCTACTACATTGGTCATTAGATAGTCAGTACCCTTAATAAAGGCATTAAATAAGTAATTATTGAAAAAGTTCCAACTATCATCTCCTATTAGTATTACTATCAAAGTTATTTTTATAATTCTTGTTAATAAGTCTTTGGCAGTTATTTGAATAGCACCCGCTAAAAAGGTTAAAGCATATATTATTACGTAAAGAATCAATGCAGCTTTTATGATTCGGTGTAATGTTACATTTTTAGTTAGTTTAGTATAAAAATTCATAGTAAATTTATGAAACTCATCGGTAATAGGTTTAACTGCCCCGTTATATACAATATCTGAAAACCAAGTACTCCCCGTATAATTAGCATAATTTACCTTAATTAACCCCATTACCTCTTTATTAGGATTCTTTACTCTAACCCATAAATAGCCATCTTTGTCAGCATCAGTTGCAAAATCTTGGTTGATTTGTGTACCCACTAGCGATGCAAGTGGTGTCCCACCATCTTTCATTATTACATATTCAACTTCTATGTCTTTTTGTTGTGCATCACTAATACTCTTATCACCATTACCTATTTCCACCATCATAATGTAGCGTCCAAAATGTAAAAAACTACTACTTAAGTCTACAGCTGGGCTACTAATATAAGAACTAAGTGCATTAATATCTGAAAAAGCTCCAATCCAATCACTCATTAAAGGTTTATCTAGGGAGGTAAACATGCCTTGGATTGACCAATCAGTTAAAAAATCTAAATCTCCAGCAATATCAGATTTATAATATAAGAAACTCTTTTTTAGAAATTTAGAATATACAAAACTTTCCGCTTCTCTCTTTATAATCTGGTTATTTACTAGTATCCTCATCCCTCTCCCTTGATCATAGAAGCACACTGGAGAGTTATCTTTATCATTAGCAAAATCAGGACAAATTGTAATAATCTGTTGTATAGAACCTTGGGTTAACGGTTTACCAACTAATACTAACTTATCTAAAGCCTTATATTTGGTACTTGCTCCAGCACCCTGACACACTTTATCCCTTGAGGGGTCAATAGAATAACACAATTTTTCTGCAGTTGAATATAGTATTTTATTATCAAGGTTGCTATTTGTATAAAGTGACGGAATTCCTAACATATTATTGTCAAGCTCTGACTTTAAAAAATCTTCGTCAGTAGCTACACTAAAAAAATCTCCTGCTCCTGCAAGAGTTATATTTATTACATCACCTTTTTCTACCCGAATTTTCTGACGATTTTCAACAAAATTAAAATAGTCTACATAATTCTGCATTTTGCTAAATGCTAGACTTATATAATCTTTAGTTGGATCAGTTGCCTTAAATTTAGGAAAATTAGTAGCTTCATACTTTTTAGTTAAATGATTAAAAGTTTTAATAAATATTTGTGGTCTATTGAACCTTGGATCTATACGGTACATCACTCGGTATTTTCTTGGACTACTTACAGCTCCACTAGTACTCCAGTCAAACTTAATGGCTTTATCTTTTTTGACATAGTTACCAGTAGAATTCCATTCATTTGGTTTTGTAAGGTCTAAAGAAATGCTACCTTCTTGAAAACTATTGAATTTTGGTACTTCTAGACATGCTGAAAATAGAGCTGCAAGTCCACTTAAACTCGAACTCATCCAATCAAATTTAGCATCTTTCTCACTATCATCAGCTTTGACAGGATTACAGGCTAATAGAACTACTAAGGCAATAAACAGTTGCCCTTTAAATAGAAAATCTATCAACAACATTAGATACCTGAAATTTCTCATCCTATTCACTTCATTTTCAGTTATTACTTTGGATTCACATTAGAATCACTTTCATTACCACTACCACTCTCAACACCACTTCTTGGATTCTGATCCTTATTATTACCATCACTATCCTTGGTATCACCTTTTGACCTAGCTTTATTCCCTTTATCAATTGCTTTATTCCTATCTTTTAATCTACCGGCAGCTTCTTTCTTAATTGTATCTCTAGATGCCTTATCTAAACCAACCTTTTTTAAAGCTCCTTGTTCCATTGCCGATGACATTGCATGCCCCATAGATGTTGCAGAAGGTCCAGCGGTACTAGTCAACTTTGCCACCATTTTTCCAGAAAATTCAACATAACCATACATTCCATAAGCAATCATAATTAATGCAATATAATGTTGCATATTCAAACCCATCATGCCAGAACGAGAATCCATTCCCCAAGGTACAAACCAATTGATACAAAAAATCTCTAAATTAGAGAAAATCGCAGGAAGACCTGGGATAGCAGGAAATGGAACTTTTATAGGTAAAGCACATTTCCAACACACACTATAACCAGTTGCAAAATCCAAATAAATTGTAAATAACTGAGTAAGTATAATAATTCCTGCCATTAAAATTACTGGCTCTATCATATATCTAAAAGTAAACCTCACCCAATTATCAAATAAATATCTAGTGAAATCAAATAGCATAAACGTAAGAAACAATGGAGCTACACCAATTAATATAGCGATTGCCATAAATGCCATAATATAAACTGCCACGGCTCGAAGAGCGGTGATGATTACTATCATTGTAGCAATAAATACTATAACAAAATAAATCAATCCACTAAGACCCATAGAGATTAAAGAAAGCACTTGACCAGCAAAAGTTTTACTGAACAATATTTTACTCATTAATGCATCTAGGAACATGAAAGGATTTGTTATCTTATTCGTCGATGAAAACATGCTATAGCCACTCATATTGGAGATAATTCCATCTGAAAAATTAGTTACAAAATCAAATATATAATTATTGAAAAATTCAAAAGTACTTTCATTCATTAACCCACTAACTATAGCGATTTTTACTATCCTAATTACCAAATCCTGATGGTTGATTTTGACCATACCTAATAAAAACATTGCTCCGTATGACATAACGTAAAGAATTAATACGGCTTTTATATAGTTAAAAAAGTTAGTACAAGTAGTAACTCCCCCACCATAGCAAGTCATGTTCTTAAAAATCATCACAGCTGCATTCTTGATTTTGCCTTTTAATAACTCAAATAAAGGGGTTAAAATATTTAAAGTAAAACTACCAACTTTTTCTGAGGTAAAGAATTGTACTTGGTATCTACCATAACTTTCTTTATAATCCTCTTGTTTATTGTAAATTCTCATCCATAGATATCCATTGGCATTGGCAGTAATTTTTGCATTGCCGTCTGCATCATCCACTTTAATATTACTAGCGCTATAAATTGTACCAGTTTTGTTAGGATTTTCACTATATGGCATTATTAAATACTGTACTCCACCGCGATTATACGTAACATCATCAAAACTATTACCATTACTTCTCCGACATTTGGTCTGTTTAATATTTAATACATAACCACCTGTATTTTTACTATAGTCGTCATATTTTGACCATAAACGATATTGTAAATAGCTTTTTGCTGGCTCGGTTATAATATTGTTATAAATAATTTTATATTTCTCATTATCCGTTTTACTATTATTTACCGGATCGTAATCTTTGTCTTTATCATTTATTTTAGCAAATTTATAATCTGCTCCTAAAGATTTGGCATTATCCGAAGCCTCATTTCTACCGATCCTATATAATAAACCTGTTGGACCATCGGCAGAATACCAAAAACGTTTTTGACTTTGGTAGGTACTACTCTTTATTATAGTAGCATCTTTTGTATTATAATTACCCGGGTCAGGGCAGGTATCCTTTGGAATATTATCTGTATAGCTACATCTCAATTCTGTATTAAAGTACAACTTATTTAAGTCATCCGACCAAGAGAAAGTAAAACTATCATCTTCTTTATAAACTTCCGGAGCAGTTTTATATGTGCTAACATATGCACCCGCTTTAGAACATTCTTTTGGACAACAATTACTATCAAAAAAGCAACCCAGTTTATCACATCCCAACTTTGACGTGACACATTCCGGCACGCAAAATTTGGTTTGTTTATTATAATAATTATCCTGCCACTGACAATTATCAACATACTGCCCAAAATATATTGAATATCTACCACATAATGGATTGTATGTTCTCTTCCCTTCTGAGCAATCTGCCGTTTCTATAAAATTTTTAGATTCACCATCTTGCTTAACAAACTTAAAGATATTTTTTACACTAACCATACCTGGCAATTTCTTTTGATCCGGCAAAATTGATATGACAACCTTATCGTTAATAAACAATTCAGCTATATTTCGCCATTCATCAGTTTTAGCATCAAAAATTAAATATAGTGGTTCTACATTAGTTTCTTCAACCCTAGGAATGGCAACTTTGTTACCATTGTCATCCAAATCTGAAAGCTGTTGAATATTATTCTTTGGTACATAAGCCCTGCAAAGGCTTATATTACCGTCTATTTTAAACTTAATCTCCTGTTCATTTGTAACAGCTAGGTTAGTATTTAACCATTCTCCGTAACGGTTAGGATCATACTCAGTTTCAAGCGACCCATCTGGTTTTGTTTTAGTAATTACAGTATAGTTTGCTGTTGCATTAAGCATGATTGTATTAGTAATACGATCAGTACTACCTCCTTTTGCGTCTTGATCATATCTAAGGAGACAACCGTTGGTAATTTTTACTGACCCTATCATCGCAAGTAATACCATAACAACGCTAACCACTAAAGCCGCTATGCCTAATACCATTATGAGTTTTGATAAATTTCCTTTCATACAATAATATCCAACTTAACCACCGCCACCACCACTCATACCACCACCTCCTCCAGAACCCATACCACCGTCGCTACCGCCACCACTAGAACCTGCCATACCTTCAGCTTTGCCACCACTATCACCACCACCTGAATCTTTTGCTTCTTCTCCTCCTTTTCTTGGTTTTTCTAAAGGATTTTTCTGCGGTGGTTTTCCACCGGAGCTTTGTGCAGCATCGGCAATAAATTCTGCCCCCTTCTTAACCATATCAACTATCTTAGTAGGACTAGCTGTTACAGAATCCATGATAGGACCACCAGTAAGCTCGGCAGCAAATTGCCCAATTGATTTTGAAAAATAATAAAAAATAATTGAAAAAATTAATACATAAAGTAAGTCTACTAACAGTGATACGACATCTACAACAATTGATTTAATTGGAAAAACACTTAAAAGATGCTTCTCCCAACCTTCCCCTGAATAATATCGCAATAATTTATATCCGGCACTATTTTTACAATCATCAGTATTAGCATTTGGTAATCTAAGCTCAAAAGTACTAAACTGAACATCACTGCTATACGTATAGTCATGCCTCATAAACTCACAATTCTTGTATATTGCCGAATCATACATAGTAAGTAACAAGGCAATAAAACCAGCCACCACTGCGGGTTGCACTGCACAAGATATACAAATTTTTAGCCATGCATCAAAATATGCTTTGGTTCTAGTAAATAAAACCATAGGAATAAATATAGGAGAAATATAGGTCATGACATATATGGTAACTAGACATACTAAGTAGTGTGTTATAAAATATAAAATTATTGAAACAAATATTACAGAAAATATTATTCCAGATGCTACTATTATTATTTGTCCAGATAATAATAGACCAAACATTACAGTAAGAAATCTGAATCCTCCCACTTTCCTCAATGCATCCGGAGCTTCATTTCCAGGTTTTTTAAAGTTTACAGGATTATTTTTATTTTTGTTCGGCACACTTCTACTAGAAATGTCGTTTAAAACGGACTCTGTGTTATAATATAGTCCCATACCCAAATAATAACCTATCCTGCAATCAACAGCATCCCAAAGTGCATAAAACTTATACCCATCTTTATACTTACTAGTATCGTACTCACATAATCCTCGAGAGCCACCAGCATTAAAAACTATTTGAGCAAATTGTGGAGTAAGCTCCGTGAGTAATGGTAACCCATACTGAAGCATACCATTTTCGGTAGTTTCCTTTCCACCTTTAAAATATACTGGTCCAAGACCTGTAGCAAAATAAGTGACAATTATTAGCTTCATAACAAAAGATGCTATTTTATCTAAATTACCATATTCTTTGCTTAAAATCATATTAACAGCAAAAAACATAACATATAATATTAACGCCGCCCTAATAGATATTTTCAAAGATTCTTGGAAGGTTGAGAAAGGATTAAGGGCAGTCAAACTAATCTGATCATTTTTTGGATCACAGCTACTATAACGAAAAAAAACTTTATCTAGAGTTTCCTTTACACAATCTACAGCTAAGCCAGAAAAATTAAGTAATGACTGACTCCTTGTAGTACCCATATAACAAGTTTTACCTATATTCCGGCATTGTTCGTTTGGTGGTGCTATCGGAGCTGGTGTGGTAGTATTTTTACAAGCTAGTGGAAGTTGTCCTTTTGAGGTAGCCATAACTAGGCACAATCTTTTATCGACAATTTTTACTGTTAAAATAATATCTTTTAATAAAGTATTTCCACCTAAATCGGGATTATTATCAGTGCTTAACTCACTAAGACGCTTAGAATCATTTAAATTAAGAGTAATAACTTTACACTCTATAGGACTACCATCTTTATTTTTTAAACAGAATTTAAATTGTGGGTCAGTTGCATCACACCCATTAGGAGTACCGGTCATATCAATACTATATAGAAGATGCCCGTAAGCTGTGTTTTGTCTTAAATAATCATCTACTGCAAATGAAACTGATGGACACGGATCTCCAAAACCAGCAAAAACTTTGCTTGAGAAAAGTACCAAACAACATTGTATAAAAACTTTTATGACTTTACCAAATGTACAAGTTTTAAGTAGGTATAACAGCCCTAAGGTATCATTTCTGTTTCCCTTAATGTCATCCCTGCGAAGGCAGGAATCTAAAAAAGTAAAATAACTAAAGCTGTTATTAGATACCTGCTTACGCAGGGACGACATCACCCCTAACAAGTATGATATCACCCTTGACATCGTCATTCCCGTGTAGGCAAGAATCCAATAAATAGCCTGAAAGGCTGTTAAATAGTATAGATTCCTGCCCACATAACATCGAGGACTATTATACCTACTTAAACTTGTACAGTTGGTGACTTTATGAATTTTCATCAGAGCCATCTTTTTTTACATTAGTTCTAGCAGTTGTAGTTTTCTTAGCTGGTCTAGTTTTAAGATAGCTTTCCTTCCTAACTTTTTCCTCACGATTTTTTATTTCTTGTTTAATGTCACCAGCCTTTCCAGCTTGCACCGTAGAATCCTCAAGTCCTCCCAAAGTTTTAGAGAGTAACTCATGGGTCTTTTGCTCTTTTGGTAATTCCTTAGCAGGACTTGATTTCTCTACTGTCCTTCCTAATTCTTGTGTATTTGTTGTAGCTATCTGTGGTGATCTATTAACAAAATCCTCTGTTTCTACTATTTTATTAGTTGGAGGTAGAATAGGTTCGTCAATAGTCTGCAAATTAGCCCTTGATTCCCTTGAAGAACCTCCTGCATTTGAAGAACTCGATTCAGATACACCAGCTGCAATAGATTCTGCTATATGACGGGTTGGAGAGATAGGAAGTCCACCACCACCTAGAGACTTACCACCACCTCCTCCTGTTGTTGATACAGTATCTCTAGATGAACCGCTGGTGTCTAAGCTATCTTCTGCTGATTCACCACCAGTAGCTTTAGTATCTTCAGCTGATCCACCTCCACCACCCATATCCTTAGTAGCACCTCCAGCACCTCTAGCTACTTTATCAGCCGCCTGCATTTTACCAGCAGCTCCAAGAGCAGCCATACCAGCTTTGTATATTGCTTGTGGATGTATGGCAACACCACTAAGAGGTACACCTTCAGTCATATCAGCCGCAAAATCTGCTAATTGGCTACTAAAGTGATACATTAAATACAAAGTAAAGCAGGCAGTAATTAAAGCTAGAGCAATATCCTTAATTTTCTCAAAAACTAATTTGGGTGATACAAAGAACATACCGGGTCCCATAATAATGCCCTGCAAAAATTGGTATTTAGATAAATGATCGCTTGTACTACCACTACCTGGTTTTTCTTTCACTATTTCATTTAGGTTATCTTTGGCAAAATCAAAAACTGTTGCTAGTGGATTATTAAGCATATAACCTAGGCTATTTTTACAGCTTTTGGCATCATCTATACCTTTACTTTCATCTTTCGCATATTCATTCCAATTATTATTAACAAAAAATATTTTTACATGCCTTTTTCCATCTCCCCCACTTTCTATACTATTTTGTATAGTTTTACTTGTATATTTACAGTGACCATAAAAACCGAAATCATAAACTGAAAACATCATAATCAGAAAGGTTACCACTACCATAGGTTGTAGCAAAAATGATATTAATAACTTTACCCATGATTCAAAGTAACCACGAGTATATTCAAATAAAAACATTGGCACAAAAAGAGGAGCTAAAACACCTAATATTACTATAGATATCATGCACATCACTGTAGCATTCACCATAAAAGCTCCAACAGAAATCACTAATAAAGGATAGGACATTGCCAAGGATACTAGAGTCATGTTACCTGAAATAATAGCAGGAATCAGTAAATATACATAAGGTGGGGCTGAGAAACTAAAAAAGTCAAAACTCTTGAAATCATGATTTTTATATTGATTTTCTACCAGTAAGGTTGATAGGATATCTAATCCTAAATAATGGCTTACATGACAGTCTAATGAATCCCATAATGCCATATAAGAAAGATTTTTATCGTAATCTTTAGCATCAAATTTACACAACTCTGATGGAGAAGCATTCATAACCCAACCAGCAAGTGTATCTATTCCTCCTAATAATAAAGGAAAAGCCCATTGTACCATACCATCTAGTCGATTATAGTCAGAATTACTACCAGGAGTAATGTTTATACCTACAGAAAAATAGGTTACAAACAACATCTTTAATACAAAATTAATTATTTCATTTTTAGGAGGAACATCACCAGAAAGTATAATTTTAAAACCAAAGAAAATTACATATATAGTCAATAAAGCAGTAACAGTGCGGTGCATATTACGTTGAAATTGAAATAATATGCTACTTTCTCTTTTGCTTGAATTAATTACTTTATTAATATCATCAAATGTACAAACATCTTTACTAACCAGTAATCTTGCTGTCATTTCTTTAATACATTCTATTAATGGTGAAGAGATAACGATGGCTGCCTTAGAATTATTATAAGCTCTTTGGTAACAACTAGAAGATGATAAACCACAATCAACTATTGCCATTGGGTCAGTAGCGGTATTAGGACCTTTCTTAGTTCCACC
This sequence comes from Candidatus Tisiphia endosymbiont of Temnostethus pusillus, assembly GCF_964264675.1. Lineage (NCBI taxonomy): Bacteria > Pseudomonadati > Pseudomonadota > Alphaproteobacteria > Rickettsiales > Rickettsiaceae > Candidatus Tisiphia > Candidatus Tisiphia endosymbiont of Temnostethus pusillus. The sequence continues at coordinate 1,832,773 of NZ_OZ183472.1, read as the reverse complement.
ATCAAGATTCATAAAAGTCGCATAAATCGATTCAGGGTAAGGTTCTCTAATATACTTACAGCCAACTGGTACCCAATCTGCTAATATAGTAGGAGCAGCCACACACATGGTATCTTTTATTTTTACTACTTTAAAAATAACTGGTATAGGTACGTCCAACATTACACTAGAATAACCATCTTTTGTGTCCTTATAAATAGTATGAAATGATGCTTTATTGCTCTTCCATGCTTCCATAATCTCTTCCCACGGATCAGAACCGGTTAATACGGCTTTAGCAATAACAAGAGCAGAAATGGCTATTGCCTGTACTCTAACAGCTGCTAGCTTAACATTATTACAAAATGCAAAGGTTAATTTAGGGTCATTTGGATCAATTTTATTATTTCTTGCACATTGTCCTCCGGGGTAATCTCCATCAAATAATTCATGGTCATTTATTTTAAGACGTAGCATGGTATTTGCATATAATCCTGGCGAAATTATATTAGCAACAGCAAAGGTAAAAAATGATGCTGGTATACAAGTGTGAGAAAATTCTGTACGTAATAAATCACCGATACCTTGAGTTTCACAGGTCAAACCTGAGAGAATATCAATTATAGTATCTAAAGTATCTTTTTGTTTTGGTTCTTCTGCATAACTATTATGGATAATAGTAAAATTTAGTAGACTGCATAGCACTACTATTTTAGCAAATATTTTTGTCCCACTAAGTAAATTTTTTATAAAATTATAATGCATAAATTAACTAAAGTGATTTTACTTCCTCATAAAATACCGGTAACCATTTCTCAGGATCATTACCATATTTCTCTCTAATCCGATCTAACAATAACACTGTTTCAACCCGACCAGAAAGAACATTGATAATATCAGTCATACCATCTAAACTTATTTTTGCAACAACTGCATCTACCCCTTGTTTTATTAAGAAATAACGCGATGTTGGATCTGTAGTTTTTATCAAAATATATTCACGTTGACTAAGCATAAAAGCACTACGATAAATATCAGTTGCCTTAAGGTTTGGTAAGAATATTTGTGTTGCAGTTTGTTGGATCAAGGTATCACTAATCCTGCTTTTAGCTGCATCTTCAACACTTTGGGTAGCAAAAATTACAAAAGTATTTAACTTACGCAAAACCTTTAGCCAGTCCTTAATTTTGGGAGCAAATACTGGATTATCAATCAAAGCCCACGCCTCATCAAGAACTATCATAGTTCTTTGACCATCTAAAGAAATACTAATCCTATGGAAAATATATAGTAGTACAGGAGCAAGACTAACTGGATCTTTTAACAGTTCGGTCATATCAAAGCCAAATACTCGAGCTTGCTGCAAATTAATATTATCTGCCTCATTATCAAATATTCTAGCATGAGAGCCTTTACCAACCCACATAGCAATCCTGCCTGCTAAGCTATTAGGACCATCTATGCCTAAAAATGCTACAACATTTTTTAATCTTCTATCTTTTTTCTCTAACTTAAAATTACCACTTACTGCTTGTGATAAAATCTTATTATCTTCTGATGATAACGACTCTCCATTAGAAGTCACCAATACTTTAAGCCATTCTAATATAAATGTTCTATTCTCCCCAGTATCATCAAGTTGCAAAGGATTAAAGTTACATTCTCCTCCTGGATCAATTGTGGTATAAATCCCATTAAGTGATCTAATAAATATTTCAGCACCGTGGTCTTTATCAAAGAAAAACATTCTAGGTTTAAATTTTTGTGCTTGTGCACATAAAAAATTCATTAATACTGTTTTACCAGCACCAGTTGGACCAATGATCAGAGTATGCCCAACATCTCTAACATGAAAACTGAAATAAAAAGGTGTTCCCGAGGTAGTATCGAGTACAGTTACATATTCTCCCCAGTGATTATTAAAAACCTTACCTAATGGATAATTGTGCATAGATGCAAAACTAGCCATGTTTAAAGTATTTATAGTCGAACCCCTTACTATATAATCCATATTTCCAGGAAGTTGCCCCCAATAACTTGGTTCCATATTAATTCTTTCTCTAACAGGTTGAATTCCAGAATTGGAGAGTTCAACAGAAGCCATAGATAGGGTATCCTCAAGGGATTTTAAATTACTATCAGAGCATAGAAGCGAAAAATGATGCTCTCCAAAACCAATATCACCACTGGTAGCCATATCAAGTGCTCGAGAGATTTCAGCAATTTGTGATACAGCTTTATCCCCTGCTTGAATCATTCTATTTTGTTGTAATTGCATTTTGCTAATCGCCACTGTCCTATTAGCAAAAACAAAACTTTGGGTCATTACAAACTCAAAAGGCATTTGTAAAAATCCGTCAAAAATTCCAGCTGACGTAGATGGTCCATACTCTAAAATACTTAATATACCGGCGTATCTTCTACCCTTTGGACCACGTGCTTCTATAGATCTAGAACCAAAAAACAATCTATGAGTGGGGAGATATTGGTCTATTGAATTTCTTGGAACGGCCATTTGCATTGAAGATCCACAATTCACCAAAGTACCCAAGAATTCCATAATATCACAACAATAGCCACTATTTGACTTGCGTACGCCAAGTAACCTCGCCGAATAACTATGGAATGTATTAACTACTCTTGAGGACATTTCTCGCAAACTATCCTGCATATCTCGCATGTCATTTTCCCAAGCTGATTTATCAGACTTTTGCATCAGCTTTTTAATGAAATATTCGATTATAGCAACCCCAGCTTTATCTAGTCTATAAAGAATACTAACATATAATTCATTAAAAAACGACCTAGAACCTGCATGTTTCTTACGCCATTCATTTGATAAATAAGTTGTGAAATCATTAGGTACTTTTATGGTAGGGTCAGAGGTATATTCAAGCCCATCAAAAATCACTGGTTTGCGTCTCCTGATCGTGTGGAAATACATCACAATATTGCCTGATGACATATTTTTAAGTAACGAATTCCTGATATTTTTTTTAATATCTAAATCTTCATCATCGGCTGTTTCAAAGGAGAAACCACCTACTTTTACTACTTGTAATAATTCATTATTTTTAGTTAAAATAGTATTACTATCCCAATGGCATTTATAAGGAATAAAATGAGAAGTAGGTTTTTCTTTCCTAGATCTCGACTCTTTGGCTGTTTTTGTTACAGATAATTTTATCATTTTGTCATTTTATACTTTGCTCATAAAACCTAGATACCGTATGAATTCGCTCCATAGAATGATTTATTAGGACACTGACTACATTTAGAAGATTTATTTAAAAGCAATTCTATAAATCTTGGTTCTTTAAAACATATTACATACCCTATCATATGAATCACAAAAGCAACAAGCAAATTCATAACACTATTACTTTGAATAAATAATGACATAGATATAATCATATTAAGTGCTGCAAATTTTATACTCACACCAAATATCATTGCAGGTCTTGTTAAACCGACAAATAACGGGTCTGATACTAAACTGCCTGACATAAATTACCTCTCTTTTGCTTTTTTACCAAAAATTAAATCTATAACTCACTACCCCAATTTGGGATAAGAATTAACTAATTCTTATCCCAAATTGGGGTTCACTCATATTCTTTACTTATAAACATACTTAACAATATCGAATCAGGGAAAGCCGAATTGAGAAAATGTACATAATTGCTACTGTTTTGAGTAGCACTTAAAGCTGCTTCAAGCAAGCTAACTTTTTCAGGATCAACAGTATTATTCAACATCTCTTTCAATACATTAATATCCCTTACTCGTATGTACTTCTCTCCGGCAAATTCTATCCCATCACATAATAATACTAAATGATCTGCATCTAATGAGGAAGCAATTATCGAGGTCGTCAGATTTACATCCAGCAGATGAGTATTGCCTTTCTCATCACTAGCTACTGGTGTTATAACAGGAATAATGTTGCTATCTTCAAAATTTATTAAAATCTCAGGGTTTATTATAACTGGTTCACTGACAAACCCAATATCTATTACAGCTTGATTACTGTCTCTCCTATGTGATAATTTTGATTTTTTAGCTTGAATAAGATTAGCATCTTTGCAGGAAATACCAATAGCATAACAACCTAAACTACAGAGCTTTGAAACTATACGCTTATTAATATAGCCAGACAGAACCATTTCCATAATCTGCGAGCTTTTATAATCGGCTACCTTAATATTATTGATAAATTTTTCATCACAGCCAAACAATTTTAGCGTATCATTTACCAAATTAGTATGATCATGAACTATAAAGATTTTAATGCCACAACTGTCAAGTAACTGTATTACCTCTGCAAAATTCGTTAACAATTTGTCATCATCAATAATTAATGACGGTAGCTTAAATACCATGACTTGGTCTCTAACTTCACTACTACGTCTTATTATGTCTTTAATTAGGCTAGTATCTTTGACACGGGCAAAACCTTTTCCCTCCTTTTCTTTATAATTTAATGCATTTTGCCAAATTAAACTGCAATTCTTTTGCACCTTCTTTACTCCTGCTACTTGTATAAATTACATTACAGGAGTAGCCTAAAGTTGCAAGAAAATTCTGTGTTAACGTCGTTAGGTTTTCTCTATGTGTTACCTTATCCGACTTTGTAAAAACAATTTGAAAATTTTTATTACAAGAAAGTAATAATTTAGCAATCTCTATGTCATTTTGCTTTATTCCTCTTCTAGCATCAATCAATAAATTTACCAATTTGAGGTTTAAACTCGTTCTGAGATAACAGGCTATTAAGGTTTCCCACTGCTGCCTTATGTATATTGGTACTTCTGCAAAGCCATATCCAGGAAGATCAACTAAAATAAGTTTATCGGCAAGGGAGAAAAAATTTATTTGCCTAGTACGACCAGGGGTATTAGACACCCTAGCAAGACTTGAATTATTGCATATACTATTAATCAAACTTGACTTGCCAACATTTGATTTGCCGACAAATGCAATTTCTGGCAAAAATATGCTAGGAAACTGATTTATTTTTGCCACACCAGCGATGAATTTTACTTCTTGACGGAAAAGTTTTGTAACCTTATCAACCGACATTATTGTCTAACTTATTGATGTAATATTGTTGAATTATCGATAAAATGTTATTCCAAGACCAGTAAATCAGCAATCCTGCTGGAAAACTACTAAACATTACTAAGAAAACCAGCGGCATAAATTTCATTACTTGAGCTTGAACTGGATCAGCTGGCTCTGGACTCATCCTTTGCTGTAGAAACATAGTCAGAGCCATAAAAATGGGCCATACACCAATCATCAGGAAGCTTGGACACGTAAATGGCAGTAATCCAAACAAGTTGAAAATTGTTGTGGGATCTGGAGCAGATAAATCTTTTATCCAACCAAAAAATGGTGATTGACGCATCTCAATAGTTACATTTAACACTTTATAAATTGAGAAAAATACTGGGATTTGTACAATAAGGGGGAGACAACCAGCTATGGGATTAACCTTTTCTCTTTTGTACAATGCCATAACTTCTTGGTTAAGCCTCATTTTATCATCAGCATATAAAGCCCTAATTCTCTCGACTTCAGGCTGAAGATTTTTTGTCTTTTTCATCGAACGATATGATTTATTAGCTAGAGTAAACATTAGCAGTTTTATGATAACAGTTACAATCAAGATACTAATACCGAAGTTACCAACATAGTGATAAAAAAAGTTCATAGCATTAAAAACTGGCTTAGTGATTATATAAAACCAACCAAAGTCAATTGCCCTGTCAAATAGCATAATATTATATTGCTTTTCGTATTTATCTAATAAATCAACTTTCTTTGCTCCGGCAAATAATCTTTGTGATATAGTAAATTTGTTTCCTACTTCTATAGTTTGAGTTGGTGAAATGAAGTCAACCTGATATTTTTCAATACCGTTTTTTATTACACAATTGAAATTAGAACTATACTTGCTAATTTTATCCGGAATTAAGGAAGCTAGCCAATATTTATCTGTTATGCCAATCCAATCAACAACGCCTTGCGGAAATTTTTCAATCTTTTTATCTTTTAAGTCATCAAAGGAATGTTCTTTAAGCCTACCATCAATAGCACCAATTGGTCCTTGATGCAGGATATTAGCCACTTTCTCTTTGCCATTATATTTACGGTTAATTAGTCCATAATATTGCACTGAGATTGGTTGCTTACTATCATTTACCGTAGTTTGCTCTATGGTAAATAAGTAATTACTATCCATATTTATCGTAATCAAAAATTTAATCCCATCTTTGTTAGTCCATGATAAATTTACAGCTTTTTCAGGAGTTAACTCATCATTATCAGCCTGCCAAAGAGTTTCGCTATCAGGAAGAATAGTACTGTTATCTTTATTAAACCAACCTATTTCAGCAAAATAAGCTTCTTCTGACTGAGAATTAGCAAATAATACCACAGGTTTACTATTTGGTGATAAATCTTGCTTATATTTCAACAAGATTAAATCATCAAATCGAAGACCTTTTAAAGAAATTGATCCGGAAAGTAATTCTGAGTTTATCTGAATTCTCTTGGTAGCAACAAAGGATTCAGCTTCTTTAGATGCTTCTACTTGAACATTCTTTTTCTTTAACTCTTGAACTTGCTTATTATATATTTTATTTTGCTGTTCTAATTTTTGTAATCTTGGTTTATCGTAAAAATATTGCCATCCAAAAATAATACCAAGGGACAAGACAATGGCAGCTGCCAAGTTAACTATGTTATGATTCATCACGGTCTAAAAATAATTTAAGTTTACTAGAATATATACTACTCGTAAATGAAGAGTTGATAGACGAAGATCAAAATCATGATAGTAGCAGGAGTCGAAGGGTCGAGGTGCTAGGCGTACATTTAGTACGTGGCTACCTACGAACCCTGAAGACGACAACGCAATTCTTGATTTTCATCGAGTATATCAGAATATTTGATTCCACTAAGTATTTTATATATAATTAATTTAGGTACATACAATAAAAATAGCTCCCTCATCTTAGGAACTTCATTAGACTTCCCTATGAGTTCTATAAGATTTAAGCAAAATAATCAAGAAATTTGATTGATACTCAAAGGGTCATTTGAGTATACGTCTTGATTTGCAATCAAACTCTGATATTATGCGAGGTAAAATTTTAATCGTAACACGCGAATTCGGCATAAGAATTTGTCAATTCTTATGCCGAATTGGGGTATAACATAATATTTACAGCCAATTGCTAATTGTCTAGCAATTGCTAATTGGGATAATTGTAAACTGATGAACGAAATCTTCTCTAGTACATTACCTGTTTTGTTGATTCCCTTGTTTGGTAGTATTATCAAAAGGAAATGGTTGACTTCTGAAGAATTTTGGCGAGGATTAGAGAAATTATCATATTTTTTTCTTTTCCCTATTATGCTTTTTAATAATATATCTGCAGCCGATTTAAATGCATCGTCTATAATAAAACTGGTATTTGCATTAATCATCTCCACCTCTATTATTTCTTTGGCTTTAATTATCTATCAGAAGAAAACCAATTTTGACAAGGTTCAGTTTACTTCAACTTTTCAAGGTGCAATACGTTTTAATAGTTATATATTTTTTGGTGTTAGTAGTCCTCTCTTGGGTCAGGAGGGACTTGCTATAGTATCTGTGATTTCATCCTATATGATCATTTTTACTAATATCATATCAGTAATGATTTTTGCACGTTATATCCCTGATAGTTCAGTAGCTAAGTCGCCTAAAGCTAGCTTTATATTGATACTTAAATTGATAGTACAAAATCCCTTGATTATAGCTAGTATAATTGGATTTCTTTTTAATTATTCTGGTTTAGAATTACATCTTGGTATAAAAAAAACCTTATCTAGCCTGTCCAACTCTGCTTTAGCTATAGGTATGCTAAATGTTGGGGCAAGTCTCAAATTTTTTATGCGTGGTGCTATTTTACAAAATGTATTGCTTACTAGTTTTGTTAAGTTAGTGGCTTTTCCTGTTGTCACAATAATTGTGTTGTCACTAATGTCAATAACTGGTACTGCTAAATCAGTTGGTGTCCTGTATAGCTGTCTGCCGTGTGCTAGCACTGCTTACGTTCTATCACGCCAACTTGGTGGTGATCCAGAATCTATGGCATCAATCATTACGTTCACAACACTTTTTTCAATAGTATCATTGTCAGTTCTTATGTGGATGATATAACTAATAAACTCAATTTCGGATTAATTTCATTAATCCGAAATTGGAATGAGAATGTAAACAATCAGGCTTAAAGCGGTTTGACGCCTGATTGTTAAATATTTCATTTGCTAATAATCTTATTTTTATACCAATAAAAATAAGATTATTAGCGATAATAGATTAAAATGCATTCGTAGAACCGTTTCAAGAATGCATTTTTCTGATATTTTAACCAGTTTTGGATTAAAATTAAAAATTTTAATCCAAAACTGAGGTTAATAAACACTTGAAGTAATTAAGAAGGAATAACATCATGGGTGAAATGAATAAAATAAATTATCTCAAAGCCTTAGAATATCATCAAAAAGGTAAGCCAGGCAAAATTGCTATTGTGACAACTAAGCCTTTGGATACTGCACATGACTTGGCTTTGGCTTATTCGCCAGGGGTAGCAGCTCCGTGTCTTGAAATTGCGAAAAATATAGATGATATTTATAAATATACTGCTAGAGGCAACTTAGTTGCTGTAATAACTAACGGTACGGCAGTTCTTGGTCTTGGTAGTATAGGGGCAGCTGCGTCGAAACCCGTAATGGAAGGAAAAGCCGTTTTATTCAAGAACTTTGCGGATATTGATTCTATTGATCTTGAAATAGATACGACTGACCCTGATGAGTTTGTTAATGCAGTAAAATATCTTAATTACAGTTTTGGAGGCATTAATTTAGAAGATATTAAATCTCCAGAATGTTTTATAATTGAAGAAAAATTAAAAAGCTGTATGCAGATACCTGTTTTTCATGATGATCAGCATGGCACAGCTATTATTGTTGCTGCAGGTTTAATTAATGCAGCTTATCTTACCAATCGTTCATTTGATAGTCTAAAAATTGTCGTAAGTGGTGCAGGGGCAGCGGCAATTGCTTGCATTGAATTATTAATTGCTCTTAGTGTAGACAAAAAAAATGTTATACTATGTGATAAAATGGGGGTAGTTTACCAAGGTCGGCAAGAAGGCATGAACAAATGGAAAGAATTATATGCAGTCGAGACCGATCTTAGAACTCTGAGTGATGCTATGAAGTCAGCCGATGTATTCCTTGGTTTATCTGTTAAAGGAACAGTATCTAAAGAAATGGTAGCTAGCATGGCTGCAAATCCTATCATTTTTGCCATGGCTAATCCAGACCCAGAGATTACTCCGGAGGATATACAGCTAGTTAGAAGCGATGCAATTATTGCTACTGGACGCTCTGATTATAATAATCAGATTAATAATGTTATGGGATTTCCATATATTTTCCGTGGAGCTTTAGATGTTAGAGCTACTACTATTAATCAGGAAATGAAAATAGCGGCAGCAACTTCTTTAGCTGAATTAGCAAGACAAGCTGTTCCGAATGAAGTTTATAAAGCATATCCTGGTAAGAAAATGGTTTTTGGTCCAAATTACATAATTCCTGTACCATTTGATCCAAGATTAATTACCACTGTTCCGGTAGCGGTAGCTAAAGCTGCCATAGATAGTGGGGTTGCTAAAATTACCGAATTTGATGTTAAGAATTATGCAAAGGAGCTGGAAAGTAGGTTAAATCCTACCTCTCATTACATGAATCTATTATTTGAGAGAATTCAACAATCAACACCTCAAAGAATAGTTTTTGCTGAAGGTGAGGAGGAAGAGGTAATTATAGCTGCTATGAGTATGCGGGATGCTTCGTATGCTCATCCTATCCTAGTTGGTAGATCTGATAAAATATCTGCTGTTTTAAATAGAATAGGTATGAATTATGATTTAGATGGTATTACCATAATGAATGCTGCTATTAACCAAAATCTTGATAAATATATAGATACTCTTTATAGCCGGTTACAGCGTAAAGGTTACTTATACCGTGACTGTGCTAGACTAGTTAAAAGTGATAAAAATATATTCTCAGCTATCATGGTAGCTTGTGGCGATGCTGATTGTATGGTTACTGGTGTAACAAAGAGCTATTATAGTAGCTTAGAGGATATTATGAAGGTAATGGAAGCCAAAGAAAATAACAGAATTTTAGGTTATTCCATTCTGATTGCCAAGGAGCATAATATAATTATTGCTGATAATAGTGTGGCTGAACTGCCAAATGAGCAAGATCTTGTAGAAATAACCTTGCAGACTGCTAATATAGCAAAAAATATGGGAATGACACCAAAGGTTGCACTACTTTCCTTCTCAACTTTTGGTAATCCAATGAGAGAAAAGGCAAATAGAGTACGGGAAGCTGTTAGAATTTTAGATAGTATGAGTCTAGATTTTGAATATGATGGCGAAATGTCAGCTAATGTTGCTCTGAACCCTAATCGTAATTCATATAAGTTTTGTAGGCTATCAGGTCCTGCTAATGTATTAATTATGCCCGGTCTACATTCGGCTGCAATATCAACACAATTGTTGCAAGAATTAGCTGGAGGTGTTTTTATAGGACCAATAATTAATGGTTTTGAATATCCGGTACAAATAGTACAAATGGGAGCGTCAGCAAGTGAGATAACAAAAATTGCCACATTTGCCTGTATAGATGCAATAAATCTCTTGAACGAAAGATAATTAATTTTCGGATTTTATATTATTTATGAATAGGTTATAATAACTCTTTCGAGGAATTTTAATGATATATACGTTAATTGCTTTAAGCTTGACTACATTAGTCTTAGTGATAGGGATTGTCTCTATGGCTATTGGTGGGAAATTTGATAAAAAATTTAGCTCAAAATTAATGTCACTACGGGTTATATTTCAGGCAGTTGCTGTATGTTTGCTTGCTTTTCTCTATCTTTCAAAATAGTGCAAAAGGCTCTATAGTAGTGGCTTTCACCTTTTGCACAAATTTTACCCAAAAACTTGTAAGTTAATGCCATAATATGTCTGATCTATTTAGTTTTAATGATAAAAAGCCTAAAATTAATAATTCATATACTGCAAAAGATATTGAAGTATTAGAAGGGCTTGAACCTGTACGCAAGCGTCCTGGTATGTATATTGGCGGAACAGACGAAAATGCTATGCATCATCTTGTTTCGGAAGTACTGGATAATGCTATGGATGAAGCTGTTGCTGGTTTTGCTAACATTATAACCATAAGAATGCATGTGAATAACAGTATCACTATTTCTGATAATGGTAGAGGAATTCCTGTCGATAATCACCCCAAATTTCCTGAAAAATCTGCTTTGGAGGTGATTCTAACTCAGCTTCACTCGGGAGGTAAATTTGCGAATAATGTATACCAAACAGCAGGTGGATTACACGGAGTTGGTATTTCTGTTGTTAATGCTTTATCTGACTATTTAGAAGTTAAAGTGTACAAGCAGGGTAAATTATTTAAGCAATCTTATTCTAAAGGGCATAAATTGAATGATTTAGAAAGCGAAGATGTTGCAAAAAAATTAAAGGGAACATCTATACACTTTCATCCTGACCTAGAAATTTTTGGTGAAAAATCGTGTTTTTCTCCTAAAAAAATATACGAATTAGCTAAATCAAAAGCCTATTTGTACAGGGGAGTAATGATAGAGTGGCAATGTGAGATTGAGACTAAAAGTGATGTACCGACAACAGCCCTGATCCATTTTCCAGATGGTTTGAAGGATTATTTAATATCAAAAATAAATCATGACGATTTAGTTAGTGGAGAGATTTTTTGTGGTAATATTGATTGGGATCAAGATCACGTAAAAGTGGAATGGGCAATTGCTTGGAATAAAAATGAATACCAACCCTTCATACAATCATATTGTAACACTATTCCCACCCCCCTTGGTGGAACTCATGAACAAGGTTTGCGTAATGCATTACTTCGCGGCTTAAAAATATACGGCGAGATGATAGGTAATAAAAAAACAACTCTACTTACTATTGAAGATATTCTTGAAACTTCTTCTATTGTTCTCTCTATCTTTATCCAAGATCCAATATTTCAAGGACAAACAAAAGAAAAATTGGTTTCACTAGGGGTTAATAAAATAGTAGAAAACATTATTAAGGACCATTTCGATCATTGGTTGAGCAGTAATAAAGTAGCCGCAAACCAATTAGTTGAGCATATAGTCAATATTGCTGAATTCCGAATAAATAAGCGTAATGAAAAAAATACCTTACGTAAAACTGCTACACAAAAATTGCGACTACCAGGTAAATTAGCCGATTGTACAAGAACGTCTCCTAATGGGACGGAGCTATTTTTGGTTGAGGGAGATTCAGCTGGAGGATCAGCTAAGCAGGCAAGAGATCGAGAAACACAAGCTATTTTGCCTCTTCGGGGCAAAATCCTAAATGTTGCCAATGCGACTCTAGAAAAGATTACTAATAATCAAGAAATTCAAGATCTAGAAGTGGCACTAGCATGCGGTAGCCTTAAAAATTACCGAGAAGAAAATTTACGTTATGAAAAAATAATAATTATGACAGATGCTGATGTTGACGGAGCTCACATCGCCTCACTGTTAATGACGTTTTTTTACCTTCGTATGCCAAAGCTAGTATCATCGGGTCATTTATATATTGCAAAACCACCACTTTATCGACTAACACAGTCTAATAAAACTTACTATGCAATAAATGATCAACAAAAGACTGATTTAACTGCTAGATTATTAAAAAATAGTAAAGCTAAAATAGACATTGGTAGATTTAAGGGACTGGGGGAAATGATGCCAGCTCAGTTAAAAGAAACAACAATGAATCCAAAAAATAGGTCACTTTTAAAAGTTACTATAGATGATTTTGATAATATTGCTAAGATGGTAGACAATCTTATGGGCAAGAAACCAGAAAAACGTTTCCAGTTTATTTATGATCAGGCTTTAATTAAAATGGATACTATTATAAACAATCTAGATATTTAAAATTGTGTCATCTACCAACTACTTATAAATTACAGGAGTACTATGTTCTTACGTTTAATTACAATATTATTATCAAGTTCTATCATTTTTTCTAATATAACATTTGCTGAAGAAGTAAAGAAGAAAGAATTACCAAATTCAGCTTATTTAAAACAATTCCAAGATATCTTTGAACGTGTTAATAGAGACTATGTCCAAGATCCTGAAAAACAAAAAATGACTGATGCAGCTATAGAAGGCATGTTAACTTCGCTAGATCCTCATTCTAACTACATTACTGATGAGGATCTAGAATATTTTCTTGACCACACTAAAGGAGAATTTGGAGGTATTGGTGTTGAAGTGCAGTATGACAATGGTGCTATCAAAGTCATTTCCCCTATTGATGATTTACCAGCTTATAAGGCAGGTATAAAAGCTGGAGACTATATTGTGGGGGTTAATGATGAGTTGGTATCAAATTTGGGATTTAATAAAGCGGTCAGAGAGATGCGTGGAGAACCAGGGGCAAAGGTAAAATTATTGGTAATCACGGAAGGTGAAAGCAAGCCAAAGGAACTTGAACTTACTAGAGAAATAGTTACAATTACACCAGTAAAAGCCCATTTAGAAAGAAATAATATCGCTTACGTAAGGATAGGGAGTTTTAATGAACATACTATTGCAGAATTAAAAAAATCTATAAAAACTTTAAAAAATGAAAGTAAAAATGGTCTAAAAGGTATTATCTTAGACCTACGTAATAATGGTGGTGGTTTGTTAGATCAGGCTGTTGCGGTTAGCGAATATTTTATTGATTCTGGGGTAATCGTTACTACCAAAGGCAGAAGCAAAAATAGTAACTCGGTATTGACTAGCAATAAATTTGCAGAAAAAGCACCATCTGTCCCGATTGTTGCTCTTATTAATGTTGGATCTGCTTCAGCTGCAGAAATCGTAGCTGGTGCATTGCAAGATCATAAAAAAGCAGTAATACTTGGAACAAAATCTTTTGGTAAAGGGTCCGTGCAAAGCTTTGCTACAATTAGTCCTAGAGCTGCTATAAAGCTTACAACAGCTAAATATTACACTCCTAGTGGTCGTTCAATTCAAGCAGAGGGTATTGAACCTGACATAGTGGTTGAGATGGCAGAAGTTAAGTATCCCGAAACAAAATCAATAGATAAGAGATTTTCTGAATCTTCTCTAAAGAATTATCTAAAAAACGATAATAATAAAAATGATGATAAAAAAGTAGATACTACAGATAAGAATAAAGAACTTATTAAGAAAACAGATGATACTACAAAAAATACCAAACCAAAAAATACTCTAGAACAATTATCTGATCTTTATAAAAAAGATTATCAATTTGCTAGAGCTTATGATTTAATTATGGGATTAATCTTGACTAATAAAAGTAGCAATGAATTGAAAAAATAAAGGGTATACTCAGGTAGAACTTCAAGAACTGGCGTTCCCGCGACCAAAGATCGAAGCTGCTCCGTTACTCATGTACGCTACGCTGCTCGATTTTACTACTGCTAGCTCTTCTTGAAGTTATACTATCGTCTACCAACTCTTCATTTACGAATAGTATACAATGGGTAGGGTAATTGGGCATAACTGTTGAAAGTTAAAAAATCGTCTATTAGCGAAGCGTTGTTGTAAGGCTTAAACCGTCTATTAGCGAGCGAACGTACGTGAGGCTGGCAATCCATGAAACTTGTCATATAGATTGCTTCGTCGACCTTATGGTCTCCTGGCAATGACATGCTAGATTCTTAAGTTGACGCCTATGCGAATTCGTGTGATTAGGAATGATAAGGTTACAAAGGAAATATCAGCTATTAGTTATGACTTTAATATTGTCCTGTGTCTATATGTGTAAGTAATATATGTGCAAACCTAATGATTCAAAATAAATATATTGTTAGACTGTCATCCATTGGCTTATTTATAAACATTATTGTAAATATGATTTACTATCGTTACTTCATTATTGAAGAAATGATTTTAAAGCAAGTCGGAGAAACAAATATTAAAATAGCTGATGTTTATACAAAAAATGTTTGGGATAGGAATAGAACTGCTGTAGATAAGATACATGAATTTGGTTATATAAATTTATTACAAGATACAGATTTTATTAGGTTTGCAACTACTTCAGTTGATATTTTTGTTAATCTTAATGCCTATATTTCTTTATATGATCTACAAGGTAATAAAATTATAACTAGTTCGCCAATTCAAGTAACAAGTCACCTGAATTTTCCTGAAGATACTCTGTATCAAAAAATTCTTACCAAAATTGATAGATATTTTTTAAAAGAATTGAGTATAGAACAAGCCTTTAACAAAGCTTTTAAAGGGATAACAACTCATCTATTAATTCCTAGAGCCATGTTACATATATCAGGGGAGGTAAAGAAAGCATCTTGTATAACAAGTTATATCCCAATAATAAACCGTGATCCATTGAACTATCCTGTTGATGGTGTATTAGAGATACATACCAATATTACTAGTTTATGGGCAAGTATTATAGAGCTTGAAAGAAAAGTATTATTAACTTTTATTATCATTTTGGTAATATTTTTAGTTATAGTTATGAGCAACACAAATTATGCACAAAAAATTATAGACCGGCAATTTGAGGCTAATAAAGCATTAGAGGAAGCAGTAACTAAGGTTAGAAATGAAAGTTCTGCTCATACTAAATTTTTTGCCAATGTTAGTCATGAGCTGCGTACCCCTCTAAATGCTATTATAGGTTTTTCAGAAATTATGATGTCTACACCTTACAATAAGGAACATGATGTTTATGTAAAAGATATTCATAACGCAGGCAAGCATTTACTAGGTATAATAACCGATATATTAGACTTGTCAAAAGCATCTGCTGACAAGCTATTAGTTGATTTTGTAGAGTTAGACCTAAATAAATTAATTACTTCTACTATAAGGATAATGAAACCAAGAGCTGACCAAGCGAATGTAGCATTAATTGAAAAACTACCAAAAGATCATATTATTATAAAAGCAGATCCCAAAAGGCTTAAACAAGTATTTTTTAACCTTTTATCTAATTCTATAAAATTCACCAACGCATTAGGTTCTATAACAATTCATGCTGAAAAAAATGAATCTCAAGGACTGGTTTATGTGCAAGTTATAGATACTGGTATAGGAATTGATGAGAAAGATATTCCAAAAGTACTCTCAACATTTGGTCAAATTGATAGTGCCGTTGGCAGAAAATATCAAGGGACTGGTCTTGGTTTACCACTCACTCGAAAGTTGGTTGAACTAATGAGAGGTAAATTTGATCTACAAAGTAAAATAGGTATAGGTACAACTGTAACACTAACTTTTGCTTATGATAGTAGTATAGAACAATAACTACCCCAATGTTGGGAATGCAGGTGTATGATTATTTGACTATATTTAATGGAGAACTGGTAGTTTTTATGGTGATAGCATGTAATTTATTATTATTCAGTATTTCTGCTAAAGCTTTTTTTACCATCTTGTGCTGATTAATTAGACTAATTCCAAGAAAAGCATCATCTTGTATTTCTAAGGAATAATGATCCTGATCTCCAGCTAAATCAACAATTTTTATTTTGGCATTTGGAAAACTATAACGTATAATTTCTTCAAGTTCTTTAATAGATATTGCCATTGTTCTTTAGAGTTTTTTATGTAACATACAACAAAAGCTTAAAGTCTGCAATCAGAGAAATTTAAAAGTCGGTCGACTGGCAAAGTAATGCATTTTTTACTTTCTAATAACAGTCAACTAAGTCGTCAGCATGCTCGTATAGTGTATCCTGTCCCTCAAGTTTAGTCACTTCTTGAACACAAGAAATATTATACTTATCATCATGAGAGGTACTAATTATTAATGACTTAATATTTTCTAATAGCTCTGAACGACTCTCTGTATCTAACCCTACAATCCATTGAACTCTTTTCTCTACTTCTTCAGGTAGTGATGCAATTGTAGTAAGATCTAACTCTTCAGGAGATACATTATTAACATATTCTAATGCACACTTGGAATCCTTTGCATATAACTCTTTAATCCACTGCAGTGTTGTTGTAAATTTCTCACTAATTACAGTAGTATCTATTTTTTCATTAGTCACTATAGTACTACTAGATTCTAATTCACTACTTACCATTGCATTTAAGCCTTCAGGTTCTGCAGTAGCTACCACTATATCAGAATAGTCTGATTTTCTATCACCTTCATAATCTTCATCATTAGCTCCATTACTTACCGTTATATTTGAGACTTTAGATTCCTCAATATTATCTTTCAAATCAACTTTTAACCTATCACACAGATCTTGTACTAACTTGGAATTATTTTCCAAATATTGCTCAGCAACTATTTTTAACTTTGCTATATTATTTTTGCTAGAATTGTCTAATTTGCTACATTCTTTTGGAATAGGAACCCATATCTCTGTATTTTGTCCTTTACTTGTTAGATCTAACCTAACCTCATTTACATCAGCTTCTTCGTCATTTTCCATAAGTGTATCAATTAAGCCATTAATTAACCACCCTAATGCTCCATCAAAATTAGGTGATGGTATTCGGGCTTTTGTTTGCTCACCTTTCCCAAAATTGATAGAACAAATCATAATGTGTTCCATAATGTCTGCTTGTTCATGATAACTAAGCCCTTCTTTAAGCACCTGTAGCACTGTAGCAGCTGGACGATTAGCACCAAGACCACCATCGGCAAAAGCATAAGGCTTACCTGCAGCATAATCATAATCTCTTACAGCTTCTTCATTAATAACAACTTCAAAATAAGTTGGGGCTGCTACAGTTGCAAGAAGCACATCCTTTATTCTAACATGTGGACTATGTTTATCATGACTGTCAAAGATCTTCATCCTATTCTTTCCTTCACTCAAATCAGCAACTGGTATAATAAGACGGCATAGACTATCATCTAATCTATTATCCCCTAAATGCTTTTCTAGCATTTCCTTCAAAGGTTCTTGACTATATTTGTGTTTTATTATTCCCAAGTTAAACCAGCTTTGAGGGAAGATTTTAGGAGCAGCGTTTTCAAATAATTCCAAAACTTCTCTAGCTGAATAAGGTTCTGTCGATCCTCCTTCTTTAGGAGTGGTCAATAAGGCTGCAATTAACGCACCAACACTAGTGCCAGAAATAATATTAAATAATTTATATATAGGTTGCTGGGTTATTTCTTCTATTCTCGCTAGTATAACTAACTCAGCTATTCCTTTTACCCCACCACCTGAAAGGCAAAGAACTTTATTTTGTCCTGTTTGATTTGTAGTCATAAACTGTGCCTCCGTAACCTTTTAAAGTTTTATGATATTTAATTTAGGTTATCATAAAATTTATATGATAACAAATAAAATTTGTTATCATAATAAATAAAGGCAAGGAGTAAATTATATAGTATCATAGGAAACCCTAAAATATTACACAGCAAATTTGTAAATTGATTTATTAATTTTTCAAAGCATTTGAGTATATGTTACATTAACTACGATATCACCATTCTTTAAAACTTGATTTGTTGATGAAAATTGCTCAACAAATTCTATGGTGCGAGCAGACGTAACGTTTTTGAGATCTATTATTAGGTCGTCAGGAAGTTTTTCTCCTATAATTTCTAGTAGCTTAATATCAGCTTTGACTGACAAATTCTTTTCCGCTTTAGCTTTTCTAACCAAGTCTAGTATTCTAACAAGTCTATCAGGCTGAGTTTGATCTACCGGAAAAGATAAATTTTTGATTTGAGGCCAGCTGCCCCTTGTATGTATAGATTTTGTACTATACAAAATTTGCCAAATTTCTTCTGTTATATGTGGAAGGAAAGGAGCTAATAATTTAAGCAAGATTTTTATAGAATGATATAAGGTTATTATGGCACTATACTGCCCTTTATTATCTGAACCATCCATATTATAAGCTCGGGTTTTAGTTATCTCGAGGTAATTATCACAAAATACTGACCAAAAAAACTTTTCTATCAAATCCACAGCATTGGCATACTCATAATTTTGCATATCTGATTCAATTTTGCTTACTAACTCAACTAGTTTTACTATTAACCATTGGTCAAACTTATGACAAATCTTGCTTTCTATATCAGAAATCTGGGAATTTTTATCTAGTGGGTCTAATTTATCAAAATGAATAGCAGCAAATTTAGCAGCGTTCCATAATTTATTAACAAGCCTCTTACCATTTTTCATTACGTCTTCAGAGTAAACAGTGTCTGCCCCAAGTCTAGATTTAGAAGTCCAATAACGCGTTACATCAGCACCGTATTGCTCTAGCAATTTTTGTGGCACAATAATATTCCCTTTAGATTTTGACATTTTGCTACGATCGAATGCAAGACACCATCCACTAATCATGATGTTTTTCCAAGGTAGGGTATTTTCATGCAATTGGGCTTTAAGTATTGTGTAAAAAGCCCATGTCCTAATAATTTCATGAGCTTGCGGGCGTAAATCAGCTGGAAATAATTTATGGTGACGCTCAGCATCTATATTAAACTTTTCAGATATACCGTAACTACTTAATTGCGGCGAGATGGCACTAGTAGCCCAAGTATCCATAACGTCATAATCTGGCTCTACCTCTTCCCGTGAATAGCCAATTGGTAAATCTTGGGTGGGGTCTACTGGTAGTTGGGTTATATCTGGAAATATAGCTTTGCCTACTTCGCCAATTCTTTTAGAATACCAAACAGGGAATGGCACACCAAAATAGCGTTGACGACTTATACACCAATCCCATGATAGGCTATTTATCCAGTTCTCAAGCCTAATTTTCATATTTTGGGGATGCCAATTAATCTCATTTGCTCGTTGCATTAAAATGTCTTTATGTTTTATCGTACGAACAAACCATTGAGGTGTTGTAAGTATTTCTAGTGGTGCTCCCGAACGTTCAGCACATTTTACTGTTTGAGTAACTTCTACTTGTTTAATTAATAAATTTTTCTCTTTTAAGATTTCAATAATTTTACCTCTAGCATCTTTTATTTTTAAGCCATTTATCTGATTATAAGAAGATGAATTTGATAATTCGGCTGGGAAATCTATCATACCTTTTTTATCTATAATAATCTTCATAGGTAAATTATGTGTTCTCCACCAAGTTATGTCGGTTACGTCGCCAAAAGTACAGCACATAACAAGCCCAGTTCCTTTATCTATTTGCACTAAATCATCTGCTAAAATAGGTACTTTAACATCAAATAGCGGTGTTATAGCAAATTGCCCTTGCAAATGTTTGTATCTATCATCATTTGGGTTATAAAATACCGCAACGCACGCTGCTAACAATTCTGGTCTAGTGGTAGCAATAATAATCTTCTCACCCTTATTAGTTTGGAAAATTATGTCATTCATCATTGAGGTTTTTTCTTGATCTTCGATATCAGCCTGAGCCAAAGCCGTTTGATCAACTGTATCCCACAATATTGGTTGATTATTGCGGTAAATTTCTCCTTTATCGACTAAGTCTAAAAATGACATTTGTGATATTTTTCGTGATAACGGATTAATTGTTTGATACTCTAAGGTCCAATCAACCGATAAAGCCATTTGATTAAATAATGAACGAAACTTTTCTTCCTCAGAAATAACGACTTCTTTACATATTTCAATAAATTGCTCTCTTGCCATACTAGCTGCTTTTAGCTGCTTTTGTTTTTCAACTAAACGTTCGGTAGGCAAACCATTATCATCAAAACCGATTGGATAAAAAATATTTTTACCCAGCATCCGTTTAAAACGGACGATGAAATCCGCCTGGGTATAACTATAAACATGTCCTATATGCAGTTGTCCTGAAACTGTTGGTGGCGGAGTATCTACTACAAAACTATTTTCTCTTGTTTCATTTTTATCCCAAAGATAAATTTTTTGTTCTTGCCACAATCTTTGCCATTTTCTTTCGCTTTCACTAAAGCTATAATCTTTTGGAAATGCTATCATAATAATATCCTAATTATATAGGGGGTGTTGCTAACTAACCTGAATTCGATATATAGCTAACTCTGACTAGTATTACGCCGTCATTACGAGGGGAGACCAAAGGTCGACGAAGCAATCCATTTTTGATTATTTTTTGTGGATTGCTTCGTTGCCACTAAAGCGATTCCTCGATAATAGACGTTTTCGAGTTTGGTATAATATACTCGGTGAACTTCAAGAATTGGCGTTGTCGTGTCTAAAGATCTCCGCTGCTCACGTACTAATGTACGCTCCGCTGCTCGACTTTGACACTCCTAGCTCTTCTTGAAGTTGACCTTCGTCTACCAACTCTTCATTTACGAGCAGTATACTAATCGGGTTAGCTATAACGAGTTATGCCAAATTCGGTTATATTTGAATATAGCAGATTTTTATGTTCCACTAATAGCAATTATCATTATTTTTGTGGTATTGCGCATTTTTTTAACCAAGATATATAATAGACTTACTGCATAAGTCAATCTAGTTGGTGATTTTGTCGTCGAAACTCGCCTCCGCTCCTCACGTACGTCTGTGTACGCGAAGGTAGCCGGCTTCGTTTCTCCTAAAAATCCCTCAACTATCTTTGATTTATGCAGCAAGTCTAATAATTAATAGTAATGCCAAATAAATTTTTTCTAAGCCTTAGTTTGATGAGGCTGTACAATCCTACTGGTTATCTGTTGGTATTTTTCTCAGCCTGCTTTGGGGTTCTTCTTACCAATATTACAATATATAGTTTGCTAAAATTATTATTATTATTCTTTATCGGAAGTATCATTACTAGGGGAGCTGGTTGCATTCTTAACGATATTTTTGACAAAGATTTTGACAAACATGTTTTACGAACAAAAAACAGACCTTTGGCGAATGGATCATTGAATGTAAGTGACGCGATAATTTTATTAACTATATTATCAATTATTTCCCTGACCATTTTATTGTCATTAAATAAAACAGCTATTTGCCTAGGGTTCTTTTCCTTTATCTTGATCGTTTTATATCCACTAATGAAGAGAATTACTTTCTTTCCACAAGTATTTCTAGGGTTAACATTTAATGGAGTTTTAATTGGTAATAGTGCGGTAATTGATAAAATATCACTAGAAGCTGTTATTATGTATATTGCCTGCTGTTTTTGGACTATCGGTTATGACATTATTTATGGCTTTATGGATATAGAGTACGACAAAAAGATTAATGTCAAATCAATGCCTATATTGTTAGAAAAGAAAAATTATAAACTGCATTTATATGTTTATTATACTATTTTCATAATATTATTCATAGTTGCTAACATTATAGCGACCCATCACCTTAATTATATAGCTATCCTTTGTGCTTATATGATGCTGATTTGGCAGGTAATAACACTAGAAATCTCAGACCCACAAAATTGTCTTACTAGGTTTAAAAATAATAATTACGTTGGTTTAATCTTGGCTTTAGGTGCATTAGATTTGTATAACTAAATAATTATGCTAACGTTTCTAACTTAACTCTACCCCTTAATTATCAAGGCTTCTTCAAGCAATTTTTTCTGTTGCTCATTATGTATAATCGGTGAGCCAACTGCTGGTGAAGCAGACTCATTCCTACCAACATATACAAATTGATTATTAATAGATGCATTTTTTAGGATATCATTTAAGTGATCTTTAACAAAATTCCATGCCCCCATATTTTTAGGTTCTTCTTGACACCAAATAAACTCTTTAGCTTTATGATATTTACCTAATATTTTAACTGCTATATCCGTTTCGAACGGATATAGCTGTTCAAGCCTAATAATCACAATATCTAAAATATTCTTTTCTTCTCTTTTTTCTAATAAATCATAGTAGACTTTACCACTACATAATATAATTCGTTTCACTTCCTTGGCATTTATAGCATCATTAATTTCGTCTAGTACAGGTATAAATCTCGTATTCTCATCAAGCTGGGAGAGAGGTGATACAACCATTTTATGTCTTAATAAAGATTTTGGTGACATTACTATTAGTGGTTTACGAATATTACTGTATATTTGACGACGTAATAAATGAAAAAATGAAGATGGCGTCGTAGGATATGTAACTTGCATATTATTTTCAGCAGCAAGCTGCAAGAACCTCTCGAGTCTTGCAGAGCTATGCTCTGGACCTTGTCCTTCAAGTCCATGTGGTAGTAGTACTACTATACCGCTCATCCTCAGCCATTTGCTTTCGCTACTGGAAATGAATTGGTCGAAAATTATTTGAGCTCCGTTAGAAAAATCGCCAAATTGAGCTTCCCAAATTACTAAATCTTTTGGATTAACTAATGAATAACCATACTCAAAACCTAAAACTGCATATTCAGATAAATTACTGTCAGCAATTTCAAAATTTGCTTGCCCAAAATTTTCTTGGTTTTGCGATAAATTATTTAATGGTGTATAAGTTCTATCATCCACCTGACTATGTAGCACTGAATGACGGTGAGAGAAAGTGCCACGCCCACAATCTTGACCAGTAAAACGTATTCTAGTGCCTGAATTTAATAAACTAGCAAAGGCTAACTGTTCTGCAGTTGCCCAATCAATAGGTCTATCTTGCTTTAAGGTATTTTCTCTTAATTCAAATAATTTTGCAAGTTTGGGATTTAAAGGAAAATCTTTTGGTATCTGACAAAGCTTTATACCAAGTTCTTTTAAGGTATTTTTGTTAACACCAGTAGGGAGCATTTGAGCATTTGATCTAGTATAACTAGACCATAAACCTTCTAAAAACTGAGCTTGCGGTTGATAATTTTTGGCTTGTTCATATTCTTGATCTAATTTTAGTTTAAATTGTTCTTTCAATGCAGGAAAATAATTTTTGTCAATTATTCCGCCTGCTATTAGGTTATTTGCAAAAATAGTTGCCGGGGATTGCTTATTTTTTATTACATTATACATAACAGCTTGAGTATACATAGGTTCATCACCTTCATTATGACCATATTTACGATAACAAATGATCTCAACGACTATGTCTCTAGCAAATTTATACCGATAATTCACTGCAATATTGGTAGCCTTGATCACTGATTCAATATCATCACCATTTACATGTAGAATTGGACTATTAATTATCTTAGCAAACTCAGTAGAATATCTACCTGGTCTAGTGTCATAACTATTCGCTGTAAATCCAAGCTGATTATTAATGACAAAGTGAATAATCCCGCCAACATTATAAGGCTTTAGATCCGACATAAATAAACTCTCAGCTACTACACCCTGACCACAAAAAGCACTATCACCATGAACCAAAATACCCATTACTTTTTTACGATTAGTATCTTGGATGCTATCCTGTTTTGCTCGTACTTTACCAGCTACTACCGGATTCACCGCTTCTAAATGCGATGGATTATCTGCCATAGAAAGATGTACCTTAACCCCCTCTCTTATCTGATCTGATGAATAGCCAATATGATACTTCACATCACCTGAAACACCTAAATCGGTTGGCAATATACTACCTGTTATAAATCCGGACAAAATAGCTTTATAAGGTTTAGTCATTACCTTAGCCAGTGTGCTAAGTCTTCCTCGATGAGCCATACCTATTACTACATCTTCTATTCCATGGATAATAGACATATCTATAGCTTTATCTATAGCCACTACACTTGCCTCTCCACCTTCCACTGAGAAGCGTTTTGCTCCAGGAAATTTGGTATGTAGATATTGTTCAAATCCTTCAATTTCTACTAAGTCTTGTAATATATTCTTCTTGTCTTGTTCTAATTCTAATAGACTCTGGTTATTTTCTATCTGCTCAAAAAACCAAATTTTCTCATCTTCATTGGTCACATGAGCAAGTTCTACGGCAATATCTTTAGTATAAGTTTGATCAAGTAAATCAACTAATTCCTTAAGTGAACATGCTTTTATTCCAAAAAATTCATCATCAATTTCTATAATATTATTCAACTGATCTTTGGTAAAACCAAAATCTTCTATATTAAGTCTCAAGTCATTTTTAGTCTTAAGAACCTCAAGATTTAAGGGATCTAGCTTGACTAAATAATGTCCATAATTACGGTAGCTGGCAATCATTGCTTTTGCTCTGAGCTTGTTAGTTGCAGCAGAAAATTCCGTAACATACGGTAGAGGTTTTTCTTGAGGTGAAGTAATAACATGAGCAATACTTTTTGTGTTCTGAGGGCTATTATTATTTCCAATATTTTGGAAATAATTTTGCCAACTTTTATCAACTGCTGTATGATCTGATAAGTATAGCTGATATAATTCTTCTATAAAGACAGCATTACTACCAAATAAAAAGCTGGTTTGTTTAAAATTCTTATCCATAACTCCTATTCTTGATTAGTAAAAAACCTAGACAATATTCTCCGTGGGGGATGACATCGTTTTTGGTCTTGTAACCTCATTCGATATAAGAATTAGTAATTCTTATATCGAATTGGCTTCTTATAATGAAAAATGCATTCTTGAAGCGACTGGTACGAATGCATCTTTCTGATATTCTAGCCAGTTTTGCATTAAAATTAAAGACTTTAATCCAAAACTGAGGTTATCCATCCTCCTGAATTGACTATAGCTTTTTTACCGCAGTTTTAGCGAGGATAAACCAATTAGAGCAAATATTATGGCTATAATCCAAAAACGTATCACAACTTTTGATTCCGGCCAGCCATGTTTCTCAAAATGATGGTGCAGCGGGGCCATTTTGAAAATTCTTTTACCATTAGTAGCTTTAAAATAATATACTTGAATAATTACTGATAAAGTTTCAATAACAAATAATCCGCCAATAATTGCTAGTACAATTTCATGTTTGGTTATAACGCTAATAACACCAAGAACGCCACCTAGACTTAGGCTTCCAGTATCTCCCATAAAAATTTCTGCTGGCTGGGCATTAAACCATAAGAATCCTAGGCTAGCACCAACAATTGAAGCACAGAAGATAGTTAATTCAGAAATATTTGGTATATACATAATTTGTAGATAATTTGCATAGAAACTATTACCGACCAAGTAAATAATTAAGGTAAAAGAACCTGCAGTAATAGCAATAGGCACTATGGCAAGACCATCAAGACCATCTGTTAGATTTACCGCATTTGATGCACCAACTATCACAAACATGCTAAATGGTATATAAAACAAACCTAAATCAATCAATAAATTTTTAAAAAATGGAATAGTGAGCAGATTGTTTCCCTGACTATTGGAGTCTCTTAATAGTAAACAGGCAATTAGACAAACAGTGAACTGAAATAATAATTTCTTCTTTCCGCTAACGCCTTTATGGTGGTTTTTTGTTACTTTAGCATAATCATCCATAAAACCAAGTACACCAAAACTAACAAAGACAAATAACACTATCCATATATATTTATTAGTAAGGTCAGAGAATAATAGAGTGGAAAGACAAACGGTGAAGAGAATCATTATCCCCCCCATAGTTGGTGTTCCTACTTTTGCTTTGTGCGTTTCTGGTCCGTCGTCACGAATTGGTTGACCATATTTTTGTAAATTTTGTAAAAATCTAATTAATCTAGGTCCTATTAAAAAAGAAAGGGTCAAACTAAATAATATGGCAAGTCCAATACGAAAAGTAACATAGTGGAATAAATTTGCTATATGTAATTTATGTATATAGGGGGCAAGAAGGTTGTATATCATTGTAGCAATTCAAAAGATTGTATAATTTTACTAAGTTGGATACTGTTAGATCCTTTTAGTAAGAGTAATTCATCGCCTTTAAGTAATTTATTTAAGTTTTCTATCAACAAATCAACATTATAAAAATGCATTTTTTCTATGTCATTTGGCAAAGAATCGTATATATGTTTGGTAAGATTACCTACTAAAAAAACCCTCTTAGTACCGGAGTCAATAATTGCTGGTATTAAGTCTTTATGGAATTTTATGGAATTTTCTCCCAATTCTAGCATATCACCTAGTATAGCAACTTTTTTCTGTCCACTAAGCTGTTTTAGATATAATAAAGCAGCTTTTACTGATACTGGATTAGCATTATAATAATCACAGATGATTTGATAGTTTTGACCATTATATTTAGCGTTGACTAATTTACCACGTCCTTCAGTTAATGATATTTTGTTTAATTGTGTTGCTGCAGCATTAATATCTAAGTTCAGTATTGTTGCCACCTGAAGAGCGGCAGTATAATTTCTAGCATAATGTTCCGGTACAAAAGGAATTTTAGTATCTATTTTAGTGTTACAGATAGAATAATGTAGACGTACTTCTTGTCCAAAATGCTCATATGATGTTAATCTAGAATCTGTGCCTTCAGATTTACCAAAACTATATATATTATTAATCGATAATTGTTTAAGATTCTGTAAAATTCTGTCATAATATTGATGGTCTGAATTTACAACAGCTATGCCATTTTTTGGCATTCCTTCAAAAATTTCACATTTGGTATCAACCAAACTAAGCATAGATTCAAAAAATTCAAGATGGGCTTCCGCTATTGTGGTGATTACTGATATGTTAGGTCGTACCATTTTTGTCAGCTCTCTTATTTCTCCTGAATGATTCATACCCATTTCAAAAACAGCATATTCTATATCATCAGGCATCGAAGCAAGATTTATAGGCACGCCAAGGTGATTGTTAAAATTTCCTCTGCTAGCAAAAGTAGGTCCAAAATAACTTAATATAGTTTTGATTGCTTCCTTAGTACCCGTTTTACCAATACTACCGGTAACACCAATAAACCTTGCTTTAGATTTTTTACGTTTATACTCAGCCATGTGGTGTAGAGCAGTTAAGGTATCAGAAACCATAATTACTTTATTATCAGATAATCCTTTTATTTCCTTACTAATAATTACTGCATTTGCCCCTCGCTGCAGAGCATGTAAGGCATAATTATGTCCATCATTATTACCTTGCAGAGCAATGAACAGATCGCCGTTTGTAACGGAATTGGAATTAAACTGAATCTGCCTCCCCTGAATATCAGGATGTACTTCAATATTCAACGCACTAGTTAAGTCTTTTGCTGACCAAATCATTATTTTCTCAAATATAATCAGTTTTTCCTAACTTTGCATGACAGCTGCAACTTCGTCCGCAAAATTTTTATCTTCTTGCTTTATGCCTGCACCTAGTTCATATCTTATAAATTGTGTAATTTTAATCGAAGTTCCTAATTCTTTTGCAGCGTTATCCATAACTTCAGAAACTGTTAATTTATCATCAAATAAAAAGTTTTGTTCAAGCAGAACAACTTCTGCTAGGAACTTACGTATTCTACCTTCAACCATTTTTTCAATGATATTGTCCGGTTTACCGGAAGCTTTTGATTGTTCAAAAAATATATTTCTTTCACGTTCAATTAATGTTTGATCCAAACTTGATGCATCAAGACTATAAGGATTACTTGCCGCTATATGGGTAGCAATTTTCTGTCCTAATTCTAGAAGCTTAGCTTTATCTTTAGTAGTTGATTGTAAACCAACAATGACAGAAATCTTACCTAGACCATCAGCAACAGTATTATGTACATAAGATGCAACTACACCTTCTGATACCCGTAAAACATCCATACGACGTAGATTTAAATTTTCACCAATTGTAGCAATATTGTCTAATATTTCTTCTTCAACTGATCTACCTGTTGATGTTTTTGCTAATTTTAGTGATGGTAAATTATCTTGTTTCAAAGCTAGTTCAGCAATATTCCTAACCAATTGCTGAAACTTATCGTTTCTTGCAACAAAATCTGTTTCCGAATTTACTTCTATAATAGCCCCAACATTATCTTTAATGCTTATTGCTGTTAGTCCTTCAGCAGCAATTCTATCTGCTTTTTTTGCTGCAGCTGATAATCCTTTTTTTCTTAACCAATCAATAGCTGCTTCAAAATCTCCCTTTGCTTCAAGCAAGGCCTTCTTGCAGTCCATCATTCCTGCAGCAGTTTTCTCTCTTAATTGTTTTACAAGTCCAGCATTTATCATTTTACTCTCCTTATTTAAGGTTTATAGTTATTTTTATTGGATTGAGGAGTAGTATACTCGGTGAACTTCAAGAATTGGCGTTGTCGTGTCTAAAGATCTCCGCTGCTCACGTACTAATGTACGCTCCGCTGCTCGACTTTAACACTCCTAGCTCTTCTTGAAGTTGACCTTCGTCTACCAACTCTTCATTTACGAGCAGTATATACTCAAGTATAACTTCAAGAATTGGTGTTCCTGCGACCTAGCATCCCTACACCTTCAATGTCATCCCAGCCTAGGATATAAAATGTCTAAAGCACCATTCCTGTCTGTTTCTTTAGATTCCGCACTGAAGTAGGAATGACATCGAAGGGGAATCAGAGATAGCATCAACCCTAACAGGAATAACATCGAGGCTACTTAATTAAGTTAATACCCCCATAAGTACTAGTTATTTTGTTGTTGCAGCAACTTCTGCAAGCTCTAAAGCTGTCTCAAACTCTGACTCTAGTGCTTCTTGATTATTTAGATTTAAAGTTTTAGAAAATTTCTTGGTTGATTTTAACTTAGTAACACCTTTTATATTTGTACCTTTTTCTTCATGAGTAGCTATGCTTCCTAAATCAACGCCAGATGCAGCTAAAGCCTCTTCTATACCGGCAAGTACGGCATCAGCAAACAAGGTGCAATAGAGTCTTATAGATCTTATTGCATCATCATTACCGGGAACAGGGTGGTCTATATTATCTGGATTGGAATTAGTGTCAACAATAGCAATTATTGGAATACCTAACTTTACTGCTTCTTGGATTGCTAAATGCTCCTTATTAGTATCAATTACCACAAGCAAATTGGGTCTTGTCCCAATATGTCTAATACCCCCTAAGGATTTAAGTAATTTATCCTTTTTACGGGTCATTTCCAGTATTTCTTTCTTAGTATAACCGGAATATTCCTCTTCATTCCCCAAAACTTTCTCAAGATTATCCAGCTTTTTTATTGAGCCAGAAATTGTCCCCCAATTAGTTAACATACCACCAAGCCATCTGTGGTTAACGTAATATTGCCCACATTTCTCTGCATACTCAGCTACTATATCACTGGCTTGAACTTTAGTACTGACAAATAATATTTTACCGTTTTTCTTGACAGTTTCATAAATTACACCCAAAGCTACCTGCATTAGAGCAGCAGTTTGTTGTAAGTCAATTACGTGAATATCATCTCTTACACCATAAATGTAAGATGCCATTTTTGGATTCCAACGTGAGGTTTTATGACCAAAATGCACCCCAGCATCAAGTAAATCTCTGACATTAACAGCTTTTAGTTTAGACATTATTAAATCTCCTTAAAATGTTAGTTATGTACCTACATATTATAGGTACTCCTCCGCAAGAGTTGATACCAAAGAAATTGGACTAACAACTAGGCTCTTACGTGTGAATTTTGCTTTAATATTAATAAGCAAAGCTTATTATATATTTGATCAACATATTTGCAAGGGTTATGTTGAACGTAATATTCTTAATTAAACTTTTCTCCAACTAGTTGATCCATCTAGCTTGTCTTCTAGAATTATGCCATCTTTTGATAAATTTTGACGAATTTGGTCGGCTAATAACCAATTTTTTTGTAATTTGGCTTGCCTACGTTGCTCAATATGTTGGAGAATCGGTTCATCATTTATTTCACAGTAAAACCACTTACTCGCTGGTTGGGTCATTAGACCTATAAAATTGCTGCATGAAAGTAAGTAAGAGGCATATAAGTACTTATCATCTTCTTTGTTACTTGCAAAGATCAGTTTAGCATAATCGTTTATTACTTTAATGGCTAGAGGTGTATTCATATCATCGAATAAGTGAGATAAAAATTCTTCTGGAATGTTCTGCACGTTAAGTTTGTTAATGTCCAAATTCTCTATCGCTCTATACCAATAATTCATTGTTTTTGTAGCATCTTCTAGAGCTTTATTGTTGTAATCTAATGGTTTACGGTAGTGACTACTCAGTAACAGTAATCTAACTACGCTACCAGGGATTTTTTGGTCTATTAAGTCTTTTACCGTAATAAAATTATTGAGCGATTTACTCATTTTCTCACCATTACAGGTTAGAAATCCATTATGCACCCAATATTTAGCAAAATGAGAGCTCGGGAAAGCACATGTACTTTGTGCTATCTCATTAGTATGATGAGGAAAAATTAAGTCTGCCCCTCCACCATGAATGTCAAAATTTTCTCCGAGATATTTATAGCTCATCGCTGAACATTCTATATGCCAGCCTGGTCTACCTCTTCCCCAAGGACTATTGAAATTTGCCAATATTTCTTCATCTTTACCAGCTGGCTTCCATAATACAAAATCATGTGATTGCTTTTTTGATGGATTATTTTCAATACGCACTCCCTCTAGCATTTCATCAAGATTACGATTTGATAATTTTGTATAATTTGGGGCGGTAGAAATATCGAAATAAACGTGATTATCTGCGATATAAGCGTGATTTAGGTCAAGTAATTTTTGAATAATCACAATCATGTCATCAATATGCATGGTGGCTTTTGGCTCGATATTTGGCGTTCTGCAACCTAGATATTGCATATTAGCATGAAATTCTTCGGTGATTCTAACTGTTAAGTCAGAAATCGTTATTTTGAGTTCTTTGGCTCTATTTATTATCTTATCATCAACATCGGTAATATTACGCACATATTTTATATGATTTTGACCAAATATTTTGCTTAGTGAGCGGTATAAAATATCGTATACTACTACGGACCTAGCGTTACCAATATGGGGATGATCGTAGACAGTTGGTCCGCAAACATACATTTTTATTAAATTACTATCTAGCGGTACGAAAACTTCTTTCTTGTGAGTAAGTGTGTTATGTAATAATAATTTCATGTTTTTTAATCATAATCAATAATGTCATTTTACAACTAATTTTTATGGATATCTACCTAGAATGTCAATTCAAAGAAATTATTTTGAAAAACTAAAGAAACTACCGATTACTTTAATTATTCTTATTAGTGTGATTTGTAGCATTGGTTTTGTTGTACTATATTCCGCTTCAGATAGTAATATTCACCCTTGGGCGTATAAGCAGATGATGCATTTTCTCCTGTTTTTACCAGTTGTGATTATTATCGCAACCATTGATATAAAATATATATTTAAGTTTTCATATATATTTTACATTGCTATTATTATCTTATTAGTTAGTGTTGAGCTTTTTGGATCTATTTCTATGGGAGCAAAGCGTTGGATAGATTTAGGAGTTATCCGTGTGCAGCCTTCTGAACCAACAAAACTAGCATTAGTGTTAATGTTAGCTAGGTATTTTCATCAACTAAAAACTGAGGATTTTGCCAAATTTTACAAGATATTATTGCCTATAATAGGTGTGATAGTACCAGTTATACTGATAATAAAAGAACCGGATCTAGGTACTGGAGTAATTAATGTCATTATTGCTAGTATTATTTTTTTTGCTGCTGGTTTTAGAGTGAGAAATTTTGTGATAATTGGTATTATAGTCCTTACTTGCATACCAATTATGTGGCAAGTGATGCATGATTATCAAAGAAAACGAATCATGGTTTTTTTTGATCCTGAGAAAGATCCTCTTGGAGCTGGATATAACATTATTCAATCAAAAATCGCTATTGGTTCTGGCGGGTTATGGGGCAAGGGGCTAGCTAAAGGTAGCCAAAGCCATCTAGATTTTTTACCAGAGCATCAGACCGATTTTATCTTTGCTACTTTTGCTGAAGAATTTGGTTTTGTTGGTAGTTTGTTTCTGTTAATTCTTTATTCTGCAATTATAATAATTTCATTAATGATTGCTGTGAATTGTAGAGCTATATTTAGCAAACTGATGGTAATAGGCATAACATCAATCCTATTTAGTCATGTATTTATAAATATAGCTATGGTAATGGGATTATTACCAGTGGTAGGTGTGCCTTTACCTTTTATATCTTACGGTGGTACAATGATGGTATCAATGCTTGTTGGTTTTGGATTAATAATGAATGCTCAGGTACACCAACATAGTAATGTTTCTTAAATAGACCTCTTGCATAATATACTGCGGGTCGAGGTTTCAAGTTCCCTTTAAATTCCTCAGCATAAACGAATTCTGTAAGAGGCCTATTGATTTTTTATAGATAAAACAAGAAAATACTAGACCATAGTCAAAAGATTTGTTATAAGAAACCTAGTCTATATAAAGGCAAATGTTCCTCGGTAGCTCAGTGGTAGAGCAAACGGCTGTTAACCGTTCGGTCGCTGGTTCGAGTCCGGCCCGGGGAGCCATTCTTCGATTTTAGTACATTTTACGAATGCGTCAAACGGTGGACGCAAGGTATAGTCTAGCTTACAGCTATTCAATTCTAGGTTCGAAAATACAAGATTTAACAATTTGCGTTTTTTCTCAATGTTCGAACCTTTAAAGGTTTCTAACGCTCCGGAAGCCAGTTCTACTAGGTTAATCAAGAGTTCTGAAAATTTATCATCAGCATTTGTATGATTCTCTATTTCTCTAATAATATCTTTACGTTTTTGTATTAATTGTTTATGTTTTGCTTCATAAGTATTTTTGTCAATATCACCATCTAAAAATAAATCAGTCAATTTATCCACACGTGTCGTAATCTTTGCATGTTCACAATTAAGTTCCTTAATACGTTGTTGATAATATTCTTGCTCCGCATTGACACCGCTTTTAATATGTGATATCACATTAGCTAACACCTGTGGTTTCAAATGCATAGATTCAAAGACTTTTTCTACTTCTTCTAATACTTTTTCTTCTTTTACGTATATTATCTTATTAGAATTAGTGGAATCCCAAGTTCGTAAATATGTCCATTCTCCAATCTGACCATTAATGTAGGTTTTCTTTTTAGTAGCAGCAGTGACTATTCGGTCAGTAGCAGCACATTTTATTAACCCCCTAAATATATACTCTTTTCCTCCATATTTAAACGGTTTTTTATTCCAACCAAGGCGTATTGCTTGACAAGCATCAAATAACTCCTTACTAATGATTGGTGGATAAATATGCGGGTATTCTTTTTTAGTTTTTAGTACTCGCATTACTCCGTAATAAAATGGATTGGTAATAATAGAATGAAGATGAGAATGACACAAATAACCTTGATGACCTCTAGAATTACGCAGCCCCCATTCTTTGGTTTTCTTTAGTATTTCGGGAAGAGTATGACTACCTGTAGCATATGTTTCAAATATTTTTTTTATTAAATGTGAGCGTTCATGATCAACTATTATTTTCCCCTTACCTCGATCGTTACTATTACCACTTTTTACATGCAAGTAACCAATGGGAGCAGTGCTTATCCACTCTCCTTGACGTAGTTTTTGGGCTATACTGCGGTTTACGTTATCTTTAAGGCTGTCAACGTAATTTTGAGCCATCATTACAAACATATTCCATATCATCCTATCTTGCGAAGTAGAATGCTTATGGATAATACAATTTTCCGTGTAAAAATGTAGTTCGATTTTTGCTCTTTCAATTAGATCATTTAGTAGAGGTGTTTCTTTATAACTACGTTGTAACCGATCTACCTTATCTGCTACTACTGCTATAACTTCTTTTTGTTTTTTAGCAAAGTCTATAGCTTCCTGAAACTTTTTACGATTACCTACTGTTGACGATTCCGAGAATTCAAATATCTTTAGAATTGCTAAACCTTTACGCATACAATATTCTTGCAATCGGTATTTTTGTGCTTCAATAGAGTAGCCATCTTCTTGTTCTTTTGTTGAAACGCGAGCAAGTAAAATAGTATAATGGACTGAAGAAAATGGACAAGAAAATAGAGTAAAAAGTTTCCTAATTAAGATAAAATAATAAGAAAAAATTAGGAGGAAAAATGACAAAAGAAAAAGCAAGAGTTTTTAGTGCTGAAGAAAAAACTAGGATAGTATTAGAAGTGCTGAAAGAAGAGAGTCCATTATCAGTGATAGCATCAAAATATGAGATAAACTCCAAGACAATTAGTAATTGGAAGAAACAATTTATATCAAATGCAGCATTGGCTTTTGAACCAGCAAAACTGGTAAGTAAATATCAGGAACAAATTAATATGCTGAAAGAACAAAATGATGAATTAGCGAAAACGCTTGGAAAAACAATAGTAGAGAGAGATTGGGCTGTGGGAAAGCTACAAAGCTTGGACTTATCAAATAGAAAAGAACTTGTCGATTCCAAGCTAGCAATGTTACCAAAGACAAGGCAATATGAATTATTAAAGATTAATCGTTCTTCAATGTACTATAAAGCAAAACCATTTAGTGGGTATAACTTAAATATTTTAAATAAAATAGATGAAATATATACTGATAATCCTGAATTTGGTTATCGTTATATCCATAGACAATTATTAGAAGATGGCTTGTTTATTGGTAAGGATCGGGTTCTAAAATATATGAACATGATTGGCATAGAGGCTATTTATCCAAAGAGGAAAAAGTTAACATCTGGAAAAGATAAACAGCATAAAATTTATAGTTATTTGCTTGATAAATATTGGACTAATCTAGGTACAACTAGGACTGTACACGTACCTAACGCTAACGAGGTTTGGAGCGGAGATATCAGTGTGCCGTGCCAAGCGGCTTGAGAGATGAAGGTAGGTCCTTCGCAGTCGATTTACAGGAATAGGCTGCAAACCACTGCATGCGGCAATTGTTTAAGGGCATTGTCGTGAGCGATGCAGAAAAGGCATCCTTGAGGTGTCAGGTATAGACTTAAGAAGACGAACAACAGTGAACCACCGTTCAAGTGTCGAAAGTGCTTCAGATGATGTCAAAACCAAGGAGGTGATGTTGCTTTGGGATAAATTTAGCGGGAACCTGTTTACTGGCTAGGTGGCATCCGGCATAGAGGTGGCGTGAGCTTAAGTCAAGGCTTTCAAGCTGAACACGGGAGCCTGTGCAACGATGTTAAAGGAAAGGTACAAGCGGAAATAAAACCGTGAGGCTGATAGTACTGATGCGTATACACAGGGGCGGACAGACATGTAGTAATGATGAAGTTGCTGTAATGGCAATGGAGTGAAGGTGTCTGACCATTTTAGCTGTTCATCACAGTGTCAACTAAATTTATTTAGGAGGAGCTTATGAAGACAGTAAAGCCTTTTGAAATTTCTAAGCAATATGTATGGCAAGCATACCAATGTGTTAAGAATAATAAAGGTGCAGCAGGAGTTGAACAACAAACTATGGAAGAATTTGAGCGAAACCTAAAAGATAATTTGTATAAGATATGGAATCGTATGTCCTCAGGCAGCTATTTTCCTCCTGCAGTAAAAGCTGTGCCTATTCCAAAGAAATCAGGTGGAGAACGAATCCTTGGGATTCCAACTATTTCGGATAGAATAGCACAAACTGTAGTGAAGATGGTACTTGAGCCATTAGTTGAGCCCATATTTGACGAAGATTCATATGGTTATCGCCCAAAGAAATCTGCACATGATGCCATAGCAGTTACAAGAGCAAGATGCTGGAAATATGACTTTGTTGTTGAATTTGATATCAAAGGTTTGTTTGATAATATCGATCACAAACTATTAATGAAAGCATTGGAGAAACATTGTAAGTGCAAATGGGTACTACTTTACGTACAAAGGTGGCTTAAAGCACCATTGCAAGATAAAGATGGAAATATTATTATGCGCGATAAGGGAACACCTCAAGGAGGAGTGATAAGTCCAATATTAGCAAATTTATTTTTACATTATGTATTTGATGCATGGGTAAGAAGAGAAATGCCAAGTGTAGCATTTTGTCGTTATGCTGATGATGGTTTACTCCATTGTCAGAGTCAAGAACAGGCAGAATATGTGTTACAAGTTATTAGACAACGATTCTAGGAATGTGGCCTTACGATACATCCTGATAAGTCGGGTATTATATATTGTAAGGACAATAATCGTCGTGATGAATATGAACGAATCAGCTTTGACTTTCTCGGATATAGTTTTAGACCAAGAAGATGTGTAAACAAACAAGGCATGGTTCATCCAAATTTCTTACCTGCGATAAGTAATAACTCTAAGAAAGCAATCATACAAACCATAAGGAGTTGGCACATTCAGCTTAAGAATGACAAGTCCTTATCTGAACTTTCGGAAATGTTTAAAGCTGAGTTAAGAGGTTGGTATAACTATTATGGGCAGTTTTATCCATCGGCAATGCACAACATATGGAAGCACCTGAATTGGTATTTGGAGCGGTGGGTTAGAAGAAAATATAAGAAACTTGCATGGCATAAAAGACGTGCAAGAGAATATCTAAATAGATTAGCAAATCTTAATCCTGAAGCTTTTATACATTGGAAATTAGGAATATATCCAAAGGCTAAAATGGTGGGAGCGGTGTGAGCTGAGAGGTTCACGCACCGTTCTGAGAGGGGCTGAAGCTGCAATGCTTCAGTCTACTCACCCTTATGTTCGAACTAATTCGGGATTTATGTACATGGCGGCAATTATAGATTGGCATAGTAGAGCTGTGTTGAGTTATAAATTGTCAAATACGTCAATTCGGGATAAGGATATTGAGAACATGTAGATTAAAATCAAATTTTGTTGAAGGTTTATTTTTCTTTAATGAATAAGCAACAAGAGTAGATAATATATGGACAAAGGCATTTATTGGTGATCTATGTCTAGTATGTTCAAGGTTCATTTTATTTTTTAGATAATCAAAAACTGTTTCAATTAAGTTACGCTTTCGAAGTAAGATTTTTTCTTTCAAATCCATTAATTTATTTTCCATATTCTTCTTAATTCCATGAATCATTTTTAAGCCTCTTTCATATAAATTTAAGAACAAATTTTGCTTAATATAACCTTTATCAGCTGCTATAATTCCAGTTAATCTTTTTGTTAACTCCGGTACTGGAACCCTATCATCTACATTGCCTTTGGTCACTTTTAATGCCATAAACTCCCCTTTATTATTGATTATTACATGTAATTTAAAACCATAAAAATACCCCATAGAGGATTTACTATGTTTGGCTAATCCTTTAAAAACTTTATTGCTATAACGCCTTTTATTGTGACAAGCTCTAATCGTTGTAGAGTCAATAAAATAAATACCTGTTTCCTCACCAAACAACAAATGAATCAACATATTTAGCGGTATGAATAATCGTGCCATTAATTCAACAAATCTATTATAACTCAAGGCTTTAGGGAAATCATCCTTATGCATGCACTCTATATAACTTTTATAGAAAAATTTAAAATTCTTAGCATAGGATGTATGAAACATAATTATTATTGTTAACATTTCACTTAAACTCATGCTACAACAGCGATTTCTCTGCTTATTTGATGGTAATAACTTTCTCTGTTCATACTCCAAATAAATTTTACAAAAATCATCTATAAAACTATATAATTCTGTGATATCTTTTTTCATGCCTGTAGTTTGTTTTTTTGTTTAAAAATATAAATACTGCAGGCACTCCTTTTTGACAATCCTTTTATCTATTACTATTTCATCTATATCTTATCCCGAACTGACGTCAAATAGTATGGATGTAAGTTTGGTAACTGAAGTATTGCGGGATGCACTTAACAAATATCCTGCACCGCAGATATTTAATAGTGATCAGGGCAGTCAATATACTAGTCATGAACACATTGAAATTTTACAAGAGCATAACATTAAAGTTTCGATGAATGGTAAAGGAAGAAGTATTGATAATATAATAATGGAGAGATTTTTCCGAACTTTAAAATATAATTGTATATTTATTAATGATTTTAAAGATGTTAAAGAGCTAAAGCGTGGTATTGATGATTACATCAATCACTATAATTATAGAAGATTTCATTCAAGTATTGGTTACAAAAAGCCCATGAATGTCTATCTAAATTCTATGCAAAATTATGAACAAATTGCAGCTTGAAAAATGCAAAAATGGGAAACAAAATTATTATTTTTTTTGTCTTGATTTTTCAGTCCAGTATCAGCTAGAGGAATTGTTATTATATAAACTGATAAATTACATGTTTTAAGGCTATTATTAGTTTAATTAAGGTTATGAATTTTCTTAATCATACGCTTATCAATGTTATCAAAATAGCTACTTTCAATAAAAAGCTGTCCGTCCTCTAAGTTCATTTGTTTATGAGTTTGTGCGAACAAAGTAGCGCCATATTTTCTTGCAGGATAGTCAATATTTAAGGCCTGCTGTTTATTAAAACGGGAATCAACTCCCATAAAGCGTAAAATAAAAGCGGCTCTTTTTGCCAAAGGCCCATCTTTAAGACGAGAGCTTCTATGAATTACATTTTTATTGAACAAGAGTACATCTCCCACTTCATAATCCTCTTCAATCTTATGAGTTTCTAAAATGTCCAATATAGCGGAAGAATTTAAAAAACCATGTCTAAGGGCATAATAATCTTCTAAGCTTGTTTTTACTCCCTTTTCTTCCTTCTTTTCAAGGGTCGATACGATTGCAGGTTCAATCTTTTCATAAATAACTTTTCCGCAAATAATGCTTTGTGATACATAAGCCATTCCTCCAGCTTGTTTTTCTACGTAAATTGAGTTAAGTGGTATCCATATAGTGCAACCAAAGTTTTCTAATTTTTGTATGGCAAACGTTTGTATTCCTACATGCCAAGGAAAACCCGAACTCTTATTTTTTTCAATCTCAATAGCCATATCAAAAGCAAAAAACAATTCCTGCATTCCTGTAATCGTTAATAGAGTTTCTTGGAAGAATGGTTGAGATATTAATTGATACATCTTATCTTGCTGCTGTGTTAGCTCGTATCTCATTCTCTCGTATCTCATTCTACTGACAAAATCTTTGAAATGGCTATCCTGCATTTCAGATTCTGCTCTTTCTTGTAGAAATGATATAGCATTATCGTTTAAAAATTTGCTTAACTTAACAAAACCATGTTGTTTAAAGTGTTCAACATGGTGATTTTGCAATTTAAAATCCTTGTTATCAAAGTGATTTAACATAGTTTAGCCCTGTAAAATTTATAAGATAAAACAGATTATTATTGAGACTAAATCTCAACTACTTTAATAGTCATATGTTACCCTACCTAATCAGCTATCAGTTATTAGATAACAAACCTTCTATCAAGAGTTTGCTTCCTATAGAACTTGTAGATAATTATATATTGTCGGTAAACATTTTTAGCTCAGAAGTTCACATAATCCTTTACAGATTATATTACTAGACTACATATATATTGAATCGTTGTAATCAATACTTATTTTACCATTAATTACTTCATGAATTGAATCAGAATCAATCAATAAACTTCCTACATCGCCTAATCCAATTAATTTACCTATTAAGTTAGTTTTTGTATCTTCATCAAATACTTTAACTACAGTATTTAAAAATGCTAAATTACTTTCTATATCAGCCTTACTATATTCATATCCATATTGACTAGCAGTAGTAATATTTAAATATAAGTTTTTTTCTAAGAGTAAAAATATTTCTTCTACAGAAAGGTTAGACTCAGAATTAACTGCTATTTTTAAAGAAGTAATAGGTTGATTTACCTCCTTTAAAGATTCTTCATCCTGATTAATATTAATTCCTATTCCGATAAGACATATTTTATGGTTATTATAATCTAAAATTTCGGTTAAAATTCCTGATACTTTTTTTCCTTGCACTTGTACATCATTTTGCCACTTAATTTTTATTTCTTGAGTTACACCACATTCTTTAAGTGTATTTAATACACTTAAAGCCGCAATTTGGTCTAATTGTAAATCATTGAGTTTATTTGGATGGGGTAATAAAAAAGTAGCTAAAATACTTTGCTTTCTTGGAGAAATCCCATCACCAGAAAGACCTATACCTTCGTTTTGATAATCTGCAACTACTACCTTCCAATCATTTTGTATTAAATTAAGATGATTTTTAGCATAGACCTGTGTTGAATCTATAGTGTCAAAGTGTATTTTACTTATTAATTTTTCTAATACGGATGTATTTGAAAGAGCTTGTTCTATTTCTTTGCCCCGTAAAATTCTACCATTAAAAAAACTTTTTTCTTCTTCCGTATTTTTAATAGTTAGTAATAATTCTCCTTCATTTCCTATACCTTTTATAAATCCTACAATATACCGATCGGGTGAGTCAGATGTGGTATCAAAAATTATAGGTAAATTATCAAATTTTTCTAAGTGTTGTTCGATAGGTACTTTAAATATCTTAAAGTTGTTGATAATTAAAGAATTAATATTTGTTTCAAAAATATTGGACAGTTTGTAAATAACTTCTTTTAAGTCATAATTTCTTCCTGTTTCTATTTTCATAGAAGTAGCAGGTTGTAATATATTAGATAAATGTTTGTACTCAGAATTTACATTAATCCCTATACCAGTTAATACAGATACAAAGCCTCCTCTATCTTCATTTGTGCATTCGCTTAAAATTCCGCTTACTTTTTTTTGATTTATTAGGATATCATTTGTCCACTTTAAACTGCATTTGATATCATAACTTTCTAAAACTTGAGTAACTGATAATCCTACGATTGGGGGTATATATAAAACTATCGTGCTAACTTCTTGTTTTAAAAAAAAGCAATAAGTAGCATATACATTAAGACCATATGGTGATTCCCATTTTCTATCGTGCTGTCCTATTCCACCAGATTGTCCATTTGATGTATATAAGTACCACTGATCAGGAACAGGAATAAGATTGTTAACTTGCTCGCGAGCTAAAAGTTGAGTAGAAGGAATTAAGTCATAATGATAATTTATAAGTTTGGTTCTAGAATTTAATACAGTTTCTGATTGACTATATGTAATCATAGTATTTTGTGTTATGCTTTTCTCTTGGAGTAGCCCTGCTTGATTTTTCATAAAATTATCTATTTTTAATTAGGTTGATTTATAATCATACAAATTATAAATCAACTGATCTTAAGGTTGTTGATATATGAATGGTAAAATTAAGAAACCTCTTTATTTTACTTTATATAAAGTAAGGTATATTTTTTAATTTGCAAAGTATTTTCTTATAAAAAATAACGTAGATATTAAGTTTAGTGGCAAATATACAATAAACTTATACGCAATTACTGGTTCGCATCTGTTTTAAATGGTAGAAAAGTAGGTTAAATAAAAGATATATCTATGCCATTTCATATTGCTTTAACAAACTGGTTTAAAGAAGGTTTTATTTTTACCATAGTTCACTACCAACAGTTTGTTTATGTTATTACATAATGCTTAGCATTTTGTTTGGTGCTTCAGAGTTGCTAAAATATTTTAAAGAATTTTGTTCTTCACCAAAAATAATTATGTTATTGTGTACATGAAGCAATTATCAGGGGTGAGAAAATAGAGCATGCTACTCTACAAAGGTGGGTAATCAAGTTTGTAAAATTAATAGACATGCAAGTTAGAAAATACAAGAAACCTATTAGTAATAGCTGGCGGATGGATGAAACATACATTAAAGTAAATGGTGAATGGGATATACCTTTATAGAGCAGTTGATTCATTAGGAGCTACTATAGACTTTTTACTATGTAAATACCGAGATAAAGCAGCAGCCAAAGCATTTTTTCGTAAAGTATTTCAATATAATGGTCGTCCTGATAAAGTAGTAATTGATAAAAGTGGTAGTAATATCTCAGCGTTGAACAGCATTAATAAAGACGTACCAAACGACCAACAGATTCAAATTTTGCAAAATAAATATCTGAATAATATAGTCGAACAAGATCACCGGTTTATCAAGAAATGAACTAAACCAATGCTTGGTTTTAAAAGTTTTCGTTCTGCTGCTATTATACTCTTTTGCTTCTACGAATTGTTTTTTGAAAATATCATGGATTCGCATGCTCACGTACTAATATGTCATATCTTTACCCACATCTTTTTAAATAGGTTATACATATCCGGTTTAAATATCAAAAATGTATTTTTAAAGCCTAATAAGTATGCCACTTTTAAAAGATGTGGGTAAAGATATGACTATATGTGTACGCCTAGTACCTCGATTTGGTAATGCCTGCTACTATCATGATTTTGATTCTATCGTCTATCAACTTTTCATTTACAAGCAGTATACTATCACTGGTATAGAAAATATTCATATAATTCAAAAAAGACAAATTACTGGAGCTAATAATAATTTTTTTACTTTTGAGAATTTTGTTATGCTCATGGCAATAATGTCCAAAATCTGAGGTTTTACGACTTTTGCTAAACCACGATTTACAAATGAACCTTATGTCGTGTACTAAGCCCTAAATATTTAAAAATAACACCCGCGAATTTAATTTTATCAAATTCACTTTGTTCTAATTCAGATACAATTTGAGCATGAAATTTATCATTCATATTTAATAACTTTGTAGAATACTCAAAGTGTACGGCAGATAAAATCACATTTCCCTTATTATATTTGATTTTTAAAACTGCTGGTAAAACTGACTGGTCTAGAAATTGATAGTATGCAAGAGTGTTTATATTTTTATATAATTGAGTATCTACAAAATAAGAACCTCCATTATAATAAATCATAATTTTTTTAGATAAAGAATTATCGTCTATAGCTAACTTAATTAATGCTGCAC
The DNA here is from genome assembly GCF_964264675.1 of Candidatus Tisiphia endosymbiont of Temnostethus pusillus. Lineage (NCBI taxonomy): Bacteria > Pseudomonadati > Pseudomonadota > Alphaproteobacteria > Rickettsiales > Rickettsiaceae > Candidatus Tisiphia > Candidatus Tisiphia endosymbiont of Temnostethus pusillus. The sequence continues at coordinate 1,789,108 of NZ_OZ183472.1, read as the reverse complement.
GTACACCACTATTATCGTCATAATTGTATTTTGCAAGGACAGGGCCGATAGTTTTGTTGGGAAAAAATGCTAATTCTCTTTCTCCTAAAACTTCTAAAGAACCATCTTTATCAAATTCTACAAATCCTGAACCGTAATACGCCCCGGCACAAATACCTAAATAATTACCTCCAATTTCTACATAATCTTTTATAGCTTTATTTCCTTTACCATTAAGTTGTTTAGCATAATATATATCCCTCCCGCCGGGTATTATTAATAGAGCAGCTTGATTTGACCATTTGTTTTCTATAATTTCTGAGGCACTAATGAAATGTATTTTATAGTTGGGTAAAACAATTTGCTTTAGTGTATACATAGTGTGCTTAATAGATTCGATAGACACTCCTAAATCATTATATAAATATATGATATTCTTCTTCATTCTATAAATATAATTAGTTAATTACCAAGAACGTGATTCAATAGCTTCAGCAATATTTTCTGCCGTTTTTAGAATTTTTATAATTGTAGGAATTATAGTTGCAATAAAATTACGTTCTAAACCACGGGTACGCTGAGCTACACTTATTTCCTGAAAGATACTAACAATCACAGGAATAAATCGTATGGCAAGAGATAGGGATAGACTTATTTTCTTATGATTAATCCCAACATAAGATAATAAAATTAAAATTTCATTAAGGCTATCAATCATTTCAGATATACGTGTTGTAAGTGTTATCAATGAAGCGAAAAGTAATAATGTTGCGAATCGAATGATGACTTGTACTCCTATTATCCAATTATTGGTAAATATATGAACAAGTAGAATAATTAATAATATAATAATAATCTGGCGTAATTGAATAAATAATTTTTGTAGTGGTATTTTAGCTATAAAATATAAAAAAAATGTAAAAAATAAGCTTATACTAAGCAAAAATAAATTAGATACTAAAAATAATCCGCTTGAAAAAACGACTAGAGAATATAGCTTAATCCTTGGGGATAAGCGATGGATAGGAGAGTTATATTGATAATAAGTATCTAAATTCATATCATCATATTTTTATATAAAGGTATAGTAATAGAAGGATGATCATCCCCAACTATTCGCCCTTGATCAAAAACAATTACACGATCAAAATTTGATAATAATTCAAGGTCATGAGAAATCATAATAACAACTTGCTTTAAATCTTCTATTACTTGGAAAATATTTTTTTTATTTCTTAAATCTAAAAGCGTCGTAGGCTCATCAAATACTATGTAATCAGGTTTCATAACTAATACCCCGGCAATAGCTAATAATTGCTTTTGTCCGCCACTAAGAAGATGAGATGGAGATTTACGCAAATTATGTATATTATATAAGGATAAGATTGAATTTATACTTTGCTCAATCTTATCTTTATTGTAACCAAGATTCTTTAAACCAAAAGCAAGGTCTTCTTCAACTATTGGAAAAACAATTTGATTGTCTGGATTCTGAAATACAAATCCAACTTTACGTCTTATTTCTTTACCAAATTTACGTGTATCTAAACCATCAATTGTTACAAGTCCAGTAGTAGGTAGTTTAATGCCATTAAGAAGTCTTGCAAATGTACTTTTTCCACTACCATTTGCTCCGACTATACCAATCTTTCTTTCACCTAATATTAAACTTATATTTGATAAAATGTCATAATTATTAACACTGTAACTAACATTTTCAATTTTTATCATATAGACTTTATAGCTTTACTTTCACTAATATTAAAATTATAAAATAAAAACTTAATCTTGTATTATAGGGTAAGAACGTTTTACTACCATTGTTATAGTAGTAGCAATAATTGCTTTAATAACATCTCCTGGGATGAATATCATGCTTCCAATAAGAGCTTGATTTATAGGAATATTAGTAATTATATTAAGCCATAAAATACCTATAATATACATAATTAGTATGCCTCCAATTATTATATATATAAAAGCACTAATATTAGTTAAATTAGACCAATTTTTTTTAAATAAAAAACCAATAACAAACGCTGCAATCGGCCATCCTAAAAGAAATCCACCACTCGGACCTAAGATTGATCCTAAGCCTCCATACCCACCAGCAAGAACTGGAAGACCAAGTGATACTATTACTAGAAAAAGAATTTGAGATAAAGCACCTCTTTTAGCTCCTAAAATACTGCCAGAAAGCATAGCTCCTAGAGATTGTACACTTATAGGAACACCAATAACAGAAATTACGATACCAGGTATGATACCTAACGCAGCTGTAATTGCAGCAAAAAGAGCTATGCAAACTATATCCTGAGTATTCATTAATTTATATCTTCAATTTCATTTAGCAATTAACTTTATAAATCAAATATATCATTTTTATTTAATAATCCAGTTTTTTAATTATTAAATTACCTTAGTTCAACGTAAGAAAAAGTATTTGAAAAGTAAGAAGGGAGTGATTATAAACTTCTTTAACCGTGACAAAACGTGTGCTTCCTTAAACTTGGTATCCATTCACGACACCGGTCAAAATTTAATCATTAGTCTATTTTATATTCAAAAACTCACCCTAAAGACGCAAAAACCACAATCTTAAATTTAAAAAACTTATATGACATTATCCTATAGTTAAATTTTGGTCGGAGTCGTGAATAGATATTAAACTTGACTCTAAGCATATACTAGTTGTAATACTTTTGAAGCGATAGCTGAAGTAAGAGATACAATTGTTATGCATACATTACAAATAAAAAATACTAAAGTACAGCTTGCAAACATGCAAGTTGCATTTGATGAAGTAACTGCTAGGAGTCTGTCGGAGATAACTAATTAATTATATTTTGAGCTATTTTTAGGCAAGGCAAGCACCAAACAAAATGCAATAGCATTATGTAAAAACATAAACAAACTGTGGGTAATGAGCTATTAACCTCAAGGTATAGTGTTTGGAATCATTCTGTGTTAAAGTTGCAGTTAGCCGAGTTGGTTAAAGAGCTATAACCGGCAGTCTCAATGGTGCGGTATAAATAGCCCGTTGACAAGCATGGTTTTGGAGCTATTGGTAATATCATTGATGGCATTATGTGTTTATAATACATAAGAGACCTCGTTTAGGAGATTAATTTTTTCATTTAATACTCCAACTTAAAATTAGCTCGGTCTAACTATAGGAGGAGATTTATATGACAAATAAAGATAATAAACAAAAATTATCTGTAATTAATCCTGATACAGCAGGTATCGATATTGGGTCGAAAGAGCATTACGTTTGCGTACCAGTTGATAGGGATGCAAAGAATGTGCAAAAATTTGCTGCTTTTACCAGTGATTTAAGAGAAATGGTCGTTTGGTTAAAAAAATGTGGGGTAAAGACGATAGCTATGGAATCAACGGGGGTATATTGGTTACCGGTATTTCAGATTTTAGAGACTAGTGGCTTCGAAGTTATATTAGTGAATGCTAGGCATGTAAAAAATGTACCTGGACGTAAAACAGATGTAGCTGACTGTCAGTGGTTACAACAACTTCATAGCTATGGGTTGTTAAGAGGTTCATTCCGTCCAAAAGATCAAATATGTGAATTAAGAGCTCTTACTAGACAAAGAGACAGGTTAACAAAAAGTGCTACAACCCATGTAAATCGTATGCAGAAAGCACTTAATGAAATGAATATCCAGCTACATCATGTAATTAGTGATATAACAGGGGTAACAGGAATGAATATAATAAAAGCAATTATAGAGGGCGAGAGGGATGCAAACACATTAGCAGCATTTAGAGACTATCGTATAAAAAGTGATGTTAAAACCATTATCAAAGCACTCGAGGGAGATTATCGCAAAGAGCATCTTGTAGTATTAAAGCAAGAATTAGAGATTTATGAATTTTACCTAAAACAAATCAGAGAATGTGACGAAGCTATAGAATCATGCTACAAAGAATTTGATAAACGTGGTGATGGTGATGTAACAAATAAGCAACGCAAGAACAAAAATTCCCCCAAGTTCGATTTACAACAATCATTATATAATGTCGCAGGAGTAGATTTTACCCAAATCCCAGGTCTTAGTGAATTAAGCGTGCAAACGATAGTATCGGAAGTGGGATTAGATATGGACAAATGGAGTACAGAGAAACATTTTACATCTTGGCTTGGTTTAAGTCCTGCTAATAAAATTACTGGTGGTAAAGTATTTGATACTAGAACAAAGAAGGTAAAAAATAAAGCCAGTATGGCATTTAGGATGGCTGCTCTTAACCTAGGTAGAGGTAAATCAGCACTAGCAGGATTTTTATAGACGAATCAAAGGTAGAGCTGGTATACTCAATTAACCTGAAGAGTTGGCAAAATGATTAAAAGTTATAGTCTGAAATTGGTCAGTTATAAGAGTAAGCAAATTACCTTTGTATTTATCAATATTAGCAAAAAATCTATCTATAGCTTCTGAGAATTGAGCAAAATTATGGTAAAATTTATTATTTGTTACAATTCTATGCATAAATTTCCATAATCGTTCAATCGGATTAAGATTAGGGCTATAGGGAGGTGAAAATACTAATTCTATTTTGCTATTTACTAGATACTCCTTTACTTTCTTTGACTTATGATACCCAGCATTATCACAAATCAAATATATCTTCTCTTTATTAGGATTTTCTGCTTCTAATTTTTGTAGAAAATTGATTATATAATCACCGTTTACTTTAGGATTATCTGTGCTAACTAATTGCAAATCAGATAAATTAATTGCTCCTATTAAATGCTTCCTTTTCCAGCCACTAAATGTTGGTAAAGTTTTATTTTGATTCTTTCTGATCCAACCATAACGGGCTTTTGTTTGATACTGAGGATGAACGCTATCCATAAAATATATAGCTTCTTTAGCCTTGAGAGTACCTTTTAACAAACTATATTCTAGCTTAAATAGTTCTTGCTTATCTATATCAAGCTTGCCGGGTACGATCTTTGGCTTCTTATATACAAAGCCTAATCTGATTAATAGTTTTGTTACTCCTGCTATTGTATAGGTAACACCGTATTTTTCTTCTATGTAATTGCTGATATCTTTGGCATAAACATAATTACATATTTCTAAATGCTCTATTAACTCTTTCTCTTCTAGCTCACTTAGCTTACTTGCACTAACACCGGTAGCTGTCTCTAATTTATTAAATTTTTGATAATCTCTTACATGCTTTCTTATAGCTTCTTCACTTAACAGCAATGCTTCTGCTATTTCTCCATAGCTCCAACCTTTATCATACAGCAAAACTGCCTTAATTCGGTCACATACTCTCCTATCTCGTTCATTACCATGACTTGACTTCAGTACCGTTCTTTGTTCAGATGTTAAAATATTTCCCATTATCATATTCTAGCTTCTTTCTTCTCTTCCTTCAACTCTTCATTTACGAGCAGTATACATCTATACAAATGTATGATATGGATTGGTTTATAACAATTCTTATGTCACTTTTGGTTCTAAAATCATCCACTAGGGTGAGCCATTCAAGACTAGTAGTAGTTTTTTCAAATATATCAAACGGGAGTATTCTAGTAAGCTGCTTTATCTCTTGAAATCATAGCAGTATACTCAGGTAGAACTTCAAGAATTGGCGTTCCCGCGACCAAAGATCGAAGCTGCTCCGTTACTCATGTACGCTACGCCGCTCGACTTTGGCTACTGCCTAGCTCTTCTTGAAGTTATACTATCGTCTACCAACTCTTCATTTACGAGCAGTGTATTACTCAAACTTAGTTCTTTTTGTAAATTTTTCCATAAAAACTGATCTGATTGAACTAATTTAATCAATTTATCTAGGGATACTCTATCTTCATTACCATTTCCATGGATTAGTACTATATCACCATCTTTAACTGTCTCATGTTCAGGAAGCTTATGTATCCACGCACTTGCACCTAATTGTATTAGCCCATAAGAAGTTAATATATCTAATATTTCTTGACTGGCTACTAACCCAGGAAATCTAAAAAATGGAGATGGTAATTCGCCCATTTCAATTAGCAAGTGTTCGGTTTGTAATATTTCATTTCCTATATCAGTATTTGGCAGTAATAAAAAATTGTCTGTAAAATCTTTATCAGGGTAGAAAATATGACTAAAACTATGATTAACCCACGTGATTTTTATATTTTGGGTTGGAAGAGTTTGTAACCACATAAAGTCTTCTAGATGTGTTGCTATCCATAAACCACTTACAGCTATTAATAGGTTTATTTCTTGACTTCTTTTAGCAGTTTTTAAAATTGCATCAAATAAATTATGTTCTAACCTTTTTATTGATGGACACATATCTATGGATAAAAAACATCCTTTGACTCCTGGAATATTCTTGAGCCCTTGATTCTCTCTACTATCTTTTATATTATTAAAATAATACAATGATCTATAATATACAGAAGATTCAAGTTCCTTTAATGAGAAATATCTGCCATCTTGATCACTCTTACGGTAAGCACATAAGTTCTGAGCGACTATCTTAACTTCTAGAGTATTAATATTAACTATTACAAAATAGTCCTCATTACTCCTGTTAAATGACCGAATTACAATAAATGACTGATTATTAAATATGCATGGTATATGAGATGTTTTTTTGTAATTAAAGATTAATTTATTTGTTTGTTGCATAAACCTCTTTTTCTTATTACATATTGGAAATTAGGTACAAACTTATAACACTAAAACCTCACTGTTTCATGACTTAGTATAATCCCATGATAGACCATTAGTACCCTACATTTTTTATATAACCACTATTAAAATGGCTACTGATCGTCTATTAGCGAGGAGTCGCGAAAAAGCGGCAACGCGGCAATCTAGGATACGCGAAGCGTTACTCTAAAAAAACAGCTTAGCTGTTTACCTAGATCGCCACGGCATCTAAAGAGCCTTGCTATGACGATTATAGAAAAATGTAGGGTACTATGAGACGCCCCTACACCACATGGAATGTTGAACTAGGATATAATACTTCTATACTCAGCAAAGCATGTGAACTTAGGGTTTACTTGGTTTTTGTTGGAGTATTTTGATCAGTCTGTTGATCTAACTGTTGATTTGACTGCTCTTGTTTCAAAAGCTTACTTTTTTCCTCTATTGAATTAAGAAAGAAATAAGTAAACGTTAGAAACCCAACCAAAAGTGGGATAACAACAAATATAATTGCCTTTAATTTTCTAGCCGATTCTTCACGATCTAAGCGGTTTTCTCTTTCTTCTTCTGTTTCTTCAATCTTTTCTGTTTCAACATTTAATTCGTTAGTAATAATTTCTGAATTTAAATTATCTTTTAACATTTGTATAACCTATTAATTCTATAGTTAAGAAAGATTTTAATAAACCCTAGCATAGTTATTTGAGTCTTACAAGTAATAATATAAAATTAATTTATAAATATCTAAAAAAATTGTTAAATCATTAAAATAATAATAATTAAGTTAATTTAAGTAATTATTTTACAACACAAGGTATTTGTGATAAGATTTTATGAGTTGATAAATCCAGTATGTTCATAATTGTATTTGGTAACAAACCTAAATAAATTATTGCTACACAAAGCGGCATAATTGCAAGTATCTCATAAAGATATAGATCTTTAAAGCTTGCAACCTGATCGTTAGTAATTTGTCCTAACATTACTTCTTTGTAAAGTTTTAGCATGTAAACAGCCCCAAGAATAATACCAACAGCACTTATCATAGCTATCACTACATTAGCTTGATAAATACCTACCAAACTTAAAAATTCTCCTATAAAACCGCTAGTGCCTGGTAAACCTATAGAGCCAAGCATGGCAATCATGAAAAAGGTGGCAAGTATTGGCATTTTATTTGCCACTCCACCATATTTGTCTATTTCCTTAGTATGCAATCTATCGTACAAAGTACCAATTATCAAAAACAAAGCAGATGCCACAGTACCATGACTAATCATTTGATATACGGCTCCCTTAATCCCAGCTTCTGTTAAGCTAAAAATCCCTCCAGTCACATAGCCCATATGAGCTATCGATGAATAAGCTATCATCTTTTTCATGTCTCTTTGAGCCAGTGCTACTAGTGAACCATATATTACAGCAAAAATACTCAGCACTAATACATAAAATGCAAATTCTTTTGATATATTTGGAAACATTGGTAATGATACACGTAAAAAACCATATGTTCCAAGTTTTAACAAGATACCTGCCAAAATGACAGACCCAGCCGTTGGGGCTTGTACGTGTGCATCAGGAAGCCATGTGTGGAATGGTAGCATAGGCACCTTTACTGCAAAGGCTATAAAAATTGCCAACCACAAAACTTTCTGCACCGATAACGCTAATGAAGGTAATAATTCGTTCAGTTCAAGCATATTAAAGCTATGAACTTGACTGTAAATATATATGAGTGACAATAAGAAAAATACCGAACCAAAGAAAGTATACAAGAAGAACTTTACAGCCGCATAAATTCTATTCTCACCTCCCCAAACTCCTATAATTATGTACATAGGGATTAATATTACTTCAAAAAACAAGTAAAATAATAGTAAATTCATTGAGCAGAAAGCCCCAATGCAAAAAGACTCAATTAATAAAAAACAAAATAAGAATTCTTTGATATATTTTTTGACGGTAAATAAGCTAGCTATAATACAGATAAGGGTTAAAAAGCTTGTCAGAACAACAAAGAATATTGAAATTCCGTCAACTCCAATGTGGAATTCAAGACCTATAGATTGAATCCAACTATAGCATTCTACAAATTGATAAAGTTTTGATGTATTATCAAATTGAACTAATAAATAAATAGTAGATATTAGGGTTAGGATAGAGCTTAAAACTGCGACATACATCGCATAAACTTGTTTATTTTGGGCTTGCTTATTTACTGACCTACTTTGGTTGATAAATAGCAGAATATATAATGCACTTACTAAAGGCAAAAAAATACTTATTGATAAGATCGGTAACCCGGACATTTTAAGCTCTAATAATCAAATTAACTCCGATAACTTTAGCGTTTATTAGAATATACAAAACTAATATCTCTTGAACCACGCTCAATTGCTGCTGCTACCTTTAGAGTATTATATTCATCAAGGGCTTTTCCTATTACTTGCATGCCAAGAGGCAAACCTCTAGAAGATAATGCAGCAGGTACAGAGCAACAAGGAAGACCGGCAAGACTAGCTGGAATAGTAAATAAATCGTTTAAATACATTGTCACAGGATTATCTTGTTTCTCACCTAAGTTAAAAGCTTCGGATGGTGTAGATGGCAAAATTATTGCTTCAACTTGTGAAAAAGCTTTCTTGAAATCATCTGAAATCAAGCGTCTTATTTTTTGGGCTTTTAAGTAATAAGCATCCATAAAAGCAGATGAAAGTAAATAAGTACCAATCATAATACGTCTTTTAACTTCAGCACCAAAGCCAGCAGTTCTTGTTTTTTCATACATTTCCTCAATGGATATTCCCTCATTTCCTACCCTGATTCCATATCTTATACCATCATATCTAGATAAATTAGATGAGGTTTCAGCAGGTGCTATAACGTAATATGCAGCTAGAGCATATTTAGAATAGGGTAATGAAATATCAATAATTTCTGCCCCATCGTTTTTTAGAATATCAATAGTATGCTGCCACATCTTAATAATATCCGGTTGTATACCATCTTGTTTCATAATATCAAATGGTACACCTATTTTCATGTTTTTTGCACTACTATTACATGCCGATCTTAGCTCTAGTATTTCAGAGTTTATAGAAGTAGAATCCTTTTCATCAAAACCAATCATGGCTTGTAGCATTAAAGCAGTGTCTTCAACAGTTCTTGTAAGTACTCCAGCTTGGTCAAGCGAACTGGCGAAAGCAATCATACCATATCTAGAACAACGACCATATGTTGGTTTGAATCCGACAATCCCAGTATAACTGGCAGGTTGGCGAACAGAACCTCCTGTATCACTTCCAAGAGCTGCCATAGCTAAAAAGCTACTGACAGCAGCTGACGAGCCTCCAGAAGACCCACCAGGGACTACCGGGGTTGTAGGTGCATCTATCGCTTTCCAAGGACTAATAACGTTACCAAAATAGCTAGTAATATTAGCCGATCCCATGGCAAATTCATCCATATTAGCCTTACCAAGCATTATTGTACCGTGATCTTGAACATTTTTACTTACAGTAGATTCATATGTTGGTACAAAGTTGCTGAGTATTTTTGAGGCGGCAGTAGTTAGTACTCCTTTTGTACAAAAAAGATCTTTTACAGCAATAGGAATTCCTTCTAAGGATCTTGCTATTCCATTATGATAATTTTGATCAGCAATTTTAGATTGCTCTAAAGCAATATCTGTAGTTTCAGTAATATAAGCATTTAACTCTTTATGTTTGTCCATTTCTTTAATATGTGCTTTAGTCAGCTCAACACACGAAAATTCTTTATTCTTTAAGGCTTTAAGGGCTTGTGTGATGGTTAATTTTATAATTTCCGACATATTTTACTCTACTACTTTTGGGACAACAAAACATTTTACTTCTTTGGCAAGTTCTGCCTTATCATTAGGCACATTAGCAAATAATTCATCAGAAATGTCACCATACAATACTTGGTCTTTTCGCATTCTTTGGTGCATATCACAAACAGAAGTAAGTGGTTCAACGTTACTACAGTCTACATCGTTTAAAATGTTGATCATATTCATCATCTCAGTTAATTGATGGGCAAAACTGCTTATCTCTTTTTGGGTAAAATTAAACCTAGCAAGTTTTGCTATTTTTTGTACTTCTTCATTTGTAATCATTATATACCTTAAATATTATAGTCATTATAGCATGAAATATGTTTGCACTAATAGTTTATGGCTATTTTATGAAAAAATATACCTAAGTCATTTAGGTGGCATCTCTTTGAGGAATGACACCTATTTTAGACTTAAATAGTCAGTATTTCTTGTTCTTTTTGTTTAACATGTAAGTCTACTTTATTACTATATTCATCAGTTAATTTTTGGATTTCTTCTGATAGGTTATGTTGTTCATCTTCAGTTATGATACTGTTTTTTTCTAACTTTTTTAAATCTTCATTACCATCCCTTCTTATATTACGCAAGGCAATTTTAGTATTTTCTCCATATTTGTGAGCAAATTTAACAAGTTCTTTGCGGCGTTCTTCAGTAAGTAACGGTATTGTGATTCTTATTAGCTGTCCATCTGATGATGGGTTTAGACCCAAATTTGTATCTATAATAGCTTTTTCTACAAATTTTACTATAGATTTATCCCACACTTGTACAGTAATAGTTCGTGCATCTGGAGTTGAGAGACTTGCTACTTGCGACAATGGTACTTTATCGCCATATGCTTCAACCAATACAGGGTCAAGTAAGTTAACTGAAGCTCGACTAGTTCTGAGTCCCTTGAGTTCGTGATCTAATACTCTTATCGAACTATCCATTTTTGATTGTAATTCTTTACGTATAGTTGCTTTATCCATACTTTATTCACCTTCTTGAATTTTTGTATATTCACCTTTTCCTTGCAGTACTTTTGCAAAATTACCTTTCTCTTTAATAGAAAATACCTTAATTGGCAAGTTGTTTTCTCTAGCCACAGCAATAGCAGCAATATCCATAACTTGTAAATTATCTTTTAAAAGATTAGTATAACTTATAGTAGAATATTTCACTGCATTAAGGTTCTTTGTCGGATCTGCATTATATACACCATTAACCTTAGTACCTTTTAGTAATAAATCACAGCTCATTTCAATTGCTCTTAAAACAGCTGCACTATCAGTAGTGCAAAATGGATTACCAGTACCGCCGGCAAAAATTACTACTCTACCTTTTTCTATATGTTTTTTTGCTTTACGACGTATATAAGGCTCACAAACGCTCATCATAGGGATTGCAGAAAGGACTCTAGTATGAACACCCAAACTTTCCATAATATTTTGTAGAGTAAGTGCGTTTATTACCGTGCCAAGCATGCCAATATAATCACCAGCAGCTCTTTCCATGCCAAATAAGACATCAGTGCCACGATAAATATTGCCACCGCCAACGACCACACATACTTCTATTCCAAGATCAATTGCTTCCTTTATATCTTCAGCAATTCCTAAGATTATAGAGTACTCATGACCAAATTGTTTGTTGCCCATTAAGGCTTCGCCAGAAACTTTTAATAGGACTCGTTTATATTGCAAAGAGGACATAAATTAAACTCTTGGTTTTATAAATTTTCTATGTAAACCCTAAATACACTCTCGATGTACCCCAATTCGGGATAAGAATTAGTTAATTCTTATCCCGAATTCGCATGATGTCATTCCCACGAAGGCAGAAATCTATAGTATCTAATAGCCTTTTAGACCATTTTGATCCCTATTTCAAGAGTAGTTTGCTAAGTTTATTTTAGTTAACATAGTATCTGCCCTTTTTTCAAATGCATCAACCATTTTTTCAGTAGCATCAGTAAAAAATATATTAACTAACTTGTCAACTATTGCAAATTTCATCTTAAAATCAATAAAGAACTCTATTTTACTACCAGTATCTTCTTGAGAAAATTGCCATAAATTTTTTAAATATTTAAATGGTCCGGAGATTGCCTCTACTTCAATGGAATATCTTTGCTTATTCAAATCATTTGAGTATATAATTCTTGATTGATAATTGTCTGAAAAACCTTTTAACTGAATTACTAATTCAGCTATAATTTGATTCTCACTCTCTGAGATGATTCTAGCCGCCCTACACCATGGTAAGAATTCGGGATATGACTTTACATCAAGAACTAAGTGAAATAATTCTTGTACATTATATGGTAGGATTTTGGCTTGATGAAAACTTGGCATAAATTCTTTAAAAATCAGTTACTCTACCTTTATGCTGCCAATCTCCGTGGGTAGTGGGTTCTTGACCTTTAAAACCACCTATTTCCTTTGGCTTTTCTTTTTCATCTTTTATGGTAGTGTCTTTTTTGTTATCCATAATATATACTAGTCCTCTCCTATTACGTCTTTTTATTTGTATCTATATATGTTAACACTTCAGTTGCAGATTTATCCAATTCTTGCATCACTGCAATATATGGGAAAGGACCGTAACTAATTCTAGATACACCTAAATCAACAAGGTTTTTTACTGTCGTTATATCTTGCACCATTATATTGACAGGAATAGGTGAAAATTCACATAATTGTTTTATAAAATTATAATTTGCTAAGCCTGGTGCAAAAAACCCATCAGCTCCAACTTCTGCATAAGCTTTGCTTCGTTCTATAGCTTCTTTTAAGTCTTGTTCATTATGCTCAGATGTATCTTTTTGAAGAAAGATATCCGTTCTAGCATTAATAAACATATTAGGCAATAACTCCTTTATAGCTTCTTTAATTGCTTTAATTCGTTTACATTGTTCTTCTATAGAGTATCTTGCCTTTTCTTTCCCAATAATTTGATCTTCAAAATTTATACCAATTGCCCCTGTTTTAATTACGTGTTCAACATTCTCTATTAAATCACTTAACTTCGATGCAAATCCTGATTCAAAATCAAAACTCACAGGTACTTTGACTTTTTCAATAATATTCTTTAAATTTTGCAAGGCTAATTTAAGTGGGAATTTCTCACCATCTTCATAACCATAAGATTTTGCTACTGCCCAGCTACTTGTAGCTAATGCTTTTGCCCCGGACTTCTCTACAATCTGTGCTGAACCAACATCCCAAATATTATACAATACTAAAGGATTACCCTTTTTATGAAGTGTTTTAAACAAGTTATCTTCTATTTCTGTGAATTTTCTTTTCATACTACATATATCTCCTTCTGTTTGAGTTAGTTTTTTTTCATTGTTGTTTTTTCCTTAATAATATATTGTTACTCAAAACATAATTTTAATTATTAAAATAATATTTTGAAGTACATGAAAAAGTCAAAATGTCTAGGTGTTAACCATTAGAGTTAAAATTATGAAAACTGCTCGTCTTCACAGAATATATACCAATATCAGACTAATTGAAAATTATTCGTTAAATCTTGCAAAAGAGCATAGTCACTACCTTAAAACAGTATTAAGACTAAAGGTTGGCGATCATTTTAGAATTTTTAACGGCACAGATGGTGAGTTTATAGCGCAAATTACTGGTATTACAAAAAACAATTTACATGTTGGACTTACTAATATTTTAAGAAAAGCAACAGTTGAACCTGAACTTACTTTAGGAATATCTATTATTAAAAGTGATAGAATGTTGGATGCCATAGATATGGCTGTACAGCTTGGGGTAACAAAAATTATTCCACTAATCGCTGAAAGATCTCAATTTCGCACTGTTAATACTCAAAGATTGATGAAATGTATTATCGAATCTACAGAGCAGTCTGAGCGTTTAATACCCTGCATTCTTATGCCAGTAGTATCACTTAGTCTTTTCCTAGAACAAACTTTAGATAATTCTATAATATATGCCAATGAAAATGAAGATGAAAATAATACTTTATTAAAAATCATGCCTATATACTCATCAGATATTTCGGCAAATCTTTCAGTTGTTGTTGGTCCAGAAGGTGGTTTTTCACAAAATGAACTCCAAATGCTTTCATTAAGACCTAATACTTTATCAATAAGTCTAGGGTCAAATATCCTCCGAACTGAAACTGCTGTAGCAACATGTCTAGCACAAATTAAATTATTCACAGCTAGTTGCGTTGCAACTAAACCAATCCTCCTAAATTGACTAATAGTAATGGTGATAGCCTGATGTCTTTATCAAACTCAGGTTATTTCAGTTGATATTTAATAGTAACATTTAAAGTTCCTCCACCAACTATTCCCACACAAGTATTAATATTATTTTTACCATTTTGTAAATGTGGCATAAGATTAAGTAGTTCTAGGTTATTAGCTCTACCTCTGTCGGATGCTTTTACAAATTTGCCATTTCTAGAAATGTAAACATCACAGTGAGTACGGTCAGCATTGTAATTTCTACATTCCATAGAGTTAAAGTTATCAGGACCAGTATGAATAAGCTGATTATTAACTTTAATCATTATGTAATCATCATAATATGAGCCAGTACCACCTATGGTGAAAGAGTTTAGCATGTTAGTATTTGGTATATCAAACTCATAATTTACGCAATACAATGTATCGTAAGTATGGGCTGCAGAATGGTATGGTCCACCAAGTATAAAGGTTCCAACCTTAGTTAAAGTATCGTAGTTATTGTTAACAGGAAAATCTTTTTTATCACTTGTATATTTGAAATTAAGACCAGTATTCTCTTTACATCCAACACCATCCGGTAAGGCTTCAAAGGCCACTGTTTTAGTATAGATATTTGATAGACAATAACGTTGTAGTGGTTTATTCGGATCAATTAATACCCAACCAGACCTACAAGTACCTAGTGCCAAATCACCTATTTTTGTGTTAGGATCATCTGTTTCTGTGCTAGACCATGTTGCGTTACCACTGGCATTAGTCGGGGTGGTAATTGCTTGACATTTAGGGGCAAGAACTGAAGTGCAAAAACCTAATTCTTGTGGGGTTTTATCTCGGATTGCAGCAGTTTTGTCAAGAGAAATACCATCCTTATCGACAAGAATACCTTGCTCATTAAACTTAGCAGTATAATACTGCCCATCAATGTTTATTGTAGGACCTAGTGACGGGGAAGGATCGATTCTATTATTACTATCTACAGACACTTTACATACTTCAACATTTGGCTTACGATTATTTTTATAACAATACATAGAGTTATCACATTTATAAATCGTAATACCCTTTGTCTTAAGATCGTCTATAGTCTCCGTAGAGTTACAACCAGTATGAGTATCCTGACAGATTTGCAGACCTAGGTATTGCATACTTTTTGTCTTAAATTTTGAGCAATCAACTGTATCTGATTCAAGTAGTCTTGCTAGTATACAGTTAGTATTATTTACTCCAGGAATACATTTGTCTATATCTTTTAATTGTAAACAACCATGCGTTGCACCTTGAATATATTTACCATTTATATATTCAAGACCCTTTAAATATACAGCATCTGTAGTAGGAATTCCTGTCTTAGCATCATAGGGGATCTTGTCGTCTTTATAATTACCATATATTGTTAAAGGATTCATAGATTTTTTGCCAGAAAATGGCATAGCAGTATATATAGTGGGGGGTGTATTAGAAATATATGCCATGAAGGAAGTAAAATTAAATCCTGCTAAATTTATTATTGCTTCTGTCTCGCCTGCTATTGACTGAGTAACCGATAATGGTGTAATAACAGTACTAGTTGAATCAACAGTATCCCCTTTATCGTCTAACACTCGTATTGACGCAATAAATTGAGGGGTATAATAGCTATTATTATTGCAAGTAACTCCAGGAAGTCCTCCACACGGATAGGTTAGAATTTGGTAACCATCTGTTACTCTGTCTTCACAACCAACCAAGTTATCTCCTTCCGATACACAAATAGATTTTGGATCACGACGAAGATTAGGATTTAAGGTAGTATCCAATATAGTATTCCTAGTAATTGAAGCAACAAAAGTCCTGTCACTGACATTATCTCTGAGCTTAAAGGTTTTTTTGAGCGGTAGTAAACTTGTAGTATCTTGACCTTGTATAGGAGGAAATGCAAGACTAACATCAATAAACTCACCAATATTTATGCCCCATATTTCTTGACAAGTAATCTTACCATTTGCTTCTTTGCTATTACAATCAGGTAAATCATCAACATAGTAACTACTTGGTGCAGAATGATCACCTACTTTTTGTGCGTAAACTATCCTAAAGCCATCTTTGCAACCATCCTCAATAGTACATTCAAAGGGAATTTTTGTGTTAACACAACGTTCTTTATCACTAGCTGAACATTTTTTTATTGCATCGAGTTGAGCGGTAGCAATATGAATTCCTTTGGCTGAAGAAAATGGACCAAGATTATCTATTACTACACATTTATCGGTTTCTTGTGGATTTTCTTTATTTCTACAAAGAGGGACAAGATTGTCTAAACTAACACGTACGACATTATGAATAAAATTATTTCTTAATTTAGACACCACACATGGTGCATTTGAAGATTGAACAAATAAATTACCTTTCTTTTTACTGCATACAAGCTTTGTCGTAGGAGTAATAATGAACTGTTTTAATTTAGGGCAATATGGTGGTGGAAAAGGACCTAATGGTAATTCAACGCAACCAAATTGGTAGTCATCAACAGAACGATTTAGTGCACCAAGTGCTTCTACTATTTGTTTTGCCACCTCATACATCCATTGTTGTTCAAAAATATATCCTATCCATTTAACTATTTCTTTTATAACATCAAGACCTGGTGTATTGTCAGAAGCAATCATGTCTAATAACTTACCTAATAGTACTGATATACTCATACTAGACTTAATGTCTATTAAAAACTTTAGAATTTTTGCAAAAGGGTGTAACTCATCTGTTTTATGAAGAGGTTGTCTTATTGGATTCCAGTCCATCGGATCTAAGTGAACTCCGGTAGCTGAGACGAGGTTTACCAAGCCAGGATCACTATATGCACATAGCTTTGGTCTATTAAACGGTTTTCCATCATCTCCAACGATCGGTTTTCCATCACTCCCAATAATCGGTTTATCATCTTCTGTAAAGCCAACATCATTCAAATGTTTTCCAGGTGTATAACCAGGGTCTGCTGGCGTTCCTTTACTATTCAAGGCTGTTGGTGCAACTGCAGGAACAGCAACCCTAGCACAAATTCTGAGTAAGGGTAGGGCATAAGCCCCAGGCCATATTATGCATTCACCATCCCAATTCAAAGTAGTGGATTGATTCCAGCATGCAACTGCATTACAACTTTGAGTTCTTATACGAATCTTTGGTGAAAAATAAGAGCTTTCTGGTGTACGTTCCGCACAGTGCTGAAGATAAAATCCAATAAATTTCTCAGGAGGGTCAAATTGAACCAAGCAATTATCTGTATCACGTCCATCCCGCCTATTCCATGGTGGGCATATAGGGTTTGGCTTTATTGTTCGTTTTATACTTCCATTCCATGTTTCATTTATCTCACTATACCCGCAATTGCAAGGATCACTTAGACATTGTGCAACTCCATCCCAAAATGAAGAATAACTCTTGCTAGAGTAAATCAACAAAAAAAATGCTAGATAATATTTTTTTAGCACCAAACTCCTCTTACAACTAAATATGATTTAATGCTATATACAAAGGATTAATCCAATTATCAGGATGTCCTGGATATTGTTGTAATATTTCTTGATATATTTTTAATTCCTCGGTTCTACAGGATAGAATCTTGATAATACCAATTAAACTTCCTATACTTAACTCCAAAGCAATAGATTGATTATTTTGATTTATTAAGAACATTCTAGAAGCAATTGTAAATTTCGATAATTTATTTATTTCTGATTCATTTAATCCTAAAATTTGTTCTAAATACTGTGATTTTATTTCTGATGGTAAAATTATTTTAGTGTCTATTAAATCCAACCAATTCTGTAGTACCTTTGTTTTTGTTGACTGTAGATAACTAAAATTAAAATTACTAACCATTATTCCATTATTACTCAGCAATCTATCAGAAATCATTTGTGATATGTTATCAAAATTTTCCGGTCTATACAAGGAATCTAGATTATCTATGGCTAATATTTTTGGACTCTTCCCTATAATAGTTAAGTGATAATTAAAAGCATATATTAATCCTGCACATAAACTATTATGCTTAGTCAAATTCATTGAAAAATCTTCTAGAAGTTTTCTATCTGTTGGATAAAAACGTTCAGTAAAAGACTTCCCAGAAAAAGGATACAAATTAAATCCGATTATGCCGCCTTCAGATAAAGGGAATTTATCACTATCAAATATACCATCATATAATCCTCCTTTTGTATAATCAGTCAACCTTAGTTTAATTAAGTCTCCACCTTCTATAGAAAAGTCCATTGTTTTTAAAATGGAGGAAAAATTACGTTCTTTATTATCTAAAGTCCAAATTTTATCAGCGAAGTTTTCTAGAAAAGCTAATTCTGCTTTGGTTAGAGGGTAAAAAGAATGATTGCAAATTATCTTAAGAAATTCGATAACGAAATTCCTTGACTCTAGAGTATCATCTAGTAGAAATGGATTTATTAGGTTCTTCTCCTTTTCAAACCACTGCCCTTCAATTGATTCAACAAAAATCTTTGAATTATTATTATTGGAAAGATATAATATTGTTGGCTTGTATTTAGTTGCTTCAGAAATTAAAAAATTTGTTAGTACAGTCTTACCAGTATTAGCTGTGCCAAAAATACAAGTATTTCCTCTATTATTACTTTTAGCATGAAAATTCATAAAGTAAGGAGTTCCTTTTTCTGTTCTAAGCAAAGTCACCGCTTTACCCCATATGTTATTTTGGTTTCCGGTCGGGAAATTATGTAATGAGGCCAAAGCGGCGGTATTTTCTATAATTGTGGGAGCAAGCCTCCTAACATAGGAAAAGTTCCCTGGGAGCTGTGCCCAAAATGTTTGCTCTAAGTTTATATCTTCCCGCACATGGACAATACCAATTTTAGCAAGTTCCTTAGATGCTTGGGCAATTGATTGATCCAATTTCTCCAAATCTGACCCTATAATAGCAATAGAAATTTGTTGTTTACAAAATTGGTTCGGGATTGAAGCATCAAGGTTCATTATCTTATCTATTCCTGTAATTTCAGCAAGTTTAGTATCCTTACTAACTTGTAAAATATATGCCTGTTGTTCAAATGTTTTAGATACTTCTTTTTTATCAACGAAGTAAAATATTTCTGTTGCTATTAATTCCACAGGTAATTGTAGGAATCCATCAAGTGCAGCTGATGATACTTCTTGATATTCCTTTATTGAAATAATGGATGCAAACTTTTTATCATGCCTACTTATTACTTCAATCTTATCGTTACCAACTGCATATTGATTAGAGGCTAAAGCATTAGATAGATTTGCAATCGGTACTAAGCAATATTCTTCGTTGAGATGAATTATTCTACGATATAAAAACATCAAATCAGAGTAAGATTCTTCTCCTTCAAATCTTATTCCTAACTTTACTGCACCAAAATCTTGTAAATCCAAAAGTATTTTGTCAACAGTACTATTTAGCATTTTAAAAACACTATCTAAATAGTTATTTTGGTAATTGACAAGTTTATCGAAAGACAAAGAAGTTATTAAAGAGTTGATATCTTTAACTTTAATTTTAGCAGAATCATAAATTATTGAGATATATAAGGTATTAACAAATTTATCATCCCAGTAATTTTTTTGTTGCCATAAATTGTGAATATTAGCTGGTAACAATTTATTGTAAGGAGTTGGGTCATCTAAGTTTGTCTTACGTCGTACAGTATGTATCCAAAATGCAAAATTTTTATTATGAACATTTTTCTTAATCGCATTACGCACTACTTCTCGTAAATTGAATAACTTAGTGCTAATATTTTCTGCATTGATACCATTTATTTGGATAGTTTGGAGTAGTTCGCCATTCTTAGTTAACAAAGTATTCTCATTATAATGACAAGCAATTGGAATGAAATCCTCTGCAGAATTATTATATAAATCCTTATCAACTTTTCTTGAGTTGCTAGCTATTTTGAACACCAATGATACCTATCAAATACATGTTATTTAGACTCTTTAGTGGTATGAATTCGCTCCAACCCACCCATGTAACTCACCAAAACATCTGGAACTGTTATTGAACCATCTGCATTTTGGTAATTTTCTAGAATTGCGATTATTGTCCTACCAATTGGTAAACCAGAACCATTCAAAGTATGGGCAAGAGTGGTTTCGTTGCTACCAAATTCTTTATATCTAGCTTTCATCCTT
This sequence comes from Candidatus Tisiphia endosymbiont of Temnostethus pusillus, assembly GCF_964264675.1. Lineage (NCBI taxonomy): Bacteria > Pseudomonadati > Pseudomonadota > Alphaproteobacteria > Rickettsiales > Rickettsiaceae > Candidatus Tisiphia > Candidatus Tisiphia endosymbiont of Temnostethus pusillus. Next base: position 1,768,215 of record NZ_OZ183472.1, on the reverse strand, counting down.
CTAGCCTGAAAATCTCCACAATTAGAACAACTTGAAATCTCACGGTATAGATTTTGACCAGGCAACCATACTTCCAAATCATAGGTCTTTTTGGCAGTAAATCCCATATCTCCAGTACAAAGCAACATAACTCTATATGGTAGATCAAGTTTTTTTAGAATGGTTTCAGCTGCATTAGTTATATATTCATGTTCACGCTGAGATTCTTCTGCAGTAGTTATTGTAACCAACTCAACTTTACCAAACTGGTGCATACGTATCATACCTCTAGTATCTCTACCACTACTTCCAGATTCTGATCTGTAACAGGGTGTGTAAGCAACATAACGTATAGGCAATTCTTCCCTAGCTATTATGGTATCGGCCACCATATTAACAAGAGGTACTTCACCTGTTGGAATTAACCTGTAATTATTCACCGTTTCAAACGACTCTTCTGCAAATTTTGGCAATTGACCACTATTATACATAGCAGCTGGTCGCACCAAAGATGGAGGAGATAGTTCAGTAAAATCAAATTCTTGAGTATGTGTATCAATCATAAAATTAATCAATGCACGTTCTAACTTTGCTAAATCTCCCTTTAGAGTCACAAACCTACTACCGGACATTTTAGCAGTACGTACAAAATCCATCATCCCTAAACTTTCACCAAGTTCAAAATGCTGCTTAGGTAAAGGAAGAGATAGTTTTGTTGTAATGTCTCCTACTGTTTTAAGCAGTTTATTCATACTGCCATCAGTGCCATATGGTACGTCGGGATCAGGAAGGTTTGGCAATACCTCCAACATATCGTTTAACTGGTGATTACTATTTAATTTTAAATTCAGTTCTTCCAGTTTCTCATTTATGTGATCCACATCACGCTTTATTTCTTCAAATTCTTTACTAAATTTGTTAGGCATGTTGCCTAGATCCCTAGATTTCTTCCTTCTTGCATGCTGAAATTGCTGAATAAGATTAGTTAGCTGGCGTTTGCTTTCATCTAGTTTAGTAATTTTATCGGACATTGGGGGAATTCCCCTTTTGATAAGTAGATCATCAAATTCCTGCTTATTCTCCCTAATCCACTTTATATCTAACATTTAACTTCCTCGATTTTCTACAAATTTACACATAATAATTGAAGTTTCATATAATAAAAGCATTGGTATTGCAAGGGCAAATTGGCTAAGTACATCCGGTGGAGTTAAAATACCAGCAATAATAAAAATAATTACTATAGACGATCTTCTTTTGTCCACTAAGTCTTTTGCTGTTAATATTTTTAATAAATTTAATATTAACATAATAATTGGTAATTGGAAAGCTATACCAAACGCAATAATTAACTGAATTACTAAGTTTAAATATTCACTAATTCTAGCTTCTAGAATTAGTGGAATAATAGCATTATTATCTTCAAAGCTTAGAAAAAATTGCCATGCACGCGGCATAACAAAATAAAATACAAAGATGCTCCCACACCAAAACAAAACAGGCGACATAAAAAGAATAAAAGCAGCATATTTCTTCTCACCTGAATATAACCCAGGTCTTATAAATAAAAAACATTCTATAGCGATAATTGGCATAATCATGACAAAAGAAACAAAAGCTGCAAGTTTTATATAAGTAAAGAATGCTTCAGTAAGACCAGTATAGATCACTTTCCTTATATCAGCATGATCTAATTCTGCAAGTGGCTCTAATAAAATGTTATATATATCGTTACTGAAACAATAACAAATAATAAAACCAATAATGAATGCAGCAAATACTCGTAAGAACCTAGCCTTTAGCTCTAAAAAATGCTCTTTAAAAGTATATGACTTCATAAATTAACCAATATGTACAAGTTTAAGTGGTAACCTCAGTTTGATGTAAGACATCGGTTTAATAGCCTAGGATGTCATATATGGACGTTCCTGCTTTCGTGAGGAGGTATTATAACGTGGATAGTCAAAATAGGTTGTTATGAACCTAAAAATTGAATAGAATGATAAAAAACTCATCAAAAGTATACTATATACTCTAGAATAGAAAACTAGAAATTGCATCGTCATTTATCCAAGATTCTAGTGGTATATTCAGATAATCCTACGAGCAGTATACCATCTATAAAAAAGGTTTGTAACTAGAATGATTATAACAAAGCTTTAAGAAAAATGGGAGAAATAATCCTTAGTTTTGATGAAAATTATACTAGGAGTCCTAGAAGTTTTGCTATTGTCTTTTCTTCAAAGCAAAATTATATAATCCCTATAATAGGTAATAAAAGTTTATTAGGGAAGCTTCTTCACCCAACAGTTCTTCTAATACACTCTCTGTTGGCTCTGTTGGCTGATCAAAGCTAGTCTGTATTTGATTTTCTTTTTGTTCTTGTGTTGTAACTATCTCAAAAGCCTCATTTAAATACTCAATACCCTCTTTGGGAACATATATCCCATTCATACCATTTTTCTTTGCGATATCTACATTATTTGGGTCATCGTCTATTAAAACAACCTTCTTATTCTCAGAAACACCAAAATGCCTCTTGGCTTCCTCTATATGCTCCTGTTTGCCTTCATAGTCATTTCTACGAGGATGCGACACTACATAAATTTCTTTCGATAGAGTCGATCCTAAAAGTTGCTCAAGAGCGTATTTGATCCAATCAGGATATGAGCCAAAAGATACAATAGCTATATGACATCCTATAGTTAATGCTTTTTGGAACAATTCTACTAATAGCTCTTTATTTTTCCAATTTTTTGTTTCATCTGCTAGAAATCGATCTACACAATCCTGATAATTGAGAGTAGCATTAAGAGCATTGTCTAGCGAGCCTTTTACTATTGTTTTATCCCAATCAAAACATAATAACATCTTATCAGATTGAGTTTCTTTTTCCAAAAAATCCTTTTGCTGTTTAACTTTTAGTTGATCAGAATTTGGAGTATTCAGTATCTGTTTATCTTTTGGTGTGCTAAAATCTAAAGGGGGTAAGCTTAATCTTGCCTGTTTTAATTTTGACATCTGTTGTTCTCTTAATATTTATTTTTTATTCTTCTTGAACCCAAAAACTCAGAACTTAATAAATTAATTTTAGAATTTTTGCAACAAATTATTAAGATTATTTAAGTAAAATGAAATAGATTAATCACTGTGATTAGCATATTGCATTGCTTATTAAAATATAATAAACTAGTTAAATTAACTAGTTTATTAAAGAGGATTCATGAGAATAGTTGGTATGTTTAAAACAAAAACTCACTTAACGGAGCTAATAAAAGAAGTAGAAGCAGGTGAAGAATTATGCATAACAAACAGAGGAAAAGAGGTAGCTTTTGTTATACCTGTAGCTAAATATTATTCCCAACGATTTGATGATCTATTTAAAAAACTTGCTGAACTTAAAAAACGTAGTCCTCTTGGCTCTACAGATGATGTTATTAAAATGAAAAATCTTGGTAGAAAATGAATTTAGTAGTAGATTGTTCATTCATCATGTCATCGATTTTACCGGATGAACAGCAGCTTAAGGTCGATAACATTTACCATCAGATTTCTAACAAAGTATATAATATATTTGCCCCTGCTGTCTTTTTTTTAGAATGTAACAACGTGCTTATATCATCCTTAAAAAAACAGCGTATTATTAAAAGTAATTATGAAGAGTATTTACACCTCTTAAATACCCTTCCAATTAATATTGATAAATTTTGTTCTAGCCCTGAATCTCTACATATAATAGCAAGGATTGCAGCTAAATATGGTCTAACGTCTTACGATGCTTCTTACCTTGAATTATCCCTACGCCTTGAAGCAAGCATTGCTACTCTAGATAATAATTTGGCTAATAGCTGTAAGATAGCAAATATAGAGTCTATAATTTAAAATACTAAAATACTTCAAATATGTACTTATAGTGAATTCAGTTGAATTATGTCAAAGAAATCTCCACTCGACCTTTTAGGTTGTATTAAGTACTAGTATATTGTTACACTAATAGTTTAATTATTTTAGCCTACTATATCATTTTTTCTTGCTATTAATTAACCAAATCATCACTATTTATAGTACTATTAAAATTATAAGGTGAATGAATGATAGGGAACTATAAAGAACAAAAAGGTTTAACAAGGAAACAAAAAGAAGCCATCGGATTGCTTTCAGCCGGGACATTCCTAGAGTATTTTGACCTGATGTTATATGTTCATATGGCAGTATTTCTTAATGAGCTATTTTTCCCAAAGTATGATCCATATACTACAGCAATTTACTCTGCTACAGCTTTCTGTTCTGGCTTTGTTTTTCGACCGGTTGGTGCATTAATTGTTGGTTGGATAGGTGATAATGTAGGGCGTAAGAATACCGTTATCATCACGACTTTTATAATGGCTTTATCATGTCTTATAATAGCTAATCTACCTACCTATGCCCAAATAGGTATTACAGCTCCTTGGTTGCTCACCATATGCCGTATACTACAAGGAATGTCCTCTATGGGAGAGACAGTAGGAGCAGTACTTTATTTAACTGAATCTATAAATCCACCAGCCCAATATCCAGCTGTTTCGTCAGTTTCGGTTTTTGCTACTTTAGGAGGAGTCGCTGCTTTAGGCATAGCATCGTTAGTGACCTCCTATGGATTTAATTGGCGTATAGCATTTTGGATGGGAGCGAGTGTAGCACTGGTTGGTACAGTAGCTAGAAAGAGTCTTAGAGAAACGCCGGAATTTGCTAATACCAAACGTCAACTAAAAAAAACTCTTCAGCAGACTTCAAATGTTGCCGCTATAGTTCTCAAAAAACTGGAAAACAACCCGATATGGCAGGAAAAAGCTAATAAAGTAACAGTAATAGCCTTATTCTTAATAGAATGTATGTGTCCCGTATGTTTTTATTTTGCTTATATTTATTGCGGAAATATTTTAAAAACTTCTTGTGGTTATAGTGCTGAACAGGTCATTCATCAAAATTTTATTATTTCAATATGTTCCTTCCTAAGTACTTTGGTATTAGCATATTTAAGTTATAAAATATATCCGTTAAAAATTGTAAGAACTTTGTTATTAATATTTGGTGTATTTGTTTTAGCTTGCCCTTATTTATTAAATAATATTAATAGCTCATTTGATGTATTTTTAATGCAATTATTCGTTATGTTATTTGTACCTAATGGTCCCAGCTTAGGACAGCCAATTTATTATAAACATTTCCCTGTCTTTAAACGGTTTAGATGTGCTAGTCTTACCTTTGCCATATCTCGTGCCTTAATGTTTTTAGTTAGCTCTTTTTTGATTGCTTACTTAACTGAGTATTGGCATCATTGGGGGATAATGATTATATTGCTTCCAGTCTACATAGGTTTTGCATTTGGGATATTTCATTTTGAAAAGTTGGAGAAAGAGACTGGGAATTATCCACAAAAGCCTTATGTAGAGATATAGATAAATGTTGACAACATAATGTAATAATTCGTTTTGTTACTGTTGGTATTTTGAAATACATAGCTAAAGTTAAAAAATGTATTACAGTTTCTTCTACTATCTTTTTAGCTTTTTCCAGTGATTTAGCTCCTAGCGTTTCTAAATTATGAATTCGATCCAAGAATTCTAGCAAGCGAGGAGCAACGTTGTTGCTAATTCAACTGAATTCACTATAACACAAGAACTCTATTCCAATTTGATATATTTTGCTCTATAATGCACATCTAAAAATATATTAAAGGTTTTTGATGTTTGCTATTCGCAATATTGCCATTATCGCCCACGTTGATCATGGTAAAACTACTCTAGTTGATAATATGCTTAAACAAAGTGGGACTTTCCGAGAAAACCAAGCGGTAGCAGAACGTGCTATGGATTCAAATGACCTTGAACGCGAACGTGGTATAACTATTTTAGCTAAATGTACCTCCCTTATGTGGAAAAATATCCGTATCAATATAGTTGATACTCCTGGTCACGCTGATTTTGGTGGTGAGGTAGAACGCATTCTTACTATGGTAGATGGAGTTGTATTACTAGTTGATTCTTCTGAAGGTACAATGCCTCAGACAAAATTTGTGTTGTCAAAAGCTCTAAAACTTGGTTTGAAACCAATTGTTGTTATCAATAAAATCGACCGTCCTGATAGAAGAGTAAGTGAAGTAGTTGATGAAGTATTTGAATTATTTATGGCATTAGAAGCAACTAATGAACAACTAGACTTCCCAATTATCTACGCTTCGGGACGTAGCGGTTGGGCATCGCGTCATCTAGAAGATGAGCAAAAAGACCTTTCTCCTCTTTTTGATTTGATAGTATCTCATGTACCTGCTCCTGTTTCTGATAGCAGTCTTCCCTTTTCTATGCTTGTTACTACTAGAGAGTATAACTCATATTTTGGTCGTGTATTTACCGGTCTAGTGCAGAGCGGTACGGTTAAGATCAACCAAAATGTTAAAGTACTTAATCGCGATAATATGGTAATTGAAAATGCTAGAATAAGTAAAATACTATCATTCCGAGGATTGGAACGTGTAGCTGTCGATGTAGCATATGCAGGAGATATCATTGCTATTGCTGGAATCCAAAACGCTACGGTAGCTGATACTATCTGTGACCCTGAAATAATGCTAGCACTCCCTTCCTTACCTATAGATCCCCCAACATTATCTATGACCTTTGGAGTAAATGATTCTCCTCTTGCTGGACGGGAAGGATCAAAGCTTACATCACGAGTTTTAGGTGATAGATTGATGAGAGAGATCGAAAGTAATGTGGCAATACATGTCAGTCAAACTGAAGAAAAAGATGCTTTTCAAGTTGCAGGTCGTGGTGAGTTACAATTAGGAATATTAATTGAAACTATGCGACGTGAAGGTTTTGAACTATCAATCAGCAGACCACGTGTATTATTCAAAGAGGATGAACAGGGAAAAAGATTAGAACCAATTGAAGAAATCCAAGTTGATGTTGATGATGATTTTGTTGGAGTTGTTGTTAAATCCTTGGCAATACGTAAAGCAGAAATGACTGATATGCGTCCATCTGGTGGCGGTAAAACTAGAGTCACATTCTTAGGACCATCACGCGGTCTTATTGGTTACCACGGTCAGTTTCTAACCGAAACTCGAGGTACAGGTGTTATGAACCGTGTTTTTCATAGTTATGGTCCATATAAAGGGATTATTGAAGGAAGACGTAATGGAGTATTAATTTCTAATGGGGATGGTGAATCTGTTGCTTATGCTCTATGGAATCTTGAAGAGCGTGGAAAAATGTTTATAAACCCTAATGAACTAGTATACCAGGGAATGATTATAGGCGAACATAATCGGGATAATGACCTAGAGGTAAATCCTCTGAAAGCCAAACAATTATCAAATGTCAGAGCTTCTGGCAAAGATGAAGCTATGCGTCTTATCCCACCAGTCATTATGACATTAGAACAATCTATCAGCTATATCCAAAATGATGAAAGAGTAGAAGTTACTCCTAAATCAATCCGGCTTCGTAAGGCAGTATTAAACCCTAATGACCGAAAGAGATCAGAACGACGTAATGAGGACTAATTGCTATAGTCAAATCTTTGCTAAAATAGCATGCTCTTTCGTCACTACTGGGAAAAATTGCTTGTTAAAAGGAAATAGTTCTACTTTTTTATTGCTGACAAACTCGATTTCAATGATATCACCTGCTTTAAAATTAAAAACATTTGTAATCTTTCCTATAGCCACCAAATTGGTATCTAGTACCAGTAAGCCTCTTAAGTCTTCAATATAAAATTCATCTTCACTTAATGAAGGGAAATCACGCCTATGACAAAAAAGCTTACATCCCTTTAACTCTTCAGCTAATGTCCTATTATTAATTTTGTTAAATCTACATATTATATCACCTTTAGAATTTTGACTAATGAGTTTAAGGATAATTTTTTTTCCTAATTCATCCACCAAATTCATTTTAATGATATTAGTATTTGGCATAGTAAAAGATTTGACGTAAACATTACCCTGCACTCCGTGTGCTGATGATACTACACCAACAAAAATGAAATCTTTTTTAATAGACACCACCTAATTCATTAAGAGAAACCATTTTTTCTTTTTTGGATAGTTTCCAGCTGCTTTCTCTAATTTTTCAAAATGAAATATGCCAAAGCTATATCCTATCATGACTGGAATTATAATAATCAGCAATCCATAATTACCTAAATATTTTGTTAAATAAATAAACCCAAAAGATGTGATAATATACATAATAGTACTAGATATAGCAGATAAAAAACTAACATATGTGAAGCGTTTAAAAACAGGGAAATATGTAAATAAAATTGAATGGGCTGGTGTTAAACCAGGTATAATCAATATAATAAATGCTTGGAACAGAAAAATATCAAAAGGGGTTCTAGCATGACTCAATAAGTATAGGCAAACTAGAATAAGAACCCAGAAAATTACCATTCTAATTTTTAAAATCATTAGGGGGTACACGTAATAACCTAAATATATCAATGATAAATTCCCTAACATTTCTACTATTGAAACAAAGAAATTTTGATAGATAACTTGTTCAGCCGTATAACCAAAATTATTTCTAAGAATCTCTCCGCAATGAATAAATGTTAAATAAAAACATACTGGCCAAGCACAGAATATTAAAAACAAAGATAAAGCTGTTACTTTATTAACTTTTTCTGTCCAAATAGGATTCTTTTCCAATATACTAGAATTCTCATTAATATCTGCAAAAATCATTTTCATTCGTCGTTTTGCGTCAGCAAATTCTGGTGTTTCTCGTAGAGTTGTTCTAGCTAATGAACCGACTAACGCAACCAATGCACCAAACCAAAAAGCATAACGCCAATTGAAGTTGTAAGAGGTAGAAATAAATGCAACGCCCAAAGCAAAGGTTGCCCCTAATACAGCAAAAAAACTTATTAATGCTACAGACATATATTGTTGAGGACGTTTTATAGTTTCAGTCAAATATAATTCTGCCCCTATCCTTTCTCCCATGGAACTCATACCTTGCATAATACGACATATTGATACAACCACAGCAGCAGTAATACCTATTTCAGCATAAGCTGGCAAACTAGCAATAATAATACAAGAAAATGCCATCATAAAAGTGGTAATAATAACAGTTACTTTACGTCCTATAGTATCACCAATCCATCCAAAAATTAACGCCCCAATAGGTCTTAATAAATATGTGGTACAAAAAGTAAAGGCTGAAAGTAATTGTGCTGCATGGGGATCATATTTCGGGAAAAAAAGCTCATTAAGAATTACAGCCATATGTATATAGAGCATCAGATCAAAATACTCTAGAAATGTACCGATTGAAAGTAATCCGACAGCCTCTTTTTGTTCTCTAGTTAGACAAGTTTGAGATACCCCATCTGCTTGTATTAATCTATTCATATTGACCTATATCTTCCTTATTTAGCCTTAGTTTTGGATTAAAATTTTTAATTTTAATCCAAAACTGGCTAGAATAATTTAAGTTCTTTAGAAAAATGCATTCTTGAAGTGCTTCTACGAATACATTTTAATCTATTATCGTTCAGATATTAGTACACATTTGCAGCACTTTAATTACTAAACCCTTAATACCTTTATGTATTTGTGCTAAAGGAGCATCTAACATAAAAGCAGGAGTAGTAACTAATCGATTATCTTCGTCCACGACTATATCTTGAGCATTACAAGTTTCTCCTGTTGCTCCTAGCTTATGTATCAGATCATTTGATTCTCCAAGGGTAACCTTAATTTTTGTATGATTTCTTAAGACTATAGCAAGTAAAGCAGGAGCAATACATATAGCTCCAATTGGTTTTGATAAATTATAGAAGCCTACTATTATTTCCTGTAAGTCTTTTGGTACTGTAGCATTTTCATTTTTAAGTCCTATATCAGACAAATTTAGTGCAGCACCAAACCCACCCGGTAATATTAAAGCATCAAAGTCTTCAGCACGTATTTGATTTAATGGTTGAATTTTACCACGAGCAATGCGTGCTGATTCAACTAATATATTACGCTCCTCTAACATTTTTTCTTGAGTTAGATGGTTGATCACATGATGTTGATTTTTATTAGGAGCAAAAATTTTTACATTTACATTATGCTTATCAAGTTCCAATAGTGTAAAAACTGTTTCAAAGATTTCAGCCCCATCTAAATATCCACAACCTGAAATAATTACAGCAACATTTTTCATAATATTTCTATAGTTTTTTTCTGTTTCTTACTTTAAGATTTGTAGCAACTTTAGTTGATTTTGTTTTCTTACCATATGTTCTTGATGGTACTGTTGTCTTGACTATCAATTTATCAACCATAGTCTTATTATTTCTAGGTTGGTCAAAATGGGTATCTAATAGTTTTACCATTTGCATATTTCTAGACTCAGCAGATTTACCACCAGTAACAATAGCAACCAAAGATTTATTTTGTCTAGTTGCTGCAGTAATCAAGTTATAGCCGGCTGGAGTGGTATAACCAGTTTTCAACCCTTCAACTCCTTCATAAGTTTCATTTACTTTATTATGTCCTCGTACAATATTGCCTCTAAAAACAAAGTTGTTTCTAGAGAAGAAAGCATAATATTTAGGGAAATCTCGCTTAATAGCTATAGATAGTTTAGCAAGATCTCGGGCCGTAGTTTTCTGACAAGGATGATGCCATCCAGAAGCGTTTTTAAAATAAGTATCTTTCATACCAAGCTGTTTAGCACGAATATTCATCAAACGAGCAAAATTTTCTTCAGTACCTTTAATATTTTCAGCTACTACCATAGCTACATCGTTTGCTGATCTAATAATTAGCCCGAAAATAGCTTCTTTTACAGTAATAGTTTCTTTTTCTTTAAGTCCTAATTTGCAGGGCAACATTTTCTCTGCATTTTTTGAAACATATAATCTTTGATTCATTGATAACCTGCTAGATTCTAACGCTTCAAATAACAAATACAAGGTCATTAATTTTGTCAATGAAGCTGGGTATATTCTAGTAGTAGAATTTTTATCGTGCAGTATCCTACCAGTATTGTAATCTACGACAAGACTTGTTTGAGTTGGCAAAGACACAAGTTTTTTTGCAGCATAAACAGGATTTAGGTTTGTACTGAATGTTATTACGCAAGTAAAAAATAGCAATAATCGTATTAACATAATTTTACGTTTTAGAAATCTTTTTATTAAGATAGAACAATATTATAACTCCTGGCAAGGCTAGAATTATTGTTAAGATAAAAAAATTATCCCAACCCAACATTTTTACTAGGCTACCACCATAAATGGTGACTGTGTTATTAAATAAAGTACTACTACTGCTGAGTAAAGCATATTGCGATGCAGAATATTGTTTATTACACAATATGCTAATATATCCAACAAGTGCAGTCATACCCATAGCAGAAGCAAAATTTTCTATAGTAATGGCAATAAACAGAGATTCAGAATTTACTGGTTGATGATTTAACCAAATAAATGCGAAATGCGTGATACTCTGTATAATTCCCGTTATAATCAGTCCTTTAAAATTTCCAAGTCGGTATACAACTATTCCACCAGCAAAAGACCCAGCAACTGTAGCTAGTACACCATAAAATTTAGTAATCAGTGCTATCTGTCCCTTTGTATAACCAAGTTCCATATAAAATGGCATAGATACTACAGCAAGCATAGCATCACCTAATTTAAAGAATATTACTGCTAGTAAAATAGTAACGGCATATTTCCTAACAAAGAAGTCCTTAAAAGGGTTAATTACTATTTTTGTTAGTGATAATAAAGATAAAATATCAACATTTTCTCGTAATAATGTAGGTTCATTGACAATAATTATAAAAATTGTTGCTACAATAAAAATTATACTCATAGCCACAAATGTAGCTGACCAATCACTTGTGGCTTCAGCAAAATATAAAGCCCCAGCTCCAGTAATCAGCATGCCAAGTCTATAGCCTAATACTGCCGTAGCACTTGCTATAGCTTGGGTTTCCTGATCAAATTTATCTATCCTAAGTGCATCAACACTAATATCAAATGTTGCTGACAAGAAACCAAGGCAAATAGTAAGAAAATATAGTAAAGTTAATGATTCATTAGGTAAAATTGTACTCATAGTGAATAGTACTAAAGATATTAGTATAGTACAAAGTATCAGCCAACTTTTTCTATGACCAAATTTCTTTAATAATGGTATATTAAAACAATCTACCAAAGGAGACCAAAAAACTTTTAGCGAATAGGATAGTCTTGCAACGGCAAAAGTGGTAATAATTGCAATATCAATATTAGAATCTTTAAGCCAAGCAACTAAGCTAGTGAATAATATAGCTAGTGGCATGCCACTAATTGCCCCAAGAACCAATATTTCGAATAGTCTATAATCTTTTAAAATTCTTAATAATAACATTTATTCTTCTTTAATTTGTAGATTTCCTTCTGTTCTCTAAAGCCTTTCTTAGTTCAGTCTCGTCTGACGTTTTTATGGTATCTAATATAGTGCCTGAGGTTTTTATTGTAAGATTTATAGGTGTATTTTGATTACTAGAATTATTTAGATTAGGATTTAAGTCTGCTATATAGAAAGATAATATTGAAGATAATACCATATCCAAATTATATATATTTACAGCTAATGATGCAGCTCCGCTAGCATATTTTGTATTAAATACTAAGTCTTTCATTGTAACTATTCCATTTTTTAACTGAAGATTACCACGCAAATTATTCAATTCAGTTTGCCCTTGATACATAGATTTTGCTAAATCATCTTTTAAATACTTTAGACTATAGTCTTTATTATTAATTTTTTCTATCAATGAATCAACAGAGAAGTTACTAATCTTGGCATTTTTTACTACAAATTCTGATTGAGTGTTAAGCTCATACAATAATTCTTTTAAACTATTGCCATGAGTATCAAGTGTTCCATTTATGCTCATTCCACCGTAATTGTCTAGTAATCCTCTTGGCAAAACATTAGATAATTGAGCTAAATCAATAGAATTAAGTGCATAAACAAAGTTCAGAGTATATGGATTTAATAAAATATTACCTTCTGCTTTTAATTTACCAGAAAGTAGATTTGCTTCAATGTTATCAATCTTAAATAAAGCATTATTATTTGCTAAAGCAAGTTTAACATTTTGTAATACTAGATCATTCTGAATTATTTTTGATAATGTACAATTTAATTTTAACTCTATTTTTTCTACGTCAAATTCATTCAATAAGTTATTTCGCAGATTAAGTAAAGATTTAGGGGTTAAAAAGTTAACATTAAGAGAACCATCATTTATTGTAATTGTTAGTTGTGGTTTAATGTTACTTGCTAACAAACTAGCACTAAGATTGATGTAATCACTATTGCCTCTTATATCAAGATTACTAATTCCAATATTACCTGGTGAGACATTTGCTAAGATATATGCTTTGCCAAATGAATTATTTCCTATCAGCAGATCATTTATAGTAATATCAAAATTACCTAAATAATCAGCTGTCCTAATGGGAATATATTTAGCTAAGTATGATTCATCTTTCATATTCTCTGACAAACTTTTAGCAAATTTGATCATTGGTGAGATTATCGGGTAATCGTCTCTATTTAAATCAATCGAAGAAAAGTCAATGGTCGCTATAAAATGCGGCATAGAACCAATAAATCTAGCAGTAATATTACCTGTAACTTTAGTGTTGTCAGTTTTTAACATAAGGTTTTGTAAATAGACATCTATTAAAGTTAGTTTTAAATCTGAAGATAAAATAAAAGCGGTAGGTTTTTTACTAGCTGCTTGTTTGTAACCTAAAGTATTCAACACAGAATTAAGGTCATTATGTTGCAAGTAAATTGTACCATCAAATATACTTCGTACTGAATTTTGTGTTACATTGCCTATAAATTGAAAACTGCCTCCAGATTTTATCATACTAGAGAAATCATTAACCACTAATACCCCTTTGTCTAAATTAAGCAAAATTTTGGTATTATTTAATACCTCATCGTTATTTAATATTATTTGATCAACTAAAATATCGGTTATGATTGATTTATTATCAAAAAGAAACCTTAACCCAAAGACTGAATTGCTAAATTGTTTAATATTATTGGATGAGGTAATCAGTGATCTTGCGTCTATCTTAGGAAAATATAATTTTATTGTACTAGTAACATCGTCACTTTTATTCAGATATATTGAGCCTTTACCTACTAGTGAATTAGACTCTATAGCTATATTTTCTAACTTAAGTAATTGTGGAGTAGGCAAAATATCAAATTTGATATTTATCTTTTCATTTTGATTAAATCTTCTAAATAAAGAATCTAAATCTGGCACTAGAATATGTAATATATCAGCTAAATTTTGTATTAAATATTCTGCTTTACCATTTATTAGTTTAGAGTCTATATAGGTTTCTATCAAATGAAAATTATAATCATTATTAGAGATAGTAAGATCGAAATTTATTTGGTTGGCCTTTTTCTCAAAAAACCCAGATAATTTTCCTACATATCCTCCATCCCCTTTGAATGAAGTGCTATTAGCAATAGAGTTATTTTTAAATAAAGAGCAATTCTTTAAAGTAAGAATAGGTTGATTATTTTTATTGAGAATAGTCAGATTTTCAACATCAAAATTTATATCGATTATACCATTGGTTATGAATGAACTAACTAGCCTATCATGGTTTATAATGTCAAAATCTTGTTCATCTGAATATATTGTGGCACTATATATGGTTACAGCACTAATTCTTGGTCTAAAAGTTAATAATGACCATGGGACAAAGTGAATTTCTATATTTTCTAATTCTAACTTCCCTTCCTCTTTTATGTGATCAATAATCAAATAAGGTATGGGAAATTTAATTATTTTAATTTTTTTTAGATTCTGAGGAGAAATTTTTAATTCATTAACAAGACTATTACTGGCAGAAGTATAATCAACAAAGTTTACCTCAACTAATATAGTACATACTAACAACGAAATAGCAATAACAGTAAATATAATTACTTTTCTTATCATAAAATTATTATCTTCCAAGAACCAATATTACTAGGTATATATCAAAAACGTTAAAAATAAAAACTATATAATAAATATCTAACATGATGGGGGTAACAAACAAGGGGTAAGCGGACTAGGTGTACATTTTAACACTTTTGTAATAATTTCTCCCTCAAAACACTCGTTAAAGAGAGAAATTTTTTATACTCGTATTCCGGTAACTTTAGTGAAAAAACGGCATGCGACGGGAATACAGACTTTTTATTGCAATGATAAAAACCCTGAAATCCGAGAGATATATGGTGGGCGATGACAGATTCGAACTGCCGACCGTCCCGGTGTAAACGGGATGCTCTACCAACTGAGCTAACCGCCCCTTCTTTCAATTTAACGCAGATAATGCCCTATCTCCCCAAAAAAATCAAGTTATTTCTGTAAATTATTTAGATTCTATAGCTAACCTAAAGTAAGGTCTATCTATTAGAGTATCTAGATAGACCTTACTTTAGGTTAGCTATAGATGAACTACATGAGGTACAAATACGTACATTCTTCGCAAGTATTTGTGATAGCTCTTCTTCAAAGCAAAAGAGTATATATTAATCTTCAAAATTACTATCTTTAATCTCTTTCCAAGCTTCGAGAATTTCTTTTAACACTTCTTTATTTGTTTCAATTTCGTGGTCATCAAAATCACTTAATGATTTTATTAAGTCCTCAAGATCTTTTAGTGTTAATTCAGATATATCCTCATCGGAATAATTTTTTTCTAAACTTATAGCAATTTCGTCAACATCATGCCAATGCATTATTTTTACCTAATTATTTCCATAGGCATTACTATTACCATCTAACCATTCCTCTACCAATTAAATAATATATTAGTGCAGGCTTAAATATAGTATATTATTAAAGGGGGTGAGATTATTATGCAACTATATCTGTAAAATGCATCAATACTGGTTTAGAGATATAATTGATTTGTATAGATTTGTTTTTTTGTTTAAGATGATAGTCAATTAGATATTGAGGACTTTGGAGTATATATGGCAAAAACAGGTAAAAAAGAAAATAAGGTAAGGTTATTTAATATTAATGGTCATGTAGGTCAAAAGACTCAGCACAATATTATATTGGCTAATTCTTACTTAAACATACCAACTAGGGAGCTTAAATATAACATTCAAAATGGCAAACTAAATAAAGATAATATAATAATTGAAATATTGCACGAAGTTAAACAAGGAGAAACGCCTATACTTAATATTCAATATAATTCCAACATGGGAAAACCTATAGTTGATATAAATGATTTAGCAGCATTAAAAAAATCAGGTATTCAAACTTGTTTTACCTTTAGTAATTATAATGCATATAATCAAACTTTGCCATATTATAACTACTGGCCACCTCTTCTTACACAAGCCAATCACGTGTTTTTTACAAATGATAACGACCGAGATAATGCGGTAACTCATAGGCATGTAGAACAAAAAAGAGCTTCTTACATTCCATATATCCCAGTTACAAATTTAGTAGAGTCGGAAATTCTAAAAAGACCTCCTAATATATTAGTGTCGGGGAAACTGCCTAATAAAGAAAGATTGACTGAAGTTATACTTGCTGCAAAAGAACTAGGTAGAAATACTAGAGTTATAGTAGTCAGCAATCCTGCATCTGTAGATGATGTGGCTAATATTATTACGACCAAATTTGGCATCAATGACCAAGATCAACAATCAGGTATTAAGCTAGAAGTTGAAGAAATCTTAAAAGATAAAATTGGTGGTGCTAAAAAACTAGAGCATTACGTGTCACAATTATCTCAACAATTCAAGAAAGATCTTAATATAACAGAAATAAACCCTGTTGATATATATTTTGACCTATCTGATCCATTAAAGCTTCAGAATATTGCTAAACAAGCTAAATATGTTGTAACCCAAGGAGGCTCGGTTGAAAATTTTACTAATGGTTGTATCCCATTAGCTCAAGGTCATGGGAAAAAGGCTGACATTGTTGCTGAAGTTAAGCAAAGGGAAGCTGTTCTTGGAATCAATAGCTTAACTATTAAGGATATGCAAGAAAATTTAAATGAGTATAAACAAGAAAATGCTAAAAGAATTACCAGTGCTCTTCAGCAAGTGGCAGATGAAAGGGAGGTATCAACTAGACAAAATAATGTAGAACATTCATTGTCTGAAGGTAGCAAATTAACTAAACTAGATTATTTATATAACGAAGATGATATTGGCAACCTATTAAAAGCGTCTGTAGATCAAACAAAGGTTTCTATTGTTAATCATGCTTCTATAGGAGAAGAAAGTTTATTAAAGGACACTCTTTATAAAGCTGTGTATAGTGATTTAATAGTAGATAACAAAGAAGCGGTTATTATACCCCTTAATACTGGACACGAACATTGGGTTAGTTTAGCAATCACTAAAGACCAGGAGGGGGCTATAGTGTTTACCTATAATGATCCTAAGGGAACAGATATATATACAAGAGCGGATTTAGTAGATATGCTTAAAGAAGTTTGTCCTGATGCTAAAATAGTAGATTTACAGACTGAGCAACAACCAAATGATAAAGATTGTGGAGTTTTCGTTGTGGATAATTTAATTAACATGGCAAAAGGTAAGGCAATTCTTAGTGCTGAAGAATCTAAAAACATAGGAACAACATTACGCCAAGCTCATGCAAAAACAATAGACCTTGAGCAAGCCAAGCAAAAAGCTAATACCATTAGAGAATCAATAAATACCTATCCATCTCGTCCTACTGCATCTCCTCCTGCTATTAGGAACAATAGCCGTCCTAGAGCAGTTGGTTCTGTCAGGTAGTATTAAAGTTTTGGGGTCACTATATTAAAAGAATTTTTCATAAAATTCCATAATCTTTTCTTTAACTTGAATTGGATCAGTCATCATATTAACCCCTCCTCTAAATTCAGCTGAGTTTGCTAAACCACTACTATACCAACCTATATGTTTTCTAGCTAACTGAACGCCAGTATCGTTTCCGTAATATTCTAGCATGGCATCATAATGGCTTAGTATAACCTCTAACTGTTCTGCCATGGAAGGGGAGGGGAGTTCTTCTCCTGTTTCAAGATAATGGGCTATTTGAGAAATAAACCATGGTCTACCATATACTCCCCGACCAACCATTATGCCATCAGCACCTGATTTTTGTAAGCATTCCTTGGCTTTAGATAAGGAGGTAATATCTCCATTAGCGATAACTGGAATCTTTACCGCATCCTTAACTTGCCTTATAAACTCCCAATCTGCTTGACCAGAATAAAACTGACATCTTGTTCTACCATGGATGGTAATCATTTGTATACCAGCATCATAGGCTATTTTTGCCAAATTTGGTGCATTCTTAGTTTGATCATCCCAGCCAGTACGCATTTTTAAAGTTACTGGGATTTTTACCGCTTTGACCGTAGTCTCTAAAATTTTTGCCGCTAATTTCTCATCTCGCATTAAAGCCGAACCAGAATAGCCATTTACTACTTTTTTAGCTGGGCAACCAAAGTTTAAATCAATAATCTTGGTTCCCATATCCTCAATCGTTTTAGCTGATTCTGCTATTATATCAGGTTCACATCCAGCAATCTGTACACATGAACCAGTAGCGTCGTCTTGAATGATTGCACATCTTTGCAAAGATTGCCTTGTTTCAATAATCATTGCCCTACTTGCTACCATTTCAGAGACTACCAAACCTGCACCAAATTTTCGTACTAATTTTCTAAATGGTAGGTCAGTGACCCCAGACATTGGAGCTAATATCACCGAATGAGGTAGTTGAATATTGCCTATTTTTATCATAAATATATTTTCATTACTTTAAGTAGCTTTTAATTATAGAATAATTATTATAAATTATAATAAGATACCACAAACTAATGCTATCACTAAGAAAAATTTTTAGTATTATCTGCAGGATATTGTTATATAATATTATTGAGCATTTTCAGCTAAGAAACTATATCATGAAAATCAATGTAGAGATTATTCGAGCTTGTCAAGATTGGAAAAATCAAAAATTTATCAATAAACTATTAGTGAAGAAGGTTGTTGGTGCTATACTGAGTAAATATAAAAATTTCAAGGGAGTTGCAGAGTTTGAGTTAGCAATATTACTGACTAATAATAATGAAATGTTAAATTTGAATAGCCAATTTCGTGGCAAAGCAAAAGCTACAAATGTACTATCATTTCCTGATATAGAATTAGACTTTCGGCATTTACTTGAATTTACTCCTAATGTACATTATATGTATTTGGGGGACATAGCTTTTGGCTATGAAATAATTCAAAGTGAAGCTATAAGTCAAAATAAAGCCTTTGGAGATCATTTTATCCATCTTTTGGTACATAGTATTTTGCACTTACTAGGCTTTGATCACCAAGATAACGAGGAAGCAGATATTATGGAAAATTTAGAAGTAGAGATATTAAAGAGTTTTGCTATTGCTTCCCCATATTAGCTTTTGTTCACTTCTTTGAAAAAAGAAAACCTTGCATCTATTCATTCTAAAAGGGATATGCTGAAAAATTCTTCAAAAATTGTTACACTTAAATCTTTTTTCTCTCGGCTGTTTTCTAAAGAGAAGCTAGAGGATAATTTTTATGATGCAATTAAAAAGCTAAAATCTAACAGTAAAAAAATGACGTTAGAAGAAAAAAAGATTTTTATGAATCTTCTGCAATTTGGTCATAAAACTGTAGAAGATGTAATGATCCCTAGATCTGATATTAAGGCAGTAAAATTAACTGCCAGTATAGATGAGTTAAGCCAAATGCTTAATAGCAAAATACCTAATACTAGAACATTAGTTTATGATGAAACTTTGGATAATATAGTAGGCTTTATTCATATAAAAGATTTATTCAAGATACTTATTACTAAGCAACTTATTACAAATCAAGAGTTGCAGCTAAAAAAAATAATTCGTAAACCTATCATTTCTGCTCCTTCAATGAAATTGATAGATTTACTAGCAAAAATGCGAAGAGATTGTGTACAGATCTCGATAGTTGTGGATGAATATGGTGGAACTGACGGTATTGTAACCATGGAAGATATTATGGAGGAGATAGTTGGCAGAATAGATGATGAGCATGATAAGAAATCGGATAATGATAGTTTCAGAATTATCAATAATAATACTATTTTATCAAATGCTCGAGTGAAAGTTGAGGATCTCGAATCAGCTCTAGGTGTGAAACTAAAACTTCAGAATGATGAATTTGATACAATTGGTGGTTTAGTCTTAGCAAAAGTAGGTAATGTCCCTTTGGTTGGTACTAAAATTGATATTGAGCAGCAGGTTGAACTTGAAGTAATTGATGCAAGCCCAAGATCACTTAAACAAGTTAAGCTGCAGTTAAAAAATGGTACAATATTACCTGATAATACCTTATGATTATTACAACTAATTTGGCCATGAGCTATGGTGCAAAAATATTATTTACTGATGTGAGCTTGCATATTAAGAAAGGTAATAGGTATGGGCTTGTTGGAGCAAATGGTGCTGGTAAATCTACGTTCTTTAAGATTTTGCTTCAAGAGGAAGAGGCTAGTATCGGAGAATTTACCTGTGTCAAAAATGCACGTATAGGATGTTTAAAGCAGGATCAATTTCTTTATGAAAATACTTCAATTATTAATACCGTTATTGCCGGTAGAAGTGAATTATGGCAAGCACTGCAAGAAAAAGAAAAATTATTAGCAATTGATCAATGTGATGAGGAAATCGGTTATCGATTAGGTGAGTTGGAACAAATTATAGCTGACAATGATGGATATATATCAGAAATTTTTGCAGTTGAGTTACTGCTTGGTTTAGGAATACAAGAAAAATATCATTATCAACCTTTATCCGTTTTATCCGGTGGCTATAAACTTAGGGTGTTACTAGCACAAAGTTTATTCAATAATCCTGATATATTGTTACTTGATGAGCCAACAAATCATCTTGATATAGTCTCAATTTATTGGCTAGAAAATTACCTAAAACAGAAATTCAAAGGTGCTTTGGTATTTATTTCACACGATCTTGTTTTTCTTAATAATATTTCTTCACATATTCTTGATATAGATTATGGTACTATCAAGATTTATACTGGTAATTATGATATTTTTGTTCGTGATAAACAGTTGGTTACCGAACAAAAGCTTAAAGAATTCTCTCATTTAGAGAAAAAAATTGCTGTTATGCAGAGTTTCGTTGACCGGTTTAGAGCGTTGTCTAGTAGAGCTAGACAGGCTGCATCCCGAGAGAAACAAATAGAAAAAATGGAATTACCTGACATCCAAAGAAGTTCGCGTGTTAGTCCATATTTTAATTTTAAGCAAAAAAGACCATCTGGAAAATTAGCACTAAAAGTTCAGGGTATTTCTAAAAGCTACGAGGATAAAAAAATATTAAATAATGTGAATTTTACTGTCTCGCGTGGAGAAAAAATTGTTATTATTGGTCCAAATGGTATTGGTAAATCCACTTTGCTTAAGATTCTTATTAATAAAATTTCTGCTGATTTAGGAAGTTATGAATGGGGATATGAAACTCAAATTTCCTATTTTGCTCAGGATCATCATGAATTACTAAATGAAAGTATGAGTGTTATTGATTGGTTATCCAACCAAATACCTACTGAGAATGATAATACTCTGCGTACTATATTAGGTCAATTATTATTCCGTAAAGATGAAGTAACTAAGAATATTTTAAATTTGAGTGGAGGAGAAGGAGCACGTTTATTACTAGCAAAAATTATATTGGAAGAAAGTAATATATTGGTATTAGATGAGCCAACTAATCACTTAGATATTGAATCTAAGGATATGTTAAAAAAAGCTCTAATTAACTACCAAGGAACTCTAATATTAGTAACTCATGATCGAGATTTTGCTAGCAACATAGCCACAAGGGTTATTGCTCTATCCCACCGAACTATCACTGATTTTAAAGGTAAATATCAGGAATATTTGCATAAGTATGGTAATGATTATTTGGATAGTAGTTGGGTGTTGGCAAATAAGAGAGTGAAATAGTATAGTAAACTCAGGTTACTTTAGCAATTGGAGATAATTATGATAGAAAATACTGAACTATTGAAAGAGTTTATGGTTAAATGTTTAGAAGAAAAAAAAGCAGAAGATATAGTAGTAATAGATATAAGACAAAAAACTACATTAGCTGAATATATTATTTTTGCAAGCGGGCGTTCAACTAAAAATGTTGGAGCAATTGCTGAATATTTAGCTTTAGAGTTAAAACATCAAGTTAATATCGATACTAATATTGAAGGACTTGGAACATCTGAATGGGTATTAATAGATGCTGGAAATGTATTAGTTAATATTTTCTATCCAGAAACTAGAGAGTATTTTAAGTTGGAAGAGATGTGGAGCAAAAAATAAATTAAAAATATTAGATTTTTTACTGAAAATTACTTAGTGTATTTAAAAAATAATGTATTAATACTTCTAGGGAAAAGGTGTAAATGGAAGAGCATATTCTTATCAATATTATAATTTTAATAGGAACAGCTGTATTTGTTGTAGCAATACTTAAACGCCTTAATCTAAGCCCAGTTTTGGGTTATTTAATTGCAGGAGCGGTAATTGGAGACCATGGATTCAAGATTGTAACATATGATCAAACAAAATTACTAGGAGAATTAGGAGTAGTTTTTTTACTTTTTGCTATAGGTTTAGAATTATCTTTTGAAAGATTAAAGGTAATGAGGCGGTATGTATTTGGTCTTGGCTCACTACAAGTGTTAACTACAGCTATAGTGATTGCTGCCGCTGTTGTACTAATCAGCGGTAATAGTAGTGCTGCAATTATTATTGGAGGTGGTCTTGCTTTATCCTCAACTGCCCTTGTTATGCAAGTTATTGAGGAAAGCCGTAGCCAATCAACTCAACTAGGTCGTATATCCCTAGCTATCTTGTTGTTACAAGATTTAGCAGTTGTGCCATTGCTAGTTATGGTACCACTATTTGCTAGCAATAGTAAAGATTCGTTAGCGATAGCTCTAGGAACAGCTTTGCTTAAGGCTATCATAGCACTACTTGCAATATTTGTTGCAGGTAGAGTATTACTAAGACCTTTATTTGGGTTAATTTCATCGGACAATGGCGATATAAACGAACTACCAATTTCCATGACTCTATTGGTAGTTCTCTCTGCAGCTTGGGCCACGGAATATTTTGGTTTATCGCTTGCTTTAGGAGCTTTTGTTGCAGGTGTTTTGGTTGCAGAGACAGAATTTCGGTTGCAAGCTGAAGAAAGTATATACCCTTTCAAAAGCTTATTGCTAGGGCTATTTTTTATGAGCGTTGGAATGAATATTGACGCTCAAGAAATATACGCTCAAATATCAATTATACTAACTTGTTCTATTGCCTTGATTGTAGTAAAAACACTAATTATTGCCGCCTCTTGCATTTTATTTGGTTTTAATAAAGGAGTAGCCTTGCATGCAGGTTTATTATTATCACAAGGTGGAGAATTTGCTTTTATCTTATTCGGTCTTGGTAAAGAAACTCAGGTTATTAGAGAGAGTACGGCTAATGTTCTGTTATTAGTGGTGACATGTACTATGGCACTAACTCCATTACTGGCAATTTTAGGAAGAAAACTTGCTGAAAGACTTGATAAACAACTTGGCAAGACTCCAATACAAATTATAGAACTTGGAGCAAGAGATTTAACAAACCATATAATAATTGCCGGTTTTGGTAGTGTTGGTAGAATGGTAGCATTAGTATTGGAAGCTGAAGGAATCAATTATATAGCACTAGATGTTAATGACGAGATTGTAAAAGCAGAAACAGCTAATGGCTTTCCAGTTTTTAAAGGAGATGTATCACAGATTGATACGCTAAAAGCTGTGGGAGCAGAAAGGATTCTAACTCTAGTACTTACAATGAATAATAGTGTTACTATCAAAAAATCTCTTCGAACAATTTCAAGTCATTTTCCAGATCTTGAAGTTATTGTAAGATTAAAGAATCTAGAGAAGGCTAGAGAATTTTATGATGCTGGAGCAACAACAATCATACCAGAGAATTATGAGACGGGGTTACAGCTTGGTGGAACAATTTTAAAATTTATTGGTCTTAGTGAATATGAAATAAATCGTATCAAAGGGCAATTTAGATCAGGTAATTATGTAATAGCTAAACGAGATGATGCTTTGCGTGAATTAGAAGAGAATGATTAAGAATAACCATGGCAATCAAGTTACTAAAGCAACAGTCATATCTTGTGATTATAATCTTGACCATTACACCTTTACTAACGATAGCTGATAATCAGAAATTGCCGATACCTAGATTTGCCTCAATAAAGGCTAATGAGGTAAATGCTAGAGTTGGTCCTTCGATAAAAACACCTATAGAATGGGTATTTGTTAAAAAAGGTGAACCAGTAGAAATTATTGCAGAATATGAACAATGGAGGCAAATTCGTGATATAAAAGGAGAAGGAGGCTGGGTACATTCAAGTGTATTGTCGGGTAAAAGATCGGTGATTGTGGTAAGTCCTGAATTAGTAGCTCTGACTCAAGTAGCTAATGATCAACATAAAATTGTTGCAAGAGTAAGTAATTATGTCCGTTGCCTACTTAATAAATGCAAACAAGATTATTGTCAGGTGTGCTGCAAGAATTATACTGGATGGCTACCTAAAACAGTATTGTGGGGAGTATATAAGGATGAATAATATACACCATAGTACATTTTTCTATAATCGTCATAGCAAGGGTCTTTAGATGCCGTGGCGATCTAGGTAAACAGCGAAGCTGTTTTTTTAGAGTAACGCTTCGCGTATCTTGGATTGCCACGTCGCCGCTTGCAGCGGCTTCTCGCAATGACGGTTAAGGAAAAACTTGATTATCGAGTTTAAATATCGTTGCCACTTGACAGTTTCACCTGCAGTAAATGATGTTGGTTCAGAAATTACCGTAAGATATAATTAAAAAAACTTATTATTGACTTTTGCTAACTGTAGTTTAAAATTAAAAATGAAGTAACTGCAAAGTTACTTTGGGGTGTCGAAACCCTTAACTTTAGATGGTAGTCATCATCCAAAAATGATGTTCCTCGATCTCATGGTCGGGGAGATGCTAGCTATGTTCAAGGCTTAAGGTTTATACCTTAAGCCTAAAGGCTATCGTAACTGTTCTAAAGCGGTTTTTCGAACTCCCCGATCGCCAAGATATGTATAACCTATAAAATTTTCTTTTATCATTTTATCTTTGGCGATCAAAACTCTTAATTATTAAAACATTAGGGAAGGGGTCGCATATGAACAACCAACAAGCCATTATCTTATTATATTCATCACATGCCCGTTTTGAACTCACAAGGCAATCTTTGATCAATTTTTGTAAGGAAAATAATTTTACAATAATAAAAATTATCGACGCACCAAATAAATACGATGACAATATACTTCGCGAATTAATTTATACAGTAAGCAAACAAAATAATTATAATAGCCCTATCAATCTAATCATCGATGACAGTATATTTGGTAATATTTGTTATTTCGTAACTTGGGTGGTAATTACTACTTTATTAGAAGCTAAGCTGATTAATAGGCTTTATATTCAAGAAAATATATTGCATACTACCAATACTGAAAAAGATAAATTTGATAATTTTTTAGCAACTGACATAATAACAGAGCATTATTTATTAAAATTCTGTTTTTCATATTTTAACATTATAATGCATGCTGCTAAAGCAACAATAGATTTCGATGATGAAGAATTACATAAAGGCGGCAATGCATAATATATAGAGGCTTTTAAGTGTTTTTGAGACTTTGTACTTGTGTACATGAAAGTTTATAAATCATTTAGATCAACTAAGGTAACCAAAACCTAGCTCACTACTACTTTCCCAAACAAATTGGGCAGTTCCTTCAGCTTTTTCTGTTTGCTTTAAAATTCCCCGTATGTTGTTTGTTTAAATATCGTTGCCACTTGACAGTTTCACCTGCAGTAAATGATGTTGGTTCAGAAATTACCGTAAGATATAATTAAAAAAACTTATTATTGACTTTTGCTAACTGTAGTTTAAAATTAAAAATGAAGTAACTGCAAAGTTACTTTGGGGTGTCGAAACCTCCATTTAAGAGCGGTAAGCATCAACCGATAAAATGATGCTCTTCCGATTTGCCATGGTCGGGGAGATGCTAGCTATGTTCAAGGCTTGGGGTGTAAACTTCAAGCCTAAAGGCTATCGTAACTGTCTCTTAAAGGTTTTTCGAACTCCCCGATCGCCAAGATATGTATAACCTATAAAATTTTCTTTTATCATTTTATCTTTGGCGATCAAAACTCTTAATTATTAAAACATTAGGGAAGGGGTCGCATATGAACAACCAACAAGCCATTATCTTATTATATTCATCACATGCCCGTTTTGAACTCACAAGGCAATCTTTGATCAATTTTTGTAAGGAAAATAATTTTACAATAATAAAAATTATCGACGCACCAAATAAATACGATGACAGTATACTTCGCGAATTAATTTATACAGTAAGCAAACAAAATAATTATAATAGCCCTATCAATCTAATCATCGATGACAGTATATTTGGTAATATTTGTTATTTCGTAACTTGGGTGGTAATTACTACTTTATTAGAAGCTAAGCTGATTAATAGGCTTTATATTCAAGAAAATATATTGCATACTACCAATACTGAAAAAGATAAATTTGATAATTTTTTAGCAACTGACATAATAACAGAGCATTATTTATTAAAATTCTGTTTTTCATATTTTAACATTATAATGCATGCTGCTAAAGCAACAATAGATTTCGATGATGAAGAATTACATAAAGGCGGCAATGCATAATATATAGAGGCTTTTAAGTGTTTTTGAGACTTTGTACTTGTGTACATGAAAGTTTATAAATCATTTAGATCAACTGCTATAGCTTCTTTCTTTTCTTTTAGTCTTTCTTCAGCAAGTTTAAGTAAATCTCTATCATCTAATATTGCAACCATTTGTTCGTATAGTTCAGCTGGAACATAATAAGCCGTTGGTTTATTATGATTCAATAAAGCAATAGGCTCACCACTAGACTTAGCAAGCAATGCTGTAGGACTTTTCTTAAATTCTGATATACTGGCAGTAAGATTAGTATAAATATGATTCATTGTTATACTATGATTAATATTTTAATTTTCCAATTTTTGACAAAGCTAGTTGTTTTTCTGATTGGCTTGATAAAGTTTAAACTCAGCTTTTTCTCAGTTTCTTCAAATCATTTGAGTATATTATATCGAATTCAGGTTATTTAAGAGGTATATTTTTAAAACCTAAAGAAGTAAGCATATGCATGGTTTCCAGTAGTGGTAATCCCATAATATTTGAGTAAGATCCATATATGCTAGGAACAAAGGCTTCGGCATACCCATGAATTCCGCAGCCGCCTGCTTTGTTGATTCCTTCATCTAGGCTACAGTAAAATTCTATCTCTTGCTGGCTCAATCTTTTAAACTTGACTATGGTTTGCACTAATTTTTGTCGCAGCAGAACTTGTTCGAGAGTCTTTTTTATTATACAGATACCTGTATAAACCCTATGACGCCTTCCAGATAAAATATTAAGGCAATATCTAACATCTTCACTTGTTAGAGCCTTGGGTAGTATTTTTCTACCGTGAACCACAACAGTATCAGCTGCTATAATTATAGCTTCACCACTTATTTTTTTGGCAACAACCTCGGCTTTTTCCTGTGCTAATCTTGTTACCAACTGGTTTGGTAACTCTCGTAAGTACTCTGTTTCATTTATATTAGCGGGAATAATTTGTGTAGGAAATACCTTGATTCTTTTTAGTAATTCAAGTCTTGCAGGTGATTGTGAGGCTAGAACTATAGGTATATTCTGTTGTTTTAAAAAAGTGGATTCTATATTTGACATAAAATATGAAAGACTCTAATGGCGGTGAATAACACGACCTTTTGTTAGATCATAAGGCGTCATTTCCACTGTAATTTTATCTCCGACAAGTATTCTAATACGATTCTTACGCATCCTACCAGAAGTATGGGCGATAATAAAATGACCATTTTCTAACTTCACTCTAAAAGTTGCGTTAGGCAAAAGCTCAAGGACAACACCTTCAAAGTTAATTAGCTCTTCTTTGCTCATTACAACTTAACTAAATTATAATTTTTAATTTCTAAAAAGGCTTGCCGTAGTAGACAATTTCAGAACCACGCTTGATATAAAATTATTAGTTATTCAAACGCTTATACACCAATATTGAAAGAATCTACATTAATATAAAAAATTTGCAAGTAATATCAGGATCACCTCACGAAAAAAGATGTAAAAAATAAAGATTTATAAAAAACTACAATTTTTATCGAAAATATGATAAAGATTTAATCTTAAAAATTTTTCACATTTTAATAGTAAACTAAAGAGATTTTAAATGGATTATATTATTGGTAATACAGGTAAATGGGAATATGTTATAGGCGTAGAGATACATGCCCAAATTTCTTCAAAATCTAAACTTTTCTCTGGTAGTTCTACCGAATTTGCTGCTCCTCCTAATTCACAAGTATCTTTGATTGACGCAGCAATGCCTGGAATGTTACCAGTATTAAATGAATATTGTGTCCATCAGGCAATTAAAACTGGTCTTGGACTTAATTCGAAAATTAATCTTAATTCAAGATTTGATCGTAAAAATTACTTTTACCCTGACCTACCACAAGGGTATCAAATCTCACAATTCTATTATCCAATTGTTCAAGATGGCTATTTGGATATAGTAACTGAACAAAGAACAACCAAAAGAATCAGGATTAATCGTTTGCATTTAGAGCAAGATGCGGGCAAATCTATCCATGATCAATCTCCTTATTATAGCTTCATTGATTTAAACCGATCTGGTGTAGGATTGATGGAGATTGTTACTGAACCAGACCTTAGCTCGCCGGAGGAAACGGCTGAATTTGTTCGTAAACTCAGGGCTTTATTAAGATATATAGGAAGTTGTGATGGTGATATGGAAAAAGGATCAGTACGTTGCGATGCTAATATTTCAGTTAGGCTTCCTGGAAACCCACTCGGGACAAGGTGTGAGATCAAAAACATAAATTCGATTCGTAATATTATGCGAGCAATAGAGTTTGAAGCAAATAGGCAAGTGAATTTAATCGAAAATGGTCAGACAATAATACAGGAGACTAGATTATTTGATGCTGATATTGGTGAAACTAGGACAATGCGTTTAAAAGAAGAATCTCATGACTATAGATATTTTCCTGATCCAGATCTATTACCAATAGTTTTATCTGAGGAGCTGATAGAGCAATTAGCTCGGGAGCTACCGGAACTTCCGGATGCAAAAATTAAAAGATATATTGCAGAATATAGTTTAAACACATATGACGCTGAGGTTCTTGCTGCTGATGAACAGGTAGCATATTATTTCGAAGCAGCAGTGACCTTATGCAATCCTAAGATACTTGCTAATTGGATTATTAGTGAGTTGTTTGGTCAACTTAATAAAAATGCCATTAGCTTAAATGAGTGTAAGATTACCCCAAAAATGCTTGCCCAAATGGTGAAGTTAATAGAAGATGGGGTGATTTCAGGGAAAATTGCCAAAGTAGTTTTTGAAACTATGTTTGAAACTGGCGAGCAACCGGAAAAAATTATTAAAGAAAAGGGCTTAGTGCAAATGTCAGATAGTGGTATACTATCTGCTATAATTGACGAAATATTATCGGAAAATCCTGATTCTGTTGCTGCTTATAAAAGCGGTAAGGATAAGTTATTTGGCTTTTTTGTAGGACAAGTAATGAAAAAAACTGAAGGCAAGGCCAATCCTAACTTAGTGAATGATTTGTTAAAAGACTTTCTGCATAAGTCAAAATAGTTGGTGATTTTGTCGTCGAAACTCGCCTTCGCTCCTCACGTACGTTTATGTACGCTGCGGTACTCGGCTTCGTTTCTTCTAAAAATCTCTCAACTATTTTGACTTATGCTAGGTAAGTCTAAAGGAGAGATTACAATAATTAAAATATTGGGTATTGAATCAAGTTGTGATGATACTGGCGTGGCAATAGTCACCTCAGATAAAGAAATTTTGTCAAATGTTGTTATTTCCCAACATCAAGAACACAAGCTTTTTCAAGGGGTAGTACCGGAAATTGCCGCTAGATCGCATTTGCAAAATTTAGAAAAAGCAGTTAGATATGTTTTAGATGAAACTCGTCTTGAGTTATCTGATATAGATGGAATCGCAGCCACTTCCGGTCCTGGCTTAATAGGAGGAGTAATAGTTGGCTCAATGTTTGCTAGGTCCATTGCTAGTGTCTTAAAGAAGCCTTTTATTGCAGTTAACCACTTAGAAGGACATTTACTTACTGCTAGATTAACCAATAAGGCTGAATATCCTTACTTACTTCTATTAGTTTCCGGCGGACATTGTCAATTTGTTGCCGCTTCCTCCCTTGGCAAATATAAAATTTTAGGACAAACTATAGATGATTCGGTTGGAGAGTGTTTTGATAAAGTAGCTAAAATGTTGGGTTTGCCTTTCCCTGGAGGCGTAGAAATTGAGAGAAGAGCAAAATTTGGCGATCCGTCTAAATATATTTTACCAAAACCCATTATCCATCAAACTGGCTGTAATATGTCGTTTTCAGGTTTAAAGACTGCAGTACGCATATTAATATCCAAATTAGAACCTATAGGTGATCAAGAAATTAATGATATAGCAGCCAGCTTTCAATATGTGGTTGGAGAAATCTTGTCAGTAAAAATGCTTAATAGCTTTAGAATGTATGAAGAATTTATAGGTAAGTCGCTATTGCCACAAAAAACTTGCGTGCTTGCCGGTGGGGTTGCTGCTAATGATTATTTGAGGTCTATACTTAAGTATCAAGCTGCAACTCAAGGATATGCACTTTTACTACCCCCTATACATTTATGCACTGATAATGCTGCTATGATCGCTTATGCTGGGCTAGAACGTCTACAAAACAATCTTACTAACCGACTCGATTTCTGTCCTAGAGCTAAATGGAGCTTAGAGGATTTATAAAAATGGGTAATCTATTAATTATTCTTCGCCATTTGCTGCTTATTAATAGCCATATAAAACACTAATATCATGCTAATTGAAATGATCAGCATGAATAATGGTAGTTGTATCAATGATCCATCATGCATATGCCCTATTAATCCTGTAAAGCTTGCAACAATTACATAATACATAAAACCAAAAAGTGAAGATGCCGTGCCAGCAAATTTACCATAATCTTCCAAAGCTTGGCTTAAGCAGTTTGGAACTATCATTGTCTTACCTGTCATAATAATACCTAGCCATAATAAAGTTTGTAATAAAGAACCTGTCACATTATCTTTATTAATTAGATTAAAATAGCTAGATAAAAAGAATAGTAGAGATCCTAAACACATAACTTTAATAGCTGTAAAGATAATATTATCAGAAGTTCTTTGCAGTTTATGCATCTTTTTGGATATAAGTCCACCTAAAGCTAAGGGAATACATATAAAGAATGTTATCATACCAAAAGATGAAGTTGAAATATTTAGTCCTGAGATAAAATAAAAAGGTGCTTCAGTAAAATAACCAAATAACATACCATTCACTGCTCCAATTAAAAATGCTAAACCGAGCAATCTTGGATCTCTGATCATTTTAGCAAAACATTCTTTGTAAAGTGGAATAACCAAACGTTCAGTTCTAAGATTTAGGTTAGTTTCTGGAAGTCTAACTGATATTAACACCATGATAAATATGGCAATCACTATCAGAACAAGAAATACCGCCGACCAATGATAAAATTTTATAACAAAACTACCTATAACTGGTCCTATAGCAGGAGAAAACGCCGTGGCAATAGCTATCGTTGAGAACATTTTACCACGCTCTGCTGGTTTTACTACATCTCTTGCTATAGCAATGCCTAATACTGAGCCAACACTAGCTCCAAAAGCTTGTATAAATCTTGCAGCAAATAACATATTAATATTATCTGCTAGATAACAAATGAAGCATGATAAAGCATAAATCAAAAATCCTGTAAGTACGCAAGGCTTACGCCCATAACAATCAGATAAATTACCCCATATTAAAACACCAATAGCAAAACCGAACAAATAAATAGTAAGTGTGTATTCAGCTAAATTAGCACTAATTGCTAAATCCTTGGCTAAATCAGGAAGTGAGGGAGTATAAATAGTCTCGCTTAATACCGGTATGGTAACCATTAGTATAATAATATATAGTGGTGCGACTATGATATTCTCAATTTTATCTAGTTTCATTAATAACTTCCATTGGTTGCAGATATTGTCCTTTATATACTCTAGCATGCTCACCATTCATTTCCAAATCCAATTTTCCAAATCATTTAAGTATACCCTATCTATTCCAGTGATCTGACTTTTTTAAAAAATTCCTTCATTAAATTCTCAGAAATTTCTGCTGAAAAACCACTATATATTTCAGGATGGTAAAAACAAGATTTACTGTTAAAGAAACGCCCACCATTCTCAACTCCTCCCTGTTTTGGGTCGTTTGCTGCATAAAATAATCTACCTATCCTAGCAAAAGATATTGCAGCAGCACACATTGTACATGGTTCTAAAGTAACATACATATCACAGTCTGATAGATTCTTACTAGATAGAATTTGACAAGATTGATTTATCGCGACAATTTCAGCATGGAGTAGCGGATTCTTTGTTTGTTCAACAATATTATGAGCCTTTGCAATAACTTTGTTACTTATTCTATTGACTATAACAGCCCCTACCGGAATTTCATTTTCATTTAAAGCAAATTGTGCTTGCTTTAAAGCTTCCTCCATGAAAAAATTGTTAAATGGAGTTGATGTTTTCACGGTAGTTAACTTTTTCTTCATAACCATATGGATCTAGATGAATAATTATTTCTGCCCCTGGAAACTCTAATAGCAATGCACTGGAAATTTGATCACTATGATGATGAGAACTATATAATGACATATCTCCATCCATTTCTATGTGACATTGTATAAACGGTTTACTTGCAGCGTATCTAGTTTTCATTTCATGGATGCCTTTTACTTCTTTAAAGCTACTAATTATTGATATAATTTTTTTTCTATCTTTTTCCGGTAATTCTTCATCAATAAGATTTTTAAAAGCCTTTCTGAATAAAACATAAGAAGTATATATTATATATACTGATATACCTGTACCAAATAATGAATCTATAAACCAAAAACTAGTAGTTAAGTTTATAGAAACGATTACCGCAACATTTGTTAGTAAATCTGTAAAATAATGTAATTTATCTACTTTTATTATTTCCGAACCAGTTTTTTTTATCACGTAACTTTGATAAGCCACCAAAATAAAAGTTAAGATAATACATGAAGACATTACATTAGTGCCAAACTCTATATTATTTGGAACTGATCTATCTATAAGAGATTTTGCTGAAGAAGAAAAAATAAATAAGCCAGAAACACAAAAAAATACTGATTGTGAAAAAATTGCTACATCTTGGATTTTCTCATGTCCAAATCTATGATGATAATCAGGGGGCTGCAGTGCAAAACGAATAGCAATCAAATTAATAAAAGACGATGAAATATCAAGCATAGCATCAATTAAAGATGCTAAAATAGACTGGGAATCAGTTACAAGCCACCCATAAGATTTAATAAGCAAAATGAATGTAGCTACAATAAAAGATGCGTAAGATGCAGATTTAATTAAATTTTGATGCTCTAAAGTAGCCATATAAAATTTCAATTGTTTTATAATATAAAATACATTATTATCCGGCTTAGTATACTCTAATCAAGAGATGTGTCAAATTTAACACCTCTTAATAAGGTTTCTTGTATATCTTTAACTTAAAATTATATGGTTTTTATGAATTTAACATTCAAAATTACGGCAATTATTTTGGCAGCAACAATGTTGCATGGCTGTACCGGTATGAATAAACAAGGTGGTGGAACATTAATTGGTGGTGTAGCTGGTGGACTTTTAGGATCGCAATTTGGTAAAGGGACCGGTCGTCTTGCCGCAACTGGTATAGGTGTTTTAGCTGGTGCACTTATTGGTGGTCAAATTGGTCAGACTATGGATGAATATGACAGGAAATTGCTAGAGCTAAGTTCGCAGAAAGCATTAGAGACTACTCCTAGTGGTCAGAGTGTAGAGTGGCGTAACCCAGATAGTGGTAATTACGGGTATGTAACACCAAGCAAAGCTTTCAAAGACGATAGTGGTCAGTATTGCCGTGAGTATACTCAGGTAGTTGTTGTGGGTGGTAAGCAAGAAAAAGC
Organism: Candidatus Tisiphia endosymbiont of Temnostethus pusillus; assembly: GCF_964264675.1. Lineage (NCBI taxonomy): Bacteria > Pseudomonadati > Pseudomonadota > Alphaproteobacteria > Rickettsiales > Rickettsiaceae > Candidatus Tisiphia > Candidatus Tisiphia endosymbiont of Temnostethus pusillus. The sequence continues at coordinate 1,733,841 of NZ_OZ183472.1, read as the reverse complement.
TTATGGGAAAGCTTGTCGTAGACCAGACGGTCAATGGGAAATTGTGCGATAAGTTTTATCAAAACTTATCATCGGTTGACCTTTATACCCCGTTTAGAATATAACATCAGGCTAGCACTAGCCTGATGTTTCTATTGTAAGCCCTACCAACTTTTAAATTACCCTTAAGTAAATGGGATAACGTAACAAAATTAGAGAGTGAGAATGAAGCAATATAGTGATTTTTCGAAGATTATTCATCGTGAAGGCTACATATTTATCGTAAGCTTTGCAGTTGTGACTTTTTTACTTTCTACTGTTCATAATAGTTTTGGATATGTAGGATTAGTTATAACGATTTGGTGTATATATTTTTTTAGGAATCCGGATCGATTTACCCCTATTAGTGACGATCTAGTAGTCAGTCCAGCAGACGGAACAGTGCAAAAAATAACTGAAGCAATTCCTCCGCTAGAACTTGGTCTTGGTAATCAGGAAATGATTAGAGTTAGTATTTTTTTGAATATTTTTAATGTTCATGTAAATCGTATTCCAGCTAATGGAAAGATTTTATCCCTACATTATAATCCAGGAAAATTTTTCAATGCCTCTCTTGATAAGGCAAGTATATATAACGAACGTCAGTCTGTTTTAATGGAAACAAATAGTGGTCATAAAATTGCTTTTGTTCAAATAGCAGGATTAATAGCAAGAAGAATATTATGTGATTTAGAAGAAGATACTGAGGTTAGAGTTGGTGATAGGTATGGTATCATCCGATTTGGTAGTAGAGCTGACGTCTATTTGCCACTTAAAACTGCACTTTGTGTTACTGAGGGTCAGACTTCAGTTGGTGGAGAAACTATTATTGCTGATTTTAGGATCAAGAAAACATCTGAACTTAAGTTTGAAAAAAGGTAATATTCTTACTGCTTTAATATAAGTATATAGGTATAAATTGCTTAAAATACACAAAGTTAAAATAACAAAACCAATTCCGTTTATAAAATTGCTTCCTAATTTTATCACTTTATTGGGTCTTGTGGTTGGTATTAGTGCCATTAAATTTGGGTTGGATGGTCTATGGGAAAGGGCTGTATATTGCACCTTAGTTGCTGCTATAATAGATGGAATTGATGGTAGGATAGCAAGAATGCTAAATGCTACTAGTCCGTTTGGTGCTGAACTGGATTCATTATGTGATTTTGCTAATTTTGGAATAGTTCCGGCTGGTCTTATATATTTATGGTCTTTTCAGCAATATGAATATAAAGTATTTTCATGGGGTTCTATATTATTGTTTATCGTATGCATGGCATTAAGGCTTGCAAGGTTTAATACTGCTATTCTTCATAAGGTACATAATAAGAAACTAGAATATTTTTCTACTGGCGTACCTGCACCTTGCGGGGCTTTACTTGCTCTAGTACCCATGATTATAGATTTTGAAGTGAGTGGTATTTTAGGTATTAATGTTCGTATCCATACCGTTATGATAGGTTTGTATATTGTGGTAATCGCTTTTTTACTTGCCAGTAGGTTACCGACATTTTCAACAAAAAATATTAAGATAAAACACGAATATTTATCATTAGCGATGATGGTATTTGCTGTTATCATTATAAGTCTTATTATATATCCATGGTATTTGTTACCATCCATTGCTTTTATATATATGTTATCTATACCAGTGTGCTATTTTATTAGTAGGAAATTCTATTAGATTTGTTGCATAATAACTAGGGACAAGTAAGTTAGTCAAGGAGAAGGACTTACTTTTTACAGTCTATGACTATAACTTTTAATCATTTTGCCAATTCTTCAGGTTAATTGAGTATATACAGTTATACAGAGAATGAATTACCACACCCACACTTGTTTTTTGCAAGGGGGTTTCTAATTTCAAAATAGGAACTACCTAATTCTTCGATAAAATCTATTATACAATCAACCATAAGCTGCTGAGATATTTCATCGATAACTACTTTAATATTATCTTTTTCTATAATACAGTCATCTTTTGTTATGTCATTGCTTGAAACTAGAGCATAATTATAAACAAATCCAGAACAGCCTCCACCATCAACAACTACTCTAAGAACCAAACTTGGATTACTTTCTAATTTTATTAGCTCATCTACTCTTTTAAAAGCATTATCAGTAACTTTTATTGACATGTTCTTATATTATAAAGACCATTAGAATAATCCTAAAAACCTAATTTTGCAAGAGTTTCATTTAAAAACCTTGAAAAGCTTGCTAGGTAATTCTATACTGGTGTTAAATAGGCTTGCTATTATCCACATCTTTGGATTCGTGGGACATTATCCTAAACTTGTTTTAGGATGACGTCGGTAACTTCAAATGTCGATAGCTTCTGAAAAATGTGGGTAATAGTACGGTTAAATAGGAGTTAATATATGCTTGCTTCATATGCAGTAGATCCAGCCAAGAGTAGGGGGAGATTGTTTAATGAATATCCTACATCTTATAGAAATGAATTTGAACGAGATCGGGATCGTATAATTCATTCAAAGGCTTTCAGACGTTTACAATATAAAACCCAGGTTTTTATTAATCATGAAGGGGATCATTATCGAAATCGCCTTACTCATTCGATTGAAGTTTCTACGGTTGCACGTTCTATTGCTAAAACCCTTAATTTATCAAGTGATTTAGCTGAAACTGTAGCTCTTGCTCATGATCTTGGGCATACTCCTTTTGGTCATGCAGGGGAGATCGCACTAAATAAATGTATGGAAGATTATGGTGGATTTTCCCATAATGCTCATTCATTAAAGATTCTTACTAAAGTAGAGAAAAGATATGCGGCTTATAATGGATTAAATTTGACATGGGAAGTGCTAGAAGGAATTGTTAAACATAATGGTCCTTTAATAAATAACATACCTAAATATATAGTAGAGTATGATTTACAACATGATCTTGATTTATCTCACTATTCCTCAGCTGAAGCTCAAATTGCTTCATTAGCTGATGATATTAGTTATATTTCTCATGATTTGGAAGATAGTGTTGGTGCTAAGATTATTGATTTTAATCATCTAGCAGAAATTAAATTTATTGATCAATATGCTTTTGAAATTAAGTCCAAGTTTAAGGATATAACAACTTCTCGTCTTATTTATGAAATCGTACGTAAATTGATGAGTGATTTAATTACCGATCTATTGCTACAAACAAATGATAACTTACAAAAACAGAAAATAACTACAACAGCTGATATACGACATCTTGATTATCAGATTGTTGATTTTACTGACGAGACAAAAGAACATATAACGGCAATTAGACAATTCTTGTATAATAAAGTATATAAACATAATAAACTGACTTCTATAACTTTAAAGTGTCAAAATATTATACAAGGGTTATTTAGGGTATATATGGATAATATTGATTTATTACCATTTAGTTGGAAGGAATTAATTATACCAGGGGATGTAAAATCCAAAGCTGATATAGTAGCAGATTATATAGCTGGCATGACTGACCGCTTCGCTATTCAAGAATATCAAGATCTTTATTCCTTCAATTTTAATAATATTTGATTTATGAATATATTTAATAAATTACGTGAAGATATCATTAGTGCAGCTAGACAAATATGCGATAATGAAGATGTGTTAAAATTGGCGGCTATAGAAATTCCTAAAGATAATCTCAATGGTGATCTTTCAAGTAATATAGCTATGATTATCGCTGCAAAACAAAATATTAAACCTAAGGAACTAGCTATTAGATTTAAAGAACTATTAACGCCTCTTCCATATATCGCGTCTATAGAAGTTGCTGGTCCAGGATTTATTAACTTTACTATCAAAGCTGATATGTGGCATAACTCTATCAATGATATATTGCTGGATAAGGAGGATTTTTTTAAGATTAATTTTGGTAATAATCAAAAGGTTAATATTGAATATGTATCTGCAAATCCAACTGGTCCTATGCATATTGGTCATGCTAGAGGTGCTGTTTATGGTGATGCTTTAGCCAAAGTTCTAGATAGTACTGGCTATATTGTTACCAAAGAATATTACCTTAATGATGCCGGCTCTCAAGTAGATGATTTAGCTAGTTCAGTTATTTTACGCTATAAACAAGCATTAACAAAAGAAGAGATCGTAATACCAGAAGGGCTTTATCCTGGAGAATATTTGGTAGATATTGGACAAAAGTTGGTGGAAAAATTTGGTGATAAATTATTAACAATGACCGATAGGCAACGTCATGAACTCGTTAAGGATTTTGCAGTAGAAGAAATGTTAGCTATAATTAAGCAGGATTTAAAGGAGCTAGATATTGAACACGAGGTATTCTTCTCAGAAAAGTCACTGCATGATAGTGGTAAGATTGATGAAGTTGTACAAATGCTTACTAAAATGGGACTAATATATGAGGGGCAGTTGTCCCCTCCTAAAGGTAAAATAGATGAATCTTGGGATTCAAGAACTCAGAAATTGTTTAAATCTACGGCTTTTGGTGATAATCAAGATAGACCAATAGAAAAATCTGACGGTAGTTGGTCATATTTCGCCTCTGATTTAGCTTATGCTAAGAATAAAATAGATCGTGGTTTTGATCATCTAGTTTATATTCTAGGTGCAGATCATTGTGGCTACGTAAAAAGAATTGAGGCAATAGTTAAAGCTCTTGGTGGAGAAAAAGTTAAAGTTGATGTTAAGATTTGCCAGTTAGTAAATTTTGTTGAAAATGGTATCGCTATAAAAATGTCAAAACGTAGCGGTAATTTTACTAGTGTGCGAGATGTAACAAATGAGGTAGGTAAAGATATAATAAGATTTATAATGCTAACCCGTAAAAATGATATTGCTCTTGACTTCGACCTAGTAAAGGTAAAAGAACAATCAAAAGATAATCCTGTATTTTACGTACAATATGCTCATGTTAGGACAATATCTATACTGGAAAAATCTAAAGAATCCATGCCAAAAGCATATGGTAAATTCTTAGAGAATGAGTATGACTTGTCGTTACTTTCCAGCGAAGAGGAAATAGAAATAATTAAACTTCTTGCTTCATGGTCAAAAGTTTTAGAGATTTCGGCAAAATATTTTGAACCCCACAGAGTAGCTTTTTATCTGATTAATTTAGCTTCAAAATTCCATGCTTTATGGAATTTTGGCAAGGAAAATAACGATTATCGGTTTCTAATTGAAGATAATATAGAGTTAACCACCGCTCGCCTTGCTTTAGCAAAATCTATTCAAAAGATTATAAAAGTTGGTTTTGATGTTATAGGGGTAACACCTATGAATAAAATGTAATGAAGTATTGTAATTTGTAAGTTGATGACTAACCGCACTTTACTCTTATTAATTATTCTCTCAATAATTAGTGGTATTACATATTTAGTTTATACTAATTACAGCCGAAATAGTGGTCAAGTAGTAATAATTTACCCTGATCCATCACCTACAAAAATTAAACCACAAGATAGTGGTGGGATAGTAATACCAAATGCAAATAATATAATTTATGAGAGTTTACAACAAAAAAAGACCAACAAACCTATAATATTACAACCTGAACCGGAAAAGCCATTAAATATTGCTAAACAAAAACTAGCAGAAAGTGATGAAGAACTTGACTCGATAGACACGATTTTATTTAGTATAGTAGAAACTGATCAAGCTAAGTATGAAAAACACAAACTAAGTAAAGATGAAGAAGGAACAGAAACAATTTTACCTAATATAGTAAGAAATGACTTGGTGCAAAAAGAGAATTTAATAGAGCAAAAATTTGTTCCAATAGTTCAACCATCTAATAATAAAGCTGGTTTAAATGTCATAAAAGTTACTGAATCACATCGCAAAATTGATGAAACACAGTTAAATAAGTCGAATCAAGGTGGTTATAAAATTCAACTAGCCTCGGTAAAATCTGAATCAGAAGCTAACCAAGAAGGAGAAAGAATCAAAAAAAAATATGCAAAAATTCTTAATAATACGGTAGTAAATATTAAGAAGATACAATCTAGTACAGGAAGTTTTTTCTATTTAGTATTAGTAGGTAATTACCAAAGTATAAGCCAAGCTAAAGCGATTTGTAAGAAACTATCTGACAATCAGCAAGGTTGTATAATTACTAACCGTTGATGGATTTTTAAGGCAGTTCCAATCAATATCATACCAAAAAAAATATTATATTTATGAACATTAAAATTAAGAAATTAGAACATTCTGTAGATCTTTTGCCCAGTTATGCTACTGAGCATAGTGCTGGTATGGATCTAGTGGCAGCAAATATTAAACCAGTCACTATAAAACCACAAGAAGTACAGTTAGTACCCACGGGAATTTGTATAGCATTACCTAGTCATTTAGAAGCTCAAATCAGACCAAGATCAGGTTTAGCACTAAAACATGGTGTTACCGTGCTGAATTCACCTGGTACAATTGATGCTGATTATCGTGGTGAGATAAAGGTAATTTTAATTAATCATCATCCTAAAGAAGATTTTGTAATTGAGCGTGGCATGAAAATTGCTCAAATGGTTATTGCTAGATATGAGCAGATATTATGGGATGAGGTTAATTCGTTAGATGAAACCTCTAGAGGTTCTGGTGGATTTGGTTCAACTGGGAAATTCTAAATTAACCTGATTCGATATAAGAATTATTAATTCTTATATCGAATTCAGGTTAAATAGATAATTTTTTACTTTAATTCTAAGAATTTGGCAAATCAAGGCAATATCCTATAGCACGGATCGTTTTTATAAATACCTCAGATTCTTTATTTTTTAGAGATGTTCTTATTCTATTTATATGTACATCAATAGTACGTAGATCAATAGCTGTATCTCTGCCCCACACTTTGTCTACAATATCTTGACGGGAAAATATTACTTTAGGTGCTTTGATAAAAAGTTGTAAAATCTTAAATTCTGTTGGTCCTAAACGAATTATCCTGCCGTTATTAGTTACTTTATAGGTAGTAAGATCCATACTTACTTCCTTATATTTTATAACTTTATCTTGTAGAATTAAATTAGATCGTCGGAGTAATGATCTTATTGAAATCATTAGCTGATCTGAAGTGAATGGTTTAGTAAGAGAAACAACAAAGTTATTATCTTCTAAAGTATAATTAGACGGTGATTCTCCGGAATGTAGCAAAAAAATTATTGGTACTTTCTCTAAACCATTAATTTCTCTTAGTTTAGTTGCTATTTCTGTAGCAACTTTATCTTGTACCATCGAATCAACAATAATTATGTCAGGGTGATTTGCAATAGAGGAAGCTATAGCTTTTTCTATTGTGTTAGCCTTAACAAGATTAAACCATGCTCTCTCTATGACATTAGATAAAGAAACGTTAATGCTTTTAGTTGATTCTATAATAAGAACTCTAGGTGGTAATTTATCAAACATTTTAAATACTAATTAAATGAAGACTTTAGGCATGACTAAATTCTTCTCTGTATACCCAAATGATTGAGGGATTGGAGCATAAAACAAGGTATAAGCATGCTAGACATACATGTAAGTAATGTGAAGTACTCAAATCCTCAAAGTTTTTGCTGAGTCAATTTTTTAAAGTAAAAAGAGCATAGTTCAGTTATGCAAGAGTCTAATGTTACATATATTGTGAATTTATTGTAATGATATTAATTTGACTTTTTAAAGTGCAATATTATCGAATTAATTAATAAATTTCTACTAAATTTATTAATATAAGTCTACTAATTTAATTATTTATTTACAATCCGTGTAAAACGGTTATATTTTTGCAATCAAAAGGTATTAGTGATTTATTAATTATGCTCTATAATAAAGATAACACTTGAATTAAATGTTTTTTATTGTTATAAATGGCTTTATTTTATAGCTGGAGATTCTTATATATGGCTTTTTACGAATCAGTTTTTATCATACGCCAAGATATTTCGTCTGCTGATGTAGATAAAATTACCGATGACTTTACTAAAATTGTTAAAGATAGTAACGGTGAAGTTATTAAAACTGAATATTGGGGTTTAAGAAGTTTAGCCTATAAGATTGGTAATAATAAAAAAGGACATTATGTTTTTATGGGGCTTAAAACTGATTTTTCGGTAATAAATGAACTGGAAAGGAAAATGAAGCTAAGTGAAAATATTATTAGGTTTGTTAATATCAATGTTGATTCAATAAGTGCTGAACCTTCGCCGATTCTAAGAAGTAAAGGTTCAGATCATGAAGAAACAGTTGATGTAACAATTAATAAAGACTAAATAGTAATAAAATTGGAAAAGATTAAAATGTTTGAGAATGATGCTGTTGACTCTCAGTCAATGACTAGAATGGTTGATAGAAGTAATAAAAGAGTGTTTTTTAGAAAACGTAAGGGATGTCCTCTTTCTATTCCAAATGCTCCAGTAATTGATTACAAGAACCCTGATTTGTTAATAAAATTTGTATCAGAAGGTGGTAGAATGTTGCCTAGTAGGATTACCAATGTATGTGCCAAAAAGCAAAGAAAACTGAAGAATGCTATAAAAATTGCTAGAATCCTAGCGTTGTTGCCTTTTGTATTTCAAATTTGAGCAGAGGAATAAGATGGAAGTTATTTTGATTAAACCTGTAAGAAAACTTGGAAAGATTGCAGAGATTCTTAAGGTAAAAAAGGGGTTTGCTCGTAATTATCTTATCCCCAAAAAATTAGCAATTAGGGCAACAGAACCTAATAAACAGTTCATAGAAGCCCAAAAACATGATCTTGAAATGAAAGAGCTAAAAATAAGATCTGAGGCAGAAGATATTAATAATGTTATAAGTGGTAAGGAATTAATATTTATTAAGCAGTCTGCTGATGATGGTCGGTTGTTTGGTTCAGTGAATAATAAAGAAATTGCTGAAAGTTTGTCTAAGGCTTCTTTGCACTTAATATCACATTTAAGTATAATTCTTGAGAACCCGATAAAATCAACAGGTGTATTCGTGGTAGAGGTTAGGTTGCACGCTGAGCTTAGTACAAATATAACGGTAATTGTTGCAAGGTCAGAATCTGAAGCACAAGATTACTCAAGGAACAATAAGCAAGATACTATTGACCTTCTTGAAAGTTCTGATCAACAAGAAACCTCTACTCCTAACGATGTGGAGCAGTTATAACATTTATCCATAGTTAAAGACGTCGATTAGTGAGGAGTCACTTTAGTGGCGACGAAACAACCCATAAAAATGATTATATTATATTGGATTGTTTCGTTGACCTATAGTCTTTTCTCGCAATGACAACGTAATGTTAATTACGTCAGTATCCGTATCCGCTGAAGCGATGTTAAAAAGCATAAGATCTCATTGGGGAATTGAATCTATGCATTGGGTACTCGATGTGGTATTTAATGAAGATGCGAGCAGCATACGTCAAGGCAATGCTCCTGCAAATATGGTCAGTATCCGAGGGTTTGTATTGAATATTTTAAATAGAATAAAGACAAAAAGAAGAGACCAAACCAAAAATGATGCTTACTATGGGTTGGTCATCAAATAACTTCAAGTGTTTTATTAATGCCTTAATAAAATTTAACTAATTGTTCATCAGGTCGCCGTGGTTATGAAGCCAGATAGAATTAAAAACACCCTCATTATACCATTATACATTATTATATTAATTATTGCAATACCTATATTAAGTGAAACCATTTATACTCCCTCACTTCCTAACTTAGCCAAGGATTTGGCAATTAGTGCTAACTTATCTGAATACACACTTACTATTTATTTGTTTGGTTTTGCTGTTGGCGTGTTAATATGGGGTAACTTATCTGATTATTACGGACGTAAGCCTTGTCTACTTGCGGGATTTTTAGTTTACGCCTTATCATGCTGCATTTGTTATTTAGCAGATAATATAAATATGTTACTGGCTGCAAGATTTATGCAAGCTTTTGGTGCTAGTGTTGGTTCAGTATTAGGGACAGCCATAGCTAGAGAGGCAATACCACCAAAAGATCGTGGTAGGGTATTCTCAACTATAACTATTGCTATGGCCTTTGCTCCTGCTATAGGTCCAGTTATAGGTAGTTTTGTAATAAAATTTTATCATTGGTCAGCCGTATTTCTTGTACTAATCGTAATAGCAATATTCATTATGGTGTTAATATCAGCTAAACTTCCAGAAACTAACCAAAATCTAATGGTTAAACGCTCAGCTATTGGATTATATAAAGAATGTTTTAATAAAATGATCAGAGATCTAAGATTTCTCGGTTTTGTATTTTTAGTTGGAGCAGTAAATGGCATTTCATTTGGCTATTTTGCTGAAGCACCTTTTTATTTTATCTCAGGACTAAATATTACCACTTCATCATTTGGTATGATAGCATTATTTCCGTGTATTCCCTTAATTTTAGGTGGGCTTATATCTAAAAAGATGCACCAAATGCAGAGAACCTCTGACTATATTATTTTTGCAGGCATTAAGCTTATGTGCTTAGGAGCTATGTTATTCTTTTTATCTAGTTATTTTAGTCTAATTAATAAAGATGATGTAACAGTATCGGTATTACAAACTTTATTATGGATGAGTATGGTTAATATTGGTAGTACGATGGTAACTCCTAACTGTTTCGGTCAGGCTTTGGAAAATTATGGTCAATTTGCTGGCACTGCTGCCTCACTCTTTGGTTTTATGTATTATGTAATTGCTGCAGGTTTTACAGTGTTAATAGGATATATGCATGACGGAACATTGGTACAATTACCATTATTTATAATGATCATTTCAATTAGTATGATGTTAGTATTTTATATTGCCATTAATAAGGAGCAAATGGTGAAGAATAATTAATAGATTACCCCCAGTTCGATATAAGAATTAATAATTCTTATATCGATACTTCAGGTGGGCAGCTGCTTCAAACCTAAAAGAAGTCTAATAGAACAAAGGGACATGTATTTGTCTGTATGTTGGCATTAAAAATATGGCACTATATGAAAAATAACTTGAAACAGGGTCGTGGAGTAACTAAGGATGGTAAATATAATGTGACCATTGAGGAAGCATTAAGAGAGTTGGAAAAATATGTTTTTTATATTACACTATCAAAGGTTGTAAAGTAGCAAGATTATCAAAATTAACGTCTCTTCAGCAACATTTATTCAATTTATTTGATCTAACAATGCCCCAAATGACAAAATTTGCAAAATGATAAAATGTAGTCAGTAAAGAAAATTTAATTTTCTATCCCATACACCGCATACTAACCTCGTTTTATGGCACAATTTTGATCCTATCTATCTCGAAGATAAGTCACGTAGGAATAATGGTTTGACTACGTTTCGTTCGCTCGTCACCCGTACGCCTAACTAACCAACTCTTAAAATTCATCAAGTATATATATTGGGAAATATTTATTTTGCTAGGCTTGGTGAATATAAAAAAATACTTAAAGAAAGAGCTGTTTTTAAAAGCTTCATAAACAATCAGTTAAAGGTAGTGACAGCGAAAGTCGAACTTAGGCAAATATTACAAAAGTAATATTTGCTATGTTAAGTCTTTAAAGGAGGTAATCCAGCCGCAGGTTCCCCTACGGCTACCTTGTTACGACTTCACCCCAGTCGCTAATTTTACCGTGGTTGGCTGCCTCTTACGTTAGCTCACCACCTTCAGGTAAAACCAACTCCCATGGCGTGACGGGCAGTGTGTACAAGGCCCGAGAACGTATTCACCGCGGCATGCTGATCCGCGATTACTAGCGATTCCAACTTCATGCTCTCGAGTTGCAGAGAGCAATCCGAACTGAGATATCTTTTAGGGATTTGCTCCACGTCACCGTCTTGCTTCCCTCTGTGGATACCATTGTAGCACGCGTGTAGCCCAACCCATAAGGGCCATGATGACTTGACATCGTCCCCACCTTCCTCCGGCTTATCACCGGCAGTTTCCTTATAGTTCCCGGCATTACCCGCTGGCAAATAAGAATGAGGGTTGCGCTCGTTGCGGGACTTAACCCAACATCTCACGACACGAGCTGACGACAGCCATGCAACACCTGTGTGTGGTCCAGCCGAACTGAAGGGATGCATCTCTGCTTCCCGCGACCACCATGTCAAGGGTTGGTAAGGTTTTTCGCGTAACATCGAATTAAACCGCATGCTCCACCGCTTGTGCGAGCCCCCGTCAATTCCTTTGAGTTTTAATCTTGCGACCGTACTCCCCAGGCGGAGTGCTTAATGCGTTAGCTACGAAACCGAAAGAAATTCTCCCGATATCTAGCACTCATCGTTTACGGCGTGGACTACCAGGGTATCTAATCCTGTTTGCTCCCCACGCTTTCGTGCATCAGCGTCAGTTGTAGCCTAGATGACCGCCTTCGCCACCGGTGTTCCTCCTAATATCTAAGAATTTCACCTCTACACTAGGAATTCCATCATCCCCTACTACACTCTAGATTAGTAGTTTTGAAAGCAGTTCCGAGGTTAAGCCTCGGGCTTTCACTTCCAACTTACTAAACCGCCTACGCACTCTTTACGCCCAGTAATTCCGAACAACGCTAGCCCCCTCCGTCTTACCGCGGCTGCTGGCACGGAGTTAGCCGGGGCTTTCTTGGTCAGGTACCGTCATTATCTTCCCTGCTGAAAAGGGCTTTACAACCCTAAGGCCTTCGTCACCCACTCGGTATTGCTGGATCAGGCTTTCGCCCATTGTCCAATATTCCCCACTGCTGCCTCCCGTAGGAGTCTGGGCCGTGTCTCAGTCCCAGTGTGGCTGATCATCCTCTCAGACCAGCTACAGATCGTTGGCTTGGTAGGCCATTACCCTACCAACTACCTAATCTGACGCGGGCTCATCCATCAGCGATAAATCTTTCCTCCGAAGAGAATATACGGTATTAGCATTTATTTCTAAGTGTTATTCCGTACTGATGGGCAGATTCCCACGTGTTACTCACCCGTTTGCTACTAACTAATTCAGAGCAAGCCCTAAATTAATCCGTTCAACTTGCATGTGTTAAGCATACCGAAAGCGTTCGTTCTGAGCCAGGATCAAACTCTCAAGTTTGATTCTGTCTACTTTTTATTCAAAAAATTGACAGGTTTAATTTATCACTTTTAGTGATAAGTACATTTTGCTGTCACTACCTATATCTGATTATTTACTTTTAAAAACAGCTTACGAGTTAAACGAGCAATCGTCTTTTCGTAGGGGTAATCATATGCAAAATCTATTATGCTGTCAACTGCTATTTTGATTTTTTTTGCATAACCTTCTAATTTTTTAGATTAAACCTTTGACCCATGGCATACTCTACTAACAAATTCTTAATAGGCTGTATATTATCAATAGCTTTAAGCCCCAAACGTCTTAGATACCACAAGGGTTTTGAATGGTTTGAGAAAATACTATTTAAGCTTTCAGTAATCATATACATATGAAAATTATCATTTTGTCTTAATTTTTGATATCGTTCTAGCATTCCTGTACTTATACCACTACTAGCCACTAATTGAGTTAAAGTTTCAATATCCTTTATTCCTTGATTCAAAGCCTGACCAGCTAGAGGATGAATTGTATGGGCACTATCTGCCACAACTGCTATTTTATTATAAAAATATTTACTAGCTATACGAGCCTTTAAAGGAAAAGAGCTAATAGTACTATCTAAAGCAATAGACCCTAAAGAATTCCCACAATTTTTACTTACTAAATACTCAAATTCTTTCTTTGGTAAGCTCATCAATAATGCAGCCTGCTCTTGCCTAGTAGTCCATATTATAGATGAGGCCTTTTGGTCTCTGAGAGGTAAAATGGCAAAAGGACCAGATGGCATAAAATGTTCAATAGCACAATTTTCGTGATCTTTCTCATGCTTAATATCAAACGTTAAGGCGATTTGGTTATAGGTTTTCTCTATTTTATTAAAAAAATAATATTGACGAACTTTAGAATTATGTCCATCACAAACAATCAATAAGTCACTATTCATAGTCTTATTGTCATCTAGATATATGGTTGAATGTTCAGGTTTACTATCAACTTTTTTATAATCACACTGATCAATTACCTTAATCAAAGGGTTTTTTCTAACATTTGCTAGTAATATTTTTTTAAATTCACTATTTTTTACTATATAACCTAATGCATCATTTCCCTTAATATTTGACATACATAGCATCTCTGGTGCTTTATTATCAACAACATAGACGTCCAACATTTTGCTAGCTATCTTCTCAATCTCAAACCATACATTAAGGCCTCTTAGAAACTGCATAGAAGCAGGGGTTAAGGCGGTCGTTCTGATATCAGTACAAAAATTATCAGAATTTATCGATTGATACTCAAGGATGGTAGTCTTAATATCCTCTTTCGCAAACGATAATGCCGTAAGCATACCACTGAAACCACAACCCAATATTATTATTTGTTTTTCCATCACATCACATTATTAGATTGATTGATAAAATACTTTAAATATGCTCCACTTGCTATAAAACTTAAGAGAAAATAAATTATAGCAATATCTAAATAACAATTATTCATTTTAAATGACCCAAGAAAACAAATGAATAAGGTTATTATACTAGTTAAACTATTTAGCACTAAGAGTTTGACAAAAATATTTACATTTTTAAGTAATAAATAGATCATTAAACCAATAAACAAAATATTGATAACTAAATAAAAATTTATCATGATACAAAATTAATTTAAACTGATTAGTTGATTATTTATCCATTCTAACATAAAATCCCGGTATCGTTAAGAGTTTGACTATTTTTTTATTTATAAAAATTTTATTTTATGCACAACACTGATATTATAATAATTGGTGCAGGTCCAGTTGGTCTATTTGCTATTTTCCAAGCTGGGATGCTTGGTATGCGTTGCCATGTTGTTGACTCGCAGGAGATAATAGGAGGGCAATGTAGCCAACTTTACCCAGAGAAACCTATATATGACATACCAGCATATCCTAAAATTATGGCAGAAGAGTTGATAGCACAATTGGCATTGCAAGCACAACCGTTTAATCCGGTCTATCATCTAAATCAGCAAGTAGTGCAGTTGGAAAAAGAAGAGGGGCAATTCCAAATTACCACTTCTAAAGACACCATAATTACTGCTAAAGTTATTATTATAGCTGCTGGATGCGGTTCTTTTGGACCTAATAGACCTCCATTACCTAATATAGAAGCATTTGAGGGAAAATCAGTATTTTATTTTATCAATAACCGCAATAGTTTTGCCAACAAAGAAATTGTAATAGCTGGTGGAGGCGATTCGGCTGTAGACTGGGCAATATCACTATCTGAAATTGCTAAAAAAATATATTTAGTGCATAGGCGTGAGAGATTTCGGGCAGCTCCTGAAACTATAAGACAACTGAAAGAATTAGCAGATAATGGCAAAATTGAGTTGGTAATTAATTATCAACTAGACCATTTAGTAGGAAAAGATGGTATCCTAGAAGCAATCGGAGTAAAGGATTTTGAAGGGAATATTCGCACCTTACCAGCAAATATATTATTGCCATTTTTTGGACTTAGCCAAGAACTTGGTCCGATAAAAAATTGGGGATTAAATCTCAAAACTAATCATATAATTGTAGAACCTTCATATTTTGGAACAAATATTTCAGGCATTTATGCAATTGGCGATATTGCTAGTTATCCGGCAAAATTAAAATTAATTCTTACTGGTTTTGCCGAAGCAGCTAGCAGCTTACATCACGCCTATGGCAGGGTATTTGAGGGTAAGGCCTTACACTTCGAATATTCAACTACCAAAGGAGTGCATAAATAGTGAATGAACGTAGTAATATAATCAATGGTAAATATGTTGCAGAACAAATATTATCTAAGTTAAGGGCAGAGATTAATTTAATCAAGGAGCAACACAAGTTAGTACCAACTCTTGCTATTATACTAGTGGGTGATAACCCAGCTAGTAGTATATATGTAAGAAATAAGATCAAAGCAGCAGGAGCAATTGGTATGAACGCTTTGCAAATAAATTTGCCCAGTGAAATTGATATTGACCATATGCTGCATGAAATCAGCATGCTCAACAATGATTCAAATATTTCTGGAATTATCGTACAACTTCCTCTACCTGAACATATCAATAAAAATTTAATCTTATCTGCCATCGATCCTAGCAAAGATGTCGATGGTTTCCATCCTATAAATGTTGGTTATCTACATAGTAACTCAGGCAATGGCTTTATACCTTGCACGGCTCTTGGTTGCATTGAATTACTTAAACACGTTGAGAAAAATTTAGCTGGAAAAAATGCTGTAGTTATAGGGCGTTCTAATATTGTAGGTAAACCATTATCAGCTTTATTACTTAGAGAAGATTGTACTGTGACGATATGCCATTCAAGAACTCAAAATTTAAGTTCTATAACTTCCCGTGCTGACATAGTAATATCAGCTACCGGATCCCCTTTGACATTAACAGAAGAATATTTTAACCCTCAATCTATAGTGATTGACGTTGGTATTAGTAAACTTCCTAATAGCGACAAGATGGTAGGAGACGTTGATTTTACCAATGTTGTTGATAAAGTGAGATATATAACCCCAGTTCCAGGTGGTGTTGGACCAATGACTGTCGCTTATTTGCTAAAGAATACACTTAAAGCAGCAAAACAAAATATAACACATATTAGGTATAAAAGATGAGCTGGCTTTGTAAAGGTATTATTGCCATTTATTGGTTTCTAACCATAGCCTATGCTGAAGTAGAGTTCTTGCATAACTCTACTTCTACTGGTAATTTGGGCGTTGGGACTAGACTCGAATCCTCACGTACACTAGAGTACGCTACGATTCTGCGTTCCGATCCTCCTACAAATTCCCTAGTAGAAGCGAATTCTGCTAGAGCTCTAATATTAGAGAATAGACCTTTTGATAACAAAGCTATTGATCAACTTAAAATATATTTACGTGAAATAAAATCCATGGCTGTGGACTTTAGCCAAGAGGATTCAGCAGGGAATAAAGCTGAAGGTAAGTTATTAATAAATAAGCCTTCTAAGTTTCGATGTAATTATTACCCACCATTCCCTTTGGTAGTTATTGGTAATACTAATTATGTTTCCGTGTATGATTATGATATGAAACATGTAAGTCGTATTAAGGCAGAGGAGAATGTATTTAATTTTTTATTAGAAGATAGTATAGATTTTGATAAATATTTCAAAATTGAGTCAGTAATAGATCAAGATAATATGTTTAAAATTACTATTTATCATACTTTATCAGAGCGGCGTAGTCAGATTACCTTTGATAAAAAAACTAAACAAATAAAAAAGCTAGAAATACTTGAAGATGAAAATGTTATTACGATAATATTTAATCATATTGCAAAAGTACAAAAATTTGATGATGATTTATTTAAGCTTAAGAATCCAGACATATTCGGAACACCAAGTAGACTGACAAAAAACGATATAGAAAAAAAATACAATTTAGCTACTTAAATAACTTGCCTCTAGATGATAAAAGAACTATTTTATCATGTGCTAGTAGTGGGCATTGGTGCTGTTCAGGTGGTCAGGTTCGAAAGGAAGCAGCCAAAATAGTCTCTAGTGGGTCATTACTAGCATACTCTTCTGTTTTCAAGAATTGGATTTGAAATCATTTGAGTAGATCATATTTTTGTGAATATACCATAGTGACAAAAACAACTGACCAATATATTAATTTTGCTAGAAAATATCGCCCTACTAATTTCTCTGAGCTATACGGACAAGAAGTTTTAACAAAAATTTTAAGCTATACTATTCTAAAAAATCGTATATCTCAAGGTTATCTTCTTACTGGTATTAGGGGTGTTGGCAAAACTACTTCAGCACGTATTATCGCTAAAACTATTAATTGTGCCAATCTGATAGTTGAAGGTGATAGTATTAAACCTTGTGAGAGTTGTCAGAATTGTAGCAGTTTTAATAAAAATAACCATCCCGATATAATTGAAATTGATGCTGCTAGCAAGACAAGTGTTGATGATATCCGTAAAATAATAGAAAGTAGTGAATATAAGCCGCTAATCGCTAGGTACAGTATCTTCATAATTGATGAAGTTCATATGCTATCTAAAGGTGCATTCAACGCTCTACTTAAAATCCTTGAAGAACCACCAGCACATGTAATATTTATATTTGCTACTACTGAACCACAAAAAATTCCATTAACCGTAATTTCTAGATGTCAGCGATATGATTTAAGGAGGCTAACATTTGATGAGATTTTTCAATTGCTTCAGTCCATCGCTAAAAAAGAACAGTTAAACGTTGAGATAGAGGCGCTTAGAATAATTGCATCTAGATCTGATGGTTCAGCTAGAGATGCAGTTTCAGTACTAGACCAAGCAACGAGCTTGGCAGCAGGAGACTTGATCACTCCTGAAATCGTTTATCAAATACTTGGTTTGGTGGATACAGCTAGTATAGTTAAGTTTTTTGAATATATTATTCAAAAAGATGCTGCTAAATCTATTGATTTAGTAAACAATCTCTATATGTCTTCAGCAAATTTAGAAACTTTTGTAGCATTAGTTGCTGATTTTACTGCCTATCTTAGTAAAATAAAGATATTACCTAATTATCAAAATCCTATATATGTATCTTTTAATGATAATGTTACAAATATTCTAACAAAAATTACTCTTCCTCAATTATCTATTATTTGGCAAATATATAGTAAAGGAATTATAGAGATGAAAACTTCACATAATCAATTGATAGAAGCTGAAATGCTGGTGATAAAATCTATTTACTCCCAGATGTTACCATCGCTAGAAGAATTAGTGGAATATAATGATGGGGAGCAACTAGAACAACCGGTATTACAACAATCAACTAAGAACTATCAAATTACCGGTTTTCTTGAGTTTTTACATTTGCATAATGAGATGGAAATTTATTACAGATTACTAAACCAAGTGGAGTTAAAATCTTTTGTTCTTCAAACTATAGAAATTGCTGGAAGCGATCTCAACACAAAAATAAAAGAACAAATTGCTAATTTATTATTTGCTTGGTCAGGAAAAACTTGGAATGTTATCATTACAAAACAGTTAAAAATAATCACTCTTAAAGAACAATTGCTAAATAAAGTAAAATCAAGTCAAGATTGGAAAATTTTAACACAACACTTTCCAAATGTTACAATTTCAGATATTTTGTTAGAAAATTAAAAGGTACATAGTATGACAAATTTTAATCAATTTTTAAAACAAGCTCAGTCAATGCAAAAAAAAATGCAAGCAATGCAAGAAAAAATGGCAAATGCTGAATATTTTGGAAAAGCAGGTGGTGGGTTAGTAAATATTACCGTTAGTGGTCGTGGAGAGGTTCAAAAGGTCTCTATTGATTCCTCTTTGCTTAAAGAAACAGAGAAGGAATTATTGGAAGATTTAATTGTTGCTGCTTTCAACGATGCTAAAAGCAAGGTCGATGAAGATTCACAAAACTCTATGTCTGATGCTTTAGGTAATATTGGTTTGCCACCTGGACTAAAGATGCCATTTTAAATCCTCCCAACTTCCGCATAGAGGATTTGTTACATGGATCATGAGTAGGTCATTCCCGCATAGGCGGGAATCTATAATATCTCATAGCCTTTGCAGGCATGTCTATAGCAACTACCGATCGCGGCTTTTAAATTGCCCTGACGACTTACTCTTTAACAGTTTTTTCTTGCTTAGATAAAAGCTGTGCTTGCTCAATACTCTTGTCTAATTCTACTTGACTACAAATTCCAAGTAAAACTGGATCACGTGGGCGAATGTTTTTCATGTTCCAGTGACTACGATCACGGATAGCTTCTATGGTTGACTTAGTAGTACCAACGAGTTTTATAATTTGATTATCTAAAATTTCTGGACAATTTTTAAGTAACCAATATATCGCGTCTGGTTTATCCTGACGTCTAGCAATAGGAGTATATCTAGATTGTTGTTTTTTCTTTGTACTTACCAAATCATAGGCACTACTCACAAAAAGTCTTAAACTACTACTTGGATCTTTCGTGCAACGCATTATTTCTTCTTGAGTTAATTGTCCTCCAGCAATAGGATCTAACCCCATAATACCTTGAGACACTTCACCATCAGCAATACCTTTAATTTCAAGCTCATGAACCCCACAAAAATCAGCTATCTGCTTAAACGTTAAAGCAGTATTATCAATCAACCAAATAGCAGTTGCTTTAGGCAGTATAGGTAATTTTTGTTGTGAACTCATAGTAAAAAACTAATAATATAATATTGATATGTCTAGAAAAGATATAGTCTCTTCTAACTAATAAGTCAACAATAGACATCTTAGACTATTTCAATTTCTCGTTTAATTAGGTCAGGCAAGCCTAAAACCTAAAACCAATACCTACTGCAATCATTAACGGATTAAACCTTACTTTAGATGATATAGGTTGTTTTACTAAACTATTTTTATAATCAACTTTGGTCTTAAGAAAATACTGCCTTACATCTAAGTTAATCAATGTATCATCCTTAGCATATAAGTCAACCCCGATCTGTAATACAGCACCGTGACCATTTTTGACTGTACATCCTTTAGATTTACTGAACATATAAGCTCCATGATAACCAACGCCAACATAAGGTCTAATAGCACCAAAGGGAGCTATATGATATTGTCCCGTAACAGTCAGGGGTATCATATAAAGATCTTTTCTCTTACCAACATCTGCTGGATTACCACCATAATTATAAGCCACATTCTTTAAACTATTATTTTTAGGACGTAATACATTAAAACCTAAAGATAACTCTGCAGCAACATTACTAGCAAAGAATATTGATGTAGAAGCATCAAAACCGTAACCATTTTCAACAAAATTACCAATCGATACTGGGCTTGCGGCGGTAGCCTTAGGAAAGCCTTTTTGCTTTGCACTAGATTTTATCCCCCCCCCTCTTATTTTAAACACAAGATTACCTTCATTTTCATAATAATCGGCATCATAGTCATTATTAGTTAAATCAGAATTAGCAAAGCTAGAGATACTTACACAACTTACCAATAGCAATATTCCAAATTTTTTTGTGACTTTTATCATAACTATAAACCTTTTCTTGCTTTAAATATATTGCTGTATTATATATATTCTTTCTTATTTGGAAATCAAATTGATAATAAGATTTTTAAATTTGTTTAACATTAGTGACACTATAACACTAAATATAGAAAACACTAATACAAAAAATATAAAAAAATAACGAATTAAGGTCTATACAATGAATAATAAATTAAACACTTATTTTGTTGGTATTGGTTGGTTTATATTAAGCTTGATAAGTAGTACAACTAATGACATAACAGCAAAATATCTTGGACTTAGGCTACATAGTTTTGAGGTGACTTGTTTTCGCTTTTTCTTTAGTGCTTTAATTCTTGTCCCTTTTATTTTATATTATGGGAAACAGACTCTGAAAACTAATCGTCCTTTTATACATATTGCAAGAGGGGTTTTATTGTTTTTTGCTATGACGTGTTGGATTTATGGTCTCAGTATTGCCCCAGTGACTACTGCTACAGTTATTAGTCTTGCTACACCTTTATTTACTCTAGTTCTAGCAGTTTTTTTCTTAAATGAGAATATTATTTGGCAAAGATGGGCAGCAACTTTATTTGGTTTTATTGGCATTGTTATTACCTTGAAACCTCATGCTAGCGATTTTAATCCACAGATATTAATTTTTGTATTAGCTGCTATAATTTTTGCAATGTTAGATATTATCAATAAGAAATTTGTAGTAAAAGAATCAATGATTAGTATGCTATTTTATTCTGCTTTAGTAACATCTTTAGTATCAATACCACCATCAATAATGTATTGGCAAACACCTACCAGTTCAGAATTTATTTTGCTATTTACCTTAGGAGCTGGGGGTAGTTTAATCTTATTTTTCTTATTAAAGGCTTTCTCTCTAGTTGATGCCACAGCTACAGCCCCTTATAGATATTTAGAGTTAATAATTTCAGCATCAGCTGGATATCTTGTGTTTAATGAAATCCCTGAAAACAGTACTTTATACGGAGCATTGATAATAATACCTGCAACATTGTTTATAATATATTCTGAGAAAGGAAATATAACACAAAATGATAAAGCTACTGCATGAAGAAGTACTAGCAATGCTTGTTTTCTTCAAACATTTTGTTGACATGATATTGATGTACAATATCATGTACTAGTTATGTGTATATACTCAAATGATTTGGAAAATTGGATTTACAAATAAGGGACAAACAGAGCGTACACGAGTCCTTGATATTTTCAAAAAACAATCCTTCAAAGCGAGTATACTTATAAGGGAGATAAATTATGAACGTACAAACAATATCGGTAGCAAGGGCTAATTTATTTAGCCTTGTACAAGAAACAAACGAAACACATAAGCCAGTATATTTAAAAGGTAAGCATTATGACGCAGTACTATTATCTAGAGAAGACTACGAATCTTTGCAAGCGACATTAGAATTATATTCTATACCTGGATTAGTTAAGGAAATACTGAAAGCTCGGCAAGAACCTTTGGATGAGTGCTTAAATGAAGATGATATGAATTAATGTCATTGTACAATTTGAAATTTACTAAAAAATCATTTAAAGATTTCCAAAAGTTAAAGTCAGAAAAGCTTGATAATAAGGCTAGAAAACTATGGACTGAATTAAAAAATAATCCAAGACCTATCAGCAGTGAGAAACTCGTAGGCAACTTAAAAGGTTGCTATTCTCTAAGAATTAATATCAAACATAGACTGATATACGAAATCTTTGAAGATGAAAAGACTGTACTAATAATCAGCTTGAGTGGGCATTATGAGTAAGCCATCATATTATGTTGCTAACAAGCATTCTAACCCTTGACACCAATGAAATAATAAAAAATATGAATAAACGTAAGTTGGTTTTTGCAAGCGGTGTAGCAAATGCATTTGAGTGGTATGATTACGCACTATTTGGTTACTTTGCTCCTATAATAGGAGCAAAGTTCTTTCCTGGATCAAGTCCTAGCTCGTCTTTATTGCATGCTTTTTTGGTATTTGCTATCGGTTATTTAATGAGACCAATAGGTGGGGTATTTTTTGGGATACTGGGAGATCGTTTTGGTAGAAAAACTGCTTTAAGTACATCTATATTTTGTATGTCTCTGCCAACGGCACTAATTGGCATATTACCAACTTATGACAATATAGGTGTTACCGCAACTATATTAATGATTCTACTTCGGATGCTGCAAGGTTTATCAATGGGCGGAGTACTTACTGGCTCAATTGCATTTGCTATTGAACATACAGGTAAGGTACATCGTGGCTTTACTGGCAGTATACCAATGTCCAGTATTTGTATTGGTATATTATTTGGATCACTCATTTCGCAGCTTATACAAAGCCTTTTATCAGGACAACAATTTAATGATTGGGGGTGGAGAATACCATTTTTATTAGGAATCTTTATTTTATTTGCTGGACTTTATATAAAAAAATATACCAGTGAAACCCCTAGTTTTCAAAGTATAAAAGAAAATGGTGGGATTTTAAAATCTCCTCTGAAAAAAGTTATCTCTGTATATTGGATTGATATGTTAATATCAATCTTCATCAATTCTACAGGTTCAGTAATATTCTATCTACAAGCTACTTATCTAATGTCATTTTTGAGGATAAATCGTGGTTTTACCGATGACCAAGTTAGCAATTTAGCTAATTATTGTTATATAATCATGGCTATTGTTACTTTATGTTCTGGCTATTTATCTGATGTAATTGGTCGAAAGAAAATTTTTGTGATTAATTTACTGGTAATTATTTTAGTTATTCCTTTTTTGATGAATGTAATTGAAACTGGAGAATTTTATTTTATAATTATATCTCAAATTGTATTATCAATTTTAGCTGCTTGTTATATTGGTCCTGAACCTGCACTGCAAGCTGAATTCTATCCAACCAATATCAGAAATACTGCTTTATCATTGTCTTATAATACAGCAACCAGTATTTTTGGTGGTACAACACCTTTAATACTAGAATATCTTGTACAAAAAACTGGTACTATTACTTCATCTATTTATTATGTAATTGCTTGTGCTATTTCAAGCCTAATAGCTCTTTGTTTTTATAAGGATCGTTCAAGAGGGTAACAACTAATACGCGAATTTGGGATAAGAATTAGTCAATTCTTATCCCAAATTCGGTAAAATTATCGAAACAATCAGATTTGAGACGGCTCTGCATCTGATTGTTAAATTAATATTTTGCTAAAAACATGATTTTAATCTTTTAAAATCATGTTTTTAGCTTTAGAAAGGTTTAAAATGCATTTGCAAAACCGCTTTAAGAATGCATTTTTCCTTATATTAAAGCCAATTAGGGATAAGAATTAACTAATTCTTATCCCTAATTGGGGTAACTAATCTAAAAATTTTTCTAGTATTTATAGCAAAATTATCTATAAACTACTTAGTGGCTTGATAAAAATAATATATACTAGCCATATTACAATTTTTGATAAACAATAAACTTTAATTTTATGACAGAAGTGATAGCTAAAGAACAATTAGAACAATATATAAATCAAATAGAAGGGCTTGAACAAGAAAAAGCTGAATTATCTGAAGCAATAAAAGATATATTTGATGCAGCCAGCTCTAGTGGCTTTGATACCAAGGCCATGAAGTCGGTGTTAAAACTAAAAAAACTTGATAGAAATAAGCTAGCTGAACAAGATGCGATCTTAGAATTGTATAGACAAGCTCTCGGTATATAAATTAAAGAATTCAATAATGCAATTATATCCATTAAGGCTTTTACCTGATAAAATCAACTTTGACTTTATCAGATTTAAAAAAGTAAGTTATACGATATCCATTATTTTATCTCTTGTAAGTATTATTTGGATAGGGATTTACAAATTTAATTTTGGTATTGATTTTGCTGGTGGGATTGTTATAGAAGTGCGGCTTGATCAAGACCCTGATTTAACCAAAATGCGTGAAGTGCTTAATAACCTTAAGATTGGTGAAATAGTATTGCAAAATTTTGGTAATCAGCATGATTTGTCAATACGAGTTGGCAGCAATAGTGAAGATACTTTAATGCAAAATATTGAGCTTATCAAATCAACTTTAAAAAACCAATTTCCTTATAAATTTGAGTATCGTAAAGTAGATTTTGTCGGTCCACAAGTTGGTACTCAACTGATAAAATCAGGAATAACAGCACTAATTCTTTCGTTTCTTGCCATAATGGTTTACACTTGGGTTAGATTTGAGTGGTATTTTGGGCTTGGTATACTTGTAGCTTTGTTACATGACACCATACTAAGCTTAGGTTTTATGAGTGTAATGAGGCTAGACTTCAATTTAAGCTCCATAGCTGCTATTCTTACCATAATAGGTTATTCTGTGAATGATTCAGTAGTTATCTATGATAGAATCAGAGAAAATTTACGCAAATCACATAAGAAAGTAATGCCACAAATTATTAATCTGAGTATTAATGAAACTCTGTCTAGGACTATTCTAACAGTTGTTACAACCTTACTCGCAAACCTAGCTTTGGTAATATTTGGTGGGGAAGCTATTTATAGTTTTAGTGTATTAGTGTTTTTTGGTATAATAGTTGGTACATATTCATCTATTTTTATATCTGCTCCTATATTGACCTACTTCAAAAACTTGAAGAATTGATAAATCAATTTTCAAGTTTTTGGATAAAAGTTGAGTAGCAGAATCGAAGTAGAGGTCTTCAATTCTGCTACAAAATAATAGACTTCCTGCATAAGTCAATCTAGTTGGTAATTTTGTCGTCGAAACTCGCCTGTGTTCCTCACGTACGCCTGTGCACGCTGTGGCGCTCGGCTTCGTTTCTCCTAAAAATTCCTCAACTATTTTTGACTTATGCAGGAAGTCTAATAATAAATATTAAAAAAATTAGTTTAAAAAATGTTTATTAAAAATTTTGATAGTAAAGGTTTTCTATATCAATGTACTGATTTAGAAAAACTAACAGAGCTAATGAAAAACAGTAAAATATCTGCTTATATTGGTTTTGATTGTACAGCACAATCTTTACATGTAGGTAGTCTGATGCAAATTATGATACTGCGTTTATTGCAACAATATGGTCATAAACCAATAGTACTCCTAGGAGGGGCAACTAGTAAAATTGGCGATCCTACCGGTAAAGATGAGGCAAGGAAATCTTTAACAAAAGAAGAAATTGCCAAAAATGCTGAAGGTATAAAAAAATCATTATCAAAATTTATTAAATTTGGTACTGGGGAAAATGATGCAATATTAGTTGATAATTCAAATTGGCTAGAATCGTTAAATTACTTAGAATTTCTTCGCAATTTTGGTATTTTTTTTTCTGTGAATCGTATGTTATCTATGGACTCTGTAAAATTACGTTTAGAGAGAGAGCAACATATGAGTTTCTTGGAATTTAATTATATGTTACTACAAGCCTACGATTTTTATCATTTAAATAAACTATATGGTTGTTCTTTACAAATAGGTGGTAGCGACCAGTGGGGTAATATAGTAATGGGTGTTGATTTTACAAGGAAACTAACAGGTAATGAAGTCTTTGGTATAACTACGCCCTTACTAACAACTGCTTCTGGCAACAAAATGGGCAAGTCTGTTGGTGGAGCTGTGTGGCTAAATGAGGATATGTTAAGCCCGTACGATTATTATCAATATTGGCGGAATTGTGAAGATCAAGATGTGGTCAAGTTCGCAGAATTATATAGTGAGTTAGGAGAAGATGCCATGCAAGAGTTTATCTTACTTAGTGCATCTGATATTAATAGTGCCAAAAAGCAATTAGCCTTTAATTTAACTAAACTTTGTCATGGTAAAGAGGCAGCTATGACAGCTTTAGAAACAGCTACCAAGCTTTTTGAACAAGGAGAAATTGATTGCAATTTACCAACTATTTATCTAGAACAGGGGAGGTTAGCTCTAGGTATTCCAGCATATGAATTACTTTATGAAGCAGGTCTTGCTAAATCAAAATCCGAAGGACGTCGGTTGATTAGAGGGGCTGGAGCAAAAATCAATAATCAACTAATCCAAGATGAAAATATGGTTGTTGATTTAACTTTTATGCAGGACAAGCAGGTTATTAAGATATCCGCAGGTAAGAAAAAACATGTATTGATCAGGTTGACATAATAGTGAACGAAAAAATATATCTCTTTGGCAAACTCGCTTATGCTGAGGGATTTGAAGGAGACGCTTCACCTCGAACCGCAGCGTACTCTAATTCCGTTACGGATTCGAGTACCAAGAGGTCTATTATTACAAACAAAAAGATTGCCCTAGATATACTTCCTTTACTTGATAGCTTGTGGCTATTTCTTGTGGAGTTCCTTCTAATAGGACTTTTCCTTCGTAAATAACATAGGCTCTGTCAACTATATTAAGAGTATCTCTAACATTGTGATCGGTAATTAGGATGCCGATATTGCGGTTACGTAAGTGAACAATTAAATTTTTAAGATCCTCAATTGCTAACGGATCAATGCCTGCAAGTGGTTCGTCAAGCATAATAAATTTGGGATCTAGTGCTATTGTTCTTGCGATTTCTAGCCTACGTCTTTCTCCGCCGGATAATCCTATTGCTGGCATGTCTTTTAGATGAAGAATAGAAAATTCTTTAAGCAAATCTAATGTTTTTTGTTCGATAATTTCTTGGTCATTTTCTAAAATCTCTAGCATTAATCTAATATTATCTCCTACAGATAGCCCACGAAAAATTGATGGTTCTTGAGGAAGATAGCTAAAGCCAAACCTAGCTCTTAAATAAATTGGTAAATGAGTAATATCATGATCATTATAAAATAATGCTCCACTATCTGGTTTGGTAAGTCCTATAATAATACTAAAACAGGTAGTTTTACCTGCACCGTTTGGACCAAAAAGACCAACTATTTCTCCTGTTTTTAATTGAAGAGATACGTCGTTTAGGATCACTCTCTTATTATAAGATTTTGAAATACTACTTACTTGTAATTTCTCTATTATTAAATGCGGCATACTTTAAAAATTTCTTACATAACTAATTTTTTGATTTGCTATAATCTATATTATTGAGTTCCGTATAATATACTAGTTTGTCAGTTTTTATAATACCATCCTTATTTTGTACTATTACATCACCAAGCAGTACTAGTTCTTTTCTTTCTACAAAATATTTTGCAGAAGTAGCAGTTAGTAACTCTTGACCATTATTCTTTTTAGCAATCAATCTTGACGGTATGGAGATGTAATCAATAGTTTTTTTATTATCAACTGTTTTATAAAAAATTTCTAAATTAGTTGTTTTTACCATCATATCATCAAACCACAAAATCACCTCTCCTGTAAAACAAGCTTGATTCTTAGTTTGATCAATTACTAAATTGTCAGAATGAATATATAATCTATCCATACTCGAATGCTTTGAGTACGGATGTTTCCCATAGGCTACGGATGAACTCATGATTAGAAAAAACAATACATAGCAAATCATGCTAAAAATCCGATACATCAATAACCGTCGATACATTACCTTTGAAATTTATAATATCATTATCATGTGTAGCACTAAAATTATTAGAAGTAATTTTACAATTTTTATAAGATAATACCACTCCTGTGTTACTATATGTTTCTTTATTTAGTAGATTCAGTTGGGCTTCTTGTGCTTTTAATGTGCTTTCTCCTAAAAAAAACTGTACATCATTTTCTAATTTTAATATGTGACTACTCTCATTCAATATACCATTTTTTGCACTGATCACTAAGTCTTTGTTGTCATTTATTTTATATGTAGCATTAATTTCTTCCAGTTTATATTGATTACCTAAAGTCCTAACTGCTTGCACAGTCTGAATTTGGTAAGGATTTAAGTTTTTATTGAACCCCTTAAAAATTGAATTTGAAATTTTTATTTCATAATCTTTATCATTTGGATTAAAAGCACTATTGCTACTATTATCCTCCGTTGATTTTGAATTATTACTGATAGGATTTAAATTTATATAAATTAAACATAAGGTTAATATTATTCCTAAACAAGATAAGATCTTTGATAGACTAATTGAACGTCTATAGGATGAAATGATAGCACTACTACTTTTATCTATGAAGGGAATCTTAACCATAATATTGCCAACATTATCATGAACATTCATCAACTAATTCCTGCCCTAAGTAAATCATGGATATGAACAATACCAATCACCATATTATTTTCAGTTACTGGTATGCTAGTAATCGATTTACTATTCATTATACCTAAAGCCTCTCCCGCTAATTTTAAAGGAGAAATTTGTTTTGGATTAGAAGTCATTACATCGCATGCATACTTCATATCTATTTTATCATTAATATGTCTACGCAAGTCTCCATCTGTTATAATACCAACCAAACTCAAATCTTTATTTACCACTATAGCACATCCAAGACTCTTTTGATTCATAACCAATATAGTATCGGTAAATGAGGTATCAGCATATACTAAAGGCAACTGATCTTTCACCCGCATTAAGCTCTCTACCTTTATAAGATTCGCTCCAATCTTTCCTCCAGGATGATACAGCCGAAAATCATCTTCAGAAAAGCCTCGTGCTTCATGTACAGAAGTGGTAAGTGCATCTCCAAGAGATAACATCATTACTGAAGAAGTTGTTGGAGCGGCAATATAAGATGCTTCATTGATTCTTGGTATTAATAATAGGAAATCACTATTGATTGCTATAGTAGAGTTGACATTCATAGTCATGGCAATTATTTTTATAGAAAATCTCTTACAATATTTCATTATATCAAATAATTCTTTGGTCTCTCCTGAATTAGACAACATAAATACTACATCATTGTCAGTTACCATACCAAGATCACCGTGGCTAGCCTCAGCTGGGTGCAGATAAAAAGCAGCCGTACCGGTAGAAGCAAAACTTGCTGCTATTTTATGAGCTATATAACCACTCTTTCCTATACCGGTTAAAATAACCCTACCTTTACAGTTAATTATATAATCTACTATATTGTTAAAATCACTAGGAATATTATTAGATAATTCAACTAATGCAGCAGATTCTTTTAATATAACCCTTTTGGCAACATCACAATGGTATGGTATTTTCATATAGTGTCCGAATTGTTCAATGATGTTGTCGTAGCTAGAGGAATGACAGAATATTAGTTGAGCATATTACACATCAAGCCTGACGCCGAGTGATACATTATGACCTTTATATGCTAATGACTTAATATGATTTTTTATTTCTTTTGTGCTACCAAAATCTTTCCAACTGTAAGCTGCTTCAACTTTTACTCCTGGGGCTAACTTTGTAGCAGCTCCAAGAGTAAGCTGGTAGACTAGGTTATTTTTTTTAGCACTAGAAACTGATACACCATTATTCTTAGTAATTTGGTTTTTTAGTTGACCAACTCCAGCACCAGCACCAACAAAAAATTCACAAATACTTATATCAACAATATCCACATAACCATTAAGCATTAAAGTAGCAATTTGAGGCTTAATTTTTGAGTCTATACCGGCAAAAGAATGCTTAGATTGATGATTAGCAATCCAAGCAAGCATGAGATCAGCTCTAACATTATCTAGAATATAATAACCCAAACCTCCGCCAAGAAACATAGCGGTATTTTGCTTTAGTTTTTTATCATTTAACTTAATATTAGCCATTTTATTCGCTCCAACCTCTGCTTTTAAATAAAATTGATTGTCAATAGCCAAAGAGGAAACAGAGAATAAAAGTGAAATAGTTATAATCGTTACTAAGAGTAAATTTTTCATAGTTCTATTTTTTAATTTACATTTTACTATAAATTAAACTAATCCGCTAGCTTATTTTCAAGATAACCCTACAAATAACAAAAGAAGAGGGTTACCAAAAACCCTCTTCTTTTGTGGAACAAAAATAATAAATCTATAAATTATTATTAAAGATCAAATCTTAAGCCAGCCATTAAATGGTGACCTCTGTAAGCACTTTCTGATTTGCTCTCTTTCCCTTTCCCATATTTTGCTGCTCCATAATCTCTCCAGCTATAGGCAAGCTCAACATTTATACCATCAGCCACATTAGCAGAAGCACCAACACTCAACTGATAAGCAAAATTATTAGAATTCTTAGACTTTGTGGATATATCGATTGATTTTCGATTAACCTCTATAGTGTTATGTGTAGCCACTATAGCTCCATTTAGAGTTGCTTTCTCTTTTATTTGAGCCATACCAACACCTGCTCCTGCAAAGAACTTAGCAAAACCTGCGTCATACAAATCAACATAACCACTGAGCAACAATGATATTACTTGTCCTTTACGTTTTGATTCTAGAGTTCCTTGGAGCTTTCCCTCGCCTTTTGCCACCGCACCAGTAACAGTAATAGAATCTTTGAATTCTATATTAGGAAGGAAATCAAGTGTCAATTCTGCTCTAACATTATCCATTGCATAATAACCAGCACCAAGACCAACAACACCAACAGCACTTCTTTTAACTTTCTGTGTCAAGGATAAGTTTTCCATTTCTTTAGGTAATTTAGCCTTTTCTTTATTCAACATAGCTGCACCACCTTCAGCTTTAAGATAAAAACCCCCTGTTTCAGCAAAAGATGTAGCAGAAGTTAAAAGAGCCGTACTTGTAGCAGCGATTAAAAACAACTTTTTCATAATATTTCTCCTTAAATTATATAGACAAGAATTCCCTTATTAGATTCTCAAATAATGCCCGTGAAACACAAATCTCTCCAAATTCCACTTAGGCTACCTAGTTCGGTATATATAGCATAATATTTTCTTTAGGACAAACTAAAAAACTATTATGAGCATTAATCAATAGTGTTATAGAGATACTTTGTGGCAATAAAAACACAATAGACTGAATCTGTAGCTAACCCGAAAATGTTTGGGGCATCGTAATGGTGATAGAATTTATACCATTGCCCTGATATTACGTGAATTCAGGATAAGAATTTGTCAATTCTTATCCCTAATTGGGTTATATTCAGGCATAACTGAAAACATCTAGCAAATTCTCTACGCTATCTGTGCTTGCAAGCTTGTTGTTTTTATATTCTCCACATTTAAGGCATTTATGAGTTAGAATTATGCCCTTTTTACTGTCGAGTTTATAGGAAACTGGCTGCATTAGTCCATTACATCTAGAGGCTCTATCCCCAGGGTTAATATCCACATGTTTGCTGTAGAAACATGCTGAACAATGGTTAGTATAGCCATTTCCTTGTACCAATTCACTACATATATCACAAATAAAATCTTCTTTATTTCTATAAAACTTTTTTGTAACCATTTTTTAACTTTTTTGGCAATATACTGCTCGTAAATGAAGAGTTGGTAGACGATATTTGAGGTTAAC
The DNA here is from genome assembly GCF_964264675.1 of Candidatus Tisiphia endosymbiont of Temnostethus pusillus. Taxonomy (NCBI): domain Bacteria; kingdom Pseudomonadati; phylum Pseudomonadota; class Alphaproteobacteria; order Rickettsiales; family Rickettsiaceae; genus Candidatus Tisiphia; species Candidatus Tisiphia endosymbiont of Temnostethus pusillus. Next base: position 1,701,446 of record NZ_OZ183472.1, on the reverse strand, counting down.
TAATGATAGCAACAACGGGTATATGATCAGAAGGCTTAATTTTAGTTCGTAGATTATAATGCATGTAGCAATCATTTAGATAATCTGCAACATTGCTTGATGCAAGTATCATATCAATACGCATACCTTTATTTTGTTCAAAGCAACCTGCTCTATAATCCCACCAAGAAAATTCTTGCTTAGTAGGATTTGATAATCTATATAAATCCTCAAAACTAGAATTTAAAATAATTCTCAATCGTTGTTTTTCTTCATTAGTAAAACAAGTAGTATTTTGTAACTTTTTTGCTGAGTATACGTCAATATCAAAAGGAGCAATATTAAAATCTCCTCCAACTATCACCTTAGTATCAAGAGTTCTTTTGGATTCGAAGTAATTAATTAAATTATCATAAAATTCTAATTTCATTTTAAATTTATCACTACCTACCAATGAACCGTTAGGTGCATATAATGAAGTGATACTACAAAAACCTATAGGAGTTTGTAGAGATATTTCTATAAACCGTGCTTGATTAGTACAATTAATACCCGGAAAGTCTTTTACCACTTCATCAGCTGGAAACTTTGATAAGATAGCTACACCATTATAGGATTTCTGACCATACACATAGAAATTATATGCTAGATCTGATAGTTCATCAAAAGGAAACTTATCAGTCTCACACTTGATTTCTTGTAACAAAACAATGTCTGGATCTACTTCTGTTAAAAAGTCCCTTAAATGTTGTAGTCTTATTCTTATAGAATTAATATTCCAAGTAGCTATTTTCATTTCTTATCCCAAATTCGCGTATTTTACATCGGCTGAGGTTATATACTGCTCGTAAATGAAGAGTTGGTAGACGATAGTATAGCTTCAAGAAGAGCTAGGAGTGTCAAAGTCGAGCAGCGGAGCGTACATTAGTACGTGAGCAGCGGAGATCTTTAGACACGACAACGCCAATTCTTGAAGTTCACCGAGTATAATAACATAAAATAACTAAACACTAAGTACATTAATCTCAATTCGATATAAAAATTGTTTAACAAATTATATCATTTGGAAAATCTTTCTTATTTATAAATTAATAATTTGATCTTGACAGGGTAATAGTTTTTATTAATATTACAGGTATATTCGATGCTTTTGAAGAATTGCCTTCGTAAATACTTGTGAATTCTTGATAGTAAAGTATATATAATAATCTAAATCAATAATTAAAGTAACAGTGTGCATTTTATGTTATACGAGGATATTGATAATTTACACAATATCACTGATATTATTAGTACTAAATTGCAAGAGAATTCTATAGTAGCGAAGATATCTTGCAGATTAAAAGACCCTTATTCGATCGTAAAGAAATTGGTAAGAAAAGGTATTGGTTTTTATCAATTAACTGACCTCATTGCTTTTAGAATTATAGTTGATACGCTAGAAGACTGTTATAAAGTACTAGATATTATTAATGATATATATCCTAGTAACCATGAAAAATATAAAGACTATATTGTTAATCCCAAAGATAACGGCTATAGTTCCTTGCATATTGTGACTACTATTGGTACATCTAGACGTAATATGGAAATACAAGTACGGACTAGTCAAATGCATGATATAGCAGAGTTTGGCATCGCTAATCATGGTGAATATAAAGAAGCACAAGAAGCAAGGATAAAAAAATTATTTTCTCCAGAATTACTTAATATAATTGTTCTGCACATCGGACTAAATAATTTATATAAACTTTTTGAACAATTTAATTGGACTATGTCTGAACTGGTTGCTTACGAACAAGAAATTAAAAATTTTTGGGATAATTTTCAAGATAACTTGCAAATAATACAAGAGCAATTTATAAAAGAAATAAATAATGTAGAACCGTTAGAGAGAAATTTTGTCTAACTAATACAAGGTTGGCGGTTGGCTAACCCTATAAATATTTGTGGGTAATAGTAAACTCTACTGTTTGGAATAACGTCCATAACTGTCGAAAGTTAGTAAATAAATACATCTTCTCTATACGTCTATTAGCAAGGAGGGCTGTAAGACCGACGAAGCAATCCAGTAACATCATTTATCTATAGGTTGTTTCCTAGATTGCTTCGCTTACGCTCGCTAATAGACGCTGTGGTATAGGTATTTGTAAACTTTCAACAGTTGTGGGATAACATCAGAGTTGGTCATGCCAATCATTATAAAACTTGCCTAAATCAAGTCTTATTCTTTTCGATCGCTCAGCAGTGATTATAGAATATATTGTTTCAAGAGTAGTATCAAAATCATCGTTAATAACCACGTAATCATATTGTTTGGCATAATACACTTCTTTAGTAGCTAATTTCACACGCAACTTTATTGATTCTTTACTATCTTGCCCTCTATTTTTAATTCGTTGTTGCAAAATACTAAGACTCGGTGGCAAAATAAAAATTGTAATTACATTTGGCAAGGTTTTTTTTATTAGCTTTGTACCTTGCCAATCTATATCAAACAAAACATCTAACCCTTGACTTAGTAAGTCTTCTACAACTTTTTTAGGTGTTCCATAATAATTATTGTAAATATTTGCATATTCAAGAAATGCATCTTGCTCAATTAATTTATTAAATTCCTCTTTGGTCTTGAAATAGTAACTTACTCCATCAACTTCATCTGTTCTTGGTCTTCTAGTAGTTGCAGAAATGGATAATCTAAGATTACTGTCGATTTTTAAAACTGCTTTAGCTAAGCTAGATTTACCAGTAGCCGAGGGCGAAGACAAAATAATAGCTAATCCTTTACTTCTGAGAGATAGTAGCATTCTTGGTGAAACCTTTATATAGCAATAGAATTTTATCTTTTAATATTAATTTTTGTTTCTTTAACTGCCTGACTTTAGTATTATCTTGCAAATGCAAAAATCCGGTATTTATTAGTCTTTCTAAATCATTATGTTTTTTTTGTAAACTTTGTATGTGGCTCATGAGACTCATCTGCAAACTCCATAATCAGTTAAAAGCTTGGTTTTTTGTAAACCAAGCATCATTTTAATATAAGCAAATACACTTTGAAAGGAAAAAATATAGCTATGACTAGCGATAATAAAAAAAAATTGCTTGTGGCAATCTCTGGAGCTTCTGGAGCAATATATGGTATAAGGTTACTTGAGATTCTGAGGCAGATAAATATTGAGAGTCATCTAATTATTTCAAAATCTGCTCATCTTACCATATTACATGAGACGAATTATTCCATAGAACAAGTAAAAGATCTAGCAGATTACTGTTACAATCTTTCTGATATTGGTGCTAGGGTTTCTTGCGGTGCTTTTAGGATATTTGGCATGATAATAGCTCCATGTAGCATGAGAACTCTTGCATCAATTGCTGGCAGTATTGAGAATAATTTAATCAGTAGAGCAGCAGGGGTTACACTAAAAGAACGAAGAAAACTGGTGTTGATGATAAGAGAGACTCCTTTACATCTAGGTCATTTAGAAAATATGTTAAAAGTAACGAATTATGGTGGGATAATTGCACCTCCAGTACCTGCTTTTTATAGTTTACCTAAAACCTTGGATGACATGATAAATTATTCAATTTCGCGGGTTCTTGATATTTTTGATATTAATACTGATTTAATAAAACGTTGGGATGGTATGCCTACAAAAATTTAAAATCTATTAGTGCTTGAAAAATATCTGCTATAATTGTAGTGACGTCTTGAGGGTCATATACTCAGGTAGAACTTCAAGAATTGGCGTTGTCGTGTCTAAAGATCTCCGCTGCTCACGTACTAATGTACGCTCCGCTGCTCGACTTTGCTACTGCCTAGCTCTTCTTGAAGTTATACTATCGTCTACCAACTCTTCATTTACGAGCAGTATATATGCAACAAAGTTTTGAAAAAATACTAAAAGGCTATCAGCTATTTAGAAAAAAATATGCTTATGGTAATAAATCTATTATGCAGAGTCTATCCCGTGATGGTCAACAACCAAAGATTATGGTGGTTGCTTGTTGTGATGCACGAGTAGATCCGGCATTAATACTACAATGTGATCCAGGGGATTTATTTGTTGTACGTAATGTAGCAAATATTGTTCCTCCTTACGAAAAAGATGGATCTCATCATGGCACAAGTGCTGCCTTAGAGTTTGGAATATGCTTTTTGAAAGTTGAACACTTAATTGTATTAGGACATAGCCAATGTGGAGGAATTCAAGAATTATTAAATAGTGACGATAGAGTGCAGAATGATTTTATAACCAACTGGGTTGCTCTGATAAAAACACCTAATTTTAGACATTATAATGCTGATGATTATACAAAATTAGCACTTAAACAATCACATCAAAATTGTATGACGTTTCCATGGATTAATAAACTAGTGACCAAGAAAGAGCTAACTATTCATTTATGGTTTTTTGATATAAAAACTGGGCAAATTTTTACTTATTCTGATAAGCAACAAACATATCTACCCCTTGCTTAGGTTCTTTAGCATATTCAGGTAGAACTTCAAGAATTAAGATTCCCGCGACCTAAAAATCGAATGCAGTCATGTATCCGGCTTATAGCAAAGTAAATTTTATTAATAGATATCTTTGGCAAACTCACTTATTAGAAATCTAAAATTAAAAAATTAGACTAAAAAGCAGGATTATTAGAATTAGTATTTATCTAGTATTTATTAAATTGACCATTTTTATAATTTTAGTTACTATGTATATAGTTGTATCTTTATATTAATCTTAACATTATCGGTATATATTATGACAGCATTAAAAAGTTATATAGACAGTAATGGGAGACTTGCTATCCCCGCTAAAATTAGAAGAAAACTGCATCTTAAAGCTGGTGATGAAGTGTCCATTAAATATAAAGATTCTGAATTAATAGTTTCGACTTATCATGCTAATATAGAAAAAGCTAGAAATATTTTAAGTAAATACGAGGATATTGATTTACAAAAAGAGCTAAAACTGATGAGGAACGAAGATGCAAACAAGTTCTAAATCTCTAATCAAGACTAAGAAATTTTTATTAGATACATCTGCAATCATTGCCTTATTAAAACAAGAATCAGGTTATAAAATATTAGAGGATGTTATTGCAAGTAGTGCCTTATCATCAGTTAATTTAAGTGAATTAGTTTCTGTCTTAACTAGATCTAATATAAAAGAAAATGAAATTGATACAATTATAACAGATATAGTTCCAGACATCATACCATTTTCTGAAAGTATAAGTATCAAAGCAGGCAAGTTAATAAGTTTAACAAAAGATTATGGTTTATCTTTAGGTGACAGAGCATGCATAGCAACTGGTAGTTATTATAATATGGAAATTTATACTACTGATAAAATTTGGTTAAAGTTATCTGATAAGCTTCCGGTAAAAATTACTTTAGTACATTAGACCTCCTTCGAAACTCTACTTCTGCTGGTGATTTGGACAATGATGCGGTACTCGAATCCGTAACGGAATTATAGTATACTCAGGTAGAACTTCAAGAATTGGCGTTGTCGCGAGCAAAGATCGAAGCTGCCTAGTTACTAATAGACTTACTGCATAAGTCAATCTAGTTGGTGATTTTGTCGTCGAAACTCGCCTCCGCTCCTCACGTACGTCTGTGTACGCGAAGGTAGCCGGCTTCGTTTCTCCTAAAAATCCCGAAAGCTTCTTTGATTTATGCAGCAAGTCTAATGTACGCTACGCTGCTCGACTTTGCTACTGCCTAGCTCTTCTTGAAGTTATACTATCGTCTACCAACTCTTCATTTACGAGCAGTATACGCTGCGGTTTGAGATGAAGCGTTTCCTTCAAATTCCTCAGCATAAGCGAGTTTCGAAAGAGGTCTGTTAATAAAAAGTCATACCTACAAAAAAGCAGAGGGATGACATCAAAGTACGCGAACTCTAGATAAGAATTAACTAATTCTTATCTAGAGTTGGGGTAAAGTGTTATTAGTATGAAGAAATGAGCGTTAGAAGTCCATACCGCCCATGCCACCCATACCGCCGCCCATACCACCACGTGGCATAGCAGGCTCATCTTTATCAGCTGGTTCATCGATAATAAATGCTTCAGTAGTAATAATCAAAGAAGCAACCGATGCTGCATCTTGTAAAGCAGTACGCACGACCTTAGTTGGATCGATAATACCAGCCTTAATCATATCAACATAAGTCATATCTTGAGCATTGAAGCCAAAGTTTTTCTCTTTACTATCAGTAAGTTTTCCAACTACAATAGCTCCGTCCATACCAGCGTTCTCTGCAATTTGCCTTACTGGAGCTTGTAGAGCTTTCTTAACGATGTTAATACCAGCTTGCTGATCTTCATTAGTACTTTTTAACGACTCTAAGGATCTTGCTGCATAGAAAAGAGTAACACCACCACCAGCAACAACGCCTTCTTCCACTGCTGCTCTAGTAGCATGCAATGCATCCTCGACACGATCTTTTCTTTCTTTTACTTCAACCTCAGTAGCACCACCAACTTTTAAGACAGCCACACCACCAGCAAGCTTAGCTAAACGCTCTTGCAATTTTTCTTTATCGTAATCTGAACTAGATTCATCGATTTGTTTACGAATTTGTGAGCAACGAGCTGCAATGTCTGCCTTACTACCAGCACCATCAATTATGACAGTATTTTCTTTGGAAATAGTAACTTTTTTAGCAGTACCTAGCATTTTGATATTAACATTTTCAAGTTTCATACCAAGATCTTCACTGATGAGCTGACCGCCTGTTAAAATAGAGATATCTTCCATCATGAATTTTTTTCTATCGCCAAAGCCAGGAGCTTTAACTGCAGCAACTTTTAACCCACCACGTAATTTATTTACTACCAAAGTAGCAAGTGCTTCTCCTTCTACATCTTCAGCGATTACTAGTAAAGGACGTCCTGATTGCACTACTGCTTCAAGTACTGGTAACATTTGTTGTAAATTTGATAATTTCTTTTCAAATAGTAAGATAAACGGATTTTCCAATTCTGCTACCATCTTTTCGGAATTAGTAACAAAATATGGTGATAGATAGCCTCTATCAAACATCATGCCTTCAACTACATCTACTTCAAAACTAAAATTCTTAGCTTCTTCAACGGTAATTACGCCTTCTTTACCAACTTTTTCCATCGCTACGGCAATTTTTTCGCCAATTTCTTTGTCACCATTTGATGAAATAGTACCAACTTGAGCAATTTCCTCTTGGCTGCTGATTTTTTTACTAGCTTTCTTAATTTCTTCAACTACTAGGTTAACAGCTAAATCTATACCTCGTTTTATATCCATAGGGTTAAAACCAGCTGCTACTGCTTTGTTACCTTCTCTTGCTATTGCTTGAGTTAGAACAGTTGCGGTAGTTGTTCCATCACCAGCAACATCAGATGTTTTACTTGCCACAGATTTTACCAATTGAGCTCCCAAATTCTGAGCCTTATCTTTTAGTTCAATAGCTTTTGCCACTGTTACACCATCTTTGGTTAGTCTTGGTGAACCGAATGACTGTTCAATTGCAACATTTCTACCTTTTGGACCTAATGTTACTTTTACGGTATCAGCTAAAATATCAATACCTCTTAGCATTTGTTCACGTGCATTTGAGCCGTGTCTTATTAATTTTGTTGCCATATTTATGTTCTCCTTACAATAAATAAATTATTAACCAAGTATGTCCACAACTGTTAAAAGTTTACAAATACCTATACCACAACGTCATTGCGAGCGTAAGCGAAGCAATCCAGGAAACAATCTATAGATAAATGATGTTACTGGATTGCTTCGTCGGTCTTACGGGCTTCTCGCTAATAGACGTATAAAGAAGCTGTATTTACTAACTTTCAATAGTTATGCAATTATGCCCATGACATCACTTTCTTTCATAATGACCAAATCTAAACCATCAACTTTTACTTCAGTGCCAGCCCATTTGCCATAAAGTACTTTATCTCCTACTTTAATTTCTAATGGATGGACAGTACCATTCTCACTTTTTGTTCCCTTACCTACAGCTACTACTTCACCTTGTATTGGTTTTTCCTTTGCTGTATCAGGAATAATAATTCCTCCACTTGTTTTTTCTTCTTGTTGAATTGGTTTTACCGCAATTCTATCGTGCAATGGTCTAAAAGACATTCTTACCTCCATAGATTTAATACTTAATAATGTGTATTCTATATATGCTTGATTTTGTAACAGTTCAAGGGGTAAAAAGAAAAATTTTTAAGAATAATTGCTGTGAGCAAATTGTGTATAATACCTTTTTTATCCTCGCATAAGTTTTTCTATTATTGACTTTATAGGAGTATAGTTTAAAATTAAAAATGAAGTAACTGCAAAGTTATTTTGGGGTGTAGTAACCTCTTATAGCATCGGAACACATCTGCCGAATAAAGGTGTAATCCTCGATTGTTATGATCGGGGAGATGTTAGCTATGTTCAGGGTTTAAGGTGTAAACCTTAAACCTAAAGGCTAGCGTAGCTGTTATGCTATACAGTTTACTAACTCCCCGATCGCCAAAGTAATCTATTAAGATTCTTTGGTGGTTAAAACTTGATAACTTTAAGTTTAATCATAAAGGGGATACTGCTATGACATACACAACAACTTTACCTTCTGAAGCAATCATCTTTCTTGATCCAGCTTATGACCATTCTAAGGATATAAAACTTAGAGATGATGTCACTACTACCAGCCAACAAGAAGGACTAACAGTAGTAGAAATTATCGAATCTAAAGGACCTTATGACCACAGTACTTTTGGTAAGTTAATCCGCCGAGTAATGAGCTGCAATAATAAGCCTGTCACCATCCTCATTAACGAAGATATACGGCATACAACAATTAACACTCTACTTTGGTCTGTACTTGGTACTTTGTCATCTGCCGGTCTAATTACCGTTACTACTTACGAAAGATTCTATAAAAAAGTACTCTTGAAAAAAGTAAATATAGAGGATGATTATTTTTTATACGTGGCTGCTACTTATTGTAAAAACCATTATAAATTTGCTAATGAACCATTAAATATTTAATACAAATGAGTAATATGCTAACTAACACGAGTTGCCAATTAACCACAAAGCTGAGCTTAATCATGATGATCTGCAATACCTAAAAGCTGGTTCTTCTGATCAGATTCTATTAACACATCATGCACTACTTCATTATATGAAGGTGGTATTGGAGGTGGTGGTGCAGGTTTACGAACTTTCGGGTAAGAGTACATTGGGGATGTAGTTGTAATATCTAGAGATAGGTGCGGGTATAAAGATGGGAGTACACTAGGTTGTGCAGAATCTGCTGCTGGATAGTTGTTATTAGTAACATACGTATTATTACAGTTACTTGATCCTTCAAGAAGAGTTGTTGATAGGGGTAGTGCGGGAGCACTTGCTCCACATTCAGCTTGATGTGCTTCTAGTATTATCTTATATTCTTCCTGTTTAACTGCTAAATATTCATTCAATTTTTTAAAAAAAGTATTTTCTGTTATCCATATTCTAGTTATTCCTGGTGCACCCTTCTTAATTATATCGCTCAACCCGGCAATCTTCAGTGCTTCCTTAAAATCATGTTGGTCAATACATTTAAGTAACTTTCTAGCTTGAATTATTGTGTGTATTTGGTCACTACGTTCTTCAAACTTTTTGCAATTAACTGTATTATACTTTGATAAGACAGATTGTTGACTATGCAGACCTTTTAAACTAGCTTTTAATTCCTGACTAGCTGATGATCTATCTTCCGTAGTTTTTATAAAATTACAACATTTCCCCAAATTAGCAGTCTTCAATATCTCATAAACACTACTATCAGTAGCAAACAACTTTATAGCTCGTTCTGTCTTATCAATTTTATTTTCAAGTAATTGTTTTGCGGTAGAAAGCCTTACTAATAGCGTACGATCTTTTGACATAATAAACACATAATTAAGATTATATTAATATGACATAATATAATCTTAATATATATTAATATGCAAGGTTTAGTAACAATATAGTTAAAATTAGTTATCTAAATTGTCATATTTATATCATAATCACATACTATTTTGTTTCATTTTATTTTTCTTGATGGCATAGCTAATCAGCTCATCCATAACATTGTTTCTTATGGCTACTGCAATATCTCCTTCATTTTTTTTCTGAATTTCTTGCCTTTTCGTCTTATCAATTCTTTTTGATTTTACATAAGCAAAATACGCCCTATCTTTTGACTGAAAAACTGGAGTATTGGAATCAATGTTAGCATTAAAAATTGCTGATAGTAATTCTGTTGGTAATTGCTGATTATTATGAACTTCATACCTAGAAAAAGTTGCAGCTTGGTTGGTAGTAATATCTAGAGGTTTTTTACTTTTACCAGGTTTATATTCTTTAGCAAGACTCTCTATGTTTCCTAAATTTATCTTTCTAATATATTGCTTATACCATAGTTCGTATACTTGATCCTTGACTGCCGAGAATTCTTGTAGTTTACTTGGCTGAATAGATTTAATCTCAACCAATATAAAAGCTCCTGTATCAGTTAGTTCCATTGGATATGATAATTCTCCTTCTGCAAGATCAAAAATACTGTCAGCATTTTTGCCAAGATCAACATACCATTCGCCTTTTAAGTGTTGGCGTTGTGGCACGATGGGACTTCGCGTAGGAACAACGGTTTGACTACGCCTAGTCTGCTCGCCACTTGCAGGCTTAGCCAACTCTTGAAATTCATCTTGTATATTATTAGTTAAATCCTTATAACTTACAGAATCTAAATTCTGTATTGGTAATTCATATTTTTTAGCAATTTCTGTTAAACTTGAACCAGCTGCCACATCATCTTCTAGATTTTTTGCTAACAGTAGCTTCAGCTCTTCTATTTTTTGTTGTTGCAATAATTCATTAACCTGTTTTCGTACCTCGCTAAATTTTTTATTAGCAAATTCTTCTTGGTTATCCTGATAAAACTTCAATAATTCTTCATCGCTATTATGAATTTGCTTACCTAACACTTCACTTGATATTTTTACATAAGACAAGCTACGTTTTTCTGGTATTTCAAATAACTCTTGATTCTCCTTGTATAGCTCTTCTAACTCGACCGGAGTTGCATAAGTCATAAACGCACCTTTAGGTTGGGCTTTTAAGTCAATTTGTACAAGGTCGACATCTCTTGTTTCGGCCATATAGTCTACAATATTTTTGACCATTATTTTTGGTGTTTGAAATGATTCTATAAAAATACTAATTAGAGTATTCTTTAAGGTATGTTCTTTAACATCAAATACATAGTCCTCCTCATTAATATAAGAGTTTTTTAAAAAACCTTTAAAGAGTGCTATGTCAAATAGACCTTGCTCATTCTTAAAATTAGCGGATTCTTTAATAAACTGAATCACAGTATCATCAGTTATATCTAGATTATAATAGTGTACTAAATAATTCATAATGCGATTATTGATAAGTTTTTTAATAATAAAATTATCAATATTCAACTGCTTTATATCTTCTTCACTAAGATGTGTTCCAGTTTGTTTTTGAATAACACGAATTTGTTCGGCTTTTGCTTTTAGAAAATCTTCTTCACTAATAGTTTTTGCATCAGAAAATGTAATCAAATCAAAATTATTGGTAGTCTGTAATACATCTTTAATTCCCCATCCAACAAATGCAAAGGCAATCATTCCAAGTAAAACACGCATTACAAAACTATCAGCAGCGTTTCTAATATTATTTAACATAAATTATAAATTTCTTCTTCAAGTTTTTGTAGTATACTACAATAGTTCTGTACACTAATATCTGCAAGCGATTTTTATGAAAAAACTTATTATTGCTAACTGGAAAATGCATATAAGTTTAGATGATGCATTTAAATTTTGTGCTAGACTGATAGAGCAGCAACATAACAACAAATTTATTATAGCTCCTCCTACTCCCTATCTTGCTTATTTATCTGATAAATTCAAATCTATAGAGTTTTGTGGACAAAATGTCAGTCAATTCGAAGAACAAGGAAGTTATACTGGAGAATATTCAAGCCTATTACTGAAACTAAGTGGTATTAATTACGCTATTGTTGGTCATAGTGAACGTAGAAGCTTTTTTCAAGAATCCAATAAATTAATCAGACAGAAAGCAGAGAATTGCTTAAATGCCAAGATTAGCCCTATTATTTGTATCGGAGAAGACCTAGCTACACGAAAAAATAATAATTATAAAAATTTTTTATTAAAACAATTAGTGGAATCCCTGCCAAATGATAAAATAGGGGAGGGGATAGATGTAATAATAGCCTATGAGCCGATTTGGACTATAGGAACAGGGATTATTCCTAACCAAGAAGAATTAATAGAGATATTTGATGTCCTCAATTGTTTTCTTCAGCAAAGCCAAGTTGCAAATAATGTTAGCTTAGTGTATGGTGGATCTGTAAATTTAGGTAATATAGAAAAAATATTAAGTGTACAGAATATTGATGGGGTTATGATTGGCAAATCTTCACTTGATTATCAAATTTTAGTTCAAATATTAAATTATAGGTTTTTTGAAAAATGATGAATATATTACTTTTTGTTCATATTGTAATAGCAATACTGCTAATTATCGTAATTCTGATGCAAAAGACTGGCAATGATGGGTTAAGTGGTATGAGCGGTGGTAGTGGTAATATGGGTGTTGTAACAGGCAGAACTGTAGCTAATTTCTTGACTAAAACCACGGTAGTGCTTGCCACCTTGTTTATAATTAATGCTATTATTCTTGCCAATCTGTCTTCTAAGAAAAACCTTGGGATAATTAAGAAAATTGAGCAAGTTGACGATAAACAAGAAGAGTCTAGCTTGCCAATTGCCAAGTAAAATTTAAGGACCAAGTTATGCAAAAGATAATTGATTTACATAATATCAAAATTGGTAATACCTTACCATTTGTGTTTATTGCTGGACCTTGCCAAATAGAAAGTTTAGATCATGCATTATTTATGGCTGACAAGCTTGTGACCCTTACTGCTAAACTTAACATACCCTTTATCTATAAATCGTCATTCGATAAAGCTAATAGAACTTCAATAAATGGTATCCGGGGTAGCGGTCTTGAGAAAGGGCTGGAAATTTTGTCTAAAGTAAAAACAGCCTTTAACTGCCCTATTCTTACTGACGTTCATACAGAGAATCAGTGTGCTAAAGTTGCTGAAATTGTTGATATAATCCAAATCCCTGCCTTCTTATGTAGACAAACAGATTTGCTGCATGCTGCAGCTATGACTAATAAGGTTGTTAATGTTAAAAAAGGTCAGTTTCTTGCCCCTTGGGATATGAAGAATGTGTATGCTAAACTTGAAGCGTTTGGTGCAAAGAATATCATGCTTACCGAACGGGGTGCATGTTTTGGTTACAACACACTAGTATCAGATATGCGTAGTTTGCCAATTATGGCAGAAACTAAGACCCCTGTAATTTTTGACGCAACCCATTCAGTTCAGCAACCAAGTGGCATAGGCAACAGTAGTGGTGGCGAAAGAAAATATGTTGAAATATTAGCAAGGGCAGCTGTTAGCGTCGGAGTAGCAGGTGTTTTTATGGAAGTTCACCAAGACCCAAATAATGCCCCAAGTGACGGACCTTGTATGATCAAGCTGGATGATTTAGAACCTATATTGGTTAGGTTAAAGAGCTATGATGAGCTAACTAAAGCAATATTTAAGATATAACCTAGATAACAACAAATAAGATTAGATATACTCTTCTGCCTAGAAGATAAGTAGCTACAGCAACTACTTATCTTCTAGGCAGAAATAACCTGAGATTATGCCGCAAAAGGACCTTTAGTTAAGGAATTTTCACTCTGACACAAAATGGTCAAAATTACACGGGAAAATCATTAATAACGTCGTTATATTTTTTTTGGGCATCCGATAAACTAAGGCGTGAATATATCTCCAACGAATCTCCTGACTTAAGCAAATACCTAAAATTAAAGAATTATGCTTTAATATATTTAAAATAACAAAATAATGTTGTGCCTAAATTTTAAAAACCCCAGCACTATGAGCCTTCCAAGCTTATGCCTTATTAAAAAATGCGGAAGTCGGGAGCGGAGATCTTTAGATACGACAACGCCAATTCTTGAAGTTCTACCTGAGTATATATATTTATGAGGGAGTAAATTATACTACTCATTAGAGTTTTCTTCCCCAAGATTGAAACACCCCACCTGCACTTTGTATAACCGTCTTATCCTGAATAATCTGATCCATTTCTTTTAGCATCTTTTCTATTTCTAAATTATCGATCAACTTATGCTTAATAAAATGTTCTTTTTCTTCTAAAAGAGATAATTTTAATAATAATTTTTCTTCAGCCCCATTAAAAACTGGTTGATGAAAATCAAATTTTACATCTGTTAATTGAAGAGTACACAAAGTATTAAATAGCTTTATACCATAAGAATAATCTACACTAAGTCTTTTTTCAATTTTGTGTAATAATTCTTTATATTGTTCTATTGAACGAGCATATGGATAATTAAATATAGCTGTATAATCATGCTCTTCACATGCAATAGTTCCACCCGGCTTTAATAAACTTAACATATTATTTAAGGCTTTTTGAGGATGTGTTAGATGTATGAGTACAAACCTACAATATACGAGGTCATATTGCTCATTACCCTGATAATCTTGTATATCTGCAACTTGGTATTCAACAATATCGATGTTTTTACTACTTAACTTACTTTTAGTAAGCTCTATCTGTTTTTGGCTTATATCTAGGCATAATAGTTTGCCATCTTGTCCAATTTTCTGATATATTACATCAATAGACTCCCCCGATCCACAACCAATAATTGCCACTTTCATATTTGGACGAAGTGCTAGCCTATCCAATAGAATATTAGTATATTTGCCATATATTTTATTCAAAATACTGAGCCTATAATCCGTTTCATCGCCAGTTGCCAAAATATAGCTATTCTTTTTTACCATTTGATTTAATTTTATATATCTATTTTTTAGTAAATATATTGCTGATTTGGTTTATTGATAGCAAGAGAAAATAATATAGAAAATTGAAATAATAAATTCTTGATTGTAACAATATCACTAGTTCTCAATAGAATCCGAAAATTTTATTTCACAAATTAATTACTATTTTTTTTGCTAATATGCTTAGTGATTATTAGTAAATATGCTACAATGCGGTGAATTCAAGTAATTTATTACATTTTATGTTTCAAACATTAACTCAAAATCTAACGAAAATTTTTGATCGTATCAAAAGAAGTGGTACTTTATCGGAGTCCCAAATAAACGATACTATGCGTGATATTAGGATTGCCCTTCTTGAAGCAGATGTTGCACTACCGGTAGTTAAGGATTTTATTGCTGAAGTAACATTAAAAGCTACGGGACAGGAAGTCATAAAATCAGTAGCTCCAGGGCAGATGATAGTAAAGATTGTCCATAATGAGTTAATTAATATATTATCCTCGTCTCTAGATGAAAGTAGTTTACAGCTTAAATCTGAACCGCCGGTAAATATTTTAATGGTTGGTCTGCAAGGTAGTGGAAAAACTACAGCAAGTGCCAAATTAGCACTTAGGCTAAAAAATCAAAATAAAAAGGTACTTTTAGTCTCTCTTGATATTTATCGACCAGCTGCACAGGAACAATTAACTATCCTTGGTAAATCTATAGGGGTAGATTGTTTAACTATTGTCCCCAACCATACTCCTATAGATATTGCGAAAAGAGCTTTACACGAGTCGAAATTATCTGCCTATGACGTCGTTATTTATGATACAGCAGGTAGGTTGCAAATCGATGATGAGATGATGAAAGAAGCATCAAATATAAAAAATTTAATAGACCCAAAAGAGATAATTTTGGTAGTTGACGCAATGACGGGGCAAGATTCGGTACTTATAGCTAGCAATTTTGATCAAAAATTAGGGATTACCGGCGTAATTTTATCCCGTATTGATGGCGATGCCAAAGGTGGGGCGGCTCTAAGCATTAAACATGTTACCAAGAAACCTATTAAGTTCTTAAGCACTGGCGAGAAATTGACAAATCTAGAATTGTTTGACTCAGAACGCATAGCTTCAAGAATATTAGATATGGGAGATATCATCTCCTTCGTTGAAAAAGCAGCAAGCATAATAGACCATCAAGAGGCAGAAAGAGCGGCTGCTAAACTTAAAAAAGGTAAATTTGATTTGGAAGATTATCTAATGCAAATGAGGAGTATAAAGAAACTAGGTGGATTCAGTAGTATGATGAGTATGTTGCCTGGTATTAATAAAATTATTGATAAAGTCGATCAATCGAAATTAAGTGGCAAATTAATAGACCACCAAGAAGCAATAATTTTATCTATGACCAAAAAAGAACGAAAAAACCCAGATTTGCTAAATGCCTCACGTCGAAAACGTATCGCTGAAGGCTCTGGAACATCAGTCCAAAAAGTGAATAGTCTATTGAAACAATTTAAACAAATAAGTGGTTTCATGAAAAAGGCAAGCAATATGAATCCCAAAAGCCTAATGCGTAGTGGTATAGGCAACTTATTTAAATTATGATAACCTGAATTACCTTAATTCTTATCCCAAATTCGCGTAACTGGAGATTAAATGCTTAGCAAGGTATATAACGATCTTATTTTACAGATTAAAGCCAATAAATATGATTTTTTAAGGTTTGATCTGATTAAGCAAGATGCAATAAAGGATCTCGCAGCTCAGCTTGCTTTAAAATATGATATTGTGGTAGTTATAGGTTTTGGTGCGTCTTCTTTAAATGTTAGAGCATTATTAAGTATAAAGGCAGTAGCTACTAAAAGGCTAATATATCTTGATAGTTTAGATCAGTTGGAAATTGATGAAAAACTGGCATTAGTTGATTTAAGTAAAGCAGTCTTTTTCTCATTGAGTAAGTCTGGGAACACAAATGAAACCTATTTATTAACTAAGTATGTTTTAGAAGTTTTACACGTTCCCCCTCAAAATATTTATGTAATAGTACCGTTTAGTAATAATTTATTACGTAATTTAGCAGAGTCTTTTGGTACAAATTGTCTAGAACATGATAACATTCGTAGTGGAAGATTTGGCGTAATTTCTAATGCATCTTTGCTCCCAACCGCAGTTGCAGGAGTTGATGTACATAAAGTCGTACTAGCTGCTTCAAAAAAAATATCAGATATTATTTTTGATGGATTTAATATTTGTGAGATAGCGGAGTATTACCTTAATCAATATTCTTTAAATAGACATATGTTAGTTATGTTTAATTATTGTTATCAATTAGATGGTCTATGTAGATGGCAACAACAGATTATAGCTGAGTCGCTTGGTAAGAATGGTTTTGGTATAACTCCTATAATAGCAAAAGGAACATTTGATCAACACAGTCAATTGCAGCTTTATTTAGAAGGTCCGGATGATAAATTTTATCAAGTTATTACTAACAAAGCAAGCTCAGATATTGAAATAGCTCTAACTGCTCATGCTAATAATATATATAATGCATTAGATCAAGTTAAACGACCAGTGAAGCTAGAGAATTTTGTATATATCGATGAACAGGTAATTGTAGATCAAATTATTCACGTAATGTTGAGTACTATACTAATTGCAAATCACCTAAAAATCGACCCATTCAACCAGCCATCTGTGGATGAATATAAGAAGGTATAATAGACCTATTTCGCGTCAGGGAGATCTGCAAGTGCTGAATTAAACAATACAGAAAGATTTTTCTTATCCACTTTGTCATTATCAGAAAAACTAGCAATAGTGGTGTCAATCATATCACTAGACAGTCCTACCGAGTGTGTCCATAGTACCCTACCAGTTGGTACATCAAGAATAGCTAATCTAACTCGCGAAAATTCTGATGGGTCTAAATTGATTCTACCAGTTATACATCCCTTCAAAATCTCTGTACAAAAATCCTTAGTTATTGCACCAGATGTTTTACTCTCTGCATAGAAATTCATTACAACTAGTAAATCAGCTCCGGCTTTTCCACCAAGATCAACTGCAGAAGGAATCTTTTCATCAATAGAATATGCCGCATCCTCTTTCCAAGCTCCACTAGCATAGAGTATATTTAGAGTCTCATCAAAATTATCCTTAATGTCAACGACGTATTTTGACAGTTTATTAGTACCAATTTCTGTTCTAGAGAAAAGTTTAATATTATACCCTTTGTCCTGCATTTTGGTTATGAATGTATCTACAATATTTTCTTCAAGGCGATCCTCATAACTATAAACTCTCGTTTTTTTGTTAAAAGCATCAATTTGATTTACTTCAACTATTGGTGGTAAAAGTAAAGCAATTTTGGACTTAGTTAGTGATTGCGAATAATCAGGTGCAGATCTAACAAAAGTCGTCTTAGTACAAGCCGATGTAGAAAAAAACAGTAAAATTATAAAGAAAATTCTGACCATTAACTATGTATTTTTAGTAATTTTTATATGTAGCTGGAATGAGTCTAGATCTCTTCTCAGAAAGAATAACTAGAACATCTTGCCCCTCATTTATCACAGGATTGGTTTTATCTTCTTTAGCCTGCACAATGGTGATAATACCTGTCGCACGTACAGCTGCTATAGCATTTCTTAAAAGTCTGCTACCTTCGTAATAATCGTCTTTCAAATTCGATCTATTAACCTGTACGATATATTCTGTACCTTTTGATGTTCCCAAAGCAGATTGTATTATTGCACCAGTAACACCTCCAACAATAGCACCACCAACAATTATAGCTGCGTTATTAGTTCCGCTAGCAGCAACCGCCCCACCAGCGACAGCACCAGTTAGGCCACCAATTGCATTATCACTAAGTCTTTCATCCTCCGTGATTTTGACATCCCTTTTGGCAAGAAGCTTTCCTTCCAATACAATATTTAATGTTGAATCACTAGTATATGTATTTGCCGCAAGATTCCGACCGCAACTAGAAAGAGTAGAAGCAATTATAAGAATCAAAAAAGTATATAAAAGTTTTTTAATCATAAAATTATTATTTTTATATTGCTAATAAAATTTAAGAATGAATTAAAAGTAAGATTATACTAAATGTACAAAGATACATGCAATAAATTACTATCTCCAGTTGTCAATTAAACTGAATAATTTTTGAAGAATTTTTAGGAAAAATATAGCTGAATACCGCAAGCAGTACGCAGATATATGTGAGAAACGGAAGCAAATTTTGACGACAAAATTACCACAAAGAATCCGTTCGCAACACTATCATTATTTTGATGACAAAACTACTTCTAAGTTGTACTTCTAAATTGCACGCAACAATAGACTTCTTACAGAATCCTCTTCTGCAGAATTTGTAGGAGAGCCGAAACCCCTTAACCCGCAACTTATCTTTGAGAAGGAGAAGTGCTTGAAGAGGCAGGAGAGTAAGGTTTACAAGAATTCTGCGATAAATGATATATTTTAAGAAAAAATGGTTCTATAGCCCAAAAAGTTGAGTTTGATAGGAATAACCGAGTTGAAAAACTAGTTAGCAAGGTGGAAGAACGTAATATATATGTATCAACGCATAAGAAAGCAAAGCCAAAAACTGGTTTAAATAATATTCAAAAAATTGCTGAAGAATGGCGGATAGATAAATTTATTAACCTAAAATTAGACGGCAACCAAATAGTGGTTGAAATTGATCAAGATAAGAAAAAAGAGTTATTTGCTCTTGATGGTTGTTATGCGTAAATTACTCGCTTTTATGCACTCTATTGTCAAAAATAATTCTTCTTGCAATGAAAATTTATGTTAAGTTACTATTTCTTATTGACTTCCATTACGGATGCTGGGGTAAGTTATATTGAACTCATGTTAACTTTCAGTGTTGTTCTCTTCTATAGCCTCATCTACTTTACTATCCTCTAGTTTAAACTCAAGCAAATTAATTGAACCTATATGTATACCATTATCAGAAAACTCAATATCAAATTTCACCTTTTCATAAGTTGCTAATTCATTATCATCTGTCTTAACTACTCCAGATAAAGAAGAATCAACAGCTTTCTCAATGATAGTTTTGACCATTTTTTTAGGTAATAACAAATTGTTAGGAATCAATTTATCGATGATATCATGGTAATTAGTCAATTCAAAAGATAATTTACCTTTTGGTAACTTACTATCAAAAAATTGTAAAAACCCTACCAAATCTACTTGGGCATTATCATCACAAGAAAAAACTAAACGATCGATATTTAAATTTCTGATAGAATTTGTATCTTTACCTTGGTTAGTAGCAATATTGATCAGTGTGGCTAAATCAAGCTGTGCTGTTTTGAAATTAAAAAAATCTTCCCCCGCAGAGTACAACAAACGTAATTGTAGAGCTATATTTTCACCGTCCTGAGATTTTGCCTTATTGATTAGGAAAACTAAATCAGCAATATTAAAAATTTCCTTATCTTCCTGAATGAAGGATAATAATTTATTGTTAACTTGCAGAAACTTTACGATAGATTTTAAACTATCTCCATGGGATAATTTATATATAGGTTTATTAAATTTAACTAGTGCTGTAATATATTCCTTGGACTGAACACTATACTCTACTAATTTACCATCAAAATTCTCTTGTTGTTTTATTCCTTGTTTTCCTAAAATCAATCTAGCTTTTTTAAAACTAAAATCAAACAAAAATGTCATTTCCTCAGTAGATATTTCTTTGGAATTAACATGATCGATAAATTTCATTTTTGGCTCGACTAAATGAATTTGAAAGCGAATAGGAAAGCCAGAAACTTTGATTTGGTTATAAGATATTTTAGTATTATCTGTCTCTGAATTCTTTATAGTATTTACTATATTGCTTTTGATAGTATAAGCAATGCCAAACCATATTATGGTGTAAATTAAACAAATAAAAAACAAAATTTTACGTATCACTCTATATACTCAATTATAAGTTAATATTACGGGTAGCAGATGGCAAGCGAACCCTTATGCCGTCAAGTTCTTCACTAACAATAATCTGACAACCAAGTCTTGAAGTATGGGTAAGACCAAACGCTAAGTCAAGCATATCTTCTTCTGCTTCAGAAGGATTTTTTAATTTGTGGTAAAATTCCTCATCTACAATAACATGGCAAGTGGCACATGCTAGTGAACCTTCACATGCACCTTCAAGATCAATGTCATTTTGATGAGCAATTTCCAAAATAGACAATCCGAGAGGGGCATCCACTATTTTTTCCGTACCATCTTTATCTATAATAAAAATTACTTTAGGCATTAATTATCATTACCTCTTATCTTATTTTATCAATATGCTTACCTTTCAGTAAGCTCAGAGTAGCATTATTTAATCTTTCAGAAAGAAAATGCTCTGTTATATTCTCAAAATTCTTGCTACATTCTATAATGTAATCACGATCATTTGAGTTTATTGCTTCTTCTAAAGTTTTAATTGCCATATCAATTTTTTCCATTTCATTCTTTGCAAGAAGATTTGGCATCTCCCTAATAGCATTTTTTATATTATAAATCAAAGATTTTGTATCAATAATTGTTTCCTGCAACAATTTCTTATTATGATCACTAGCCGCATTTTGATAAGCATTTTCTAAAATCTCGGTAATTTCACTTTCATTTAAACCATAACTTGGTTTTATTTCAATGTTATGTGATATATTACTATTTTTTTCTAGAGCTGATACTGACAAGATGCCATCTGCATCAATAGAAAATGTTACTTCTATCCTCACTCCACCTGCTTTCATTAGTGGCAATTTTAGTTCAAATCTTGCGAGTGACCGACAATCTTCTACCATTTCTCTTTCTCCCTGTACCACATGCAACTTCATAGAAGTTTGGTTATCTACATAATTGGTAAACTCCTTAGTAACCGATATCGGTATAGGGCTATTACGCAGAATAATTTTTTCAGTAATTCCACCATTTAGTTCGATACCAAGTGACAAGGGTACTACATCAATTAATAAGGAATTAATATTTGCCGAAGTTAGGTTCTCTGCTTGCAGAGCTGCCCCCCATACTACCGCCTTATCTGGGTTAATATCTGAAAAAATAGTAGTATTAAACATTTGTCTTAAACTCTTACTAATTAACGGTATGCGAGTTGAACCACCAACAAGGATGATACCTGAAATATTAGGATTCCCTGCATGCTCTAGCGTATCTTTAGTAATAGCTATTGTACGTTCTACTAATGGTGATATTAATCGTTCAAAATCCTCTATATTTAATTCTAATATCTTCTCTTCATATATAATACTACATTTATTTTGTACACTAAGTGTTTCTTTAGTTTTTTTTGCTAATTTTATTAATTCATTAGATTCTACTAACTTATATTTATTACAAAAATACTTCATCACTAAGTGATCAATATCATCACCACCTAAAATATTATCTCCGCCAGTGGCAATAACCTGAAGCACACCGGTTTGCATATTGAGAATTGATACATCAAAAGTCCCGCCTCCTAGGTCATACACTAAATAATATCCACTACTTTCTTTATTTAAACCATATGCATAAGCTGCTGCTGTTGGCTCTGCAATTAACCTTAGTACTTCAAAGCCAGCAATTTTTGCTGCCAGCATTACTTCTCCTCTAGCAGCATCGTTAAAATGTGCTGGCACGGTTATTACAGCTTTTTTGACTTCCGAATTCAATTTTTGAGTAGCCTGTTTCTTTAAGTACAAAAAGATTTGTCCGGCAATTTCTGGAATCGTCAGTAATTTTCCAGCAAACCTTATTCGTAAAATTTCGCTATCTAAATCAATATAATCTTTCACTAAACTAAAAAACACAGGGTTGTTGCGTATATCAGATAATTTTTTACCGAAAAGTCTTTTAATAGAACGAAAATTATCAATTATATTATCATTGCCAACAATAAAGTCTTTGCCATGGAATGCTATAACTGATGGTATAAGTTCTTGGCCATGATCATCTATGATAATTTGTATTATTTGTTTATTTGATAAAGCAATCAATGAGTTAGTTGTACCAAAATCAATACCAACTGCTATATCCTTATCATGTTCATGCTGGTTAGAAGAGCCAGCTTCGCTAATTTCTATTATTTGCATGACTTGATTTTTAGTTGAATATTATTAATTAAATTTTTAAGGTATTTAAATTTTATGGTAATATCAAGAGCGTTTTGCATATTTTGATCTTGAAATGCAGTAGTTAGAGATTCAATAAGTTTTTCTTTTTCAAGGATTTTGTTATTTAGCATATGCTCTAACTTAGTTAATTGTTGAGTAGTTTCAACAAGCTCTAATTCACTCCACACAATATTTAATTGTTCCTTTGAAATACCTTGCCTAACCGTTATTTCATCCAAGACTATATTGTTTAAAAGTAGAAGATACTCAGCTCGTGCTAAATCATCTTTAAGAATTGAATAAGCTTTATTTATATCAATAGAGAGAGCCAAATTTTCTTGCCTCGCATTGTTAGTTTTAACTCTATCTGGATGATATTTTGATTGCATAGCAAAATATTGACGATCCAATATATTTAAGTCAATATTATATTTTCTTTCTACACCTAATAACTCAAAATAACTGCTCATAATCACTTCTAGTAGATCAATTATCAAACCATGCCCCTGTGATTATATACTAGAAACCTCAGTTTTGGATTAAAATTTTTAATTTTAATCTAGAACTGGCTAGAATATCAGAAAAATGCATTCTTGAAGCGGCTGGCACGAATGCATTTTAAACCTTTCTAAAGCTAAAAACATGATTTTAAAAGATTAAAATCATGTTTTTAGCAAAATATTAATTTAACAATCAGATGCAGAGGCGTCTCAAATCTGATTGTTTCGATAATTTCACCGAATTTGGGATAAGAATTGACAAATTCTTATCCCGAATTCGCGTATATAGATAGCATAGTAAAGTATCAAATCTATTAAATCTTACGTATCCTTAAAAAGGCTGGTACAAATAACATGCTAAATAACGTAGTCAATAAAAAAAGTTGAGACCAGTCCATATAATTTGCACAAATGCCAGATAAAAAGGATAAAATAATCCGTACGAAGGAGGCAAAAGAAGATATAATTGAGTATTGTGTGGCTATCAATTCGCTACTACATAAACTAGAAAAATAAATAAGAATCGCTGTATTACCAAGCCCGCAACAAAAATTCTGTACAGTAATTGTTATAGTAAATATAAGCATATCATGGCCTACCATAGATAAAAACACAAACATTAAGGGTGACAGTAATTGTAGACTACCACATATTAGGATGCTTCGGGATATTCCTATTTTTGCAGTTAAAATACCGCTAATGACTCCTCCAGAGATCATTAGCATGAATCCATATGCTTTTGAAATAGAAGCAATTTCTTGAGAGGTAAAAGACAAGTCAATAAATACTGGCGAACTCATTGCCATAGGAATTGAGTCGCTTGCTTTATATAGAAAGACAAACAGTATAATGAACATCCAGTTTGGATGATTTCGTTTTAACAATAGTAAGCTATCACCAATAACTTGAAAATATTGTGCAGGTGAAATTAAATCAGTAGAGATGTGTTGAGTTTTTTTTGTAACAGGTTCTTGCATATATAAGGTTATTATAGGTGCAGCCATTGTTATAAGAAAGATATATAGATATACAAAGTACCAATTAAATAGGCAAGATAAATATAATGCCCCTGTACTATTAATAAGTATTCCTATGCGAAAACCAGTTGAGCTAAAAGTTGTAGCAATTGAGAGATCTTCTTTTTTTATAGTCCGTTCTATACGGTATGCATCTAAAACAACATCTTGAGTTGCTGCACAACAGGAAATAATAAAAATTAAAATTGCGGTAATAATTATGTTAACAGGGGGGTCTATAATTAAAAACCCGCTAGTAGTGACTAATAAACATGCTTGGGTAACTAATGTCCATCCACGGCGTTGACCAAATTTTTGACATATAACAGGTATAGAATATTTATCAATAAATGGTGCCCATATTGGTTTTAAGCAATATGGAATAGATGTTAGAAACATTGCACCAATAATATCAGTTGAATATCCCGCCTGTGATAATTGGTAATGAATAGTAAATGATACTAAAGAAAAATTTACCCCTGCAACTATTCCAAGCAAGAAGAAACAAATAAAATAAGAGCGTGTATGATTAGTTAGCATATTCAGGAGTGATATCCATCTTTTCAAACAATTATCTAGACATTACACTCCAATTCGGGATAATAATTAGTTAATTCTTATCCTGAATTGGCTTTAATATAAGGAAAAATGCATTCTTAAAGTGGCTAACGCGAATGCATTTTAAACCTTTCTAAAGCTAAAAACATGATTTTAAAAGATTAAAATCATGTTTTTAGCAAAATATTTATTTAGTAATACAGCTTTTTTAATAATTTCATATAGTTAATATGCTAACCTCATGTATGAACCTCCTGTAAAATGTAAGAAAAAAATAACATATATAAACGATCCTAGCCAAAATATTTGCAAAATTGACTTGCAATAATACTTAAAAACATTATACTTACGTCTGTTAGCAACGTGGCTTTGGTATGCCTAGTTTTTGCTAGACTGATCTTAAAATACCAAATAAAGGAATTATAATGCCTAAATTAAAAACAAAATCAGCGGTAAAAAAGCGCTTTAAGCTTACTGCTACTGGCAAAGTCTGTGCCACTCAAGCTGGAAAAAAGCACTTCATGCGACGTCGTACAAAATCTCAGCTTCGTAACCTTAGAGGAACAACAATTCTCTGTGATCAAGATGCAAAGAACTTGAAAAAATTCTTTCTTCCATATGGAATTTAATAATTTAAATAAGGAAATAGGTGAGATATGTCACGAGTAAAATCAGGAAAAGTTTCAAAAAATCGTCATAAAAAAATTCTCAAACTTGCTAAAGGTTATAGGGGGAGATCGAATAATTGCTTTAGGGTAGCAATTGAAAAAGTTGAAAAAGCTCTACAATATGCTTATAGAGATCGTAGAAATCGTAAGCGTGATTTTAGAGGGCTTTGGATACAAAGAATTAATGCAGCAGTACGTGAGCATGATTTAGTATATTCGCAGTTTATGGGTGGACTGAAAAAAGCTGCCATAGATATTGATCGCAAGGTGCTAGCTGAATTGGCAGTCAACAACCCACAAGGTTTTGCAGATATAGTAGTGCAGGTAAAGACTCATCTGCAATAGACTTATTATTAAACCTCTTGGATCATTCTACTTTTGCTGGTAATTTGGGTGTTGGGATTAGACTCAAATTCTCACGTACATTCGAGTACGCTGCGGTTCGAGGTGGAGCGTCTCCTTCACACCCTTGTGCATAAGCGAGTTTCGAAAGAAGTCTACTGAATGGAGTGTTATATTTTAACAATCAGGTGGGCAGCTGCTTCAAACCTGATTGTTTCTATATATAATACTGAATTCGCAGGTTATTTTAATTAATTTCAACCACTATTTGGTTGCCATCTAGAACCGATTTAACTGTAACCGCTATACTGCATGATACCATTGAGGATACTAAACTGACCAAAAGCAAGATTGCCTATATCTTTAGTGATCTAATTGCTGATCAGATAGAAAAACTAACTAGGGGTAAGTGCGACAGAAAGATTAGCTCGGCAGAAATCATGGAATTATTATAGCAGCACAAGATATATGATATCATAATGGTTAAAATATTTGACATAATTCACAATTTAGAAACTGTTAGTATAAAATCTCTAGAAAAGATTAAGAAGATAATAGAAGAAACTTTTAAAAATTTTATAAGTATTAGCATGTGTTGTGGAACAAAACAACTAGAAAATATATTAACATACTTTATGTTACAAACATTTACCAATTACTGAATCCCCCTTAGAGCTTACAACAATTATCCAACATAAATACCAGCTTCCTACTGCAACTTTTGAAAATGATACAAACCAAAAGTAAATTCTATACTTTCTTAATAATTAAGCTTGCATTAGTTCCTCCAAATCCGAATGAATTAGAAAGTACATAACTAATTTTTGTATTTCTAGCTTCTAAAGCAACTAAATCTATTTTTGCTTCTGCTATCGGTTTATGCAAATTTAGAGTTGGTGGAGCAACTTGGTCTCGCATAGCAAGAATTGAATATATTAATTCTACGCTACCAGCTGCTCCAAGCAAATGACCAATAGATGATTTGGTTGACGACATAAGAACATTCGGGTTAGCATCCAAAAATAATTTTTGAACAGCCGTTAACTCTATAGCATCACCAACTGGGGTAGAAGTGCCGTGGGCATTGATATAATCAATAAGACTTGCATCAATTTTTGCATCTTTAAGAGCATAAAACATAGCTCTATAAGCACCTCTTCCATCGGGATGAGGTGAGGTCATATGATAAGCATCGCCAGTAGAACCATATCCAATAATTTCAGCATAAATCTTAGCGTTTCTAGCACAAGCATGCTCATATTCTTCAAGTACTACAACACCTGCCCCTTCTCCCATTACAAATCCATCACGATCTTGATCCCATGGTCTTGATGCAAGTTCAGGCGTAGAATTGTATTTAGTAGATAATGCTCTTGCAGCAACGAATCCAGCCACCCCGACCGGAGTAACCGGTGCTTCGGCCCCACCAGCAACCATAACATCTACATTGCCATATTGAATCATACGCATAGCATCCCCTATAGCATGAGAGCCAGTGGAACAAGCTGTAACGACAGCTTGGTTTGGTCCGGTGAATCCGTATTTAATGGAAACATGACCTGCAAAGAGATTAATTAATGAGGAGGGGATAAAAAATGGACTAACTTTGCCATTATTTTCTTTATGAAACTTTACGGATGTTTCTTCGATCATCCCAAGTCCACCTATTCCTGAACCAAGTATTAAGCCGGTTCTATCTCCCGATAATTCATCTTTTACTTTCCACCCGCTATCCTCGATTGCCTCAGTAGCTGCTCCTATACCATATTGGATAAATAAATCCATCTTATGGACATTGCGAGGGTCAATAAATTTTTCCGGGTTAAAACCATTATCTGTTGAGTGATCCACTGTACCCGCTATTTTACAGGCAAGGTTAGAAGTGTCAAATTTTGTGATTGACTTGATGCCACTGCGGCTCTTTATAATACCTTCCCAAGAGGGCTTTACACCAACTCCTAGTGGTGTGATAAGCCCAATACCGGTTATAACAACTCTTCTAGTCGACATGATTATTTATTAATTAGTTATTTTTTTATTTATGTACTGTACAACATCAGAGACAGTTAAAATTTTACTGGCATCTTCATCTGGTATATCACATTTATACTTTGCTTCTATTGCCATCATTAATTCAACTGTATCTAAACTATCGGCTTTAAGATCCTCAACAAATCTAGACTCAAGGGTGATTGAATCTTTCTTTACTTTTAATGTATTAGCAACGATTTCAATAACATCTTGTTCGATGATATTCTGAGCAACACTTGCATCCATAATTAGAACCTCATAACTTAATTTAATTTTAGTAAAATATTCAAACTCTAGCCACTCATGATTGACTTGTATGGAATAAACATAATCTATACATAAGTAAGCTTTGAATAAGACGATACAATAATTCCAAACTTCTAGCATAAAAAAATATTTTATGCCAGTGTAAAATTTCTTTAGTTCTTAAATTAAAATATTACTAATGGTTTACAGTTTAGTATACACTCCTTTTCCTGATAATAGAAGCAATAATACCAAACAACAGAAGAGTAATAGTCATAGCCAATGCAGCGTAAGATGGAATCTCAATAAAATGTTCAGCGAATATTTTTATGCCAATAAATATTAATATTAATGCTAGCGAATATTTTATATAACTGAATTGCTCAACAATATTAGCTAAACATAAGAATAAGGCACGTAAACCTAATATGGCAAAAATATTAGAAGTATAAATTATGTAAGGATCCTTAGTGATAGCAAATATTGCTGGTATACTATCAATGGCAAAGACAATATCCATGATTTCTATAATTATTAATGATGCAAGAAGAGGCGTAATACTTAACCTATTATTAGTTTTAACAAAAAATTTATAACCGGAAATTTTAGGAGTAAGATTAAAGTATTTTTGTAGAATTCTATAAATATACGATTCCTCTACTTTAAAACTTTTTTTTGCTATATAAAAAGTTTTGATGCCTGTAACTATAAGAATAGCTGCAAAAATATATAATAACCAAGAGAATTTCGAGATAACAATGACACCTAGATATATAATTATGGCTCTAAAAACAATGACACCTAGAATTCCCAAGAATAATATCCGATGCTGATATATTAAAGGAATAGAGAAAAACTGAAAAACCATCAATATAATAAAAATATTATCCAATGACATAGCTTTCTCTATAAAAAAGCAAGTGTAGTATTCCCGGGCTTTTTCTCCTCCCATATCAAAAAAAATGAAAATACCGAAGAGGCATGCTATAATTAAATAAAAAAGGCTAAAATAAATAGTTTGGCGGAAGCTCATCACTTTATTTTCTTGGTTTGCAAAACCAAGATCGTAGATTAGTAAACCTGCAATCACTGTACAAAAAACAACCCAAGTCAAGATTCCCTCCATAAACTACTATAACAACTTGAAGAATTAATTCTCAAGTTTATGATCTGATGTTAAGCATTAGCCATTCGTGAAGTAAAGTGGGATTCTTTGATACCGAGATTGTGTAAAGCATTGTGCCACTTATTCTCTGGATGATCAGAAAAAATAAATTCTTTATCACATTTTGTTATTATCCACAAATTCTCCTTAATCTCTGTTTCAAGCTGCCCTGCCTTCCAAGCAGTGTATCCAATAATAAATAAACTATTTTTAGGACCATGACCAGAAGCAATATCATGAGGGATTTTAGGATTAGAGCTAACTGCTAAATGATTCTGAAACTTCAATAGTAGATTTTCATCATAATCATCAGAATGTAGGAAGAATCCGCGTTCATGCTCAACTGGTCCTCCTAGATATATAGGCATCATAATATTACTATCTACTTGATCATCAGATATTTTAAAAAACGATTTTACCTCTATATGATTCACCAAATTATTGAAAATTAAACCCATTGCTCCTTCTGCTGTATGAGACAGCATATAAATAAGTGATTTATTAAATATACCATCAAGCATGTAAGGAGTAGCGATCAGAACCTTACCAGATAAATTATCAAAAATCTTATCGTTTACACTCATAATGTTTATTGTATTTTAAAATTTATTAACATACTAGCTTTTAGATACATATAATGTTAAATTACTGCTATTCAATAGACCTCTTTTGAAACTTCATCTGAGAGGTTTAAAAAATTTTGAACATGATAGTAAATATAATCAACTTCTGTTCTAAACTTAAAGTAATTTTTTAAAAAGTCTAATGTTTACTTGGTTTGATATAATAATATTGGCAATTATTACTACTTCATCGATGCTCGGGGCATATGGAGGAATAATAAAGCTTACTATTAGCTTACTTGGCTTTATAGTCTCAATTCTTTTTGCCTATTACCTATCTCCATATACTATTTCCATTATTACTCGATATTTTAATAACCACATTGCATTGGTAGTTACCTCTGGGATTATTTCCTATATTATCTCTCTAATCATATGCTCTTTTGTAACCCGTAAATTTCTTTTGATGATCTCTGTTATAAGTGGTGGGGTCATTGACAGATCTCTAGGCTTAGTCGCCGGCATGCTTAGAGGTATGATTATTTGTTTAGGTATCTTCCTAGTCCTAACAATTTTCTTTTCTGACAGTTACTTACAAGCAGAAACCCTAAAAGACGTTATGCAAAATACCACTATTGATAAATATCCAAAATGGCTTAAGGAATCTGTGACTACATCGTATCTAGATAATTTAAGTAAAAATCTTATAAGAACTCTACCACAAGATAGTTTGGAGTTCATTAAATTACCTAAAAAATCAAAGATTATTGGTACTACAAATGTGTTAGAAAAATCACAATCTCAAGAATCTCCCAATAAAGTAAAACAACTCCCTGAAGATCTTATGCAAGAACTTGATGAAGTATTATCAAAAAAAGTAGAGAATCATGACTAGGCTATTAAATAACTATAATAAAAAGAGTTATATTATTGGTAGACATATTCAAGATATAGCTAATCATGAGTTTATTCAAGAGCAAAAATTTGTTGTCAAATATAAGGTAATTTAACCTAAGTTCGATGTAACAAATTATCAGTATTATCTCTGTTAGAGGTGACATCGGGGCTATTAAACCGATGTCTTACATCGAACTCAGATTACATGAATGCTATCTAGACTAAGTTATTTTACAAAAAAGTTCCTAAATATTAAAGACATTGTTATTATTTGCTTGACATTAGTTAACAGATATTATTCTAATAGTATCCTATAGTAAATAAATTTTTAATAATCTGTAATATAACTGGAGAGAAAAAATATGGGACGTATTAATAAGCATAGTAATGGAAATTGGGTTAATCAGCATCGGAAGAGTCAGGGGAAGTTTCTAGAAGAACAAGATATTGAAGCACTCTTATTTAGTAAAAATGGGAATAACATACAAGAAAAGAATACACCAAACATAGATGACTTACCTAATTATGCACTTAATCTTCTAGAGCAGAATAGTATAGACCCTATTAATAGTATAGAGCCTATTAATGGAGCTATACCACATACTCCTATTGGAGCTTTATTGCCTATTCTTACCGCCCTTACCGCCCTTTCTAGCGTCTCTCCTACTACCGTTCCCTTTCAAAAAGCTATCTCGACAGGTACTCCAAATGGCTTATTGAGTGGAGTAACAAGTGCCATTGGGAAGATGCCTATTCTTTTTGATGCTACTCCTGCAACTAGCAAAAACCATGCCCAATCAAAAAAGCTGACAAAACATAGTGATGACTCATCTCTTAGTAGGGGAAAACGTGCAGTAGGTGATGGTCTTATACTACATAATACTGATGGTAATATTATACTAGGTAATAATGGTCAAAAGTTAACTTTCAGCCATCATCTAGACATAGACATACTCAAAGAACAACTCGAAAATAGTAATATTACTGAATTATGTCTATGGGAGGTTCCGACTGTTCGTCAAAAAGCACAAGAGATTGGAAAAATTCTTAGAGGTAGTAATGTTAAAGTATTAAGTATACTACATGGTAGTATAAAAGGAATAGACTTTGGAACAATGCTTACAGGTACTGAAGTTACTAGATTAAATCTAGCATATAATGGAATAGGCGATGAAAAAGCAATAGGTTTTATAGAATCACTTAAAAAAGGCAGCACTAAGGTTAAAGCACTAGATATATCATCTAACAATATGAGTGATGAAGGGGTAAATGATATTATACCAAAACTTGTAGGTACTCAGATTATTGAAATGGACGTAGACAGAGGTATAAAACGTAAGATATTAAAAAAACTCTTAAAGGTACTAAAAGAAAATAGACAAGTTAATAAAGAGTCCACCTCTACAATAAAGTCTAGTACTACTGAGAAAGAGTCTAGTACTGAGGAAGACCATACTACCAACAACAAGCGAGAGAAGCGTGATATTCATACTACTGATGAGACTCTTCCTAAGCAAGAGACTACTGTTCCTACTACAGAGAAGTCTAGTACTAGTACGACAGAGTCTACTACTCCTACTACCGTGAGTACTAGTACGACAGAGTCTACTACTCCTACTACCGTGAGTACTAGTACGACAGAGTCTACTACTCCTACTACCGTGAGTACTAGTACGACAGAGTCTACTACTCCTACTACCGTGAGTACTAGTACGACAGAGTCTACTACTCCTACTACCGTGAGTACTAGTACGACAGAGTCTACTACTCCTACTACCGTGAGTACTAGTACGACAGAGTCTACTACTCCTACTACCGTGAGTACTAGTACGACAGAGTCTACTACCCCTACTACCGTGAGTACTAGTACGACAGAGTCTACTACTCCTACTACCGTGAGTACTAGTACGACAGAGTCTACTACTCCTACTACCGTGAGTACTAGTACGACAGAGTCTACTACTCCTACTACCGTGAGTACTAGTACGACAGAGTCTACTACCCCTACTACCGTGAGTACTAGTACGACAGAGTCTACTACTCCTACTACCGTGAGTACTAGTACGACAGAGTCTACTACTCCTACTACCGTGAGTACTAGTACGACAGAGTCTACTACTCCTACTACCGTGAGTACTAGTACGACAGAGTCTACTACCCCTACTACCGTGAGTACTAGTACGACAGAGTCTACTACTCCTACTACCGTGAGTACTAGTACGACAGAGTCTACTACCCCTACTACCGTGAGTACTAGTACGACAGAGTCTACTACTCCTACTACCGTGAGTACTAGTACGACAGAGTCTACTACCCCTACTACCGTGAGTACTAGTACGACAGAGCCTACTACTAACGTGAAGTCTAGTACTACTACGACAAAGTCTACTGCTTTCTCTGCTGGAAAAACTACTACTCCTAAGAAAAATCTTACTGAGAAACCAGAACCAATCGCTGCTGATGTAGTTGTTGATTCTATTACAGAAAAGCATACTCCTAAGGAATCAAATCCTAATAATCCTGCTAGTAGCACAATGTCAATAGGAGAAATCTCAGGTCTGATATCTTCTATTGTAACTATTATAGGTGTTGGTGGAGGTGTTGCTATATATACTATCAAGAAGTTGTGTGGTGGAGTAAGCCGTTTGGGTCATAACGCATTAGCATTAGCTGACTTAGCAGAATCAGACGATCGTTTAGACAATAATGAAGAGACATCATCTTTAACAGGTGTAATAGTTGAAGATAACGCGGATATCTAAAACTAGGGTAATTTAACCTGAATTCGATGTAACTTGTTACATCGAATTCAGTATTATATGGTTTAAAGAAGGATTCATTTTAGCCTATGCCTTAAGATTGATAAATCACCGCAACAGTTTGTTTATGTTATCACAAATGCACAGCGGTTTGTTTGGTGCTTGGAAGAAAGTTTGGGAGTCAAGTAAGTCAAACTATCATGTATAACAAATTTCTATAGCTGTTTCAAATATAACACAGTTGATAGAAATTTATCAAAAAAATAGTCAAGTAGCTTGTAATTAATTATTTTTACATATATAGTAGCTGCGTGTTTAGATATTTCTAAAAAGGTTTTAAGGTATTATGATTGCGTAGGATCATCCCTGTGCATTCGATGGTTACCCTTGCGAAAGTATGGGTCTAGAAAAGTTTAATATAGTCTGCTAGGCTGTTTTTTTAGATTTCTCTACCTGCACGGGAATGACATCGAGCAGAAATAACTTTTGAAACTAATTGCTCTAAAAAACTGTATTTAGAAAATGAATTAACTTAAATAGGAAAAAATTATGAATAATAAAAGTAAAAAAAGCAGTTTTTTGAAAAACTTGCTAGCGACTGCTTCTATTGCTTCAGTTATAGTCGGTGGAAGTAATACTGCATTTGCTGGTGCTGTTGTTGCACCAATGGGTAGGATTACTAACGATGCTGCTCTCCCTAATAATGCCCCTGTTAGTGCTGCTGCTGCTGCTGATAAATGGCATCAGATAAATAATGATACTACTGCTCGTGTTGATCTTGCTGCTGGACCAACTGATGGTATGGCAATTACGTTTGGGGCTAATAATCATATAGTTAATGTTGATGCTGCTCGGAGTATTCAAGCAATTAATGTTAATGACAAGACTGGTACTCTTGTAACGATCAATGCAGATCTCACTGTTGGTTCTATCGTTGATACTGGTGCTAATGCTAGGGCGGTAAATTTTACTTTTGTTGCTCCTGGTAGTACTCTTACCTTAAACGGTGCAGCTGCCACTGCTAATCAGCATGGTTTTGTTGCTGCTGCTAACACTTATACTGCTTTAGGTAAGGTCGATTTTGCAGTTGCTGGTGCTACCTTGAATATTAGTCCTACTGCTCATACTGACATCGTATTTACGAATTTTAAAGTTCATAACGGTGCAAATGCAACATTGAATATTAACAATGCTGGTGCTAATACAAAATTTCTTCACTCGGAAGTTGCCACAGCCCAGACAATTAACATTTTTGATGGTAGCACTGTTGAATTCAACTCTACTGTAACTGCTGGTGGTGTTGCTGGTACGTTGGACTTACAACAAGGAGCAAATAGTAGAATCAACTTTGGTGCTAATGGTGATGGTACATTGTTGCTTACTTCTAATGGTGCTGCTCATAGTTTTAGAGTTATGAATGGATATCTTGGTGGTAATAATAAAGATGGAGATGGTATAATTCATTTCAATACTACTGGGGAAGCTGGAACTCTTAGTCATACAGTTGCAGGTAAGGCCGTAGTTGGTATAAATAAGGAGAATAGAGCTAAAAAATTCATAGTTACTGCTACTGATGTTCGTGCTGCAACAATTGCAGGAAAAGTATATACTAAAGAGCTTGAATTACGCGGTGGGATTATCAATTTACAAGGTGAAGTTGATGTAGGAGTTCAGGGTAAGACAAACATGATAACAGCAAAGTCAGCTGTAACTCTAAACGAACATAGTAATCTTGGTACAACAGATTTCCATAATATACCTGATAGTACAATTACTGTGGCAGCTGGTAAAAAACTTGAAGGAAACTTTCATGCTGACGTAAACAATAGTGCAGCTCAAGTTGGAACGATAATTTTTACAGGTAATGGTGTATTAAAAGCTGATGTAATAAACAAATTAGTTGCAATTGAAAATACACAACCTGGTCTTCTAGAATTGTCAGGACAGCATACTGTCACTGAACTACGAGGAACTGTGGCTAATACACATTTTAAATTTGCTAAGGATTATAAACTGATCGGTAATATTAATCACACTGCTGCTAAGGTTCATGTTAATGCTGCTTCAAATTTAACGTTTGATGGTGATGCTGAAATTACTGGTGACATTGGTGCTGCTGGTGTTCCAACAATTGGTAATATTATCATCCCTAAGGATAGCACAGTAAAAGTTGGTGGTGCTACGATTAATGCTGCTAGTATCTTTGATAATGCTGATAGTGGAACATTGAAATTAACTAATAACGCAGGTGATGTAACCATTACATCTAAAATGAGTGCTAATAATAGTGGTGGTACTATTGATGCAACTGAAATGAAAAAGGAGAGTACTTTAAATATTACTGGCATTATTGGTACGGATCCTGCTGGTAATGATTCTAAGGCTTTAAAGAAATTATTACTGAACGGACAAAAACCTGCCTTTAACTTGGTACCTGGCAATGAATGGGTTAATATTGCTGGAATTGATTTTGGTGGTGGAGTTTCAACAGTTAAGATGGATGTTGATGCTGCTAAATATGCCTTTGGAGCTTTGACAAATGCAGGGGAAGCTACATTTGAAGTTAGTGAGAATGTTACCTTATATAATACAACAACCTCTAAGGACGAGAGAGTAAAGGAAATCAAGTTTACAGCAAACGATAAGACTCTTACTCTTCATAAAGGTAATGATATTACTGCTAATAGTATAACTGCTTCTGGTGGAAGTGATCTAGTTTTTGCTGGGGATGCTGCTCTAAAAGGCGACATAGGAACATCAACCAGGAAATTTAAAGGTCTCAAAGTAAATGCTGGTGTTAAGGCAACTACATCGGGTCAAGGCTTTTTCAGCGAAAATATAGAATTAGCAGATGACGGATCTACATTAGTTGTAGATGGTGATTATACTACTAAAGCAGTTGTTGGTAATGTTGCTGGTAAGGGAACACTGAAATTTGTTAATGATGCTGGTGTTGGTACTGGTGTAAAATTCACTACTACAGCAGCTGCTAATGCTGGTGCTATTAACGGTATATCTACCTTAGAATTGCATGGTGGTAATGTTGAATTAGTAGGTGATAACGGTCTAAAATTTAGCAATATTAAGTTTGCAACTGCTGCAAGCTTAACTTTAGCTTCAAATATGGAACTTAAAGATATAAATGTTGATAGTACTCTTGATAGTGCGAATTCTAAAGGTGCTAGACCTACAGTTATATTATCAGCTATTGATCACACTATTCGTAAACCTAACCATATTGGTGATAAGGAGCATTTGGTTAATCTACAATTTGCTGGAGATAATACCTTAAATGTTACTACTACAGACTTCTTTACTAGTGTAACAACTACAACTGATAATCAAGGTGCTGTTAACTTTAAGGATGGTTCTGATAAGGTTTATGGTTTAGGTTCTAGCGGACTCAACTTAAAAGCTGTAACTTTTGAAGTAAATACCGAAAACTTTGGTGATACTTATGTCAGTAATGCTATTATTAATGACATATTGAAGTACACAGCTGGTGGAACAGTAGCTGGTGGACTACAAGTTGGTAGTGATAAAGGTGGTTCTGTAGCTGAGTTTAAAGATGGTGTTAAGTTGACAGCTGCTGTAACCAGTAAGGGAGCAGATAATAAGATTAACTTCACAGATAATGCTGGTATTGGTACTAAGCTTGGTACAGAGAATGCTCGTTTTAAGGCTATAACATTTAATGGCAATAAAAAAGTAGGCTTGAAGAATGCTGCTATGTATGCAGAAGTAGTTAACTTCGGTACTGAAAGGATCGTAATTGCTGATAACAACATAATTAGTGGTACTTCACATGTTAATGCCAATATTAATTTGAACTCTGGTAAGTTAATCTTCCAAGATAACAAAAATGACGTAAATTCTACATGGGGTCCTAAGACTTCTATTTCAACTACCTTAACTGCAGATGGAAAACTTGGTTCTATAGAAGTTAATACTCCTATAGAGGTGGCTGCTAGTGTACCAGTTAATCTTATAGTCGTGAAGGATGAAGCTCAATTAGGGGCGGATCAAGAGTACAAGTTGATTAGCAATGGTAAATATCTAATTCTAGGTAATGATGCACGATTTGGTCCTCTAACAGTAGCAAAATCAACAAATCAAGCATATGTAAAGTGGACTGTTTCTACTAAAGATGATAAAGATGTTTACTTGTTGCGTTCAAATGATGCTGCAACTATAGCTCCAGCTGATATGAAACTTGCTGGTGGTGATGATAAAGATCAGGAAAATGCTGCTTTGCTTGGTCGTGAGGCATTAGCTGCTATGACTGATATTGGTACGTTATCACAAGACCCAAAAGTACGTGGTGAAGCACTAAAAAGAATTGTAAACGCTGAGAATTCATTAGTGACTGATGCTGTCGAACATACTAATGCTGGGATTGCTAGTTTAGTGGGAGCAAGACTTGCTCAAGTTGATGAACAACAA
This sequence comes from Candidatus Tisiphia endosymbiont of Temnostethus pusillus, assembly GCF_964264675.1. Classification (NCBI taxonomy): domain Bacteria; kingdom Pseudomonadati; phylum Pseudomonadota; class Alphaproteobacteria; order Rickettsiales; family Rickettsiaceae; genus Candidatus Tisiphia; species Candidatus Tisiphia endosymbiont of Temnostethus pusillus. Next base: position 1,663,170 of record NZ_OZ183472.1, on the reverse strand, counting down.
AAACCTATAGGTAGTGGTTCTGATGATGTAGCTGGTGAATCAATGGGTGCATGGGTTATGCCATACTATAATCAAGCTGTTCAGAAGGGTGAAGGTAGTGTTGTTGGCTATAAAACGAAATCTGCTGGTGGAATCCTTGGTTTCGATGCTTTAGCAAACGAAAATCTAATGATCGGTGCTGCTGTTAGTATTGTTAGAACTGATATGAAATACAAAGATTATAAAATTGGAGAGAAAACAAACATTAATACTGTGATGCTCTCTATTTATGGATCACAACAACTTGATAAAAATTTCTTTGTACAAGGTTTGGTTTCTCTTGGTTCAAATAAAATTAAGAATAGCGATCCTAGAAAAGTGCCTACTTCTCGTAATGCTAGTGGTCAGCAAATTGCTAAAGCTAGTTATGATTCTCTGTCTTACGGTGGTCAAGTATTATTTGGTTACAATGCTAAAATGTCTGACACAATGTCATTAATACCGATGGCTGGAATTCGTTATACAGGATCTAGCGATGAAGGTTATAAAGAAACTGGTACAGACAACGTAAATAAGGTCGTTGCTAAGAAGACTAACAATAAAGTTGAAGCTGTGCTTGGTACTAGATTTGCAGTTTCTGTAGATACTAGTGGTATTACAGTGATGCCTGAAGCCCATGCTTTTGTTTCTCAAAAGTTATTTGGTAATTTAGGGAAAGTTAGTGCTAAATTAGATGGTATGACTAGTTCGTTTGCTACTAGATCTGACAAAGAGGCAAAAACATTATTTAACCTTGGTTTAGGCGTTACTGCTAAAGCTGGTAATATGGAGTATGGAGCTGGTTACGATGCATATTTAGCTAGTAAATATGTTGGTCACCAAGGTACTTTAAAAGTTCGTGTAAACTTCTAAACTAATCTTTTAAGTTTACTTATCTATTACTTCAAACAAAAGGGTTTTCTTTTAAAAAAGAAAGCCCTTTTTGTTTAATAAGAGTGCTTACGAATTGATTCTTCCTGATAAGCTTATCGTCAGAATTTGCTTTCTCTTCTTGTATAATGGGCTAAAAAATTTAGACAAAAAAGCATGTAGTTTTGTTTCGTAATAAGATAGAATAAAAAATTATACTTAGGATAAACGAATGACAAAGAAACAAAGTAGAAATTTTAGTGCAGAAGCAAAAAACTAAGATATAGTCAATTTACCCCAATTCGGGATAAGAATTTGTCAATTCTTATCCCAAATTCGCGTAATTCAGGAGGATTGGGTAGCAGGAGCGGTGGAGTGAGTATCACAACTGTTGGAAGTTAAAAAATCGTCTATTAGCGAAGTGCTGTTGTAAGGCTTAAACCGTCATTGCGAGGAGTCGATGCAAGCGGCGACGTGGGGCAATCTTGTTGAAGGAGGTCTTGACTATCATGAAGATTGCCACAGTGCTTAACGGCGTTTAGACGATTTTTTTAACTTCCAACAGTTGTGCCTTCATGGAACATCGAGAATGTTAAATCCATATCTCATATCGATGCTTAGGTTACTTTAGCATTTTTTGGATATATATTTAGTCTGAAAGTAGGAGTTTATTCTCTTAACTTACCTTGAAATTTCTCATGAACAATTGTAACAATTTCTTGACTTAATAAATTTAGGTCTGCTTCATTTAACGTCCGATCATCTGCTTGAAATTGCACCTTAATTGCCACCGATTTTTTACCGGAAGGCAGTTTATCTCCCGAGTACACATCAAATAGATCAACAGATTTTATCATTTTTTTATTAGAATTCTTGATATAAGCAATTATCTTGCTAACCGGCTGCTCTAGATCAACTACAAAAGCATAGTCTCTAAAGGTTGGCTGGAAGTCAGAAACAATAAACTCGTCTCTTTTAGCAAATTTTGCTTTAGCAAATGGTATATTGGCAATATCTATTTCAAAGGCAAATATCTGACAGTCAATATCAAAATGTTTTAATATAGAGGGATGAATTTGCCCAAAATAGGCTATAACATTTTTACCAAGTTTTATAAGGCTTGATTTTGTCGGATGGTAATAAGGTAAATCAATAGGAGCAAACTGACACTTATCAATCGGTAGACCTGCATAATTTAAAACATTTTCTAAGTCAGATTTAATATCAAAAACATCTACTAAGCGAGCTGCAGAATGACAATCTTTTTCATTATATAGTCCGCATCTTACTGCAGAAGCAAAAATTAATTCTCCATCTGATGTACAAGAGTTAAAGATTGGTCCCAATTCCATCAAAGCAATTTCTTTAATGGATCTTGTTAAATTCTTTTGAACTAATTTAAGTAATTTAGGCATGATGCTAGGTCGCATATAATTATTATCAACATTAATAGGATTTAGCAAAAATAACTCCTCTTTTATTGGAGCAAATAATTTTGCTATTTCACTATCCATGAATGAATTTGTTACTACCTCATCATACCCGCAAGTGGCTAAAATTCTTTTAATATCAGAAATTCTTCGTTGCTCTTTAGGTATAATCCTTGTTAGCTGCATTTCTGGTAATTTAATCGGGTCTAATTTGTCATAGCCGTAAATACGAACAATTTCTTCAACAATATCTTCTTTAATTGTGATGTCATGCCGCCAAGATGGTATGGTAAGTTTGAGAGTATCGCCTATATCTACTATAATAAAGCCAAGATTTTTTAAAATGTTACAAATCTCTGTTTTGCTTAAGTTTAGACCGGTTATTTTAGCTAGGCAATTTATAGGGAAGTCCAAAGCTTTTTGTACAAAAGCAAACCCTTCATTATACACTATATCAGAAATTTCACCTCCACAAATAGCTAAAATCATTTTACTTGCAATATTTAAGGCTTTTAAGGTAAATTTTTGATCAATATTACGTTCAAAACGATAACGCGAATCAGTATCAACCTGCAGACGCCTGCCGGTTTTAGTAATATATTTAGGAGAGAAATACGCCGCTTCTAGCAGGATATTTTGCGTTCCAAGTTCACAACTACTGTTATCTCCACCTATAATACCAGCAAGAGTAAGTACTTGCCTATCATCTTGAATTACCAAAGATTCTTCATCTAAATCATATTCTTTGCCATTTAAAGCTAGAAATTTAGTTTTTTCTTTAAGTAGTGTAATTTGCAGCTTATCTGATAATTTACTTCTATCATAGGCATGCATTGGTTGCCCGAAACTATACGATATATAGTTAGTGACGTCCACTAGGGCTGAAACCGGTTTTAGCCCAATATTTTGCAATAATTGCTTTAACCAATCAGGGCTTGTCTTGTTTTGTAAATTTCTTATTTCTCGAAAGCAGAATAATGGGCATGCTTCTTTATTCTCTACCTGCAAGGTTAATGTAGATTCAAATTCTCCAGCAATTGATGGCACTTCTAATTCTTTAAGCGTACCAATACCCTTGCTAGCTAGGTCTCTAGCTATACCATAGACGCCAAGAGCATCACCACGATTTGGGGTAACGTTAATATCAAAGATTGGATCACCATACCCATAATATTGTATAAGTGACTCTCCTATCTTAGCATCGGGCATCAGTTCTATTATACCATCAGAATTAGTGCCCACTAATAGTTCTTCTTCAGAACATAACATTCCGCAACTTTTTTCTCCGCGAATTACTGATTCTTTAATTTTAAATTTACCATTAGGGATTTCACAACCAATTTTTGCCAGTACTACTTTAATATTCTCCCTAGCATTACTTGCTCCACAAACTATTTGTAAAATTTCCTCATTAGTTTGGACTTGACATATCTTAAGTTTATCCGCCGATGGATGGGGTTTAGTAGATAATATGTGAGCTACTTCAAAATCTTTTAGCTCCGTCCTTCTATCTATTATTTCTTCCACTTCTAGACCAAGCATGGTCAAACAGTCAGCAATATCTGCAACAGTACTCTCAGTATCTAAGAATTTTTTTAACCATGATAGAGTAAATTTCATCTTGTTAACCCCCCAGCTATAGTTGGTATATCGAAAGCAGAGAAATTATAGTGTTTTAACCATCTTATATCTCCTTCAAAAAACTGCCTGAGATCCTTGATTCCGTATTTTAGCATAGCAAAACGCTCAACACCTAGCCCAAAAGCAAAACCTTGATAATGATCACTATCTATATTAACATTTTTAAGAACGTTTGGATGAACCATACCACAACCAAGCACCTCTAGCCATTTATCGCTACCCTGCATCTTAATATCGACTTCGGCAGATGGCTCAGTAAACGGGAAGAAACTTGGTCTAAAACGCACTTCAATATTTGTTTGTTCAAAAAAATCTTTAATAAAATCCGTGATAAGGTATTTTAAATGTCCCATATTAATATTTTCATCGAGTACTAGACCTTCAATCTGATGGAACATTGGTGTATGTGTCATATCGGAATCAGACCTATAAGTTCTACCAGGAGCAATAAATCTAAAAGGTGGTTTACCATTTTGCATCGTCCTGATTTGTATGGGTGAAGTATGAGTACGTAACAATAGGGGGTGTTCTGCCTCTTTTGCCTTTAGATAGAAAGTATCGTGCATCTGCCTTGCTGGGTGATCTTCATAAAAATTTAGGGCAGTGAAATTATACCAATCGTTCTCAATAGTTGGACCATCCTTAATGGTTAGCCCAAATTTTGTAAATACTTGAATTAATTCTTCAGTAGCTTGGGTAATGGGGTGTATGCTCCCCTTCTTATACTGCCGAGCTGGAATTGTTAAATCTGTCTTTTCTTCAGCAAATCGTTTATTTAATTCAATTTCCTCCAAGGCTGCTTGTTTTGCTTCTAGCAAATTACTAATCTGTTCTTTAAGCAGATTAACTGCCTCGCCTAACTTTTTACGATCATTTTGCTCAAGACTACCAAGCTTTCTCATTTCTTGGTTAAGTAAGCTTTGTTTCCCAAGAAACTCCACCCTAATTTGTTGCAACTCTGATAGAGCTTGAGTTGATTCTATTCTGCTTTGTGCAGATTTTAATATTTGGTTTAGATGATTCATAACAAGTTAATAATAATATCGAGCCATAAATATTAGACTATATTTTATTATATCTCTAGATTAATTAGAAGCAAATGTCAATAACATGTTATTGACAATGACTTAGAAAAAAACTTGATTATCGAGTATTATTACTGATATAGTTATTATATTAGTAATAGTGTTTTATAATAGTTTTTATTTCACTTTTGGTTGTAAAATCATCCACTACGGTCACCAATTTTTATTTTAAAATGATTAATTTTAAAACTCTTTCAATTTACCTACTCAGGCTATATTGTAGCTATTTCATCGGTATATTGCTTCTGCTTATCGGGGTTTTAATTCTTTCAAATATCTTTGACCTTTTGCAAAAATTTAAAGCTGTATATATCCCAACACATTTTTTTTGGAAACTTGTATTATATAAAATACCTTATTTAGTTAATGAAGTAGCTTCTCTTCTTAGCTTCATTGCGATGTTATTTTTTCTAAAAAGACTAACTAAACATAACGAACTAATAACTATTTTATGCAATGGTATCCATATTTGGAGGGTTATTGCTGTTCCAGTTTTTGCAACGGTGATTTTTGGTATAATACTAATAACTATATGCAACCCTATTGGTACATTTGGTTTACAAAAATATGAATCTTTAGAAGCAAAATTGAGTAAAAAGACATCTAATAATTTGATAATATCAAAATCTGGTTTACTATTTTTTGAGAATTATCAAGGCAATAAAAGAATTATTCAGGCTGGGTCTATTGATGTAGTGAACAATAAGTTAAATAAGATTATTATATTATTTTTAGATGACAAAAATAATTTCTTAAAAAGAATTGATGGGGAATATGCTATTTTAGTTGATAATAATTTAAAACTAACTTCTGTAAAAATTTCGGATAACTATAATGTCAAACAATATGAGCATTTTACCGTTCCAACAAATTTATCAATAAGTAACTTACTAAATAGTTTTATAAATCCTGAGATGATTGCTATTTGGGATTTACCAGATACAATTAAACATTTAGTAGAATTTGGTTTACCAATAACTAACTATCAAATTTATTTCTATAAACAATTATTTAAGCCTATAATTATGGCTACCACAGTGATTTTAGCAGCCTGCTTTTTTAGTCTCAAGCAACGTGATAATTCTCAAGAAAAAATCTTAGTAATTGGCTTATTTCTAGGTTTTATTATTTATTTCCTATTAGAGATTTTGTTTAAAATACTCGCATATAATGCAACCCCCCCTTTCTTAGCTATTTTATTGCCAAATATATGTATATTATTTTTCAGTAATTTTGTTATTATGCATTCTCAAGAAACCTGATGCGTTAAAATGATTTGATTTTGGAGAAATAAAAATGCTAACAAACTTTTTCAGGAAATTTGTATGTGATATGGCCATAGATCTTGGTACGGCTAATACTTTAGTGTATGTCAAAGGCAAAGGAATCGTACTTAACGAACCTTCTGTAGTTGCATTGATTAAAGTGGACGGAGCATTTAAGCCATACGCATTTGGTCAGGAAGCAAAAAATATGTTAGGACGTACCCCAACAGACATTGAAGCAAAAAGACCACTAAAAGATGGTGTTATAGCCGACTTTAAGGGAGCTGAAGAAATGATAAAATATTTCATCAGAACAGTACATAATCGTAGATCATTTACTGGTCCAATGATTATAATTTGTGTACCCTCAGGTTCTACACCAGTTGAGCGTAGGGCTATTCAAGAAGCAGCAGAGAGTGCAGGAGGTAGAGATGTATACCTTATAGAAGAACCTATGGCAGCAGCAATTGGTGCCGGCTTACCAGTAACAGAAGCAACTGGTTCAATGATTGTTGATGTAGGTGGAGGGACAACAGAAGTAGCCGTCCTATCATTAGGTGGTATTGTGTATGCTAGATCAGTACGGGTAGGTGGCGATAAAATGGATGAGTCTATTATTTCTTATATTAGAAGGCATTATAATTTACTAATCGGCGAAGCTACAGCAGAAAAAATCAAAAAGCAGATTGGAGCTGCTTACGTAGATGATAGTTTAGAACCAAGAGTAATGGAAATTAAAGGACGAGATTTAATCCATGGTATCCCTAAAGAAATGCTACTAAACGAAAGACAAATTGCTGACAGTCTAATTGAACCAATTAGTCAAATTGTAGAAGCAGTAAAAGTGGCGTTGGAATGCACTCCTCCAGAGCTTTCATCCGATATTGTAGATACAGGAATTGTTATGACTGGTGGTGGGGCATTACTCCGAAACTTAGATCATGTCCTAAAAGAAGCAACTAAACTGCCGGTAATTATTGCTGATCAAGCACTATCATGCGTAGCTCTTGGTACGGGAAAAGTACTAGAAGATTTTCAAAAATTTAAGCATGTGTTATTTAAACAAGATTAACCAATGGCATTACTTGCAAACAGAATAAAGCGTTCTAGTAAAATGGTAGAGTTTGCTAGATTTATACTTGTTACTTTGAGACGTGTTTTCGTTTTATTTTTTGTTATCGCCTCACTTTACTTATTTCTTGCTGCTCCAAAAAGATTTTCTTCCATTTCTCTTGAAGTCGTTGGACATGTTATTTTTGGTGGATTGCTAATTCATGAAAACATATTTAAGCAAATTAATTTAATAACCCAAAATTTTATTTATTTACGAGACTTAGCAAGAGAAAATATCGAACTACAATTAGAAGTGGCAAGACTAAGAAAGTTACAGAGTAATATATATTTGATCCAATCTGAGAATAAAGAACTAAAAAAACTACTATCAGTTGTAGAAGAAGAACAATATAACTATGTCAGTGCTAAATTACTAAGTGTTTCATTAAACCCCTTCAGTAAAACTGCTTTAGTGTCAGCTGGAGTAAGACATGGTGTGGAAGTTGATCAGATAGTTACCAACAGTGAAGGATTAGTTGGGCGAGTAATACAAGTAAGCAACAATTACTCTAAAATAATTTTAGTTAATGACGTAAACTCTCGAATTCCGATCACTACCGTATCTTCAAAAGAGAAAGGTATCATGAGTGGTTATGGTAATGGTAGCAAAATACTCTATTTACCAAAAACTCATCTTGTCCAAAAAGGTGAAAAAGTTATAACATCTGGTTATGGTAATATTTACCCTTACGGCATAACGGTAGGTTACGTAAAAAAAGCAAATGCAGAAAAGGTTCTTGTAAAGCCTGTAGTTGACTTATCAAAAACTGAGTTTGTCAGTATATTGCTTCCTCAATGAATCTAATAATTGGCTTTTATACTGCTATGATTTCAAGAGTTGATAGACGAAGAGGTCAATTTCAAGAAGAGCTATGCAGTAGCAAAGTCGAGCAGCTAGGCGTACATGAGTAACTAGGCAGCTGAAATCTTTAGACACAACGACCTTAATTCTTGAAGTTCTACCTGAGTATATTATGTTTGGACAAAATCCTAAAAGACCAGCAATATTTAATGATGGAACTAATCTAGAAATCAAAAGTATTTTTAAGACTATTCAGGGAGAAGGGCCTTTTGTAGGTATGCCTGCTATTTTTATTAGGCTTGGCGGATGCAATCTTGCTTGTAATTTCTGCGATACCGACTTTGAAGATTTTAATATATTAACTATTAACAATATTATCGAAGAAGTTGAAAAACTGGCAATTAATAGACCTCTTGCAGAATTCGCTTCTGCTAGGGAATTTGCAGGAGTCATGGAATCTCAATCCCCAGCGTATTTAGATCTACGTGAGGGGCAGAGTCCCGGTAGCACGCACAAATTACCAGCAAAAGTAGAATTATGCAAGATATCTAATATCAAATTAGTGGTTATAACTGGTGGTGAGCCTTTTCGTCAACCTATAGAATTATTGTGCTACAAATTATTAGATTTGGATTATATAGTGCAAATTGAAACTAATGGCACATTATATCGTGATCTTCCAGATAAAGTCCATATAGTTTGCTCACCAAAAGCTGGGAAAAATGGTTATGCACTATTGAGAGATGACTTACTATCTCATATTAATGCCCTAAAATTTTTGGTGGCTAAAAATATACCCAAATACTCTAACATACCAGAAGTAGGACAAAGCAAGTATAATATACCAGTATTTATTCAGCCTATGGATCAAAATAATCTGTTGCTAAATAAAGAAAATGAACGGTTAGCTATTGATTTGACCATTAAGTATGGTCATCGCCTTTCCTTACAAACTCATAAGATTTTGGGTATTGAGTGATTATATATTAGATATCTTTGACAAACTCGCTTATGCTGAAGAATTTAAAGAAGCCACGGAATCTCAACCCGCAGCGGACGATGATGTACGTGAGGAGCAGAGTACCGGTAGCACGAATAAATTACCAGCAGAAGTAGCAGCCAAGAATATAACAGCTGATAACCAACTAAGTAGAATAGTTAGGTTCAAACATGCGGAGTTTATGGGCATAAAGTTGATATCCGCTTCCTCTTGATTAATAACATTCATAATTTACTAATGCTTTTTTATTTCTACTGCTTTTTGGTCATATCGATTTTTTGCTTGTAGGACTATTTCCTGAATTTTTTTCTCAAAGACCTTAATAGGTGGCAATTCAGTCCAATATTCTGCTACATGTATGCCACTTGCTGATACATCCAAAAGCTCAATTTGAGCATGTGATTTTTCAGTGCAGAGAATAATGCCAATTGGCGGGTTTTCTCCTTCAAAGGTCTCATACTTCTTAAGCCAATTTATATAAAGCTCCATTTGCCCTTTATATTCTGCCTTAAATTTGCCAGTTTTGAGTTCAATCGCTACTAACCTTTTGAGTTTCCGGTTATACATAAGTAAATCTAAGTAAAAATGCTCATTATCTATGGTCATTCGCCTTTGACGTGCAACAAATGAGAATCCTGTACCAAGCTCTAAAATAAATTGTTCAATTTGCTGCAAAATAGCACTTTCTAGATCACTTTCATAAGGTGCATCCGGCAAATTTAAAAATTCTAATATGTATGGGTCTTTTAACACTAACTCTGGAACTAACTCATTATTTGATTTTAATAACGACAAGATTTGTCCACTATGTTTTTCAGATTTCTTGGATAATTCGCTTCTTTCATAAGTCATCTTATGGATGCTAGTGCGAAGTTGCCGTACACTCCAATTACCTTGTATACACATATATGCGTAAAATTCTCTTTGGTTTTGTTCTTTCAATGGCAATAACTCTATTATATGACTCCAGCTCAATTGGTTCGACAGTGTCGAACTAATCTCTATATTCGAAAAATGATCATAAAATTGGATCATTCTTACAAGTGATATACGAGAAAAACTTTTACCATACTCTAGAGATAAATGTTGTGCTAAAAATTGGACAACTTGCTTTCCATACTATGCTCTTTGATCTTTTAAGATTTCTTCCTTAATTCTCTTACCTACGTGCCAATATACCATAGTCATCTCAGAGTTTGCTACTCTTGCTACTCGGTTCTTGGCTTGAGTGATCAGAAGTTTTATATCCTCTATCAAAGAATTATGGTCATTCGTTATTATTTGGTTCATTTGTTTTTCCTATTATTGCATATGGTTATTTTAATTATGATTTCTTATGCTCAGCTATTCTTGCTTGAATCAACTCGTAAACTTCATGGGGATTTTAAGTTGAAAAAATCAATCCCTGCACCCTCTATACTGGCATTAGTAGTCATTGAAATTATTCCAAGTTCAAACCACCTTTGAATAAAATTTTGCTTTAAAGTGATTTCTTTAATATCTTCGTATTTAATGTTCTTTTGTTTATAATTTATAAAACTATTGATATAAGATATTTTATCTTTGTCAATTATAAATTCATCAAATAAATAAGAAAAACGAAGAGAGCAAATAAAACAAAACACTAGTACACTATAAAAAACAAAAAATAGACTTCTTTCGAAATTAGGCAATGGTGTAGAATGGTGTTATAAATATCTGATTTGAAGTAATAATGAAATTCGAACATATTAAAGAGTTAGAGGATGAAAAATTTCGTCGATTAACAGGAGTAAGGAAGAGAACATTCTCAAAGATGGTGGATATTTTGAGGCAAGCTGATGGTCTTAAGAAATCAAAAGGAGGGCGTAAAAATAAGCTCAATTTGGAGGAACAGTTGCTGATGACCTTAGAATATCTTAGAGAATACCGTACTTATTTCCATATAGGTCAGAACTATGGGATTAGTGAAAGTTCAGCATATAAAGCTGTTAAATGGGTAGAAGACACCCTAGTTAAACACCCAAACTTTGCTCTTCCATGTCGTAAAGCTCTAATGAAGAGTGATATGAATTATGAAGTAGTCTTGATTGATGCTACTGAGAGTCCTATAGAAAGACCTAAAAAAACAAAAATTATACCGCTACAACGCTGATAACTCTAGCATCTGAAGCCTATGAAACTTTTAAGGGTTCTGAAAGCCCTCAAAAACGCAAAATGATAAATTTCGTATTTCAGAACCTTAAACGTCAGGAGCAAAAAACTTGAGACCTCTCTACGTTTCCCTTTCGATATTTTTAAAAAAACGATGACTTGTACCACAGTGGCGGATAGGGTGGGATTCGAACCCACGGTACGGTTGCCCGCACGCTAGTTTTCAAGACTAGATCCTTAAACCACTCGGACACCTATCCAAGGTAATACATATCAGATAGATTAAAAAAATTCAAGTATAAATGTTTATAAGAGGGGTCAGGGTAATTTAAATTTTTTAGTAGATCATTAAAAATTAGTGTTACAAACTCCCATGATCTAAAATAATTAATTATAATTAATTATTTTAGTTATTTACTTTTTGATGGTTATACCTTATTATCTAGAAATATTAATTTTATATATAGAATCTTATCTATGGCAAATTTACAAACCAAACTTAGCTCATTAATGGTGCAAAAAAATATAAATGCTGTAGAGATAGAGAAAAAAACTGGATTAAGTAGAAATACTGTTTATAGCATTTTGTATGGTAGTTCAAAAAACCCTAGTGCTAATAATTTACAATTAATTGCAAAAGCCTTAGATATTAGCCTAGAAGCTCTTGTTGTTGATAACGAAATAAGCCATGAAGTGCTAACTATTGATCAAATGAAAATTTTTAGTAAAGCCACTAGTGCAACAATTAATATGTTAATTGAAAGAAACTTAAACTTTTCATTTACAAATCTTACAGTTCTAATAAAAGAAGTATATGAATATGCACTGAAAAAACAGTCTGTTGATAATACATTTATAGATTGGATGATTGATAAATATCACAAACCTTAATCTTGCTTTACCCATAAATCCATGTCATATTGTTTACAATATTCAAACATGGCAATAGTATTAGGGTGATTTATTCCAAATTCCTTAATTTGTGGTTTACCAAAGAATTTATAATTATATAAATCTTTGTTTTTACAAGCTGCTTTTGCTCCTTTGTTATATAACTCACTTACTTGAACAACATTTTTACTTTTATCCCCATAGAAATAGTGGTATATAGCATAAGCTTTTTTATAAGATTCTATACTTCCTTTAATGTTACCTTGAGCAAGTAAAATATCACCTTGTACTACATAACCTGCTGCTAAATCTGGATCTTCCAAATGATCTATATTCTTAGGATTTCTACGTTCATCTGCTAAAAATATTGTTATAGCTTTATTAATATGATCTAAAGCAATATCTATTTTATTTAATCCTAATTCACTTTTTGCCATTTGTGTATAAATATAACCTAATGCCTCTTGGTTTACAGATTTATGCATATTATATACTTGTTGAGTTTGAACATAAGCTTCTTGATATTTGCCAATAGAGCTTAATATTGCTGCCCTAAGTAAATAATCTCTAGTAAAACCTAGATCATTAGGATCTAACGTCTTCCATACCTCGATGCCTTTATTGACGTATTCTAAAGCTTCATTATATTTACCTTGAATAAAAAATATTCTAGCTTTTACATGATATAATATAAATATATCTCCTCCATCTATCCTATGTTTAAATAGCTTCTCCATTTCGTTAATAATTTCTTCAGCAGTTTTTATATTACCTAAATATACATGAGTTAGAGCAATGTTTAAGCTACAGTTAAATTTAGAATAAATATAATCATAATCATCACCTAGGGTATCTAAAACTTTAAGTGCTTTAGTTAAATAAGAAATAGTTTTTTGATAATTTATCGATGTTATTCTATTGTAAAGCCCTACTCCTACTAAATATCTAGCGTAACAGAATTTTTGATAAGTAGACATTTGCCAAAATTTAAACTGTTCGTCGTGTTCTTTTTGCTCAAACCAGTTAACCATTGGCTTTGATTTGTATAGATTCCAGGCATTCATATATGAGGCAAATAATTGCAATCTTAAGTTAAGCATTAAATATATGTTAATATTATATTTTCAGCATTTTGAAAAATAATCTCTAAATTTTCGGATATAGTCTTAGTAGCTCTCCATACATGGGCAGAATGCACTCCTTTGAGTTTAGGTAATTTTAGAATAATATCCTCTAAACATATTTTATTGTTTTTATCCCCATTTATCTCCATTATTTTGTTGCTAACTACATCATTCATTTCAAAAATAGGATTATCCTGATTAGAATCAATATTGCTAATCAACATAAACTTAGATAATTGGTATATATCATCATCGAGAGTATTCTTGTTATCAGTAATTATAGCAAGTAATTGTTTTGAGAAACTTTGGTTATTTATCAAAGCTATTTTATTAAGTAACTTTACCGCACTAGGCTTTAATTCCTTTATAGCCATACTAATATTTGTTGCTATTTTATCAGTTGATTGATAAATTTTCTTTTTATATTCTTCTTTATCTAGACCTTTAATTTTATTTAGTAATTGGATTCCTTGAACTATAAGTATTGGATAACCACTAAAAGATTGCGTTAAAAATTCGATACTATTTTTATCTTTATTATCCAATAAAGTATTAGCCAAAGTTACGATAGTAGGTTTATCAAATAAGGTCATTAATATAACATTAGGTAATCTTTCGTTATTTTGAGAACAAAACACGACCTGACCATTATGTTCCCAATCAATAAAGTTTTGCACTTTTTTATTTTCATTAACTTTTAAATTATCAAACACCAATAACCATTTACTAGTAGAAGTTAAATATGACATTACTTCTTTTTTGGCTAGAGTTAATGCCTCAGATATATTAGTTTGTTTGACCATATTGAGTTGTTGGGCTAATTTAACAAATTGTTCATTCAGGTCTAGGTTACAATCAAACAACCAGATTAGATCATAATTATTTTTATTCTCATAAGTATACATCCTAATTAACTGAGTTTTACCTATACCACTTGTACCAACTATACTTGCTTGTCTATATTTACCTAAATGTTTCTCAAGCATTTTAATTTGTTGCTCATGATTAATAAAATAGCTAACTGGAGTGATCAAATTAGATATTTGTGTATGGGCAAATGAATTATTGACTATAAATAATACCATAAGTGGTAATAAATATTTATTCATTTTTCTTCCTCGTTAAAGAAGCTAGTATAATCACATTATTTTCTGTTTTTATTGGTTGTTGGTTACTTTTATTTTCCTGTCTTATGCTTGAATCATTTGGATAGATTTCTATAATATTGCTTTGGTTATAACTTATTTTATAGTTGAATCCATCAGCTCTTAATATATTAAATACTTGACTTAAATTAAGTAAAAAAGGGTTAGCATGCGTTTTGAAAAAATGATTTGATGTTTTGAGCAGTTCTTCTGCTGTCATTATAGGATAACCGTCATATTCAAAACGTAGCTCTATTTTTTGTTTTATATCATCAATAGTTAATCTAATATTGTGTTTGGTAGTAGAAGATTGTTTTTTTAACAAAAAAAATAGATAGTTAATAACACTATAAATGATTTGGTACAACGCTGCATTAGAAGCAAAATATAATACTTTTGCTTTGCTTGAAATTTCAACCGATATATTTTCGTCTTCCTGATTAAATCTATCAGTAAATAAGTCAACTAATTTACTGGCATTAATTTCTTCTATTTTATTTTCTTGATACAGAAGTATAGAGCAAGGTACTTTATCACCAAAGTTTTTTAACCTATAATCCTTGATCATATCTTCTTGATTGTTAGAACTCTTATCAAGCAAGGATATTTGATTAGCTTCCTGAGCAAATAAACAATTAATTTCTAAATCTTTTTGTTTATTGAAATCATTATTCCAAATTTTTCTCATTAAAGAGGTCTTGCAATTTTTTAATTCCTGCTGATAATTAAACTTAAGCTGTTCTAATTCTGTAGCATGTTTGTCTTGATAATGTAATGCATACGATTTATTGAAACTCTTAAATAAGCTTTTAAAGAGAAAATATAACAATAGAAGATTAGCAGTAATAAATGCAGTTAATATCCAAAATGGTCTTTTAATATCTGCTTTTACTTTATGCCAATATGTACTATTAATTGCCAAACTAATATTAAGTTGGTTAGAAGCGTTGATAGGATATATTTTATCTATTTGATAATTTTGAGTTTTGATATTTGAATAAAGAAATTTTTTATTGAGTTCTATTTTGTAATAAATGAATTCCGGAATATGCTGATTCAATAATGCTCCAAAATTAAAAAGATTATAGTTTATACATTTTTCTGCCTCATTACATATCTCAAGTTCACTACCATTACTATTGATTGTAACATTTTTTTCCTGAATATTGCTAGATAAATGATACGCTAGAGAAGAGATTTTATTCATACTTACTGCTAGTATTTTATTATACTGGTTTTGTAGAATTTGTGTTTTTTCCATTTCAACTTTAGCATTATAATATTTATACAATGAAGCTATGATTGTACTATAAACTATAAAAATTAAGATAAATATCTGGAATAAATTTTGCTTTAATTTATCTAAATATGGTGAATTTTGCTCCTTCATAACCCAATAAACTAATAGTTAGAGATTCACAGCTATTCTTTTGTTTGAAACGTAAGTTGGCTGCTTATAATAGTTGCGTAATGTATACTGCTCGTAAATGAAGAATTGATAGACGATAGAATCAAAATCATGATAGTAGCAGGAATTACCAAGTCGAGGTGCTAGGCGTACATATAGTACGTGAGCACCGCAGATATTAGACTTACTGCATAAGTCAATCTAGTTGGTGATTTTGTCGTCGAAACTCGCCTCCGCTCCTCACGTACGTCTGTGTACGCGAAGGTAGCCGGCTTCGTTTCTCCTAAGAATCCCGAAAGCTTCTTTGATTTATGCAGCAAGTCTATTGGATAATGACGACGCCAATTCTTGATTTTCATCGAGTATATCTAAAACATTTAGGATTAATACCTATTATTTAATTATATATCATACTTTTTATGCTACACTAAGTTACTATTATATCAATAATTTTATTTTTTATTATAATAAATAATTGCTCTTAGATGGTACAATTTAAATCAATAGTGATATTTTGGCTTAGGGACTAATTTGCTCAAAAATATTTACTACAGGCCTTCAAATATGAATATCCGGTTACTACAGTTAAAAGTGCAGCAATCCATAAAGCTATTTGGCCTATTAAATCCATATAAATTATACCTGAACCTTTAGAACCAAGAATTAACGCTGACAAAGCAAACATTTGGGTAAATGTTTTAATCTTAGCTAATCTAGACACAGGAATACTTACTTGAATTAAAGCTAGAAATTCACGTAGTCCAGCCACTAAAAATTCACGAGCTAAAATTAATAAGCACGGTATCTCTCCCGCTGCTCCTTTTTTTACCAACATTATAATTACACAACCTACTAATAATTTATCAGCTATTGGATCAAACATTTTACCAAACCCTGATACTAAATCAAATTTTCTAGCAAGATAACCGTCAAAAAAATCAGTAATACTAGCTATAATAAATAATAACGCTGCAATTCTATGAGCGAGTTTGGAGTTATCTAGATAAAAGGTTATTACAATAATTGGAATAACCACAATACGAGCTATCGTCAGATAATTTGGTATATTTTTATCAATATTCATTTATTATATATTTTTACTTCTTGATTTCTTGAGGAAATGACAACGACGGATTATGACCTAAATCCAAGAAAATAGGAACAAATTTTTATAGAATAACTTAAAAGAACTAACCTAGGTTGCCGTAACTTAAATGCTAGTATCAATCATCATTAACGCCTAATACTTTCATCTCCTCATGTTCTTGTAAACTCATTGCTAAAATCAAGTCTAAATCTAACTCTTGTGTACTAGTACTACACTCAGACTCTTTAGGAAGAGAAGCTAAATAAGATGTTTTACCATCTACGTAAATAATTTTTAATTTGCTTTCTCTTGCCGCCTTCTTTGTCTCCTTATGATTACCTTGTTTGTTAAAACAAATTAAGTAGTTACCTTGAGGATCTTTATATATCTGATCTGTATACAATCGCTCATCGTCTCCAAAAATTTTAGCTTCCATAAATTTGTTAGGTACAATTTTTATCCCAGTACTATCATATTTACTAATTAATCCTTTTGATATGGCAGCCTCAAATTTCTTGAGTAGTGGATGATCCAATTTACCCGCTAGCTTTCGATCGATCGTCACATAAAAATTTGGTTTATCTTCTATAGGATAAACATCTTGTTGATTAGAGGTATAAGTATCTTTACCTATACACCAAATAGATGGTTGCTCTTTAACAGCAGTATCTACTGACTTTTTAAGTAAAGCTTGTTTCTGTTGTTGGAAATAGGCATGAATTGCCTTTGGATCGAGATTAGCAATAAAATCATTTAACTCATCGGGCTCTTTTATCAAATCGATTGAAACAATATTACCTTCTTCTGTAGTGTCTGCGATAGCAGACTGGACTAGGAGTATTTCTTTTTGCAGTGCTTGAAGCCTTTCTATTAGTAAAATAAATATCTTTGATATCCCTATAGTTGACAAATCTAAACTAGTTGAATTCTGTAAATAAGAACGTGCTTGGTCAAAATTGCCTTTTTCTACATCTATATAAAAAGCAAACTCATTAGCATAAGACAGTAATAGAGCTGGCTTGTCACCTAAATGAGCATTAGTTTTTAGAAAATTTAAGCAGGCTTCAGATTCTTCTTCCATCTCATGTTGTTTATAAAATACAAATTCTAGATATTTAAGAGGAAGAAAACCATGATGTTGTAAAATTTCGTTATGTTTTTGGTACTTCTCTTCAATAAATTTTAACCCTTTGTCCCAAAGCCCAGCTTCTTTACAAATTTCCAATATTTTAAATAGCTGAGTTGGTACATTATGTTCCTCCATACAAATATTGATTTCATCGCAACACTCAATGGCTTTGCCAAATTCCTTCTTTTGTAGAAAGAATCTTACCCATATTTCTTTATAAATCTCTAGGTAGGATTCCAAACCTTCAAGTGTATTGTTCTGGAAAAACGTACTTAATAATTGCGAGAGGGAAGCATCTGGTTTAGAGGCAAATTCAAGCATTATATTAGATAAATTTTTAAGCATTGGATTTTTGACCTCCTGTGCATGACTTTTTAATAATGTTATGCTAGAAGCATCTGGGGTAAAATCAATAATTTTAAACCTTGTTTTAACATTGTTAAGCATTATTTCATATAAATCTCTAAGATCACTATCGTTAATTTTCCCTATTTGCTTTGAAGCATTGTCAATATCAACAAGAGTAAGATAATGTTTTAATTTCTCTATTATTGCGTCCTGATCACTTGGCTTTGTTTCCTCTGCTTGGGCAAAATAGTCTAAAGACTTTGTTGTATCAAGATGTTTCCACGCTAATCCTAGATTAAATAAGATTTCATATAACGATCCCTTATAGGTCTCAGTTTGTAATTTTTCGGAACTATTAAGCAAAGAATTATGGGCATATTCAGCATATTTAATAGCATTATGGTAATCTGCTGCTCTTAAATGCTCTACACACATTACATTGTATAATACTATTGAGATAGTAGGTAACTCATGGGCTACAGCTTTATCTATGATATATTTTTGCAATTCAGCACTATCTTCATATTTATAGTACTGATATAATTTAACTAACAACTCTAAGCTCCTATTGATAGGTTCTATTTTTTTAGGAGAGTTGGGTAATTGGTTAATGAAGCTTTTTATATCATCGATAGCACTCGCAAAATATTCTTCTTTATTTCCCTCTGATAAAACAGCTCTATAAAAACTTGTTATTCCTTTATAAAATTCTAAATCTTCGTCTATCTCAGGTGGTGGTGGTGCTTTTATATCAAGTTTTGCCTTTCCTGTTACCACTAATTTATGAAGAGTGGAATAATTGTACCCTGCTTTATTCTTTATGTGTTCTTGTGCTCCATGGAATTTTAATTTCTGTACTATTGGATGGAACTTTAGTAAAGTTGCTAAGTGAAGAGGGGTATTGCCATCCGTCCTATCTTGAATATTTACTATTGCCCCCCCATTAATGATTAGAGAAATAATATCTAGACTATTAGCCATTACTGCCTTATGTAATGAAGTTTGTCCGTTATTGTCTTTATTATTAGGATCAAGTCCTACTGTAAGGAGAAAAGCAACAATGCCTTCGGCTCTATACCGGGTAGCTATATCAAGTAAAGTCTCTTGAGTTTCTGGAATTTTTTGTTGTTTTAACTCATGTAATTTCAGTTTATCAACTATCAGTTCTAATATACCTAAATTTTTATCATCTATGACTAATGCAAGTAATTCCCCAAACAAGTCTATTTGTTTTATATCAAGACAAGACTTTAAGTCAGTTGACTTAAATAATAATTCAAGTGCCGTAACGTCCCGAGCTCTAACAGCGGCTATAAAAGCCCGATTTAGAAAGACTTTATTTGATTTGCAAAAATCTAATTCTTCTTCTGTTATTATAACTCTTCCCATAAAAAAACTCTTTAATATTAATCACATGGATAATATAGCATAAAATTTAGTGCCACTAATAACAAAAGATATTTTTTTTAGAAAATTATTTGAGTATACTAACCCATAGCTACATTTTTTGTGTAATCGTCATATACTCAGGTAGAACTTCAAGAATTGGCGTTCCCGCGACTAAAGATCGAAGCTGCCTAGTTACTCATGTACGCTACGCCGCTCGACTTTGCTACTGCCTAGCTCTTCTTGAAGTTATACTATCGTCTACCAACTCTTCATTTACGAGCAGTATAATCGTCATTGCGAGATACTTTTAGTGTCGTGGCGATCTAGTGAAGTGGAGGCGTAATACTGCAAAAGATTGCCACGTCGCTGCTGTCGCAGCTCCTCGCAATGACGGTTCAGGATGACTATTTAAATAACCCTTTCAACCCTTTCTCAATGGTAGATTTTACTTTGTTGACAGGAACATTATTAGAAGGTTCTACATGTTGATCGTTTTGTGTTCCTTCTCCTTCAGATTGTTTATTTTTTCTTCCTCCAATAATATTTTTTAATATATCTTCAGGTTTCGTACCTTTCTTAACGCCATCAACCACACTATTTACTAAATTTTTCGTAAGATATTCTTTCAATGCCTTAGTATCAAGTTTATGCTGTGGATTATTTAGATTGCCATACAGGCGAACTTTCAATGGTGGTATCGAATTTATATTTACATTAATAACACTATCTATATCAAGTGTATATTTAGGCAGGTTAACATTTCCAGTAACTGTTATCTCTGACGAGGCAACATCTAATTTACCGTTTGTTATATTAACTATGCCTTGTGTTATTTCAGTATCTACAGCAAGTTTTTGAAATTTTGTTTCACCACCTGCAAAGAAACCATCGAGCATTTTTAAAATAGTTTGAAGGTCTCTAATATTTTTAAGGCTATCTAATACTTTTTGCAGATCGAATCCACTAACTTTACCGTTGGACGCCGTTAATGTTGCTTTACCAAATAAGTTACTTACATATTGCAATTGGCTCTGACCTTTTGTTTTTATATCGACTACAAAATTAACAAGTCCTTGTGTAACGTTAATTTTATCTCCTTGTGGTACTATATTTTTTAACTCGGCATCTTTAAGACTAGCTTTAAAACCAACAGGTTGATTAACTTGTGAAGAAATTTGTCCAGTAGCGGTTAAACTTCCCCCAAATAAATTACCATTTAAAGATTTAATATCCAGCACACCACCTGCAAGTAACATAGTAGTTTTGACATTATCAAAGATCAGGCTTCCTTTAATGATCTTTTGTATAGTTAAAGTTAAGTCTCCATCAAGCTTATTTAAAAATGATAAATCTATAATGTCTTTAGACCAAGGCACAGAATTATTTACACTTTGCCCAGAACTAGTAGATAAGCTATTAGATGGCACATCAGTGAAATCATCTAAATTTAGGGAAGCTATCATTATATCTGATAAAATTTTTGGTTTAGCAGATGCTAAATTGATAGTTACTGCTCCACTGAAGTTTATAGGCTTCTTTCTAAACTCAAGAGTAAATTTATTTATATTAGTTTTAAGAACTTTTTGTTGTTTAATAGTCTCACCCTTTAGCCATATATCTCCAAGACTAGTCGGTAGAGTCTTACCAAATAAACTAGCAATGGTGGGTATCTCACTAATTTTTACATTATAAGAAACCACTAGCTCTTTATCCCAATCCTTAACCCCAACATTGCCTGTTAAATTAGCTTTATCTGCAGTAAAATTAATGTCATTTAGAGATAAATTTTGATCTAAATAGGCAAAGCTTGTTGCTAGAGAAAATGTCTTATCTAATAATTTAACTCTTAAATCTACCTTATTATCTGCAAAATGGAAATTAGCGTTACCCTTAGCTAATATCTTACCTGCAGTAAAATCAATGTCACTAATTTTTAATAATTTCTTATCACTATTAATATTAAAAGTTAGCTTATGATCTAAATCGTGTAAGATAGGTATATCAGGAAAAATACTTTGCAGATTCTTAGCAGCTCCTTCCAATTTTAACTGTCCAGCAAAAGTCATATTGTCGTAAGCAAAGTTACCTGAGAAATTAACCTTTTCTTGTAGGGCATTTAAATCTACTGTTAAAGCTATGACACCTTGCCTGTCTTGTATATTACCTTTGACATCATAATTCTTACCGGAAGAATAAAACTGACAAGCTAAATCAGATGGACCGTGCAGCTCTTTGATTTCTAATCTATCAATATCTATTGTTGTTGGGATAGCATTATTACCCTTAGTCTTATCAGCAAAATCAACATAATTTAACTTAGCATCAACGATTTTAATTAAGTTGATATATAAAGAAAACGGTGCCTTGTTATCATTTATTTCACCCGTTGAAGTTTTACTAACATTGCCTGGTATTTTGGCAAATTCCCAAGAAGCCGCACCATTACGCATCCGTTCTAAATTAATTACTGGTTTGTTAATTTCAATCGTTGAAATGTCTATCTTTCCTTTAAGTAAGGATAATATAGAAAGAGAAGCAGATACTTCCTTAACTTCCAACAGAGAAGGATAATGAGCATTAGGTAGAGAAGTAAGAGTTACATCCTTAATGGTAATAGTCGGAGTGGGCAGCAAAGAGATGGTGATATCTCCATTAATTTGCAGCTCTCGACCAGTTATTTCTTTGACTTTATCAGCAGCTAGTCTTTTATATGATTCTAAGGAAATAAATAGAGGTGTTATTAGCAGTATAACAATTATTACAATGAGTAACGCTACTGAATATTTTAGAAATTTTTGCACTACAATTCTCTTTTAATTATGTAAAGAATTCATTATAGCAGGTTATAACCTTACCACTAATAAAAAAAATACTGAAGATAGTACTTAGTGGAGATATTGTAACCTGCTATAATAAAGTGCATTTTTGCATAATCTAGAAGAAATATTTTTATGGGCTCAAACTACCAACTAAAATCGTATTTATACTGCTTGGCTTACAAATACCGCATATACCTAGCTAGCATTATGCTTATGTCCATTGGTGCTTCACTGTTTAATATGTTCGTTAACTATCAAATTAAAGAGATTATTGATACTATTGCCAAAGATCCAAAAATAGATGTTACTCTACTTCTTTGGTTGTTTGCATTATATAAAATGATGAATCACGGTACGTTTTTTATCGTTAGGCTCTTTGATATTAAATACAAGCCAGCGATGCTTGCAGAAATCGTCAAAAGCACTTACAGCAAGACTATGAAACATTCTTTACATTGGTTTGATTCCCATTTATCAGGAGAAATTGCCAGTAAAATCACTGATTTTCAAGATGGTATTATAACCATAATTACTGTTCTCAATCGTTCTTTGGTACAGCTTACAACTATGGTAAGTGGCATAATATTTTTGTTCATGATGAATTATAAAATAGCAGGGGTTGTAATTGCTTTTCTTGTTGTATATGTACCAATAATGTCAGTTTTATTAAAAAAACAAGGGCAGCTGCAAGAAGAATATGTTAAGGCACGACAAGAAGCAGTAGGCATTATCAACGACTCTATTGCCAACATTTTTGGTATTAAAATTATTGGCAATGTTTGGACAGAGATGAAATTAAAGCTCCTACCTGCCATTGATAAGTGGAAAGGTTGGGATCGAAAAACTCGGGTGTATGATGCTTATTATGTAGATCTGACCGATTCCATATTACTTACTATACTAGCAGCAGCCCAAATATGGGTACTGGCATATTTATACCAAACCGAACAAATCACCGCTGGTGAATTTGCAGTTACTATAGCGGTTACTTTTAACATTGAATGGGCGATTGATCAGTTATTAGACAATATAATATTTTCCATCAACCCCAAAATTGCTGCCATCAAATCTTCATATAACTTTATTAATACTATCTCAGATGTTACTGATGCAGAAAATGCTAAGCTGCTTCCTCCTATCAAAGGGGATATTAAATATCAAGATGTCACCTTCAACTATGGTAGTGGTGGAGATAATATATTTGACAATCTTACATTGCATATCAAAGCTGGAGAAAGGATCGGAATAGTTGGTACATCAGGGGCTGGAAAAACTACCTTGATCAAATGTTTACTCCGATATTTCAATTTGCAAAGCGGAGCTATTTTAGTTGATGGATATGATATCTCACAGGTAACGGAAGAGTCGCTAAGAAGCAATATTTCAGTAATCCCGCAAGATATTACGATGTTTCATCGTTCTATTCTAGAAAATTTACAGCTAGCTAAATATGATGCTACTTTACCAGAGATTGAAGAAGCATGTAAAAAAGCTAGAATACATGATGATATTCTACGAATGCCCAATGGTTACCATTCAATAGTTGGTGAACGAGGGGTAAAAGTAAGTGGCGGACAACGGCAACGGATTGCAATCGCTAGGGCTATTTTAAAAAATGCACCAATCCTTATTTTAGATGAAGCAACATCGGCACTTGATTCACCAACCGAGTCTCTAATTCAAAAATCTATTGATGAAGTTTTGGAAACCAGTAATGCTACAACTATAGTCGTTGCTCACCGTTTATCAACATTGCTGCATATGGATCGTATTTTAGTATTCAAGCGTGGCAAAATTGTGGAAGACGGTACTCATGCTATATTAATCGCTAAAGGAGGGCTATATAAAACTCTTTGGGATGCACAATATAGAGGATTTTTGCCAAATACCCCAATTAGGGATAAGAATTGACAAATTCTTATCCCTAATTTGCGTTAGATGATAAAAATAAGAAAGCATGAAAATATAGAGTAAAACTTGATGGTATTGAAGTTTAAAGTTGTACCTAACTTTAATAATTTACATATTTCAGCGGATCAACAGCTATCTTTCCCTCGCGAATAGCAAAATGTAGCTGAGGATATTTAGCATCTCCAGTACTCCCTACATGTCCTATTATCTTGCCTTGTGAAATTGTTGCTCCTTTTTGAATAAGTAGGTCTTGCAAATGAGCATAAGCAACATAAAGGTCGCTATTATCTAACTTTATTATTAATAAATTACCAAACTTTGTATCATTACCTGCAAACACTACTTGACCTGTTGCAATAGATTCTACAGCAGTTCCTTCGTCTGCAGCAATATTAATCCCCTTGCTTTTTCCCTTAGATGTTTGCTCACCAAATTTGATAGTAATTTTACCATCGATTGGTTTGATAAATTTGGGGGTATTAATTGGTACAGCATTTTCTGCTTCTCTTATAGCACTTTTTCTTATGGATATTTCTTGGTTTTTTTTATTTAATAGCTCAGTACTAACTTTTATCATGATAATTTGAGATTTGTTAAGATGATATGGTTCAGACATGTTATTTAGCTCAGCTAATTGTTCCGCCGTTTGACCATACTCATTGGCTATCGATTCTAACGTTTCCCCTGGTTGCACCTCACGGTAGATTATCTTATTATCATCTAGCTTTACTTTTGGGACTATTATTACATCGTCTCGATTTTCAGTTTCTATGGCATTACGATCTTTTAAGAAACCAGTTGGGGCATCAAACTCTTTTTCTTTCTCATCAATTTCTCTACTTATTATTTCATCTTCATCGCTTTCTAATATGTTCTTATTCTCGGAATATGCTGTAGTTGGTGAATTGATGGTTGTAGACTTTTTGGTAAAATCCTTTCCATGATTATACTCAATAGGGGCTGGAGGTTGTGTGCTACATCCAGAAATCAAAAAGACTATAAAATAGACAAAAACTATATTACTCTTCATAACTTACCAAAAAATTTACAATTTTATTATGCAATAAACTAACTTTAATATAGAATCAAGTCTAGTATTTTTTTATCAAAATTAAGTAATTATGAAAACTTACGATCTTATAATAGCCAGTGATCACTCTGGATTTCTACTCAAGAGCAAAATTATCAGTTATTTACACGATAAAAATATATCTATTCTTGATTGTGGTACTTACAATCAAGAAATAGTGGATTATCCAGATTATTCTAAAAAAGTTGTTGATGGGATTTTAGAAAATGTAGCTCCTTTGGGAATTTTAATTTGTGGAACTGGCATAGGTATGTCAATTGCCGCAAATCGTACGTCTGAAATAAGGGCAGCTTTATGTTTTGACTTATTTATGGCAGAAAGATCAAGGGCTCATAATGATGCTAATATAATAGTGTTAGGAGCTAAAATACCTAATGAGGAACTAGCTTGTAAAATGATCGATAAATTTTTAACGACTAAATTTGAAGGTGGAAGGCATAGTGCTAGATTAGCAAAAATAAACTAACTCACCTTACGCATGGCATTTAAAAGTTATAGGGAAAATAGCCTAGAGTCATTGCTAGGAGTCACTTTGGTTGGCGACGAAGCAATACAATAAATGTGGATTGCCACTACACTTACGTGGTCTCGCAATGACGTCTTGTACTTTTCTGCAATTTTTGAATTGCCATAGGGGTTATGCGTAAGGTGAGTAAACTAATTTTTTTTGAATCCATTATTTACCTGAATTATAACAAGTGATATTAGAGCATTTCCAAACTAATTTGCTGTTGCTTTCATTATCAAACAGCCCACATTATTATTTTGTTCATCAGAGATGTCCAATGCCGTTCTACAATGATAATTAGTAGCCTTAATGTTTATACCACGCATAATTAACAATTTTGCTATATAGTAATTATTAGTTTCTGCAGCTTCATGTAAAAGAGTATAATTATCATTCCCCCTTCTTTGGATGATTGGATAATTATCCAAAAGAACCCTAAGAACAAATAAATTATTTTTTCTAACTGCCTCAAATGCTCTATCCGTTGCATCACTTACTATAGTAGTATGGAAATCACTATCATAATTATCAATAAAATTATCTATCATCTTTCTTTGCTGCTTTCTATTGTCACTATCATAAATTTTCTTAAACATTTGAATAAATGAATACATATCCATTTGCTCTAATCTTGCCTCTTCTGTAAGCTCTCCCAATACGACATCATCATTTGGTAAAAGTAACATTTGTGCTTCATCTTGTACAAATTCAGTTATTTTAGGAGATGTTTCTTTGATGGTGCTAGCTTTATCTCTTGTAATTGTAGATTGATTAGGTTGATGCTTATTTACTTCTTGCACTTCTTTGGTTACATTACTATCTTTCTCTAGGACAGTTTTATTAGAGTCATCTAGTTGCTTATCCTTTTTTACAAATACTGGTATAGGAGTTTGAGGCTTAGTCATTTTAGATTCAGTATTTTCCTTAGGTGATACTATCGGTACGATAGGAGCAGTTATTTGTGGTTCAGTAGGTTTTTTTTCTTGCGAAGAAGGCAATATATCTAGATTAGGAGCAACAACTTCTTTATTATCTGCATTACTTGGCTGTTGTAATATTACTGGATCTTTCTCTTTATCAGGTATAGTTACAGAAGGTACGATAGGAGTAATAGCTTGTGGCTCAGACTTATTACTACTCGGAATATCTATTTGAGGTTCAGACTGGGCAGATGAATCAAGTGGCTTAATAGGTACAGCATCTTTAACCTCAGTTGCTGGAAGAGTAGGAGAATCTTTGTTGGTATTACTGTCATTCTTACTAGGTGGATCTAAATCAATTTTTTGGTACGGATGTTTATATAATTGATCCAATTCTTTTGTATTTTCTAAGGTTGGTAATTTATTATTTCCTAAGTCAATAAAAGAATCTGTCTCACCTTCTTCATTATTAGTATCTTGCGGTGTGGATGCTGGTTTGCTTGATCCTGATACTTCATTATCAATTTTCTTAGAATGCATAAATTGCTGTATTTTTTCCAGCAAAGAATCTGCCTCTTCTTTCTGTTGATGTACTTTATCACTTTCTAATTGTGGCAATGCTGGGGGAAGAGGTGGTGGAGCAGCATCAGCCTTATCCATAAACAAAAAGATAGTTATTAGGACTATAAAAAATTTGTTACCTAAGATAATCTTCTTACTTTCCATGTTAAAGTACATTTATAATTATTCTCACGTTAAATTTACCCAACTCTTAAAATCATAGCAGTATACTGCTCGTAAATGAAGAGTTGGTAGACGATAGTATAACTTCAAGAAGAGCTAGGCAGTAGCAAAGTCGAGCAGCGTAGCGTACATGAGTAACGGAGCAGCTTCGATCTTTAGACACGACAACGCCAATCCTTGAAGTTCTACCTGAGTATATACAACTTATTTATCAAAGCTTATAGCTAGACTTTTAAATTACCCTGTTAACCTCAATTTTGGATTAAAATTTTTAATTTTAATCTAAAACTGAGGTTGTTAAAATAAGACTAACACAAATGATATCCTCCACTAAGTCATTTTTTATCATTTGGTATTAATTTTTGAATTTCTTTTTCTACCAATTGTTTTACTAATAAAGGCAAGTTTGTATTTAACCATTGACTCAATTGTGGTCGTAACATTTCAATAATTATATCCTCTAATGTTTTGACCGTAGGGTTCGAAGCATTTGCACTAATCTCCTGAGCTGTTTTAGAGAAATGCTGAAAAATCTTAGTAGTTTCTGCTGCAGATTTATCGGATACCAAGGATGTCTGCAATAGTTCCTCTTCTAGTTTACTATGCCTATTATTTTCTAACTTATTTTCTTCATCCTCTACTATATTTGTCAATTCTAGTATTTCATCATCGTTAGATTGGCTATTACTATAGTTAATTGAGGAGAAGTCGGTAGAGTCATCTTTATATGTAGGCGGTGTCGCTCCATCGCTCCTATTATCCAATCCTCCTGCATTGATTGTAGTACGACTATCAATCACTCCTTTAATTGATTTCAATATCTCTTCAACTGACATGTCTTGGTTTTTTCTATGATCTTTACTCATTAAAAACCTATAATAAGTTTCTTTTTAAGTCCTTTAAACTCATCTTCAGGAGTAAAATATTTAACTTTCAAATTTAAGCTTTTTGCTGTCAATTCCCCAATTAAAGATTTCATTTGGTAAGCTGCTAAAATAGAGTCTCTGTGTGCATCAACTTTTGACACCCTAGCACTATGTAATTTTTCTTCAGCAGTTAAAACGTCTAAGATTGTTTTAGAACCAACAATTTCTTCCTGTATTGTGCCATTATAAGCTATTTGAGCGGCTTCTACACCTTGTGATGTGGCAATAATTTTAGACTTTGCTGCTTCAAATCCTTCCCAACTACCAATAGCACTTGCTCGAATTTGTTTTATTGTATCATCAAGTTGAATAGCTGCACTCCTAGTACTATTTTTAGCTTTCCTAATTCTTGAATATTCGCTACCCCCGTGAGAATAAATAGGTATATTAATTGATAATGTAGATGTAGTACTTCTATTGTTGGTATTATATGGACTTTCTGGAGTGTAATGGGTTTTACCAGATTGAACTTTAAAGCTTACCTTAGGTAAAAGTTCAGCTTTTGCTGCCAGTTCACTAGCTTTATAACTTTTAACACTATGTCTTGTACTATCTATGTTAGGATTAACATTTATCGCTCTTTGCATTAAATCCTCTAATGAAGTAGGTAAATTATCAGGTATAGGAGGCATATCAATATCATTTGCTTCTATACCGAACATTCGAATGAAGCTTGCTTTTGTTGCTTGATAATTAGCATATGCGGTTAACTTCTCAGTTTCAGCTTTTGCAAGACCAGCCTTGGCACTAGCTAAATCTATTGATGTTGCCTCACCTAATTCTAGTTTTTCTTCAATGGTTTCTAATTGCTGTTTGTTAGCTTTTACACTAGTTTCAGAAATCTCATATTTTTCTTTTGTTTCATAACAATCGAGATAAGTTTTTATTAGGTTAAGAAGAATTTTTTGTTCTTCTGCATAATATTTAGCACGTGATGCCCTAAAAGCTGATTGGGCGGCTTTCAAATTTGCAACACTACTCCCACCACTGAATAGAGGCTGCTCTATTACTAAAGCTCCCTGTTGTGATTTCAGCTCTTTTTTATTAGAAGGAGCATATTGACTATTTGGTTTATTCGTATTAATAGCAGAATCAATATTATAAGACGCACTGGGCATAAAACCTGAAAAAGCTGCAGAGAACTGTTCAATTTCATTTAAAAAAGTCTGCCTATTGATTTGTAACTCACCATTATTATTATACGCACTAGTTAGAGCATCAGACAAGTTAATAGCATAAACTGAATAGTTTAATAAAATGATAGCGGCGAAGTATATGAATTTATGCATAATTGGTTTTCTAAAAATATGTTTATGTTAAAAAATTTTGCTAGCTTATGCAAGAAGTTAAAGGTATTCTTGATCTAAAACTTGATTTGTTGTGATAAAGCTAGCACGTATAGCTAACCACAAAATATTTAATCAGATCAAATCAAGTAGCCACAATTTGGGATAAGAATTAACTAATTCTTATCCCAAATTCGCGTAAGTAGCTATAACATATCAAAAACTAACTGTCAGAGCAATATAACAGTTTTAAAGTGTAGTTTTTATTTGTATTATTTGAGTAATAATTTAAAAATTTTAATATAATTCAATTATCTATTATGTCTAATATATACTCTTTCCTTTCAAAAGTCGCTTTACCCACTATCTTATCAAATGCTTCTATTGCTAGTGCTATAGAACAGTTAAAGTTCGATTCTATGAAAACGCTAAAAACGTTTCCTAGGAACTTAAGGGCTATTAAAAAAAGAGTTGACTATATATATAAGATATTTCTAGATTCAGAAGATCAACAAAGGGAGCAAGAAATAGCTGAATCATTCAGAGAAACAGTAGGTAATTCCTTAGATGAATTAGAAAAGTACATTGATGAACAGCAACAGGTAAAGGAAGAGATATTATTCTTTGAAGATGCTTTTATTGAGCTAATAATAAAAGTTCTTGAAAGTATTTTGGAATTTCAAAATAGACTAGATAACTTGTATCCTGGAGCGTCAAAAGATATAGTTGATTATTTAGGTAATTTATTAATTGGTATAATAGCTGTGCAAATGCCTGTAGTTGGTTTAATACTCAAGGGAAGTGGCTTATTAGAATCAGTAAAATCTTTTCTCAGTACTGAAAATTTAACGAAGACAGTAGAGAATTGGCAAGAAAAACTAGAAATAGTTAGAGAAAAACGAGCCGAAATAGAAAAAAGTACAAACCTTAAAGAAAAATATTCCAAAGCTACGCAGATTGTTGAAATCGCAGAAATAGCAGGAGTATCACCTGTAGCTGTAGCAGAATTAGGGTTAGATATTGACTCTTTGAAGAAAGTTAATAAATTGGTTGTACAAGATCCAAAAGAAAAAAAATCTTTTAAAAAACTTATTGACTTATCTGAAGAAATCCCTCATACTAAAGATGGTATAATGGGAGGTGTTGACCTTCTACGTAAAGGTATGGCTAAAATCCTTGGAAATATACCTAATCAAGGAAAAGATCTAAAAAAATTAATTGAAACCGAATTATCTCACATAAAAGAAAACCTCATTGCTGCATTAGATCCCAATAAAAGCATTCTTGAGAAGTTAGGATATTGCCAAAAAGCAGCCAAAAATATATTGATTATTGAATCAAAAATACAAGAAACAGTCAAATTAATACCTGACAGGGAAAAAATCACCAAATCTTTTATAAATTTAGTTAAGGATAAGACAAAAAATATTCTGCCAGCTTATTTTTTAAAAAACCTTACATCGTTAAGCACCCCGTTAAAATCGTTGCCTGAATTACTACAAATAGGAAATGCTATGAAAGTAGTCCTTGAAAATAATAGTAGTAAAACCCAAGGTGTAGTACGAAAAAGGTAATATTTAGTATATATAGTCAATTGATAAGAATTTGGTGACGTCGTCACTCGTCGCTCCTACTAACCACTTCTCCTAAATGGACTATAATTTTAGTAAACTACTTGAAAACTATACACTTGCTGTAATTTTGGTGTATAGTTATTCTTTATCTTTCATTTTATGTATAAATATGTCAACTAATCAACAGCAATCAATAGCAGAAGTAGAATATGGAGCTGACTCCATCAAAGTTTTAAAAGGTCTTGAGGCAGTTAAGAAAAGGCCTGGTATGTATATTGGTGATACTGACGATGGTTCAGGATTACATCATATGATTTACGAAGTCGTTGATAACGCCATAGATGAAGCTTTAGCTGGTCACTGTGACCTAATTAAAGTAATCCTAAATGCTAACGGATCTGTAACAGTACGTGATAATGGACGTGGGATACCTGTTGATATTCACGAAGAAGAAGGTATATCAGCAGCTGAAGTTATTATGACCCAATTACATGCTGGTGGTAAGTTTGATCAAAATTCTTATAAAATATCTGGTGGATTGCATGGTGTTGGTGTATCTGTGGTAAATGCTCTGTCAGAATGGTTAGAACTTAGAATTTGGCGGGATAATAAGGAATATTTTATAAAATTTAGAGATGGGGCGGCTGAAACGCCACTTGTACTAAAAGGAGAGTCCGTAGAAAAAAAAGGCACTGAGATTACTTTCCTTCCATCTATTACCACTTTTAGCTCAATTGAATTTAATCTTGCTACTGTAGAGCATAGGCTTAGAGAACTAGCCTTTTTGAATTCTGGTGTAAGGATATTATTAAAGGATCATCGTTTTGCTGAACAACAAGAAGTAGAGTTTTGTTTTACTGGTGGTGTAGAAGCTTATGTCAAATATATAGATAAAGCTAAAACTTCATTACATAAATGTATATCACTTAATACTAATAATCAGGCAACAGGGATTACTTTTGAATTGGCAATGAATTGGAATGATTCATATCATGAGAATATTTTGTGTTTTACTAATAATATAAGACAACGTGATGGCGGTACGCACCTTATTGCCTTTAAAGCTGCTCTTACTAGAGTTATTACCACTTATACCGAGAATACTCAGCTTAACAAAAAAAATAAAGTAAATTTCACTGGTGATGATACGAGAGAAGGTCTCTCATGTATTTTATCAGTAAAAGTACCAGACCCTAAGTTTTCTTCACAAACTAAAGATAAATTAGTTAGTTCTGAGGTTCGACCTATCGTAGAAGGTGCCGTATATACTAAGATTTTAGAATGGTTTGAAGAACATCCTAGTGACGCAAAAATAATTATTAATAAAATTATTGAAGCTGCAACTGCTAGAGAAGCAGCAAAAAGAGCAAGGGAATTAACTCGTCGGAAATCGGCTCTTGAAATTTCTAACTTACCTGGGAAACTTGCCGATTGTCAAGAGAAAGACCCTGCTCTTTCAGAGTTATTTATTGTGGAAGGAGACTCTGCCGGTGGTACAGCAAAGCAGGGTAGAGATAGGAAATTTCAAGCAATTTTGCCACTGCGAGGTAAAATCTTAAACGTTGAAAGAGCTAGATTTGATAAAATGTTAAATTCTGAGCAAGTAGGGACTCTAATAACAGCTCTTGGCACTGCTATTGGTAATGAAGACTTTTCTTTGGATAAGTTAAGATATCATAAAATAATTATTATGACTGATGCTGATGTTGATGGTTCGCACATCAGAACCTTATTACTTACTTTCTTTTACCGGCATATGCGTCAATTAATTGATAAAGGATATCTATATATAGCTCAGCCGCCTTTATATAAAGTAAAAAAAGGTAATAACGAGCTTTACTTAAAAAATGAACAAGCTCTGCAAGATTATTTAGTCAAATCTACTATTAGTGATGCAACAATTATGTTGTATAATGGACGAGAGATCAGTGGTCATGATCTTGAGGATACGATCAAAAAGACTATCCGGTTTGTTGCATTACTTGATCAAGTTAGCAAAAAGTTTAACCGGCAAATTGCAGAATGTTTAGCTATCAAAGGTTTATTAGGTAATCAAATATTTGATCAAGATAAAACAAATGAAATAAATCATGCTTTGAATATTTTAAATCTTGGAGATATATCACCTGATAAAACAGATTGGCAATTTGTAGTGAGTACAAATAAAATAGAATTTTTCCGTTTTGTTCGTGGGCAAAAAGAAAGTAAAGTTTTATCAACAGAACAACTTGAATCTTTTGAATTTACTCAACTTGCTAAATCATTTACTCCTCTTGTAGATTTATTTATTGAGCCAACAAAGTTACTAATTAAAAACCAAGAATATATTATTACACTGCCTAGTATGTTGCTAAATTATATATTAGAAAGCGGCAAGAAAGGTATAGCTATTCAACGTTTTAAAGGTCTTGGAGAAATGAATTCTGAGCAGTTAGGAGAGACAACATTAGATCCTAAAAGAAGGACTTTACTACAAGTTAAAGTACATGAACAAGATAGTGCCGAAGTAATTTTTTCAACATTAATGGGAGATGTTGTTGAACCTAGAAGACAATTTATTCAAGCAAATGCCTTGAATGTAATTAATCTAGATGTTTAAAACTCATAGGTGCTACCGTTAACTAAGTGGCGCTACCGTTAACTAAGTTGTTATAGCAAAAAGTAGAAGTGTATTGGGATACCATTCATCCAAATGGCGACTAAAAATAGATATCATCAAGATAGGTTGTATAATGATGAAAAATTACTTGAACCAGATTAAATTGGGTATACTCTTCTGCTTTAAAGAATTGGCTTTTGCAAATACTTGCGGAGAATTCGCATACGAGCAACGGTTTACTACGCCTAGTCCTCTCACCCCTTGTTTTACGCTCCAATTCTCCAAATCATTTGAGTATATTAAGATTGTATTCATGGTGTTCATGGGTTTTTTCGCTTTTGAAGCAAATGCTCAAATTGTACAAGCATCTTCGGTTAACGAGATTAAAACATATGCTTCTCAATTTGATGGCGAAAACACTCTTATTTTATTTGACCTCGATTATGTGCTGTTTGTACCACGGGATAGCGTGTTGAGATATGCGGGCGAAAAAGACAATTATCGCTCAAAACACCTCAAAGCCATCTTTAAAGATTTCCAAGGAAAAGAGATTGCACTTAATGGGCGTAAAGTACCGATGGCTGAGTATTTAACTAGTCAGATTTTGTCTTCTATTAAGGTTGAATTGCTTTCTCTAGACATGCCAAATTTTGTTAACGAACTTGATGCTCAAAAAATGACTATTGTTGGGTTTACGGCCAACAGCAGTGGGAACTATGGTATCGTTCAGAATGAAGCACAACTTCATTTATCACGCTTAAAGTCTCTTGGATATCATTTTAAAGATAATGGTGATTTATTAAAGGAGGACTTTCCTAAATGTATCTCTCGTGTTATATTCACGAACAAAATAGATAAAGGAAAAGTGCTTTTAGGTTTCTTGGAGCAATTAAATAAAAATTACAAAAATATCATTTTTGTCGATGACCACTTGAAAAATCTAATTTCAGTGCAAAATGTACTTAAAGATAAATATCCTCAAATTAATTATCTAGGTATTCATTATACTGAACTCAAAGATAAAAATGAGGTATTAAATCAGGATATAGCAGATAAACAGTTTCAAGTATTATCCCAAGATCATATATGGCTGAGTGACGATGAGGCACAAGCTCGACTGAAGATGAGGTCCATCCGAAATTCTGATTAAAAGGGATCAAATTTCAATTCTAGTTAACCACCTCTCTCTTACTCAAGGCATTTTGTACAATATCTATGTTCTCTGATAGTGATTTTTTGTCCGAAAATTACACTATCACATCTTCCGATTTTTTGCTCCTACTTAGAAATGTTCACAAAGGCTAATTTTATAATTCACATTTAACCTAATTTTTCTTTACATTATTCAACTTTGGCTTTATTCCTCATTTGTAATAAAACTGAGGCTTGTTTATCACTTAACCAAATAGATTGAGTTTTAAGAAAATTTTGCTGCAAAGTAGAAATATTGTTTGTAAATTTTTGTTCTACAAATTTATCATAGCTATATTCTACTAGCACTATTTTACCAATCTGATTTTCTAGGTGTTTTTCAATAGAATCTAAATTTTGAGGTTTATCGTCTATCACCACTATCTTGCTATAGGCAGTATGTTGTTGATCAAGGTATGCCTTGAGAACTAATCCCTTTTCATATCCTCTTGCAAAAATAACTCCCTCAATGGCTTTTGGCTGGGGTCTTTTTTGTTTATCAATTTTTATTTGACCGTGATATCTTTTATCAAACAATAATCCTTTATCTTTAAGCATATCAACACGATCTTGTTCCTGATCAAAATATGGATTATTTGGTCCCATTGATGTTAAGGCAATAACGTCATAACCATTGAACTTTAGAAACCAAAAGTGTTTCATTAAGCTTGGTTCAATTAGCTTATATTCCATCTGAGCAGCTATAAGTGCATATATATTTTTTCTCTGAGCTATACCTTGTGATTTTTCAATGTCATCAAGAAATTTATGACGTACTTCACGATTATTATGGCTTAAATAGCTGTCCTTAGGACAAAGAATAACTCCATCAATATCAAATACAATTAGCGTATCTTTAGCTTTTATTGGGTCATTTTTAATTTGATCAACTAAATTATCAAAAGAATGTAGCTTTATTCTTTCAATACTTGCAAATGCTTCTATTACGATAAATTGCAAAATTAGAATTATTAAAGTTTTTCTCATAAAAATTCTCTATTCATATTTTTAATGATGATTATTATTAATATTCACACTTAAGTTGAGTTATTTTTGCTTATACTTTATAGTTATGCGTATAATATGTTTTATACGTACCGTTAGGGCATAATTTATTTTTTAACAGTTTCATTATATGAAAAATTTTCTACTATCAATCATATTATTAATCATTAATACTAGAACTTTTGCTCAAGAACAAGTATCTAATTTAATCACCCCAGTTAGTTATTTTGTCAATCATGAGCAACAACTTAAAATCCTTGATGAATATTTAAGTAAATATAGACAAGCAAGTATAGTTGGTACTAGTGGTATAGGTAAAACTCAACTGATTAGGATGTATAGTTATGAGAAAAAAAATAATTATGATCTAATTTGGTTTTTTGATTGTAACCTTGATTTTGATGAACAATTTGTTAAATTAGCCAAACAACTTAATAAGGTTAAACAAACTAATATATCTGAAGAAGTTGCTTTAGCAAAAAAAGAAGTAATGTCATATTTAACTTCTACTAATAAATGGTTATTATTGTTTGATAATTTAAAAGTTAATGAAAATAAAAAAGTACAAGATTTAGTTGAATGGGAACATAATGGTAATGTGGTGTTTTGTTCGCAAGATAATGAAAAGTTACCTAATATTATAGCAATGCCCATATTTGATAAGCCTACTATTATAGCTTTAGCTAATAACTTATTGAACAATAAGGATAATAATAGTATCGAATTTTTAACGCAATCTTTTAGTGGTTATCCAATGTTGATAGTGCAAGGAGCTCAATTACTTAACAGAGTTAAAGGTTTGGATAAAGAGGAATATAAAAAGAGAATTTATCAATCGACTGATAAAATAGCAACAAATATTAGCATGGCTATTCAACAATTAAATCCTAGTGCAGTAAAGTTACTTAATAAAATAGCTTTGCTAAATAACCAAAGCTTTTCGAAGCAGCTTCTTAGCACTATTACTGATCATAAAGATACTTTAGATGATGATATATATCAATTATCTAAATTTATGCTAATCAGTAATATTAGTTCTAGCGAAGATAACCCTATTTTTGAAATGCATGATATAGTTAGTAATAAAATAATGGAACTAAATGGTGATAATAATAAAATATATTTAGAAAATATTATTGCTAAGATACCTAAGCCGAAAGGAACTCACTCAGGATATTTGTGGAGGAGTGCTCAAACTGTATTAGAAAACCTAGAAATTATTCTTATAAATTCTGAGAAATATAATGTTAACATATATGCAATGCTTACCTTAAGAAGTGAATTATTGTCTCTATATATAAACGTTTATAATAATAAAGCACAACAAATGGTTAATTGGTTTAATTGGAAAGATAAAAACAAAAAATTTAAATTGTGGCAAATGTCTGAATATCAAAAATTTTATTACGCTAGATATTTGGGAGCAATAGGAGTGTATAATAAAATAATATTAAGAAATTTTGAAACAGCGATTTCTTATTTTACTAAATCATTAAAGATTTTAGGTAAACTTGATGATGATGAATCTATTTATTCTCTCAAATTTAATTGTATATCTCATATATCTGGATCTTATATGTTTTTAGGAGAGATAAAACTTGCTGAAGAATTTCTTAAAAAGATAGAAAAATTAGTAAAACAAAGAATAATACAAGAAGCTGATGTATCTATAATATATTCTTTAAAAAGTACATTATTTAATATGCAAGGAAAATATCATGAGGCTTTAGAATATGTAGATAAAATTATTGAGCTGTTTATAAAAAATGGATCGCATATTAATGACCCATACTTTACTGGGGTTTACATACCTAGAGCAAAGATATTGAATTCCCTTGGTAGATATCAAGAAGCTTATGCTCAAGCTCAACAGTTATATTATATACATAAGCCCATAAAGAATGAAGATAATGAAATATTTGCAAATATTTATACAGAAATGGCGAGAAGTATATTAGGTTTAAATAAAGTAGATCAAGCTTATGAATATATTAAAAAAGCTATTTCCATATTTTTAGCAAGTGAAAATAGCAATTCGAAGCAAACAAATTATTCTAATAATTTCAGCTTGGCATCTAGTTATATAGTACAAGGGGATATTCTATTTACCCAAAATAAGCTAAAGCAGGCTATAGAATCTTATAAAAAAGCATTTATTATATACCATTATTTATATAGAGATAGAAGTAAAAATATTGCTCAAGTAAGTGATTTATATAATCATGCAGCAAAAGCAGCTTGTAAAATCAAAGATTTATATAATTATAAATTCTTTGGTAAACCGCAAGTTAAAGAATTTGGCATACATCACCCTAATACAGTTGATATGTTTGAATATTGCAAACAATATAACATGGATTTGTGGAGCAAGAACAATTAAACATTAAGGTTGCTGTTGACAGATCATCTTTAGGGTAAAGAATAGATTTTTAATTTTTAGTTGTAATTTTTAAATCACTATGATATTAATATTTGTAATTATTTTACTGGATTTTCCTCGTATGTTACTTTATAAATTTAATTTGATTTTATTAAGCTGATTCTAGAAATGAACGTTATAGACAAAGAAAGAGCATTGCTTGCTGCAGTTAGCCAAATTGAAAAAAGTTACGGCAAAGGTTCTGTCATGAAACTCGGTCAACGTCCTGCTGTAGATGTTGAGGCAATACCAACAGGATCGCTAGGGCTTGACTTGGCACTCGGTATAGGTGGGTTACCCAAGGGAAGAATTATTGAAATTTTTGGACCGGAAAGTTCGGGAAAGACCACTTTAACTTTACATATGATTGCTGAAGCACAGAAGAAAGGTGGTACTTGTGCTTTTATTGATGCAGAACATGCTTTAGACCCAGCATATGCCAGAAAACTTGGCATAAATATTGACGAGCTTATTATTTCTCAACCAGATACTGGAGAGCAGGCACTTGAAATAACTGATACTCTAGTACGTTCTGGAGCTATTGATATGGTTGTTATAGATAGTGTCGCTGCTCTTGTGCCTAAAGCAGAGATTGAAGGGGAAATGGGTGACTCTCATATGGGGTTACAAGCTAGATTAATGAGCCAAGCACTTAGAAAACTCACTGCATCAATTTCAAGAACTAATTGTATAATTATTTTTATTAACCAAATTAGAATGAAAATAGGTGTCATGTTTGGTAGTCCAGAAACTACCACAGGTGGTAATGCTTTAAAATTTTATGCCTCAGTAAGGCTAGATATTAGAAGAGTTTCAACAATCAAGGATAAAGAAGATATAGTAGGAAGCCAAACTAAGATTAAAGTTGTTAAAAACAAAGTCTCTCCACCGTTTAAAACGGCAGAATTTGATATAACGTATGGTAGTGGTATTTCTAGAGAAAGCGAGATAATTGATCTTGGTGTTAAATTTGAAATAATAGAAAAATCGGGGTCTTGGTTTTCATATAATGACACTCGTATAGGTCAAGGTAGAGAAAATGTTAAACATTACCTAAGAGAACACCCTGCTATCTGCTCTGAAATAGAACAACTAATTCGTCAAAAATCTTCTCATAATACTAGTGTTACTTTTGATAGCAAAACGATAACTATAGAAGAGGAAGAATAGAAATGATAGATTTAACTGCTAAAAAATCTCTAATTACTGGAGCATCTGGGACAATTGGTGGTAGCATTGCTAAGCTATTCCACTCTCTTGGTAGTCATGTGATAATTAGTGGTAGTAACCAAGAGAAACTACAAGAACTTGCAAATAACTTAAAAGATAATTATACGATAGTACCATGTAATCTAGCAAATATTGATGAATGTACTAACTTGGTGTCTAGTCTTGAGCAAATCGACATTTTAGTTTGTAATGCCGGAATCACTAAAGATATGCTGGCAATAAAAATGTCCAATGAAATGTTTGATCAAGTTATAGATATAAACTTAAAAGCTAGCTTTATTCTAAATCGTGAAGCGATAAAGAAAATGATGAAAACTCGTTATGGTAGAATAATTAACATATCATCTGTGGTTGCAGTTTCCGGCAATCCAGGACAGGCAAATTATTGTGCTTCCAAAGCTGGTTTGATCGGTATGACAAAGTCTCTAGCAATTGAGGTAGCAAGTAGGGGTATCACAATTAATGCAGTTTCTCCTGGTTTTATTAAATCAAACATGACCGATAAATTAAACGAAGCTCAAAAAGAGGCTATAATGCAAAAAATTCCTCTTAGAACTTTCGGAGAAGCCGAAGATGTTGCAAACGTAGTAGCTTTCCTAGCAAGCGACAAAGCTTCCTACATCACCGGTCAAACTATCCATGTTAATGGTGGAATGTTGATGATATAATTGAAGAAGTGAAATTATTAAATGGAGCGACGCCTATTGTAATAGGCGAGCGAAGACGATGCTACCTACTTCTCATCAGTTGACTATAGTAACCTCAACCTCAGTTCGATATAAGAATTATTAATTCTTATATCGATACTTGCTTTGTTATAAGGAAAAATGCACTCTTGAAGCGGCTGACGCAAGTGCATTTTAACAATCAGGTGGGGCAGCCGCTTCAAACCTGATTGTTTCTATATATAACACTGAATTCGATGTAACTTGTTACATCGAATTCAGTGTTATAGTAGTAAATTATTGTTCGTGCATGCACACCTCAAAGTTTTGCGATAGCTTTTCTTGAAAGCGGAAGAGTATACTCTTCTGCTTTCAAGGATATTCTCTTAGTAGGTAATTAAATTCTGCACCATATATAAAAATCATGTTAATAATATAAAAAAATATTAAAGTCACTATTATACTACCAAGTGAACCATATATTATACTTAATTGGTTATAATATATTATATAGGTAGATAATAAATATCCACTTATCACCCATAAAATTACCGTTAATAAAGCTCCAGGAACTACGTCTGTAAAATTTAATTTTGCATTAGGGATTATATAATATAGTGATGAGGAGGTAATAAATAATGAGCAGAAAATGATAACATATCGAAAAAGGGTTAAAGTGTGCTTATGTTCTTCTATCATTTGTAAAATTATTGGTACTATAATAAGAATAAGCATGGCAAAGGTAATGAATATACTGATTACTAAAAACTGTGCTATGCTAAGTAATCTTCGCCTTATATAGGTGGGAGGAGATTTTATCTCATATACCCTATTTAAAATTGTTCTTAAACATTCAACAAAAGATGAAGCAGTCCAAATACTTCCCATTATTGCTAAGGTCATTAGGCTCTGAGGAGGAGTTTTCCCAAGTTCATTTATCCTAGTTTTTATTGAGTCAGTAGCCAGTTCTGGCATACTTTCAAGAAGAATAGTGATAAAATTCTTTCCAAGTTCTGATGCTCCAACAAAACTTGTTAGTGCTAACAAAAAAACTAAAAAAGGAAAGATCGTTAGGAGTACCATAAATGACATATACCCTGAATGTTCAACACCATCGTGTTCAATTGTTCTAAAGGCTGCCTGATATAGGCATTTTATAATTCTTTGCATCAAGTAACTTTCTTTTGTTTTATATAATCATTCAAGTATATATATAAAATTCAACATTATCACTTATTTATATTAAGTATATTTTTTAAACCTCAATAGAACCTAAATTATTCTAGCCAGTTTTGTATTAAAATTTTTAATTTTAATACAAAGCTGAAGTTTTAACATTCTGCAATAATTCTTTAAAAATCATAGTTAATTCTATGACTTTAATTTTTTAGTCTTATTCTATCTAGAATAGTAAAAAAAGGTTAAAAAAATACGATAAAAATGAAATTATAATTTACAAGGTTGCTAAGTATCTATAAGATCAGTATAATTATATAATAGTTAAAAAATATTAAGTACTACTTGTACATAAACAAAAAATATAATCAATATTTACTGATAGTAGACAGTTTACATGTGGGTATTCCTATGTGAATTGTTGGCTTTCTAGGTTATATAATATATGACAGTAATCTTTTTATTTGTTAATAATCTATTATATTCTTAAAATTTAATAGTTCATGCATACAAGGAGTTAATTATGGTACGAAGAAATGACTACATACAAAAAGTTGATCAATTTATAGGTGGGAAAATCTATTCTTTAAGGCTTGCCAAAGGCTTGTCACGTCAACAACTTGCAGAGGTAATAGAGGTAACACATCAGCAGTTACAAAAATATGAGAAGGGTATTAATAGAATATCAATAGGTAGGTTGGTTCTTATTGCTAAAGCATTAGATAAAAATATCGATTATTTCTATCAAGGTTTAGAAGATGCTGACAATGTCGAGCCTGTGCTTACTCAACATCAGCGTATGTGTATAGAAGTATCAAGGAATTTTATGAAAATTCGTAACTCAGAACATCAGCAAGCAGTTAATGCATTGATACGTTCTTTGATTAAAGAAGATTAGGTAAAATGAAAAAATCATTGGTTCGTTATGAAACTAATAGTTGACAGAGATAAAAGAGTATAGTAATTGGATACGAGTAGTTAATAGGAATTAAGTAGCTATTTAAAAGAAAATAATTACATATTAATCAAAGATGTTTATGCCAATTATTATTTTAGTAGCACCTCAAATGGGTGAGAATATTGGTGCTACTGCTAGAGCAATGAAAAATTTTGATGTTTCAGAGTTGAGAATCGTTTCACCTAGAGATGGTTGGCCGAATGAACAGGCACGTAGTATGGCGGTATCAGCAGTAAATATCATAGATAATGCTAAGATTTATGATAGTTTGGAAGCAAGTATAGAGGATATTGATTATTTATATGCAACAAGTTCAGCAACACGTAATATCAATAAAAACTATGTTCTATCAGAGAATTTAAGTCAGGATTATCCTACAGGTCTTAAAGTCGCTATCATGTTTGGTCGTGAAAATTGTGGTTTGCGAAATAGAGAAATTACTTATGCCCATAAAATTATTAACATTAATACAGGGGGTTTTAGTTCTCTTAACATTGCACAGTCAGTAATTATTATATGTTATGAGCTATTTCGTAATAAACAGCTGAGAATAAATGTTAATAATGAACAGGACGTAGCATCAAAAGGAGAATTAGGATATTTCTTTGAACATTTGTTTACTGAATTAAACAAAAAGAATTTCTTTAAAGTGCCTGAGAAAAAATTACACATGACTCAAAATATTATGAATATTTTTACTCGTATAGATAAATTATCTAGTACAGAACTACAAACTTTAAGGGGGATAATTACAACCTTAAGTTCATAAAAGTAACTAATCTAGTCAATGTTGTTAAAAACTCGTTGCTTTTATAAAA
Source organism: Candidatus Tisiphia endosymbiont of Temnostethus pusillus (assembly GCF_964264675.1). Taxonomy (NCBI): domain Bacteria; kingdom Pseudomonadati; phylum Pseudomonadota; class Alphaproteobacteria; order Rickettsiales; family Rickettsiaceae; genus Candidatus Tisiphia; species Candidatus Tisiphia endosymbiont of Temnostethus pusillus. The sequence continues at coordinate 1,619,453 of NZ_OZ183472.1, read as the reverse complement.
AAAATAGCTATAGTTCCACTTGTTGCCGCTTAATAGTGAAAGTGGTATAGTATATAGTTTTCCCTATAGCTTTAAGGGTTGATAGATAAATATCAAAAGGAAAAATTTGGAGTATTGAATGCCAACAAACAATCAGTTAGTACGTTTTGGAAGACAGTCGAAGATTCGTAGGACAAAATCCCCAGCTTTGGAATCTAATCCATTTTTGAAAGGTGTTTGTGTAATAGTGAAAACTGTTACTCCTAAGAAACCTAATTCTGCTCTTCGTAAAATGGCACGTGTTCGCTTAAGTAATGGGCAGTACGTGAATGCTTACATACCTGGTGAAGGGCATAATTTACAAGAACACTCTACGGTGTTGGTAAGAGGCGGAAGGGTTCCTGATCTTCCAGGTGTTAAGTACCATATAGTACGTGGTGCTTATGATACTCAGGGTGTAAAAAATCGTAAGCAAGGACGCTCACGTTATGGTACATCAGCGAAGCAAGCTGTAAAAAAATAATTTGAAATAGAGAGATAAGATGTCACGTCGTCATGCCGCAGAGAAAAGGGTTATCTTGCCTGATATGAAATATAATAGTCCTCTGCTTGCTAGGTTTATTAATAATATCATGAAGGAAGGGAAAAAAGCTCTAGCCGAAAAGATAGTATATTCTGCTTTTAGTAAAATAGAAAAAAAACATAGGGTAGATCCTTATGAAACTTTCAATAATGCTATGAATAATGTAAAGCCATATCTTGAGGTTACCTCAGTGCGTGTGGGAGGTGCAAATTATCAGGTCCCTTCCCCTGTTGATGAAAGAAGAGGGTATGCACTTGCGTCACGTTGGATTATCAATGCAGCAAATAAGCGTTCTGAAAAAATGATGATTGATAAGTTGGCGGAGGAATTATTTGAAGCATCAAATAATAGAGGGGTTGCTATTAAAAAAAGAGAGGACACTCATAAAATGGCTGAAGCTAACAAAGCTTTCGCTCATTTTAGTCCCAAAAAATCGCAACCAAGGTAATTAAATCATATGGCGATTACAGAATTTTCTCTTGCTAATACTCGTAATATAGGTATTTGTGCTCATATTGACGCTGGTAAAACTACTACAACCGAGCGTATTCTCTTTTATACAGGAAAATCACATAAAATTGGTGAAGTTCATGAAGGTGGTGCCACTATGGATTGGATGGCACAAGAGCAGGAACGTGGTATCACCATTACTTCTGCTGCTACTACCTGTTACTGGAAAAATATAAGGATTAACATTATTGATACTCCAGGTCACGTAGATTTTACTATAGAAGTAGAAAGGTCTTTACGTGTTTTAGATGGAGCGGTGGCGGTATTTGATGGTGTGGCCGGTGTTGAACCTCAGTCAGAAATAGTTTGGAGACAAGCTGATAAATATAAAGTACCTAGAATGTGCTTTGTCAATAAAATGGACAGAATGGGTGCTAATTTCTACAAATGTGTAGAAATGATTAAAGATCGTCTTGGTGCAAAACCTCTAGTAATTCAGTTGCCAGTTGGTATTGAAGAGAATTTCAAAGGAGTTATTGATTTAATCAAGATGCAGGCAATAATTTGGAAGGATGAATCTCTTGGAGCTGAATATTCGTACCAAGAAATCCCTGCTGATATGTTAGAAAAGGCTGAAGAATATCGTGCTTTGCTAATTGAAATGGTTGCTGAGGCTGATGATCATTTGATGGAGAAATATTTATCAGGTGAAGAATTTACTGAGGAAGAAATTCAAGTAGTAATAAGGAAAGGAACGATTGACCGAGTCTTTTTTCCTGTGTTATGTGGTAGTGCCTTTAAAAATAAAGGTGTGCAACCTTTGCTAGATGCGGTTGTTGACTATTTACCTTCACCAATCGATATTGGAATAGTCAAGGGAATAGATATTAATTTTGGAGAAGAAAAAGATTTTAAAATATCAGCATCTGAACCTTTCTCTGCTTTAGCTTTTAAGGTAATGACCGATCCATTTGTGGGATCTCTTACATTTATCAGGATTTACTCTGGTAAGATTAGTTCAGGTGCTACTGTCATTAATACGGTAAAAGACCAAAAAGAACGAGTAGGTAGGATGCTTCTTATGCATGCTAATGAAAGAGAAGATATTAAAGAAGCTTTTGCAGGAGATATTGTTGCTCTAGCTGGTCTTAAAAATACCACTACTGGTGATACTTTGTGTGATCCGGATAAGCAGGTTATTTTGGAGAGAATGGAATTTCCTGAACCGGTTATTGAATTAGCTGTAGAGCCAAAATCAACTGCCGATCAAGAAAAAATGGGAATGGCATTGTCTAGGTTAGCTGCTGAAGATCCATCTTTTAGAGTATCAACTGATCAGGAAAGCGGTCAAACTGTTATTAAAGGTATGGGTGAACTGCATCTAGAGATTATGGTTGATCGTATGAAACGTGAGTTTAAAGTTGAGGCTAACATTGGAGCGCCACAAGTAGCCTATCGAGAAACAATTACCAAGCCTTGTGAAATTGATTATACTCATAAAAAGCAATCTGGTGGAGCTGGGCAATTTGCACGGGTTAAAATAATATTTGAACCTCAAGAAGCTGGAACAGGATTTGCTTTTGAAAGCAAAATTGTTGGAGGATCTATACCCAAAGAATTTATTCCTGGTGTTGAAAAGGGTCTAAATAATATAAAAGATACAGGTGTAGTTGCCGGCTATCCAATGATTGATTTTAAAGCAACCTTGATAGATGGAGCGTTCCACGATGTAGATTCAAGTGTACTTGCATTTGAGATTGCTGCAAAAGCTGCTTTTAGAGAAGGTATGCCAAAAGGTAATCCAAAATTACTTGAACCAATTATGAAAGTTGAAGTAATTACTCCTAATGAGTATATGGGGGATATTATTGGTGATCTAAACAGTCGTAGAGGGCAAATGCAAAGTATGGATCCAAGAGGTAATGCACAAGTTATAACTGCAAATGTGCCATTGGCCGAGATGTTTGGGTATGTTAGTACTTTGAGATCTTTATCACAAGGTAGATCTCAATATAGTATGGTTTTTTCTCATTATGAGCAAGTACCATTACAGGTGGCCGAAACTATTAAAGCTAAGAAATAAAAAAAATTATTAAGATAGCTTAGTGTATCATGTATAATATGATATTATATATGACATCAAAAATGAGAAGTGACTTTTAAATTGCCTTGGCTAATGGCATCATTCGAATAAGTAAGAATTTTATTGAAATTAAAACACTTGACTTTTTGATAAAAATATGATAGGAGTGTAGCTCAATTGGTAGAGCGTCGGTCTCCAAAACCGAAGGTTGCGGGTTCGATTCCTGTCGCTCCTGCCAACTATAATGAGTTCGTATAATATGTTAAAGGAAAATAGAGTCTACAAATTTTACGAGCAAGTAAAGCAAGAAGTTTATAAAATTGTTTGGCTTGGTAAGAAAGAGTTGATAACTTCAACTCTTATAGTAGTGGTGGCTGTATTTATTTTTAGTATAATTTGTTTGGTGTTAGACTATGGTATACATAGCATAATGCAAGTTTTACTTAATATTGGGAAGTAAAGAATAGGTTTAGGGAAAAATTGTGGTGCAGTGGTACGTTATTCATACATTATCAGGCTCAGAAAAGCGTGTAAAGCAAATGATTCTCGATCAAATTGCTAAACAGGGTATGTCGGAGTTTTTTGAGGATATCGTTGTTCCGGTTATTGAAGTACCTGAAGTTAAACGTGGTAAAAACGTTAAGACAGAAAAGAAATTTATGCCTGGTTATATTCTGATTAAAATGAATATGACAGATGATTCTTGGCATTTGGTAAAAAGTGTAACTAAGGTTACAGGTTTTTTAGGTGGTAAAAGTACACCACAAGCCCTTAGCGAAAAAGAAATACAAAATATTTTTAGTAAACTGGAAGCTGAAACCAAAGATGCTAGGGTTTCGAAATTATATGAAATTGGTGAGTCAGTAATTGTTACTGACGGTCCGTTTGAGACTTTTACAGGGGTTATAGAAGAAATTGATTATGACAAAAATAGATTGCGTGTGTCTATATCTATTTTTGGTAAAGCAACTCCTATAGAACTAAATTTTACGCAGGTTAAGAAAAATAATTAGGGTTTGTTTAGGGTAGGGTGTGTACTCAAATGATCCTACGAATTGGATTTGAAAATGAATGGTGAGCAGGCGTAGCGTACATCTAGTATAGTTACGCATGCGAATCCATGATATTTTCAAAAAACAATTCGTAGGAGCAGAAGAGTATGCAGTTTATTGTCCCTAGCATCCTAGCTAAAGGTGCATGAGTGTCAACTTAAGCAAACTCTATGTCATCCCAGCGTAAGCTGGTATCTAAAAAGAGCCTTCTAGGTTGTTTAGACTTTTTTAGACCTCTGCCTACGCGGGGTGACATTAGCACTAATAGGGATGATACTAAGCCTAGTATTAATTTGTTATCGAACTGAGGTTAAGCTGAATTCGATATAATATTACCGTGTGATGTAATCCTAACGTAAGCTGGGGTCTAATAGTCTTTTAGGCTGCTTTTTTAGATTCTTGCCTACGTGGGAATGCTTTGCTAGCGTGGATCAAAAACGGTAACGTTAGTATGGTACTTACAAGGTCAAAAACGATATCATTCCTAGCTAAAAGCGGGAATCCAAAAAATAGCCTGCAAAGGCTATTAGATATTATGGATTCCTTACCGAAGCGGGAATGACATACTAATGATTCATGCGGGCAATGCTTTTAGCTAGGAACGAGAGTGTATTGACAAGGCTCACTTGAATAAAGCTATTAATTAAATAAGTAAGGATAAGATTATAATGGCAAAAAAAATAACCTCTTATATTAAGTTAACTGTGCCAGCAGGTAAGGCTAATCCATCCCCACCTATTGGTCCTGCACTTGGTCAGAAGAAACTTAATATTATGGAGTTTTGTAAGGCGTTTAACGCTGCGACGATAGCTATTGAACCAGGGACTCCTATCCCAGTCGTGATTACTGCTTATGAAGATAATAGTTTTACTTTTGTAACTAAGACTTCTCCAGCATCGTATTACTTAAAACAATTTGCTAAAATTCCTAAAGGTTCCAGTGCTACTAAAAAAGAAGCATTTGTTGGTAAGGTTACCATGTCAGATTGCATTGAAATTGCAAAAATTAAAATGGTAGATCTTAATACTGATAATTTAATAGCTGCCGCTAAAATTATTCGTGGTACTGCTGAATCTATGGGTCTTGAAGTGGTAGGAGATTAATGTATGTTAGTTGATAAAAAATTAGTTGGTGGCAAAAAGATTAGAGAAGCAAGAAAAAAAGTAGCTCTAGTTGGCAACCGCACTTTAGCAGAAGGAATAGAGCTACTCAAGTCTGTGTCTTATACTAAATTTGACTCTACTTTGGAAATGGTGATGAAATTAGGGGTAGATCCTAAGCACTCGGATCAAATGGTGCGTGGTGTTGTGGCACTACCCGCTGGTACCGGTAAAGTTAGTAGAGTTGCAGTGATTTGTAAGGATGAGCAGATAGAAGAAGCTAAAGCGGCTGGAGCAGATATTGCTGGTTCTACAGAAATTATCGATGATATTAAAGCAGGAAAAATTAATTTTGACGTTTGTATTGCAACACCAAATATGATGCCAGCAATAGGTGCAGTGGCAAGAATTTTAGGTCCAAAGGGCTTAATGCCAAATCCAAAACTTGGGACTGTAACTACCGATATCGTAACGGCAATTAAAAATGCCAAAAGTGGTCAAGTAGAGTATAGGGTTGAAAAGGCAGGTATTATTCATGCTGGAATTGGTAAATTATCATTTTCCAAACAAGATTTGCTAGATAATGCATCAACTTTAATATCTGCTGTAGTTAAAGCAAAGCCTTCTGGTGCTAAAGGAAATTATTTAAAAGCAATATATCTATCTTCTACTATGAGTCCATCAGTAAAAATAGATTTAGCAAGTATATCGTAAAATACGACAAGGAGAGTTAAGGTGTTAAGATCAGAGAAACATGAATTTGTCGTAGAACTTGAAGAGGTGTATAAACGGTCAAATTCCGTGATAATTACTCATTATCATGGACTTACTGTTAGTCAAGTAACTCTACTGCGTAGGTCTCTTAAAGCAAAAAATGCGGGGTTCAAAGTAGTTAAAAATACTTTGTCAAAAATAGCAGCAAATAAGGCTGGTATTGGTGATATTGTACATTTGCTTGTTGGTCCGACAGCCTTTGCATATTCTGAAGACCCTGTTGAAGCTGCAAAAGTTGTCGTAGAATTTGCTAAAACTAATGAATGTTTGAAAATAGTTGGTGGTTTAGTAAATAATCAAGTATTAGATGCGAATTCTGTACAGCAACTTGCAAAATTGCCTTCATTAAATGAGCTTAGAGGCAAAATTATTGGTATGGTACAAGCTCCTGCAACTAAAATTGCTGGTGTGGTGCAAGCTCCTGCAGCCAAGCTTGCTAGAGTTTTTCAAGCTTATGCAAATAAAGAATAATTTAATAAAAAAGTTTTAAAAGGAAGAAAATTATGACAGACCTAGTAAAAATCGTAGATCAATTGTCAACACTTACAGTAATTCAAGCAGCAGAGCTTGCAAAAATGCTAGAAGAAAAATGGGGTGTAACAGCTGCAGCTCCTGTAGCACAGGTGGCGGGTCCTGTAGCATCAGAAGCAGTAGCTGAAAAGACAGCGTTTGAAGTTGTTTTAGTCAGTAGTGGTGATAAAAAAATAGAAGTAATTAAGGTAACTAGAGAACTTACTGGTCTTGGCTTAAAAGAGGCTAAAGAGTTAGTAGATGCTGCCCCAAAAACTATTAAATCCGGTGTAAATAAAGAAGATGCTGAAAGTTTTAAAGCAAAATTAGAAGCAGCTGGAGCAAAAATTGAATTAAAGTAATTGAGTATACCATCGGGCGGGAAAACCTAGAGTTTATTTTAGGGGTGTATTAAAAACTTGTTTGTGTAAGTTCATATTAATTAGGCTCTGTGAAGGTTGTTAGGATAACTTTCTAAGTTAATTATAGAGTATAGTGATAAAGAGGGACAAAGGGGTAAAAGATTAAGCGTACATTTGTAAGTATGAGAATCCCCATTTATGGGTATTAACTTAAGCACAGGGTTGTTATTGTTAAGCAGTATTTTAACAAAAAAGATGTCATTCCCGTGTAGGCAGGAATGACATTAACCGTCACAGCGATGATATACTCGAATGATTTGGAGAATTGGATTTGAAAATGAGGGGCGAGTCAATGGAGCGTACATAAGGTACGTGAGTACACGAGTCCCTGATATTTTAAAAAACAATTTTTTAAAGCAGAAGAGTATACTTAGGCTGCTTAAGTTATACCCATGTAGTAGTTTTGTGATAGCCTTTCTTTATAAAGCAAAACAATAATAAATATATGTATACTCGAATGTGACTCCGAATTATTTTTTGAAAATATCAGGGACTCGTGTACTCACGTACCTTATGTACGCTCCATTGACTCGCCCCTCATTTTCAAATTCAATTTAGAGTCACATTCGAGTATACTGCTCGTAAATGAAGAGTTGGTAGACGATAGTATAACTTCAAGAAGAGCTAGGCAGTAGCAAAGTCGAGCAGCGTAGCGTACATGAGTAAAACTAGGCAGCTTCGATCTTTGGTCGCAGGAACGCCAATTCTTGAAGTTCTACCTAAGTATATACCGCAAGATTTAGAATATACATAGATTGGTAGAAACATTTTGGGACTAAATCTAGGTTTGTATTGTTAATAATGGAAATGAACTTGTTGTGTGATATTCTATTTGGTTTACGAGTTATGTTGCTAAATATGTTATCATACCCGTATAAACTATTACATTTTGTACAAAAACTTATAAAACTTTTAAGACAAAGTTCTTTTGCTTTAATAGGTCTTTGTATTTATTTATCCAAAATTCTGAATCAGATGAAGATAAGAAACAGATTTGTACATTTTAGTATATTTTTCTACTTTAAAGAATTGGTGTGGCAAAATTTCGGGTATTTGTGTATTTACGTACTAGATGTACGCCTAGTTCGCTTAGCCCTTGTTTATTGTCCCCATTCTTCAAATCATTTAAGTACACTCCTATTATATTTGAATAATTTAACGAATTGGTTTCGCAAAATTACAGAGTATTCGCATGTTTTTATTCCTAATGTACATATGCTACGCTCCCCTCTTGTTTTATGCTCTAATTCTTTAAATCATTCAAGTAATATTTTTAAATCGAGCTTTTTTAGATTTTTATCTTTATTTGGAGTTTATATAGAATACTAAAAAAGAAATTTAAGGTATACTCTTCTGCTTTGAAGAATTGTTTTCGCAAATACTTGCGGGGATTTCGCGTACGAACAACGGTTTACTAAGTTGCGTTTGCTTACCCTTTGTTTGTTGTCCCCATTCTTCAGATCATTCGAGTATAACAATTTAGTTTATGTTAAGGTAAAGAAATTGGTAATTAAAGTTTAATTTTGAATTAAATAATCTGAATTTGATGTAACAAGTTAGTAGCAAATTTAATGTTATCTTTATTAGGGTTGATGTTATCCGAGGTATGATACACGGATAAGCAAACTCTATATTAGACTTACTGCATAAGTCAATCTAGTTGGTGATTTTGTCGTCGAAACTCGCCTCCGCTCCTCACGTACGTCTGTGTACGCGAAGGTAGCCGGCTTCGTTTCTCCTAAAAATCCCTCAACTATCTTTGATTTATGCAGCAAGTCTATTATCTCAGCGTAGGTAGTGGAATCTAAAAAAGTAGCCTTCTAGGCTTTTTCTAGACCTTGCTACTTTCGTAGGGGGACATTGAGACTATTGTAATATGTGAGATTCCAAGTTTGAAGTAGATTTTTACTTGGTTTCAAAATAAAAAATTATTAAAAGCATTAATCGGGAGATTATATGACAACGCAATCCTTATCAATTGGCAAACGCGTAAGAAAAAATTTTGGTCACATAAATTTGGTAGCGTCTATACCAAATTTGATAGAGGTTCAGAAAAATTCTTATGAAAAAGGTTTTTTACAATTAGGAGTTAAAGATTCTGAGCGAGAAAACAGAGGATTACAATCAGTATTAAGTTCAATTTTTCCGATTCACGACCCCTCTAATATTGCATATTTAGAATTTGCTAAATATGAATTTGATAATCCTAAATATGATGTCGAAGAGTGTACTCAAAGAGGTCTTAGTTATGCTGCTCCTCTTAAAGTTACATTGCGATTAAGTATTTGGGATATTGATGAAGATACTGGAGCAAGAGAAATCAAAGGTATTAAAGAACAAGAAGTTTATATGGGGGATATTCCCCTAATGACAAAGAATGGTACTTTTATTATTAATGGTACAGAAAGAGTGGTGGTATCACAGATGCATAGGTCACCTGGCGTATTTTTCTATCATGATGATGGGAAAATTCATTCTTCAGGGAAGTTTCTATATTCTGCTAGAGTTATACCTTATAGAGGATCATGGCTAGATTTTGAATTTGATGCTAAAGATATTGTTTACTTTAGAATAGATAGGAAAAGAAAGCTTTATGCTACTACTCTTCTTAGAGCCATTGGAATGTCTACCAATGAAATTATAAAATTCTATTATGATACGGTAACATGTTTTACCAAAAATGCAAGCTGGGCAACAAAGTTTATACCTGAGTCTATAACTGCTCATAGGCTAGTTAATGACTTAGTGGATGCGGATACCGGCAATGTCATACTTGCATCTGGTCAGAAGATTACACCTCGTTTGGCTAAAAAATTTGCTAAAGATGGAGTGCAAAATATTTTGGTAGAACGTGAATATTTAGTAGGCAAATATTTAGCACAAGATCTTGTTAATCCGGATAATGGTGAGGTACTAGCCGAAATTGGTGAAATGATCACAATGGATATGCTGGACTCTATTATGACTCTTGAAATTCCGTCTGTCGATGTACTTGCTATAAATCCACAATCAAGTCCTTACATAAGGAACACCTTATTTGCTGATAAAAATCAAAATTATGAATCAGCATTGATAGACATATTTAGGGTATTAAGACCAGGAGAACCAGCTAATATTGAAGCTGCTAAAACATTATTTAACAACTTGTTCTTTGACCATGAAAGATATGATCTTTCAGAAGTTGGTCGTATTAAAATGAATGCAAGATTGGAACTTAATATACCAGAATCTACAGCTATTTTAACTATTGAAGATATTAAAAATATTCTTAAAGTTTTAGTAGAGCTAAAAGATGGGAAAGGTTCGATAGATGATATTGATCACCTTGGTAACAGAAGAGTTAGGTCAGTTGGTGAACTAATTGAGAATCAGTTCAGAATTGGTCTTGTTCGTATAGAGAAATCAGTACTTGAAAGAATGTCGGTGGTTGATCTTGATGCCGTTATGCCTCATGATTTAGTAAATTCAAAAGTTTTGGTTTCTGTAGTAAAAGAATTTTTTAGTACTTCACAACTTTCTCAATTTATGGATCAAACTAATCCATTATCAGAAATAACTCATAAAAGAAGATTATCAGCTTTAGGACCTGGTGGACTTAGCAGGGAGAGAGCAGGGTTTGAAGTGAGGGACGTCCACCCTACTCATTATGGGAGGATTTGTCCAATTGAAACACCAGAAGGACAGAATATAGGTTTGATTAATTCCATGGCTACTTATGCTAGAGTTAATAAGCATGGCTTCATTGAAACACCTTATCGAAAAGTCGTGGATGGTCATGTAACTGACGAAGTTGTTTATTTGTCAGCCATTGAAGAAGGAAAATATAAAATTGCTCAAGCTAATGCAGTTGTCGATCAAAAAGGTTTGTTACAAGAAGAATTAATTAACTGTCGAACTGAAGGTGGTAATTTTGTTATGGTTACCCCTCTAGAAGTCGATTACATTGACGTTACCCCGATGCAGGTTGTTTCCGTTGCTGCATCACTTATTCCATTTTTAGAAAATGACGATGCTAATAGAGCCTTGATGGGGTCAAACATGCAACGTCAGGCTGTCCCGCTTATTAGAAGTGATGCCCCTTTAGTTGGTACTGGTATTGAAGGAATTGTTGCACAAGATTCTGGGGTTTCAGTTGTAGCCTTGCATGATGGAATAGTAGAGCAAGTTGATTCAACTAGAATAGTGGTAAGGACTAAGGAGCAGAAAACAGATGGATCACCTAGTGTGGACATTTATAATTTATTAAAATTTCAAAGATCTAACCATAATACTTGTATTAATCAAAAGCCGTTGATTAACGTTGGTGATTATGTAAAAAAAGGTGAAGTAATTGCTGATGGACCAAGTACAGATAATGGTGAAATAGCTCTTGGTAGAAATGTGCTAGTAGCTTTTTTACCATGGAATGGTTATAATTTTGAAGATTCGATTTTAATATCAGAACGTATTGTAAAAGATGATATTTATACCTCAATTCATATTGAAGAATTTGAAATAATTGCTAGAGATACAAGACTTGGTCCCGAAGAAATTACTCGCGATATTCCAAATGTTAGTGATGAAAGTTTACGCCATCTTGACGAAGTCGGTATAGTATATGTTGGTGCAGAAATAAAACCAGGCGATATCTTGGTGGGTAAGGTTACCCCTAAAAGTGAGTCACCTATGACTCCAGAAGAGAAATTACTCAGAGCTATTTTTGGAGAAAAAGCTTCAGATGTTCGGGATTCATCTTTACGTGTTCCTACTGGGATCACTGGTACAGTGGTAGAAGTACGAGTGTTTTCTCGTAGGGGAATAGAAAAGGATGAGCGTGCTATAGCTATTGAAAAGCAACAAATTGAAAAATTATCAAAAGATAGGGATGATGAACTTCGAATCATAGAGCATTTTGTTTTTATGCGTTTAGAGAAGATTTTAACAGGACAAATAATTGTTAGCGGTCCTAAATCCGTAAAATCCGGTCAATTGATTAGTGATCAAACCCTTAAGTCATTATCAAAAGGACAATTTTGGCAACTGATTGTTGAAGATGCTAATGTAATGAATGAAATTGAACAAATTAAACGTCATTATGATGAAAAGCAAGACAAGCTTAATAAGTGTTTTACTAGCAAAGTAGAGAAATTACAAAGTGGTGATGACTTACCACAAGGTGCTCTTAAAGTTGTAAAAGTATTCATTGCTACTAAACATAAGTTACAACCTGGAGATAAAATGGCAGGAAGACACGGGAATAAGGGTGTTATCTCTCGTATTATGCCAGAAGAAGATATGCCATTTTTAGAAGATGGTACAGTAGTTGATATCGTTCTTAACCCACTTGGCTTACCTTCACGTATGAATATTGGGCAGATTTTAGAGACTCATCTTGGTTGGGCGGCAGTAAATCTTGGTAAAAAAATATCTTCTATGTTGGATCAAGTTCATAACAAAAAAATTGATGTAGAAGAGCTTAAATCTTTTATTTCCGAGGTATATGGACATAACTCAACGACAAAAAATATAAAGAAAATGTCCAATCAAGAGATTATTGAGTTTTGTGATAATATCGATAAGGGGGTATATTTTTCAACCCCAGTTTTTGACGGTGCAAAGGTTGAGAATGTAAAAGAAACGCTAGTCCTTGCAGATCAAGATCCATCAGGTCAAATTAGGTTGATTGATGGTAGAACAGGAGAGTATTTTGATCGTGCCGTTACAGTTGGCTATAAATATTTCCTAAAATTACATCATTTGGCCGATGATAAAATCCATGCTCGTTCTATCGGTCCTTATAGTTTGGTAACTCAGCAACCATTAGGTGGTAAGTCGCATTTTGGAGGTCAAAGATTCGGTGAGATGGAGTGTTGGGCACTGCAGGCTTATGGTGCTGCTTATACGTTACAAGAAATGTTAACTGTAAAATCGGACGATGTGGTTGGTAGAATTAAAATTTATGAATCTATTGTCCGAGGTGATAACAATTTTGAATCGGGTATTCCTGAGTCGTTTAACGTGATGATCAAAGAATTCAGGTCCTTGTGCTTAAATGTAAAGCTTGAGGATACTAGCACAGATTAAAGATATTTTTTGCAATTGCTACAGAAGGTCCAAGAGGCTTTTTACTAAACTATATCTGAAAAATTTTTTAAGGAAGAATCTTTATGACAACAGGGATGACAAATTTTTATGGACAATTAAGCAGTACTCAGCAATTTGATCAAATAAGAATTAATATTGCTAGTCCTGATCAAGTGCGTTCATGGTCTTTTGGTGAGGTAATGAAACCTGAGACAATAAATTACCGTACTTTCAAGCCAGAGAAAGAAGGATTATTTTGTGCTAGAATTTTTGGCCCCGTGAAGGACTATGAGTGTCTTTGTGGTAAATATAAACGTATGAAATATCGTGGTATCACTTGTGAGAAGTGTGGTGTTGAAGTTACTACATCTAGAGTCCGAAGAGAAAGAATGGGGCATATTGAGCTAGCAGCACCAGTTGCCCATATATGGTTCTTGAAATCTTTACCATCAAGGATTAGTACATTGCTAGATATGACTATGAAGGATCTAGAAAAAGTTCTATATTTTGAAAGTTATGTTGTTGTTGATCCTGGGTTATCTGCTCTGCAAAAGGGTGACCTTTTATCAGAAGACAGTTTGCAAAAGGCACAAGATGAGTACGGAGAAGATAGTTTTACTGCTTCTATTGGGGCTGAAGTTATTCAGCAGATGCTTACAGAACTTGACTTACCTGAATTAAAGAAGAGTTTGCAAGAAGATTTATTAAATACATCTTCAGAAGTTAAAAAGAAGAAGATTGTTAAAAGACTTAAGTTAGTTGAAGATTTTCTTGAATCTGAGAATAAGCCAGAATGGATGATTATGACTGTTCTGCCAGTTATCCCACCTGAAATTAGACCATTAGTTATGCTTGATGGAGGAAGGTTTGCAACTTCTGATCTTAACGAACTTTATAGAAGGGTTATTAATAGAAATAATAGATTAAAGAGACTACTTGAACTAAAAGCACCGGATATTATCATCAGAAATGAAAAAAGGATGTTACAAGAATCGGTCGATGCATTATTTGATAATGGTCGTCGTGGTAAAGTAGTGAAAAATACTAATAAACGTCCATTTAAGTCACTTAGTGATATGCTAAAAGGTAAACAAGGTCGTTTTCGTCAGAATTTGCTTGGTAAACGAGTGGATTATTCTGGTCGTTCTGTTATCGTTGTGGGACCAGAGCTTAAGTTACACCAATGTGGTTTACCAAAGACGATGGCGTTGGAATTATTCAAGCCATTTATTTATTCAAAGCTTGAATTATATGGAATTGCTACCACTATAAAAGCCGCTAAGAAAATGGTTGAAGCTGAGAAATCAGAAGTATGGGATATTTTAGAAGAAGTTATACGTGAACATCCAGTGTTGTTGAATAGAGCACCAACTTTGCATCGTTTAGGTATCCAAGCTTTTGAACCTTTACTGATAGAAGGGAAAGCTATCCAGCTACATCCTTTAGTCTGTGCTGCGTTCAATGCTGATTTTGATGGTGATCAGATGGCAGTGCATATCCCTCTTTCAATTGAAGCTCAGCTTGAGGCAAGAGTACTTATGATGTCAACAAACAACATATTGAGTCCGGCAAATGGTCGTCCGATTATCGTCCCTGATAAGGACATAGTACTAGGTCTTTATTATTTAACAATGGTTTTTGACAATGAACCTGGTGAAGGGATGAGTTTTGCTAGCATGTCGGAGATTGAACATGCTTTGTATAATAAGGTAATAACTATTCACTCAAAGATAAAATTTCGTCGCGATGTGCTTAATATTGAAGGGGAGGTTGTATCAACTATAGTGGATACTAGCTTTGGTAGGTTAATTATAGGAGAATTATTACCACGTAATCATAATGTTGGATTTAAGTTTGTAAATAAATCCATGACTAAAAAGGATATATCTGCGGTTATTGATTTGGTATATCGCCACTGTGGACAAAAGGCTACAGTGATCTTTGCTGATCAACTAATGAAACTTGGATTTAAATATGCTTGTTCCTCAGGCATTTCTTTTGGTATGGACGACATGGTTGTACCAAAATCAAAAGATAGCCATATTAATTCAACATTGACTGAGGTAAAAGAATTTGAACAACAATATTCTGATGGTCTAATTACTTACGGTGAAAAATACAATAAAGTGATTGATGCTTGGTCTAAATGTACGGATAAAGTAGCAAATGACATGATGAAAGAAATTGCTATGACACCTGTTAATAATAAGCCTAATCATCAGAAAGTAAATTCGATATATATGATGGCTACTTCGGGAGCAAGGGGATCAGCAGCACAGATTAAGCAATTAGCTGGTATGCGTGGTTTAATGGCTAAACCATCAGGTGAGATTATTGAAACCCCGATTATTTCTAATTTCCGAGAAGGTCTTACTGTCCTTGAATATTTTAATTCTACACATGGTGCACGTAAAGGTCTTGCAGATACAGCGTTGAAAACAGCTAATTCTGGGTATTTAACCCGTAGATTAGTTGATGTTGCTCAAGATTGTATAATTACTGATGAAGATTGTCAAACTACAAAAGGCATAGAAGTCAGAAGTATTATCGATGGTGGTGAAGTTATTGTATCGCTCGCAGAGCAAATTTTAGGCAGAACAGTTGCGATTAACGTATATCACCCAGTTACTAATGCATTATTACTATCAGCCGGTGAATTAATTAATGAAGCAAAATTAGAAGAAATCGAATCTTCTGGTTTGGATGTGGTAATGGTAAGATCTGTTCTAACATGTGAGGTTATTGATGGAATATGTGTAAGATGTTATGGTAGAGATCTAGCCACTGGTTCTTTAGTATCAGTTGGAGAAGCAATAGGAGTGATTGCTGCCCAGTCAATTGGTGAGCCAGGTACTCAGCTGACCATGAGAACTTTCCATATTGGAGGAGCTGCAACGAAAGGTGTTGAAATATCTTCAATAGAAGCCTCTCATGATGCAAAAGTGAAGATTTTAGGTCGTAATGTGGTTGTTGATTCTGAGGGACGTAAGATCGTAATGGGTCGTTCATGTGAGTTATTATTATTGGATGCTAATAATAATGAGAAAGCAAGGCATAAAGTAGCGTATGGTTCAAGATTAATAGCCGATGATTCAGATAAGGTAAAAAAAGGACAAAAATTAGTAGAGAGGGATCCGTACACTATTCCGATTATTACCGAGAAATCTGGAAAGGTTGTATTCAAGGATATGGTAGAAGGAGTGTCAATTCGTGATATCACTGATGAAGCAACTGGTATTTCTAGCAAAGTTATAATTGAATCAAAACAATATTCACGTGGAGCAGAGTTACGTCCTCGTATTCAATTAGTTGATGAGAATGGAGAAACTATTATGCTATCCAATGGTTTGGAGGCTAGATATTACATGCCAGTGAATGCTATTTTAAATGTTGAAGATGGTGCTAAGGTGTCAGTAGGTGATATTTTATCACGTATTCCAAGGGAGTCAACCAAAACAAAAGATATTACTGGTGGTCTTCCACGAGTAGCTGAACTTGTTGAGGCTAGACGTCCAAAAGATCATGCTGTTATTGCAGAAGTAGATGGTAGAGTTGAATTTGGCAAAGACTATAAGTCAAAAAGGCGTATTGTTATTCAGCCAAGTGATAACACTACAGCAATTGAGTATATGGTACCAAAGGGCAAACATGTTGTTGTTAATGAAGGTGATTTTGTAAAAAAAGGCGATATGTTAATTGATGGCAATCCAGTTCTACAGGATATTTTAAAGGTAATGGGAGTGGAAGCTCTTACAAGCTACATGGTGGGAGAAATCCAAGCGGTTTACCGTTTACAGGGCGTAAAAATTGACGATAAGCACATTGAGGTAATAATTCGTCAAATGTTACAAAAAGTAGAAGTAACCCATTCTGGGGATACGACATTAATGGTTGATGAGAAGATAGATTATCGTGAATTTGCCGAAATTAATAAAAAAGCTATAGATAATGGTTTAAGACCGGCTGAAGCCCAACCAATCCTACAAGGTATTACTAAGGCATCGCTGCAAACTAGATCATTTATTTCTGCTGCTTCTTTCCAAGAAACAACAAGAGTTCTAACGGAGTCTGCTATAGCTGGAAAAATTGATAAATTGCGTGGGTTGAAAGAAAATGTCATAGTTGGTAGATTAGTGCCAGCAGGAACAGGCTTTTACATGAATAGGATGCGTAAACTTGCAGCTAAATTGGACCAGGAAGAGGTCGATTATCAGAAAACTTTAGGATAGATTCTCTTTAATAAGGAGTGTACTCTTCTGCTTGGAAGAATTGTTTTTTGAAAATATCAAGGATTCGCGTATTCATGTACCTTATGTATACTGCTATGATTTCAAGGGCTGGGTAGACACGAAGGTCAACTTCAAGAAGAGCTAGGCAGTAGCAAAGTCGAGCAGCAGAGCGTACATGAGTAACGGAGCAGCACATATCTTTGATAACGACGACGCCAATTCTTGAAGTTCACCGAGTATACGCCTAGCGCATGCCTACTTCTCATTTTCAAATCCAATTTTCCAAATCATTTGAGGATGTTGCTATGATTTACACGAATTTGGGATAAGAATTGACAAATTCTTATCCCAAATTCGGTGAAATTATAGATTGCCTAGGGTCTCCTCGCTAATAGACGTTTTATAGACGCATATGTCTATTAGCGAGCGAACGTACGTGAGCGTGGCAATCCATGAAGCTTGTCATATCGAAACAATCAGATTTGAGACGACTCTGCATCTGATTGTTAAATTAATATTTTGCTAAAAATATGATTTCAATCTTTTAAAATCATGTTTTTAGCTTTAGAAAGGTTTAAAATGCATTCGCGTTAGCCGCTTTAAGAATGCATTTTTCCTTATATTAAAGCCAATTCGGGATAAGAATTAACTAATTCTTATCCCGAATGATACAACGCAATTCTTGATTTTCTATTCTAGAGTATACTGCTCGTAAATGAAGAGTTGGTAGACGAAGGTCAACTTCAAGAAGAGCTAGGCAGTAGCAAAGTCGAGCAGCGGAGCGTACATTAGTACGTGAGCAGCGGAGATCTTTAGACACGACAACGCCAATTCTTGAAGTTCACCGAGTATATATCTTATCTTTAAATCAGCAGAGCATTAGTCACGAATCTAGTTAGTGTAGGTTGCAAGAATGTTTCTAATTCTTTACTGACTTCATCAATATTATCTATTTTTTTACCGTCACGGCTTAATGTCATCTCACCAGAATTAACATGCTGCATGACAGATTCAATTATTTGCTTATTATCATGCTTACCGTCCATATATTGCAGAGCAAATTTTTCAAAAAGGTTAATAGCTACCACCTCATGTCTTTGGTTTGTTACCCACATATTGGGTGTATGAGCTACCTGATATGCGATCAGCTTTGATGCTTTAGGTTTATTAAGATCTACTTCTTTTCGAGTTGCCTGTAACGTTATATTAATATATCCTTGCAATACTAATTTCATGGCATTAGCTAAGAACTCAGCCTTTATTTCATTCAATTTTGTTCCATGTAATTTTTTATTGCTACTCACGGCAATTTTATCAAAACTCATTGGGTTATTGATATTCTCAGAGAAAGTATAGAGTATTGCTTTCATATAAGGAGAAGATGTTGATAAACTACTATCCTTATTACCATTATAAAAAAACTTCTCTGTTTCAAGTGAATTAAGATCTATATCAACAAGAGGCTTTTCTGGTACTATATTAAATGTCATATTAAATTTATTAATATCCTCATTATTGATAGATCTACTTAATTTAACACTATTATGGCAAAGTAAGGTTGATCTAAATCGACGATTGGTAATGAAATCCATATATTGTTCGGTTCTAACAATATCATTTATCGCTTGTAATTTTTCCACCACTTTTGCCGGCATATTTCCTAAATACATGCTAGCTATACTACAATCAGACAGATATTGTAGATTGTTTTTTTTAGCCTCATCCATAAATTCATGAAAATAATATTGTACATTATCTTCTTCTAGATGGTCATGACGCAAATAATGGTCATTTTGTTTGGCAAGCAAACTGGCTTCAGATTTTAACACTTGAGCATAAGGAGAGTCGGAAGTTTCCAAGCTATCCTTAACAAATTCAAGTAACAATCTAGATTGAGCAATTTTATCTTGAATATTATTAAATGTATTTGAGTGATAAAGCATCATATCTCTTATGGTACGAACCATATTCCAACCAGGTAGTGTATTATAACTAATATACGCGATTCCATTCTCTGATAAATTTTTACTACTTACTTCAAAAATCTTATCCTGAACAAATTTTGGTACCCAAGAGATTACTCCATGAGTAATTATGTAATCAAATTTACCAAA
The DNA here is from genome assembly GCF_964264675.1 of Candidatus Tisiphia endosymbiont of Temnostethus pusillus. Lineage (NCBI taxonomy): Bacteria > Pseudomonadati > Pseudomonadota > Alphaproteobacteria > Rickettsiales > Rickettsiaceae > Candidatus Tisiphia > Candidatus Tisiphia endosymbiont of Temnostethus pusillus. Next base: position 1,600,094 of record NZ_OZ183472.1, on the reverse strand, counting down.
TGATTCATCAATATCTGTAATAGAACAATGTCGGAATTCTATATTTTTAAGAGCTAATCCTTCTTTATGTTTATTAGCCTCATCTATTTGCACTTTAGATAGATCAACTCCAACAAAATGTGCTTTAGGATAATTAACAGCATGAGGTATTAAATTCCCGCCTGCAGCACATCCTAGCTCTAGAATTCGTGCAGTTTCAATTGCTGTTGGTTTCATCCCAAATAAAACAGCAAGTGTCTGTAGGTGATATGGATTGGTTAAGGCGTACGGATAACTTTCGTAAGGCACTTCATCGTATGTATTATGAGGTGCTGAGGTGAGTTCTAAATTAGTGGTCATATATTCTCCATAACGTAAAACAAAACAAGGATAACACCGTATTTTGTTGTCAATTCTTTAAATTTTTACTAGTATACACTAAAAAATTCAATACACTAATAGTCTTCTTGCATTAAATTGGTAACCTATAAGTAAACCCTATACCAAATTCTCCAACCCCTATGGTCTTTTTAATAGGAGGGGCTGGTATAAATTGCTGGGTTTTCATATCCAAAGTAGCATAGTTAATCTTTATTGAATGAGCAGCTTGTAATTTTACTGCTGCATCAATGCTAAAATTGCTAGATAACTCCTTAGAAAATCCAAGACCCACTTGCCAAGCAAAACAATTACTACGAGTTGTTTTAATTCTAAAATACTCTACATTCATTAAATCCCAACGAGAAGAAGCCGAGTTAACTTTTACCCGTGCCATCCCAGCACCTAATATAACAAAAGGAGTTATTTCCTGCACTTTATCGAGATCATATACTAAATTAATCATATATATATTGGAAATTACCTTAGTGATCCCTGGAGTTTGTGGTATAATTAGAGAGGGAGCTAGTTCTTTTTGTGGTAAAACATAATGTAGTCGGTATTTTGGTTGGTGTGTTACCGAAAGCTCAATTGCCATTTGCGGATAGAAGCTGTAACCAATCTTACCGCTATACATCTTAGACCTTTTTAAAGTAAAACCACTACCTGAACTATGACGGAACTTTTTCACTACTGGTTCTACTATACCAGCTTCAGTACCAATATAAAAAAATCTTTGATCAGCTGTAATCTCATCTGCCTGAGCATTCACAAAAACTACGAAACATATATAAGTTGTAAATAATATTTTTTGTAATTTAATCATTATAACTTTATACTTATTGAAAGCGTGGATTATATAATTATCTATAGGCAGGTCAATATAAAAAATTTTTTATTGTTGATTTTGGGAATTGGTATAAATATTTATCTTTTTCAAAAAAAATATAATAAATTCCTAGTAATATTCTAATTTTTAGTTTAACTTGTATAGTGATTTAAAATATTATGGTTCTTATGGAAGAAGATATTAATTATTGGGACAACTCAAAGTATGCACCTTGTCAATATGCTACTAGGTTACTGGACAAATTACGTAAGATGAATGAGGAAGTAAATAGGCCAATAGATATTGATGAGGTTATAAAGGCTATTTATTACGCCAAGAAATATCATGGCAGCCAAATGAGGCAGTCAGGCGAGCCTTATTACTCTCACCCAATAGAGGTAGCTTATATGATCTCTGATTATCTTTTCCGCACTGACATTATTGTTACCAGCATATTACACGACACCATCGAAGACACTACACTTACCGAAAAAATGATTGCCTATATTTTTGGAGAGCAGGTTGCTAGTCAAGTAGAAGCTTTAAGTAGGAACAAACCCCACGGCAAGATTAGCTCAGCGGAAATTATGGAAATCTTATATAGAAAAAAAAAATATGATGTGGCATTGATTAAATTATTTGATAGAAAGCATAATTTACAGACTATAGGAGTTAAATCGCCGGAGAAAATGAAGAAAATCATCAAGGAAACTATGGAAGAATTCATAATTATTGCTATGCATTTAAAAATACCAGCAATACTACAAAATTTAGTTGCATTATGTTATGAAAATTTATCTATACCACAGTTCGTCCAACATAATCTATATCAGATTTGTGTGGATAATTCTCAGCTTCTTTCTCCAATTTTTCAAAATGATATAAACCAACTATAAACCCTATAGTTGTTGGAAGTAATATTATTAATAACCCCCAATGACCAAAATATTCTACCAAATAAATAGCCCCAAAGGAAGTAATAACATACATTAAGGCACGTGATAAAGCAAATATAAGACTAACGGAGGTAAAGCGTTTAAAGACAGGAAAATGCTTATATGTAATCGCTGCGATAGGGGCATACGAAACAAAAAGGACAATAAATGATTGGATTAAAAATAAGTCAAAGGGAGTTCGAATATTATCTAATAAATATGGTAGGAACAATATGAATATAAAAAATACTGATGTTGTTACTTTAAGAATTTTTATAGGATAGATAATATAGCTTAAATATGCTAGTAAGCATATACCTAATAATTGTATTATAGAGACGGTAAAATTTTGATAAATAATTTGTTCAGCACTATAACCAAAAGAATTTTTGAGGATATTACCACAATAAATATAAAGAAAGTAAAAGCAGATTGGCCATATACAATTCATCAGAAACAACAGCAATAATGTTTTTGGGTTAGCTTTTTCGTTATAAATTGGATTACTTTCCACATGTTTTTTATCTATGCTTACCTTATTTGAAACATTATCTAAAATTCTTTTTAAATAACGTTTAGCATCGACAAATTCTGGCGTTTCCCTAAGATTTGTCCTAGCTACAACACCCACTAAAGCAATGCCAGCCCCCACCCAAAAAGCAATACGCCAATTAAAACCATTTCTAGTAACCAAACAGGCAATAGCTAAAGCAACCATTCCCCCTAAACTACTGGAAATTCCAATTAACGAAACAGCTGGATATTGTATAGGAGGTTTTGTTATTTCAGTAACATAGAGTTCTGCTCCTATTACTTCCCCCATAGAAGATATGCCCTGAACGATACGACATATAGTAACTAACCAAGCAGCAGTGACACCAATTTGTGCATAAGTGGGTAAATTAGCCATGGTAATACAAGAAATAGCCATCATAAAAGTTGTTATGATAACAGTGGATTTACGACCTATATTATCGCCTATCCAGCCAAATAACAAAGCTCCAATTGGTCGAGCAACAAATGTAGAACAAAAAGCAATGGCAGAAAGAAGAGAGGCAGTGTGAGGATCATATTTCGGAAAAAAAAGCTCATTAAGAAGTACTGCCATATGAACATAAAGCATCAGGTCAAAATATTCTAAGAACGTGCCAATTGAGAGTAATCCAATAGCTTCTTTCTGTTGTTTAGTTAGGGTGGTCTGAGTATATATAACCCTACCATCTGCTTGTACAAATTTGCTCATGTGTAATTATAATTTGTTTACATTAACTAATAATTCTACAATTTGTTCAAATTGCAATAAATATTCTTGTTCTTTATCAAGGTCTTTTAATTTGAAACTATTGCTCATTTGTTCATCATCGCCAACAAAAATGGCATATTTAGCTTTTTGTAGATTAGCTCGTATTATTCTTTTAGCTATTTTGCCGTTAGTATCTAAGGTAACAGGAATATTTTTTTGACGCAATTGATTTGTTAAAATTAAGCAATATTCTAAATTATTGTCGCTAATGGGAAAGACAAATACTGGTCTTGGTTTAGATATGTGGTACTCTCTCATTAGGCTAAGGCGTTCAATTCCAGCAGCAAAGCCAATGGCTTTTACTTCAGGACCTCCCATAAGTTTGCTCAGCCCATCATAACGACCACCAGCAAGAACTGTCGACTGACTACCAAACTGACTACCAAGGTTGCTAGTAGTAAACTCAAAAGCTGTATGACAATAATAGTCAAGTCCCCTTACTAATCTTGGATTAATGATATATTTTACATTGAGTAAATCTAAGTATTTTAGCAAATCGTCAAAATATTTTGCAGCATCACTACTATAATAGCATGACATTAGCGGACTATTTGCAACTATTTTTTTATCATGCTCATCTTTCGAATCTAATATACGCATTGGATTCTTGATAAGCCGCTTTTGGCTATCTTCTGATAATTCTGACTTATAATCATTGAAATATTCTACCAACTTTTGTTGGTAAACAGCACGAGTTGTAGTACAACCCAGTGAGTTTATTTCTAAAGTTGTATTTTGATCTATTTCTAAAGCTTGAAGGATATCTAATGCAAGCTTAATCGTTTCGGCATCGGTGCTAGGTCCTTCTCCACCAATATACTCAAAATTTATTTGATGGAACTGTCTTTGTCTTCCAGCTTGTGGTCGGTCGTAACGAAACACTGGACCGTTTGAAAAAAATTTAATAGGTAATGTTTGTTGCAGATTATTAGATATAAAAGCCCTGATAATGCCAGCCGTAAACTCCGGTCTAAGAGAGATATGATTACCACTTTTATCAAGAAAACTGTATATTTCCTTACTTATTACATCAGAAGTCTCTCCAAGTGTACGATCAAAGACTTTAGTATATTCAATTATAGGTGTACTTATGGCTTGATAACCATAAAGCCCACCTATATGTTTGGCTGTGTTTATTATGTAATCGTGAATCAGGTAATCCTCAGGTAGTAGGTCTTTCATACCACGTAAAGATTGTAATTTATCACTCATACAAATTAGACCTCTCGTTTTATGAAAAATGACCTAAAAATATATAGGACAAACATTGCCACAAACCAGTATATTAGCACTTTCCCGGCAGTCATTAAATTAAACTCACCATCAACTATTTGTATAACTAGTAAATATAGACAAGCTACTAAAACAAATGGTATCATGATAAATGCAGCAGGACATTTAAACGGTCTTGTTGCACCCGGCATTTTTATTCTAAATAACATAACTATTATAGCAACTGCCGTATAATCTATTAAAGCTCCCATAGATGATAGCTGAACAAGAATTGCAGTTGGACAAAATCCCCCTAATATAGCAGCAAGGGCAGAAAATAGTAAGATAGTAATATATGGACTATCATATTTAGGATGTAGTTTGGCAAAACTTTTAGGTAGTAACCCATCTCGGGCAATTACATAAAAGATACGAGACGTACCATAAATATTCATCATTAATACTGTGGTCATACCAGCGACAGCACCAGTAGCAACAATGGCAGAACCAATATTACTGTTATTTAGGCTCAGTGCATAAGCAAGTGGTTGATCATTATTAAGTTGATCAAAAGATGCTATGCCAGTAGCCAACCCAGCTATTATAACATATACTATTGTTGAAATTACCAGTGACCCAATAATTCCGATCATTAAATCTCGGTTAGGGTTTTTGCATTCTTCAGCTGTAGCGGCTATCGTACCAAAACCTGTCATAGCAATAAATAGGATAGACGCACCAACTAGCATATTATTAAAGCCGAAAGGTAAAAAATTCTGCCAATTTGTAGCATTAAAATGTGGTGTAGCATATATGATAAAAGCAAAGATAGCTGCCATTTTTATAAATACTAATATAGCATTGAGTCTTTTACTATCTTTTGTTCCTAAATATAAAATAAAAGAAATAAATACTACAATAAGAAAAGCTGGTAAATTTATCATGCCACCATTGGCGGGTACAGCAGTTAAAGCCTTAGGTAAATATATTCCGCCTGCTGACAATATTGCCTGAACATATCCAGACCAACCGGCTGCAACAGCACCAGCAGCAAAACCAAGTTCTAGTACAATGACGCTACCAATTAACCAAGCAAATATTTCCCCAAAAGCTACGTAAGCATAGGTATATACACTACCCGAAGTAGGTAACATTGTAGCAAGCTCTGTATATGCAAGGGCAACGAATATACATGTTATCCCGGCAATAGCATATGATAGCATGACGGCAGGACCAGAATATGTGGCAGCGACTATACCAGTCATTACAAATACACCTGTGCCTATTATAGCACCAAGCCCCAGTAGCACTAAGTCAAATGCTCCTAGGGTTTTGCTAAGACCACTAGTCTTACCTAGTTCTTTTATTGATTCAAAACTTTTTTTTGTTAAAAAGCTCATTAATTCCTCCGATTTTAAATAGTAGAAAACCCTAGAAGGGTGTATTACTACAGTTGTAGTATCGTATCACTAGACTATCAGTAGTAAAAACGATGTCACCTCTGCGTAGGTAGGGGGTCTAAAATAACCTGCAAAGGCTATTAAATATTATAGATTCCCGCCTACGCGGGGGAATGGCATACTAGTGATCCACGTGGGCAAAGCCTCGCAGGGACAACATTGTGAGTAACTACAACTGTAGTGCTAAGATTACTTATTTTATAAAAATAGACTTTTTTGAAATTGGATCTATACAATCTCTCTAGTAATCCATCCTCCTCCAAGGACTCGATCATTATCATATATGACACAAGCTTGACCAGGAGTTACAGCTTTCTCTGCAGAGATTAATTTTACTTTAATTTCTGTATTACTCATTTTACTAATCTTGGCAAAGGTAGCAGGACGAGTAGAGCGAATCTTAACTTGTACATCAATTTCCTCTTGTGCGACCATTTCTCTGCCTAGCCAATTAACATCCTTAATAGTAAATTCGGTAGAATCTAATACCGAATCTGGACCAACATATACAATTTTTGTATTAGGGTCAATTCTTACTACATAAAGTGGCTCATGAAAAGCTATTCCAAGCCCACGACGTTGACCTACAGTATAGTTTATTATACCATTATGTGTCCCAAGTTCAAAGCCATCTACATGGATTATTTTACCTTTCTCATTAGCGTTGGTTCGTATCTTGCTGATTACCTTCCTATAATCACCATCTGGCACAAAACAAATATCTTGGCTATCAGGCTTATCTGCGACGCCTAAATTAAATCTAGTAGCAATATTTCTTGTTTGCTCTTTACTTAATTCTCCCAAGGGAAAAGATAGATAATTTAGTTGTTCTAAGGTAGTTGCAAACAAAAAATAGCTTTGATCCTTGGTTATATCAATACCAGTATGTAATTCTGCCCCATCGATACCTTCGATTTTCCGCACGTAATGACCAGTAGCAAGACAGTCTGCCCCTAAATCTTTTGCTACTTTTAATAAGTCTTTAAATTTAACTGACTGATTACATTTTACGCAGGGCAGGGGGGTTTCGCCTCTAATATAACTATCAGCAAAGTCATCAATTACTGATTCTTTAAATTTAGACTCATAGTCTAAGATATAATGCGGAATGTTCAACTTATCTGCTACCATTCTTGCATCGTAAATATCCTGCCCAGCACAACAGGCATTTCTTTTCTTGGTAGCTATACCGTGATCATATAATTGTAAAGTTATACCAATGACTTTATGGCCTTGTTCATGGAGCATAGCAGCTACTACTGAGCTATCAACCCCACCAGACATTGCAACTACTATCGTAGATGGATTGTTTATTCTATTATTCATTGTATTGCTAGCCTAGCTAACCTGAATTCAATGTAACAAGTTACATCGAATTCAGGGATACATATAGAAACAATCAGGTTTGAAGCGGTTCTTCACCTGATTGTTAAATATTAATTTGCTAAAAACATGATTTTGAAAGATTAAAATTATTAGCTTTAGAAAGGCTTAAAATGCATTCGCAAAACCGCTTTAAGAATGCATTTTTCCTTATAACAAGCCAATTCGGGATAAGAATTAACTAATTCTTATCCCGAATTTAGGTTAGCTAAACGAAACATTACATTATAATAACTTTACAGTTAAATGCAATAGGCTTTTTTGAAATTTTTGGATATTCTAGATTCATAGAATTATATCTGAAATCTTTTAATAGAATACTCATTTAACGGTTGCCAAAATAAACGATTAAACAATACCACAAATAGAGCCATAATGCCCATACCTAAAACTATTTTATTAAAATCAGCCTTTATTGTCATTTCAGCTATATAACTTCCAATACCGCTTGCTGCTATTTTCCGATCGCCAAAATTAATAATTTCTGCCACGATACTAGCATTCCATGCCCCACCTGATGCAGTTATTGCTCCTGTTATAAAATATGGGGTAATTGCTGGTAACATTACTTTGAACCACCAATTCCAGCCACTGACTCTGAAAATTTTTGTGGCATCTTTAAGCTCATTGGGAATAGTTGATGCTCCTACTATAACATTAAATAATATATACCATTGAGCTCCCATAATCATCAAAGGACTAAGCCAAATATTAGGGTTTAAATCGTAACGAGTAATAATTATAAAGACAATTGGAAATAATAAGTTTGCTGGAAAAGCTGCAAAAAATTGTGCTAGTGGTTGTACAATAGCTGTTACTCTAGGATTTAGTCCAACATATATACCAATCGGTACCCATATAATTGCCGCAAGAATTATAAGTACTACCACACGTAACATAGTAATTGATGCTAAAACAAATACATTCAATAGCTCAGACCCACCAATATCGTAATGCAAGAAATGATATATGTAATAGGCTGAAAAACATGCTATGCCGCCCAGCATAGTATACCATAAATAATCGCTCCACGAAGGATTATTGGAAAAATTATTTGACGAACTTGAATTTATTTCGCTATAACGATTAAGTATGGGGAGATAAAGTATAAATTTTGCAATATAAGCAATAGGAGAGAATAATTTTTGAATAATCAAACTTCTTTGAAATAAATTTAATGCCCAAGAATATGGTGCATTGTTACCTGCATTCATTTCATAACGAAATCTATCAGACCATGCCACTAGAGGTCTAAGTAGCAATTGATCATATAATATAATCACCAGTGACATTGACATAATTGCTGAGCTAATTGCATAAAGATTTTTCTGCGTAATTGCTAAAGCAATATATGATCCTATTCCAGGCAAGGTTATATGGGTATTGCCAACTGTGATGACCTCTGAAGCTACTACGAAAAACCACCCACTAGATATTGATACTACAATATTCCAAACTAATCCTGGCACTGCATATGGAACGCTGACCTGCCAAAATTGTCTCCATTTTGACATTCTAAAAATATATGCTGCATCATGCAATTCTTGTGGGATATTCTTAAGCGAATAATAAAAACTAAATGTCATGTTCCAAACTTGCGATGTAAAAATGGCAAATATTGCTGCACATTCAGCTCCCATAATACTTGACGGGAAAAGAGCTAAAAAAACTGTAACTGTAAAAGAAATATATCCAAGAATAGGAAGAGATTGAAGAATATCTAGTAACGGAATTAATATTTGTTCACATTTCTTGCTTTTAACAGCTAGGCTGGTATAAATAAAAGTAAAAATTAATGAGACAATTACTGCAATTAGCATCCTCAAAAGCGTTCTAAGAGAATACTGCAAAAGATTACTATACTCTAGAGTTACTGGTTGTTGCTCTAATACAGCTATTGGTGCTGCCATCTGCTTTAAACCCCAAGCAATAAAGATAAGGATGCTAGCGATTATCAAAAATGTTAACAAATTGAAGATAAAATTGGACTGAGTTTTTTTTGAATATTTTATAAAATATCTCATTGAATTTAACCTTAACTTAAGCAGCTTCTACATAATTCCTACTTGCTATACACTGCCATGAATTGTAGCCTTCAGAAAAAAACTTGATTATCGAATTAAACATTTTTGAGTTAATTATATCTAAATCAGAATTTATTATCACTTTTTGCCATGGTACTATACAAGCCATCTTCTTTCTTAATTATGTCATACTCTCTTTGAGCTATTGAATCGATGAAGTAGACATTACCTGATATACCAGTATACGGAGTTTTACCATTAATAGCTGCTAAAAATCGTTCTTCGCTAAAGTTGCTACCTATATATTTTGATGTTATCCTTCCTAGATCATAAGCTACAGCATGCATGAAAGACAAATGATTAATACCTATATTCTTAGCCCTTTCTATTATATTACTATTGACAATATTCAATGAACCAGTGTAGATAATATCTACCGGTTCAGAATGATCGATATCTATTCTGTTATCACCTATTATAACTGCTTTCTTATCCAAATTATGTTTATGAATACTATCAAAAAGCAAATCTAAATTTTTACCATCATCTGACAGATAAATTACAGGCTTAGTTGCCGTATCCTCCATTTCATTTAAATTATCAACACTATTTGAGACAGTTAACACCGCTTTTTCTATTGATTCCGGTATATTAGCATAAAATTCACTCCGCACTAAGGTAGAATTTTTTTGAATTAGTATATTTTGGATAAGTTGGTTTATAGCTTGTGCATGACTGCCTGAAGGTAAAAGTGCAATGAAATTTTTATAATCATTATCGGCAAAGTAATTAATTATTTTTGTGAGCTGCTTTGACGGAGCATGACCAAATACAAAAAGTTTTTTGTCTGCCAATACAGGATTATTAGACATGGTAATGATAATAATATCATGTGCTTTAGCTTTATTGGCAATTATAGAAGTAAGATTTGAATATAATGGTCCGAGAATAATTTTTGTTTTACGTAGTAGTATTTTATCCATTGCAGCAAGTACCTGCTTTTCATTAGAACCATCATAAGAAGTAACATGAACATAAGTTTTTAAGCCATCTTCTAGACCCATTTTAATTAATTGGTTGTATTGCTTACCTAATGTAGAATGTTCTCCTGTTAGGGGCATTAAAATAGCCACTTCTAGAGTTTCCTGAACAACTTCTTTTGGTCTAGAAACAACAACTTCCTTATTAGATTGGCAAGAAAATAAAGAGACAAGACATATGAATGATAAGGTAGCCTTTAAAAATTTTTGTGCATAAGTCAATCTAGTTGGTGATTTTGTCGTCAAAACTCGCCTTCGTTCCTCACGTACGTCTATGTACGCTGCGGTACTCGGCTTCGTTTCTCCTAGAAATCTCAAAAGCTTCTTTGACTTATGCAGGAAGTCTTTTATACTGCTCATAATGCTTACTTATAGGATTAAATTATGATCTTTAAACCAGGGCTATACATTGTCTCAACACCTATTGGTAACCTAGATGATATAACACTCCGGGCTTTAGAAACGTTAAAAAATTCTACAATTATACTGTGTGAGGATACTAGAATATCAAGAAAATTACTAGCAAAACATAATATAAAGACTAAGTTACAAGTATATAATGATCATAGTGATTATCAAGAAAGAGAATTTATCCGCACATTAATTGATAATGGAGCAATAGTTAGCCTAATATCCGATGCTGGAACACCGTTAATTGCTGATCCTGGTTATAAACTAGTAAGAGATTTAAGGAAACTGAATTATCACATAGATGTAGTGCCGGGCGTTTCGGCATTAACTACCTCTATAACCATTTCTGGATTACCATCAGATCGCTTTTTATTTGCTGGATTCTTACCAAAAACTACAGAAGGTAAAAAGAAGATTTTTACAGAATTATCTAATATAAAAGCAACTTTGATTTTTTTTGAAACTGCTAGCAGAATAGAACAATCGCTACATACAGCTTTTACTGTTTTTGGTAATAGGGAGGTATGTGTAGCACGAGAACTTACTAAATTTTATCAAGAAGTAAAGTCTGGGTTAATAGAAGATGTGCTAAATTTCTATAACTCGAATATTATCAAGGGCGAAATAGTACTGCTAATTTCTAGTGCTTCTGAACCTCATAAAGCTCTTCTTGCAGATGACTTAAAAAAATTTATAGATTTATACTTATCTAAAGGATGGAGTGCAAAAAGTGTCACAGATATAGCTAATGAAAATTTTGGAAGAAGCTACAGCAAAAAAGAAATATATTCTATAGTTAATAAAATCAAGAATTCAAGTGATTAATAATACTTAGATAGAACCACTTGGGAATTAGGACAGGAGATAAGAAATATATTAGTATTGTCGGTATCATATAATAAAATTGCTATGCCATTAATATATAAAATAATTCCTTATAAAGGAGCATGTACGGCAGACGATCAAATTGCAGTAATATCGAAATTTATAGAGGAATTTGGTAAGGAAAAGATAGAGGAAATATTAGGAGATAGGGAATTTTATAAAATGTTTATTTATAATATATGCAATGGCAATAAAAATAGGAGCAATTGGAGAGCAAAAGCAAATTTTGACAACAAAATTACCAAAAAAAATCAGTTCGTAACACTCCCATTTCTTGCAGTACATATAAGCACATTACCATCAACTTGCACTATGCGGAGTATATCTCCTTTATGTACTGATTTTATAGTATCTTTGCTGAGTTTAGCATTCATAATAGTTCCTGACCACAATACCTGTCCTGTTTCCCCTACTAGAAGTTCATTGCTGTATACCACTACTTCCTTACCAACCATATCAGAATATTCGTACTTATCATATTTCTTGTAAACATAAAATTTTAGCGGATACCATAAGGTAATCAGCCACATAAAAGAAGCAAAGCCAAAAATTATATACTGGTATTTTAAAAGACCCGGGTAATTGTTTAATATTATTGCAGTAGATACTCCACCTAGACCCAAAAATAAAAAACCAACATTTGGAATGTTAGCAAATTCTATAATTATACAAATAACGCCAGCGATCAGCCACCATTCTACTATTGAAATTTCAGATAGGATCATAGGATACCTTTATAGATAAATGATTTCACCGAATTTGGAATAAGAATTGACAAATTCTTATCCCGAATTCGCGTACATCAAACCTCAATTTTGGATTAAAATTTTTAATTTTAATCCAAAACTGGCTATAATATCAGAAAAATACATTCTTGAAGCACTTCTATAAATACATTTTAATCTATTATCGCTAATAATCTTATTTTTATTGGTATAAAAATAAGATTATTAGCAAATGAAATATTTAACAATCAGGCGTCAAAGTGCTTTAAGCCTGATTGTTTACTTTCTCATTCCAATTTCGGATTAATGAAATTAATCCGAAATTGAGGTATCAAGGGAGAATTTAGTCATGAACAAATGTCTTTAAAAACATTATAACATTAGCTATATCTTGAGGTTTATTTAAACCAGCAAAAGTCATCTTTGTACCAGGTATATATTGACTAGGTTTATGCAAAAAATGGAATAAACTTTCTTCATCCCAAATTCCCCCTTTGCTGGATAAAGCACTTGAATATTTATAATTCTCTGCTTTAGCTTTTTCTGCCCCAACGATATTCCATAGATGTGGTCCAACCTTATTAGCTTTATTCTTATCAAGAGAATGGCACATTAGGCATTTTTTTGCTATCTCCCTTCCTGCTTCAGCATTAGCAGTTTTCATCAATTCTTCTATATTCACTGGTGCTTCTACAGTAGCTTTAGAGTCAAGGTCACTATGAGAATCTTCTGTTACTTCTACACTATAACCTCGAGATTCAGGATGTAAAACAGGCTTATACAAAATATTTGTTATAAACCCTACCATCATTGCAATTAAACTGGCTAACAAAATAGAAGCGGCAATTTTATTTAACTCTATTCCAGACATATTTAGGTCGTCTCCGTAGAGAGAATATGTATTATCTTAGAACCATTTTTATATTGGAGCGGGTGAAGGGATTCGAACCCTCGACTTCGACCTTGGCAAGGTAGCGCTCTACCCCTGAGCTACACCCGCTTTTAAAAGGCTCACTTATATAAAAACAACTCATGAATATAAGGAAATACTGTAAAAAGATCAAGAAGAAATAACATCAAAAGAAATTTAATTTTAATCGTAGATACTTTTAATTAGGTATCCTATAGAAATGTAGAAAATCCTTGCTTAAAATAACTAAATCCACTAGAAATTATTACTTTTATCATGGAGCAAATATATGGGGCAAAAAAATAATCCTAATAACACTTTACTAGAAAAGCAAATAAATAATATTAATTATGATGATTTCCCTTATGAAAGTTTTCCTTTTATTTATACAAGACCGGAACATTTAAGAACTATTGGCCTATTATTTAACATGAAACCTCCTGCTATAGATACTGCTAGGATACTTGATATTGGTTGTGCTGAAGGTGGCAATATGATTGATTTTGCTGAAAGTTACCCAAAATCTTATTCTTTAGGAATTGATTTGTCAAAGGTCCAAATTGTTAATGGCATGGAAATAATTAAGAGTTTAGGTCTTAAAAATATTGAACTAAAACACTTATCTATACTAAATCTTGATGAGTCAGTTGGTAAGTTTGATTATATAATTTGCCATGGAGTAATCTCGTGGGTGTCTACTATAGTTAAGGACAAGATTTTTGAAATTTGCAATAAATTATTAAACCCTAACGGTATTGTCTTTATTAGTTATAATACTCTACCAGGCTGGAATATGCAAAAAACTATCAGAGATATGATGATGTTTCACAGTAGCACCTTTACTGACAACCATAGTAAAATACAACAAGCTAAATTATTATTAGATTTTGTTACTGATTCTTTAGAAGGTTCAGATAATTCTTATTCTAAATTCTTACAACACGAAACTAAACTTCTTAAAACTACAAATGATTCATATTTACTACATGAATATCTTGGAGAAGACAATACAGCTTTTTATTTCAATGAATTTATAAGTACAGCTAGAAAACATAATTTAAATTACCTTGGGGATTCTACACTCTCTGCGATGTTTGTCGGTAATTTACCTGCCAAGGCTGCAGAGCAATTACAAGCGATAAATGATATTGTTAGAACCGAACAATATATGGATTTTATCACTAATCGTAAATTTAGGACTACTTTATTATGCCACAATAATGTCACTATAAATAGGACAATTGAACCAAGTAAGTTAAGTGATTTTTATACTACTTTTAATATTATACCAGTCATGTCTGAAAACGAAGTGGATATGAATAATACAGTAGAAAGTTTGGGATTTCATTATAATAATTCAGAATCCCCTAATATTTCGACGTCCTCTCCTATAATAAAGGCAGTTTTCTATGTTTATGCTGATAATATTGGTAATCCTTTGACTTTGGATCAAATTTGTAAATTGGCTATGAAAAAATTAGAAAAATTACAGCTTGAAGATATTAGAGAAGAATTAGATTCTGTAATTATAAAACTAGTGTTACAAGGGTACGTACAAATATTTGCAACAAGACCTCAGTCAATATATGACATTTCGTCCAAACCAAAAGTAAGCGATTTAGCAAGATATCAAGCCCAAAAATTAGACTCAACTAATTTGTTTGTGACAAATCGAGTTAATGCTGTTGTTCCATTGCAATTACATGAAAAACATATTATTGAACTATTAGATGGACACAACTCTATACAACAGATTGAAGAAAAAATATTTGAAAAATTTGCTGCTGGAGTATTAGTGGCATCTAATGAAAATGGTAAGATAAGCGACGAAAACCTTTTAAAGCCATTTATTAGTCACTATGTAGATATTTGCTTGCAAAAATGCAAAATGAATTATTTATTAATTGGGTAAAGTGATGTTAGTTGAAAAAATTAAGACCAAAGTCGGTCATGAAGAGATAAATGTGATTATCGAGATTCCAATGCAAGATAGTCCTATAAAATATGAGATGGATAAGGAATCAGGAGCAATATTTGTTGATAGGTTTATGCAAACCGCTATGTTTTACCCATGTAATTATGGGTTTATTCCGCACACCTTATCAGAGGATGGAGACCCGGTAGATGTATTGGTTGTATCACATTATCCTGTCATACCTAGCTCTGTGATTAGGTCACGCCCTATTGGTGTTTTAATGATGGAAGATGAATCTGGATTGGATGAAAAAATTATCGCTGTACCTAGCTCTAAGCTAGATATTACTTTTGATTCAATAAAAGATTTAGATGATCTTTGTCCGATGTTGAAACAACGTATAGTACATTTTTTTGAACATTATAAAAATCTAGAAAAAGGTAAGTGGGTGAAGGTAACTGGCTGGGAAAATGCTCAAAAAGCTAAGGAGTTGATTAATGAAGGTATATTAAGGGTATCTACTAAGATAGAAAATCAATAGACTTACTGCATAAGTCAATCTAGTTGGTGATTTTGTCGTCGAAACTCGCCTCCGCTCCTCACGTACGTCTGTGTACGCTGCGGTGCTCGGCTTCGTTTCTCCTAAAAATCCCTCAACTATCTTTGATTTATGCAGCAAGTCTAATAATTAGCATTTGCTTTATGATCGGAAACGATAAGGTACAGAATAGTGCTTACATGATATCGAGGCGACTTAAATGAAAGACAAAGGATATACATTATTTCGTTCTGGAATTATAGTAGCTGTCTTTACTTTAATCTCCCGTATATTTGGTTTGGCTCGCGAATTATTCATTGCTTCATTATTTGGTGCTGGTAATATTGCTGATAGTGTTAATGTTGCTTTTAAATTACCCAACCTATTTAGGCGTATTTTTGGGGAAGGGGCACTTTCAGTCGTTTTTGTACCTATTTTTAATACAAAACTCATAGAATCTCGAGAAGCAGCACGCAATTTCACTGGAATTATCTTTACTATTTTACTTATTACTTTAGTAAGTGTAGTAGTGTTAATGCAGGTTTTCATGCCATCATTAATGTTCATCATTGCTCCTGGTTTTCATGAAGATATAGACAAGTTTAATTTGACAGTTATTTTGTGTCGCATTACCATGCCATATTTAATTTTTATCTCGGTAAGTGCTTTACTAGGGGGAATTTTAAATTCAGTAAAAAGATTTGCAGCTTTTGCTTTTTCTCCGATCATTTTAAGTATTACTGTTATAATTACAACAGTAATATTACAAGAACATATATCTACTCCTATATCGATTAGTTTATCTTTGTTGATTGCTGGGTTATTACAAATTATCTTTATGTTTTTTTGTGTAATTAGGGTTGGTTTATCATTCCCACTAGTTTTTGACCCATGTAATAAAGATATAAAAAAGTTTTTGTTTGGTATGGGTCCAGCGACTATTAGCTCTGGATTTCAGCAACTTAACTTATTTATCTCGCAATCAATAGCTAGCTTCATCGAAGGGACAATTTCAATATTATCCTATGCAGATAGAATATACCAATTTCCTTTATCTATAATAGGGGTAACTTTTGGTACGATATTATTACCAGAATTATCAAAAACATACCAAATGAATGATTTAGAAAAAGCGGCAAGGATTCAAAATAATGCTATTAAAGTTGGATTTTTATTATCTTTGCCAGCTGCGTTCGGTATTATCGCTTTATCAGAATCAATCATTCATGTAATATATGAGCGTGGAGCTTTTACTTATGCTGATACAATTAAAACTGCTGAAGCTATTTCCGGTTTTGCCCTTGGTTTACCAGCTTTTATACTTGCCAAAATTTTGATGCCTATATTTTATGCTAATAGTGATACGAAAACTCCTTTAAAAATAACATTATATTCTCTTACTGTGAATACTATATTAAATATCGTTCTGATGAAACCATTTGGTCATCTTGGTATCGCTCTTGGCTGCTCTATTACCGCTTGGTATAATGTTTGGTTGTTATATATATATACAAAGAAATATGGTCATTCTTTCATTGATTCAAAATTATACTCTTTTTGTGGCAAGATTTTATTCAGCTGCGTAATAATGGTACTAGTAATTTGGGTGATTAAGCACTATTGTTCTGAATATTATTATTCCGAATTATTATTAGTAAAAACTTTTATGCTTGCAGCCACAATTTTAGCTGGTGCGATAACGTTTTTTCTAATGGTTTATTATTTTAAACTTTATCCAAAATAATTTAACCTTAGTTCTATGTAAGACATAGGTTAAATTGCTTCGGTGTCATTCCTACGAAAGCGGGGGGGCTTTGCAAACGTGGATAACTATACAAGAATTATACTCAATCTACTAACTCGTTATATCGATATTTGAGGTTAATTTATTAATGATGAAAACTGAATCTAATTATCAAGATTTTTTGAAAACTATAGCCATAATAACCATGGTGATAGATCATTTAGGGTTATACTTTTTCCCTGAATATGAAATAATGCGGGTTATCGGTCGTATTAGTATGCCGATTTTCTGCTTTTTTGTTGGCTATAATTTTCATAAAAAACCAAAAATTAAAATCCTTGTAGTCGGGGTTCTACTACATATTCTTACTACCATATTATTTAAGCAGTTCACCACAACTAACATACTTATTACTATTTTTCTAGGTCAATGCTATCTTTATTGTTTTCAAAATAGCCTAAATAATTTTTTCTATAAGGGTTATTGTCACGTTGTCTTCCTTGGGGCTCTTTGGTTCTGCACTTGGTTTTTGGTTGATTATGGTACCATAGGTTTAGCTATCATGTTACTTGGCTATATAGCTAAACATGATCTAGGTAATCTTAGGCTTGCCCTTGCAATATCTATGATTTTGACTGTACTGCATACCATTGCTGTTTTTCCCTTGTCGTATATCTATGTACTTATAGTAGTTATATTTGGAGTTTTGCAATATATATTTATGGTTGCAAGAAATTTTGAGCAAAAAATTACTATAAATTTACGGATTATAAGCCATAATGCTTTATATATCTATGCTATACATCTAGCAATTTTACAATTTTTATTTTTCAAATTCTACTTATAGAATTGATAAATCAGTGAATAAATTGTGCTAAAATATCTATGTTTCAAAGAAAAATATAGAATCTACACAT
The DNA here is from genome assembly GCF_964264675.1 of Candidatus Tisiphia endosymbiont of Temnostethus pusillus. Taxonomy (NCBI): domain Bacteria; kingdom Pseudomonadati; phylum Pseudomonadota; class Alphaproteobacteria; order Rickettsiales; family Rickettsiaceae; genus Candidatus Tisiphia; species Candidatus Tisiphia endosymbiont of Temnostethus pusillus. The sequence goes on along the minus strand of NZ_OZ183472.1, from coordinate 1,581,506 downwards.
AATTGTCTTATCCCTTGTTGACAATTATTAAGAAAAAGAGTAACATGCTTGCTTGAGTTTAATAATTAACTCTTTAATAGCATGAAAACCTTGTATCTGTCAATTTATTTGGTTTAATTTCTACGGAAGAGTTGTGAATTAAGTTCAAATAAGTAACTCTATACTAAAAGGTTTTTATGGCTACTAAAGTAGGTAAGGTTAAATGGTTTAATACAACCAAAGGTTTCGGTTTCATCCAGCCAGACGATGGGGGGAGTGATGTTTTTGTTCACATCTCGGCTGTAGAGCGTGCCGGTATCCGTAATCTTAATGAAGGTCAAAGTGTTGGCTTTGATCTAGAAGATAATAAGGGGAAAATTTCTGCTGTTAATCTACAAATAAAATAATATTTATTTAAAACTACAAGCAACTACTCAAAATTTATGAGTGGTTATTAAACTAGTGAATTTTGGGTAGTATCATCTTTTTATACACTTCATGGATTATTTTTTGTAATTCAGTGTTTCACTGTAAGTTAAAGTTATAATTTTGTTGGGTCATGTGAGTATATTTTGTTACATCATAATATAATAGTTTTTTACTACACAATTAATTGACAACTCACATTATAACGTAAGAACTTAATCATACACTTATTCTTTTAAAGTATAGAATATATGTTTACTCAAATGCTTTGACTAACCTGAATTCGATGTAAGACATTGGTTTAATAGCCTAGGGTGTCTCAATTTTGGATAAGAATTAACTAATTCTTATTAAAAAATCGTCTATTAGCGAAGTGCCGTTAGGCACTGTGGCAATCTTCATAAAGTATAAGGTCTCCTTCACAAGATTGCCACATCGCACGCAAATTCGGGATAAGAATTTGTCAATTCTTATCCCGAATTTGCGTGTCGCTGCTTACAGCGGTTTCTTGCTAATAGACGGTTAAAATCCCGAATTGGGGTAAAGCATTTGAGCATTTTTAATTTAAGATAAATAATATTGGACTTATATAATGAAAAGTTTTAATTTACCAAATGAAGTGATTATATCACTTGAACGCATGAACATAACCTCTCCGACGGAAATTCAAAGAAAGGCCATACCGGTTGCTATGCAAGGTAATGATGTTCTAGCTTCTAGTCAAACTGGTTCGGGTAAGACCCTTGCCTATTTGCTACCAATAATCAATTCTTTTATACAGACTAAATCAATGTCTTTGGTACTTGTTCCAACTCGGGAATTAGCTACTCAAGTGCGTGATACTTTAACTAAGGTAACTACTCAAATAAAACTTCCTAGTGCGGTTTTGATAGGCGGTGAACCAATGCATAAACAATTTACACAACTAAAAGTAAATCCTAAAGTTATAATTGGCACACCAGGTCGTATCATAGATCATTTACTTCGTGGTACTTTAAAATTAAATACTATCCAACTGGTAGTACTTGATGAAATGGACAGAATGCTTGATATGGGTATGAAAGAACAATTAGAAGAGATAAATAAATATATACCTGCAAAACGCCAGGTTTTAATGTTTTCAGCTACTATGCCAAAACATATTATTGCATTATCGCAAAAATACGTGGTTAATCCTCATCGTATTACTGTTGGATCAACTACTAAGGCTGCATCTCAAATAAAACAAGAAACTTTGCGTGTTTCTGATAAAGAGAAATTTCCTGAGCTTATAAAGCAATTAAATGAACGTGATGGTTCTATAATTATTTTTGTAAAAACTAAGCGTGGTGCTGATCAGCTTGCAAAAATGTTGAAATTTGAAGATCACAAAGCTGAAGCTATACATGGTGATTTAACACAAGGTAGACGTGATCGTGTAATTTCATCATTTCGCTCTTCTCGTCATAGGATCATGGTGGCAACAGATGTTGCAGCTCGTGGCTTAGATATACCTCATACACAGCATGTTATCAATTATGACTTACCAATGGCTCCAGAAGATTATTTGCATAGAATAGGTAGAACTGGTAGAGCTGGTCTCTCAGGTTGTGCATTATCATTCATTTCGCCAGAAGATAATATCAGATGGAAAGCTATTGACCGCCTAATAAATCAAGGTGAAACTACTTCAAGAGCAGATATGAGGGAAAGTAAGGATCGCAGGAAACCATTTAATGGTCATAATGGCAAAAAAAGTTATTTTCCTCGTAATAATAATGATAGGAAACCTTATGCTGGTCCTGCTAGAAATAATAAAGCATTCTAATATACTCAGGTAGAACTTCAAGAATTAAGGTCGTCGTGTCTAAAGCACAATTATTGAAAGTTAAAAAACCGTCTATTAGCGAAGTGCTGTTGTAAGGCTTAAACAATAGTACCCTACATTTTTCTATAATCGTCATAGCAAGGCTCTTTAGATGTCGTGGCGATCTAGGTAAACAGCGAAGCTGTTTTTTTAGAGTAACGCTTCGCGTATCCTAGATTGCCGTGTCGCCGCTTCCAGCGACTCCTTACTAATAGACGAACAGCAGCTATTTTAATAGTAGACCTCCTTCGAAACTCTACTTCTGCTGGTGATTTGGACAATGATGCGGTACTCGAATCCGTAACGGAATTAGAGTACGCTGCGGTTCGAGGTGAAGCGTCTCCTTCAAATCCCTCAGCATAAGCGAGTTTCGAAGGAGGTCTAGTGGTTATATAAAAAATGTAGGGTACTATGGCTAATAGCTCTCAACTATCGAAACCAATTTTTTAAATCATTTGAGTATATGAAGATTTGAGTATACTTATTTACCCAAAGTTTTCTGAGATTGGGAATATGCTTGTTGTTCAATGCTTGCAACCCTTGATATAGCCTGTTGTTTGATACCAAGATCTACTACATGCTCATATCTCATTCCATTATCTAGCAGGATATGACCAAGTTTATTTACTAACTCTACATCCTTTTTAGAAAATTTACTAATAATTAATTCTGTAATTTCATATAAAAACTTCCAAGATAGCTCGACTCTATCATTGAGAGAGAGGTTCTTTTTATTATTTTCTTTATTAAATGGTTCTGCATTATTAGGATCATCAACAAGCGTTCTAACCGATGTTTTCTTGCTCTTTTTATAAATAAAGAATGTGACAAACACTAGAAATAAACCTACTACAGCGATTATCAAATTAGTATTTTGCATAAAACCCTCCAAATATATCTTACTGATAATGCCCTGCTACTTGACTCTATACCACACGATCTTCTTCTTGTGCTAAAAATTCTTCAAGCTTTTCTTTCGTATAATTTTTTTCCTCTAAGATCACTTCATTGTCAAAAATATGTTGTACTGTTTTTTCTTCTAATAACGGACCTTTTAAGCGTTCAAGAGCATTAGGATTTTTTTTATAAAAATCAAATATTGCTGTTTCTTGACCTGGAAACTTCTTTGCTTGAGCCATAATAGCACTTATAAGATCTTTCTGCTCGATATGTAAATTCTTAATTTTCATATATTCGGATAACATTAAACCTATTCTAACACGACGTAAGACTATCTTATTATAATACTCACTAATTTCTGCTTCTGATTTATCCTTAAATATCGAATTTGAGTCACTATTGCCCTCCATTTGAGATTTCAGAATACTTATCTCTTGGTCTATTAAAGATTTAGGAACATTAAACATTAATAGCTTTTCTAATTGATCAAATAAGCTCATTTTCATTAAAGTGCGTATAGGCTCACTATATTCATTTTCTATGCTTTTAGAAATATTATCACGTAACTCTTCTAGTGTTTCACAATTAAATTTCTTAGCAAACTCATCATCAATAACTACCTCATCAGCAGAATGTACTGCCTTTACTTGTACAATAAACTTAGCCGGTTGACCTGCGACTTGCTCCATATTATAATCTTCAGGAAATTTAACGTTGACTTCTACCTCGTCCCCAGTCTTAGTTCCAATAAGCTGATCTTCAAACCCCTCAATAAAAGTTCCACTACCAATTACTAGCTTATAATCTGTAACCTTACCACCTTCAAAAGCCTCATTATTGACATAACCAATCGCATCAATAGTAACTTCCTGCCCCTTTTTTACTTTCCCTTTACTTTCTTTATTATAAATTTTTGATATAGATGCAAGCTTATCTATTTGCTTATTAACATCATCTTCTTTAATTACTAACTTTGGATGAGTAATTTTCATTTTTTTAAAATCTGGCAATTCAATATCAGGTAATAATTCAAATTTTAGAGTAAATTCTATATCCTCATTCTCTTCATTACGTAAATTTTCTAACTGTGGATCACCTATTGTTTTTAGTTTATGATCTTTAATAACATGCTGTACTGCATGATTAATTTCATGGTTTACCACATCAGACCTAACAGATTGCTTATATTTTTTATTAACAATGCTGATTGGCACTTTACCAACACGAAATCCATCAAGCTTAACTTTTTTTGCTAAACTAGCTAATTCTTTTTGTACTTCATTGGTAATTTTAGAAGAAGGAAGGACTACTTTAACTTCAAAATCTAGACCTTCATTTTTAAGTTCTGTGACTTGCATACTAAAAAACTCATTAGCAATATTAAAACCTTACGAAAACTTGAAGAGCTACTAAATTAAATCAAGCTCTTCAGTTTTTGTATTATTATTTTGTGGTGCGGATGGAGGGACTTGAACCCCCAAGCCTTGCGGCGCTAGAACCTAAATCTAGTACGTCTCCCAATTTCGTCACACCCGCATAGCTGTATCCCTAACCTTAACATAGATTGTTTTAACAACTTGAATTAAATAGGTTCAGTTAGGAATTTTATCAGAGAATTATAATACACATGATACAGACTTTGTAAATCGTTAATTTCTGTGTATTCATTAATTTTATGAGCTGTATTAGATTGTAAACCAAATTCCACAACAGGACAATAATTTTGGATAAACCTCGCATCAGAAGTACCACCACTAGTAGATAATTTTGTATATACTCCTGTTGTATTAGATACTACCCGAACAAAATCGGCAATTAACCCTACTGGTTCTTGGATAAAACAATTAGCTGAAGTTACACTACTTAATTCATATTTAAAGTTATATTTCGCACAATATTTATTAATTATCTGATCTATCAAATCTGTTATGCTCGATGATGAATGAAGATCATTAAAACGAATATTAAACTTTGTTGTAATTTTTGAAGGAATTACATTAGTAACATCATTACCTACATCAATAGACGTAACTTCTAGATTCGACTGTTGAAAAAATTCACTTCCTTCATCCAGTCGATAATTAACCAACTCATTGAGTATCTGAACTAAAGGAGTAATCGGATTACTGGCTTGTAATGGATATGCCACATGCCCCATTGTACCATATAGAACTAAGTTAAAGTTAATACTTCCTCGCCGACCAATTTTTATGGTATCGCCTATTTGATGCTCATTTGTTGGTTCACCTACAATAGCAAGATCAATCAAATTATTACCACCCTTATGCAAATATTTTAACATTTCCACAGTGCCATATTTGGCGTTTCCTTCCTCATCGCTAGTAATTAGAAAACTAATTGAACCATGCGGAGTTGGATTTAACTTAATAAAATCTAAGCTAGCAGCTAGGAAACATGCTATCGCTCCCTTCATGTCAACAACTCCCCTACCATAAATTTTATCACCTACGGTAGTTGCTATAAAAGGGTCGTTAAGCCATAATGCCTTATCACCTGTTGGCACGACATCAACATGTCCAGCAAAACAAATATTAGGTCTTGCATTACCATAAACAGCATAAAGATTGGTTACTTTATAATTATCCTCTCCAAATATTTTGATTTCAGTCTTAAAACCATTTTCTTCTAATAAATCATTAATATATTCAATACAACCACTACTCTCAGGAGTTACTGATTGAAAACTAATTAAGTCTTCAAGAAATTTTATCAAGATAACCTCCAGTAGTCATCAATTTATAGTTTTTCCTAAAAATTCTTCTTTCATATCTAGCCAATGTTTTATTCTCTGACAACCAAAACAGACACACCCGAGTGCCGCACAATCTTGGAAGCATTAGGACCTAACATATAGTCTCTAAGCTGTGGTCTGACTGCTGAAATAATGATTAAGTCAGCTTTCACTTCATTGGCATATTGTATTATTTCATCATATACTGCCCCTCGACCAATATGCAATTCAACTTCGATCTCCTCCGGCACATATTGTCTAATTAATTCTGTTACTTGTACCCGATATTTTTCTTTTTGATCTTTTGCCCAACTTTTAGGCAAATAATCCTCAACCATTTTCATACCGAAATCTGAAATGATATAAAGAAAATGTAATTTTGCACTAAAGATAGTAGCAAAACTTAAAGCCTTTGGTAATATCACCTTAACTGATTGTTTATCCGACAAATCTATCGGTATTATTATATTTTTAAACACAATTAACACTACTCCGGTGCATTTATATTATTATCTATTTCTTACTACTGAATGTTTTGGCAAAACAAAATTATTAGTATCAGCAAAATGCTCAATATCTATATTATATAACATATAATTAGAATGTTTAAAATGTTTTACGTTTTTGTGAAACATTCCGATAAATTTATCCAATAGTTTAGAATCCATATTACTATTAGTAACTAAAATTGCTGTTACTGCTACTGTATTCTGATCGAGAGTGATCCCAGGATATAATCTTTTATCCAGTAATGCCTTATGAAAAGCTTTATTAGTGGCAATTAATTGTGCAATTTTATTATCTTCAATAGGTACAAAATCAACTTTACAGCTATTAGCAGTAAATCCCATCAAGGCATTAGGATGACCTACCGTCATCATTATCACATCAATTTTACCACTGCAAAATTCTTTTATTGACTCTTCATAATTAATTTCATCAACATCTATTGGTTCTTTAGTAAAATTATATAACTTCCTTATAGCATTATAGGTAATAGTATTACTAGAGAATGGCAAGCCATTTGATATTCTCTTACCCTCAATATCTGAAAAAGTCTTTATCTCATCCTGATTTTTTACAACAACAGTAAAAAACTCATCATATAGATTAAGTACCTGACGCATTTCTTGCATTTTTTCTGTATTAGAGTAATATCCAGTACCTTCAAAAGCCTCAAGTGCTACATTAGATTGAACTAAAGCTAAATCTATCTTACCTTCTTTTAACAAAGCTAAATTTTCAACCCCTCCACTGGTAGGTACTACTTCACAATTCACACTTTTATCAGCTAAAGTAAAGGTTTTACACAAATCCAATCCGATAGAGTAATACCCCTTTAAAATAGAACCAGACCCAATTTTCACGGTTCTTTGCGAAGCAAAAACACAATTACTAGTAAAAAATAGGCAAAAAACTACCAATATAACTCTGAAATTATTCATAAATAACACTATACACTAAAAATAATTGACCACTAATACTTAAAGACTTAAAATTTAATAAATCATTTTCCCTATCCAAAGTACCTTTACTATTATTGATAATCAAGATAATTATTACAATTCATGTGTAAAAAAAATCCTTATGCCTTATAATATTCTTCTCCAATTTCAATTTCACTGCGGTTATTTAACTTACGCCAATTATTGGTGTCCCTAAGTGAGTAGATGCAGCCACAATATTCTTGCTTATAAAAATTTTCACGTTTAGCTATTTCGTACATTCTACTGCTACCTCCATTTTTACGCCAATTATAAGTCCAGTAAGTTATTCCATCGTAATGAGAAGCAGCCTTGATCCCTGATTCATTAATTTGATCCATATCTTTCCAACGGGAAAGACCAAGAGAACTGGTAATAACTTTAAAATCATTCTCATAGGCATAAAGAGCTGTCCGTTCAAAACGCATATCAAAACACATAGAACAGCGTTTACCTCTTTCTGGTTCATATTCCATACCTTTGCTTCTTGCAAACCAATTTTGTACGTCATAATCTGCGTCAATAAAATTAATACCCATTTTTTCAGCAAAACGAATATTTTCATTTTTACGAATTTCATACTCTTTTTTAGGATGAATATTAGGGTTATAGAAAAAAATAGTTAAATTAATACCAGACATTAACATTTTTTCCATCAGCTCTCCTGAACATGGAGCGCAACAGGAGTGTAGTAATACTTTACTTTCACCATTTGGTATTTCTAGAATTTCATTCATAATTATCTGCTAAATTTTTTCTGTAAGTTTCTTTATAAAATCTTAAAATAACATACAATATAGCTAACTCGATTAGTATTTATCCACAGTTGATCTAGGGCAATGTTGTCATCCCCGCGTAGGCGGTGATCTAAAATAGTGTTCAAAAAACCCTGAAATATTATAGATTTCCGCCTTTATGGGAATGACATCCTTTTCGTTGAAACAAATGGATAAATGTTAGTCGGGTTAGCTATATTATCACAAGGACAATTCAATAAATTAAGATATTGTATTGTAGAAAAAAGTATAATAAATTATTATTTTTTATTAACAATAATTTTGTTACTAAATATTGAATATTAGTTTAATTGAGAGATATATTATGTTGAATGAAACAGTCAATGTACCGGAAGGTTTTGTGTATTTGGATCAAATAGATCCTACTATAATTCAACAGATGATGTATTATGATACTAGAAATTTTGTAGGAAAGCAGATCGATGGCTATAAAGCTAATAGAGCTATACTAACTAAAGAAGCGGCTACTGCCTTAAAAAATCTTCAGCAAGATATAAAAAATGATAACTACTCTTTGGTAATTTATGATGCTTATAGACCTAATAAAGCTGTACAACATTTCGTTAGATGGGGAGAAGATGTTGCTGATCAAAAAATGAAAGACTCTTATTATCCATACATTAATAAGGCTGAAATTTTTCAATTAGGTTATGTTGCTAAACGATCACCTCATAGTCGTGGAAGTACTGTAGATTTAACTATTATCGAACTTGGAAAACAATTAAATCCAAACCCTAAAATGATAAAAAGACCTCTAAAAGATGGTCGTCTAATTCCTTATTTTGATGATAATACGGTTGACATGTATAGCTCTGTAGATATTATGGATATAGTATCCTCCCATGATAGTAAACTAATTGATGAACTTTACTTACAAAATCGTAATTATCTACGTAAGAAAATGAAAAAACATAATTTTAAGGAATATTCGGTTGAGTGGTGGCATTATACCTTGCAAGACGAACCTTATAAGGATCAGTATTTTAATTTTGATGTTAAATAGACTTTTTGCATTAAGTATAATAACTTAAAAAAAAGTAATAATTATTTAAGGAGAAATTAAAATGAGTAAAGATAGAATTACGGGACGTAATAAAGAACTATTACAAGATGCAGCTCAGAGATTAGGGATTTCTGAAGATGAAGTTCTCAGTAAAGTTCCAAACGGAATATTATTAATGGCTACATTCAACGACAAAGCCCTTGGAGGTTTTCTAAAGAGAATGCAACCAGATATGTCTCAAGCAGCAGTATTAGAGAAGCAAATAGCCGACGATAAAGTTGGTGGTGGAGTCCTAAAAGTTGGGGCTGGAGTCCTAGATTTTCTTAATAAAACACAAGAAAACTCTTCTCAACAACAGGAGGAAATGTCTAGTGCTGTTAGCTATCAGAATTGGGATAAAATGAATCAAATGCACTTAAAACACGTAGCTACACTATCAGAAAAGTCTGAAAATGAAGTTTTAAAGGAAATTTCACGAGACCTAGGGGAAGCTTTATCTAACCCTGAAGAGCTTGAAAACTATCTAACAGCAGTGCTAGATAGCCACCTAACAATTAATGATTCTCGCACAAACGACAATCCCCCTATTGATGTAGCAGCTGGCTATAATGCCTCTAGCTGTGCTTTAACGGGTGAAAATCCAACCATTAACGAGGACTGCAATTAAGTAAAAATGTCCTAAATTTTACCGAATTCGGGATAAGGATTAACTAATTCTTATCCCGAATAGGGGTAGGTTACATTAATGGGCTTGGTAAATTAGATAGATAATTCCCCTTCCAAAGCTCCTGATAAAGAGCAGGATCAATGTTTCCACCTGATATAAGTACTAAAACTCTCTTAGGTTTTGATTGTCTCTTTAACCAATCAACTACTCCAACCATATTTAAAGCACATGATGGTTCACAAGCAATTTTTAGTAAATGCGTTAACCAAGCGGTCCAGTAATATATAGAATATTCATCAGCAAGAAAGAAATCATCAAGTTTATTTAGATAATTAAATGTACGTGGTGAAACTGCTAAAGTACGCAAGCCATCTGCTATAGTATGTGGTGAATTAGCAAATCTGTATATTGAACCTTGCTGAATAGATAAAAAAGCATCATTCGCATTAACCGGCTCTGAACCTATAAGCAAGCTGGATGGAGACAGTAATTTTTTTGCTAAATATGATCCAGAAAGTAATCCACCTCCTCCACAAGAAGCAAAAATAGCATCTGGGCTAAACCCTAGCTGTTGCAAGGCTTCATAACACATAGTACCAGCCCCAGCTATACTCGAATCGCTATCAGAAGGATGCAAATAGTAGAAACCATTTTCTATATCACCTTTTGCCCTATCTTCTGCCACTTGCCTAGTATCGGTCAGTATAACCTCTGCTCCGTAATATCTTGCTGCTTGTTGCTTAATTGGAGAAGTATCTTTGGGCAAATAAATTCTTGCATTTAGATTAAGAATTTTTGCTACCCAAGCAAGACCAATTCCATGATTACCTGTACTATATGCAACAATTTTATCTAGTAAACGATTTCGTTCTTGTAACTCTAATAAATGGTTTAATACCCCTCTAACCTTGAATGCTCCAGTTTTTTGCAACGATTCTATTTTAAAGAAAATTTTATGTCCCAGCATTTCATTTAAAGTTTCAGACTGGACTATTGGAGTCAAATGAAGATATTGTTTTACCCTATTACTTGCTATTGATATTATATTTGGAGATTGAGGTGATAAATGCATATACAAAATAAATGTAGCTTGAAATCCCAGCACGGCAACATTATATAGTTAACAATCCCTTTAGTATATAAATTTTTCAAGGTTTTAGTATGACAAATAAAGAAAAATTACCCCTACTCGCATTAAAAGACATGGTGATATTTCCCGGCATGGTTGCTCCCATATTTGTCGGTAGGACAAAGTCTCTAAAAGCCTTACTGAATACTAAATCTACAGATACTAATAGATATATATTATTGGTGTTACAAAAACAACAAGATCAAGACACTCCAGATATTCAAGATCTTCATTCTACAGGAGTAATTGCTAAAATTATACAAACAGTAAGATTACAAAATAATGCAAAAATTCTTGTTGAAGCAATGCAGAAGGTTAAACTTCATAACATAACTAATAAAGAAATGTTTGAAGCTGAATATAGCATACTACAAGATGAAGAGGTAATTGATGTGGAAGCTTTAAAAGTTTCTACGTCAATTGTCATTGAGTTATTTATGAAATATACCAAGAATCATAAAAAAATTAATCTAGAAATAATAGAAACAATAGCTGATGAAATAACCAAAGATCCGACAAATTTTAGTTATATTACTAATGTGCTAGCCTCTTATCTGACTGCACCATTACTAATAAAACAAACCTTATTAGAAGAAACAAAACCTCAAACACGAATTAAAACTATAATAGATACATTGACATCTAGTATGGCTCAAATGGAAGCAGAACAAGCTTTACAACTACGAGTAAAAAAACAAATTGAAAAAACTCAGCGTGATTATTACTTGCACGAACAAATGAAAGCTATACAAAAAGAACTCGAGCAGGATAAATCTGACTTTTCTGATATAGAAAAAAAGATTAAGACCTTAAAACTTTCAAAAGAAGCAAAAGAAAAAGCCGAATCAGAACTGAAAAAGTTAAAGCTTATGAATCAAATGTCAGGTGAATCCTCAGTTGTTCGTAACTATCTTGATACAATATTAGCTATGCCATGGGGAAAATTTGATAATAGTAAAACTGATATAAATAAAACTAGAGAAATTTTGGATCGGGATCATTTTGGTCTTGAGAAAGTCAAGGATCGCATCATTGAATATTTAGCAGTATTACAACGCTCTAAAAAAATTAAAGGACCTATACTATGCTTAATTGGTCCTCCAGGAGTGGGGAAAACATCACTGGTCAAGTCAATTGCTGAAGCAATGGGTAGGAAATATACTAAATTCGCTCTTGGCGGCATTAGAGATGAATCGGAAATTAGAGGTCATAGAAAAACATATCTTGGTTCTATGCCAGGAAAAATCATAAACTTAATTAAAAAAGTTAAAACTAATAACCCTGTTATGTTATTAGATGAAATTGATAAAATGGGTTCTGATTTCCGAGGCGATCCAGCATCTGCTTTACTTGAAGTTTTGGATCCTGAACAAAACAGCCATTTCGTTGATCATTATTTAGAAGTAGAATATGATTTATCAGAAGTAATGTTTATTGCAACAGCCAATTCTTATAATTTGCCAAGAGCTTTACTAGATCGTATGGAGATCATTAATGTTTCTGGTTATGTTGAAGAAGAAAAATCACAGATTGCTAAAAACTATTTAATACCAAAGCAATTGAAACTACATCAAATGAAGAAAAATGAGCTAATTATTGATGATGGAGCAATCTTAGAGTTAATCAGATATTATACCAAAGAATCAGGGGTAAGATCGCTTGAAAGAGAAATTAGCTCTGTTACAAGAAAAGTATTGCAAAGGATTCTGAGTAACAAAGAAGTAAAAAGCATATCAATATCATCTGAAAATCTTGAAGAATATTTAGGTGCTAGAAAACATAATTTTGGTTTAGCTGAGAAAGAAGACCAAATAGGCAGTACCACAGGGCTTGCTTATACAGAAGTTGGTGGAGAACTATTAACCATTGAAGCATTGTCATTCCCTGGAAAGGGAGATATTAAAACTACAGGCAAGCTTGGGGATGTAATGAAAGAATCCGCTCAAGCAGCTTATAGTTGTTTCCGCTCTAGAGCTAATAATTTTGGACTGAAGTACGAAGATTACAAAGACCTTGATATCCATTTGCATGTACCGGCTGGTGCAATTCCAAAAGATGGACCATCTGCTGGATGTGCAATATTTACCACTATTGTTTCACTTATGACCAAAATACCAGTCAAAAGAACTGTGGCAATGACTGGAGAAATTACCCTAAGGGGTACAGTGTTACCAATTGGAGGACTAAAAGAAAAATTATTGGCTGCTAGCCGAGGTGGTATACAAACAGTATTAATACCTGAAGAGAATATCAAGGACTTAAAAGATATTCCACCGAATATAAAGAATAGCTTGGAAATTTTATCAGTGTCAAATATAGATCAAGTACTAAAATTAGCTTTAGTGAATAATAATTTTACAGTTGCTAACTAAAAAAATATTAACATTAAGATAGAAACTTGAATATACTTAAAATTATTTAGCTATGTTGTAGGTTTGAATATGACTATTAAAAACACTGAAAATTCCTATGGTTTAGTTACAAAACTTCTACATTGGATAGTTGGAGTTATGATAGTGTCAATGATTATAGTTGGTTTTTCTATGCAAAACATAGAATATCCTGTTATAAAACAGCAAATTTACGCCTATCACAAGGCTACAGGCGTGATGGTATTATTACTAGTATCCATAAGATTGCTATGGCGTTTAATTAATATCAGAGTAATCTTACCAAGTGATTTACCAAGATGGCAAAAAAATGTTGCTACCTTAAATATCAATATACTCTATCTTTTAATGTTTATAATGCCAATCAGTGGTGTATTAATGACCATTCTATCAGGTCGTAACATTGACATATATGGACTGTTTACTATCACTTCATTCATTCAGAATGCATCATTTGCCAAAATATTTTACAAAATGCATGAATTTTCAGCATTTATTCTCTGTATTTTAATTGCTCTGCATACTTTAGCTGCCTTTTATCACCATTTTGTAAGAAAAGATGATGTATTGAAGAGAATGTGGTTCAATAACAGAAATAATTGAAAATGTAAAGAATTAGGCAACTTTTGGAATTGCTGCATATAACTATGTATAGTCCTCTATAATATAAAAGCATTGTGGATAAGTTTGTGAATAAAAAATGAATGATCATTTTGTAAAATCCATGTTCAACTTAATTTTACATCTTATTAACAAGCAAATATATTGCTATAATTGCTTAAAGTATAGATTAAATCTTATTAATATCTTAATTGTAAATAGAAAAAATATTAATGCCATTGACTAATTTTTACTTAGTGCATAACTTTTATCGTGTATAATCAAATTAATTAATCAATGATAAAATTCAGACTATAATAGAAAACCATCCATATCATAAATAGGCTATGCTCGATGAGAAGTAATATTTGTATAATACTCCTACCAGTTGTTTTTATGTTATTATCAGCATTTTCGAATCTAGACTTTAACAAAAATAATAAGGAATTTATTAGTTTATTGAAAGATACAAAAATTACTGTTGTTGCTCCTGCCTCAGGGGTAAGCAGTGAATTATTATCTAATTTAAAAAATATTACTTCATTGAAACTAGATATTTCAAATAGTTGCTTTGGAGGAAAAAGCTTATTCCATTCTACCGACGATAAAACAAGGTTATCGTGTTTAGAAAACGCGTTACTGGATCAATCAAATGACGTAATATGGACACTTCGTGGGGGATATGGTTCAGCAAAATTGATTCCTGACTTACAACGCATGAAAAAACCTATAAAGGAAAAGTTTTTTATAGGGTTTAGTGATATGACTGCTTTACATATTTTCTTTTCTCAAGAATGGGGATGGAAGACAATTCATGGTAACGGAATCATTGAAATATTTAATCCAACAAGAGATCATCAGAATTTTATAAAAATAGCAAAAATAATTTCTGGTAAAGAAACTCTAGCTAAAATTAAAGGGTTATCAGCAATCAACCATGCTGCAAAATCTAGCAAAATTGTTACAGGTAATCTTACTGGCGGTAATCTAACCATTGTACAAACATCTATAGGTACATCATGGCAAATAAAAACAGCAGATAAGATTCTTTTTTTGGAAGATGTTGACATAAAACCATATCAGCTAGATCGCATTTTATATCATTTAAAACAAGCAAGGCTGCTAGATCATGTAAATGCTATAATATTTGGGACTTGTGGAGGTGATGGTAAGAGTATCATTACTGTTCTTACTGATTTTGCAGCAACCTTAAAAATTCCAGTATTTAAGACTAATAGGTTTGGTCACGAGCAAATTAATGATCCAATTATTTACAATACTAGTACAAAAATTATTTCTTCTAATGATAACCAGTTCGAATTAATAATGAAATGCTATTAAGAATAATTCTAAGTGAACCCAAGAAGGTTTTAGCCTATAGTCAATTGAAGAGAATTGAGTAGCAGGAGCGATGGAGCGACACCTATATGTAATAGGCGAAGGATCGAAGACGACGTTACCAAATTTTCCTCAATTCACTATAGCTAACATCAAAGTTTTTGCAGCCTGTATGCCAGAATTTTTGCAATCTTTTGAATTAGAAATGTCACTATGAAAAACTATTTTACTACCGTCAAAATCAGAAAGCATAAACTCTGTATGAATATCATTACCTATATACGTTGAATAAGCAGCTATAGGAGTTTTACAATCTGCATCTAAATGTTCCAAAAATGCCCTTCCAGCTTGCATTAGCTCCCATGTTTCAAGATGGTTAATTTTATTACATATTTCCTGCATTTTATGATCGTTTTTTCTTATCTCTACCGCTATAACTCCCTGACCTACAGGTGGTAACATTTCCTTTGTCTCTATTAAGTGGCAATATTGTGTATTAAATAGTCCTAATCTTTTTAAACCACTATAAGCTAAAATGGTTGCATCAACATCACCTTGCATTAATTTTTTTATTCTTGAATCGACATTTCCTCTAAAAGTAACAATTTTTAAATCAGGTCTTTTTCTTTGTATTAGGATTTTTCTACGAACTGAAGATGTACCTACCTTACTAGCAAAAGGCAGTTCTTCTATTGATTTATAATCTAAGCAGACAAATACATCTCGTGCATCTTCTCTCTCAAGTACAGCACATATCATCAATTCTGACGGTAGTTTGCAAGGTACGTCTTTTAAGGAATGTACAGCTAAGTCAATTTCGCCATTTATAAGAGCATTTTCTATTTCTTTTAAAAATAAAGCTTTGCCACCTATATCATACAGATTTTTATCCTTAATCAAATCACCAGAGGTAGTTATTGGAACTATTTCATAAATTATGTTTGGATAATGAATTTTAATTTGGTCTACTACTAAATTTGTCTGTATTAAAGCCAAAGGACTTCTTCTTGTACCTATTTTTATTACTTTCTTCATAGAACCTAGCTATTTTCTCAAATGCAGATCTTTTTATTACTGTTAATCTACAAAACTCATTATCTCCAAAATCTTGTAATTACATATATTAAATGATAAAGATTATTTTTATCATCATGATCATTTATTGTAGGTTACACAAGAGCTTTAATATAGAAATTACTTCTATGTCCTAATTTTTGCTATTCATAACATTGTTTAGTTATGCCTGTAATCTGTAAGTACTTCATCAATAACACGCCATGATTGTGTGACTTCTGCAGTATTTGTACCCGGGAGGTCTGCTGCGATAATTAAGGCCTTCCATAATGTCCATGCACGACCGCGACTCCAAGTGCCGGCGTCTAATGGAAGCATTGTCCGAAAGATTTCCCGACTTCTTCCTTGAAATAACGTCCAAGTAATCGCCAAATCACAGGCTGGGTCGCCGATCCCTAGCCCTCCAAAATCAATTACAGCACTCAACTTTCCTTCTTGTACTAGCAGGTTGCCGGTGCTGATGTCACCATGAATCCATATTGGCGAAGCTTGCCAAGTAGTAGTCAGAGCTTCTTCCCAAATTTTAGTAGCAGTGCTGATATCGATCTTGTTACTTAATGCAGAGATTGCTTGTCGTGTCTCAGTGTCGTAGATCGTTAGAGGTCCACCACGATAGAAGTTATGTAAGCCTGGTAGAGGTCCGTCCGTGGGATCAATGCTTTGCAGAGCGATAAGAAATTGTGCGAGATTGGTTGCGAAGTCACCTAGGTCGGCTATGTGTGCAGATGTAGCAGTTTCGCCCTCAATCCAGCGGTAAATGGACCATCGCCATGGATAGCCCTCACCAGCTTCTCCCATTGCTACAGGCAGTGGAATTGGAAGTGGCAGCAAAGATGCCAATCTAGGCAACCACTTTTGCTCTTTTTCTACCTGTATTGCATACCTCTCGCTACTAGGCATGCGTACAAGCATGTGCTTACCCAAGCGAAATGTTCTGTTGTCCCAACCACTGAGTTCGACCGGCTGAACAGGCAAATCTCTAAATTGTGGAAACTGGGTGGCTACTAAGCAACTCACAAGTTGACTGTCTATCATTAAATTGCACTGCTTATTCATTACTTCCGTGACAATATTTATATTTCTTGCTAGAACCACAGGGACATAACTCATTTCTAGCCACTTTTCCCCAACTTGATGGGTCTGATTGTACTCTATCCTGTGGATTGACTTGAGTTTTAATGGTTTTAAGTTGAGTTTCAATACTAACACCAGCATTATATTTATTAAAAGCTGGGTCCTCCCTAGTTTCTCGCATTGTCTTTTGAAGTTTTTTATTTTCCAAAGACATTGACTCTTTTTTAATATGGCTAGTATCCATATGGAGATGACAAACTCTTTGGATAAATAATTCCTTCAAATTATCGAGCATTTGTTCAAATAAATTGAAAGCTTCTCTTTTATACTCGTTAAGAGGATCTTTTTGGGCATAAGCCCTTAGTGATATACCTTGTCGTAAATGATCTAAATTATGTAGGTGATCTTTCCATACTTGATCTAAAGTTGTTAGTAAAATATACTTAATTGCGTCATTCATCAAGTTAACGCTATATGCTTCCTCTTTTGCTTGGTACAAATCATTTACCATTTGTACAACGTTAGATACCACCTGTACTTCGGTAACATCAGCTTTTGTTATAGATTCATGCTGTAGTTTTATAGCAAAAATACGCTGCAACTCTCCTGTTAGAGCATTTATATCCCAGTCTTCTCTATAAGAACTAGGTGGAATAAAAGTTAATACCACTTTTCCCACTAGTTCTTTTGTCATGTTAGTTAAAAAATCATGTGCATCTTTTGACTTAATGATGTCACTGCGCTGTTCATAAACTATCTTACGTTGATCATTCATAACATCATCAAAACGTAATAAATTTTTACGTATTTCGTAATTATGTCCTTCAACTTTCTGTTGAGCTTTTTCAAGTGAACGACTAATCATAGGGTGATGGATTGCTTCACCATCTTTTAAACCTAACGTTCTTAAAACTCCGGAGATACGGTCTGAGGCAAAAATACGCATCAGATCATCTTCTAAAGACAAGAAAAATTTTGTATTGCCTGGATCACCTTGTCTACCAGCTCTTCCTCGTAACTGGTTATCTATCCTACGACTCTCATGCCTTTCAGTACCTATAACAAATAATCCTCCAGCCTCTATTACACGCTGCTTCTCTTCAGCTATCTGCTCTTTTATTTTTACTATTTCTAATTCATATTGCTCTTTTGCTAGGTTCTTTAGAGATAGTTGTTCTATTAGCATTTCCGGGTTACCGCCAAGCATAATATCTGTACCACGACCTGCCATATTTGTGGCAATAGTCACAGCCTTAAATCGTCCAGCTTGAGCTATAATAAATGCTTCCTGCTGATGAAATTTTGCATTTAAAACATTATGAGTTATTTTATTTTTGGTAAGTAAGTTAGAAATTTCTTCAGACTTCTCTATACTAACCGTTCCAACCAAAACAGGTTGACCACGATCATGACATTCTTTTATTAATTTTAGGATAGCTTCATATTTATCTTGTTTACTGCCATAAATCTCGTCATCATAATCAACTCTAGTAATTGGATTATGGGTAGGAACAGCAAGAACATCAAGATTGTATATGTCTTTTAGCTCTGCAGCTTCGGTCATTGCTGTACCAGTCATACCTGATAATTTGGGATAATTCCTAAAATAGTTTTGGAAAGTAATAGAAGCTAAGGTTTGATTCTCATTTTGAATTTGTACATGCTCTTTTGCCTCTAGTGACTGGTGTAACCCTTCAGAATACCGTCTACCTTCCATAACGCGTCCAGTAAATTCATCAATAATCATAACTTTTCCATCGCGTACTAAATAATCAACATCACGATTGAAGAGGATATGAGCCCTTAATGATTGATTGATATAATGAACTAAACTTAAATTTTCAAAATCGTAAAGGCTTGAATCTTTTTCAATAAGACTATTAGCTACAAGCATTGATTCTACATGAGTTATACCATTCTCAGTAAGATTAACTGTCCGTAATTTCTCATCTTTTTCGTAATCTTCATCTTTAAACTGACGAACTAATTTATCAATTGTGCTGTATAAATCCGAGCGATCGTCTACTGGACCTGATATAATTAGCGGAGTTCTTGCTTCATCAATTAAAATTGAGTCAACTTCATCAATAATAGCGAATTTAAAAGGTCGAAGTACCTTAGAATCTTCACTATATTTCATGTTATCTCTGAGGAAGTCAAATCCAAGCTCGTTATTAGTTGCATAAGTAATATCTGCTCTATAAGCGTTACGTCTATCATCATCACTGATATTAGCAACTATACAACCAACAGATAACCCTAGGAAATTATGAATTCTTCCCATCCACTCAGAATCACGTTTTACTAAATAATCATTTACCGTAACAACATGCACCCCTTCACCAGTAAGAGCATTCAAATATGCAGGTAATGTGGCAACTAAAGTTTTTCCTTCTCCTGTACGCATTTCAGTAATCATACCACGGTGCAATATCAATCCACCAATTAGCTGAACATCAAAATGCCTCATCCCATAGACTCTTTTTGAAGCTTCCCGTACAACAGCAAAAGCTTCATAAGTTAAGTCATCTAATGACTCACCATCTTTTAATCTTTGCCTAAATTGCTCTGTTTTATTTCTCAAATCATCATCAGAAAGTTTTTGTATTGAAGGCTCGAGCAAATTAATTTTTTCAATTTCTAAAGATAGTTTTTTTATACTTCTATCATTTGCTGTGCCGAATAATTTTTTAAGTAAAGAAAGCATTTATATCCTAGATTTAAATAACGCGAATTTGGGATAAGAATTTGTCAATTCTTATCCCAAATTCGGTGAAATTATCGAAACAATCAGATTTGAGACGGCTCTGCATCTGATTGTTAAATTAATATTTTGCTAAAAACATGATTTTAAAAGATTAAAATCATGTTTTTAGCTTTAGAAAGGTTTAAAATGCATTCGTAGAATCGCTTCAAGAATGCATTTTTCCTTATAACAAGCCAATTCGATATAAGAATTAACAATTCTTATATCGAATTGAGGTTAGTAAATATCCTGTAAAATATGATATTTTATGATATTTATCAAACAAATTGTAAATAGCTGTTGACGTAGAAGGGTTATCCTTATAAAATCCAGCTGTCATAAACAATATATAATAATGGATAACAAATGAAAAGAACAACTATAATTTTTTTAGCTGCTAGTTTACTTGCGAGTAGTGCTTTTGCTGATGAAGATAAAATTGTTGCTACTTATAAAGGTGGTGAAGTAAAAGAATCGCAGGTTATGCAACAATTCCAACCTTCTTTAGATACCCAACCAAGTGCTAAAGGAAAAAAGTTTACTGATTTTGACGCGAATATACAGGAAATGTTAGTAAAGGGCTATATCGATGCAAAATTGCTTGATCAAGAAGCCAAGAATTCTAATATTGAATCTTCAAAAGAATTCCAATCTAAGTTGAATATAGTAAAAAACCAATTGGTTCAGCAAGAATTGATGGAGCGTTATGTAAAATCTCATGTTGATGAGAAAATGATTAATGCTGAATATGATAAATTAGTTGCTAGCCTAAAAGGAAAAGAGGAAGTAAAAGTAAGTCATATTTTAGTTGCAAATGAAAAAGACGCAATAAATGTACAAAATAGACTTAAAAAAGGGGAAAAATTTGCTAAGCTTGCTAAGGATTTCTCAAAAGATGAAGGGTCTAAAGCAAATGGTGGAGAAATAGGCTATATTACTTCTGGACAGCTAGTGCCTGAATTTGAAGATAAAGCATTATCAATGAAAGTAAATGAAATCTCTTCTCCAGTTAAAACCCAATTTGGTTGGCATATAATTACTGTACTTGATAAAAGACCTGCACAAATACCTTCTAAGGAGGAAGCTATTGCTAGTATAACCAATCAACTTAGTAGAGATGTTATATTAAAGTATGTTGCTGATCTTGAAAGTAAAGCTGATATCAAAATAATGTTACCGAAGTCACAAATAACAAATGAGACTAAAAAATAATCTAGTATGACCTAATAACCTGAATTTGATGTAACTTGTTACGTTGAATTCAGGCTACTACAGTTGTAGTTACTACACAGAGCTGTCATTCCCGCGTAAGCGGGAATCTAAAAAAATAAACCAAGATGGTTTGTTAGACTTTTTTAGACCCCGCACTGAAGCAGGGGTGACAGCCCTTCTCTTATTATAGCAAAAATCTTCTTTGGTTATAGTCAATTCAGGAGGATTTGGTGCTAGGAGCGATGGAGCGACGCCTTGTAATAGGCGAGCGACGAGTGACAACGTCACCAACTTCTCATCAATTGACTATAACTATAAAGATAGCTCCGGACACTAATGAACCCACGCAGGGAATCAATATCTGCCTTGGTAATATTATTTTATCCTCAACGTGTTCTTGACCCCTCGAATGTTTTGCTAATCGCTTTACCTAGAGCTTCTGCTGATTTGGTAAAGTTATCATATGCTTTTCCACGTTCTGTTGCAGATTTACCAATAGATCCGATTAAAGCAATAGTAGATTTTAAAAAATCACCGAATTGAGTGATAACTTTTGGGGTTTTCATATCTTTCATAAAATTATCTTTGATATTATTTAAGTCATCAACTATTTCAGCAAGATTTTGTGGATTTGGCTTAACCCCTATTTTTCCTTCTATCTTCCGCAAGATTTTTGCACTTTCTGGGCTTACTTGAGCAACTTTAGAGTTAACTTTTTTTAATCCATCTCGGAGTTTGTCTATTATCTCATCATCATTTGGTACAGCATTAACAAATTGCTCCACTTTTTTCTCTGCCTTATCTGCTAATTTTGCTGCCCCTTTTTTTAATTGTTCTACAAAACTTTTTGGCATTTTATCCTCCATTTATTGGTTATTATTAAAAATTTTCATGATGTTCTGTTATAATAATATAATTAAACTGCTTGAATAGTTATCTTTTTTAAACATAGATCTAATAAGTTAAAATTACTTAACTACTACCAAATAATTGCTGTAAATTTTTCCATTCTAAGTAAGTTGTAGGATCGCTAGGACACATGCCAAAACCACATTCAAAATAAGTTGCAAACACATTAACAAGAGTGATAATTATCAAGCTAATCTCAATTAATGTAGGTACAAAACTAGGATAAAATTGTAGTATACTAAATTTACTTAGAATAAGGCTAATTATAGGAATTATAGACATTAATAGGATTAAAGAAAAAGAAATTATTGCTGACCATGTATAAAAATGTAACCCAAGGAAAGTATTACCATATCCTAAATCATGGGGTAAAATATGCAGCAAAACCTGCCTAAGCCCTACCATCAACGTATAAACACTAGAGATGAATATAATCATATCATATTTCCAAGAAGGATTATATATTATGCTAAGTAGTGCTCCAAGTCCGATAGCAATAAAACCGAATCTTTGTAATAAACATAAAGGGCAGGGTAGTTCATAATAAAAAAATTGGAAAATAAAGGCTACGACATTTGTTACTATGCATAAAATAGCAATAGCAATATATATAATTGTAGGTTGGCTTGAAACTGGGTTCATAACAAATTAAAAAGAGATATTTAAGTGGTCAGTAGCATGTAAGTAAAAATAGATACTAGCTATTAAAAAATTAATATAAAATAATGGTATGATGAAATTATAGCTCTTTTGACTATCTCTATGCCTATTAATTGTAAAAACATAAAACATTAAAATAAATATCAAGATCATAATTACCATTACTGTTGCCTGTTAAAGCTTAGTTTGCCTCTAGGCAAAGAAAATGTCAAGATATAATTGCGTATATGCTTAGTGCTAATATTATTTATGATATAATTAAAATGATGGACTCTACTTTTTAAGGAAGTTGCCTTAAAAATAAAACAAATTAGTTGCTTTAAAGAAGAATATTATCTAGCATCAAATATAGCTAGAATTTAAGAATAGGGTGGTAAAAATGAGTGACGGAGAAAATCCTAGAGAATCTTTTGATTATTATACAGATTTGATGATTGAAATAGATGAAGCTGGAAAGAAAGTAGCCAGTGATGGAGAAGATAGTCTAGTTAAAAATCAGGTCATTAATTCTCTATTTGACTATCTACTTGAAATTCCAAATAGAGTTTTGCTAGATCCTTCGATTCCACAAAAAAGCAACAAGGTTGTTGTAATAAATGATGTATTAGACGGCTTGGCTGCAGCAATCAAGACTAATGTTGATGAATGTGAAAAGATAGGGGAAAATACTGAACAAGATGAGTTCGCATTGAAGAAAGCTATAGTGTTTGAGAAACTAGCTGACAAATTGGCACAATCCATACAGCAAGAGGAAATGCCTGATAATTGGCAAGGATATGAAGATAAGTTGCAGACAATCATTGCTTCTACTAAAATAGCAGAACCTGCTCAAGAAGAACTTGCTCAGGACGTCTTTGTGTTGCAAGATATTGCTGAGGAAAATCTTAGAGCATTAGAAGACTATTCTTTTGACACTATCCGCACCCCTTCTTTTTCTGCTGCTGATCGAGATGTTGACCCTATAACCAAGGCAATTAGAAACCAAATCTTAACCAAGCAGAGGGAGCTAATAGTTGAAGCTCTAGTAAAGAATAATATAGTAGAACTAGAAGAAGTTGGAGATTTAACTAAATTTCGTGCGTACTGTGAAAATGAAGAAAACAAAGAGAAAATCAGTGAAGTTCTTAAAGGATCTGAGTTAAAAAGAGCTTTAGAACAAGTAGAAATTGCCGGTTACAAAAATGTTCATACCCAGTTTACAGATAGATTTAGTCCTATGGAATGGAAGGATGGAGCTGGAGAAAGTGGGAATGGTATTACTACTAAAACGCAGATAGTACGAGATGCAAGTGGTAACGAGATTTCTACATTAACAGAAGCAACACATCAAATAAATCCTCCTCAAACAGTGCAAAAAAGTGATGGTACTACAGTAGAAATTAAAAATTATAGGACGATAGATTTTCCGATAGAACTTAAGGATGGTGGTCCAATGCATTTATCGCTAGCGGTAAAGGATCAGCATGGCAGGAATATTGCTGCAAGTAAGGCTGTATATTTTACGGCTCACTATGATGATGATGGTAAGCTAATCGAGGTCAGCTCGCCACGTCCAGTTAAGTTTAATGGAACTGGTTCTGATGCAGTTGGGTATATAGAACATGGTGGACAAATCTATACCTTGCCAGTAACGCAAGAAAAATATAAAGCAATGATGCAAGAAGTAGCCAAAAACAAGGGACATGGCGTGGATATTTCACAATCTATCGATACACCATCTGTGGATCGTATTATGACTTCTCATCAGAAGACTGAAGAGTTGGGTAGAACAAAAGAAGCTGTGGTTTCCTCTCCTCATGAACTCAAAAGTGAAGAAGTAAAATTAGAGCTTAAAACTCCTGAAGTTGATCTCATGCAATTCCCAACAAACGATAGTATGGTACATACAGCTAGCAAATCAGCTATGCCAGCAGAGCATTCTGAGGAATCTGATCTTGTCCAGGGACACTCTTTTATATCAACAATAAACGATGATATGGTACATACAGCTAGCAAACCAACTATGCCAGCAGAGCATTCTGAGGAATCTGATCTTGTCCAGGGACACTCTTTTATATCAACAACAAACGATGATATGGTACGTACAGCTAGCAAACCAGCTATGCCAAAGCATTTTGAGGACACTTTAGAAAAGACGGTGAGTAGTCTTAGGCAATCTCTATTATTTCCTCCAGTGCGGAAAATCAGTAAGGATATTACGAAACTAGCAGAATCTTTATATGCAAATTTACGTGGAAAAGATCTTGCAGGAAAAAAAGAACATATCAATGGAGAATTAGACAAATTATCAACTCCTCAAGAAAAGATAGAACTATTACAGGAATTGGTACGGGTTGAATCGGATAAAAGGATGGAAAAAGTTCAACAAATTGCTCTTGGAGGAGAGGAAGAAGCGAATGTAGGGCCGGTTAGAGTAATGACAACACAGAGGAAAGAAAGTATAAATGGATCTCCTAAAATGGGATACCAACGGAAAGGAGAACATGTTAATGTTAAAGATGATGTAAATTTACAAAAATTCCTAAATGATAGAATTGTTGAAATTAAGCAAGAATCCAAAAAGCCAGTTACTACTTTTAAAACTCGGAAGGTAGGAGGTCATGGTGGTCTCTAATTTACTTTAATTTCAGTTTTATGTAAGCAGCAAACAAAATGCTATGCATTATGTAAAAATATAAACAAACTATTAGAACAGTTTGTTAGAAGACATCGGTTTGATAGTCTAGGGTAAAGTTTGTTCAATTTATTTGATTTAACTATGCCCCAAATGACAAAATCTGCAAAATGACAATATGTAGCCAGTAACTAAAATAGACTTCTTTCGAAACTCGCTTATACTGAAAGATTTGAAGGAGACACTTCACCTTGAACCGCAGCGTACTTGAATGTACATGAGGATTCGAGTACCGGCTTGACGTACAAATCACCAGTAAAAGTAGAGTTTCGAAAGAAGTCTAATGTAAATTTTCATCCCACACATCGCATAATAATACTACTTTGAAGCATAATTTTTGCTCATATTTATCTCGAGGGTGAGACGCGAATGGGGATTAATAGCCTTTCAGGCTATTTTTTTAGATCAACACAAAAATCAACTTAATCTTTTTATAATTTCCTCTCTGCGAAGTAATGGTAATATTACTGACATTTCCGGTCCGGATGCCATTCCCGTTATAGCAAGTCTTAAAGGCAGAAATACCTCCTTGCCTTTTTTATCAGTAACGACCATAATTTTTTTAGTCCATATGCTCCAGCTATCGAGGGTTATTGGTTCGTCTGGTAACAATATAGCTGCCTGTTTTAAAAAATCTTTATCTAACCCTTCAACTTTGGATGGTGAGTAACAAATATTCCACCAATCTTTTATTTCATATAATTTTTGCAAATTAGCTCTCACTGCCAACCAAAACTGTTCAGTTACTTGCTCAGCCTTAATCTCTCTTAAGCGATCTTTTACTTCATCAAAACTAAGGCTAATTAGTAATTTATGATTCAGACGTTCTAATTCTTCCGGCAAATAAGTTGTTGGACTTTTAGAAAAATTATTAATGTCAAACTCTTTTATTAGCTGATCTAAATTCTTAAACGATACAATACTTGATGACGAACCAATTAAACTAAAAAAACTGTTAATTGCCATTGGTTCTAATCCAATTTCATCCCTTAGAGCAGCGATCTCAAATCCTCCTATTCTTTTAGATATTTTGTCATCTCGGCTAATAATTAGACCAAGATGAGCAAAATTCGGTATACTCTTTTGATTTGAGTATAGTTCTTCCTGTAGGGCTTCAAACATTTGTAGCTGAATTGCCGTATTAGTTACATGATCCTCGCCCCTAATAATATGGGTAATCGAATAATCAATATCATCAATAACTGAACAAAGCATATAAGTCATACTATTATCTTCTCTGATAACTATCGGATCACCAAGATTTTTCCCATCATATTTAACTTCACCCTTAATCATATCTTGCCATATAATTGGAGTATGCGATACCAAGAATCGATAATGTGGCTTTCTTCCTTGACTAATGTAATCGTTTATTTGTTGTTGAGTTAAATTCAAAGCTGCACGATCATATATAGGAGGGAGTCCTCTAGATAATTGTAATTTACGCTTTAATTCAAGCTCTTCCTGAGTCTCAAAACAAGGATATAATTTATTTTTTTGTAATAATAATGTTTTTATCGCCTCATACCTATCAAGCCTATTAGATTGACAAAAAGTTTGATCCCAGTTAAGTCCTAGAAATTTCAAATCCTGTTCAATAGCATTTTTATATTGTTGCTTGCTACGTTCAAGATCGGTATCATCAAACCTTAAAATGAATATGCCATTATGCTTTCTAGTATATAACCAATTTATAAGAGCTGTTCTACTATTACCTATATGCAGCATACCTGTTGGTGATGGTGCGAATCTTGTGATAACCCTTCCCATAATTTTATCTTAACCGCTTATTGTACTTTTTTCTTTTTTGTTGTTTTTTTTGCTGTAGCATTCTTTTTAGAAGTTTTTTTTGCAACTATTACCTGCTTGCCATTATCTTTCTCTTGTTTATTCTTTAACTTATTATTACTAGCTTCAATTATTTCTACAGCGATCTCTGTTGTTATGGTAAAAGGATCGTATCTTTTTGGTATTGAAATAAACCTATCAAGATATTTAAGATACGGACCATATCTACCTATACCAAGTATAATCTCTTGTTGAGATTCAGGATGCAAACATAATTTAGCCGGTAACTCAAGCAACCTCATAGCTAAAGCAAGAGTGACATCATTTTGGGCAATAGAAGGTGGCAATGATGCACGCTTTGGCTTTTCACCCTTGGCAACTTGCTCACTAGTCTGTACATATAAACCATATGGGCCTTTCTTTAGAAAAACATCAAAACCATCCTTATTTACTCCTAATAGTTTGTTCTCTTCCATAGTAGTAGTAACATCATCACTATTTTTAGAGGTAATTTGTTTTTTGAAAGTACATTCTGGGTAATTACTACAAGCTAAGAATGCTCCAAACTTACCAAGCTTCAGATCTAATTGACCTGTAGAGCAGGATGGGCAAATTCTTGACTTGTTACTTTCTGACTTTTCTCCAAATAAGTGATAATCTAAGGCTTCTTCAACATAAATAATTATATCAGATATTTTCTTTCCACTAACTACTTCTACATTGTTATTAAACCCATCCCAGAATTTTTTTAGTAAAGACTTCCATTCTATTTTACCTTCTGCCACCTCATCTAAATCATTTTCAAGATCAGCTGTGAAATCATATTCCACATATTTCTTAAAAAAACCTGTTAAAAATGTTGTAACTAAACGCCCTAATTCCTCTGGAAAGAATCGTTTTTTCTCAACAACTACATATTTTCTATCTTGCAACACTGATATAATCGAAGCATAAGTAGACGGGCGACCAATACCAAGTTCCTCAAGCCTCTTTACTAAACTAGCTTCAGAATATCTTGGTGGCGGATCAGTGAAATGTTGTGCTGGATTCACTGAATCTGTAATTAATTTCTCTCCTTCTTTTAGCGGTGGTAGAAGCCTATTTTCTTCTTCTGTTTCATCATCTAGACCTTCTTGATAAATTTTATAAAAACCATCAAACGCAATAATTGAGCCATTTGCTCTGCATGTAAATTCTTTATCTTCTGTACAGTCAATTGATGAGAATTTGGTGACGTCGTCACTCGTCGCTCGCCTATTATCTATAGGCTTCGCTCCATCGTTCCTAGCATCAAATCCTCCTGAATTGACTGTATCAAGCTGAGCTACTACCAAATCAATAATAACATTTTCCATTTGGCAAGCTACCGTCCTCTTCCAAATTAGGTCATAAAGCTTGTAAAAATCTTTATCTAGTTTATCCTTTAACTTTTCTGGTAGCAGGGTAATATCAGTTGGTCTAATCGCTTCGTGAGCTTCTTGGGCATTTTTAGCTTTAGATTTATAAACTCGCTGGCTAGCTGGCAGATATTTATCCCCAAAATTCTTATCTATCAACTGACGTATTTGCTCAACAGCTTCACTAGCAAGAGTTGTCCCGTCCGTTCTCATATAAGTGATCAAACCTATAGTTTCATTACCTATATCCATACCTTCGTAAAGTTTTTGGGCAATTTGCATAGTCTTCTTAGCAGTAAACCCTAATTTTCTTGCAGCTTCTTGCTGCAGCGAAGAGGTAATAAAAGGTGGTTGCGGTTGACGTTTTTGCTGTTTTTTTTCTATAGAGGCAACATGAAAATTCTTTAGTTTTATTTTCTCGACTAGATCATTGGCAGCTAGTTCATTAGTAATTGAGAATTTCTCTAATTTCTTACCATTAACATGAGTTAATCTTGCTAAAAACGGTTCATTATTACTATTAAGAATATTAAGACTAATATCCCAATATTCTTGCGATTTAAAACGTTCAATTTCGTCTTCTCGTTCGCAAATAAGTCTCAGTGCTACAGACTGGACTCTTCCGGCTGATCTACATCCTGGCAATTTACGCCATAATATCGGCGATAAAGTAAATCCTACCAAATAGTCTAAAGCCCTCCTTGCTTGCTGAGCATTAACCAAATCAATATCAATCTTTCTTGGGTTTTCAATTGCATGTAAAATAGCTTTTTTTGTAACTTCATCAAATGCTACTCTTTTAAAGAAATCACTAGATTTAACCAAGTTTCTTTCTTTTATTATTTCTGCAACATGCCAAGCAATTGATTCTCCTTCTCGGTCTCGATCTGTTGCTAGATAAACCATTTCAGCCTTGGCAGCATCTTTAGTTATTGCTTCAACATATTTTTCTGCTTTATCTGATATAACATATTTCATAGCAAAATCTTCATCTGGCAGAACTGAACCATTTTTAGATGGTAAATCTCTAATATGCCCAAACGAAGCAATAACTTTAAAACTATTATCTAGATATTTATTTATCGTTTTCGCCTTTGCTGGCGATTCTACTATTACTAATTTCATATTTATTTATAAATTAAAGATATCTTGTTGCCAGGATATCTAGTTATTTTTCCAGCTAGTTCTAGCTCCAGTATTATCATATATATAACCTGCAAAGGTAGCTGCGTTTGATGCAAACAATCAAAATCTATAGGAGTTGAAGATAAAAGCTCCTTAACTTTCATACGCATATCGTTGGTAATTGGATTAGCATATTTTATATCTAACGCTTTAAACTGGTTATTCTCAGCTGAATCATTCGCCACATCCTTAGATTTGCTGACAACCTTAGAAAAATGTGGTAGATTAGTTACTATATCTTGGGTAGATTCCACCATATATGCTCCTTCCTTGATAAGTTTATTAGTACCCTGACACCTAGGATCTAACGGAAATCCCGGCACTGCGAATACTTCTCTATTCTGTTCTAAAGCAAACCTTGCTGTTATTAATGATCCAGATTTTAGGCTTGCCTCAATTACTACCGTTCCAAGAGATATACCAGAAATCAATCGATTACGTTGTGGGAAATGTTGTCCAAGAGGTTTTGAACCTATTGGTAATTCAGCAATTATTAACCCCTCTTGCTGAATTTGTTCGAATAATTTAACATTTTCTAGGGGATAGACATGATCAATTCCTCCAGCGATAACTCCTATTGTTTTAGAGATATTAACTTGATGCACTGCCGTATCAATACCTCTTGCAAGTCCAGAAACCATTATATAATCTGCGTCTGTCAATTCCTTAGCGATTCTAGCTGCAAAGGCACGACCATTTACTGAAGCATTTCTTGCTCCAACAATTGCTAAACATCTTTCGTGTGATAATAACCCGATATTGCCCTTATAACTTAGTATAGGCGGGCAATCAAAAATCTCTAACAATAACCTTGAATATTCTAAAGACTTATAGGTAATAATTTTGGCGTTATTCTTTTCCAAAAGCTCAAGTTCTTTACTTGCCTCACTTTGTGAAAATACCTTTACTGGTTTAGAGCGTCCACCTCGCAGTGAGAATTCTTGTATATTTTCAATAGCAGTACTACTACTACCAAATATCTTTATTAAACTCCAAAAAGTCCTTGGACCAACATTTTCACTCCTAATTAGTCTTAGAATATCAATTGTTTCTTTTGTATAAGATACTCGGTTAGTATCCAAAAATAGCTCCTTAAGCATCAAATCTCTTTCTTTGGCTTTAAGCTTACTTTGACATAAATTATCCCTTACGCGAATTCGAGATAAGAATTTGTCAATTCTTATCCCAAATTGGAGTCTCTGAGATGATATTTGCAGTATATAACAAAATTTTCTCCCACTAAGTAAAAAAACAATTAATTTCTAACTAGAGAAGTTTAAAAGCTACAACTAGCGGTAGAAACCTGCATAAACCTATGCGTGTCATATATGGTAATCTCGATGTCATCTCTAGCTACGGTATACGGTACATTGGTGTTCGTAGCTAGCAATGACATCTACTGATCCGGCAAACCTACTCTATATACTATAATTTTTCTGCATTGGAAGCTAAGTAATCTGCTACTCCTTTATGTGATGGGGTAATACCTTCATCACCTTTATGCCACCCAGCTGGACATACTTCACCATGCTTGGCATTATAGTCTAGGGCATCTATCAGTCTTATTACTTCATCAATATTTCTACCAATTGGCAAATCATTAACTGACAAATGGCGTACTATGAATTCTTCATCAATAACAAAAGTACCACGCAGTGATATTCCATCATCATGAAGTACATTATAACTATGTGAGGCATTTTTATTAAGATCTGCCACCATAGGAATTTGGATATTGCCAACACCACCTTTATTGTAAGGAGTATTCTTCCAAGCCAAATGAGAAAAATGCGAGTCAACGCTTATTGCTATTAACTTTGTATTTCTTTCAGTAAATTCTCCTAATCTATTATTAAAGGCTATAATTTCTGATGGACAAACAAAAGTAAAATCTAGGGGATAAAAAAACAATACAACTTTATGACCCTTAGCATAATTTTTAAGATTAAATTCAGATTCTATACTATTATCAGGCATAATAGCTTTAGCTGTAAAATCCGGTGCAGCTTTTCCAACGAATACTTGCATTTTAAATTCCTTCAGTTTCAAGTGATTAAAAATATTTCTTATGATAACCTTAAGTATCGATGTAGCAAATTAATACTAGGCTCAAGTAATTATCCTCATTAGGGGTGATGTCACCCTAGGCTATTAAACCGATGTCTTACATCGAACTCAAGTTATGATACACAAAATAATAATGTATTACAATACCAAATCTTAAATGAATTAGCAGAGTAATTTAAAGATTGTAATCAATAGTTGAGTGTATGCCATAATCGGAAATGGTACGAGAACTATAAGTCATGTAATAAATAATCACTCACCTTACGTATATTGCTCGTAAATGAAGAGTTGGTAGACGATAGTATAACTTCAAGAAGAGCTAAGCAGTAGCAAAGTCGAGCGGCGTAGCGTACATGAGTAACTAGGCAGCTTCGATCTTTGGTTGCGGGAACGCCAATTCTTGAAGTTCTACCTGAGTATATAAGGTGAAAAAATCAGCAATTTCTTTAAATTATTAAGCCTTTTACTTGTGATTTCCATAGTTTTTTGTACAATTTACTGTTTTTTAGTAATTCCTCATGTTGTCCATCTTCAACTATGCTACCTTCATTAAAAACCAAAATTCTATCCATATTCAACAAAGTTGATAATCTATGAGCTATAACTAATACAGTTTTATTTTGCATTAAGTAATATAGAGAATCTTGTATCAACTCCTCAGTCTTACTATCTAGACTACTTGTTGCTTCATCAAGAATTAATATTGGAGCATTCTTTAATATTGCCCGTGCTATTATTATTCTCTGCCTCTGACCACCTGACAAGTTATTACCCCTTTCACCACATAAGCTTTGGTATCCTTCTGTTAGGCTCTCAATAAATTCATGTATATGAGCTAGTTTTGCTGCCTCTATTATCTCTTCTAAGCTAGCATCTTTTTTTCCATATCTAATATTATCCATGACTGTCCTATGAAATAGGATTGGTTCTTGCGGTATTATACTAATATTTTCTCGTAAAGAGTCTTGAGTTACATATCTAATATTTTGCCCATCAATTAGAATTTCTCCTTGGTCTATATCGTGCAACCGTGTAATA
Source organism: Candidatus Tisiphia endosymbiont of Temnostethus pusillus (assembly GCF_964264675.1). Taxonomy (NCBI): domain Bacteria; kingdom Pseudomonadati; phylum Pseudomonadota; class Alphaproteobacteria; order Rickettsiales; family Rickettsiaceae; genus Candidatus Tisiphia; species Candidatus Tisiphia endosymbiont of Temnostethus pusillus. The sequence goes on along the minus strand of NZ_OZ183472.1, from coordinate 1,548,371 downwards.
AGATTAATAAAAGTTGTTTTTCCTGAACCAGAAAATCCTACTAATCCGACCCTTTGTTGACTCAAAATTGTAACGGATTTATTCTCAAATAAATTATTATTATGGTAATATTTAAAACTAACATTTTTAAATATTATCTCACCTTTTGTAACCTTTAGAAGATGGGCATTCTCAATATCTTCTATAATATGAGGTTTCATTAATGATACACTTTGGTTAAAAGAACCAAATTCTTCAAACATATCTCCTATTTCCTGAGTTAGATCCCAAATTTCACTACTAACCGTTATAGATAAAGTAAGTATCAACACGCAATCTCCTATAGTTATTTGCATTTGACTACGAAGTTGAGCTAGATAATAAACCATTATAAAAATCATTATAGAACAAGCTATGCCTAGTACAATACGTAGCTTAAACATAAAGAGTTGCATAATTTGTTCATTAACTACAGCATCATCTATCCTTACTTCTAGATTCTGACGTTCAAATTTATGAGAAGTAAACATCCGTATTGCACCAATATTTGCAATTGCATCAACAATACTGCCGGCAACTATTGATTTGCTTCGTGCATAATTTACTGAATATTTGTTTATTGTACTTGAACAGATAACACTAGTCCCTACAAAAACACAAATATGTATAAGGAATATAGTAGCAAATATTTGATGTATCCAGTACATTGTTCCAAGAGCAAAAACAATTATAGCTAGTTTGTATAGAATTTTCTCTCCAAATAAAGACAAAACAATTTCAAAAGATCTAGCCCCTTCAGTAATACGATTGGTAATATGACCAGCAAGGTTTTCTTGAAAAAATCTATGATTATGGTACTGAGTGTAATTATACATTTCGTCTAATATCTGAGCTTTGATATATGGCATGGTTTTTAGATAAATATAATCATAAATTCGCCACATAGTATTTACACATACCCACCAAAATGCATATATTATTGCCCAAAACAACATGGAGGAAGGTAGGTCTTTAACTGTTTCATTAGAAAAAGACTCAATCAAATTTATAACTTTTTGTAGCAACACACTATCAATAGCTGGTACCATTCCCCGTATTATGCATAACACCCCTAAAATAGTTAGTTTAATTCTTCTTTTCTTTAAAAAATAGAAAAATAACCTTATTGCAGACTTTGAAAAATCAAAACCTTCTAACACAGCACACACCTCATTACAAAAAAAACTAATTAGACTAAATAACCTAAATTAATCTAACAACAAACTCTTGCCACCTTATTACTAAACTGTTATAAAAACGTACAGAATATCTGAAGTTGTTTAGAATGAAAGAAAAAAACGCACCTATTTTGAATACCCCAACTAAGAAAACTACAAACTCATTAGATACTGATAATAATCCCTTTTTTAATGTTAGGTATATTTGTCAATCAACGACTCTAATTACTGAATCTATACAAAAAGGCTTTGATGTTGCACAGTTACCTAATGGAGATATTACAGTTACAGAAATTAAAACAGTAAATGTTCACTATCATTGGGATTCTTTTAAACAAAAATTTGTTAAAGTAAGCCAAAGTTAGCATTATACACTATAAATATATTATTTTTTTGCAAAATATACTTAGTGTATGTATAATATGTTATATAATTAAGTGAATCGATTGTGTAATTAATTTAATTTATGGTAATAATATGCTACTTAAGAACATAGTAACCTTCATTGCTGTTACTTTATATTTTAGTCTATCAATATGTTTTGCAACTACCATGCCAAGTAATAACAATCCAGTAGCACCATTAGAAGCATCAGCTCCTACTGCATTAACTGCATCTGTTACAATACTAAATGCTTGGGCAAGACCTTCTGCTACTGTTAGCAAAAATAATAATTCTGCAATATATTTTGAGATTTTTAATGACTCTGACCTCGATTACAATTTGGTAAATGTTTCTTCAGATATAGCTAACAAGGTTGAATTACATAAAAGTTTTGTTGATGAAAAAGGGGTTAGTAAAATGGTAAAACTCGATAAGCTAGTCATCCCAGCTAAAAGTAGTGCTATTTTACAACCGGGTGGTATGCATATTATGCTCTTGGATCTAAGAACTATATTAAAAGTTGGTGATAATTTTGATTTATCCTTATATTTCGATAATGGTCTTCAGAAAGTTGTTCAAGTAGAAGTAAAAACAAAGTAGTTAGTCGTTCTTATAATAGACCTCTTTCGAAACTCGCTTATGCTGAGGGGTTTGAAGGAGACGCTTCACCTCGAACCGCAGCGTACTCTAATTCCGTTACGGATTCGAGTACCGCATCATTGTCCAAATCACCAGCAGAAGTAGAGTTTCGAAAGAGGTCTAATGAATGGATATTTGCCTTATATGCCAGCTATTGTTAACTCTAGTATCGGTAGTCTAGATGTCATCCTACGCTGGCAAAGCTTTCCTTGTTTGTTGTTCCCATTCTTTAGATCATCCGAGTATACTCTTTTGCTCCTACGAATTGTTTTTTGAAAATATCATGGATTCGCATGCTCATCATTCATTTTCAAATCCAATTCTTCAAATCATTTGAGTATATACGTGAATATCCTACAGTTTTGCGAAACTAATTATTTAAATTAACCTGAATTCGATGTAACAAGTTACATCGAATTCAGTATTATATATAGAAACAATCAGGTGTAGAACCGCTTCAAGAGTGCATTTTTCCTTATAACAAAGCAAGTATCGATATAAGAATTAATAATTCTTATATCGCACTGAGGTTAAAGTAGAAGAATATATAAATATTTTAATGAGGCTGCCCTGAATTAAAGCTGCTAATTAAAGTTTTAGTACTTTTAATTTTTAACTATATCATTTATATTCGGTAATTTAAACATAGTATGTGTAATTATATATGACCATTATGTCTGATAATTGGATAAGAAAAATGTGTATAGAACACGATATGATTGCACCTTTTACTGATACGCAGGTTAGATTGAATAATTCAGAGAGAATTATTTCTTATGGTTTATCTTCATACGGTTATGATGCAAGAGTCTCGAAGGAATTTAAAATATTTACTAATATTAATTCGGCAATAGTTGATCCAAAAAATTTTGATGAATATAGTTTAGTAGACAGAGAGGTTGATGTTTGTATTATTCCGCCAAACAGTTTTGCCTTAGCAAGAACAATTGAGTATTTTAAAATTCCAAGAGATGTGCTAGTTATCTGTGTTGGTAAATCAACCTATGCAAGATGTGGTATAATTGTTAACGTAACGCCGTTAGAACCGGAATGGGAAGGGCATGTAACATTAGAGTTTTCCAATACTACCCCACTGCCAGCAAGAATTTATGCTAATGAAGGAGCATGTCAATTTTTGTTTTTAAAAGGTGAACAAACTTGTAATATATCTTATGCTGATCGTTATGGGAAATATATGAAACAAAAAGGTGTTACCCTTCCAATAACTTAAAATTTAAAATGTAAAGGACTATATTATTATGAAAGATACTAACCAAAAAGAAATGCCTCATATCGCTGTTAATGCACAATACATAAAGGATTTATCTTTTGAAAATCCAGACGCTCCGAGATCTTTAGTATCTTTGGAACGTAATCCACAAATTGACTTATTCCTAGACCTCAATATTTCTAATTTACCTGAAGAGAATTTTTATGAGGTAGAATTAAGTATAGAAGCTAAAGCAATGAGTGAAAATCATAGACTATTTATAGTAGACCTAAAATATGCTGGTGTTTTTAATTTAATTAATATAGAGGAAGATCAACACCAAATAATACTAGCAATTCATTGTCCAGCAATGATTTTCCCATTTGCTAGAAAAATTATTGCTGATGTTACTCAGGATGGTGGTTTCCAACCATTGATGATTGACCCGATTGATTTTGGTGCTTTATATCATAAAAAAATGCAAGAAAATGATAATTAACCATTCACCTTACATATAGCATTTAAAAATTGTAGAAAAGTACAAGACGTCTATTAGCAAGACCACATGAGTGTCGTGGCAATCCACATTCATTAGACTATCGCTGTAACACCCCCTTATAAGTCAATATAAATCATTATTTATATTGACTTTAATATCTATTATATCATACTTTTTACTTACAATTGCTTCGTCGTCGCAAAGCAGCTCTTCGCTAATAGGTGCTAGGCTGTTTTTCCTATGACTTTTAAATTGCCATGGGGGTTATGTGTAAGGTAAGTTAACTATAAAATTATAGAAACAATCAGATTTGAGACAGTTCTGCATCTGATTGTTTCGATAATTTCACTGAATTTGGGATAAGAATTGACAAATTCTTATCCCAAATTCGCGTTACTTGGATATTATTTTGATAAAATTACTTGCTCTTATAGAGATAAAGTGAGAACATAGATGTGTAATAAAGAATAATAAATTAATAATTATAAAAAAGTTAATGGGAGAAATATCATGAGGGTGCTGTTAGTAGAAGATAATAGTGATATAGCTAGTTCTATTGAATTAACGTTAGCTTCAGAAGGAATTATTTGTGAGGTGGTGGAGTTTGGTACAGAAGGAATAGAAATAGCTAAAATTTATAATTATGATTTAATTATTTTAGACCTGATGCTGCCAGATATTAGTGGGTTCGAAGTCCTACTGAGATTACGTTCTGCTAAAGTAAAAACACCTATACTGATTTTATCAGGTATTACTACAGTTGATCAAAAAATTAAAGGACTTACGTGTGGGGCAGATGATTATATCACAAAACCATTTAACCGCGAAGAGTTAATTGCTCGTATTTATGCAATTGTTCGTCGTTCTAAAGGACATTCTGAGTCAGTTGTTAGGTTTGACAAGGTAAGTATTCATCTTGATACTAGAATTGTAGAAGTTGATGGAACAAGGGTTCATTTAACGAATAAGGAATATGCTATTTTAGAATTATTAGTCTTACGTAGGGGAACAGTACTGAATAAGGAGATGTTCTTAGACCATCTTTATAGTAGTGTTGATGAGCCGGAAATTAAAATTATAGACGTATTTGTATGCAAATTACGTAAGAAATTAGCTGATGCTGCTGGTGGTACAAATTATATTGATACAGTATGGGGGCGTGGCTATATGTTGAAAGAATATGATGAACAAGAATCACTATTGCATCATTTTCAAGGAGAAGTTATTGAACCTTCTCTAGAATCAGAGGTAGAAGATAACAAAGAGTCGTGATATAAAATAAAGGATTATGATTTTGATTCTATCGTCTATCAACTCTTCATTTACGAGCAGTATAACAGAAGCTTAATTTAATATAGATAGAGAATTATGATACCTAGCAAGATAGAATTAACTGGTAAAGTCTATATTAAATATGTTGATCCTATACCAGTCCCAAATGTTGGGGATGTTAAGCTTTTATTAAATGATGATGCATTGAGTCTTAACAAAGGAGATTATGATAACTTAAAGTCAAGTGGTTATATTAAAGCAAAAATTTTTGATGGACTTGTTTGGCAAAATATTAATATAAGTGAGTTATGTCTTGAAAAAGAACATAAATTTACTAAAAAACAAAAATCTATTGACTCAGCCTTACTGTGCCGAAGTATAATTGAAAAACATCGGGGAGTCACGTTGCACCGAACTTATAGAGGACATTTTACTACTCAAGAATAGACTTTGTAAACAGAGGACTAATAAATGGAAACAGATGACAAAAAACCAAGGGACTCTAGAAAATTGGCAGACCAAATTAAAGATGCATTAGTAGGCATCACTGATAATGAACTTGGATCTGATGAGGCGATGGAAATTTTCAATGAGTTAAGTAAAAACGATGCTTTCGAACAGGAAATAGAACAAATATTGGCTTGTCTTAACGAGCAAACAATGGATCTAACAAAATTACAGACACAGATCATCCTATTAATAAAAAAATATTTAGGTAAAATTGCACACAAGAAATTAGGAAAATTAGGTGTTAAAATTGATGAGAACCTTGTTAGTAAGAATGTTGCTGAAGTAAGTAGTTACTTAATGCAACAACATTCACAATTGGTAAAAGAAGCTAACCGAGGTTTGATAAAATCAAAAGATAAGCTACAAGGCATAAGTAATCAATCTAGATTGGAAGCAAAACGTTTAGTGAAAAATTTTGCTTTATACCAAGTTTATAAGTTCATGAACCCTAAAAGAATAGCTGGAGAAACAAAGGAAGAAAATTTTGCTTATAATATGATTAGAGGGGGGATAGATCTAGCTAAAAAATATGAGGGTGGATCGAAAAATGATCTTAAATCTTATTCTCCAGAATTTATCAAAAAATTAGATAAGGCTCATCAGAATTTTAAAGGTAGTGGCAGGACAATTTATTGATTAAGTTATTGATTGCGAGTTACCCATTATGGATTGTTTTATGCTCCAATTGAAGTAGGATTATTTGTATAACCCCAGTTGTCAATTAAATAGGAGTGATGAAGTAGAACCACTATGAAAGCAACATTATATATCTTAAGTTCATTTGGACTTGGAGCAATGAAAGCTAGTATAGTAAAATCTCTTAATAGTAGTATACCTATTTCTCTAGTTGTATTTTTACAATTCTTTCTTTGTGCTATCTTTTTTTTACCAAAAGTTATTAGGTCTCGTGGTCAATTAATAGTATCACAGCGATATTGTGCGTTAATTACAAGGGGATTATTGGGGACAGCATATTGGTATTGCATGTTTTCAGCAGTAAATTACTTGTCTCTTTTCAATGTTAGTACACTTACGAATCTGTCTCCAATTTGGGTACTGCTAATAACGGGTATTTTTACTAATAAATCTATCAAAAATGATCTATTATTTTTAGCAATAATTGGCTTTATTGGCTGTTTATTAATACTGAAGCCATCAGTAGAAATTCTAACTTCAGGAATCATTTTTGGATTACTTAGCGGAATATTTATGGCATTAACTATTATATCATTACACAACTTACTAAAAACAGAGACCTCAGATAGAGTATTAGTGTATTATTTTTGGATTTCCTCTCTTATTATGTTACCATTTTTAGTGGATTTTAATATAACACAAGTTTCTTCAAAGGATTGGATATTGCTATTAGTCAACGCTCTGTTGATGCTTTTACACCAAATATTATTAAATAAGGGATTAGAAATTGGTTTAGCTACTGAAATGAGTATACTAGCTTATAGTAGCGTTGTATTTTCTTTAATTTTAAGTGTAGTTATATGGCAGGAAATACCAGATAATTTTTCGATTATTGGGGCAATAATAATAATCTTAAGTGGAGTATATATATCTAGGAGACAAAAATCGTAAGCAAAAAGTAGAGTAAGATGAATATATCTATTAGTTTATGCTTTTGCAGGGATAACATTGGTGAATTTTAGATATCCTCAAGACTACTAACGTCTAACAAGTAGTAAATGAAGCTTTACAAATTGGCAACATTTGTAGTATAAGAGCCTAGGATTAAATTATTTAAAGAATTATAAAAATGAATATTCATGAATACCAAGCAAAGATGATTTTGAGGCAATATGGTATACCTACTTCTACAGGAGTTGTAATATTGCAAAAAGAAGATATCGATAGGCTAATTGATGGTTTAGAAGCAGAAATATATGTGGTTAAAGCCCAAATCCACGCAGGTGGTAGGGGAAAAGCTGGGGGTGTAAAAGTTGTAAGAACTAAAGAAGAGGCAAAGAAAGCAGCACACGCAATGTTTGGCATTAACTTAGTAACTCATCAGACGTCAGCTATTGGGCAAAAGGTTCGCTATCTCTATGTTGAATCTGGGTGTGATATTTTAAAAGAATATTATTTTAGTGTCGTTTTTGATCGTAGTAATAGCAAGGTAACTTTTATAGCTTCTACTGAAGGTGGGGTAGATATAGAAGAAGTTGCTCATAATACTCCAGAGAAAATTATTAAAGTATCAGTTGATCCTGCAACAGGCATACAGCCATTTCATTGTCGTAGAATGGCATACAAGCTTGGTTTTAAGAATGAGCAGGCAAAACAAATGATGAAAATTGTTGAATCAACCTATCGAGCTTTTATAGCAACTGATGCTAACCAAATTGAAATTAATCCATTAATAACAAAAGCTGATGGTAGTTTATTGGCACTTGATGCCAAGATTAACTTTGATGATAATGGATTATTTAAACATCCTGATATTTTAAATATGCGGGATGATGATGAAGAAGATGCTCTTGAAATAAAAGCAGCTAGCCTTGGTCTTAGTTATGTTAAGATGGATGGTACTATTGGTTGTATGGTGAATGGGGCTGGGCTAGCTATGGCTACAATGGATATTATCAAGCTTTATGGTGCTGAACCGGCAAACTTTTTAGATGTTGGTGGTGGGGCTGATCGTGAGAAAGTAACGGAAGCACTAAAAATAATTTTATCAGATTCACATGTACAAGGGGTTTTAGTTAATATTTTTGGTGGTATAATGCGTTGTGATATAATAGCCGAAGGCATTATTGCTGCAGTGAAAGAGATTGGCATTACAGTTCCACTGGTTGTACGTTTAGCTGGAACCAATTTTGAATTAGGTAAAAATATTTTAGCAAATTCTGGTTTAAAAATAATTGCTGCAAATGATTTAGGTGATGCTGCTGTTAAGATCGTTGATGCAGTAAAATAATTCATATAAAAATACGGAAAATGCATATATGTCAATATTAGTTGATAAAAATACAAAAGTAATTTGCCAAGGTTTTACTGGCTCTCAAGGGACTTTTCATTCTGAGCAGGCAATCAGTTATGGTACTAAAATGGTAGGAGGGGTAACTCCTGGAAAAGGTGGAAATACTCATCTAGATCTACCTGTATATAATACAGTACATGAGGCAGTTGCAAAAACTAAGGCTACTGCCAGCGTTATTTATGTTCCACCACCTTTTGCTGCTGATTCAATTTTGGAAGCTATAGATGCAGGAATTAGTTTGGTAGTGTGTATTACAGAGGGAATACCGATACTTGATATGATAAAGGTCAAAAGGGCATTAATCGGATCAAAAACTAGATTAATTGGACCAAATTGTCCTGGCATTATTACTCCTGATGAATGCAAAATCGGCATAATGCCTGGTTATATTCATAAGAGAGGCAGGGTAGGAATTATATCCCGGTCCGGTACTTTGACTTATGAAGCAGTAGCACAGACTACAGCTGTTGGTCTTGGTCAATCTACCTGTATTGGTATTGGTGGAGATCCAGTTAATGGCACCGATTTTGTTGATTGTATTGAAATGTTTTTACAAGATGATGAAACAGAATCGATTATTATGATTGGTGAAATAGGAGGGGATGCTGAGGAAAAGGCTGCTGAATTAATAAAAAGCTCAAAGATTAAAAAACCAATAGTTACTTTCATTGCTGGTGTTACTGCTCCTGAAGGTAAAAGAATGGGGCATGCTGGTGCAATTATTTCTAATGGACAGGGTTCAGCTGAAGATAAGTTGGAGGCATTGCAAAGTGCAGGTGTTACTATCACTAGATCGCCAGCTGATATTGGTAAAACTATGTTTGAACTATTAGAGAAGCTCTAAACCTTAGAGGTAATAACTGCAAAAGCTACAGAAATTGGGTAATCGTCTGAAATGGACAAGTGAATTTTGATTTGTCCAAATTTGTTTGGATTTTCAGGATGACAAATTTGGACAAAGGGCTTTCCTAAGGCATCATTTAGTATAGAGATGTCTTTAAATCGTAAACCCCGCCCAATTCCGATACCAAGGGCTTTGCTAACTGCCTCTTTCGCAGCAAACCTTTTTGCCAAAAAACAACCATATTGGTCTTTGCTTAGAGAAGTTAGCTTTTGTATTTCCGTTTTAGAAAGAATTATGTTTACAAAACGCTGGTCATATAGGTTTAATATCCTTTCTATTCTTGGAATTTGTACTATATCTGTACCAACACCAATAATCATTTTTGTTCATCATCACTAGCATTATCATCAAATATTTGATCGTCTAAATCAGAGTAGTCTTCAGTAACACAAAGATCTGAGCCGTTTGGTAAATAATCAAACTCTTCTACAGCAGTATCAAGGGAAGCATCAGTATTTTCTTCATCAATAGGATCGATTCTGCTTTTTGTTCGAAGACGTTTTAATAATTGTGCCTTTAGGGCTGGAATCGTTATATGGCCAGCAGCTATTTCACGTAATGCCAGTACAGTTGCCTTATCGCCTTTCACGTTATTAATAGTCATTTTACTACCAGAATTTATATCATTTGCTCTTTGAGCAGCTAAAGCTACAAGCTTAAATCTATCGTGAATCTTTCCAACACAATCTTCAATCGTTATCCTAGCCATAATACTCTCTTTAATTTTATAAGATATATATACAATAACGGATCAGTATAAAGTATAATTAGTAGATTTCAAGAATAGAATTTTCATTGCCTCTCTAGGGTAGTTTAAAAATCATAGATACAGGTGGAAAGATGTAAGGACACTACAAAGAATTGGGGAAAATATTATGTTTTTTTGAGCATTTCTTTATATAGATCTAAGGTTTTACTAAGCATTAAATCAAGGGAAAAATTATCGATGACTGCTTTTCTTGCTGCTTGTTGTATTTTGTTACCTTCATTGGTTTTGAGTATAGATAAGCAATGTTCGATTTTTTCTGCTAAATCAACAGCATCGTTTGGTTTGACATGAAATCCAGTTTTTTTATCTAATATTGTTTCAATAGCTCCACCTATATTTGTAGCAATTACTAGCTTTTCCATTGATTGTCCTTCAGTTATAGTGCGACCAAATGCTTCTGGCTCAATTGAAGTAGATATTACTATATCTGAAACACCGTAAAGGCTGAGCATATCAGCTTCATTACCAAAAATTTGAATTTTACTTTGTAGCTTCAATAAGTTTATAAGAGATTTTACTCGATTGGTAAAATTGGGATGTTTGGATAAATCTCCAACCATTAGACAGTAGAAATCTAGATGTTTTAATTTGCCAAGTGCTTCAACAAGGGTAAGATGCCCCTTCCAACTGGTCATTCTTGATGGTAACAATATTATAGGAGTATTGTTAGATATACCGTATTTCTTTTTATGTTTTAGTAACTTTTCTTCGGTAACATTTTTTGGATCAAAATAACTATAATCTACCCCTCGATATATTACAACAATTTGATCTTCTAGGATTTGATAATTAATTAATATATGGTGTTTTACAAAATTAGACACAGCTATGATCTTTTCGCCTTTGACCATAACGCTATTATAAAAATGTTTGAAAGGATTTGAGATGTTGTAAATTCCGTGGAATGTTGTTAAGAATTTAGTGCCTGTAGCCTTTGCCGCCATATAACAACTCCAAGCTGGAGCTCTCGATCTTGCATGTACTATATCTACGTTATATTCCTTAATTATTTCTGACAGAATTCTTGCGTTTTGCCATATTGTCAAAGGATTTTTAGTAGCACTATTCATAGAAATATGTGGCACTCCTGCTGCCACTAATTCTTCAACCAATGAACCACCAGATGAGACTACAATAACATTATAATCAACTTTTTTTAACATTTTAGCCACTTCAATTGTTCCTCGCTCTACTCCACCAGAGAATAAAGCTGGAACTACTTGCAAAATGGTGGGTTTATGATATCGTTTGGGTGAATCTGATGAAATCATTAATCTTTTACATAATTAATTTAAATGCATAAAATATATAATACAGAAAAGAAAAGATTTATCACTTACAATCATCACAAAAGTAGCAAAAAAAATATGCCATCGGTAATTTTTTTGCATGGCTTGATGTCGGGTATGAATGGTAAAAAGGCTATATTTCTTGAGAATTACTGTAAAAAACGTGATTATAATTTTATCACATTTGATAATTTTGGTCATGGAGAATCATCAGGTAGATTTCTAGATGAAACGATTGGATCTTGGCTTACAGGGGTTGAACTAGTTTTAAATAAACTTGTAGTGCAACCAGCTATTATCATAGGCTCCAGCATGGGTGGTTGGTTAGCCATTCTTGCTGCTATAAAATTTCCTAATAAAGTTTGTGGTCTTGTTTGTATTGCTCCTGCCCTAGATTTTACAGAAACTATTTGGCAAAACTTAACTGAAATGCAAAAAACACAAATGCAACAACAAAAATACCTTGAGATTAGAGGGCGTAATTGCAACGATAAATATCCAATAAGTTATCAATTAATACTCGAAGCTAGAAATCACTTGTTACTAAATTCAAATAGTATTAATCTTAAGGGAGCTATACATTTAATTCACGGGATGCTAGATGAGGACGTACCTTATACCATCTCAAATAACCTTGCAGAAAAAATTACTAGTGACATGGTAGTGATAAAATTGATAAAAGATGGAGTTCATACTCTTGTACGAGAATCAGATTTAGCTATAATAGCTAATTCTTTGGAAGAAATAATAAACTTATCATTAGAACGATGAATAAACATATATTTGCTAAAATAACTAAAGTTTCCGATTTTTTAAAGATATCGGAAGTAATAGATAAAGTAGATCAAGATAGCTTGGTGCTTTTTGATGTAGATGACGTACTTATCATGGATCAAGATGAATATCGCTTAACTCATCCTTATAGGCGGCAGTGGCGTGCTGAAAGCAAAAACCGTCTTGCGAGAGAAGAAAGGCATCTTTTATACAGTATTATTTTAAAAAATCGTACTATTCGCTTAGTGGACTATAATATAACTGATATACTAGGTAGATTATGGGAGATGCAAATCCCAACTGCTGCTCTGACCAAATTATACACAGGGAAATTTGGTGTTATTGAGGATTTTACCAATTGGCGTCTTACAGAGCTTAAAGGGATAAATATAGATTTTATGAAATCTACTCCGATAAAAGAGGAAATATTAGTTGATGAATTACATATTGGGGGTGGTGTGCCAACGATGAAAGAAGGTGTGATTCTTACAGCCGATGTTGATAAAGGTGCAGTATTAGAGAATATTTTACACAAAAAAAACTACTATCCTAAAACAATAATATTTGTGGACGATATTTTAGAAAATATTGAGTCAGTGGCGAAAATATGTAGCAAATTACAGATTAATTTTTATGGTTTTGAATTTGACGGAGCTTCTTTGATCCCGGAAACAGAACTAGATGAAAAAAGTGAAAAAATTCGTTTTAAGATTTTAGAGAAGGAACATCGTTGGATAACAGATTTAAAACTATAATTATTTTTTTGTGTATATGCATTACTTCTTGCTATGCTATAGCTGAAGAACAAGAGAGTATTGGGGTAAAAGCTACTAAAGTACAAATGGCTGATTTATATAATGTTTTCAGTGTTATAGGACAATGTAAGAGTGGTATGAGCCGTGATTATTATGCAAATGTTTCTGGTAGACTTGATTTAGTATCTACTTCCCAAGGAGGTAAGATCCATCAAGGTGATGTTTTGCTTATTATTGACCAAGATTTAGCTGTGTCAATTAAGTCACAAGCGGAAGTCTCTTTAAGAAAAGCTATGGCTTCTTATAACCGTAACAAGGAATTATTTGCCAAAAAATATATTAGTAGTGATGTGCTAGAAAAATCTAATAGCGAGTTAGAAGAAGCTAGGCTTGCTTTTGCTAAAGCAATGAATAGTTACAACGATATGGTTCTTATAGCTCCATTTGATGGATATATTGGTATAATAAAATCCAAAATAGGGGATAAGATAAAACAAGGAGATTATCTTTTTAGCATTATTGCTCAAAACTCTACTACTAATAATATTTTAATGGAGCTACCTGAGGAGCTTTATAATCAGGTGTCAGAATCCACTAATTTAGTGATAACCGATAATAAGGGTGGATTAATTAATGGAAAAATTGCTGAAATCTCACAATATGTTTCAGATAATGGTACTATAAGTGCTAAAGTTATCATTGATTCTAATAGTAATATTGTACATGGAAGCTATGTAAATATAGATCTAATTCTTAACAAACATAGGAATTTAGCTGTGCCTAATCAATCGGTACAGAGTAATAATAAAGGTGAGTATTTTGTATATAAAATCAATGACAATAAGGTACAACAACTTTATGTTAAACTTGGCACTAGTTTAAATGGTTTAACAGAGATTATCTCAAGTGAAATTAAGGAAGGAGATATGGTGGTATTGGAAGGGATTACTAAGATTTATGATGGTAGCGTCGTCCAATTGTTAGATTAACCTGAATTCATATAACAGGTTACATTGTTAAGCATCAACTGCGAACGATGTCACCGAGCTAAGATTAAATTAACAGAGGATTAAAATGGAATATATATTATTAGTTTGTAGTATCGTGGCAATTCTTATTATTGTACAGATGGTTAAGGTTGTACCACAACAACAAGCATGGGTTGTAGAAAAGTTTGGAAAATTTGATAGGGTTTTGCAGCCAGGATTGAATATTTTGATTCCAGTGATTCAGAGAGTAGCCTATAAACACACCCTGAAGGAAGAAGCTATTGATGTTACTGCTCAAACAGCCATTTCAAATGATAATGTTACGTTATTAATAGATGGTGTTTTATATGTAAAAATTGTTGATCCAATCGCTGCATCTTATGGTGTTAATAGTCCATATTATGCCATCACACAGCTTGCACAGACCACCATGCGTTCAGAAATAGGTAAATTACCATTAGATAGGACTTTTGAAGAACGAGAAACGTTAAACATCGCTATTGTATCTGCTATTAACCAAGCTGCAATGAATTGGGGGATACAATGTATGCGTTATGAAATTAAAGATATTCAGCCACCACAAACAATACTTAAAGCGATGGAATTACAAGTTGCAGCAGAACGTCAGAAACGAGCTCAAATTTTGGATTCAGAAGGCAATAGACAAGCAAAAATAAACCATGCAGAAGGTGAGAAGGCTCAAGTTGTATTAAATTCTGAAGCTTCCTATACTGACCAAGTAAATAGAGCTAAAGGTGAAGCTGAGGCAATAGGATTAGTAGCAATGGCTACTGCTAAAAGTATTGAAGTTATTGCCGCATCTATTCAAAAGTCTGGGGGTAATGACGCAGTATCTTTAAAAATTGCTGAACAATATATAAATGCTTTTGGTGAGTTAGCCAAAGATAGTAATACAGTAATTCTTCCGGCAAATCTTTCTGAACCAGGAAGTTTTATAACTCAAGCTTTAAGCATTTTTGATCAGCTAAAATCAGTAAGCAATAAGAAATTGTCTAAGGAATCTTCTATGAAGAAACAAACGAGTGCTAGTGAGTAATTACTTATTTAACTTGAATTCGACATAAAAATAATTATTATTCTAAGCATTTTCGAATATCAACCCTAACAGGGACTATATTGATAACAAGTTATATCGAACTCAGGTTACAATAATCAGGTTACAATAAATTTAGGAGAAAATTTAATGACGTACGTGCCTATAGTAGTTGAACAAACCCCTAGAGGGGAAAGATCCTATGATATATATTCTAGGTTGTTAAAAGAACGTATCGTTTTTGTTTGTGGTCAAATTGAAGATTATATGGCAAATGTAGTGGTTGCACAATTACTATTCTTAGAGGCAGAAAATCCAGAAAAAGATATTTTCATGTATATTAATTCTCCTGGTGGTGTTGTGACTTCTGGTTTGGCAATTTACGATACTATGCAATATATTAAGCCTAAAATTTCCACTCTTTGTATAGGTCAAGCTTGTTCTGCAGGGTCTTTGTTGCTTACGGCTGGTGAGAAAGGTATGCGTTATTCCTTGCCACATAGTCGTATAATGATCCATCAACTGTCAGGTGGTTACCAAGGGCAAGCTACAGATATAGAAATTCATGCTAAAGAAACCATGAAATTAAAAAGAATGCTCAATAACTTGTATGTCAAACATACAGGGCAAGAACTAGATTCTATTGAAAAAAGTATGGAACGTGATAATTTCATGGATCCCGAAGTAGCTAAATCATTTGGACTAGTTGATGAAATTATCACCGATAGAGCAAAAATCTTAGTAAGAAAATAGTTTAAAAGGCTGTTAGATGTTATGGATTCCGCACCGAAATGTAGGGGCAGGGGGCAGGATTATTTTTGTTTCTTGGTTTGTGACGTAGTATTAGATCTAGCAAATACTTTAAACTCATCAAGTAGTATTTTAAGATGCAGATTTATATCTTCTAACTGAAAGGTAGCATACAATATGTGATGTTCTTTCTTAACTGTACTATTAGCTAGCTCTGTGGTCTTTTGATGTAGAGCTGCTATTTCATTTTGTGCTTTGATGTAGACGTTAGAGAAATCCTTGCAAATAACCTCGATCTCGCTATAGGTTAATCTGATGTTATTAAGCCATTTGATCGAGAGGAGGATTAAGAGTATCTGTCCGATGATTATGCTGAATGCTAAAATAGCCAAGGTTAATATTTGGTAATTCATATGTTACTTCCTTTGTTGCCTAGGATTGTGCTTGTTCGCTATAGCCTTTCGCTAGATAAGCTTGGCTGATTGATTGCTGCTATAGGACTGTGAAAATAAAGGGGGTTGATTTGGCTAAGAAATTTGTATATAATCATAGTATACCTCAATAAAAGGGTTGTTATTTAAATAGTATTTGATGCTATTTGATTAATTCTACTAGTAAGTACTTTTGAGCCTGTGAAACTTTTCGGTACTTACCAGTTGACTGTAATATTCAATATAATACTTGAGCTTTATTTAAGGATAGAGCTGAAGTATTATATTGGCTTTTTTAGTTTGAGATTTATAGCTAACCCGATTAGCATTACTCCGTCATTGCGAGACCACGTAGTGGTCGTGGCAATCTAGAAAAATTAAATTGGATTGCTTCGTCGCTACTAAAGTAGCTTCTCGCAATGACGCCAATTTATATGGCTAAATACTAATCGGATAGCTAAACCAAAATGTGTATTTTGGTTTTAAAAAAATAGTCAGTAGTTACTGACCTCTTTTTTTTGGTCTCATCCTATTTTTGGGAGTTTATTATAGTTATTTGGGGTTGTCAAGAAAAATGTGTCAACAGTTGATATATTTTTTATTTTTACTTAATCCATGAGTTCTTAGATATGACTCTTGTTAAAGAAATACAAAAATTTTTAGGATTAAAATTTGAAATACTCAAATTGAAAAGAAGAGATTTCTCTGAGGGTAGTGGGATTCCTTATAATAATATTACTAGTATTATGAATGGATTAAGGTCTAATCCCCAAATACATACTATACTGAAAATAGCTAACTACTTTGACTGTTCTATAGATGAAATTGTTGGCAGAAGTGAATATATTCCATTATTACAAGTAAAAGGAAGATTTAAGGATTTATCACTAGATGATATTAATAATAACTTAAAAAAATTCTTAAAAGATAAAGTTGTTAAGCAAGATATAAATTTTTATATTTTAGGAAAAGAAATTGGATTTAATTATTCAATTCATAATTTTATTAACGGAAGCCGAGAACAAAAAAATTTAAATAGTCAAATTATAGTAGCCCTAGCCGATTATTTCCAAGTATCCCTAGATGAAATGGTTGGTAGAATTTCTCCTACTAAAGATACTGACAATACTAAATTTTCTGAACAAAACTTTAATAGTGATCCTGATCTGAATAATTTATAGCTAACCTGTGATTTTTAAATTACCATGTCATTTTTGGCAACAAAACCTAATTCAATTTTGACAACTATATATAAAATCCTTAATTATCGGTACAATAAACTGTTTGAATTTGCTACCACTAAATAAGCCGTAATGCCCAACTCCCTTTTGTAAATGATATTTTCTCATTGTCATAGGAATACCGGAACACAAATCTAATGCAGCTTTAGTTTGTCCAACCGCAGCTATATCGTCATTCTCGCCTTCGATACCTAGTAAAGCACAATTTGTTATATTTTTTAAATGAACTTTACGATTTTTTGAGACAAATTCATCTTTGGCAAGAGCAAAATCTTTAAATACTTCTTGTATTGTTTGGAGATAGAATTCTGATGTTATATCCATAGTGGCTAAATATTCATCATAAAATTTTATGGTATGATTAGCTTTTTCAAGGTTGCCATCTAGCAAATTTTGTAGTAAATCCAAATGCGAATTAATATGCCGAGGAATATTTAAACTGATAAAACCCATAAGTTGTAAAAACCCTAGATAGACATTTCTTCCGTAACCAGGATAGTTAAAGGGGACGGATGTAATCATCATTTGGCAAAACCATTGCATGCTTTTATGGATTGCAAACAAGTCAACATCTGTAGGATTAAGCCTTGCATCAATAGGTCCACCTATCAGAATCATTGACCGCGGCACATTTATATCATTATTTGCAGACATTATACTAATGGCAGCTAGAAGGGGGACTGTTGGTTGGCATACTGCCATAGTGTGCAGATTTGGTCCTAGAAACGTCATAAATTCAATTAAGTAGTCTATAAAATCATCTAAGTTAAATTTACCAAGTTGATTAGGTATAGTGCTTGCATCAAGCCAATCTGTAATATATACATCTGCATAGGGGAGCATTTCAGTTACAGTGTCCCTAAGTAAGGTAGCATGGTGTCCTGACATTGGAGCAATTATTAATAACTTTGGCATTTCTTGCTTAATACCAATTTTGCTAAAATGCTTTAATTGACAAAATGTTTTAGTAGCAACTGTTTTTTCTTTAACAACATAAGACGTACCATCAATAATACATTCATTAATGTTAAATTCTGGCTTCTTGTATGTTCTAGTCATCCTTTCAGCAAGTGTCAAATATGCTAACATAACGTGAGTATAGCCGCTATCTTTTACAGGATTATTACTATTTTTAAACCACTGCTCTAAAATTTCTATGTTTGCTCGCATTGGAATAAGCATAGTTTTAAAGCCTTCTAGTGCATAATAAAGATTATTAGAACTGCCATTATGCATAATATTTGTCCTTTAGAAGTCTGTTTATGCTTTAATTTTATATAATTAAGTGTTAATAATATACTCAAATACTGCAATATTCAAATGATTTACCCTAATTTGGATAAGAATTGATAAATTATTATCCCGAATTTGCGTATTTGAGTATACTGCTCGTAAATGAAGAGTTGGTAGACGAAGGTTCAACTTCAAGAAGAGCTAGGAGTGTCAAAGTCGAGCAGCGGAGCGTACATTAGTACGTGAGCAGCGGAGATCTTTAGACACAACGACGCCAATTCTTGAAGTTCACCGAGTATATTAGTGCTAATGAATTATTATGATAATATAAAGGTGATGCATAAAAAAATTGTGGCGATTATTGGTAGACCCAATGTAGGGAAGTCTACGCTCTTTAATCGTTTGGCTATCAGAAAAAAGGCTATCGTACATGATCTCCCGGGGGTAACACGTGATCGAAAATATGCTGATGCTCAAATTGGACCATTCGATTTTACGGTAATTGATACTCCTGGTTTAGAAGAAGTGGAAGGTGCGAAATTAGAATATAGAATGATGCAGCAGACTGTAGAAGCCATTCTAGAAGCAGATTTACTATGCCTTATGGTGGATGGCAAAAATGGTGTATTACCGGAAGATAAGTTTTTTGCTAATTTTATCAGAAAATATGATAAAAAATCTGTGTTGATTGTCAATAAATGTGAAGGACGGTTTGATTTTGCTAAAGAATACTACAAGCTTGGTTTTGATAATGTAGTGCCAATTTCTGCAGAACATGGTGTTGGTATGGCAGATTTACACGATGCAATAACTGAAAAATTAGGAGATGAGGAACTAGAGGAAGAATTAATCGACCCAATAAAGGCTGACTATATACAAATAGTGGTGAGTGGTAGACCAAATGCAGGAAAATCTACTTTTATTAATAGTATTATTAATAATGAAAGATTGTTAACAGGACCTGAAGCCGGTATAACAAGGGAATCTATAGAAATTGATTGGCTATATAATGATAATAAATTTAAATTAATTGATACGGCTGGTCTAAGAAAAAAGGGAGCTATTAACAAGTCCTTAGAAAAATTATCAGCTTCTGATACCATTAATAGTATTAAGTTTGCTAATACTGTTATTCTGATGGTTGATGCACAAATGAATTTGGAGCAACAAGATCTAAATATTGCTAGTTATGTTATAGAGCAAGGCAGAAGCCTGCTTATAGTAGTTAATAAGTGGGATTTAATTGAAGGGAAAAATAGAGATAAATTTAAGGAAGAATTTTTTTATAAGATGGAAACCAATCTACCACAAGTTAAGGGAGTATCGATAATATTCATATCAGCCTTAAAAAAGCAGAATATTAATATGGTATTAGATGAGGCTATAAAAGTTTATACTTTATGGAATAAAAAAATTGCTACTAGTAAACTGAATAATTGGTTAGGTTTTGCACTCGAGCAACATCCGCTGCCCTTACAAAAAGGTGGTAGACGTGTTAGAATTAAATATATGACCCAAACAAAAACTCGCCCACCAACTTTTAAATTATTCTCTAATAATCCTGAGAAAATCACGGATAGTTATACTAGATACCTTGTAAACAACTTGCGGGAAGCTTTTAATTTACCCGGTGTGCCAATAAGATTTACTTATACTAAAACTGAGAATCCATATGTAAAGTCATAGGTCTAATGTAAGTAGAGTCAATTAAATTTTATTCAGAAGATAACCAATTATTTTGAAAAAGAGTTTATCATGAATAAGGGATAGTACTACTTCTATGGTAATTAATATTATAATGATCCATTCAAGTCTAGTTGAGTGTTTATAGTTTAAGTCATTTGACAAAATGTTATAGAGTTCATGGATCATGTTCAGTCGATGGTTAAGAATATTCTGACGAATTTGAATATCTTGAAACTCTGCAGTCATTAAGTATAAAGGTTCATAACTAGGACGACGCCAAAAAAATTCAGGAGTATCTAGTATATCGCTGTGTAAATTAATGGAATATCGTTCGTTAAATAATATGCCAATTTGTTGAGATATTTCCTTTTTTGAAAGTGATACACTGCCAGTGCTGGCTAGTTCTTGTTGAATAGGCGTTGTTTTTACAATTAAATTACTTACTGATTTTTCTAGTACACTAAGCTTAACTGACTGAGCTAAAGCATGAGATATAGATAATTTTATAAAAGTTGATTTATCTGCTAGAATGATTTGGTTTTTTTCTTCATCTATAAAGGTTTTACCTGTAGTTTTATCATAATCAAAATAAATAAAGTCAGACATTATCTCGTCAGTTTGATTAGCTTGCAGAGCTACTATATCGTCTAGAATCATTTTCTCTTGGCTTTCTTCAGCTCCCCATATAGTAACACAGCCAAATGGGAAAAAGAAAACATCTATAGGGTCTAAGTTTTTTACTTGTTCTTTTTGAATATATAGTACATCATCAAAGTGTTTAGGTTCAAGACCAATCTTATTGAGATTTATTACTAAGTCATTCATCTTATATTCAGAAGTCGTACAGTAGGAAGCACATCTCATATAATAAATAATTTATAGCAAACAACTATTGCATCAGTATAATATAGTATTATAAAACTTATAAAGTCAATTAAAATATCATAGTTGGTAATTATGCATGAAATATTAACAAATAGAGCAATTATTGAAGTTGTGGGTGATGATGCGATGAATTTTTTGCATAATTTGACAACTAATGATATAAAAAATAATGATTATTGTTATAGTTATGCTCTAAATAATCAAGGAAGGTATTTATTTGATTTCTTTGTATTAAAACTATCATCAACAAGGTTTTTTATTGATATAAATGTTAATCAGTCTGATTTATTTAAAAATCACTTAGTGCACTATAAATTACGTGCTAAAATTGAAGTGAATGACTTAACTAACATCTATCAGGTTATTTACTCAAAACAACAGCTGGAATTTAATGGATACAAAGACCCTCGTTATGATCAACTCGGTTTTCGTTCCATTGTTAGTAAAGATGTACCAATAACTACAGGAACAGCAGGACTATACCTGCAAGATAAATATAATTTTGCCATAGTCGATGGCTATGATGATTTAATTGCCAACAGATCTATTCCAATCGAATATGGTGCTGAAGAACTGAATTCTATAAGTTACACTAAGGGTTGCTATATTGGACAGGAAGTTATTTCAAGAACAAAATACCAAGGAGTAGTAAGGAAAAAAATATTTAAATTATACTCTCCTTCCCCTTCGAATTGGCTTCGTAAAACTGTGGGGGATTCGCGTGCTCACGTACTAGATGTACGCTCCGCTCACTCACCCCTTGTTTTACGTTCCAATTCGAAGGGGAAGGAGAGTATATCTGCTACTACAGACAGTTTAGATATCTCAAAAGATGATGAAATTATTGCCAATAATATAAAAATTGGTACAATATGTTCGATTTATCAGAACATGGCAATAGCTTTAATTAGAGTAGACGACTATCATGTATCGCAAAACACAGTTATTACTGTAAAAAACTTAACCGTTTCTTTGGTTGTTCCACCTTGGCGTTACAGATAACTATTTTGTTATTGCGAGGAGTCACTTTTGACAGTTGTACTCCTAGAACCTAAACGGGTTAGCTATAACTTGGTCATTACTTGGTTACTTTTTTGATTATTATGGTAGAGTGTTGTCGTGTTTTGCCTAATTCAGGTAATTGTGGCTGTACTGGAGTTAAACCTAATTTCTCATAACCACCACATATTCTCACAATGTTCTCCAACTCTTCTAATGCTGTACTACTTGCATCTGCTGTTTTCTCTCGTTGATATTCTGTTGCATGGGTATCATAATGTTTTCCTACAAACTGACTTGCTAGATCAGGATATAGCTCAGCAAGTTTGTGCAATGATTTTCTTTCTTGGGCTAGTAAGTTAGGTAATGATTGTAATTTAGCAGTTGTCCGCTCAAGAGTCTCATAATCAAAATACTCGGACAATCCAACTTCCAGCTCTTCAATGGTTGGTAGGGCAGTTTTTATATTTTCTGGCAAGCTTTCAGTCAACTTATATTCAGCAAGACCAATTGGCTTAGTCATGTCCCGTAGTGCATATTCGGCTTTGATTTGTTCTCCTTTATCCTTACAAAGAATTAAGCCTATAGATGGATTATCAGTTGAATGTTTTAATTGTTCATCAACAGCTGATAAGTAGAAATTTAATTGTCCTACATCACGAGGAGAAAATTTACCTGCCTTGAGCTCAATAATTATAAAGGCTCTAAGATGCAAATGATAGAATAACAGATCAATATAATAATCTTCATTTCCTATTGATAATTTATATTGTCGTCCCACAAAGGCAAAGCCTACTCCAAGTTCAAGAAGAAATTTTTCCATATGAGAAACTAACGCTTTTTCAACTTCTCTTTCATGTGCTTCATTGCCTATGCTAAGGAAGTCAAAAATATATGGATCTTTTAGAGTATGATGGGCTAAATCTGACTGCGGAGATGGTAATTTATTTTTAAAATTTGTTATAGCTTGACTCTGACGTTTATGTAGAGCTAATTCAATTTGCATAACCATTACATTTCTTGACCAACCATATGTAATAGAGTGCTTAATATAAAAAAGACGAATCTCTTTATCTATTACCTTATCTAGTAAAGTAATATTATGATACCATGTTAATTGTGCAAGTACCTCTTGCACAAATGTAGGTTCAGGATATTCTTTAGCAAATTGTCGCATATATTTAAGGTTTCTAGTGCTAAATCCTTTCATTTCAGGAAAAGCAGATATTAAATCACGACTAAGTTTGTCAATTATTTTAGTTCCCCAGGCATGTTGCTCTTGACGAGTCAAAATCTCGCTACCAATATGGTGATATAAAATTATCAGCTCTTTATTAACAGATCGTGCTGCTTGATAGCGACTTGTAGCTACACGGACTTTTAACTGTTCTAAAAACTCTTTATATTCTGTAGTTATAATATTTTTATCCATGGTATTTCTATTAATTTATTGATTACCTAACTTAATTACTATAACTTCAGCTCTAGATAATGATAACTCTTTAAAAAAATGTGGGCAAGAGTAATGTATTGAAGAATGAAAAAAATAAGCAATCCTGCAAAAATAATGAAAATTGCTATTAGTGGAGCATAAAAATCTGTTATATATATTATATATAGTTAACCCAACAGTCTCCTAGGAGGCTGCAGTATTAGTAGCAACGAGAAAGAACAGCAAGGTATCATATGAATAAAATCATATTTCTAAATGGATGTGGCTCTGCTGGTAAAACATCTATCGCAAGAGCAATACAGTATTTAAGTAAGGATTCTTGGCTTACTTTTGGTATAGATACTTTTATTAGTATGACACCATTACCATGCTCATCTGATGATAAACCGGATGTTAGATACTTTTCCTTCGTTCCGGGGATAAATGATCGTGGACCAACCATGCGTGTTGAAACTAATCCAAAAGGTGAACAGCTCTTTGGTATCATGCCAGATTTTGCCAATCTACTTGCAAGTCGTAACAATAACCTTATCATTGATGAAGTCTTATTTGAAGATGCTTGCCTCAAATCTTATATAAAAAGCTTGAATGGCTATATTGTCTATTTTGTTGGAGTTTTTTGTGATCTTTCAGTGATGCAGGAGCGAGAAATTTTACGCTGTGATCGTGCTATAGGTTTATCTAATGACCAAATAGATAGAGTCCACGCAGGTAGCCTACGAGAATATGATTTAACAGTTGATACTACGAGCAAGTCACCTTTTGAGATTGCCAAGCAAATTCTGATTTTTGTAGAGGAGAATCCTGCTCCACAAGGTTTTATAACTATGCATGAGAGATTACAGTTATGACGCTTCCCTTAAAACCTTTTTATTTTTTACGTCATGGTGAAACAGATTGGAATCGACACCATATTTACATGGGTTCGCAGGATATTCCTCTTAATCAAACTGGAGAAAACCAAGCACGGGAAGCCTCTGATATTCTTGGAAAAAAGGGTATAAAGCATATTGTTACAAGCCCGCTTATGAGAGCATACAGGACTGCTGAGATCGTCAATGAAAAGCTAAAGGTTGATATTACAATTGTCCCGGAGTTAGCAGAATGTTGTTGGGGTGAATATGAAGGCAAATCCGTTGATGATAATATTTGGAAAAGATGGCGAGATGGCAATACTCACCAAGGAGCAGAATATGTAAATGATTTTGACAAGAGAGTTTTGTGTGCTTTAAATAGTACGCTCAGCTTTCAAGAACCCGTTTTAATTGTTGCACATGGTGGAGTTTATTATGCTATCCAAAGACTTTTAGGATGGCCAATTATACATCTTAAAAATTGTTCTGCTATTTTTCACAGTCCACCAATCGGACAAAGTCAATTATGGTCTATATGTGAACTAAGTTAACCTCAGGTTAGTTGTGAGGAGGAGATTTATGAGTAATATCAAAATTCGTTACTGTGCAATGGAGGACCTCTCTTGCATGTTGCCTCTCATGGAACAACTTGGGTATAGGTCTTCAGAGGATGAATTAAAAGCAAGATTCCAAAGATTCACAAAAAACGATGGTTATGGCGTTGCTGTAGCATGTTTAGAATCCCAAATTGTTGGGTGGGTTGCATGGTCTAAATCTCAACTTTTTATATCAGATAAAACAAGATTTCATATTGAAGGAGTTGTGGTTGATGAATGTTACCGAGGTCAAGCTATTGGAAAAAGACTGATGGATTTTGTAGAGGATGTTGCACAACAGTCTAGCCCAAGCATCGTTGATTTAACCTCTGGTCTTAGGCGTGCCAAGGATGGAAGTCATGAGTTTTATAAAAGCCTTGGTTATCAGAATAAGGGTCTGATGGCAAAACTATATTTAAGGAAAGAAATTGAATGAGTGAATCAAAATCTCTTTTAAAGCCAAATGCATGGGAGGCTTTTTACAAAGAAAAATTTTATAAACCAGCAAGAGAGTTTGTTGTTGAATTCTTTAAAAAAGTTGAATTACTAGATAATCAAAAAATACGAGGTACAGCTATTGATTTAGGGGCAGGAGTGGGACATGAAACATTTTTGTTATTAGAAAAAGGTTTCAATGTTATTGCAGTAGACAACCAAAAAATGGCTTTTGATTTTATGTTTATTAAGTATCCAGAAATTGTTAAATATAAAGATCATTTTAAAACTTTAATATCTTCTTTTGAAGAGTTAGATTCTCAAGAATTACCAAATGCAGACATCATAGTTGCTAGCTTTTCTGTACCGTTTTGTAAACCTGAATATTTTGAAAAATTTTGGAGTAATATTGTAAATAAGATTGATTCAGGTGGTTATTTTGTTGGAAACACTTTTGATCCCGAGATTGTAGCTTTTTGGGAGGAGGATAAGAAAAATATGACTTTTCATACAAAAGAGCAAACAATTGATCTTTTTAAAGAGTTTAACATTATTAGTTTTAAAGAAGTGAAGACTACACCAAAAGAGGATGGGAAAATTGATCATTATTATGAAGTTATAGCCAAGAAAAAATAATACCATTTCCGAAAACTAATCATCATATCGTCGTACTTCATGATCTCTGCTCCTCATGTACTAGTTGTCCAGTAGTGTGACGATCCAGTACTCGACACTCGTACTCCGAGTAGCAATTTAGTCTTGGGAAATGGTATAAGATAAACCTTGTTACAGGATATGTTATGAATATTCATTTTGAAAAAGCTAACTTAAGTCATAAAGACACTATTTTTAACTGGTTAAAAGAACCCCATGTTCAGGAATTTTGGGATAATAGCCAAGAACATAAAGATGATATTTTAAATTTCATCAACGGTCGTATAAAACCTTCAAGTTACGCAGATGGTCTATACACGTATTGGATTGGGTGTATCTATAACGAACCTTATTGCTTGGTCATGACACTACAAGAAAAGCAGGAATATTCTATACCACTACTCAAAAAAGCTTATCTTTCAAAGCATGGTCACACCTATAGCATGGATTATACCATTGGTAATATAGCCTATTTTGGCAAAGGATTAGGGGCAAAGACTTTAGAAGTATTTATTGATTTTATTAGAAGTAGTTATGATAGCCAAGTTGATACTTTTTTTATCGATCCAGATGTCACAAATCCAAGGGCTAGACATGTTTATGAAAAGGCAGGATTTAAATATATCGATGATTTTATTATGGAAGGAGATGGTGTATTTGCTGAACGCAAAACGCATTTTTTAGTAAAGCGATTGTAATCAATGGTACAAATTAATACCAAAATAAAGAATACAGTAAAGTTTCAGGAAAATATTTTAATCCGGCTTGCTGAAACTACTGACATCTCATCATTTGTCGCTCTGTCATATAAAAAGCGTCGTGCTTATGAAAAAGTTCAGCCACAGTTTTGGAAATATGCCGGTCCTGAAGCTGAGAAATCTCAAAAGCAATGGTTCGAAGAGTTATTGAGGTTAGACGATCACATTATGCTAGCTGCAGTTTACAAAGAAAAAATATTAGGTTTCATCATCGGTAGATTAATGTCAGCACCAAAAGTCTATAACCCGGGTGGACTAACGCTTATGATCGATGATTTTTGTGTGGAAAGTAAACACGATTGGAATTCTATTGGTCAGAAATTGATTAAGGAAATCAAGAAACTCGCAAAAACTAAAAATGCTACTCAGTTTCTTGTCGTTTGTGGTGCATATGACGAACCCAAACGTAATTTCCTTAAAAGCATGGGCTTAACTGTAGCTTCTGAATGGTATGTGGGAAGAATTATGTGATTACAGGAATGAATCATGTTACTTTAGCTGTAGTTTGATCAGTCTTGTGAGTTTTTTCGTAATACTCTGCTGCTTTAAATAATTATTTTTTTAATATCATGGATTCACGTATTAAATGGTAATACTTGCGTTCGCCCGCCTCTTGTTTGTTGTTTCCATTCTTCAAATCATTATGGGTATACTCCCCAAATCTAACTTAAAACAATGGAAATCAGTTGTGTTTATTATGAATTGTATTATAATAAACTATTTAGAGGCTTTATTTTAACCTGGGGTTATCTTAAGGCACGAATATTACTGACTTTAAATTAACCTACTCCAATTCGGGATAAGAATTAACTAATAGACTTGCTGCATAAATTAAAGATAGTTGAGGGATTTTTAGGAGAAACGAAGCCGAGTACCGCAGCGTACAAAGACGTACGTGAGGAGCGGAGGCGAGTTTCGACGACAAAATCACCAACTAGATTGACTTATGCAGTAAGTCTAATTCTTATCCCGAATTCGTGTGACTACGTGGGAATGACATCCTAGGTCATTAAACCGATGTCTTACATCGATATTTGAGGTTAAATTAGTAGATTTAAGGATGGTTATGTATAGAATTAACTTTATTATTATAATCTTATCTTTCATGCTTACAGGTTGTCTGCCAGCTGTTTTTACTGCAGCAACTACCTCTACTCTTGCAGTTGCAAAAGATCAATCAATTGCGGAGACAATTGATGACGTAAAAATAGCTACAAAAATCAAAGCTTCTTTTATAAAAAATAATTTCAGGGAATTATATACTAAGATTAAGGTTGAGGTAAATCAGGGTAGAGTACTACTGACTGGAATCATAGACAAAAAAGAAGATGCATTAAAAGCTGTAGAAATTGTGTGGGGTGAACAAGGAGTTCGTGAAGTTATTAACGAACTAATAATAGATAAAAAAAGTGATCATTTTGACTTAGTGCAATATACTAAAGATGCTATGATTACTAGCCAGATCAAGGCTAGAACTTTTGTTAACCGAGATATAAAATGGGTAAATTATACCATTGTTACAGTGAATGATATAGTCTATATATTTGGTGTAGCAAGATCTGAGGAAGAATTAGAAAAAGTTACTTCTATTGCTTCCCAAATTAATGGTGTGGCAAGGGTTGTCTGTCATGTTAAAATAAAAGAAACTGAAGAAAATGATAATAAATAATCTCAATTCGATATAACTTGTTATATTAAATTCAGGTTAAATATGATATAAATGAAAGTGAAACTTAGATATATTCTTTTGTTGCTAGTTTATTGTATAGGGCTTAGCTCTTGTTCTACTAAGCCTAGTCTATATCGTAAATTATCGCAGGAAGATCCTAAAAATGTTCATTATAAGGGGCATTATAAGATAGGTAAAAAATATACTATCAAAGGTAAGACTTATAAACCTAAGGAAGATATTAATTGCAACCAAGTAGGTGTAGCGTCTTGGTATGGTTCTAAGCATAAATTTCATGGAAAAAAAACAGCAAATGGTGATACATATAATAAACATATGCTAAGTGCAGCCCATCCTAGTTTGCCATTACCTAGTTTGGTTAAAGTGACTAACTTAAGTAATAATAAATCTCTTATTCTTATGGTTAATGATCGCGGTCCTTTTAAAAAGAACCGTATTATAGATGTTTCGGAAAAATCTGCTGAAATTTTAGGATTTAAAAAACAAGGTACAGCAAAGGTTAGAGTACAATATATGCATAAGGAGACTAAAGAATTTTTGAATAATATTGCTTTAAAGCCTAAGGAAAATTGTATTGCAAAAAAGAAAGTAGCCAATCCTAAATGTAGCGTTAATTGTCATATTAAATTAGTAAATCTAAAACATAAATTGGCAGTTAACCCTTGATGATTTTTGTATTATAGTGTATTCCCAAATTGGAAAACCAATTCTTCAAGCTTTTATAGGAGTATACATGATTGTTTTTGGGAAATATAAATTAAATAGTCCTCAGTATCTTGAATCTTATAGGAAGATGTTGTTGCTTAGAAGATTCGAAGAAAAATGTGGGCAGTTTTATGGTATGGGTCTAATAGGTGGGTTTTGTCACTTATATATTGGACAAGAAGCGATAATTACTGGTGTGGATTTAGTAAAACAGCTTGGTGATAGTACTATTACCAGTTACAGGGATCATGCTCATATTATTTCAGCAGGGACTGAAGCAAAATACGTATTAGCAGAACTGATGGGTAAAGAGACTGGTTGCTCGAAAGGTAAGGGTGGTTCAATGCATCTGTTTGACGTAGAAAACAAATTTTACGGTGGACATGGTATTGTAGGGGCTCAAGTACCTATAGGTACAGGTCTAGCTTTTGCTGAGAAATATCGAAATACTAATAATATATGTTTTACTTTCTTGGGAGATGGGGCAGTTAATCAAGGTCAAGTATATGAAGCTTTTAATTTAGCGGCGTTATGGCACTTACCTGTAGTTTATATTATTGAAAATAATCAATATTCAATGGGTACTTCAGTAGCTCGTTCTACCTTTATGACTGACCTTTACAGAAAAGGGGAGTCATGTGGTATTACGGGATTTAAACTAAATGGTATGTCGTTAGAGTCAGTTTATGATTATGTTCGGCAGGCTGCGGAGTTTGTTAGAAATGATGGTGGACCAATAATATTAGAAATGGATGCTTATCGTTACAGAGGACATTCAATGTCTGATCCAGGTAAATACCGTAGTAAGGAAGAAGTGGAAAACTATAAAGAACAGGACCCATTATCACAAGTGAAAAATATAATTCTGGCTAATAAATATGCTAGTGAAGAGCAGTTAAAAGAAATTGAGAAAGAGGTTAAAGAGGTCATTGCAGAAGCAGTTGAGTTCTCAGAAAGATCGGCATTACCGGATGAAGAAGAGCTATATACGAATATTTACGTTGAATGAGTAGAAACATGTTACAAACGACAGTACGGGAAGCCTTACGTGCAGCAATGCAAGAAGAAATGTTAAGAGATAATAGTATCTTTATTATGGGAGAAGAAGTTGCTCAGTACCAAGGAGCGTATAAGATAACCCAAGGGTTATTAGAGCAGTTTGGTTCAAAAAGGGTAATTGATACGCCAATAACAGAACATGGTTTTACTGGTATGGCTATCGGAGCGGCATTTGCTGGGCTTCGTCCCATTGTTGAATTCATGACATTTAATTTTGCTATGCAAGCAATGGATCAAATAGTTAACTCTGCAGCTAAAACTCATTATATGTCTGGTGGAACTATTAAATGTCCAATAGTATTTCGTGGACCAAATGGGGCAGCAAGTCGAGTTGCTGCCCAACATAGTCACAATTATACAGCTTGTTATAGTCATATTCCGGGGCTTAAGGTAGTAGCTCCCTATAGTGCAGAAGATCACAAAGGGCTTCTAATGACTGCTATTCGTGACGATAACCCGGTTGTTTTTCTAGAAAATGAAATTCTCTATGGTCATAGTTTTGAAGTCCCAGAAATAATAGAACCAATTCCATTTGGTCAGGCTAAGAAACTTATTGAAGGTGATGATGTTACCATAGTAGCATTTTCCTTACAAGTTAAGTTGGCTTTAGATGCAGCAAATAGCTTGTATGATAGTGGTATTAACTGTGAGGTAATCGACCTAAGAACTATCAAGCCCTTAGATATAGAAACTATATTAGAGTCGGTTAAAAAAACTAATCGGTTGGTTGTTATAGAGGAAGGCTGGTTTTTTGCAGGTGTTGGTGCAACTATAGCTAGTATGGTAATGAACCAAGCATTTGATTATCTAGATGCTCCTATAGAGATTATCTCGGGTAAGGATGTTCCTCTACCATATGCTATTAATCTAGAGAAATTAGCACTGCCAACTATAGAAGATGTTATTAGTGCTGTGAAGAAAGTGTGTTATACTAGCTAGACTTCAAGAATTAAGGTCGTCAGTTTAACCATTACCGATATCATTCCCGCGTGGGGATCACTAGTATGTTATTCCCTCGTAGGCGGAAATCCATAATATCTAACAACCTTTGCAGGTTATTTTTTAGATTTCCGCTTTGCGCTGGAATGACATCTTTTTGCCATTTAATAGTTTGGGGATGTATTTAGTAATATACTAATAATTTGGTCGATAAGATCAGAGTTAGTACTAATATAATCTTCAGTTAACTTTAATAACTCAAGCAGATTGGCTTGAGAAGCATTATCCATAGCACTTGTCTTTTTATCAAGCTCAAATTGTAGGCGGCAGGAATTACCATAAATTTCCCCTAATTCAGAATTATACAAACCTTGAGCTTGCATCATTCCGCTAATCAAATTAGCTTTTAGTATCCAACCAATAACCCCTGATTTACATAAATCTTTCGACTCTATGCCTAGTTTTGTCAATCCTGTACCAAGTGATATGAGTACGATATCTTTTTGAGTTAGTGTATCATCTAGTTCATAAGCTAAATTAGCAGCTGTCAACTCAGGATTACTGGCAAACATACCCCCATCTACTTGATAACTGCTGTTATTATACGCATTAGTTAGAAGCTTTGGTGCAAAGAATATAGGGGCAGCACTGCTAGCTGCTGCAATATTACTTATCAAAAAATCATTATTAGGGTCTTTAAGTGCCTGCTTTCTAGTCCACACCTGTGGTAAATTAGTATCCAAATTATAGGAAGTAACAGCCGTAGGGCTTATTAGTTGGCTCATCCTAGTATTACCAAAAAGCCCTATTAATATCTTGTCATATTGACTCCGATCGTATTTTGGTCCCCAAAGACCAAAACCAGTATATATTTTTCTAAACATGGAAGCGTAAAAAATATCTTTAGACTTTTGCATATATAGATCTAAAATGTCAGAAGCTTTATATTTTGGCTGTCCTGATTCATTAGGTGTAGCGAGAGCTAATACCACAAGTCCACCTGTAGAAGTACCTACCATAAGGTCGAATAATTCACAGGCAGGTTTACCACTTCGATTTTCAAACTCTGCAACAATACGTGCTGGTATAATACCCTTAACCCCACCGCCATCTATTGATAGTATTCTAACAGCTTTCTTTTTATTTTTAAGAATAGATATATTTTTTGTTACTAAAGGACATGAGTTGGCAGAAATTACAGGAGAGTCCTTTTTGCTATATTGCACCTGTTTTCTAGGAGTACAAGCAGTAAATACTACTAATATAAGTAAGAATATCATGACATTTTTCATAATAACCTAAGAATATTTAATTAATTTATAAAAGTTAAGACTTAATTTTGTATACACTATAAAATACATATACTCAAGTGATTTGAGGAATTAGATTTGAAAATGAATGGTGAGCATGCGAATCCATGATATTTTTAAAAAACAATTCGTAGGAGCAGAAAAGTATATTTCGTTATCAAGAGAATTCAGGTTATATTATTCTATATTTTTACTGCCCTGACCATCAAGGCCTTTAGTTCCATCCAGCTTTGCATTAACTAAAGATATTTTACTAACAAAGGCTTTAATGAAATTAACATTTGTTAAATCAGTATCATTAAAATTTGTATTATAAAGTTTGGCAGATTCTAATTTGCTACCGATAAGCGATGATTTACTAAAATCTGTGTTATTTAGATTTGCCATAGTTAAGTCAGTATTTTGTAATATACAACTCTGAAGCTTAGAATTAGATAAATCTACCCTTTTAAGAATAGAGCCTGAAAAAATAGTTTGATTAAATACAAGATCTAGTAAATTTAAATCTTGTAAATTCATATTTGATAAGTCTTTTACCTGCTCTAAATCTTTTACAGAATATATAATATTTGTTGATTTAAGCTTATCAAAGTCTTGACTATTTAATACAATATTTCTGTTAAAATCTGAATTAACAAAATTACCATCTTTATAGCTCACATTATTTAGTTGAGAATTTATAATTGATGAATTATCAAAGGTTACTTCTGACAACTCTGAATTTATGATAGCCATTTGATAAAAATTACTATCAACAAATTTGGTACTATTTAAAACAGTATTCTGCATAAGCACTTTAGTAAAATTCACCTTATTAAATTGAGTACTAGAGAAATTAGAGTTTATTAACTCACTATTAGTCAAATCAGAATTAATAATAGTTGCTTGTTTGACATAGCTATTATTCAGTAATATACCAGTAAGATTACTATTCTCAATATCGCTATTAACAATGTTAATTTTATTTAACTTAAGCAAAATGCTACTGCAATTCTTTATTGATAGATCCTTTATGCTAGTGTTATTAAAGTGAGTATTATCCATAATACTCTTTTGAATTTGCACTTGCTGCAGTTGTGCATTATTAAAATTGGTATTTTCAAAATTACAACTTTCAATAATTGCATTGGTAAAATTCACAGACTGAAAAGAAGAAAAAGAGAATAACGAGTTAGTAAGCTTTATATTTTTTAATTGAGCCTGATTAATAATACCATGAGTAAAATCTGAATTATTAATAATCGCTCCAGTAAAATCTACCCCTGTTAGATCTACAGATTCACAATAACAATTAGTGATACTAGCGTAATTAGCTAATATTTGCCGCAAATCTGTACCATAAAAAATAGAGTTTGATATAACTGCATTTTTGAAACTACTTTTTCCTAAATTGCTTTTCTGAAAATTAGATTTACTTATAATACTATCATCAAATACAACTTTAATAAGATTGGCATTTTCAAAATTAACATTTTCTAAATTAGCTTTGATAAAATCAGTGTCCTCAAAATTTGATTGAATAAAATTACTATTTTCCAAATTGGCATTTTCAAATATAGATGCTTGAAAATCTGAGCCATAAGCTGATATATTTTTTAATCTAGTATTAGAGAGATCACTTTCTTGAATTACAGATTTTGTTAGAACTGCATTCTCAAAATTTGCTCCTGAGAAATCCACACGTGATATTTCACAGAAACTTAAATCAACACTAGAAAGGTCTTCATCTGTCAGTTTAACACCTAATAATTTTAATCCCCTTAAATTTGAACCAAATTTACTTTTAATATTTACTCGTACCTTATTTTTATTCTGCTCTATTATATAATTCCTAATAACAAGACTTTGACTATTAGATAATAAACCATCTGCATCTCTCGGAGAATCCGAACATCCGGTAAGGAATAAAAGTAAAGCTAGAATAAAGAATTTTAGTTTAAAATACTCGCCAACAAAAGAGATGTTACTCTTGCTTCCTTTAACGTCATTTCCGCCGTAGCTCGAATGACACCGAGGCTGCTTAAAGATATTACAGAGCATTCTTTCTGTTTACACCTGTTATATAATGATATAAAGAAGAAAATATTAAGACCTTCACTAAACCAGATGGTATAAATACTATAAACCCACTATAAATAGCTTGTTTAATTCCTATAATTGTTGCCAACCAGCTAACTCCCAAAAAGTAAATTATAACGTGACCAATAAGACAGCTAAAAAACCCTGCTAAAAATCTCTTAGTAAATTTTTCAGATAACCTACTTTTAAGTATACTCATCACAGGGGTTGCAATTAAATATCCTATCAGGTAACCACCTGTTGTACCAAGAAGAAAATATAAACCACTGGATAATTTTGTAAACATTGGCAGCCCTACTATTCCGGCTGTAAGATAAGTTAAAATCGTAGCAAAACTAAGTCGAGGGCTATAAGTAAAAGCAATAATACTAACCACCACAGTTTGCATAGATACTGGTACTGGCTGGGTAGGAATAATAATCTGAGCTCCAGCAAAGAGAGCTATTACCCCCATCATCACTTTAATAACAACTACAGCATGCTTATTAGCTATAAAATTTGCTAGAGTTTTCTTATTCGTAACTGTCATAAATTTCCTCTTCGTTAAATTTATTATTAGGAATATGTAAATTGAGCAATTTCAATTTACGATGTAAAGCCGAACGTTCCATACCTACAAAGGATGAGGTCTTAGAAATATTATTATTAAACCTATACATTTGAGCAGCTAAATATTGCCTTTCAAAAATCTCTCTTGCCTCTCGAAGTGGCATGGTCATCATATCAACATTATCTTCCTGCTTTGCAGAACTAGCACTATTAACTAGAATTTCTGGTGGTATCATAGATGGTTTTATTACTTCATTATTATTTGAAGATAGTGGATTCATAATTAAAGTCCATTCTATCACATTGCGTAATTGCCTTATATTACTTGGCCAATTATAAACTTGCAGAGCTGCAATAGTTTCATCAGAAAATTCACGTGCTTTTAAACCAGAAAACTTAGCAAGTTGTTTAACAAAATATTTGACTAATACAGACATGTCATCTTTTCTATCATATAAAGATGGTACTTTTAAGGAAATAACATTTAGGCGATGATATAAATCTTCCAATAGTTCACCTTTACTTATTTCTTCTTGTATAACCTTAGAAGTTGCAGCAATAATCCTTATATCTAATTTTATTGCTTTGCTTCCCCCCTTATGAAACATTTGATCTTGCACAAATTTAAGCAATTTTACTTGTACCGAAACTGGCAAACCACTAATTTCATCTATGTATAAAGTACCATTATTTACTATTTCTAATATCGAAGGACGTATAACGCCTTGGTTCTCTATTCCTTCAAATAATTCTTGATGGACTCGGTCAGGATTCATGCATACTGGACTAAAGATTACGAAAGGAGCATTGGCCCTTTTTGATTTTTTATGAATTAACCGAGCAGCTAGTTCTTTACCACTACCAATTTTACCTTGAATCAATACTCTACTAGTAGCTAAAGCAGCTTTTTCAATATCAGACTTAAGCTTAGCTGTAATGTGAGAGTTACCTATAAGCTCAGTTTTATCAATAACCTTTGATTTCAGATCAAGATTTTCACGCTTTAACTTAGCTGCTTCACAGGCTCTTTTTAATAAAATCACTAACTTATCATGACTAAATGGCTTTTCTAGATAGTCATATGCCCCCATTTTGATAGCATTTACTGCAGTTTCAATAGTACCATGTCCACTAATAACTATCACAGGCATTAGTGGATAGCGTTTTTTTACTATTTCCAAAATCCCAAGTCCATCAAGTTCACTACCCTGGAGCCAAATATCTAGAATAATTGCCGAGGGGGTTCTTTCCTGGAGTATTTTAAAAGTTTGAATACTATTAGCAGCGGTCTTGGTAGTAAATCCTTCCTCTTTTAAAATATCTGAGACTAAATCTCTAATATCTGCTTCATCATCAACAACAAGAACATCTATAGACATTGATTTTTCCTAAAACTAATTATTGAAATTATACGTTAATAGCTTACATAAAAGAAATCAACTAATTTTTATAACATTTTTACCACATAATCAAAATTATACATATTAAGCCCACACCAAGGCATGCGAATTCGTGATAAGACTATACTATTTAAGAACTTGTTTTATAAGAGGAACAGTAATAGCTCGTTTATGAACTAATGCAAAATGCGTTATTATCCCTAATAATTTTATCATTTGATCAAATTGCCTCGGCAAATTAATTAATAAATATTCAATTACACAGTCAGATACTTTAAGCGATTGATCGGAAAAATACTTAAAGATTAACTTGGTCATTAACTCATCATCAGGCTGGTTTATTTCTAATCTTACAACAGCATTAATTCTTGAGGATAAATCCTGTAACGCAAAATTACTAGCTAAACTTCCTGTAGTCATCAACAAATATTTACGACACTCACTTATTAAATTAAAACAATGGAGAACTTTTCTTTCATCCCAAAATTCTATATCTTCCATAATAAAAGCATTATACTGCATTATATCTTCTGCACTAAGTATATCTAAATCTTTTTTTATAAAAAATGCATTCGACAAATTTTGCCATATTTTACTAAGATAGGTCTTACCAGAGGATGGTGGTCCGTAAATCAAAACTGTAAACTCATACGGTTTACTTCCCCAAGATACAGACCAGTTTTTGATTGAATTGTATGCAACTTGATTAGAAAGTGAATTAATAAAATTATCTAGAGCATATAGATTATTACTAAATAATGGTAATATATATTGCTGGGAGTTTGGCATAATTAATGTTTAAGTCTTATAAAACTTACTGGATTTATAAAAGTCGATAGCGGCTAAAAACAAAACTTTTATTATACTAGCAATTGGCACAGCAAAAAATATACCAATAAAGCCAAATAGGTTACCCAGTGCTAGAACCGCAAATATTATCCAAAGAGGATGTAATCCTATCTTATCACCTATGATTTTTGGTGATAAAATATACCCCTCAACTATTAGACCAATCAAATAGATAATTATTATATAAAATAATTTATTGACCATACCAAAAGTAAAATAACTAACAATCATGGTAAGAGAAAAGGATATAAAAACTCCAACGAATGGTATAATTATTGAGAAACCAGATAATATCCCTAATAATACACCTAGATCTACGCCAAGAATCGATAAAGAGATTCCATAGTAAACTGATAATAACAAACAAACATTTAGTTGTCCTCTTATATAAGCAGATAAGGAACAATTAATTGCTGATAATATTTCTTGAATTTTCTTTTTACCTTTTAAAGGTAGCAAGAGGTCTATATTCTTTGCCATTGTTAGCCAATCCCGTAAAAAATAAAACAATATAAGCGGTATTAATAAAATTAACATAAATAAATTGATTGTTATCTTTGTCACATGCCAAATATTATTAGCAAGACCTGTGATAAGCAAAAATATGCCATTAACAAAATTACTAATAGAATCTTTTATCTTATCGGCAATATTTGGATCTATTGAATAAACTTTTGCCGTAATAACCGGTATTAATTCAGTTTGTAAGTAATCTTTATAAGCAGGAATCTTACTAATAAGTAGAGTTGTTTGTTGATATATAATAGGCAACACTACCACAACCACTATAGTAAAAATACTGAAAAACAGCAAAGAAATTACCGAAACTATTATAGTTCTAGATAGTTTATATCGTAATGAGAGATTATCAATTATAGGATGTAATATATATGATATTATCCCAGCTATAAGAAATGGCATCAATATATCAGAGATCAAAGTCAAAGTTACTATAACAGTCCCAATAACAATAACCCAAAAAATAACTTTATCCAAGATTATGCCTTTTCTTTATTCATGTTTTTTTCGATACTTGCACTATAGCAGGTCTAACTAACCTATCTTTTATCTTGTAGCCTGATTGCATAATACCTATAATACTATCTTGATCATATTCATCTGATACTACTTGTGAAATTGCGTGATGTATATTGTAATCAAACTTTTCCCCTAATAATGGCTCTATTGATTCTAAACCGTGCTTTTTTAGTATGCTAGTCAATTCACTTTTAGTCATTTCTACCCCGGTAATAATACTAGCTAGATCACCTTCCGTATTTTGTGGCTTATGCTCCAAGGCTCTAGAGAGATTATCATTAACACTTAGCAGATCTTTAGCAAAAGAGAAAATGGCATAGTCTTTTGCATCTTCAATTAATTTTTCTAAACGTTTCCTAGTATTGTCAGATTCAGCTATTGTCCTTAACAGTTTATCCTGTAAAATTTCAATTTGACTTTTCAAGCTAGCAATCTCTTGCAAACTATCTTGCAAAATCAGGGTATCTGTAGGATTTTCCTCTATTTCATTTACTAGCTGAGCATCATTGTCAACTTTAATTTCTTGGTTACCATTATTCTTCTCATGTTGTTTTTCCATATTTACAGCCTTTTTTCTTGCAAAAATCTATTTTCTTAACATATAGTGTAAATCTTTGTATTTTCAAGTCAATTTTAATTAAGTAATAATCCATGAGAGCTTTTAATAGAAAGAATAATCAATTACGCAATATTTCAATTGAACCTTCAGTTCTGCTTAACGCTGATGGTTCGTGTCTTGTTAAGTTCGGCAATACCCATGTAATATGTAGTGCAACATATGAAACAAATGTTCCGCCATTCCTACGAGGGCAAAATCAAGGTTGGATAACTGCTGAGTATGGTATGTTACCTCGCTCAACCCACCAACGTATGAAGCGTGAATCAACGCAAGGAAAACAGTCTGGTAGGACACAAGAGATTCAAAGACTAATTGGCAGATCGATGCGTACGGCAATTGATCTAAAAGCCTTGGGAGAAAAGCAAATTATCATTGATTGTGATGTAATTAATGCCGATGGTGGAACTAGGACAGCAGCAATTACTGGTAGCTATATTGCACTTCATTTAGCGATTAGATCATTAATTGCTAGAAAAATACTTAAAACTAATCCTTTAATTAGCCAAGTAGCCGCTATTTCATGCGGTATATATAAAGGACAGCCCATAGTTGATCTTGATTATTTAGAGGATAGCAACGCGGAAGTAGATGCCAATTTTGTTTTCTCAGGCAATGGAAATATAATAGAAATTCAAAGCACAGCAGAAAAAACCCCCTTTTCCGAAGAGCAATTTTATGATATGCTAAAATTGGCGAGGTTTGCTTCCTCTGATCTATTCAAGCTACAAAACCAAATATTATTAAATAGCACAATTTAATATTTTTACATGGAATATTTATGACTATAAAAGAATTTTTTACTAAATATTCGGAATTAAATGTTGAAGATTTAAAAAATCTTTTAGTTGATCGTGTTAAGGGTCTTAACATAAATCCAGCAGACAGTAAAGAAAAACTTATACATAATATAATCAAAACACCTGAAAAATCTACAGATCCAAAGGGTAGCCTTGAAAAAGCTGGTGTAATAATAGATATAATGGAAAAAGTTGTATTGCAGCATGCGGGTGATTTTCTAAAAGGAGCTCATGTAATGGTTGAGGACAATGGAGATATGTATGATACCTTAAAAGATTTAGGATTAGTTAAAGAACGAATCTCTTCACATCATAGAGGTAATAAAGCTGAGCCAGATGCATCAGTGCAAGCTGGAGAAATATTTAGGGAATTTTTAGTTGGAAAAACGAAAGACGGGAAAACATGGTTTCAGCTAGAAGCTCATTCTATAGGAGGGCTTAGCAATTTTATAAAACATATGATAGATTATGTGACTTATGTATTAACCGGCAAGAATGTTGGGCAATATGGCCTTTCAGAACACGTGGACAGCAAACCTATTACACTTAAGACTAAAGAAGTTAAGGAAAGAACACAAAAGAAAACTCCTACTACAACTGCCAAATTTGTACAAAGAATAGGAGATGAAAAGAGAAAAACACAACATATTGAACGTTAATATCATCGTTCGTAGTTAATACTTACTACATATTAACTATTGGCTGTGCAAATTTCCCTGTAAATATACATTTTAGCCTTGCTTAGCTTTAAATCTTTTGATTTTCTTGTTTATTACAAGGATTTTACCTTTTCTTTTTACAACCTGACAATCTTTATCTCTTTTCTTTAAAGATTTTAACGAACTTACAACTTTCATATAAAACTATCCTTGGT
This sequence comes from Candidatus Tisiphia endosymbiont of Temnostethus pusillus, assembly GCF_964264675.1. Lineage (NCBI taxonomy): Bacteria > Pseudomonadati > Pseudomonadota > Alphaproteobacteria > Rickettsiales > Rickettsiaceae > Candidatus Tisiphia > Candidatus Tisiphia endosymbiont of Temnostethus pusillus. Next base: position 1,507,255 of record NZ_OZ183472.1, on the reverse strand, counting down.
ATTACTTGCAAAAACCTAGAAAGTGATATAGTCAATTGATGAGAAGTTGGTGACGTCGTCACTCGTCGCTCGCCTATTACATATAGGCGTCGCTCCATCGCTCCTAGCACCAAATCCTCCTGAATTGACTATAAATCAACCTTCAAACTTTCACTAGCTTAAGTTTAAAAAGTAATAATAATATTTTTTATCAATTCAGTCAACCTAAAAACTTCTTTAGAGTAATTTAAAAGTCGGGATGTACTGCGATGTAGAGAAATCTAGCTTGTATAAAAAAATTATTACGGTATTCTAACTTTTTTCCAATATTAATTTTATGTTAACTCCTTTAAAATTATTCGTTATTTGGTTATTTGGACTAACTAGCGGGTTTACCTTAATGATTACAGGTAATACTTTAAACTACTGGTTGGCCAAGGAAAATATTGACTTACAATCTATTGGTATGTTTGCTTTTATCATAATGCCCTATTCTATTAACTTTTTATGGGCTCCTATTTTTGACACTATATATTTAGGTCAATTAAGAAAACTGCTTGGTCATAGATTATCTTGGATTTGTCTAATCCAGATTTTGTTGGCATTTACTATTTTTCTTTTAAGTACCATGAATCCTCACCACAGTCTAATATTGTTTGCACTAGTAGGCTTGATAATATCATTTTTAAGTTCAGCTAAAGATAGTATCCTAGGGGCTTTCAGAACCGAAATTATTGCAAAAGAATCTCAAGGAGCAGCTTCTGGAATTTATATTTTTGGCTACCGCATTGGTATGCTAATTTCAAGTTCTGGAGCTATCTATCTGTCAAGCTATTTAGGATGGAATAATATATATAAAATTTTTGCCATTTCTGTACTTGTTTGTTCTGCTATTTTGGTTACAAGTATCTTGCGGTTAGAACACGACTTAGCCTCAAAAACTTATCCAGATCATAAAATAAATATTTCAAACTTTGTACAAAATATCTTAAGACCTGTAGGGTCTTTTTCCTTAGTCTTTTTAATAATAGTTTTCCTTATTTTATATAGATTACCAGATGATTTTATTACTATGATGATGAACCCCTTCTTAATACATCTTGGTTATAACGAATTTGAAATAGCCAGTGCAGGGAAATTCTTTGGCATAATATCTACAATAATTGGTGGACTAATAGCCAGCTTAGTGATGAAAAAAAAGAATATCTTAGATAGCTTGCTGATATTTGGCGTAATTCATGCAATCGCACATACCTCACTTATTGTGCATGAGATTTATGGCAAAAATCTACCATTATTCTTTATTACCACAGTCTGTGAAGGTATAACTTGCGGGATGGCTATGACAGCTTACATTGCTTTTATAGCTTCAATATGCACAGGCAAATTTCGTGCCACTCAGTATTCATTTTTTTCTTCTATGATGGGATTTTCAAGATCGATTTTTCCAGCTCTTTCAGGATATATTGTCGTACAATTTGGATGGAAAAGCTTTTTTACATTTATTATTATAATCACAATTCCTTCTCTACTTCTGCTACTAAAAATCAGCTCACTATTAAAAGCAAAAATGAAATATTAAATGTAACCATGAGTTCTATTACGTTGTTGGTGTCGGGATAATGTCTTTTGTTTTGTTGATACTACTGTGTTTGTTTCAGGTGGAGTGTTGTTCACATGATGTTTTAAGCTACTCTGAATCTGTGTTAATTCACCTATAGAGTCGCTTGCCTCAAGGGGAATAATAGCTTGTGACATATTGATATTACATTCTTTATTTTTTGCTACTTCTTGTACCATTGCTTCATATTGACCTTTTGTTACAGGGATAGTGTAGATATTATTTCCTCTTTGTATATATCCTATAGCATCTTTATCATCCCAAGCAAACTTTAGTGATAATGGGTTGGTTATTTCCACTAGTTTTCCTTGCTTGTTATAGTGAACAGTAAAATAAAGTGCTTTCGAGCTTGCAATATTTTCACCTTTCTCGTTTTGTACCGGGAATGAAAGATGGACAGCTGTACTAGAGGGCTTGATTGTTAATGGTAGATTAATATTTCGATAATTACTAATCTCTCTCTCTGTTACACCATCTTCTAATATTACTTTCTTAGAGGTCTTTATATTAGTTTCTATTAATTTAAATAATTCTTCATCTTTGACTTTAATAACCCTTGACCTAGTAGAGGTTATGTTTGTTACTGTTTCTTGTTCGTTCCAAGTTAAAGGTTTAAAATGATTAGCCTGAAGGACTTTAGCATAACTTTGTACTTCATCATTCATGGCTTGTGCTATATTTGCTTTTACACTGGGGGCAGCCCAAGCCTTTTGTATTAATCCGTTGTTATTTTCTATAAACTCTTTAAACTCCTGAGAATTAGTAGCAAGACCTGCAACTGCAACTCCTTTATCCGTCTTAATATTTGCTTCAGCAAGGACGTGTTGTAATAGTGCTTGTTGTTTGGCAATAATTTCTTGTCTAAAGGCTAATGTTATAGAATCCACTTTGGAGGTTGAGGATTGAACATTAGTAGTTGTTGTTTCGTGAGTCAGCATAACGTCTAGTGCTTTTCTAGATATTTGCATAGATGGTTCGAGATCGCTTGTTTTTTTGGTCAGTAGCTGTTTTTCTTCTTGTAATATTTTTGCTATTTCTTTAATTAATAATACTTCTCGAGCTTTATAGTCTAAAATATACTCTATTTTATTTTCTTTTCTTAATTTTAATTTTTTGGTTTGGTTGATTATATTGTTAAAATAATCGGGATGTTCTTGGACTAATTCTCGTAATTTTGGTGTGTTAATTTTTCCTTTTGTTACTAAAAGACCCAATTTAATTTGCAACCCATATTCTTTTAATGATTGTTGTCTCTTTTGCATAGTCTCTTTAAGAGCATCTTTAACATCAGCAATCTTTATGTTTTCTGGGGCTATGTCCTTAAATTTCTGGTGCATTGCCATTTTCGCCCAATTTGCTAGTGCTTTATCACTATAATATTTTGATAATTCAGCAAAGCTATTATCAATAGTATCATTTAAATCAACTTGGGCAGTATCAAGTAAACCTTTTACAAATAACTCATTATACTTTAGGCTACTTGGGAATTCTCTAAAATGATTAGTTGGACCTAGTAAGGGCAGATGTCTAGACCAAGAATTTGGATGGATGTTATCCTCTAATTGGTCAAGACTTCCAGCAAAATCTATACGAACTAGTTTGGGAAGAATGGTAGAATCTTCGGGGTCTCTTATAACTCCTATGTTACCTGTATGAATATCAAAGTCACCTATTAATAAGCTAGTTGGAGCTATTTTATCAAAAGAACTATAATGAAGTTCTTCAAAAGCTTTGCTTAAAGTATTAGATAATAATTCTCTTGTTCCCATGAAAATCGGTCTTCCCCCATCTTTTCGAAGCCAACCACTTGGTTTAGTTTTTGTAGACATGTGTTTATCCATATCTACATACATATCACCACTATAATTCTTAAAAAATTCAGACCGTACATATACCTCAGAGCCATCACTTTGAAGTCCTCCTTCCTGATGTACTTTTTCGGTAAGATGATCAGGTACAGTGAGAGAAACTTTAGCTCCATGATTTGGGTTTGTTGCTTGAAAAATTTGTGAGCCTAGAAACTCTGATATATTTTTTCGAGAATCCCCTTCGCTTTTAATCATGGATAGAAGGTCATCAGAACTTTTGTATATTCCTCCTAATTCTCCACCATCATTAGCTCCAAGTGATTTCTTTGCCAAATAATTCCAACCGATAAATTTTGATATCAATGGTGTTGTCATATTATCCTCTTGGACTTTTTTGCTTCAGTTCGATATCGAACTAATGGTTATATTGATTATACACTCAAATAATTTCAAGAAAGTTTAAGAAATCTCGTAATTCTTGTCGAGCAGCTACGTGAGATATACTAAGTGTTTTTCCATGATTAGCTGTTGTTAAGTCGAGTAATGTTAATCCTTGTAAAAATAATTCCCGAAAAATTACTCTTTCACTAAAGCCTGGGGCAATTTTAAAGCTAATTCTTTTTGCTAATTGTTCAAGAGAAGTAGCAACCTTCCTTTTATTGACTGCATCCAAGTTGCTTAATCTATTACGCATTACAATCCAATTAATTGTTTCGCCATTACGGTTAGCCTTCTGCATTTTTTGTTCCCAAACCATTTGGCTATAGATTGACGGAGTAATAATTGACAAATTGTTAGCATTAACTTTACCTAGTACATCAAAATCAAGGAAACTGTCATTAATTGGCGTAATTATAGTATCAGCATAAGAGTGAGCTAGTCTTGATAAAAAGGAGTAGCTTCCTGGTGTATCGATTACTACATAATCTGCTTTTTTTGTCTGTTCAATTATTTGTTCAAACCTAGTTTTTTCGTCCTCTTCTTTAAGGTTAATGACTTGTTCTTGGCTTTCAGTTAAATGAACATGCTGAGGAACGGCAACCGTTTTGTCCGGATTCTTTAGATTATAGTCATCCCTATTCTTTAAATAATTTGTTAAAGAACCCTGACGTGAATCAGTATCAATACTAGCTACCGTATGACCATTATACAATAAGCCAGTAATTAGATGCATGGAGCAGGTAGTTTTACCCGCTCCACCTTTTTCATTACCAACTACAAAAATACGATTTGTTTGATTATTTTTCATAGTGATCTTGGATAAATTGGTTAAGAAGCCTTACACCATAACCTACTGCTCCTTTGGGACCAAGAGGATTACCTGTTTTATTATAGGCAACACCAGCAATATCAAGATGAGCCCAAACCATACCTTCCTTAATAAAATTTCCTATAAATTGAGCTGCCGTACAACTACCAGCCGCTCCAGGGACATTACCAATATTGGCAAGATCAGCAATGTCAGATTTAATCATTTCATCAAAATCTTTATGCAGAGGCATACGCCATAATTTTTCATTAACTTTATTACCAACCTCTATTAGCTTATTAGCTAATTCATCATTATTAGTGAAGCATCCAGCATAAGTTTTGCCAAGAGCAACAACGATAGCTCCAGTAAGGGTAGCAAGATCGATGACACATTGAGGTTTAAATTTTTCTTGAGTATACCAAATTGCATCAGCCAGGACTAACCTACCTTCTGCATCAGTGTTATCCACCACCACTGTTTTTTTAGACATAGTGGTTACCACATCTCCCGGTCGTTGAGCGTTACCTGATGGCATATTTTCCACAAGACCAACTACCCCAACCACGTTAACTTGGGCGTTACGACTAGCCAAAGCCATGATAGCTCCAACTACTGCGGCTGAGCCAGCCATATCATATTTCATATCTCCCATATTGGCTGCTGGTTTAAGAGAAATCCCGCCACTATCAAAAGTAACTCCTTTCCCAACGAAAGCTACAGGCGGGGTATCATCATCCAAACCATTATATTGCATTACTACAAGTTTAGATTCATTTTGCGAACCTTGTCCAACACCAAGTAAAGCCCCCATGCCAAGATTTTTCATTTCTCTTTCACCGATAACGGTAATTTCAACTCCTAATGGTTCAAGATTCTCTAATATCTTTTCCGAGTAAGATGAAGGAGTTTTGATATTGGCTGGTTCATTAATTATATCTCTAGCAAAGAATACTGCCTCAGCCAATGATTTTTTATCATTAAATAATTCTTCTGCTTTAGACTTGTCATCTATAGAAATCTCCAGAGAATCTACAACAAATTTTTCTCCTTCACTTTGGGTAGTTCTGTATTTATCAAATCTATATGAAGCAAGCAAACAGCCGCTAGCTATAAGCATCGCTACAACAGCTGGCTCATATTGTCCAATATTATGAGAGATTTTTATACCAATAGTTCTAATTTTACAGCAAGTACTACTGGATAAAATTCTTCCCCCGATCTCTTCAATACAAGAGGTCTTTAGTTTTGTTTCATCACCAATGCCAACTATGATTAAATATTTTATTTCCCCATCCTTAGCAACAGAGTTAACAATTTTAATTTGTCCAAATTTCCCAGCAAATACTAATTTATTCTGAATAGTTTTAGAAATTAAACCATGATGTTGTTGGTCAAGTAGCAATAACTCATTGTCTAATTTTAGTTGTTCGTTAATAAAAACTACAGTTGCTTGATTATTTGATAATTCTTTACTTATAAAGTTAATGTTATTGAGCATAAATTCCTATTTTTGAGAGGCTAATTTTATATATTCTTTTTGTAAGCGTAATAATCTGAATAATGGAAGTATATAAAAAACCCACTAATTAATAAAGTAATTCTTTAAGTCTTTAAATATTATATTCTAAAATTATCTTCCACTAAGTAGAAAAGTGATTAATTTCAATTATTTTTTTGTGGTAGAGTATATAAAAATAAATATTGCCAAGTGTGCGTTTAAGTAGGTGTAATAGTCCTCGATGTTTTAAGGGTGATGGTACTGGGCTTATTATCAATTTATTACATCGATACTTGAGGTTAATTAGTTTCTTTTAAATTAGATTTAATTTTGTCTGAATATAATTTTACCTATAAACCTTAACCTAAAAATTTCTTTCTTGCTTTTCTACTTGGAAATAGTGTTTTCAGGAAAATAGTGTTATCATCTTCTTTTATATAAGGTATACTGCTCGTAAATGAAGAGTTGGTAGACGAAGGTCAACTTCAAGAAGAGCTAGGAGTGTCAAAGTCGAGCAGCGGAGCGTACATTAGTACGTGAGCAGCGGAGACCTTTAGACACGACAACGCCAATTCTTGAAGTTCACCGAGTATACAGCATATATTTCAGTTAGTATCCTTACATATAGAATTTGCTGATCAGGATATTGTTCTTGATTATGATGTTTAGTTATATCTAATAGATTCCCATCTGCTATAGATTGAATTATTTCTTCAAAACCTATTCCTCTTTCAAGCAATAATTTTGAATTCTTTTCATAATTATATCTAAATTTAATCAACTTAAACTACCTAACAACTACAATTTTGTGGCTTCTTTATGAATTAACATATTAATATATGTTTGATATGCTAACCCAAGTTTTGAAGCCTTAATTTTTATAGCTTCAATATCCTGCTCAGCTACTCTTATAGTAATAGGATGCTTTCTCTTTAGGTGTGTTTTAGCTGCATTTTGAAATAGTTTAATATCATTTTGATTTTTAATACTAGGTTGTTCTTCAAAATTAATCTCTATATCCTGCTCATATTTATCTAATTTGTAGCTCATAGTTTGATATATTTTATTTAATATAATAATAAATAGTACATACTATGTCAATACATTATACGCGAATTCGATAAGCGAACAATAGTGTACTGCTCATAAATGAAGAGTTGGTAGACGATAGTATAACTTCAAGAAGAGCTAGGCAGTAGCAAAGTCGAGCGGCGTAGCGTACATGAGTAACTAGGCAGTTTCGGTCTTTGGTCGCGGGAACGCCAATTCTTGAAGTCCTACCTAAGTATGCATAGTGAAGTAGGCTAGGCAATTTTTTTATACTCAAAGTATATTTTTCTTACCGAGTGAATCCATACAATACAAACAATGGTAAATACCACCATTAAAAATGGTGATATAGAGCTAAAAGTAGCTGTTGGTATTAATGTGAAAATAATTGACTGTATTAACCCGCTCGAAGATTTACCAACCTTCGAGCTAATGACGTCTACAGCTGCCTTACCTTTTGTCTTTAGCTCTTGGTCAAGAGGAATATATAACATTTCTCTTGAGGTATCCCAAATTGAATATTTACTACCTTTCACTAGAATGTTTTGTAAAGCACCAATTGACACCGCAAGAGCTAAGGGTGTCATGAGAATGCTACTATCAAATATCGATAATACTTGGTGGTCAAATACGATTAAGATAAAAAACAATATACCAGTAATCATCATGACAATTGGCGGAATTACTGCAGCAACAAACCAGCCATGGCTACGCATTATATTATTGCCTATTATAGTCATTACCATAATAGCAACTCCAGTCCAAAGAATGTAAAGACTATTGAATTCTGCATAACTATTAACAGTGGGGTATAATTCCTTAATTTTTGCTTTCCATACTGCTTCTACCAAATTCATTGATAAACCAAAGGCAGCAGAGCAAATTAGCATTAACCATAAATATTTTGATCTTGTTATATATTTAAAACTTTCAATTAAACCCATGCCTTCTTTAGTAGATCTACCACTTTTAGCATTTGCATAAAATGTTGGATTTGTAAAAACATTTTTGGTAATAAATTTTACAAGTAAACATGATATAACAGCAGAAACTACCACGAGACTTGTTGATATTTTTATAAGTGTAGTTTTGTTGTCCGATACGGTTAAAAAATATTTAGCAATACTGTTCTCAGATGATAAGTTCATCATCAAAAAGCCTACAAATATTAAAGAAGAATTGCCAAATAATGAAAAAAGCGTGTAAAACCTTTTTGCTTCTTCTGTTGTAGTAAGTTCATTAGCAAACTGCCAAAAAAGTAAAACATAAAAGATATTTGGCCAAAGTTCAGATAATGTATAGAAAACCATATAACTCCAATTACCAATTAAAGCTATATACCATTTAAGATGAGGATAAGTTCCCATAATTTGTTCTAGTGAATTTGGACTAATATGGAAAATATCGACATTTGGATAAATAATGAAAGCAAAAAGAATGAAGAATCCAACAAAAAAAGTGATTAAATAGCAAAAAATCTTTTCAAAACTAAAATGATTAAGCATCTTAGCATAGATTATAACGAATAAAGCTGCTGCAGGTGTTACACAATAAACTTTAGTAAAACTTACTACTTCAGCACTAATCTCTGAAATTAAAATACTATCTTTTAAAATTCTTAATATGTTTTGATTGAATAGGACACAGAACATCAGGCCGCACATAGGTATGAATTTTCCAAGCTCATGATTATGGATAGGCCAAAATATAGTTCTGAATTTGCTTTTAAATAAGTTTGACTGTATACTAGTCATAATAAGGATTCCCTAAGACAAAAAAAAAACTTGAGGACTATGTTCAAGAGTTTCTCTATAATGGCTTAAGGCTATTATGAAAACCAAAGAAAGTTAGGAACTTATATATTATTAGCCTCCCTATGTCAAGATATTTTAATTTAGCTTGTATAGCAAGATAGGAGATGCTATAACTCTTTATGTCTATATAGAAAATCTAACGAGAGTATATGAGAAAACTATTGTTATTAATCGCTGTTGCAACTTCTGTTATTTTGACTTCTACCATATCAATAGCAGATGAAAATCAATTTTATGTAAAAGCAGAAGTTGGTGCAACAATATTAAGTGAAGGAAGTGAGGCTAACTCTAATATACGAAAGAAGCACTATCCAATTAAGGCTATTTCTGGTTTTGGTGTAGGCTATTATGTAATGAATAATGTTAGAGTAGATTTAACACTCGATTTTGTTCCAAAATTGGAAAGCAGTAAGATTGATAAGAATATTCTAAATATTGTTAGGAATGACAATAAGACACTACCGAAAATATCTCACACACGTGCAGAAGTAGCACATAAAGCCAAAGTAGAGTCATTGTTACTTAATAGTTATATTGATTTGTATGGTGTAGGTATTGCCAAGTTCTTTATAGGAGCAGGTGTTGGAATGGCTCAAATAAAAGAAACAATAACAGCTACTGTGAAACACAGCGATACAGTCACAAACCCAATGGTAGCAGTTTCTGTGTCTTCTAAGAAGGCTAATAATTTTGCCTATCAGTTGACTATTGGGACGTCTATCAATGTGCTTGATCATGTAAATTTTGATGTTGTATATAGTTGGAGAGATTATGGAAAAGTACCATCTAAGCAATATAAATATAATGATACTGAAAAGAAATATAGCACTGCTGAAATGACTAAAAATTCTTACAGAACTCATAATGTGATTGCTGGCATAAGATTTGATATATAATAATAAATATCAAGAATATTTTGATCAATATAATGATTATTCATCCAAATATTTATTGGGTAATAAGTATTGTTCCTTGGGTAAAAAAATAACTAAAACAAAATATTATCAAATTTTATATTATAAAACACTGGCATCGCAAGATTGCATTATTAGTAAAAAAAGAATATTCTTAGTTATTCCTTCGATCTTTAACTCCCCGGAAATTCTCTTCTTAGCTAAATCAAAAAGCTTTGTTGATAACTTAAGACATTGTGGTGAGGTGTTTCTAGTTGATTGGTTTGAAGTTGATGAAGCTGATTATTTGTTAGAAGACTACGTAAAGAGGGTAGTTGAAATTATTAGCAATTTAAGACAAAAAAAGTATCAAATAGACTTAGTGGGACACTGTATCGGTGGTATTATAGGAATGGCAGCCACTATAATAATACCAAACATGATAAGAACATTAACATTACTTTCAACTCCTTGGGATTTCTCCCATTTTGCTACAGCAAGGAATATATACCAATATCTTGGTCTAGATTATTATGTACGAAATTTGCCAATGATCCCTAAACTACATATTCAGATTCTTTTTTTCCTATTAATGCCAAATTATTTCAGTACAAAACTTGATAAATTTTTTACCATAACTGTACCAAAAATAAGAGATTTATCTTTTAGAGTAGAAAATTGGTTGATGTCTGGAACTGCTTTGTCTAGAAATACATATATACAAATTATGGATGATGTAGTAGGCAATAATATGCTTGCAAAACTTCAATGGAAAGTCAACAATATCACCATTGATCCGACATTAATAAATAAACCAGTATATCAAATAATTGCAAGTAATGACAAAATAGTACCAAAATCATCTATGTTATCCTTACACAAATTATTTAGAGAATCTATGATCTTCGAAGTACCAAGTGGTCATATTAGCTATTTGATTAATAACAATTTAGATATCTTATTTAAGGAGTATACTCGATGAGTAAAAAGGCAGTTTATATAACTCATGCAAAAAGAACAGCAGTAGGATCTCTGCTAGGAAGCTTAGGATCAATTCCAGCAACTAAACTTGCAGCTATCATTATAGAATCAATTTTAAAAGATAGTAAACTAGATCCAGCTATTATTAATGAAGTAATAATGGGACAGGTAATCACTGGTGGCGTAGGACAAAATCCTGCTAGGCAAGCTCTAATCCAAGCTGGATTACCTAAAGAAGTTACAGGCTTCACAGTTAATAAAGTATGTGGATCTGGGTTAAAAACGGTATGTTTAGCAGCAAGTAGTATTATTGCAGGTGATAATGAGATTGTGATAGCTGGTGGGCAAGAGAATATGTCTTTGGGTTTACATGGAGCGTATATTCGTGCTGGTCATAAGTTAGGTAGCACACAAATGGTAGATTTGATGCAGTATGACGGTTTGACCGATGTATTTTCTAATAATTTAATGGGAATTACCGCCGAAAATATATCTAAAAGATTTAATATTACTAGAGAAATGCAAGATGAGTTTGCACTAAAATCACACCAAAAAGCACGTGAAGCACAAGCAGAAGGTCGTTTTAAAGACGAGATCTTACCAGTAGAAGTTAAGATGCAAAAAGCTACATTAATATTTGATCAAGATGAGGGAATTAGAGCTGATATTAAATTAGAAGTTCTAGCTAAACTACGTCCAGCTTTTGACAAAGAAGGTACTGTAACAGCTGGTAATGCTTCTTCTATTAATGATGGAGCAGCTTGTTTAATGGTAGTATCTGAAGAAGCATTAAAGAGATATAATCTAAAACCTCTTGTTAGAATTGTATCATATGCTGAAGTAGGGGTAGAACCAAATATTATGGGAACAGGTCCAGTACCAGCATCGAAGAAGGCTTTGGACAAAGCTGGTTGGAAAGTAGAAGATTTGGACATAATAGAAGCTAATGAAGCTTTTGCCGCTCAAGCTATTTATGTAAATCAACAGATGAATTGGGATATTAATAAAGTCAATATGAACGGAGGGGCTATTGCTCTTGGTCATCCAATAGGAGCAAGTGGGGCAAGAATCTTGGTAACATTAATTCATCAAATGCAAAAAATTAACGCGAAAAAAGGGCTAGCAACACTTTGTATAGGTGGAGGGATGGGGATAGCTATGTGTATTGAAAAGGTAAATTAATAATGCAAAAATTTTCATTTGACTTAAAGTTTCAACATAAAAAAGCAAGAACTGGTGTTATTACTACTAGGCACGGTCAGATACGTACCCCAGCTTTTATGCCAGTCGGTACGAAAGGTACGGTAAAAGCCATGTTGCCCGAAGCAGTGGAGTCTACCGGAGCTGATATAGTACTTGGTAATACTTATCACTTAATGTTGCAGCCAACTGCTGAAAGAATTGCTAAGCTTGGGGGCTTGCGTAAATTTATGAACTGGTCAAAGCCTGTACTTACTGACTCAGGTGGTTTTCAGGTCATGTCCCTATCGAAATTACGTAAAATTACCGAAGAAGGTGTAATTTTTAACTCTCATATTGATGGTAGTAAGCATATGTTAACTCCCGAACGTGCAACTGAGATACAATATCTTCTTGATAGCACTATTACTATGGCGTTTGATGAATGTACCCCATATCCTGCAACATTTGAGCAAGCAAAATCATCTATGGAGTTGACATCTAGATGGGGAGAGAGGTCAAGAAAAGCCTTTGTTCAAAGAGAAGGTTATGGTCAATTTGGTATTGTACAGGGGAGTATATATCAGGAGTTACGTGTTCAGTCAGCACAGAATTTGGTAGAATTAGATTTTGAAGGGTATGCTATCGGAGGTCTAGCAGTAGGTGAGGGGCAAGAACTAATGTTCAATGTGTTAGACTATGCTCCGGATTTGTTACCTAAATATAAGCCAAGATATCTTATGGGGGTTGGTAAACCAGATGATATTATTGGTGCGGTTGCAAGGGGAGTAGATATGTTTGATTGCGTTATTCCAACCCGCTCGGGTCGGAATGGTCAAGCTTTTACCAAATATGGTATAGTAAATATTCGCAATAGTAAATATAGTAGCGATCATGAACCTCTAGAATATGATTGTCCATGCCCAGCATGTAAAAATTATAATAAAGCTTACTTACATCATTTGGTAAAGGTAAAAGAGATTCTAGGGGCGGTACTTATGACGTGGCATAATTTGGTGTATTTCCAAGAATTAATGTCAAGAATAAGACAATATATTCAACAAGGGAAAGACTTTGATTTTATCAATTAGTTCAGAGGGATAATTTTGTTAAAACGGTATAGCTAACCCGGATAAGTTCTTGATATACTGCTCGTAAATGAAGAGTTGGTAGACGAAGATCAAAATCAACAAGTGCTAGAAGTGTCCAAGCCGAGGAGCACAGTGTACATTAGTACGTGAGTACCGCAGGTCTTGGACAACGACAACGCAATTGTTGATTTTCATCGAGTATATTGTTATAAGCTTCTAAATGTCTATTAGCGAGTAGCTATCTAGAACCTTAACGGGTTAGCTATAGTATTGGTGCTTTGCTTTTTTAACAATATTTCTACTGTTCTTTTTACAACTTATAGTGGCGCTTCTGATAAATCTGCATCTCCTGACCCATTACCCATTAAATCGGTGCCTTCTACATTAGTTACTGAAAAAACAAATGTAGGGTATGGTTCTTCTGTTTTACTACAATACTCCTGGCAAATAGCAGTACCTTTTTTGTAAATATAAGTAGCAATACCACCTACCGTAATTACTACAATCGCAGCTGAACCTGCAGCTGTCAATATATCTTTCAGCGACCATCCTTGACCTTCAGTAGTTTGTTTGTGTGGTGCTGCTGTAGGAACAGAACCCCTATTAAATGGAGCATTATGAGGTTCTAGGTTGGGTGTGTTTTCTTCCGTTATAGTGGTAGGTGTATTTTCTTCCATTATAGTGGTAGAGTTCGCTGTAGGAGTGGAATTTTCTGCAGAGCTAGGGGAGATGGCTCAATGGTAGTACGTGCTGCTAGTAATTCTTCTAGAGCAGCTTTCTGTTCAAGGGCTTGTGTAAAATTTGGATCTACCTCAAGAGCCTTGTTGCATTCTGTTAGAGCTTCTTGATATTTACCAGCAGAACTCAATCCATTGCACTCATTTAAATGTTGATAACGTGGTGAAAGTGGCAAATCACATGTGTGACGCACTGGATAACTCCAGTGGTAGCCGCCCACCCAAACAGAACTTTTATATAAGAAGTCTATCTCTGCCATTTGTCCGTTATTAAGACTTCTTACCTGTAGATCTTTTAATAAATACCCCCAATTAAAGCTTTCTCCTTCATCGCTTGAAACAAATGATTGACCTTTGTGGCAAGGTTCATTATAACACTTTTTAAATAACTCGCCCCACTCTATATGCCCGTTAGCGGGATGTCTTTTCACTCCAACTGCCAAACAGTTCTGATTTGACAAAGTAATGGATTGTACTTCTGATATATCCCCCACACCACGTTTACCTCTATGATGAACTGCATCGGAGTTATCTGTAGGTTCTGCAGATGGGTGGTTATGGTTATATCCAGTAGGGAGTGCACCAACAGCCTTTAATACTTCACTAGCGGCTAGTGTTAAGACAACCGCTTTGGGGATAGTTGCAAGAACATCAGCAGCAGCAGTAGTAAGCCAACTACCTGTATTAGAAGAAGGGGAAGGAGCAGTGATGACTCCAAGCTTTATAGCTGCGTCTTTCATGTTTTCTGATAGTAAGTCTTCACCGTATTTCTTTATAGTTCCTCTCAGATGAAACTTTTTATTTGTATCATTTAATTGGTCAAAATTTTTCGTATCATCAAAATACTTTGGGGTAAGGTCACCGTTGTTGTCACGATAAGGATTTGTCTGTAAATTTTTTTGTTTAGAATGTCTATGATTTTTTGACATAAAAAATTGTTTCCTATTTAATAATATTCAGTTTAACAAGATAGTTAATATAAACTATTTAAATTGATAAAATAGCTTTTTTTATATAGGAGTCAAGGTTTAGTTTCAAAGCTACCCTGGCTAGCTGATAAAAAATAACATAGTGATATTTTATAGTTACCCTGACTAGCATTACTCCGCTATTAGCGAGGAGGCATTTTAGGTGGCAACGAATGAGTTATATAGAACCTTAATGGGTTATAAAACAATAATTTTTTAAAGCAGAAGGTATAATTGTATTTTTTAACTTAGTGGATAGAAATTTTATAGTATACTACATGGATTTGGTAGATAATAGTACTGTGATAACTCATTTGAGTATACATATTTGAAAGACTATAAATGATTACAGAATGTTAATATATAAACGTTATATAATAAGAAATATTGTACCATCCTTGGTGATAATTATTTTCTCGATCACTAGCCTTGTATGGATTACTCAGATATTAAAGTTTTTGTACTTAATTGATAAAGGAATAAAAGCTCAGGATTTCTTAAATTTAATTATTTTAGTTATTCCATCTTTGCTATTTATTTTGCTACCTTTTGCAACTATTATCACTATTATTTATACTTATAATGCTTTAAGTGAGAGGCGTCAGATAATTATTCTGCAAAATTTGGGATTAAGTAATATACAACTAGCTAGTCCAGCATTGATTGTAGCTTTGACAGTTACGTTATTTGCTTATTATATTTCGATTAGTTTATTGCCATTATCTTATGCAAAGCTTAAATCAGATCTTAATTTCATGAAAAATAATTATGCATCCACTCTACTAGATGAGAAGACATTTAATACAATTTCTAAAGATATCACAGTTTATTTTGATAAAAAATTGGCTGATGGTACTATGAAAGATTTAATCCTTTTTGATAATCGTAAACATGATAATCATGCAATTTTATTTTCTAGATCGGGGATATTTAAAATATATAATAACTCTTCGTTTTTTCAACTAAAAGATGGAGTTAGGCAGGTATATGATTATAATGGTAATTTAACTAATTTATCATTTGATGTTCTAACAGTAGAATTAGTCAGTAATGATGCTAAAAGATTGGTAAAGGAAGAGTATAGTCGAGAAATCAATGAATATTATATTCATGAATTATTAAAACCCAACAATAATCTATCAAAGCAGAGACAGATTAAATTAGTTGCTGAGGGACACCAAAGATTGATTTGGCCAATGTATAATTTTGTACTTGTTTTTCTAACATTGTCGGTTTTTTTAAGACAGCCTTATAATAAAAAATCTAGTCTGAGGCAGATTCTAATTACAGCACTTTCTGCAATAATTATCACATATTTACACTTTGTATTACAAAATCTTGCTTCTAAAGAT
The DNA here is from genome assembly GCF_964264675.1 of Candidatus Tisiphia endosymbiont of Temnostethus pusillus. Classification (NCBI taxonomy): domain Bacteria; kingdom Pseudomonadati; phylum Pseudomonadota; class Alphaproteobacteria; order Rickettsiales; family Rickettsiaceae; genus Candidatus Tisiphia; species Candidatus Tisiphia endosymbiont of Temnostethus pusillus. Next base: position 1,491,032 of record NZ_OZ183472.1, on the reverse strand, counting down.
TCAAATTTTATCTTTGCTTGTTATGCTAACATTATTATCGCTATTATTTTAAGCCTGTATTTATATTTTCGTAAAATTATATGAGTTTTCAAGATTTACCACAATTCCTAAAAATTTTAGAGCAAAATGGTCTCCTAAATCGTATATCTTATCCTGTATCATCTAACCTTGAAATAACAGAAATCAGTAGAAGAGTTTTAATAAAAGATGGTCCTGCTCTTTTGTTTGAAAATGTTATTAGAGATGATGGGACTAAGTCTGATATGCCAGTTTTAACTAATTTATATGCCAGCACGCAGCGGATTGCCTTAGGACTTGGTTTAAAAAATACAGAAGAGTTGAGGAAATTTGGTGAATTGCTAGCTTTTCTTAAAGCACCAGAACTACCTTCTTCCTTTAAAGAAACCTTTGCTATGTGGCCACTCGCCAAAAGAATATTGGCTATGTCACCCAAGATTTTGTCAAAAGCTCCTTGTCAAGAAGTGATAATTAATGATCCTGATGTTAATATATTGCCGATACAAACCTGCTGGCCTCTTGATATTTCACCACTACTTACTTGGTCAATAGTTGTTACAAAAGGACCTAGCTTAGAAAAAATAGATAATTTTAACCTTGGTATATACCGAATGCAAGTAGTAGAGCGTAACAAACTTATTATGCGCTGGCTTAAAATGCGAGGTGGAGCTCAGCAACATAAGCGTTGGCAATCAGCAAAGATTGATCCTTTCCCTGCTGCAGTGGTTATTGGGGCAAGTCCTGCCGTGACTATGGCTGCTGTTATGCCGCTACCCGATAATATGTCCGAGTATAATTTTGCTGGATTATTAAGAGGTAAGTCAATTGAACTGGTAAATTGCGTCAGTATAGATATGAAAGTGCCAGCTCATAGTGAAATTGTTATTGAAGGGCATGTAAGTTTTGATGAATATCTACCAGAAGGACCATTTGGTGATCATACAGGTTACTATAATGACGTTGAATATTTTCCAGTATTTAATGTTAAGACTATTACCATGAAAAGACAACCTATATATTTAAGTACTTATACTGGTAAACCCCCAGATGAGCCATCTATACTTGGTGAAGCATTAAATGCAATGTTTATTCCGATAATTCAACAGCAATTTCCAGAGATCGTTGATTTTTGGTTGCCACCTGAGGGTTGTTCTTACAGAGTTGCTGTGGTATCTATTCGTAAAGCTTATGCAGGTCATGCAAAAAGAATAATGATGGGGATTTGGTCATTTTTAAGACAATTCATGTATACAAAATTTATTATTGTGGTAGATGATGATATAGATATTCGTGACTGGAAAGAAGTGGTTTGGGCAATATCGACTAGGGTGGATCCTTCTAGGGATACTACTTTTATTGATAATTCACCAATAGATTATCTTGATTTTGCCTCACCTGTGTCTAGCCTTGGTAGTAAAATGGGAATAGATGCAACTAATAAAATAGTCCCAGAAACTAATAGAATTTGGGGTAAGAAAATAGAAATGACTAGTGAAGTTGTGGAAAAGATTGACAAAATTTGGGATATGCTTGGTATATCCGCAAAAACTTGAAATAATTTTTTCTTAAAACACTTAGTGTTAGAAATTTATAGTATATATTATATATACTGCTTGTAAATGAAGAGTTGGTAGACGATAGTATAACTTCAAGAAGAGCTAGGCAGTAGCAAAGTTGAGCGGCGTAGCGTACATGAGTAACTAGGCAGTTTCGATCTTTGGTCGCGGGAACGCCAATTCTTGAAGTTCTACCTGAGTATACTCAAATGACTTGAAGAATTGGAATTGGATATAGTGGATAATATTTCTAGTGATGAAATAATCAAAAATATAAAAAAAGTTAGTGATAAATACCAAGAGATAATACTTTGTCTTATGCAGGGCAGGGGGAACATGATCCCTGCATCTCTTATTGATATGGATAAAAATAGAGTTATATTATCAAGCTTAAGTGAACAATTTGTAAAAAATCCTGAAAAATTTTGGCAACTAAATATTCAGTATGTTGAGAAATTTCAGAATCTTGTCATAAATTCAGTAGAGAAATTTGTAGGGAAATCAACCACTCCTCTTTTTTCACCAAATAGTAAAGATAGAAGGTTTAAGGATTTAGCTTGGCAGGATAATGCGTATTTTGATTTTGTTAAGCAGTTCTATTTAATGTCTTCAGAATGGTTACAGGATAATATCGAACAATATGAACTAGCACCTGACCTTAAACAACATTTGGCATTTATGACGCATCAATTTATTAATGCCTTCTCTCCGTCAAATTTTGCTTTTGGTAACCCGATAGTTCTTAGTAAAATTTTGGAAACAGGTGGTCAGAATCTTGTTCAAGGCTTAGAAAACTTTCTTGCAGATATAAGAAATTCTAGTGATATATTAAATATAAAAACTACCGATAATAATGCTTTTTTACTTGGCAAAAATATAGCTACTACTAAAGGAAAAATTGTTTTTCAGAATCAATTAATACAGTTAATATGTTATGAACCTAAGCAAAAAACACGGGCGATACCATTACTTATAATTCCACCCTGTATTAATAAATACTATATACTTGATCTATCTGAACATAATTCAATGGTAGCATTTCTTGTCGAACATAATTTTCAAGTATATATGGTCTCTTGGGTTAATCCCGATGAAACTCTAGCTGATAAAAGTTTTGAGGACTATGTAAAAGAAGGAGTTTTAGAAGCTTGTGAATATATAATGCGGTTTGGATATAACCATATTAATGCTATTGGTTATTGTATTGGTGGAACTTTTCTTGCAACTGCTGTTGCTTATCTGAAGGCAAATAATTTAAATTATATTAATAGTGTCAGCTTTATTACTACCCTTTTAGACTTTAAAAATCCTGGGGAAGTAAGTATTTTTGTCAATGAGTCATCGATTGCCATGATCGAACAAGAAATGAATTCTAAAGGATATTTTGATGGTCGTTATTTGTCGAATAGCTTTAGTTTGCTAAGAGCTAATGATTTAGTATGGTCGTTTTTTGTTAATAACTATCTGCTTGGTCAAACTCCAATGCCATTTGACTTATTATATTGGAATGCTGATCCAACGAATTTACCAACTAATATGTATAGCTACTACTTACGTAATATGTATCTAAATAATTTATTAAAAGAACCGAGTAACTTATCATTATTTGGTACGCCAATTGATTTGAGCAAGATTGACTGTAATTCTTTTTTCCTTGCTGCAAATGACGATCATATAGCTCCGTGGCGATCGGTGTATGAAGGATTAAAACTATTAAAAGGTAACAAAACCTTTTGTCTTACAAGTTCTGGACATGTTGCAGGGGTGGTTAATCCTCCTGCAATGTCTAAATATAATTATAAAACTAATAAAGACTTAACCTTGACTAGTGAATCATGGTTTATTAATGCTGACGAGCATCAAGGATCATGGTGGTCTTACTGGCTTACTTGGTTAGAAGATAATAGTGGTGAGTTAATAAAATCGATAGATTATGATAGGTTAAAATCCATCGAACTTGCCCCCGGCAAATATGCTCATAAAAGAATATAACCTCTAACTTTTTTACCTAATCTCAACTTGATAGAGCTAAATAAAGTGAGCCGATGAAAATATAGAATCAATTAATGTGAGCCAAGAAATTTTGAGAGTCAATTAAATCAAGCTAGACTGTATTTTTAAAGTCAGTTAATTTAAGCCGCTTGTTGCCGATGAAAGCAAGCCAGTGTCATTTCAAAATCAGGTCGTCACAATTAAGGAAGCTGCTTTAAGTATTTATTTTTAATAGCTCTCTAATTTTGGTAATAGATAATTTGGTCATTCTAGAGATTTCTTCAATAGAACTACCACTTTTTATCATCGTTTTTACTAATCTAGCTTCACCTCTAGCTTCGCCTCTAGCTTCACCTCTAGCTTCACCTATTTGTTCCCAATGTTGTGCTAAACTACCCATAAGTTTTGTACCTGTTTGTTGATTTAACTTACTGGTTAATAATTTCTCCAACTCTATTTTATCCGATTGATCTATTTTTGTCAAAGTGTAAGAAAGAATCATTTCAATATAGTTATAACCTATAGTCACTTTGGTAAATTCAGGTAAAATATTGGCTATTTCCTGCCATTTCTTTAATAGATTACGTTTTTTTATATGTTTCATAAAAAATTCGAGAATGCCTGACCACACTCTTTTTTTCAGTTCCTCATCAGCAATATCATGCACATTTACTAGTTGATAATCATTTGCCCAAATATCCCTAATTAATTTACTATTGTCAAATAAACTCCACAAATTACGAGACACATTATATTTTCTTGTGCCGTTAAAAAATATTAACGGATAGACTAACGGTAAAGTTTTGGTTTTAGGATTCTCAGTTAAATATCTGTCACAAATATTCATCATATATTTGAAGAGACGGAAAGCCATGAAATGATCAGGGCTGCTTTGATGCTCGACGAGCAGGTACAGATAACCATCTTGCTTACCAAATTTAGTATAAAACAACACGTCTGAGATAGTATCTCTTAAATTTGGTTCAACAAAAGTTGTATTGTCCATTTCTAGGCTAGTGAAATCTACTAAATCCTTAATATGTTTAGGTAAATGGGCATCAAAAAATTCATGTGCTACTAGTGGATTTTCCATAGCTTTACGAAAGATTTGATCATGCTTTAAGCGTCCAGCCATTTTCCTTACCTATTTTAACAAATTTTACAAGTTCTATATAGTTCATTGATGAGAATTTAGTGACGTCGTCTTCGATCACTCGCCTATTATCTATAGGCTTCGCTCCATCGTTCTTGCTATCCAATTCTCCTGAATTGACTATATTTGAGGTTACTTAGAAACTCTTGCTACCCTTATATTTATTATGTCTGAATTTAATTCAATATTAGTCATATATTCTGGCGTAAAATTGCTAGCAAATTCACTTAAGGTTTGTTCGAGAATAAATTGACTGTGCTGCTGGACTATTAGCATAAAATCTGGTTCACCAATAATTTCTAGAAAGATTCTGTCACTTATAGCAAAATTGGCATCTTTTCTTGCTTGTTGAATAAAGCGTACCAAATCTCTTGCTATACCTTCTTCGTATAATTCTTTTGTTATGTCTAAATCTAGCAATATTAGTCCATGATTATTGGCTAAAGATTTTGTACCTTTAACATTTTTAGGTTGTAAAACTAGAGAGAACTCGTCTTTATTCAGTTGCTCTCCTGCTATTATTAGATGCTCAGAGGTAAGCTGCCATTGATGATTTTTAGAAGCTATTATGATATCTTTGACTTTATGAGGTAGACGCTTGCCTAAATTAGGAAAGTTAATCGATAATTTATGATCGGCATAATTTTCTACATCATCTCTATAAATTACTTTTTTAACATTGATCTCATCTTTAATCAATTCTTCAAATTTTATTAATAATTCATTATTGTTGCTAATGATTGTTAAACTACTCAGTGGTTGTCGAGTCCGAATATTTTCACTACTTCTAATGAATAAAGCATTACTACAAATATCTAATATTTGATCCATAGTGCTGACCAAATCATAATCGATTTCTATCGTATCAAGTTTAGGAAAATCTGCTAAATGAACACTGCCTCCTTGCTTTTCTAGCCCTGTGAGTCCCAAATAAATTTCCTCAGAAATTAATGGCAATAAACTGGATTGAGCAATAGACATTATTTCAAGACAACTATACAAGGTATTATAAGCGTTTTTCTTATCTTGATCTTTTTCACTTTTCCAGAAACGATTCCTACTTCTTCTAATATACCAATTGTTTAATACTTCAAAAAAATCGGCAATGCTACTATAAGCTATTTGACTGTCAAAATTATCTAACCCATGCTGAATTTTTTGTACTGATATTTTTAGTTTTGATAAAATATAACGATCTAGCACATTTTGAGAATTAAAGTCTAGCTCAGCTTTGATCTGATCGCTATTAGCATACAAAGTAAAGAAGTGGTAGGCATTCCAAATGGGTTTGATAAATAAACGTAGGCTCTCATAAACCATTTTTCCATCTTTATCGATCAATAATTCCTGACCTTTAACTATATTGGTAGAGAGCATGGTGACTCTTAGAGCGTCAGAACCATATTTATCAAATAATTCTAGTGGATCAGCATAATTATTAAGACGCTTTGATAATTTTTGTCCGGTGCTATCTAATATAACTCCATGGCAAATACAATTTAAAAAAGGTGGTTGGTCAAAAAGGGCTGTTGACAGTACCATTAAAGTATAGAACCAACCACGTGTTTGTGCTGAATATTCCACTATAAAGTCAGCAGGAAAATGTCCCTCAAACCACTCTTTATTTTCAAATGGGTAATGTGCTTGTCCATAAGGCATAGAGCCGCTTTCAAACCAACAATCAAAAACATCTTCTACTCTAACCATCATTGATTTACCGGTTGGATCGTCTGGATTTTTTCTAGTTAGCTGATCAATAAAAGGTCTATGTAAATCAACGATTGTCACTCCAAAATCTTTCTCTAGCTCCTCTATTGACCCATATACATCAATTCTTGGATAAATCGGATCATCCGACTTCCACACTGGTAGAGGCGTCCCCCAAAATCTATTGCGACTAATTGACCAATCTCTAGCATTTTCTAACCATTTGCCAAATAGATTATCCCTGATATGCAAGGGTATCCAGTTAATTTGTTGGTTTAATTCAACCATTCTGTCTTTAAATTCGCTAACTTTTACATACCAAGAAGGAACTGCTTTGTATATAAGAGGGGTATCAGTACGCCAACAATGCGGATAATTATGAATATATTGCTCGGTTTTAAGCCAATTACCCTGATTTTTTAGCTTAATAATAATTTGATCATTAGCATCAAATACTTGTAAACCAACAAAATCATAAATTTCTTTGGTGTATTTTCCAGCATTATCTACAGGACAAACGAGTTCTATTCCTTGAGATTGACAAAGAATCTGATCCTCTTCACCAAAGCCGGGAGCCATATGGACGATACCGGTGCCGTCTCCTTCAACTACAAAATCTCCGGAAAGAACTTTGAAGCTACCAAGATGGTTGGAAAAATAATCGAATAATGGTCGGTAAGTAAGATTCAGGTTTAATAGGCACTTACCTTCAATTATATCATAATTTGTGTCAGCACTAAGCCCTAATTCTTTGGAATATTTTTCCAAAGCAAATTTAGCCAAAATATAACAAACCTGACCATTTGGCACTAAAGCATATTCAATATTTTCTCCAATGGCTAATGCTAAATTAGCCGGCAAAGTCCATGGAGTCGTAGTCCATGCCAGCATTCTGTACTCATTATAGGGTACAGAACTTGGCAATTTCTCATTAAGTACAAAACTTACCGTAACCGCCTTATCAGTTCTTTCTCTATATGAATTATCTAGCCTAGTCTCAAAATTAGATAAAGGTGTCTCACATGCCCAAGAATAAGGCATTACCCTCATCGATTCATAGAGAAGTCCTTTTTTGTATAACTCTTTAAAAGCCCACAAAACAGATTCCATAAAGGCTTTATCCATGGTTTTATAGGAATTATTGAAATCTACCCATCTTGCTTGCCTATTGACATATTCCTGCCACTGATCAGCATATTTCATGACCGATGATCTACAATGCTCGTTAAATTTATCAATACCAAAATTGATGATGGCAGTTCTACCAGAAATACCCAGCTCCTTCTCTGCTTGCATCTCGGCAGGTAGTCCATGACAATCCCAACCAAAGCGTCGCTCAACTCTTTTGCCTTTACTGGTTTGATAACGTGCATACACATCTTTGATAAAGCCAGTTAGCAAATGTCCATAATGTGGTAATCCATTAGCAAAGGGTGGGCCATCATAAAAGATGAATTCATTATTTTGCCCATTAGACCTCTTTCGAAACTCTACTTCTGCTGGTGATTTGTATGTCGATGCGGTACTCGAATCCTCACGTACATTAGAGTACGCTGCGGTTCTGCGTTCCGCGTCTCCTTCAAATCCCTCAGCACAAGCGAGTTTCGAAGTAGGTCTACTTTCTAATGATGCTCTAGCATCTATAGTTTTTTGGAAAATATTGTGCTTCTGCCAATAAGCTAGAATCTTTTTTTCCACTGTTGGAAAATCAACATTAGATTGAATATCAGGGTAGTATTTTTTAGTCATGTTTGTAATATTGATTATTATGAAAATAGTCGAATAATTGGTATATCGACAGGGTTTGGTAACTTTAACATATTCTTACATTTAGAGGTCATAGTTATAATATTGGATAAGGATTTAGTGATATATTGATCAGTATCTACATTATTTTCCGACTCATCTTGAATATAATAAAGTATTGAAGTTATATAAACACTGAGCAACAGACCTCTCTTAGTATAATAATTATAATCTATAGACTTATCACCTGCATAACGCCAAATTAAGTCACATGTACGAAAAGCTATTTTTGTTGCGAATATGCTGTTTGATGGTGTGGTAAAATAACTGCGATTCTTCAAATGTATAAGTTTAGGTGTACAATCTTTTATTCTAATTCTTAAAGCTAAATCAATTTTATCCCTTATTTTAATCGGGGTTTCTTGTTGAGATAGTAAATCAAGCATGTTCTGGTCTTGCCAATTTTCAAAGAAATCAACTATTTCCCTTATGCCGCCCGGAAAGATTATATGATAATAGCCTTTAACAAACCCACATTCTTCCTCGGTATCTGCCAATAATTTATTATTCCACTTATCAAAGATTAGCAGTTTTGCTAGAACTTGTACAAATTGTACTTTCAAACTATAATATTTTTCGTAAGTAGTCATTAAATGCATCTTTTAATCTTGACATATAAGCTTAGTATATAGATAATGTTACTATCATTCAATAGTCTAATTTGTGCTAAAAGGGGGTAATTAAAAGTGATACTAGTAAATGTTCATGCTGGGAATGGTGAACAAGCAATTAAAAATTTGAAAAGAAAAATGCAAAGAGAGCTTGTTTTTCGTTCAATGAAAATGTCGCGTTTCTATGAACCTCCTTCAGTAAAACGTGTCCGTAAGGATCAAGAAACAGAAAGAAGGAAAAGAAAAGTTGCTCGTAAACAACTGATGGAAGGCTGATGGTTCTTATTTTTTACCCCCTGTTTACGCGCAGGGGGTGTACTAGTAATTTACGTGGTAATGACATCGTGTTGCCGTGGTGACATCGTTTCTTTCCTGCAAGCAAGTCCAATGTTAATATTTGAGATATTATGATTATTAGAACATATTTTTGCTATATTTTTTTTATAGTTTTAATAATATCATCTTTTATGATGCATACTCACGCAGCTGAAACAAAGAGTGCTAATTTATATATTATAAGCGATAAAGCTTTTGTTGGGGATCGTAGTCAATTGCTAGGAGTAGCAAGAGAAAGCGAGAAGTACTTTAAAAGCAAGTCTGTTAAGCTGAATGTTGAGGAATACGATAAATCTCAATTAGAAACCGTTAAGGATCAAATTAGCAGTAACAAAAATCTTGCCATTATAGTTTCAGTTGGTTATTACGGCATAGAATCAATAACTAAATTAAAGTCAGATCCTGAACTGGCAAAAAAGATTATCGCAGTACATCTTTCTCACCAACTATTAGATAATGGCACTTTATCACACAAGCAACTTGTCCAAGAAAAACGTGATAATTTTTTTGGTGCAGACATAATAGTATTGCCTAACCATGCATTAGATAAGCATAATGTTAAGCTTACTGGCGTGAACACTATACTACTTACTACTAATGGGGTAGCTCATAATATGCAGGTCTCTGATATTGAATCAGAATATGGTGCATTTAAATCAATGTTCTCTTCCTTTGATAAATATTTAGCAGTGATTTTAGCAGGGGATGTACCGGAAAATGGTACATATCATTGCTACACAAATAAAGAAGCCGAGAAGTTAGCCGAATATGTTAGTAATCTTGCATTAAAAAATAATTATTTCGTATTAGTATCCAATGGACCGCGTACAGGAAAATATGATTGCCAAAACAATAAAGAGCTTAGTGTACATGAAAAAGATAGTATAATGGACATGGTGACATCAAGTTTCCAAAGGGTTTTACAAGAAAATCGAGTACCCTTTAAATTATTTGACTTTAAGAAAGGACAACCAAGTATGTATAAGGCTATTCTTGGAGCCGTTTTATATAACAAGCATAGTCTGATTATAGTACCAGGTGAGTCTACTTCTATGGTCTCGGAAACCGTAGATATGTTACCTGCTAAAACTGTTACGGTGTATTATAACTCCACAATGAACGAAACCCATAAAAGACATATAAAAAACGAGTTTAATGAAGGAAGAGTGTCAATTATTGATGAGAATATGCATCTTCATTTACCTAATATACCTAATAATATGCGAGCTAAGTATTATTCTGCTAGTGAGAATATAGCTAAGGGGATATATACTTTGTGGCATACTCGTACAGTTACTATCCCAAAGGTTATTAAATAGACCTGTTCCATACTTATCATCCTACTCTTACTATAGTGAAACCTATTGAATTAGGTGATACAAACTTTGTGTCATGCGAAAGCAGGTATCTAGATTCCCGCTGCGGCTAGGAATGACAACTTACAACCCCTGCGAAAGTAGGGGGTTTAAAAAACTATTAAACATTTTTAGATTCCGCTACCTACGCAGGAATGACATCAAAGCTGTTTCAGAACCTAGGTTAATTATATAAAGTGCGAAACTCCTGATAGAGAATTTTCAATAATCTAAAGATTTTACTTCTAAAAGTTGTTTTTAACAACTTTTGAAGTTATAGTTATACTCAAATAATTTTATAATATTAATTTAGATAATTTAAACTATGGGTAAATAAAATGTCATTACCAGAATCAGAAGAAACTTTATCCGCAATAAAACAACTTCAAGAAAAGATGAAAACTGAACAGGGTATGTTTGAAGAAGCTGATAAAGACCTTAAAGGTCTACAAAAAGATATTCAAGACAAGCAAAAAGCATTAGATACTCTAAAAGATAATTTGCAGCAAGAAGATAATGATGCATTAGAATTGTTGGGAAAACTTTGGAAACAGCAGGAAAAAATAAAAGGACACCTAGCTGCTCAATCAGCAGACGCAATAATACAAGCAGTTCAAGAACAAAATGAATTTATAGACTCAGAGTTAGAACTGATCAAACAGCAATATGAAAATATTGCATTAAATCTTGAGATATGCCGAGAGTTTGAGCAGTTTTTACGTGAAGATGGACAAAATACTTCTCATAGGAGCATTGAACACAAAGAGGCATTTGCTAAATTTCTTGAAGGAAGTGAATTGCTTAAAGAAGATGACAAAAAAGAGTTGCTTGAGAAAAATTCGCAGCTTATGACCGAGCTTAATGCCAGTATGCAGAATTTAGAAAAAAGAGATGGAAATTTAATCGAGCAAAAAAAGAAGTTAGAAAAGAAAGATTTAGCTAATAATTTGGCAGTTGATGTTCAGCCAATACTACAAAAATTGTTTAAGGAACAGCAAGCGGAGATAGAAAAAGAAATAGAAGTTATATTAGCAGAAAATTCTACAATAGTGGAGCAATATAAAAATGTAAAACTACGAGAAGAAGAAATAAAGAAAATCCAAGGTCAAATAGAGCAAAAAACTCAAATCATTGAACAAAGCAAGCAAAAAGAAGAGCAGTTGTTTGAAGAATTAAAGCAATTGGAACAAAAATCTTACCCCCCTCTATCCAGTGCAAAACAACAAGAAGGTTCAGTTAGCCAGTATTCTATATTACAAGAAAGAGCTAATGATGCTGAGGCGTCAGTGAAACGTCAAATTGAGATTAATGAACTGATAAAACAGCAAAAAGAACTGACTAGTGTTGAAAAAGCAAGAGCAGATAATTTAGACCAGCAATTAACACAGCTACAATTGTCTACAAAGCAAGAAATACAAGCACATCAAAAATTAATAGATGACCTCCAAGACGAGATTATAGGTCTGAAAGGAGAAAAAGAGCAGAAACAATTTAGTATGCCTACTAATGAGAAAAATTGGGCAGATGAACTACAGGAGCTAAGTGAATCAGATGGATCTTTGTCAGATCAGATAGATAAGTTAACCAGTGAAAATGATAATTTAAGAGCTAAGTTAGAAGAGACAGAGAAAAATGCAAAAGAACAGCTATTAGAACTTAGTGGAGCAAAAGATTTAGAGTATAGTAAAGCAAAAGAAAATTATGTAGCAGAATTACGAACAATAAACGAGGAATTATTACAACTAAAATCAGAGCAGCGAGAAAAACAGGCAGAGCTAGATAGAACAAAAGAAGAATTAACCAGTACTAGTAAGAAATTGCTTGAAGCTGAAAAATTGCATGGAAAAGAAAGTGAGCAGGCTAAAATTTTACAAGATCAGGTAGAGGAATTAACCGAGGCTCAGCATCAATTAACAACTAACTTAAAAGAAACAAGAGAAGGGGCAGAAAGTCGAATAGCAGGACTTACTAAAGAAAAAGAATCAGCAACTCTCGACTTACAGGCAGCACGATTGGTCTATGAAGCAATGCTTAAAGGACAATCAGAGGCAGCTGCAGTAGAATTGCAAACAATAAACGAGAAATTATCTCAACTAAGATTAGAGCAGCAAGAAAAACAGATAGAGCTACAAAGGACGAAAGAAGAATTAACCAGTACTAGTAAGAAATTGCTTGAAGCTGAAAAATTGCATGGAAAAGAAAGTGAGCAGGCTAAAATTTTACAAGATCAGGTAGAGGAATTAACCGAGGCTCAGCATCAATTAACAACTAACTTAAAAGAAACAAGAGAAGGGGCAGAAAGTCGAATAGCAGGACTTACTAAAGAAAAAGAATCAGCAACTCTCGACTTACAGGCAGCACGATTGGTCTATGAAGCAATGCTTAAAGGACAATCAGAGGCAGCTGCAGTAGAATTGCAAACAATAAACGAGGAATTATCAAAACTAAAATCAGAGCAGCAAGAAAAACAGACAGAGCTAGATAGAACAAAAGAAGAATTAACCAGTACTAGTAAGAAATTGCTTGAAGCTGAAAAATTGCATGGAAAAGAAAGTGAGCAGGCTAAAATTTTACAAGATCAGGTAGAGGAATTAACCGAGGCTCAGCATCAATTAACAACTAACTTAAAAGAAACAAGAGAAGGGGCAGAAAGTCGAATAGCAGGACTTACTAAAGAAAAAGAATCAGCAACTCTCGACTTACAGGCAGCACGATTGGTCTATGAAGCAATGCTTAAAGGACAATCAGAGGCAGCTGCAGTAGAATTGCAAACAATAAACGAGAAATTATCTCAACTAAGATTAGAGCAGCAAGAAAAACAGATAGAGCTACAAAGGACGAAAGAAGAATTAACCAGTACTAGTAAGAAATTGCTTGAAGCTGAAAAATTGCATGGAAAAGAAAGTGAGCAGGCTAAAATTTTACAAGATCAGGTAGAGGAATTAACCGAGGCTCAGCATCAATTAACAACTAACTTAAAAGAAACAAGAGAAGGGGCAGAAAGTCGAATAGCAGGACTTACTAAAGAAAAAGAATCAGCAACTCTCGACTTACAGGCAGCACGATTGGTCTATGAAGCAATGCTTAAAGGACAATCAGAGGCAGCTGCAGTAGAATTGCAAACAATAAACGAGGAATTATCAAAACTAAAATCAGAGCAGCAAGAAAAACAGATAGAGCTACAAAGGACGAAAGAAGAATTAACCAGTACTAATGAGAAATTGCTTGAAGCTGAAAAATTGCATGGAAAAGAAAGTGAGCAGGCTAAAAAACTACAAGATCAGCTAGGTGGGTTAACCAATGAGAATAATAGTTTAAAAACTCAGTTAGAAGAAATAGAAAATGAAAGAAAACAGTTAGAAACACTTAGTGGAAAAAAAGATTTAGAGTATAATTATTTAGAGGCAGAATACGAAAAACAACAGGCAGAGCTAAAGAAAATTCAAAAAGAATTAACCGAAGTTCAAGAAGACCTAACGTTGGATAAACTTATTTCTGATGACCAAAATAAAAACTTTAAAACTCAGCTAAATAAAGTAACCGACGAGAATGAGGGGTTAAAATCTCAGTTAGAAAAAATAAAAAAAGATACAAAAAATCAGCTAGAAACACTTAGTGCAGCAGAAAAATTAAAGTATAATGCTTTAGTAACAAAACAAAAAGGGTATATAGATGAACTTTGGGGGAGGTTAGAGGTTGCTAAGGAACATGCCCAAAGAATCCAAAAAGATGAACAGGCTAGGGTAACAGAGCTTAGAGATAAGGATATTAGGATAGCTGCTCTTGCAAGGCAAAATGCCGCACTTCTAAGTCAATTGGAAAAGTTGCAAATTAAGCCAGAAGCATATGAAGTTGAGATTCAAACGGATAATATAGCTGGTAAGTCAATAGGTACGGAAACAGAGACTATTACTAAAGAGTTTAGAGCAGTTGATAGCCAAACAGATAATAGGCAAAAGTTGTATCAATCAGTAGGTACAGAGTATAGACCAGTGATGGATAGTGGCGTGTCTGTAGATAAAGTATTAGTTCAGGATAAGACTAAGGGTAATGTTTATGACGATGATAAAATATTGCAAGCTTTTAAGGAATTGTCAAGAGAGCAAGTTCAGCCAATTGTTAATAAATGTTCTTTGCAATCTACAAGCAGTTTTGCTCAATTTGCCCAAGAAAATGTTGGTAAATTATCCGAAGCATTTCGGGACTCAAATGTACTACGAGAGATAGAAAATATTGAACAAAGAGGCTATACAGATATTCATAAAAAATTTGCAGCTGAGTATAAAGATATTGCATGGCAAGAAAATATTATATCCCCAGAATCAGGTAAAAGCTTTAACTTGAAGCAAAACGGTAAGGATGTTGTAACAATAAATGAAACAACATTGAGTTATGATGTAAGTCATGATGACAAAAATGCTAAATATAAAACTAGAGAGGGAGAAGAAATTAAAAATGCTCGTATGGTAAATATACCGTTATCTATAGATATGCAGGGGGCGTGTCATATGTCTTTTGCAGTGCAAGATACAAATGGACGTAATATTGGTAAAGAAGATGCTGTATATTTGACTGCTCACTATAAGAATGGCAAGTTGGTGCATCTGACCAAACCTACAGAAATATTTTCTTGTTCTGATGACAATAAGTCACCTTTATATTTGAAACGTAAGGGTAAAACTTATACTTTACCAGTAGATAAAAGCACTCTTGAGCAACTTGAGCAAGAAGTCCTTAAAAACAAAGGAGAATATGTAGGAATCGTTAGAAATGTCCAGGGTAATATTAAGGTAAATTCAGCTGCTGTTCACGGGTTGCAACCTGATCGTGTAACAGCTGACCCTCTTTTTAAGGATGCGTCTCAGCTATTACATGATGCTAATGCCACCCCTGCTCTAGATGGTTCTCTAGATATGAAAGGACTTGCTCATAAAAAACCTAACCGAAATGTAGGTGGTAGTAGAAATCCTTAACGAAAGTTGCTAATTATGTAATAATTAGCAACTTGTATTAAAATTTCACTGATCCATTAACATAGAAAGAGTGGGTAGTAAAACTTTTTTTTAAACTATAATCGTAACCAGCACCTAATTCAAGTGCTGATACAGATTGCATGTTTATACAACCTCCTAAAGTGTACATAACATTCTTTGGAGATGGTCTTAGAGATTTTGTGATAGCTACTGTTTGAGTATGGTGTTCTATGCTAGTAAAATTAATGATGTCGGTTGAATTATTTAGTAGAACAGTCTGATCTAGTTTAAAGTGTACCTTAGGAATAATTGAAATATTTCTTACTAAAATGCGTTTACTGAAATCAATTCCAGTTTCAAATGATACTCTTTTTCCTTTCCTAGTTGGTACATTAATATTAAAATCTTTCCTATATTCTGTAAAATTTTTGATTAGAAAATGATCAAATATTATTCCTACCATTGGTTTGAACAAAAATTTATCTAAATCAACTTTATAGTGAGTTTCAAGCTTCGCACGTCCTACATAACCGTTAGTCTTGCTATTAATTGATATAGTATCTCTTTTCCCTAGATTTTTAATAAAGGCTTTACCATATTTAAGATAAGAACTCAGATACATATTTTGTGATAATGTATATTTGCTGTAAACTGCAGCTACATGTAAAATAATATTTTGCTTGTCATTAAAGATGCTTTGAAATTTAGTATATGAATTTGCATTAGCATATGCGATTCCTATAATAAGTTCATCAAGAGGCTGTGCATCAAAACCTAGAACGAAGCCTTGCTGATTATTTTTAAAGGGTAAAGTATTTCCTTTTTGTTTGCTAGTAGAGTTCATAACTTGAATCCACCCTCCTTTTTTAATATAATAATCATTATCCCCTGCCGCTACCATATTTACCCTATTAGGTTTTAATAGATTATTTCGAGTACTTAAAGCGTTTGAAATTAAATCCAAGTAATCAAATTCTATATATGTAGTATATTTTGCTATATTTTGTTCGATATCAAAATTAATAGGTGAGATATAAGATTCTTTTTCAGCTAATATTGTAGTTTCTGCAGAAATTTGGGGTTCAGTTGCAGTTGCAATAGGTTGAACATCAGATATAAGCTGTTCATCTGCAGGATGTTCAGGCTCAGGAAGTTGCTCATTAGCTACAAGATGTTCATCCTTCTGAGGTTGATCATTAGCTACAAGACGTTTATCTGCATCATGTTCAGCCTCTTGGGCTTGATCATTAGTTACTATTGGTACATCCTCTTCTTTAAACAATTCTTCTAACCCAAGATTATCTTCATCAAATATATCATGTTCATCCTTCTGAGGTTGATCATTAGGTATAAGATGCTGCTCATTAGCTGCAAGAGGTTGAACTGCAGGAGGATTATTTTCTACATGGACTACATTTGCAGGAGGTTGAGGTACAGCCTCAAGAGGTTGAACTGCAGGAGGATTATTTTCTACATGGACTACATTTGCAGGAGGTTGAGGTGCAGCTGCAAGAGGTTGAACTGCAGGAGGATTATTTTCTACATGGACTACATTTGCAGGAGGTTGAGGTACAGCCTCAAGAGGTTGAACTGCAGGAGAATTATTTTCTACGAGGACTACATTTGCAGGAGGTTGAGGTGCAGCTGCAAGAGGTTGAACTGCAGGAGGATTATTTTCTACATGGACTACATCTGCAGGAGGTTGAGGTGCAGCTGCAAGAGGTTGAACTGCAGGAGGATTATTTTCTACATGGACTACATTTGCAGGAGGTTGAGGTGCAGCTACGAGAGGTTGATGATCAGCTACAAGATGTTCATCTGCATCATGTTCAGCCTCAAGAAGTTGCTCATAAGCTACTATTGGCACAGCCTCTTCTTTAAATAATTCTTCTAATCCAAGATTATCTTCATCGAATATATCATGTACAGCTATACTCCTTTTCTGCCTTTTAGTTTTATAAAGTTTCGGTGGATTATAATATTCATGTAGCTCTAAGTTGTTTTCGTTTACCCCTTGTTTATTGTCCGCATTGTATACTACAACTTGCTCAACTACTGCGTGCATTGTTGAAGATTGTTCTTGAGTTATTGGTGGGGGAAATGTTACTACTGCTGCTTCAGTACTATTTTGAAAGGATGCAACATTTTGAGTTCTATCTATTTTTGGAGCTTGAGATTGCAATATAGGAAGAGTTGGAGAATATCTTCTATATAATCTTGGCGGTTTAGATTCTTCGTCATCTAGTTTACTATCTAAGGATTCATCACTAGAATCAAGATTTGAGGTATCTGATGATCTTCTTGAATAATATTGTGGATCGAGTGGTGCTAATGAAGATGACCGTGAAAACCTTTTGGGAGTATCTATGAGTGGTTCATCTTCAGAGTCGCTCCACTCTTCCTCTTCAGATTCTGGTATGCTGCTGTGATGAGAGAAAAATCCTTCGTCTAGTGATTGGGGTCGGGGGAGTTTGAGGCTAAACGTACGAGTAATAGTTTTATTATCTTGATAATGTTTAGGTTGTTCTGTTTCGATGCTATGTCTGCGAGTAATAATCTCCTTACGTTGATTATTACCGTCATCTTCTGTTGCAAATTCTTGAAATTCGTTGTGTAAACTTTTAGTGTTTACTAGTGGTATAGCTTTATCGGTTAGCGTTTGATTATTAGGCTGAGTGGTATCTGATATTAGAGGCATAACAACAGAATCCTCTACTTGGTATGGTAATATCTCTGTTTGCATACTTAAGCTTGGATTTGGAGGTGGGTCATTAAGAGATATATAAGGTGATTTTACTGACATCAAACTATTAGAAGCTTGAGGTTGTGCTTTGATAATAGAAATAATGTATGCTGCCACATTCTTAAATTTCTTCTTTGGTAAAGTAGGTAATGAATTATTAGCCTCTTTACAATCTAACTTAGATTCAAAGTATTGTTTTGTTTCTTCTAACTTGCGGATTTTATCTTCTTTTATATTGATAGCACTTGATAGTTTGTCGTAATGATCTTTTTCTTGGTTGAGTATTGACTCTTGCTGTTCTATGTTACTCATATCCTGTGCCAAATCTTCTAACTTTTGATTTACTTCCTTAAGATTAATATAAAGAGTTTCTTTTGTGTTATCATCGTACCTTAGGTCTTGTGGAGATATGTCTATTTCTTTTAAAATTTTAACTATACTTGAATGATCTGAAAAATTGTCTTCGTAAATACTTTCGGGGTTTGTGTTTACTACGTTATATTCGCTCCCTCCTTGTTTGTTATTCTCATTCTTCAAATATACAGCATCTTGATATGAGGCTTCTTCTAATTCTTTTTTTATTTTTGATAAAGATTCTTCCTTTTCTACCAAAGCCTTTCGTTCAGCGTCTGATTGAGCTTTATCATATTCTTTAGAATTTCTCTTTATTAGTTGCTTTATTGCGGTTAAACCTTTCTCCTTTATACCTTTCCGTGTTTCGTTATTTAATATTTTTTCTTCGATCATTTCTTTCTTGAAACTATAGTTTCTATGTAAATCAAGTAATGTTAAATAATTTGCTTCTAGTAACTTAAGTGTTCCTAGATAATAATTGTTTTGTGAACCAAATTCTTTTTTCAACTCATTGTCATAATCCCCAAATCTGTCTATTATTTGTGAATTACGTGTTTGTTCTAGTCTTTTCAACTCATCACGAGCTTCATCAATAAGTTGCCAAGTTGTTTCTATTTCATTTTCAAAGTATTCTCTATTAATAGTTGGGTTTGGATGATATAAATTTATTTGCTCATTTCTTAATCCTGCTGCCAAAACATTAGATGTACCAAATCCTTGTAATAAAAAAAACAGAATAAACAAAAAAAGAAAAATTATGCACCTTGTTACTAAAGATCTATTAGATATATATCTATTAGATCTATTAATAAGAGAATTATTTTGTAACTTGTTAAATAAAACCATTTTATTACCTATCAGTTAATTTATTTATTAAAGATTAATTAATGTTAATGCAATTGTCATAGAGAGGGAAAGTAAAAACTGTATTTATAATTTTATTTTTAAAGAAAGATTTACTAATATGTGATAAAAATCACGATTACAGATTAAGTATATTGTTATAAAGCATGACTTTAAATATAAGAGAGTCGCCAAGAAAGAGGTAAAGTAAGGAAAGAATATTAAGTGAAAATGTGATTTATCGACTTCGAATTATTGATCTTTAATTTTAATTCATCAAGGTTGAATGTTATGTTGACAATCGCTCCCCCCTCGTACTTGTTTGCTAACTCTAGTGTTGCACAATGATCTTGTGCTATTTTTTTGATAATGGCTAGTCCTAAACCAGTTCCTTTAGATCTAGTTGTTATATAGGGTTCTGTAGCCCTATCAATTAAATTTGCTTGGAATCCTACTCCATTGTCATTTACTGTAATAGTGATCTGATGGTTAGACTTGGTTATAGAAACAGCAATAACACCTTGTTGAAATCTAGTAAGTCCTATAGATTCTTCGGCATTTTTTAATAAATTAACCATAATCTGATTAATTTGAGTTGTATCACAGATAAAATCTATGTGTTGATCAGTTGTGATGAATTTATATAATATTTTATCATTAATTAATTTTCGTGATTCAACCATATTCTTTATAAGAATTACTAGATCGCAATCCATAAATATTGGGGCTGGTAGTCTTGCAAAATTAACGAATTCAGAGACAATTTTCTTAATATCGTCAGTATGACGTACAATCATCTGTATGTATTTGTTGAACTCTGTCTTATCTTCAACTTGATTACTAAATTTCCTAAGTAATCTTTCGGAGGCAAGATGAATAGGTGTCAAAGGATTCTTAATCTCGTGAGCTACTTTCCTTGCTACGTCAGACCAAGCAAGTGCACGCTGAGCTATAACTAGATCTCTTTGTTGATGGTCAATTTGTTTAATCATCCTATTAAAAGCTGAGGATAAAACGCTTATTTCATCTTTATTAACAAGGTCTTCTGGTACTTGAATAGTTAAGTCACCATTTTTAACCTTTTCAGTAGCAATCACTAATTTCCGAATAGGCTTTACTATCTTTGTAGCAAAAATCATCCCCCAGCTTATTGCAGCTAATAGCAGTAATAAAGCAATAAAAATAAATACTATAGAAAATTTGATCTGCATACTGGATATATGTTTTTTAAGACGATAATATTCTTCAGCTGCACCGTTAGTTTTATCAATATGATCAATAATTTTAGCATCAATCAATCTACCTACCAACAAATATATATCATTATGATCTTTAAGTTTTGTAAGCATTCGAATCTTTTTAGGATCAGATTTTATCTCAACAATTTCTCCTAGCTCAGCTCTTTTCATTAAATGAGCTGGAATAGTAGCAAATGAAATTGCGAAACTTAAGAATGTATTAGCAATAACAGTATTAGTAGGTCTATGAAAAACTATAGCTTCATCAAGAGAACGCATCTCAACTTCAGTATTTAATGCTTCATTAAATGAAAGGGGATTATGTATTAGATTATAATACATCTCAGTTAAATCATCAGCGACAGATAATGCTGTTTCTCGTAACTGTAGTTTATGTTCGTCTATATAAGATTCTGCGACTATTATCGACTGATCAAGCACAGCAGAAATCTTTTTATCGAACCAAGATTGAATGCCAAAATTAAAAAAATATGCTGAAAAGACTGAAACAATAATGGTTGGGATTGTAGCAATTAAGCTAAAGGCAATAATGATACGATTTTGTAATTTCGAAGACGTCTCCCTTTCACCTTTATCAATAAAATCTCGTAAAAATTTACGAGCTAATAAAATGCCTAAAAGTAAGAATACAGCAAGATCTACTAATATAAGCCCTATAACTCTACTTGGGTCTGGACCAAGAGATTTCGACTCAATTGAAATCACATAATAAGTCGAGCAAGCCAATATAATGGCTACAATTATTAGAACAAATATTAATTTACCGCTACTACAATATTTTTTAAGATCTCGATAAAAGTAATTCAACATTTTTATTATTCAAAATCATTTGAGTATGCTAGTTACAATTAATTTTCAAGCTATTATTAGATATAAGACTTGCTGCATAAATCAAAGATAGTTGAGGGATTTTTAGGAGAAACGAAGCCGGCTACCTTCGCGTACACAGACGTACGTGAGGAGCGGAGGCGAGTTTCGACGACAAAATCACCAACTAGATTGACTTATGCAGTAAGTCTATAGTTTTAACCTAAGCAAATTCAAGTAACACCTGCCCACTAACCACCTGATCTTTCTCATTAACTAAGATTTTAGCAATTTTCCCATTACGTTCAGCAACAAGTATATTTTCCATTTTCATAGCAGTTAAAACCATAATCTCTTGACCAATAACTACCTTACAACCTTCTTGAACCTTAATTGCAATAATTTGTCCTGCAAGCGGGGCATGCAGCTCTGTTTGCTCTTCTTGGATATTTTTTGTAATCATCAACGCTTCTAGTTCAGACATCCGTGGAGAACGGACATAAGCTTTAACAGTAATACCTGAATGTGATAACATATAACCTGTTAAGATATTACCAATTTTTACATTGGCTTTTCTACCATTTACAATACAGGAAAAGAGTCTACTACCTAAGTTCCAGTTACTACGGATATAAATTCTATCATTTTCTTGTCTTATATTATAACCATAATCTACTGATTTAATTAAAACTGGAAATAGTTTATCATCAATTGATACAACCCATCTAGTACCGATTTTATTAGTTTGATCGACTATTTGACCAGAAATTAACGAAGCACGTTTTTGCTCCGCAATATAAACAAAAATGGCTGTAGCTAGGAATATTTTAGTGATTTCAGAAGTTAAGCTTGCTCCAGAAAAACCATCTGGATATTCTTCTTCTATAAACGCGGTATTTATATCACCTGCTATAAAACGAGGATGTGATATTACTGCTTCTAAGAAACTAATATTATGAGAAATACCTTGTATTATGTAAGCACTTAAAGCAGAACGCATAACCTCAATAGCTTGTTCTCTAGTCTCTCCGTAAGTACAAAGCTTTGCAATCATTGAATCATAAAACATACTGACTTCTCCACCAAGTCCAAGACCTGTATCCACACGTATGTTAGCATTTTTTGGTGGTTCTGAATATTCAGTAATTCTACCGCTAGACGACAGAAATCCACGCATGGGGTTTTCTGCACAAATTCTAGATTCAAACGCATGCCCTTTTAATTTTATATCTTCTTGAGAAAATGATAATTTTTCACCAGCAGCAATTTTTATCATCTCTTCTACTATGTCAATACCAGTGATCAGTTCAGTTACTGGATGCTCAACTTGTAGCCTAGTATTCATCTCAAGGAAATAAAAATTCTTATCTAAATCAACTATAAATTCAACTGTCCCGGCTGAGTAATAACCTACCTTGCTAGATAAAGCTATGGTCTCTTTATACATTTTTTGCCGTATTTCCTCGGTAATAAAGGAGCTTGGGGCTTCTTCAATCACTTTTTGATGATAACGTTGAATTGAACATTCTCGCTCACCAAGACAAACACTGTTACCATACTGATCAGCTAATAATTGTATTTCAATATGCCTAGGGGACTGAATCAATTTTTCAATGAATAATCTACCATCGCTAAAATTATTTACTGCCTCAAGCTTAGCTGATTCAAAGGCATTAGCCATTTCTTCGGAGTTTTTTACTACTCTCATTCCACGACCACCACCGCCAGCTGTTGCCTTAACTATAACAGGGAAACCTATTTTTTCTGCAATTTCTATAGCCTGATTTATGTTGCTGATAGTACCAATATAGCCAGGGACAGTGCTGACTCCTGCTTCCATAGCGATTTTTTTTGCTTCAATTTTATCACCCATTTTCTTAATAGCAGAAGCATTGGGACCTATTAAGGCAACTCCTTCCCTTTTTAAGATATTTGCAAAATTTGAATTTTCTGATAAAAATCCATATCCTGGATGTACTGCTGAAGCACCACTTGCTCTAATAGCATTTACAATATTTTTAATTGACAAATAGCTTTCAGTGGCAGGAGAATTGCCGATATAATAAGCTTCATCAGCATATTGTACATGCATTGAATGTGTATCTGCTTCAGAATATACGGCAACTGATTTAATACTCATCTTCTTTAGGGTTTGCATTATTCTCAAAGCTATTTCACCACGATTGGCGATTAAAATTTTATCAAATAATGGTTTAGTCATAAAATCTCGTGCTTAAGTATACTAAAGTGGTAAGTTATCATGCTTCTTCCATGGTAATTGTATTTTTTTGTTTTGAAGAAAGTTTAGTGCTTTACATATACGCCATCTAGTATTTTGAGGCTTTATAATATCGTCTAGGTATCCTCTAGATGCTGCAGTGAAAGGAGAAGTAACAGTATCTTTATACTCTTGGATTTTTCGTTTTTTTGATTCTGTATCTTTGCATTCTTCTTTAAATATTATTTCAGCAGCTCCTTCAGCTCCAAGTACTGCAATTTCTGAGTTGAACCACGCGTAATTCACATCACCACGAAGATGTTTTGAGTTCATAACTATATAAGCTCCACCATAAGCTTTCCTAGTAATTATGGTAATTTTTGGTACAGTTGCTTCAGCGTACGCATATAACAATTTTGCTCCATGTTTAATAATTCCGTTATGCTCTTGATCAGTGCCAGGTAAAAAACCTGGTACATCAACTAGAGTTACTATTGGGATATTAAACGCATCACAAAAACGAACAAACCTTGCTGCCTTTCTTGATGCGTTAATATCCAAACAGCCAGCTAAATGTAATGGTTGATTCGCAACAAATCCTATAGGTCTTCCTTCCATATAACCAAAGCCGATTATAATGTTTCTAGCAAAATCTGGTTGCAGCTCAAAAAATTCTCCTTCATCAACAATACGCTCAATTAATTCTTTCATGTCATAAGCTTTGTTCGGAATGCTTGGGACTAAGGTGTTTAGGGACATATCAACCCGATCAGCTGGGTCTTCGGTACGACGATGTGGTAGGGGACTACGATTTGATAGAGGTAAAAAATTAAAAAACCTTCTAGTTTCTAGAAGTAGCTCTATATCATTTTTAAAAGCAAGGTCAGCAACACCACTCTTTGTAGTATGCATTTTTGCTCCGCCAAGTTGTTCTTGGCTTACTTCTTCACCTGTAACAGTTTTAACTACGTCTGGTCCTGTTACAAACATATAAGAAGTATTTTTAACCATGAATATGAAATCTGTTAAGGCAGGAGAATAAACAGCACCACCAGCACAAGGTCCCATAATTAAGGTGATTTGCGGAATGATACCAGAAGCAATTACATTACGTTGGAATAATTCACCATAACCAGCGAGAGCATCGACTCCCTCTTGGATTCTTGCTCCTCCCGAATCATTTATCCCAATAACTGGTGCTCCTACCGCTAGAGCAGAATCGAGTAGGGAACATATTTTTTTAGCATGATACTCACCAAGGGATCCACCGAATACCGTAAAATCTTGGCTATACACAAAAACCAATCTACCATTTATGGTACCATGTCCAGTTATTATACCGTCCCCAAGAAATTTTTTGTCGTTCATGCCAAAATTACTGCATCTATGTTCAACAAACATTCCTGTTTCTTCAAAACTCTCAGGATCTAGCAATACTTCTATTCTTTCTCTTGCAGTAAGCTTACCTTTTTTATGTTGTAAGGCGATTCTCTCTCCTCCCCCACCTTGACGGGCATTATTGCGTTTTTCATCAAGTGATTCAGGAGAGTTTACAATATGTTGATTCATTATGGCTATACTAGTTCATTATAAAATCATAACCTGTAGTATAATAATAAAATGTCGAAAAGATAGTAGAAATTTATTTGAATAGTTATAGAATGCAGTGAAGAACTTAAAAAAGTTTATAGGAAGGGTTTTATAACAAAGGAAAAGCAGCAGAAATTGCAAAATAGTGGGAGTAAATTTAGTGAGAGTAAATTTCAAAAACTGTCTAGTGCTTTAAAACAGAATATAGCAAGAAGAAAAAATAGCCAAAAAGTTCATATTGAGGATAAAAACAAAAGTGAAAATAATTAAGATCGCACCTTCGTTACTGTCAGCAGATTTTGCTAATTTGCAAAAAGAAATCAGTTCTTTGGAAGAAGCTGGCGCTGATATGATCCATATAGACGTTATGGATGGACATTTTGTACCTAACTTAACATTTGGACCTCCTATAATAAAAGCTTTAAGACCTCACACTACATTACCATTTGACGTACATTTAATGATTAATAACCCGGAATATTCGATTAAAGACTATGCTAGTAGCGGAGCGGATATTATCACTATCCATCCTGAAACCACTATTCATCTTGACAGAACTTTAAGTACTATTCAAAATTTAGGATTAAAAGCTGGGGTGGCATTACTTCCCTCTACAAGTCCAAATTCTATAGATTATATTATTGATAAAGTAGATCTAATTCTAGCAATGACCGTAAACCCCGGTTTTTCTAGCCAAAAGTTTATAGAGAATCAGCTAGAGAAAGTCAAAATTATTTCGGAAAAAATTAAAAATTCCGGCAAAAATATATTGCTTTCTGTAGATGGAGGAATAAATGATGTTACCGGTAAGAACTGTATAAAAGCTGGAGCTGATATTTTAGTATCAGGTAATTTTATTTTTCAATCAAAAGATTATCAAAAACAAATAGACTTACTAAGACATTAAATATTGATGGAGAGTATTGCCATGTTCCTTAAGCCATAATCTAGCCAACTTATAGTCAGGATAAAGTCTTGCTACTAAATTCCAAAAACGAGGACTGTGATTCATTTCAATTATATGACACATTTCATGGACCACTAAGTATTTTAATATTTTTTTTGGAGCAAAAATAAGACGCCAATTAAAAGCAAGTACAGCCTTACTAGAGCAGCTTCCCCATTTGCCCTTATTATTCATAATTTTAATTTTAGTAAAGTTTATATTATGTTCTTTTGCTAGAAGAGTAGCCAGTTTTGTGGTTTCTAGTAAAAACATATCTTTTAAAAACCTTACTAAAGTACTTTTGTGTTGTGAGGGTAAAGAATATATCTGAATAACATCATCCGTGATTTGTACTTTTTCATAATCTGCATCAATATTTAATAACGAATATACTTCGTCAAAGACTGTTATTGTGTTATAATCAAAGGAGGGCTTGTTTAAGAATTTTTGCAGTTTTTGCCTAACCCAAGATTCTTTTTCTAACAAAAATTTATATCCTGTATTAAAATTTTTATTAGGTAAAACTAATTCAGCTCCTGTGTGGTTTATTCTAATGCTAATTCGTTTGGCTTTAGTACTATATCTTACTGGAATGTTAATATCAGACCCTAGTTTATCTAAAGTAATCTGCTGATGTTTCATGTTTAAAATCTAATTTAAAAATTATTATTAATATAGTATATTGACAATTCTAGTTAATTAAATTTATTAAGAGTAACTTAATTATGCATACTTTATCTTTTAACGTAGATGATCAGTTAAATGAACAAATTGAAACTTTTGCTAAAGTGCATGACCGTAGTAAAGCCTATATACTAAGAAAAGCTGTAGAGTTATATTTAGTCGATCAAAATGATCTTACAATTGGCAGGCAAGCTTTAGATGAGTTTTATAACGATGGTTTTAAAACTTATTCATTAAATCAAATTAAAAAGGAAAATGGCTTATAGTATTCTGTTTACGGATCGTAGTAGAAAACAATTTTCAAAATTAAATAAAGATACACAACAACGTATAATTCACTATTTGGAAAGCAGAATCTCTATTAATCCTCATGATTTTGGCAAAAGTCTTGTTGGAGAGAAGAAAGGTCTTTGGCGTTACAGAGTTGATGATTATAGAATTATTTGCAATATCAGTAATAACGAATCGCTGATCTTGGTTATTGATGTAGGACATAGACGTGAAATATATGATTAAAACCGATGTTAGTACATACTAAATACTAGAAATTACGGAGGCTAGAGGACTCTCGCTTATCATCCCAACGCCGTTATTAAGCCTATATAGCTGCAAAGTTCAAATTACTCTGTATTTAAAATCTAATATTATTTTATAGCCAATGATAGTATCATATGATACTATCATTTTATGAGTAAAAAACCACCTTTTCAAGTAAGTAATAAAATACTTACATTACTACAAGATATTGCATATGAGCTTGGTATTCTATCCGGAGCTAAGCTTTCTTTGCCTGCAGTAAAACTTAGAAAAAGTAACCAAATAAAGACTATCCATTCTTCTTTAGCAATTGAAGGTAATAGTTTAAGTTTAGACCAAATAACCGATATAATTGATGGAAAACCGGTGCTAGGTCCTAAAAATGATATTATTGAAGTTAACAATGCCATTAAATTATACAATAATTTACATAAATTAAATCCATTATCAATAGATTGTTTATTAGAGGCACATAGATTATTGATGCAAGAGTTAATAGTTGATAATGGCTATTTTCGAGCTAGCGGAGTTGGCATATTTAAAGGCAATGAAATATCTCATATAGCTCCTAAAGCTAATCGTGTTCCATTATTAATTGATAAATTATTTCAGTTCATAAAAGAAAACAAGGATATTCCGTGGCTAATTAAAGCTTGCTTATTTCATTATGAGCTAGAATTTATCCATCCTTTCTCAGATGGTAATGGACGAATGGGTAGGTTATGGCAACAATTATTATTAATGAAAGCAAATCCAATTTTTAAATATATTTCGGTAGAGGTACTAATAAAAAACGAACAAAGTGAGTACTATGACGTTTTAGCTGAGTGTGATAAAGTAGGGGAGTCTACCTTATTCATTGAATTTATGGCAACACAGATACTAAAAGCTCTGCAACTATATGTTAATAATGTAGTATCGCAAGTCAAAACTCCTAAGTCTAGGTTAGAATTTGCTAAAATAAAATTACCAAATAGTTGGTTTTCAAGGAAAGATTATATTCTGTTACATAAGAATATTTCTTCTGCGTCGGCCAGTCGTGATCTAATCTTTGGGGTTAAGGAAGGTATCCTAACTCATAAAGGTATAAAAAATCAAACTTGTTATAAATTTCAATAATAGACTCTTCCGTTAAATTAAGTTATAAAAGAAATCTAGAAAGAATGAGTGGATATATTAATGGAAAATTATGATCTAGCGATTATTGGTGGTGGACCAGGTGGTTACGTGGCTGCAATTAGGGCCGCACAACTAAATAAAAAAGTTGTGTTGATTGAGAAGGAGCATTTAGGGGGAGTTTGCTTAAATTGGGGTTGTATACCAACAAAAGCATTGCTTAAATCAGCTGAATTATTTCAAAAAATTAAACATGCTAAAGATTATGGTATTATAGTAGGTGAAGCAAGTTTTGACCTAAAAAAAATAGTACAGCGTTCTAGAGATATATCGACGCAGTTAACATCTGGTATTAAATCTCTGCTAAAAAAAAATAAGGTTACGATAATTGATGGCACGGCTAGCCTAGGAACAGGCAAGGTAGTAGAGATCAATAATAATGGTCAAAAAATTTTGATTAAAGCAAAGGACATAATAATTGCAACAGGTGCAAGGTCTAGAATCTTAGATGGATTTGAGCCGGATGGCAAGCAAGTTATTACCTCCAAAGAGGCTATGGTTCTTGATAAATTACCAAAATCTATGATTATCGTTGGATCAGGAGCGATTGGTATAGAATTTGCTTCATTTTATAATGCTTTAGGAACAAATGTCACTGTAATTGAAGTGCAAAATAGGATATTACAGGCTGAAGATGAAGAAATTTCTTTAATGGCACAAAAAACCTTTGAAAAGAAAGGCATAAAAATTCATACTAATAGCAAATTGTTAAATCATAGCAAAACCCAAGATCATGTTGTAGTTGAAGTTGAGATAAATAAAAAAAATTACAAGATACAAGCTGAAATTTTGCTTATAGCCGTGGGTATAGTTGGTAACATAGAAGACCTTAATTTAGAAAAAACTAATATAAAAATAGATAGAGGTCATATTATTACCAATCAGTTTATGCAAACTTCAGAGGAAGGCATTTATGCAATAGGTGATGTAACATCAGCGCCATGGCTTGCCCACAAGGCAAGTCATGAAGGTATTATTGCTGTAGAAACTATTGCGGGGCTTAAAGCTCATCCTATAGAGAAACGTAATATTCCAGGCTGTACTTATTCCTCACCTCAGATTGCTAGTGTAGGACTTACTGAAGAACAAGCGAAAAAAGCTGGTTACCAAGTGAAAATTGGCAGATTCCCGTCTATCGCTAATGGTAAAGCCTTGGTTGATGGTTGTACTGAAGGGATGATTAAAACGATTTTTGATGTAAAGACTGGTGAATTGTTAGGAGCCCATTTGATAGGCGAAGAGGTTACTGAACTAATTCAAGGTTATGTGATTGCTAGAACTATGGAAGGTACAGAGCTTGATTTAATCAATACTATTTTCCCTCATCCAACTTTATCTGAAATGATGGGTGAGTCAGTATTGCAGGCTTATGGTAGGGCTATTCATATATAATTAAAAAAATTCTTTTTGTTACTTAGTGGTAAGCATAAATTATGTTATAAATTGTCCTAGAATTAATATGAGGAAAAAAAATGAGTAAAATGAACCGTGAAGATTATGGAGTTTATCCACCAAGGAGGAGAATAAACATTGTTATGCAGCATGGCGTGTCATTTGGTGCGGCACTTGCTATGGCTATTTCATTTAATATAAACCATTCTGTATTATGGGCAATCGTGCATGGCTTGTTTTCTTGGCTGTATGTGGTTTATTATTGTTTGATTTAGTTTTAGCATAATAAAAACGGATCATATATACTCTTCTGCTTTGAAGAATTGGTTCTTGCAAATACTTGTGGGAGATTCGTGTGCTTACGTACTTCATATACTGCTTGCGTTCGTTCACTCCTTGTTTATTGTCTCCATTCTCCAAATCATTTGAGTATATAAGACGCTAAGATTATAGAATTTTATGGATATAAAAACATAATGATTAACAATAAATTAGTACGTAACTATACTTCTGCTTTATTTGATAATGCATTGGCAAGTAGCTTGGAAGATAAAATATTACAGCAGATTAGCATTATTAATCAATTTATCGAGGATAATCCGCAAATCAAGGTTGTTATATTTTCTCCGATAGTAAAGGATATTGACAAATGTAAAATAATTGAGTTAATTACAGAAACCTTTAATATCGAATCTATAGTTAAGCGGTTTTTGTTAATATTACTAAGGCATTCACGTATGCCTATTTTATCAAACATAATAGTATTATACCAACAACTACTTAATAACAGCAGAAATATTAAAATGGTAAAAGTAACTTCTTCTAAATCTTTGCAAACTAGAGAGAAAGAATGGTTAACAAAATATTTAGCAGATGAGTTTCAGCAGAAGGTTGTCATAAATTTCCACCGAAATCAGTCAATTATTGGTGGTATTGTGGTACAATATGATAGCATAGTTAGGGACTATTCTATTGTTGGAATGTTAGAAAAAATAACGAAAACCTTGAAAGCTACAAAGATAGGTTAAATAAATTTTATATGAGGAATAACTATGGGGTCTACCCAACAATTAAAGGCTGTCGAACTTGCTGAAATATTAAAAAAAGAAATTGCTAACATTGATCAGCTTAGCGATTTACGAGAAGTAGGGCAGGTTGTAACGGTTGGTGATGGTATAGCTAGGGTATATGGTATTGATAATGTGGAAGCTGGCGAGGTAGTTGAGTTTGCGTCAGGAGTAAAAGGTCTAGCTCTTAATCTTGAAACAGACTCTGTAAGTATTGTATTAATTGGTAGTGATCGAGAAGTCAAACAAGGTGATGCGGTAAAAAGAACTGGAAAGATTTTACAAGTACCAGTTGGTAAGTCGTTGCTTGGTAGGGTCGTTGATGGTATGGCAAATCCTATTGATGGTAAAGGCGAGATTATAACTGATACATATAGGAATATAGAGGAAAAAGCTCCTGGGATAATTGTTAGAAAAAGTGTTACAGAGCCGGTGCAAACGGGCATTAAAGTAATTGATGCCCTAATTCCTATTGGTAGAGGTCAGAGGGAGTTAATTATTGGTGACAGGCAAATAGGTAAAACCGCTATTGTTATCGATACTATTATTAACCAAAAACAAGCTCATCTTGACGGTGATGAAAAAAATAAAATTTATTGTATTTATGTAGCTATTGGTCAAAAAAGATCGACTATTGCACAGGTAGTAAAAAGATTAGAAGACTCAGGAGCAATGGAATATACCACAGTTGTAGCAGCTACTGCCTCTGATCCTGTTGCGTTACAATATGTTGCTCCTTACACTGGTTGTAGTATTGGTGAGTATTTTCGTGATAATGGTATGCATGCACTAGTTATTTACGATGATTTAAGTAAACATGCTGTTGCTTATAGACAAATCTCACTACTACTTAGAAGACCGCCGGGACGTGAAGCTTATCCAGGAGATGTATTTTATCTACATTCTAGGTTACTTGAACGAGCAGCAAAAATGTCAGATGAATCTGGTGGTGGCTCTCTTACGGCTTTGCCAATTATTGAAACCCAAGCAGGTGATGTTTCCGCATATATTCCAACCAATATTATATCAATTACTGATGGACAGATTTTTTTAGAAAATGAGTTGTTCTATAAAGGTATCAGACCAGCGGTAAATATTGGTATATCCGTGAGTAGGGTAGGATCAGCAGCACAAGTAAAATCTATGAAGCAAGTGGCAGGAAGTGTGAAACTTGAGTTAGCACAATTTAGGGAATTAGCAGCTTTTTCTCAGTTTAGTTCAGACTTAGACGCTTCAACTAAACAACTTATTTCACATGGTACAAAGCTTAGCGAAATATTGAAGCAGGATCAATATAACCCTTTCCCTATTGAGGAACAGGTGGTTAGTCTTTATGCTGGGGTAAAGAATTATCTTGATAGTATTCCTGTTGAACGAATAAAAGAATTTGAGCGTAGAATGCTACAAGAAATAAAACTGAGTGAAAACGATATTTTAGTATCTATTAGAGAGCAAGGACGAGTTACTGAAGAAATGGAACAAAAGTTAAAAATTTTCTTAGAAAATTTTGTGCAAAACTTTAACGCTTGTTCAGTAAGTTAAATCGACTTCAGGTTAAGATTAATTAGGTAGCTATGTCAGGTTTAAAACAGTTAAGATCTCGTATTAAGAGCATTACAACAACGCAAAAAATTACTAAGGCTATGCAGATAGTTTCGGCTACTAAGTTTACAAAAGCCAAAAACCAAGTTAAGGACTCAGAGGATTATATTGGGATTCTGCAGGATATAATGTCTAGTGTGGCATCTAGCAATAATTTACAGGATATGCCTCTCGAACAGAAAAAATTTTTTTCGGAAGAATTATTATACCAAGGTGACGTGAATAGACCTATTGCAGAAGTAGAATTATGCAATAGGTCTAATATAAATAAGTTACATTTACTAATAGTAGTCACTTCCGAACGAGGCTTGTGCGGAGCTTTTAATTTTTTACTGTCCAAGCAGGTAAAATCTGATATTGCAAATTTGGAAAATGCTGGTAAACAAGTAAGGCTTATTATTATTGGCAAAAAGGGTTATGATGTATTTAAGGGGCAATATTCCCATTATATTGATAATTATTATGAATTTCCAAAAACTCATAATAATAATTTGTCATTTCAGGTCAAAGAAAAACTGATGGAGATGATAGAGGATTCTAGAATTAGCAATTGTCAAATATATTTTAACAATTGTAAAAATGCTATGATACAGATTCCAACTAAAAAGCAAATATTGCCAATTGAAAAACAGCTATGTTCAAATGAGAAATATTTGAGCTATGAATATGAAGGTGAAGGGCTTATTTTGCATATGATTAATCTTTATATATCTGCTCAAATTAATTATGCTCTACTACAAAATAGAGCTAGCGAAGAAGGAGCTAGAATGACAGCAATGGATAATGCAACAAAAAATGCTAAGGAGCTTATTAATAAATTAACACTAAAACTTAATAGATCTAGACAAGATCTGATTACTAAGGATTTGATAGAGATTATTGCAGGGGCAGAAGCCGTATAAAAAATAAATTAAGGTAAAATATGACAAAAACTATTGGCAAGATTGTGCAGATTATTTCAGCTGTAGTCGATGTGCAGTTTAGTAGTGATGGTAAATTGCCAAAAATTCTCAATGCACTTGAGTGCAATAATAATGGAGAGAAAGTGATACTAGAAGTATCACAGCATATAGGAGACGATATTGCTAGATGTATATCTATGCGACCAACAGAAGGGTTAGTAAGAGGGCAAGAAGTAATAGATACAGGTGAGACTATTAAGATACCTGTCGGTATTGGCACACTCGGACGCATAATAAATGTGGTTGGTGTACCAATTGATGAAAGAGGTAAGATTGATTCAACTGACTTTGCTTCAATTTACAAACCAGCTCCAAGTTTTGTTGATCAATCAACTGAAAGAAACATTTTGGTTACAGGAATTAAGGTCATTGATCTTTTAGCTCCTTATTCAAAAGGAGGAAAAATTGGGTTATTTGGTGGTGCTGGGGTAGGAAAGACAGTGTTAATTATGGAACTTATTAATAATATAGCAAAAGCACATGGAGGATATACGGTTTTTGCAGGAGTTGGGGAAAGGACTAGAGAAGGTAACGACCTTTATCATGAAATGATTGACTCTGGGGTAATTGATTTAAAAAATTCCAAAAAATCTAAAGTAGCTCTTGTTTATGGGCAAATGAACGAACCACCCGGTGCAAGAGCTAGAGTTGCTTTAAGTGGTCTTACTATAGCCGAAAGTTTCAGGGATTTAGATGGAGGACAGGATGTCTTGTTTTTTGTCGATAACATTTTTCGCTTTACTCAAGCTGGTTCTGAGGTATCAGCCCTTTTAGGCAGAATACCTTCAGCAGTTGGTTATCAACCAACACTGGCAACAGATATGGGAGAGCTACAAGAGCGTATTACTTCAACAAAGCTTGGATCAATTACCTCTGTGCAGGCTATTTATGTGCCAGCAGATGACCTAACTGATCCTGCTCCTGCTGCCTCTTTTACCCATTTGGATGCGACTACCGTACTTAGTCGACAAATTGCTGAGCTTGGTATTTACCCGGCAGTAGATCCACTTGATAGTAGTTCACAATTACTAAATCCGGCAATTGTTGGAGAGAAACATTACTCGGTTGCTCGTGAGGTGCAAAAAGTTTTGCAGACATATAAGTCTCTGCAAGATATAATTGCCATTCTAGGAATGGATGAGTTATCGGAAGCAGATAAATTAACCGTTACTAGGGCAAGGAAAATTCAACGCTTTTTATCTCAACCTTTCCATGTTGCCGAAGTATTTACAGGTATAGCTGGAAAATTTGTCAGTTTAGCTGATACTATTGAAGGGTTTCATGGGTTGGTTTCTGGCAAATATGACTATTTACCAGAGGCTGCTTTTTATATGGTTGGTAGCATTGATGAAGCAGTAGAGAAAGGTGAAACACTTAAAGAAAAAGTGGCATAATGAATAAAACAATTAGAGTTAAAATTGTAACACCAGTGAATGTTGTGTTTGACATGGAAGCTCGGATGATAACAATGCCGGGAGAATTAGGAGAATTTGAGGTTTTACCAGGTCATGAGTTATTGATTGCAAATTTAAAAGATGGATTGACAAAAATTACAGTAGATAATTCTGTATTTAAGTACTTTATCTACTCAGGGTTAGCTGAGGTCACGTGGACAAATGTAAATATAGTGACAGAGTTTGCTGTTGATACTAGTAGTTTGCAACTACATGACATAATTAGAAAAATAGACTCTTTAACAAAAGAAATAGACGAAGAAATTGATGATACAAAAATTGATATTATTAAATTGGATATTGCTAGATATGAATCTTTGCTAGCTCATATTTAAAGAATTAAACAATTTTTCAAAGCATTCGAGTATATACTGCTCGTAAATGAAGAGTTGGTAGACGATAGTATAACATCCTTCTAGGCTATTTTCTTTAGATACCAGCCGGGGGGCCTACGCCTGAGATGATATCAAAAGTGCATGGATGATACCCTAGGCTATTAAACCGATGTCTTACATCTATACTTGAGGTTAATGATGATAAAGTGTACTCGTAAAATTGAATTTGATGCAGGTCATAGAGTTGTTGGACATGAGAATAAGTGTCAATTTCTACATGGTCATCGTTATGTCCTTGAAGTTACAGTGGAATCAAGTGTTACTGATAATCTTGGTATGGTTATAGATTTTGGTTACATGAAGTCAATAATACAAAAGTGGATAGATGATAATTTTGATCATAATATTATATTACACCAAAATGATAGAGAAATGGGGGATAGAATATGTGACTGGACTGGTCAAAAAATATATTATATGCAGGAAAATCCAACTGCAGAAAATATAGCACTACACTTAAAATTGAATATTTTACCAAAATTATTTACTAATAGTTCTTTTATTATTACAAAAGTCAAATTATTTGAAACACCTAATTGCTTTGTTGAGGTATAAGTGGTACAAAGATGTTGTGTGATTTTAACTACGACCAATGACCAGCAGGTGGTAGATAAAATAACAACTAGCTTATTGGAAGAAAATCTAGCTGCTTGTATACAAGTAGATAATATAGTCAGCTATTTTAAATGGGAAGGCAAGATATCTTCTGTGCTAGAATATCGTATTGTGATAAAGGCTAAGTCTGATAACTACAATACAATAGAAAAGGTGATTACTGATATACATAATTATGATCTTCCGCAAATAATAAAGCTCGACATTCAAGATGGGCTGTCTAGCTATTTAAATTGGGTAACTCAAAGTATCTAATTTTAAGAGAGTGTTTATTAGAGCTAAGATTTACTCAAACTATATAGTCCACTGCTTCCTGAGTTTAAGTCAGCTATGTTATACTCTTCTGCTTTAAAGAATTGTTTTTTGAAAATATCATGGATTCGCATGCGTAATTATACTATATGTACACCTAGCATGCTCACCATTCATTTTCAAATCCAATTCTTCAAATCATTTGAGTATATCTAGAATTCCAAAGTTGGTGTCATCCTGAACACAAGTGGATATTATCTTGAATTTATTTCAGGATGACGTCGGATCAAAACACTCTTTAAATTAATTAAGTAGAACAATGAAATTATGGAAAAAAGTTACATTGGGATTAATCTTGGGTATATTGTTTGGTATATATTTTCCTGAATATGTATCTTACATAAAACCGGTAGGAGATATTTTCCTACGTTTGATCAAAATGATTATTGCTCCTTTAATATTTTTTAGTTTAGTATCTGGCATAACTAGCATGAATGACCCTGCTTCTCTTGGTAGAGTAGGGATAAAGGCAGTTGCAGCTTTTTTAGGTACTACCTTCTTTGCCGTAGTTTTTGGTATTACAGTTGCTCTTGTATTAAAGCCAGGACATGGTGTGCATATTAACTTTGATGTTGCACAAAATGTTTCACAAGAGAAGTCCTTTAATATGCTTAACTTTTTTGTAAATATTGTGCCTGAGAATGTAGTGGGATCCTTTGCCAATTCTAATGTTTTGCAAATTGTATTCTTCGCAATATTTTTTGGACTTGTACTAAATAAAATGGATGTTAGTGCTACACCTATTAAGAATTTATTTCACATATTATCAAAAATAGTGTTAAAAATGATCTCCATGATCATTCAACTTTCTCCATATGGTGCATTTGCTTTAACTGCTTGGATAGTTGGTACGCAGGGCTTTGATGTAATGATTAGCTTGTCTAGATTAGTTGCTGCGGTAGTTATTGCCATGATATGTCAATATGGTATTTTTGGTATGCTAATTTATCTATTCTGTCGAATATCACCATTACCTTTTTATAGAAAAAGTCTAGAATATCAGGTACTTGCCTTTTCTACTTCTAGTAGCAAGGCAACACTTGCCACCACTATGCAAGTTTGTCGTGAACGTCTAGGCATCTCTGAATCTAGCACTTCTTTTGTATTACCACTTGGTGCATCGATAAATATGGATGGGTTTGCAATAAATTTATCTCTTACTACCATATTTTTTGCCCAAATGATGGGTGTAGATTTAGCATTACATGATTATTTAGTCATTATTATTACCTCAACTCTTGGTTCTATAGGTGGTGCTGGTATTCCAGGAGCCTCTTTAATAATGCTACCTATGGTTCTGTCTTCAATCCATTTACCGATTGAAGGTGTTGCTATAATTGCTGGAATTGATAGGATATTAGATATGTTACGTACCACCATTAATATTACAGGTGATGCAACAATTACCTTGATTATCGATAATAGTGAAGGTACTTTGGATAAAGATACATATAATTCGGTGTAAAATATTAGCATTTTGGTATTAGTGGGCAATAAAAATATGATATAGTAGTATAGTTAACCTAGACTATACATTAGACTTACTGCATAAGTCAGTCTAGTTGGTGATTTTGTCGTCGAAACTCGCCTCCGCTCCTCACGTACGTCTGTGTACGCGAAGGTAGCCGGCTTCGTTTCTCCTAAAAATCCCTCAACTATCTTTGATTTATGCAGCAAGTCTATTACTCCTAATAGGGTTAGCTATATGATAAAATGAGGATATATGAAAGTAGAAGATGTTGAATTAAAAATAGGTGATAAGTCTTTTAAGTTACCAATAAAAAAAGCATCGATTGGTCAAGATGTTATTGATGTTAGCGGTATATATTCATTAACAGGCTATTTCACTTATGACCCTGGTTTTATGTCTACAGCAGCTTGTAAATCTGCAATGACGTACATAGATGGGGATCAAGGGATATTAAGACATCGGGGATATGATATTAAAACGTTAGCAGAAAAAAGTAATTTCTTAGAAGTCGCCTATTTACTGTTAAATGGTGAATTACCAACCACTAATCAGTATAAATCTTTTTCTCAGAAAATTACTAATCACTCGCTGGTTAATGAACAGCTTAGAAGCTTATTTATGGCTTTCCGTCACTCAGCTCATCCTATGGCAATTATGTTGGCTGTGGTAGGATCTTTATCTGCATTTTATCCAAGTTTTTTAAATGTAGAAGAAAATGAACGCGAGTTAGCTGCTATTAGAATGATTGCAAAAATGCCAACTATTGCAGCAATGGCATATAAATATTCAATAGGTCAGCCTTTTATATATCCTGATAATAGTTTAGATTTTACTGAAAATTTTCTCCATATGATGTTTGCGACGCCTTGTGAAAAATATAAGGTAAACAAAGTAGTAAAGAACGCCTTAGATAAAATATTTATTCTCCATGCTGACCATGAGCAGAATGCCTCCACTTCAACAGTACGTTTGGCCGGATCATCCGGTGCTAACCCGTTTGCCTGTATCAGTACTGGCATAGCATCTTTATGGGGACCAGCACATGGCGGAGCAAATGAGGCAGTAATTAATATGCTGAAAGAGATTGGGACAATAGACCGTATTCCACAATATATTGCAAGAGCAAAAGATAAAAATGATTCTTTCCGCTTAATGGGCTTTGGTCACCGAGTCTATAAAAATCATGATCCAAGAGCAGTTGTACTTAGAGAGACCTGCAAAGAAGTATTAGATGAATTAGGAGAAAATAATAACCCATTACTCCAAATCGCTACTGAGCTTGAAAAAATTGCTCTCAATGACCAATATTTTATAGATCGTAAGCTTTATCCAAACGTTGATTTTTATTCTGGTATTATTTATCAAGCTATGGGGATACCATCACAGATGTTTACAGTGCTTTTTGCTATAGCAAGAACTGTTGGTTGGATGGGACAATGGAAAGAGATGCATGAAGATCCTGAACAAAAAATTAGCAGACCTCGGCAATTATATACTGGGTATGTACAAAGAGAATTTATTCCTTTTGATAAAAGATAATTATAGTAAAATCCTATATAGTCGATCCGTCAAAAAGGCTGTAGACATAAGAGATAATACATGTTCGTGGTCAAAAATCACATCAAAATCCATAAGATTTTCACCTTATTTTGTTCAAAACCTTATGGATTTTCAAAATTTTTAAGTCTACTCACTAACAATGCTTGTTATTCCTAGCTAAAGTCGGGAATCTAAAATGGTTTCCAAAAAGCCCTGAGGTACTATAGATTCCGCTACCTACGCAGGAATGACACCTCTTGCGTTTAAATATAGTAGATGTTGTGTTTTTAGACTTTTGAAGGATTGACTATTTAACTATGCTATTCTAGCAATAGATTAATTGACTCCTCTACACCTGCAAGAGCAACATCGCCGTTACTGTTTTGTCTGTCATTAGTATTTAGATTTTCAGGAGTACTGACGAGATTTGAAGCATCATGACAAGCTAAACTATAGTTTAGCTCAAAACCATTCAAATTTCTTAAAAAATCATATAACATTGAAAACGAATTTGCCTGTGCACAAGCACATAACCACTCTCCTGTGTCAACATCTGAATCACTGATGGCTTGCCCTAGGGTTTTAAGGAATTTATTGCAGTCATCAGATGTTTTATGCTGTAATAGACTTAATAGCAACTCAAATACTGCACATTCATGCAAATTTTCATTTACTTGCTTTAAATTATAGTCATCGGAAGACCGTAAGATAAGACTGTAACACCTAGAAAAACTACCTGCGTTTATTGCATCCAGCAAATCACCACTAACAGCTGAAAACAACTTCTTTGAATTATTTTTTTTACTGGTTTTAAAATTTTCTAAGTCTAGTATTGTTAACATGATATCTTTTAAAATAAAATTATGAAACTAATTGCACCATTAACATGATTGGTAACATAATTAGTAAAAAGCAATTTTGCAAGTATTATCTCCCTGGAATATATGCTCAGGTAGAACTTCAAGAATTGGCGTTCCCGCGACCAAAGATCGAAGCTGCCTAGTTACTCATGTACGCTACGCTGCTCGACTTTGCTACTGCTTAGCTCTTCTTGAAGTTATACTATCGTCTACCAACTCTTCATTTACGAGCAGTATACCATAATCAAGAAGGTAAATATGACAGTTATTTCACTTCGCCTTTTCATCCCCAGGTAATACATAATTCGGTCCTTTCCAACTTGATGAAAAATCAAATTCTCTATATGGCTGATCAAGTTTAACTGGCTCATATACTACTTTTGCAAGATTCTCATCATATTTAACCTGCACGTAACCAGTTAATGGAAAATCTTTTCTAAGAGGGTGTCCAACAAAATCATAATCTGTTAGAATACGACGAATATCATGACTCTCAGCAAAATTCACTCCAAACATATCATATGCTTCACGTTCATACCAGCAAGCAGCACTAAAGATTTTGGTAACTGAAGGAATTATATCATTTTCTCCAACCTCAACTTTAACTAATATACGTTTGTTTAATTTAAGACTTAGTAAATTATACACTACTTCAAACCGTTTAGAACGGCTCAAGAAATCTGCAGCAAACAAATCTGTCAACACAGTAAAACGTAAATCCTCAGATTCCTTAATTGCCGATAAAAATGGTATCAAACTTTCTATACCAGCTTTATAACTAATAAAATGTATATTCAAATCATTTTCAGGCAAAGCAGTTATCTCAAGATTCTGATTTTTTATTAAGTCGTCAATGATATTTTCCATTGTCACCCTCTCTAAATCTAGTAGTTCTTCTAATTTTCTTTTGTAACTGCATTAAACCATAAATCAAAGCTTCAGCACTTGGGGGGCAGCCTGGCACGTATACGTCTACTGGAACAATCTGATCACAGCCACGTACTACTGAGTATGAATAGTGATAATAACCCCCACCATTGGCACAGCTTCCCATTGATATAACCCACTTAGGTTCAGTCATTTGGTCATAAACTTTTCTAAGGGCGGGAGCCATCTTATTGGTTAAGGTTCCTGCAACTATCATTAAGTCAGATTGACGTGGGCTTGGTCTAAACAACATGCCAAAACGATCCATATCATAGCGGCTAGCAGCAGCTTGCATCATTTCTACTGCACAACATGCAAGACCAAAACTCATGGGCCAAAGTGAATTAGATCTAGCCCAACCTATCAAATCATCGAGTTTAGTTATAAGGAATCCTCGATTTGAAATTTCTTCTTCAAGGAGCTTATCTTGATCATATAGATCTATCTTTGCTTGCATGTCATTACTCCCAGTCTAAAGCTCCTTTTTTCCATTCATATACAAAACCGATGGTAAGTACCAATAAGAAAAACATCATTGAGAAGAAACCAAATTTACCAATTTGTCCAAGCGTAATAGCCCATGGTATCAAAAAAGTTATTTCTAGATCAAAAATAATAAATAAAATAGCTACTAGATAAAAACGTACGTCAAATTTACTTCTAGCATCACCAAAAGGTTCAAATCCACATTCATAACTATCCAACTTAGCCTTATTATATTTTTGAGGAGCTAAAAGCCTTGGCAATGTAACTATTACCAATGACAAAACTGATGCTATACCAAAAAACACAGCTATAGGCAAGTATTCCTGTAAAATATTAGATGTTTCCAACATTAGTAATTGTACTCCTGTGATTTTGAAAGAAGTAACTTAAACAAAATCATCGCTCCAAAAGAGCTGCAAACCCACCATATTTGCCAAATGTTAAATGAAATCATACCTATTATGTAATAATTTATAAAGCAAGCATAGGCAACTGACTTGTAATTTAATACATCTATTTTGTTATTTTCAGTCGTTCGATTCATCTTACCACTTTTAGAAGACTGCACTAAGGATATATTACTAATTTTTTGAATATATTTGTAAATTAAAGATAAAAATAATATCAAACCTATTAAGCCCGTTTCCAATAAAATTTGCATTATATTATTATGTGGGTGTAGAGGAAGGGGAGACCACGTCCACTGATTATAGCTAATCATTTGTTTCTCATCAATTTTAAAATTTCTTGATGAAGCAAATCCATGACCTAAAATTGGTTTCTTGATAATTTGCTTGGCAACAAAGTGCCAAATAAATACACGGTGCTTAGCAGAGTCTGGTAGAAACTTGGCATAGTGATCTGAGGCATAATGTGGTTGTATTTTATAGGCAATTATCGGCATCATTATTGAACCGGTAAGCATAGCCAAGGTAAATAATTTCAAAAAAATAGATTGTAGAGATTTGGATGCTAACAATCTATTTGTTAAAAATACTAAACCACCTACGGTAAATGCTAAAAAGCTTGCCAAACTATCAGAGATAGATAATAAATAAAAAATTATCAGGTAATATATTAGTGCTAATAAATATCTATGATATGATATAATTATAGCTATAGCTACCCATGAAAGAACTGATAATAAAGAACAGCCACGGTCAAGAGTGAATAAAAAGAATTGATTTGAAGATTTTGGCTGAAAAACAGTACGGAAAGCCCTTGTTATAATACCGTGAGATGCGTATTCTATAAAAAACAAAGCAATTGCTGCTATTATTCCTATAATAAAGTATATTTTTATTTTAGTTACATTTATGGATAATTTGTCAATATTGCTATTTACGATAAATCCTATTAGAACAATTAAACAAACCTGTAGATAGTTAAGTAAAGAGGAGGGGTAATTAGGTGAATAAAAATTTGTTATAAGACACCAAAGACAAAATAGTAATTCCAGTTTCCAATTGGATAACAAAGTTTCTTTAATAGTGGCGTATTTAAAATGAATAAAGATTTTATCTCGCAAAGCAATTAATATAGTTAATAACAACAGAGGAACTGTTACTGCAGCAGAAAAACCAGAAATCAATCCAACTACTGGAAATAGCATTACTAAAATGTAAAACAGGGATTGTATCATTCTTAAATATCCTATAAACAATTTTTAGCAAAGATTTCATAAATAGGATGTTCAAAGGTGGAAACTGAAATGCTTGATGAGATAATCCATCCTTGAAAAATTAACATAGGGTCTTCATCAATCTTATGCTCTGTAATGGTTAATAGCATGTAATTATCCTCATTGTAAGGATCAAGATTTTTAATACATTTATGAAGTTTAATTTGAATATTACCAAAATATTGTGGTTCATTAGGCTTTAATACCAGCTCCTTTGATGTTGCTGTGATTTTATTTAAAGCAATAACCTTACCTAAAGTGCAAGTTTTTAATTCTGAATGTTCAACATTATTTTGTATATTAGGTAAGTTATTAGAATCAGCAACATGCTCAG
The DNA here is from genome assembly GCF_964264675.1 of Candidatus Tisiphia endosymbiont of Temnostethus pusillus. Classification (NCBI taxonomy): domain Bacteria; kingdom Pseudomonadati; phylum Pseudomonadota; class Alphaproteobacteria; order Rickettsiales; family Rickettsiaceae; genus Candidatus Tisiphia; species Candidatus Tisiphia endosymbiont of Temnostethus pusillus. Next base: position 1,447,271 of record NZ_OZ183472.1, on the reverse strand, counting down.
TAAAATTATGATTTTTTAATTCATTACTTTCATCTGTAGTATCAAGGAATTCCATATTTTGGGTAGTATCTTCAGCTTGTACATAAGAAGAAAGAATACATAAAAACCCCATTATACTAGCAAATATAAGGTGCTTCATCAATTTCTGCAACATGCGAAAATAATAATTCTTTAAGTTATAATTTGCCCCAATTCGGGATAAGAATTAACTAATTCTTATCTCGAATGGGCTTTAATATTATGGATTGCCACACTCAACGTACGTTCACTCTACTAATATACATATACTCAGGTAGAACTTCAAGAATTGGCGTTCCCGCGACCAAAGATCGAAGCTGCTCACGTACTAATGTACGCTACGCTGCTCGACTTTGCTACTGCCTAGCTCTTCTTGAAGTTATACTATCGTCTACCAACTCTTCATTTACGAGCAGTATATACGTCTATAAAACGTCTATTAGCGAGGAGGCCGTAGGTAGACGAAGCAATCTATAATTTCACCGAATTTGGACTGTGCTGAATTATACTAGCATGCAACAAAATTGTATATATAAAATTTTATGATAGTGTAATTCATCTCTAGTAGTTTAAAATAAGTAAAACTTTAGTAATTTTTCTATTGTAATTTATTTTTCTATACTCCATATTGGTAGAATGTCAGATAATCACTCAAAATAAACATTTTAAAGGTGACTTTATGCAAATTTTGTTTTCTCTTATCCTAATGTTGTCTATTCAGAACTGTTACGCAGATATTTCTCTTAATTCTTCTATACAATATGCAGTTGACAGTAATACAAAACATCAATACCTTGAAGGGGCTATACCTAATGAGGCTGTAGAACCATATTTAAAGCATTTGAAAACCATTCTCTCGCCAAAAGATTACAAAAAATACACGCAAAATCAACAAAAGCGTGATGCGGGAAAGTATCATATTACTATAGTTAGACCTGATGAGTACAAAGCCTTGAATCAAGATTTTTCGAGTTTTATAGGATATCCTATGAGCGTTAGGTGCTTTGGTATCGGAAATATTAAAGAGGGAGATAACGAGACATATTTCCTAGTATGTCAAAGTCAAAATGCCGCTAATTTAAGACAGCATCTTAAGTTACCTACGCAGAATTTTCATGTTACACTAGGATATAAAGAAACAGATATTTTTGATCGTCCAAAAGATAAATCTTCTTTAATTCCTCCTTATTCTATTTTAGAGTAATGTAGGCGGCAAGTTGTTGGCTGTTTAAAACTCGTCAGCAACTTGCTATTTTTAACTTAATAGACTGCTGCATAAATCAAAGAAGCTTTCGGGATTTTTAGGAGAAACGAAGCCGGCTACCTTCGCGTACACTGCTCGTAAATGAAGAGTTGGTAGACGATAGTATAACTTCAAGAAGAGCTAGGCAGTAGCAAAGTCGAGCAGCGTAGCGTACATTAGTACGTGAGCAGCTTCGATCTTTGGTCGCGGGAACGCCAATTCTTGAAGTTCTACCTGAGTATACACAGACGTATGTGAGGAGCGGAGGCGAATTTCGACGACAAAATCACCAACTAGATTGACTTATGCAGTAAGTCTAATAACCAATTAGATTGACTTTAAGTAAGTCTGCTAACTAATTACGTGAGTAAGCCTTAATGCAAGCTATTATCCGCCTTATATTAACAAACCCAAAAATTAATTCTAAATTTAGAACTGGTTTTTCGTACTTTTCTATATTCATTTTTATGGGGTTTGCTACTTTTGTATCTTTATCGATCAATAAGTTTGTTAGTGATACTATGTCAATGACCATAGCAGAGCCAGAGATACTTGAGTCTTCAGAAGAACTGTCAAATGAAATTTCCAAAATTATAACGGTCAAAAAAGGTGATACATTAAAGTCAATACTTTTGCATCAACAAATTCCAAATAAAGAAATAACCCAAATTATAAAAATAGCAAAAGATAAAAATATTGAATCTTCTCTGAAGATAGGGCAGCAACTGGTTTTCGATTACGAAATAAAGATTATTGAACAAGATGATGAAGATCTTGCTTCTGAATCACGTACATTAAATAAACTGACTATAGCGTATGATAAAATCAAATCTTTAGAAATTATTAGAGAAGGTGAAGATTTCCTTGCAAGAGACGTAACCAAAGTTCTCAATAAGCTATTAACTAAATCGTCGGTAGTTATTAATTCAAACTTTATGTCAGCTTTAAAATCGTTAGGGTTATCGAGTAATAGTATAATTGAAATGATCAACTCATATAGTTATCAAATTGATTTTCAACGTCAAATTAAGAGTGGTGACACTGTAACTGTTATAACCGAAAAATTTGTTACCGATGATGGTAAATTTTCTCATCATGGTAAGGTTTTATATGTATCACTTAATTTATCTGGTAAGGAATATAATATTTTTCGATATTCTCCAAATAATGCAGAAAATAATCATGATTTCTTTTCTGAGGATGGTAAAAGTGTCAAAAGAAGTTTGCTTAGAACACCTGTTAAATTAGTTAGAGTTTCTTCTCATTATGGTAATAGACATCATCCTACTTTAGGCTATACTAAAATGCACAAAGGTGTTGATTTTGCTGCTCCAACTGGTACGCCGATTTATGCTGCAGGTAATGGGGTGATAACTGAAATAGGATGGAAATCTGGCTACGGAAAATTTATACAGATTAAACATAGTCAAAATCTATCAACTGCTTATGCTCATGCTTCTAATTTTTCTAAAAATCTTAAGCTAGGAAGTATAGTTAAACAAGGTCAAGTTATTGCGTATGTTGGTAGTACTGGTAGAACTACTGGACCACATTTACATTATGAAGTTAAAATAGGTGGTAAGAACATAAACCCTATGCACGTTAAATCTACTCCAGGCATAGAACTTGCTGGCAAGCAATTAGCAAAATTTAAACAATTTAAAAGTAATGTAAGGTCTTTAAGTAATGAGCTTGATAATAAGTCAGAGATTGCTGAAAATTCAGCAACAAAATTCTTGAAATCTTAAGGAGTTAATATAGTTCTCGTTTCTTATTATTTCACCAAGTGTGATAAAGAAAAAATCCTTGATGAGTTTAGAAAAAATACAATCTTACTAAATTATTTAAGTAATTTTTAGTCAAAATGCAGCTCAGTAATGTAAATAGTAAACATAAGTAACAAGGTAAGCCTAAAAATTATGGCATCGTTTCTTTCGCAAAAACATAAGAAGATAGGTATAGTTGGTTTGGGTAAGACTGGTATAGCTGCTTGGGAAGTACTGAATAAAGTAGCTAAAGTAATTTGCTATGATCAAGCAAAGAGCAGTCGGGATGCTTTTACCAAAATCTATGGGGCTGATAGTCTTGTTGGCTTATCTGATCTGCAGTGGCAAAATCTTGATAAGATTCTACTGAGCCCAGGTATTCCTTTGTCTCATGACATTGTTACAATGGCTAATTCTTATAATATACCGATAACTTCAGATATAGATATGTTATTTGAGGAAGTTAGGTTAAGAGAGGCTGAGGCAGCTAACTTCATTGGCATAACTGGTACTAATGGTAAGAGTACTACCACTGCTTTAACCGGTCATATTTTACAATCTTGTGGTTTTGATTATCAAGTTGGAGGAAATATAGGTTTTCCTGTTTTGGCTATGAGGTTAGATAGCAAAGGATATGTATTGGAGCTATCCTCATTCCAATTAGATTTATTAAACAGTTTTAAAGCCAAAATTGGGGTGCTTCTTAATATCACGCAAGATCATTTAGACCGACATAATAATATGCAAGGCTATATTGCTGCTAAAAAAAAGATCTTTGATCGAATGGACAAAGATTCATTTGCCATAATTAGTGTTGATAATGAAATTACCAAGAATATTTCTCTAGAATTACAAAAGGAAAATAGAACAAATGTAGTACCAATCTCTACTTATGAAATTCTTAATAAAGGAGTATCAATTTGTAATAATATTATTTATGACAATATTTTTGAACCTATTACTATTAATTTCCATAATAATAACTATCTACAAGGGATACATAATCAAGAAAATATCGCCGCTAGCTATGCAGCTTGTCGAATTATAGGGGCAAGACCAGAACAAATAATTGCCGCTATCGGGCTATTTAAGGGGTTACCACATAGAATGCAATATGTTGGTACAATATACTCAGGCCATTCGAGTAAGATAAATTTTTATAACGATAGCAAAGCTACCAATTATATTGCTGCTTCTAAATCCATCTCATCGCTTGATAATATATATTGGTTAGCTGGGGGGATAGCAAAAGAAGGAGGAATAACAGATATAGAACCATGGTTTTATAAAATTCGCAAGGCTTATCTTTTGGGTCAAGACAAAGACCTTTTGGCATCATTCCTTAATGGCAAGGTAGATTACCAAATTTGTCAAGATTTAACGGAGGCTTTTAATTCTGCCTTTAGAGATGCAATGGAGGATATAGGGAGTATAAAGAATATCCTGCTAGCCCCAGCTTGTGCTTCCTACGATCAATTTAAAAATTTTGAAGAACGCGGAGAATTATTTATTAAATTATATAATATTATTGCTACCCATGATCAAAGATAATCATAATAATGAATTGTCTAACAACTATATAAAATGGTGGTGGCGTAGTATTGACCAGCAAATGATTATTGCTTTAGTAATCCTATTTGTGTTTAGTATAATGTTGGTTACTACATCAGGATCAGCAGTAGCGAATAGAATTGGACTTAATGAGTATTATTTTGCATCTAGACAATTATTCTACCTTGCTAGTGCTTTGTTACTAATCATTTTTTTTTCTTTTTTCTCAAGAAAATGGTTAAAGAGATTCTCAATTCTAGGGTTTATTGGGAGTATATTATTATTAATTTTAGTTAGATTTTATGGTTATGAGGTTAAGGGGGCTACTCGTTGGATTAATATTCTAGGTCTCTCTGTACAACCTTCAGAATTTGTAAAACCATTTTTTGCAGTGGTGGCAGGCTGGATATTATCGCTGAAATTTGAAGATGAAATTCCAAGTTTTTCTATTTGCCTAAGTCTTTATAGTATCGTTGCTTTATTATTAATTATCCAGCCAGATTTTGGTATGTTAGTGATGGTAACTGCTGTTTTTGGTATTCAACTTTTTATTGCTGGTATGCCGATATTTTGGATTATACTTGCTGCTTTTATGTTGGTATTTGGGGTTACAGCAGCTTACTTTTGGCTTCCTCATGTAACAAAAAGGATTAATAGTTTCTTGGATCCTGATAGTAGTAGTAATTACCAAGTTGGTAAGTCAATCAGGGCGTTTGAGCATGGAGGTTTATACGGTCGTGGTCCTGGTGAAGGGGCGGTAAAACAAGTATTGCCGGATTCGCATACTGATTTTATCTTTGCTGTTGCTGGTGAAGAATTTGGGGCAATTATTTGCTTAATCATTATAGGGATATTTGCTTTTATAGTTATTCGTAGTTTACTTAAACTTATTAATGAAGAAGATAAATTTATTCAATTAGCAGCTAGTGGTATTATTTCCCAAATAGGGTTACAAGCAATCATTAATATTGGTGTAACCTTGAATTTATTACCAACCAAAGGTATGACGTTACCCTTTATTAGTTATGGTGGTTCTTCAACTCTTGCTATAGCCATTGCTACGGGGATGCTGCTTGGTTTTACCAAACATAAAACCTCTCTTAGTAAGTATAAAATTCAAGATATTGACATATGAAGAATATAATTGTTGCTGGGGGTGGTACAGCTGGTCATTTGTTTCCCGCTATTGCTTTAGGTGAAGAATTAATGAAGCGTGGGTATGAGTTGCACCTTATCACCGATGTTAGATGCCAAAAATATTTAATTAGACCTCTTTCGAAACTCGCTTATGCTGAGGGATTTGAAGGAGACGCGGAACGCAGAACCGCAGCGTACTCGAATGTACGTGAGGATTCGAGTACCGCATCGACGTACAAATCACCAGCAGAAGTAGAGTTTCGAAGGGGGTCTACTGAAGATTTAAAGCTTATACCACATATAATAAATTTTAGATTAGCACCTAAAGGGTTAATTAATAGGTTTAAGTTATTGATTTCTTTGTTATTTGTAACTTTTAAGATGTTATTGCTATTAGTGAAGATTAAACCATATGCTATAATTGGGTTTGGTGGCTATCCGACTTTTCCTCCATTGCTTGCTGCAGTATTTTTACGTATTCCTATCATAGTTTATGAACAAAATTGCTTTATTGGTAAAGCTAATAGATTTTTCTTAAAATATGCTAGGAAAGTTGCTCTTACATATGATGAAACTAAAAATTATAATATTCTTGATAAAAGTAAGAAACTGGTTATAGGAAATATAGTACGGGAAAATGTTAAAAATTTGAAAGTTAGAGAAAATTTTAATAATGACACTTTCCGAATATTTATTTTTGGAGGAAGCCAAGGAGCAAAGGTTTTTTCTACTTTAATACCTGAAGCTATTCAGATATTGGTGCAATCAAATCCTGATATTAAACTGCATATTACCCAACAAGCTCCCTTAGAAGATCATGATAATATTGCGAAAATTTATGCTCAGTTGAAAATTCCATATAAATTAGCAGATTTTTTTTATGATATGGATCAGCAATATGTGAGTCAAGAGCTAGTAATATCAAGAGCTGGGGCATCAACTATTTCTGAGCTTAGCTATATTGGCTTGCCGGCGATTTTTATTCCACTACCTTCAGCTAGCGAAAACCATCAATTCTATAATGCCAAGGCTCTAGAAGATAGTGGGGCAGGGTGGTGTTTTGAACAAAGTACGATCACAGCAGAAAAATTAGCCGATAAAATCTTAGTGCTGGTAAAAAATCGTGATATACTAGGGCGGGCATCTCGTGAATTATTAAAGCGAAGAAATGACGGTAGTATAGTTTTAGCTGATACAATAGAAGAAATAATAAGCTGACTTTTTAATTCAGTTGAGGGAATTGCTTCTTGCAACTTTAATAATTCTGTGTCATTAATTATGGCTTATTAAAAAATTATCGGATTGCTTTATGTTAAGGAAAACTATTATTACAGTTTTGGGATTGTTCCTACTTTCAGGTTGTACTGATGGTTTTAGAGGATATTTTAAAAAATCTGCTAATAATAAAATTATAGATACAAAAGGTTTTGAAGGTAGTAAGCGACCGCCTCTTTATAATAAGAAGTATATATCAATGGCAAAAAGGAACGTCACGGAAGAAAATTTTGATGACGATGAGGAAGATTTACTTAGTGAAGCTGATACGGAAACAATTAATCCAACTTTAAGAAATCGTCAGATGTATCTTAAGATGGTAAAACAGGATGCAGATCGCAAAAGAAGGCAGAAGTTAAATCAAGATAAAGATTATCCTTCATTGAACTTAGCAAGTGATAGGGTAAAAAAGCGAAATAGTGATGAGGAAAACAGTAAGTTGCACAAAGAGCTAGAGCAAATTAAAGCTATGCTGCATGAAACTAAAAAAGATTTAGAAAAGTATAGTTGTCCTGCGGGGAAAAATGTTAAAACACAAAGTGCTGATATGTTACCAATAGAAACAGATAGTCATAAAAACAGTAAAAAATTAGAAACTAATAAAACTAAGAGTGTACTCAATAAATCAGAAATGAAAAGAAAATTTCTTAGTGAAGATTATGATGATATAAAGGTAAATGATCCTAATGGGAAAGTTGGTAAAAACGACACTAATAATAGAGTGAATAGTACTATTGTTAATGAACAAGAGAAATTTCAGTTACCGCCTCGTGCAATATAAATACAGATTATATACTCAGGTAGAACTTCAAGAATTGGCGTTGTCGTGTCTAAAGATCGAAGCTGCTCCGTTACTCATGTACGCTACGCTGCTCGACTTTGCTACTGCCTAGCTCTTCTTGAAGTTATACTATCGTCTACCAACTCTTCATTTACGAGCAGTATATATATAATTAATTGGCAACTCGGGTTAATTATAGTTTTTTGTTACGCTGTCCATAAATTAAAAACTCCTGATTGCCTTTTGCTCCTAGAATAGGGCTGGGTATTATCCCATATATGTTAAAATTATAGTTTGATTCTAGCCATTGTTGAATATGGTCACATACTCTTTGGTGTAAGAGTTGGTTTCTAACAATGCCACCATCCCCTACCTCGTTCTTTGCCACTTCAAATTGGGGCTTAATTAGAGCAACTAAACTACAATTATCTTTTGCCAAGCTAAATGCAGTGGGTAATATGGTGGTAAGGCTAATGAAACTAGCATCGCAAACGATCAGGTCTGGTGGTAAACTAATTTGCTCAATTGTTAAATACCGGGCATTAGTTCTTTCAATTACTGAAATTCTGGGATTATTACGTAGCTTATGATGTAGTTCACCATATCCTACATCTACTGCAAAAATCTTTTCAGCATTCCTACGGAACAACACCTCAGTAAAACCACCCGTACTAGAGCCTATATCTAGACAGACTAGCCCTTGTGGGTCAATATTGAAATGATCTAGAGCAGCAATTAACTTTAACGCCCCTCGTGATACATAATCATGTATCGGGCGTTTTATAATAATATCACGAGTATCAGTTGATATGCCAGTACCTGGTTTAGTATTTTGCTGCTGATTAACATATACTTTGCCTTGTATTATTAAGCTTCGTGCAATGTTAATATCATCAACTAATTTGGATTCTACTAGATATTGGTCAAGTCTTATTTTTTTCATAAATCTTCATAGCAACTTAAACCTGAGTTCGATGTAATAGGTTTGATGTCATCCCCGTACAGGCTTTACCCGTGTGGATCACTAGTATATACTCTTCTGCTTTGAAGAATTGTCTCCGTAAAACTGCGGGGAATTCGCGTACTCACGTAGCTCATCTACGCTCCGTTCGCTCACCCCTTGTTTTACGTTCCAATTCTTCAAATCATTTGAGTATACTCGGTGAACTGTAAGAATTGGCGTTCTCGCGACCAAATATCTCCGCTCCTCATGTACTAGTTGTCCAGTAGTGTGACTAGTTGTACGCTCCAGTACTTGACACTCGTACTCCGAGTAGCAATTTAGTCTTGGGAAACTGTTTAGATTATACCCCTACCACCTGTACAATTTCCGTTTAAAAAAATACCAAGAATAATAAAGTACAAAAGTTCCAACAACGCTAAATGTAGAAAATAAAAAACCTTGTTCATCAGAAAGACCATAAGATATATATGAAGATAAAGCTCCAGAATACGCACCAATAGCACACATAGTTAAATATATTACAAGTGCGGTTCTAAAATCTTGTGTCTCGAATTTATTGGATAATATTAATATGTTACAAATAAAAATAGCACATAAACATACGCCAATTGTAGAAAGGAGATAGATATTACCTATTAAAGTTACCCCATAATTCGGTAAAAGAATAAAGCTGACTAAAAGGATAATTATCAATATTAAGTTAGCAAGATATTTATTGATTATTTTTAATAATAGAATAACAGGTGATATCAAGAAAAATATGCTTATAAGTGTAGAATGTGTAATAGATTCTATCTTTGATACAGGAAGATGTTTTTCCAATGCAAATTCTTCATAATACCACAATATATCGAAAGTAATGTAAGATACCATAAAGCCTGTTAGTATCTGTAATTCTATATTTTCTATTAAGAATGAAAACCTAGAAACTAAAGTTGTATTTTTATTAACACTCTCTCTTTGTAAGCAAGTTATAATAATGAAACTATAAAGTAATATGCATAATAATAACCCGTTTATGGCTGATACGAAAAAGTCGGTTAGTGAATTAACTGCAAAATACCCAGCTATCCATAACAAAGAAAAAATGATAAGAGAGAAATATTTGTAATTATTGGTAGATTCTATAATTTTTATGATAGTTATGGTTATATAAGTGTAGTATGCAGAGGCCATTACAATAAAATTGATTCTAAGGAGTGTGTAGTCCTGCATCATAATTATGTTTAATATACCTATTATAAGTATAACTAAACTAATAATGGTAGTTTTGTTATCACTGATTTTGTTAATTAATGGGGTTAAGAATAAACCAGCTATTATATAACCTAACATTTCGATTGATTCGATATGGTTTAGTTCCTCCCCAGATAAGCCTTTACTTAGCAGAAAACTTGGCATTATAATTGCATTGATGTAAGTGATACATGCAAAAAGAAATACGCTAAGAAACAATAGCAGAACTGTTTTTAAATGATTATTTTGGGTCATAAATAATTGTTTGCTAAACTAGATTACATCGTATATAAATTTTGTTAGTTGAGAGGCGTTTCAGAGGTTTTTATATAACCAAAAGTACATTATATCACTCATTATGATTTGTCTAATTAATTTGTTATTTTGACCTTAATAAAATATTATATAACCAAGTAGGTATAATAGTTCTCGATGTCATCCCCGCTTCACTGTAGAATCCAAACAGCCTGAATAACTGTTAGGTATCATGGATTTCTGCTTTTAGCTAGGAATGATCAATGGCATAGTAATGTTATATCGAATTTAGGTTAAGTAGAGTTTTTTAGTTATTTGTTAGGTTAATGTACTTGTTAAATGTTTTCTCATTAAAACTTAATATTAAGTTTTAAATTTGTTATAATATTCTCTAATGTTGCTAAATTTACAGAGCTTAGAGATATATACTCAAATGATTTGAAGAATTGGATTCGAAAATGAATGGTGAGTATGCTAGGAGTTACGCATGCAAATCCATGATATTTTCAAAAAACAATTCGTAGGAGCAGAAGAGTATACCTAGAAATTTACGAGTAAAAAATTAATGAGTAAAAAAATTATAGTTGATGCTAACTTCCCTAATGAAACAAGGGTGGTTTTACTGAATCATAGTAACAATATCGAGGATATTGAATATGAAACAGCCATAAAACAACAAATCAAAGGTAATATATATCTTGCAAAAGTTATAAGAGTTGAACCAGCGTTGCAGGCTGCCTTTATAGATTATGGTCCGGACAAAAGCGGATTCTTGCCTTTCAATGAAATTCATCCATATTATTATAATGTACCAGTATCTGATCTTAAATCTTTGACTTCTATAAATAAATTACAAGAAATTTCTCTTTTAGATATTACCCAAGATGATTTTGTAGAATCTGAAACAAAGAGGGATTATAATCCGATAATAGATAGTGAAGAAATTGATTTAAATGCCATAGAAAGATTAGTGGACGAAAAAATTCAGGTAGAATTTAATTTGGATGTCTTAGATAATGATATTGAAACAATAAGTGTAGACAAAAGTGATAGAGAGGAAGACAATAAACAAAAGCAATACAAAATTCAAGAAGTAATAAAAAAAGGACAAGTTATGCTTGTTCAAGTTACAAAAGAGGAAAGAGCTAATAAAGGTGCATCATTTACAACCTTTATATCTCTTGCGGGAAAGTATTGCGTTCTGATGGCTAATACTCCATTGCAGAATGGTGTATCACGGAAGATATCCAATGCTGATGAGCGAAAAAGGCTTAAGAATATAGTCAGTAAAATAACTGCAAATAATAACAGTAGTGGGTCAAGTATCATAATTCGTACAGCTGGTGCTGGCTGTACTACTTTAGACATAAAAAGAGATTATGATTATTTAGCAAGATTATGGAATAAAATTAGGGAGAATACTCTTAAATCTGTAGCTCCCTGTTTTATACATGAAGAAGATGGTCTAATTCAAAAAGTCATAAGAGATATGTGTGATCCTACTGTTAAAGAGTTGATAATACAAGGTAGTGGGGCTTATCAAAATGCTGTGAAATTCATGAAGGATATATTACCTATTGATTTGGTTAAGCTCAAAGAATACAAAAATAAGGTGCCAATTTTTACAAAATTTGCTGTTGAGGAACAACTAGCAAAACTATACCAACCAGTTTTTGCTTTACCTTCTGGTGGTTATATAGTGATAAATCCAACAGAAGCACTTATTTCAATTGATGTTAATTCAGGAAAAGCAACTTCTGAAAAAAATATTGAAGAAACGGCATTAAAGACTAACTTAGAAGCTGCTAGAGAAATTGCTAGGCAAATTAAATTAAGAGATTTATCAGGCTTAGTGGTTATTGATTTTATCGATATGTATGAGGCTAGAAATCGTAGGATTGTCGAGAGGTCTTTTAAGGAATTTCTAAGTAGAGATCGTGCAAGAATTCAAACTGCTCATATTAGTCAATTTGGTTTGCTTGAGATGTCTCGTCAAAGATTAAGCCCCTCATTTTTGGAATCAAATTCATCGATTTGTTCATATTGTAACGGTAAGGGTCTTGTTAGGGCAGATGAATCAAATGCTATGTTGATTCTACGTACAGTAGAAAATGAAATCTTTAATGAAAATATTGATTTAGTAAATATTTTTGCTAATATTCATTCAGTTATCTATTTACTGAATAATAAACGTTCAGAAATATCTCTAATTGAAGAAAAATATAATTTAAAGTTAAAATTCCACGTTGATCCTTCTGCCACTTCTGATAATTATTCAATTGAAAAAATAAAATTGCCGAAGAAGTCTAGCCATACAGAAACTGGTAATAAGCCATTAATTCAGAATCAGTCATCTAATTATCAAGAAGAAAAGAGTATTAAAGAGACTCCTGTTCCTAACAAGAAGAAGCAAAAATGGAAAATGCCTAATAAATTAGAAACTAGTAGTGAATCAAATAAGGATATAGAAAAAATTGATAAAGAGGTAATTGATTCTATTAAAGAAACTAATAAGCCAGTAGTGGTAAATGAATCGGATAACGGAGATAATGACCTTGACACCAATAAGTCAAGCCGTAAATATATTGAGAAAAAATCAAATTATTCTCGCCCCTCTAGAGTACGTAACTATAATAAACGTAAGGTAAATAACAATGATAGTGGACAATCTCAGGAGGTAGCTAATAGTTAAAAATGGTAAATATAATATGGTACGTTTAAATTTATTATTAGCTCTTGCTTACTTATTTTTATTTACCTCTTGTAGTTTAAAACCTGTATATAGTAATAAATATAGCACGCAGGAATTAAGCCAATTAAGTAGCATTGAAATTGAACCAATAGCATCTATTGAAGGTGCAGAATTTTGTTACTATTTATCGAGTATTTTACCAAGGTCTACAACAGCCACAACAAAGTATTTATTAAAGGTAAAATTTACCAACAAACGTTTACCACTTATTCTTCAAAAGAATTCTGATGTGTTAAGAGAAGCAATCAGTCAAACTGTTCAATATAGGTTAGTTGATATTGTAACTAGTCAAGATATTACTTCAGGAACATTCCGGCATGTAACTTCTTATAGTACAGCTGCTTTACCATATCATAGCTATATAGATGAAGAAGTAGCATTGAAAGACCTTACAAAACAAGGAGCAGATGATATCCTAGCAAGATTAATTTTATATTTTAAGAGAGTGCCTACGAACTGAATAATTTTTAGGAGAAATGTAGCTGAGTACCGCAACGTACTTAATGTACGTGAGGAACGGAAGCAAATTTTGACGACAAAATTACTAAAAAGAATCAGTTTGTTTTAACAAAATAGAATTAAAGATGAAGCTTTACCTATCACAAATCATTCAGCTACTTGATAAGGTAGAAAATGGACAAATTAAGGCTCTGTTGCTTTATGGTCCAGATAAAGGGTACATTGATAAAGTTTGTAAGACTTTAGTGAAGAAATTTGACTTACTAAAAACCTCTATAGAATATTCTGAAATTAAAAATCGATCTCTCGAGACTTTAGTTAATACCCAAAATTTCTTTATGCAAAAACAATTGATTATAGTAAGGTCAGTTGGTGAGTCTATAGATAAATCTTTAAAACTAGCTCTCAGTAAAGAGTCATTGCATTTCTTAGTTTTTATTGCTGATGAATTATCAGCTGCTTCTAGTATACGTAAGTTTTTTGAAACTGAAACTTATTTAGCTTCTCTAGCTTGCTATCACGATGATGAACACAAAATTACTAAGATAATTTTACAAAAATGTAACAGTGTTGGTAAGGTTATAAGTGAAGATACTGTTAACTATTTAACAGATCGTTTAAAAGGTGACCATCAAACACTAATTAATGAAATCAATAAGTTAATATATTTTACATTTGATAAAGATCAAATCACCTTGGATGACGCACTAGCTGTAGTTAGTGATGATTTTACAGGGAATGGGGATAATTTATGTGTTTATTTTTCCTCAGGAAATCTTGATAATTTTTTACAAGAATTCACCAAACTAAAACAACAAAATATTAATGAAGTGCTAATTATCAGAGCATTAATCAGGTATTATCTAAATCTATACACTGTATTGAATAAATTAGCAATGGGTGTTAATATAGATATGGCTATAAAATCAGTATCTCCACCAATTTTCTATAAATATGTGCCAAATTTTAAGCAAGCTCTAAATAAGGTTAACTTAGAAGATTGCATTAAAACATTGAAACATTTAGAGCAAGCAGAAATTGATTACAAGCTAAATCCAGCTGGCTTTGATATATATCAACAAGTTTATGTTAAAACATACTGATTGGAGATAATTATGCATAAAGCAAATTTTTAAGGAGTCTTCTAGTTAAATTGCCAACAAAATAAGTAAAATTATATAATATATTCTCAAAATATAACGATAAATCTATATGAAAACTACCTTACCTAGCCGTTCTATGATAATTCAAGAAAAGCTTGATGAGATTGTAAAAGAAATTTTAGCAGTTGGAAAAGATAAGATAGCGATGATTATTTTATTTGGCTCTTATGCTAGGGGAGATTGGGTACAAGATGAGTATAAAAAAGGACACATTACTTATAGTTATCAAAGTGATCTTGATCTTATGTTGGTGATGAAGAAAGGCAAGCATGCTGGTCTTGCCGGTTTATCCATAGAAGATAAAATAGAAAAAAGGTTGGAAAAAAAATCATTAAGAAGTCCTTTTGAGTTATGGGTAACTTTGGTGCTAGAATCAATCAAGACGGTAAATAGTCAGTTAGAGAAGGGGCATTATTTCTTTTCCGATATAAAAAAAGAAGGAATTCTTTTATATGATAGCGGTGAATTTCAGCTGGCAGAAGCTAAAAACTTACCATGGGGAGAAAGAAGACAAATAGCTAAAGAGGATTATGAATACTGGTTTGCAAGAGGCAAAGGTTTTTTTATTGATTGTAAATATCCATTAGAAAGAAAAGATTATGCTTTATCAGCTTTTTACCTTCATCAAACTACCGAAAGTTTTTATAATGCTATCCTGTTAGTTTTTTCCGGTTATAAACCGAAACTGCACGATATACGAAAATTAGGTAGCATAGCTGGAAATTACAATGAAGAACTATGGCAAATATTTCCTCATTCCAGCATTGAACAAAGGCAATGTTTTAGATTACTTGAACAGGCTTATATTGAAGCTCGCTATAACAAAGATTATAGAATAACTAAAGAACAGCTACTTTACCTTATTGATAGAGTTAAAAAATTAAAAACAGTGACGGAGAAAATTTGCTTGGAAAGGATTAATGGAAAAGAAGTACTGTGATTTGGCTTAATCTTACTATAATAAAAACAAAGTAATTAAGAACAGGAGAGTCTTTAAAGACTAAAGATCATTGAATTATCAGGTTAAGTGAAGAAAATGATAATTTTTATCGATTAAATGTTAAATATCGCTTAGTGGGTGCATTAATTGTGATATAAGTAGTAACTAGACGTTATGAAGTAAACACTAAGACAGGGTAATTAAAAGCCTACTTGCGGCTTTGAATGAAAAATAATAGACTAGTGCTATTAAACAAAAAAACGTGGAAAAGTTATGTACCCAACAATAAGATTAAGAAGAAATAGAAAAACGCGGTGGCTAAGAGAATTAGTAGAGGAGAATAGTCTTGGCGTGGATGATTTAGTGCTAGCATTATTTGTGGTTGAGGGCGAGAACCAGCGTCAAGAGATCAAAACTATGCCTGGCGTATATAGATTATCTATTGATCAAGTAGTGTTGACGGCTAGGCAGGCTTATGAAAATGGCATAAATGCTATAATACTCTTCCCTTGTATAGATGCAAAATTAAAAAGCGATAATGCTGATGAAGCATATAATCTAGACAACTTAATGTGTAGAACTATACGAAGTATAAAAAATGCCAACATCGATATTGGTATAATATGTGATGTTGCCCTAGATCCTTACACTACCCATGCACATGATGGTATTCTACATAATGGGGATGTAGATAATGATAGAACGGTTAAAGCTTTGTGCAATCAAGCTTTAGTTTTAGCAAAAGCTGGGGTAGATATTGTAGCCCCATCTGATATGATGGATGGTAGGATTATGGGCATACGTCAAATACTAGATTCAGAAGGGTTTATTAACGTTAATATACTATCTTATGCGGTAAAATATGCTTCAAGTTTTTATGGTCCATTCAGAGATGCATTGAACAATAATAAGACAGCTTATCTAAATAAAGCGACCTACCAAATGGACGTACGTAATAGCAGAGAAGCTATGTTAGAGATAGAACATGATCTTGCCGAAGGTGCAGATATGATTATGATTAAACCTGGTATGATGTTTTTGGACGTCATAGCACAAGCGGCCAATAACTTTAATACTACTATATTTGCTTATCAGGTAAGTGGTGAATATTCCATGTTAAGATTTGCGGCAGATGCCAATGCCTTAAATTGGCAAGCAAGCATAATAGAATCATTGGTATGTTTTAAGCGTGCTGGAGCAAAGGGCATTGTTAGCTATGCTGCATTAGAAGTAGCACAAATATTGAATAAGCAGTCTGTTATAAAAAAATAGTATCGCAAAGGTGAAGAATACAATGCAAAAAAAATGTAATATTAATTCGAATTGTCAGGCTAATATTGTTATAAAAATTATCTTAGTAGTAGGTTTATTGATAACTATTATGTCATTGTATTTTTGGTTATCTTTTGATATACCGCAAAAACCCCTTGCTGGGAAGGGAGGAGAGGATAATATTGACGTGCAAATTGGTGGAAACTTTGAGCTAACTGATCAAGACGGCAAGACTTTTAATAGTGATAATTTGAAAGGAAAATTAAGTTTAATTTATTTTGGTTTTACTTATTGCCCTGATATTTGTCCTACTTCTTTGCAAAAATTAACAGAGGTCATTAATACTCTTGATAAATATAAAATTGATGTTGAATTTGTTTTTATTACTGTAGATCCTCAGCGTGATACTCCAGCAGTGCTTAAAGAATATTTAAAGCATTTTAATTCTAAATTTATTGGTTTAACAGGTAATGAACAACAAATTAAAGAGGTTGCTGATAAGTTTAAAGTGTATTATGCTAAAGCAAATGATGGTGAAAATTATATGATTGATCATTCTTCTTTTAGTTATTTAATGGATCAACAAGGGAAATATATAAAGCATTTTTACTTAAATAGTTCTGCTCAAGAGATTATAGATTTTATTAGAGTGAAGCAGCAAAATCAAAAAAGATATTAAGATGTTTAATTATCTACTAGTCTCATACCTGTTTGCGTTTGCTGCTCTTGCATTATTGTTAATAACAAGTTGGCTAGATTATAATAAAATTAAAGTTAGATCAAGTAATGCAAAAAAAGGTAAAAAATAGATTAAAGTTTATATTATTTTACCTTTTATGCAGTGCTGGGGGAATATATATGATATTATACAATCTTGAAGATAGTATAGTATTTTTTTATCCTCCGTCAAAAATTAACGAGTTAAAACTTGGCAAAGAATTGAGAGTAGGGGGCTTAGTTAAAGTAGGCTCAATCAGAAAAATTACTGCTGATAAAGTGCATTTTGTCATTACAGATGACATTAAAGACCTAGAAATATCTTACCAAGGAGTTTTACCCGCCTTATTTCGTGAGAATCAAGGGATAGTAGCTGTAGGTAAGTTATCAGGTAATATATTCATAGCTCGTGAGTTATTAACTAAGCATGATGAAAATTATTCTCCAGCCTCACCTAACGTAGTTAAAAGACAAACTGGCTAAAAATATGCTATGAGACAATAATGATTATTCGAATCATCTTACTTGTTATGTAATGATGTAAAAATATGCTTTGCAAGAGTTTTGCTTATACCTTTTACCTTAGATAATTCCTCAATAGTAGCATCACATATTGCTTTATATGAGCCAAAATAATGTAACAAGGCTTTTTTTCGGATAAGACCAACTGAATTTATGTCATCTAGACTAGAAACTTTAATGGCTTTAGAACGGCGTAGCCTATGATTTTTTATAGCAAAATTATGAGCTTCATCACGCAGAATCTGTAAATATTTCATAATTGGCAGGTTTTTATCGATTGTAAAAGACTCTTTACCTGGCATATGAAATTGTTCGCATCCGGCATTTCTGTCAGGTCCTTTTGACATACAAACAAATGGAATTGCAAGGCCGAATTCTGCCATTATTTTTTGTACTACTGATAGATGTCCTCTTCCTCCATCAATAATCATCAAACTAACTATACTCTTTAGAGGTTCTTTTTTTAATCTTGTAAATCTTCTTGTTAGGACTGTTCTTAGCATTTCATAATCATCACCTCTATTGGCATCACCTCCTTTGGCATCACCACTGGAAGCGGGTATATTAAAAATCCTATATTCTTTTTTATCGAAACCGAATTTAGTCGCAACGATCATACTACCTACGGCAAATGTTCCCATAATGTGACTATTATCATAAACTTCTATTCTATCTGGTAGTAGTGGTAGGTTGAATAATTGTTGTATTTGTTGAAAGATCATTTGATTTTTAGCAAATTGTTTTAAATGCTGATCAAGTGCTAGCTGACCATTCAATTCAGCATTTTCTAATAATTTTACTTTATTACCGCGGATAGGGTGTATTATAGACAATTTATTATTAGCACTAAGTTGTTTAATAGCTTTAGTTACTAATTCTAGATCAATGATTGGATGATTTATAATTATCTCATCTGGAATCTGAGCAGTTTGATAAAATTGATTGATAAATTGTGTTAGAATTTCAGCTTTGTTGCTCTCTTCAGTGTGAATTGGGAAATAAGGTATATTCCCGTAAGATTGACCGAATCTATATACAAATAGTTGGATACAGTAATAATTATTTTTTTCAACAATAGCTATAATATCAGCATTTTTTATAGAACTACTGGATAAGGTTGATTTTAGTTGGACATAACTCAGTGCTTTTATTCGGTCTCGTATTTCGGCAGCAGCTTCAAAACGTAATTGTAGACTTAATTGTTCCATTTTGTCAGATAGAGTTTTTTGTAGTTCCTTAGTTTTACCAATTAAGAACTCTCTTACTTGGCTAACCAGCTCACCATAATCTTCTTTAGTAATTTTGCCAACGCACGGGGCAGAGCATCTACCAATTTGGTATTGTAAACAAGGGCGCTTGCGGTTCTTAAAATAATTATCACTACAAGAACGTAGTTTAAAAATTTTTTGTAATTCTTTTAAGGTAGTATCTACTTGCTCTGAAGAAACAAACGGACCAAAGAATTCACCACTAGATAAATTTTTTCCTCTATATTTAATTAATTGTGGGTAATCAGTATCCAAACGTAATTTGACATAGGGAAAAGATTTGTCATCTTTAAGTAATATGTTAAATTTTGGCTGAAACTTTTTTATTAATTGTGCTTCAAGTAATAAAGCTGCAATTTCGGAGTTAGTAACATTATACTCTAAATAATGTGTTAGAGATACCATGCGTATTGTTTTATTGTCAAGATCAGTTTTAATATAGTTAGTAAGACGTTTTTTTAGATTCTTAGCTTTCCCCACATAGATAACTTGCTGATCAGCACCCAGCATTTTATAAACCCCAGGAAGATTAGGAGCATTCTCAAGATGAGATTTTATTAATTCACTACCTATAAGTTTAGATTTTTGTAACATAATTTACCAAACAACCTGAGTTTGACATAATATTAACTGTACGTACGACTGTATACTGCTCGTAAATGAAGAGTTGGTAGACGATAGTATAACTTCAAGAAGAGCTAGGCAGTAGCAAAGTCGAGCAGCGTAGCGTACATGAGTAACGGAGCAGCTTCGATCTTTTGGTCGCGGGAACGCCAATTCTTGAAGTTCTACCTGAGTATACTCCTTATTTATCAAGGCTTATAGCTCAACTTTCAAATTACCTAGCTTTTTGGTAATTAATCCTATGCAGAAGACTAACAAACTGCACATAGTACCAACAAAGACAGCCTTTAGACAAGAATTATGAGTGAAAAAATATGTCCAAATGAGAAAAGATGTGACCCCGCTTAATCCACATAAAACCATCATTTTTTGTGTTATAGTAATGTTGAAAAGAGCAAATACTAGAGGGACTAATATTAGTGGTCCCCAAAATCCAGTAATAAACATTACTAAATCAATTACATTATTAAATTTTAAGGCAACAATTATTGCAAAGCTGCCGATTACGACATTAGTAATTCTAGCAATTAACAATAATTTCTTTTGATTTTGTATTTTAAAAATAGGATTTAATAAGTCCTTCACTAAAGCTATTGAGGTAACATTTAAATCAGAATCAGCAGTAGACATAACTGCTGCAAGTAAGCCAACTATCACAAAGCCTTGTAACCCTGAGGGTACTATTTGATCAATTAGGTGTGGTAATGCAAGATTAGAGGAGTAATTGGGATAAAGATTATAGGCAATCAAACCATTTAAGGTGATAAATATTAAGAATATAGCATATATAACTGATTTTATATATATAGCGGTACTAGTCTTTTTTGCATTATTATTAATTAGAGCCCTCTGAATAAAATTAGGATATAAATTCATTACACAAAAACCTAGCATGACAGTTATCGTATTAATAAATATCTCACTGGCAAAATTATTATTATAGATAAAATACACTTTTTCATTAGGTAGTTGTTGGATAAATTCACTAATGCCAACTTTATTGAGACCACATATGGCAATAACTGGAATAGCCATTATCATTGCAAAGAATTGTAATAAATTAGTAAACATAATCGATTGTAATCCACCAATAGTTGTGTAGATGATAACAATTCCATAGCTTAATATTACTCCTTCTAAATAATTAATCTTTAAAATATATTGAAAAATATAACCACTAACGCTAATTTGGGCAGCAACAAAGCCTATAGATACCATAACAGATGCAGTGCCAGCAATAAAACGACCTGATATACTATAATATTTTACCATTATATCACCGACACTTTCTGCTCCATAATGTTTAGTTATTTGGGGTACAAGATAAATAGCTATGAGTATATCGATTGGTAGAGTAAGTATTAGTCCGTAGCTATACGATAAATCACCGGAAAAGGCTTTTTCAGCAATACCAAAAGTAGCACCTCCACCAACAGATGAAGCAAAAATAGTTGCAACCAACAATAGTTTACTATTGCTAGTCTTACCTTGAACGGTAGCATAATCTGTAAAACTTATAAGTCTAGATCTGTAGTATGTACCAACAATAAGTATTGATAGCAAATATACTAATACAATAATATTATCAAGGGTCATTTAATTATTTTTATTGAAAGCGACAGAGTATAATATAAAAAAAAACTTTTTCAATAACTGCAATTATCTTTATATATACTGCTCGTAAATGAAGAGTTGGTAGACGAAGGTCAACTTCAAGAAGAGCTAGGAGTGTCAAAGTCGAGCAGCGGAGGGTACATTAGTACGTGAGCAGCGGAGATCTTTAGACACGACGACGCCAATTCTTGAAGTTCACCGAGTATATATCTTTTCTATGTTTTATAGCAACTATAAAAATCGTTTTAATTTTCGGCTCAATTCTATAGACAATACGATAATCGCTAACTCGGAGGCGTCTATGACCTTTCAGGCTATAACGTAAAGGTTTTCCAAAACCAATAGGGTCGATCATCAAACGCTCTTCAATAACTTTTTTAATAAGTGCCTTAGCTTTTGTAGAGAGAGAAGGAATGTGTTTGTTTATTACTTCTTCTAAATAACGTACTTGATATTTTACTTCCATGTATCATCATGGCTATAAGTTTTGACAGCGTCCTTATCAAGTTTCTCTGCTACTTTAGATAGATAGAAGTCCTCACGCATTTCTAAAGCTTCAAGAGCTAATTCACGCACTAAACTCGCAACAGACTTATGCTCCTGATGAGCTAAATGTGAGAGTAAACCAGCAGTTGTTTCTTCAAAAGTTACATTGATTCTTGGGTTTTTTGTTGCCATGATGTATAGCTTTATTAATGTTTAGCATAAGTGCAATGTAACACCTTTACATCACTTTGTCAAAGGATATCAGAAACAAGCAATGCTACAAGATCGTTTGTTACCTTCGAGTATTTGTAAATGAATTTTGGTTATAGGTCTAGGTAATATTTTTTCAATTAGTTCTGGCCATTCAATTAGACAAAGATTACCCTGAAGGGCTTCTTCTATACCTAGTTCATAAATTTCTTCTAAGTAGTTTAAACGATAAAGATCAAAATGATAAATCGTGAATTTTGATGTCGTATAAATTTGTAGCAAATTAAAAGTAGGGCTAATAATATGAGTAGCAGAGCCACAAAAATACTTTATGATCTCTCGACATATAAATGTTTTCCCGCAGCCTAAATCACCGGAGAAAGTTATAATTTCACTAGATTCTAAATTTTTAGCAATAGTTTGTGCAAACGATATAGAATCTTGTTCATTGTTTAAAATAATAGACTCTTGTTGAAACTTCATTGGATATTCAAATTTGGGAGTGAATCAATAGAAGTTAGGAAACTGGCTGTTTTTCCTCTTCCAAGCGATCAACCTTAGTTAAGAACCAATCTGTATTTTTAGAGATAAGGCTTCTAGAAAACGTCCATTCTTCTTGCATATATTTTATACTACTAGTTATTTTTTCACCTGTGAATAATACTTTTATGAAAATATTATTAGCAAATGTATAAGCTTCAGAAATTTTAGCATCTAGTACGCTGCCATTGACAAATTCTCCATAAGTTTCAGAAAAAATATGGAATTCTTGTATATATCTTTTATCTACCAATGTAAGTAAATCTTCAATATCATCATCATTAGAGGCTTCAATAATCAGTTCCAAGGCTGCTTTTGCACTATGTAGAAATTTTCTTGCTTTAAATGATGGAAGTTTAGCCAATACAGCTTCAAGACCAGCTATTATAGCAGTGGAATTCTCTTCAACTATTAACCCATCAAGCTCCATAGGGTTAATAGTAGGGGTTTTTACCACGCTATGAGGCAAATTATTCTTAAAAATATTACTAGCAGTAGTTTTTGCTGTATAAGTAACGTCTTTGATTCCTGTTTCACCGAAAAAGGAAGATTTTCGTTTAGCTGGATCGTCCTCTGATGTAGAGCCAAGAGTAGCAATTAGCCTATTTATAATAATAAAAGCAACTCCAGCAAAAATTAACAACTCTATTATTTGAGCAGACATTAATATAACTCTATTAGGTTGAATTCTTTATATACTCGGTGAACTTCAAGAATTGGCGTCGTCGTGTCTAAAGATCTCCGCTGCTCACGTACTAATGTACGCTCCGCTGCTCGACTTTGACACTCCTAGCTCTTCTTGAAGTTGACCTTCGTCTACCAACTCTTCATTTACGAGCAGTATATTATCCCTGAATTCGATGTAACAAGTTAACACTAGACTCAGTGTCATCTCTGTTAGGGGTGTGATGTTACCCTAGGCTATTAAACCAATGTCTTACATCGAACTTAAGATTATACATATTCTATTGTAAAATTTAAAGATTTGGAAGTTATTTATGCACCAAAATACTTAGTGCAAGTACAAAATATGTTATAAGTGACAATTATTATTTATTTTAGGTGAATATGATAACAAAATATTTAAAAAAAATCTTTAAAGCTAAGTCCTGTAAATCACATACATTTATTGATTTTACTGCTTTAGGGAATTCAGAGTTTAGGGATATAAAAGTTGGTATAGAGGCATATCGTAAAAATGTTATAGTTTATCGATGTGTGAATTTAATAGCACAGTCAGCAAGCCATGTACCTTGGATAGTTAATAAAAATAATCGAGGAGCTTTGGAAAAAATAGCAAATCATCCTGTTTATAATTTATTGAAAAGACCTAATCCAGAGAAAGCAGGGGCAGATTTTTTCGGTGAAGTGATAGCAAGTAAGTTGTTATATGGTAATGCCTATATTTTAGCTACGTTAATGAATAATCGCCCCCGAGAGATATACTTATTACCTGCCAATTCAACTGAATTAGTGTTAGAGAGGAATTCTCCAGTAGCTTATAGATATATGAGTAGCAGTGGAGAACGAATTTATCCTATTTCGCCAATTGATCGAATGAGTAAGGTATTACATTTAAAAAATTATCATCCTACTAATTCGTGTTATGGGCTATCTTGTCTTGATGCAGCTTCTTTGTCAATTGATTTGCATTCGCAGGCTACTAGTTGGAATAGTTCTTTACTAAGGAATGGAGCACGTCCAAGCGGAGCATTGATAGTCAAAGAGAGTAATGGTTATCTTAGTGATGAACAGTTTGACAGGTTACATGAACAGCTTACCGAAAAATTTACCAGTAGTAATAATTCTGGCAAACCTCTTCTTTTGGAAGGAGGACTTGATTGGCAGGAAATGAGTATTAATCCAAAAGATATGGATTTTATTGAAGCAAAAAATTCGGCAGCTAGGGAAATAGCTTTAGCTTTCGGCATTCCTCCTCAATTGCTAGGTATTAATGGCGATAATACCTATAGTAATATGCAAGAAGCTAGGTTAGCTCTGTGGGAAGAGACGTTAATTCCGTTGCTTGATAAATTATCAGATGCTTTAGGTAATTGGTTATCACATTGGTATCAGGAGGAGATTATTATTGATTTTGATCGTGATAGTATTTCAGCATTGACCGAAAAACGTGAGAATTTATGGGCTAAAATATCCAATGCTAGTTTTATGACTTTGAACGAGAAAAGGTCTCTTGTTGGGCTTAAGCCTATAGATGGTGGAGATAGATTATGACAAACGACACAATTACCATATTACATAGTTTCGTTGCTAAGATAGTTTCTCTACTTGAAAATGAACTAGACGAGCTAGAATCAAGAAAATCCAAGGGGGAGATAATAATTAAAAAGAATATTACTGAAACACTGAATAAATTAGTTAATTTAATTATCCAGCTAAATAAGCTCAGTAAAGATGAGTATTTAAATGAAAACACCATAATGAAAGAAGAGGATAAAGAGATTATAGCTGAATTTTTGAGTAAATATCAATGACTTATCCAAAGAAATTATTACATGCAATATTGAGACAAGATTTTAATAGTTTTATCAATAAAGTATTTAATACCATTAATCCTGGCACAGAATATCAAGCCAATTGGCATATTGAGCTAATTGCTGAATATTTGCAGGCTGTACAGAATGGGGATATTAAGAGGCTAATCATCAATATGCCGCCTAGGTCTCTAAAATCGGTGTGTATTGGGGTAGCATGGCCAGCTTGGATATTAGGACATGATCCGTCAAAAAGGATTATGTCTGCCAGCTATTCCCAAGTATTAAGTGTAAAACATTCTTTGGATTGTCGTTTGATACTTACTTCTGACTGGTACAGCCAAATTTTTCCGAAGACTATTTTAAGTAAAAAACATAATCAGAAAAGTAAATTTCTGACAAATAATAATGGTTTTAGGTTTGCTACGTCAGTTGGCGGTTCGGCAACAGGCGAGGGGGGTGATATACTGATCATTGATGACCCACATAACCCTACTCAAATCAACTCACCCAAAATGCGAAAGAGGGTAATTGAATGGTTTGAACAAACTTTTGTCACTAGACTTAACAACAAAAATACCGGAGCAATAGTATTAGTTATGCAGAGATTACATGAAGAAGATTTAAGCGGACATTTATTGGCAAATTCCAATTGTTGGCATCATTTAAAAATTCCAGCTATGGCGAAACGAGATCAAATATTCTCAATTAATAATTATAAATATCAATATGTTACAGGAGATATTTTGCATGGATTTCGCGATAATCCTGAATATCTTATAAAATTAGAACAGGAAATTGGGGTACATAATTATGCTGCTCAATATTTGCAAGAACCAATATCCAATAATTGTATATTATTGAATATGGAGGATCTTAGTTTTTATGAGAGCTTGCCAGAAAAATTTGATTATTTTGTGCAAAGCTGGGATACCGCCATTAAAATCTCAGAAAATGCTGATTATAGTGTTTGTACATCATGGGGCGTTTTAGATAAGAAATATTATCTTGTATCGATGTTTAGGCAAAAACTTACTTACCCAGAGTTAAAGAGTCAAGTAGAGAAATTAGCCAAGAAATATTGTCCTAGATATATATTAATTGAAGATAAAGCCAGTGGTCAGCAGGTTATACAAGATTTAAGATTAGATGGGGTTGTTAATATAGTTGCCATAAAGCCCAAACTTGATAAAATTACTAGGTTTTCTTCAGTTTTAGCTTTATTCCAATCTGCAGCCGTAGTTTTACCAAAACAATCGGCTTTTAATACTATATTACTTAGCGATTTGTTAAGTTTTCCACATTGCAAAAATGATGATATAGTTGATTCGGTTAGTCAATTTTTGAATTTTATAAAAGAACGGTCTAACAAATCATTAGCAAGGATAAGGGGGTTTTAGTTGGTTATATTTACAAATCATCCCCTGTTTGCTTTTTGTACAAATTACAAATATTATGAAACCATTTATTACGCCACTCACCTCCTACCGGGTGAGTATCAAGAACTTTTTTTAGTGCAGTTACAAATTCAAAACGACTATTAAAAGGTTTATATGATGGATTTTTTGCATACCAAGTTGCTGGTCTGATATTAAATGTTTGATTTTGTTTCCATTGGATTCTTAAAGCTGATCTTTCTGATGGGCAGCAAATTTCCCATACTTTCTTTAACCAAATATTCTTTATCATAATATCTGACTTTAATGCTGCATATTCAAAAATCAAATAATCAGCATTAAGTCTATATGGGTAGAATGCTATTGATCTACAATATGCAACAAAGTTTGCGACATCAAAATTTGGTGATTTTGTAAAACATTTAACTTCCAATAGATTTATGTCATTTCTATGCCCATCCATATAAAAATCAGGGAACTCCTGGCTATTATCAGGTAGACGATAAGTGATATTATGTTCATTCATAAAGGATTTTAGCCATTCTTGTATTACATTGCCAATAATACTATTATCTCTAACAATGGTTTTAATATTATGTAATTCAAAATATACATTACCTTTTGCTCCACAGATTCCAATATTTTGTAAGCTATCAAATAGTAATTTTGCACTCATGATAACATTCTTACAACGATTTCTTTTATTACTGGTGGCATCACAGTATTTCCTATTAAATCAAATGCTTTATAATAATCTAATTTGTCTAAACTGTAAGTTTCAGGATATCCTGAAAGTCTTAAGCCTTCACGAACAGTAAACCCTCTAATTCCATTTCCTACCGGAATTGCTAACTTACCAATTTCAGTTGCAACAATAGTTGGGACGTAACCTTTTGGATCAATAATCTTTGAGATTGGAAATGAAAGTTTGCCAGCTACTATATTATAGCCTTTTTCTTTAGTGGTATCGTATTCACGAACTCTGATTCCTCCATTTTTAATAAAAATATTTTTAGGATGTTCTAATTTTAAATAACCTTTTTTTGTTAGGTCATCAAGTAATCCTTGTAGTTTTGGATGTTGATAAAAAGTTTCAATTTCTGAGACCGTTAAAGGCATTCCATCCATCCACACAATGCCTTTTAATGTCGCCCATTTCTTCATTCTACGCTTCTTTAAAAGAATGTTCATTAGAGCTTTTTGTTCTTTACTTATTTGCCCCTTAAGATTTATATCCCAGCTGTGAATATTATCATTTCCGCCTCTTTTATCCTTAATTGATTTACCAGTAAGCTGCTCTATTGTATAATTTTCTAAGAGCAGCTTGCTAAATTTAGTATCATATAAAGGTATATTTTCTTCTAATATGTCTTGTATACAACGTGTTTTTTTATCAAAGTTTGTAAGTTGTATTTTTTTCTTTAAATGTCCAACAATATATACTCTTTTCCTATTTTGAGGCACACCAAAATCAGCGGCATTTAAAATACTCCAACTAATATTGTAACCTAAATTTTTAAGTGTCTTTATAATTTCGTCAAATGTTTTGCCATTGTCATGATTAACTAGACCATCAACATTTTCTAATAAAAAACCAATTGGTTTTTTTGCCTTTAAGATTCTAATTATATCAAAGAATAAACTACCTCTGTCATCTAAAAACCCTTTTCTTTTACCTGCACTGCTAAATGGTTGACAAGGAAAACCAGCTAGTAGGTAATCAAAATTTGGTATCTTATGTTCTGCAATTTTTTGAATATCACCTGCTATTTCTTGATCATGAAAATTTGTTTTATATGCTTGTATTGCATGTGCTTTAATTTCACTACTGAATACACATAAAGTAGAGAATCCTTGTTGGCTGCATGCTTCTTCAAAACCAATTCTAGTACCACCAATGCCAGCAAACAGATCGATAAACCTAAGATTATTCTTACTCATACCTTCACTTATCTTTCCATCCCAAGTTTTATAGCGTAAATATTAAGTTGCACTAATTATTACTATTTTATCGTAAAAATCAAGACGGTTTTGTTTATAACCAAAAATAATGAGTTAATATATACTCCGTACCGCCAACATGGTAGTTTGTCCCATTTTATTTTTTTATAAATTTTTTTTCCAAAACACTTAGTGCTAGAGATTTATAATATATATTACCATTAGTTATTGCAATTATGAGGTAATATGTATACTGAAAACTTACATCAAAGTCAAACGATTCAAAATTTAGTCATAAAATCTGTTACAAATAATAGCATAGTTATTTCAGGTTATGCTAGTGTTTATAATATTTCTGATCAGCATAATGACCTAATTGCTAAAGGGGCTTTTGCCTCAGCCGATCATTCGTCCATCAAATTTCTTTGGCAGCATGATTGGCAACAGCCAATAGGGGTAATTAAGTCTTTAACAGAGGATGATTATGGTCTAAAAGTTGAAGCTATAATTAATAATAAAATCGAGAAAGGTAAAGAGGCTATAGAACTTGTCCGTCAAGGGGCAGTTGATAGTCTTTCTGTTGGTTTTAATATAAAACTATCAAATTACAATAACTTAAACCAAAGAGTTATCACTGAAGCTGAATTAATTGAGGTTAGTATAGTGACTTTCCCAGCCAATTACCATGCCAAGATTTCGCATATCACCAAACATATATATTCAAATGATACAATTTTAATGGAGAATAACATGGATACAGAATTAACAACAAAACAAAATAGTAATGAAGTAAAAATCAATGAGTTACAGGAGAAAATTTATAATCTAGAAAATTTTCTATCTCGTCCAGAAATAGGGGGGATGCAAGATATTGAATATAAAACAGCTTTTAATAATTATATTCGCAAAGGTAACCAAAGTGAATTAATCGAAAAATCCTTAAATAGTGGGGAGCAAGAAGGCGGGGTATTATTAGTACCAGCTTTATATAATAGTATCATCAGTGAGATTAACGCTAGATCACCTATGCGGCAATTAGCATCAATTGAAATGATTTCTAGTAATGCCCTTGATATAGTAATTGAAGATGGCAATTTTGCTAGTGGTTGGGTTGGCGATCTAGAGGCAAGAGATGAAACAACGGCTCCTAAGTTAAAGCAACAGAGAATTTTTGTACATGAGCTTTACGCTCAACCAAAAGCCAGTCAAACTTTGATAGATGATTCAGCTATTAGGATAGAGAGCTGGCTGATAGAGCGTTTAAGAGATAGTTTTGTAAAAGCCGAAAATGATGCGTTTATTAATGGAGATGGTAAGAAGAGACCACAGGGTATTTTATCTGGATATCATGATAAAATAGAACATTTTGATATGGGTGAGCAAGTTACCGCAGAAAAATTACTGGATTTTATCAATTTACTTGATGAAGAATATTTGGCAAATGCTAGTTTTTTAATGAACCGTACTACCTTGTCATTCATTCAAAAACTGCAAGATAATAATGGTCGTTTTATTTGGCAGCAGTCCCTCTCGGACTCTTTAAAGCAAACAATTTTTGGAGTGCCTGTGGTTTGTTGTTCTGAAATGCCCTCGATAAAGAAAGATAATATTGCAATTGCCATAGGTGATTTTAAATCAGCATATAAAATTATAGATCGTGGTGGTATTAATATCATGAGAGACCCTTATACCGATAAGCCATTTGTAAAATTTTATGCAGTCAAAAGAGTAGGGGGTGATGTAGTAAATCAGAGTGCTATTAAATTGGCGATATTTAGTTAACCTAATCTCAATTTCGGATTAATTTCATTAATCCGAAATTAGAATGAGAATGTATATGCATAAAGAAAATATATTTAAAGTTATTGAATTAATTCCTCAGACTATTTGGACTTTAGTAGAAGTTAAAAACTATATGAGGATAGAAGGAAATTATGATGATGAGTTAATTAGTGGCTTAATAGATGCGGCAATTATGGCTGCTGAGAATTTTACTAAACTTACGATAATAACAAGGCGGGTAGAGTTTATTTGTAACATTAAAAATCAACAAAATTTTCAGCTAAAATATCAACCGATAAAAGAGATAGTGAAGATTGCTCTAACAAATAGTAGTGAATCGATTGAACTGCGATCTGATCAATATTATCTAGATCATGATCGATCGTTATTATGTTTGAATAAAAAGTTAGAAAACTATCAATTAATGGTTGAATATATTATTGGATATGATAAAATTAATATTCCAGCTTCAATAAGGCATGGAATATTAATGCATATAGCAGAAATGTATGATAGGGAAAGGCAAAATGCTACTTCTTTGTCAACGGAAGTTAAAAATTTATATTTAGCATATAGACAATTAAAAATATAGTTAAAAATGAAAAAATCAGTAGCACGTAGTTTGCAGCATCAGGTAAAAATTTTAGAAAACTTTTCTACAAGTGAAATAGAGCAAGAAAAATGGCAAGAGAAATTATCTGTTTATGCTGAAATAAAACCTATTTGTGATAATCGATTTACATCGATAGAACATGTGAATTTTGGTCATATTATGACGGAAGGGTTTTATCTGTTTAAAATAAGATTTATCAAAGAAATTACCACCAAGATGCGTATATCATTTAGAGATAGGCAATTTGAGATTAAACGGATTATTAACGTGGCAGAACAAAGTAAATTCTTGAATATCGTAGGGCTAGAGATATATGTCTGTTAATTTTATTCATGATTTTCACATGACAATATATAAATTATTATCTAATGACCAAGATATTAGACTTAGCGTTGATCGAATTTACATATCGGTAGTCCAAGATGCAAAATATCCGTGCTTACTAATAAATATTTTGAAAGTTGAAAATATATCAAGATTAGATCAAAATATTTACGAGGTGGAATTTGAGATAAGTGCTTTTGCTAGGGATAAAAACCAAGGTCTATTGACTTTACTTGCTGAAAAAATTACTAATAAATTAACAGCTAATGCATGTATTCTTCAAGATTATATTGTTGCTAGTATGAAGGCATGTAATATAAATTTTCAGCGTAGTTCTGACCTTATAACTACTAAGCTTACGATAGATTATAAAGCTTTATTAAAGGGAAGCAAAATTGGCAACAAGTCTGTAGTAAAAGGGATGAAAGATATTGATTAACAGTACCATATATAGTACTATTAGACTTGCTGCATAAATCAAAGATAGTTGAGGGATTTTTAGGAGAAACGAAGCCGAGTACCGCAGCGTACACAGACATACGTGAGGAGCGGAGGCGAGTTTCGACGACAAAATCACCAACTAGATTGACTTATGCAGTAAGTCTATTAATTAACATTTTAAAAGGAGTAATTATGACATATTTAATAGCTAGTGAAGCTAGAAAGAACTTATATAAATTGATAGATTTGGTAGCAGAGAATCATGAGCCAACAATAATAAAAGGTAAAAGAAATGCAGCAGTTTTAATTTCAGAGCAGGACTGGGAAGATATTCAAGAGACATTATTTGTAGCAACAAATAAAGAATTAAGCCAATCCATAATTAAAGGTCTTGCTACTGATTTTAAAGATTGTAAGACAAAACTGGTGGATTAGCTTAGATGTATAGTTTGTATTTTACTAGCGATGCTTGTAAAGATTTTAAAAAGATTAAAAAATCACCTTTGCAGAAGCAAATATACAAGTTATTAGAAATTGTAGGTAATGATCCATTTCAAAATCTGCCGCCCTTTAAAAAGTTAAGAGGTATGTATTTGGGGGCTTATTCAAGAAGGATTAATTTGCAACATAGATTATTTTATGAAGTAGATATGGTAGATAAGAGGATAAAGATACTACGTATGTGGAGTCATTATGGAGATAACTAAGAACTATAGCTAACCCGTTAAGGTTTTAGATAGCCTTTACGTCATTGCAAGGAGTCACTTCAGTGGTGACGAAGCAATCTAGGAAGGTGTGATTAGCAATGGATTACCACTACACTCACGTGGTCTTGCAATGATGCCTGAGATATCAATAACTTATTATGGTTAGCTATATAAGTCTAAAAAACGTCTATTGCCAAGAGGTGGGGGGATATTAAAACTAAATAATTTAAAGGTAGAAAATGGTATATTTGATTGACAATATTGATATTAGTAATTTATTAAAGGCACGTAGCAAGTTTGAGGATTTTCGTCTTAATTTGGATACTGAACAAAATAAAGCCGGGGCTATTCAAGCATTTGAATATTGTTATGAGTTAGCTTGGAAAACAATGAAGCGATTGTTAGAGGTTCAAGGTAAAAATGTTTACACCCCACGTGAAGTATTTCGTGAATCAGCTGCTGCCGGGTTAATTTCAGATCCTGCTGCTTGGTTTGATTGTATCAAGATTAGAAATCTTACAGTACATACTTATGACGTCAAGAATGTAGAGCAAGTTATTGCAACTTTTGATGATTTTTCGGGCATGTTACATGATTTTTTTAGAAATTTGCAGAGGTTGAAATGATCAATCTTGAGCAGAAAGACTTTTTGTTATTAAAATCTATCCTAAAGAAATATCCGTATACATTTCAAGCATACGGTTCTCGTGTTAAAGGTAGTCACAGGAAATTTTCTGATCTTGACCTCTGTGTTATGGAACTAATAAGTGATGAAGAATTACTTAACTTGCAAGAGGAATTAGAAGAATCTAATTTGCCAATTAAAGTAGATGTTAAAAGATGGCTTGTTGATATGAATGAGGATTTTAGGTCGTTGATAGAAAAAGATTTGATACATTTATAACCTCAGTTTTGGATTAAAATTTTTAATTTTAATCCAAAACTGGCTAGAATATCAGAAAAATGCATTCTTGAAGCGGCTAGTACGAATGCATTTTAATCTATTAGCAAATAAAATATTTAACAATCAGGCGTCAAACCGCTTTAAGCCTGATTGTTTACATTCTCATTCCAATTTCGGATTAATAAAATTAATCCAAAATTGAGGTTTATAGGAGAAATTATGAATTTTCATGATATACGTATGCCAAAATTTATTGAAACTTTTGCTGTTGGCAGACCAGAATTTGCTACTTCTTGTGCTATGACATTATCGGGCAGAGAAGTAAGAAATTTAGATAGAGAATATGCTAAACAAAAATATTTGATTAAAAATTGTCGTCTGAGTAGTCTCGAATTTGAACAGTTTAGTTCTTTCTTTAGAGCAAGAAGAGGAGGGAATTTTGCCTTCCGCTTTAGAGATAATGTCGATTATCAAGTATCAAGGCAAATTATTGGTAAAGGTGATGGGGAATTAACTCAATTCCAACTGGTTAAACTATATGAAGACCCAATTTTGCCCTATGCTAGGACAATTAGCAAACCGGTATTTGGTAGTGGAGAATTCTATGTTAATAATATTAATACAGAGGTTGAAGTTGACTATAATACCGGATTAATAACCCTACCAAGACCATTAGATAAGGGGCAAATTTTAATAGGTAATTTCACTTTTGATGTAGCTGTGCGATTTGCTAGTGATAGTTTTGAATATTTTTATTCTTCTGACGGGTCAATAGAATTATCTCCCATAGAATTATTGGAGGTTATATGACAGTAGCAGAAAATATTGATAATTCCATAGCTGAATTACAGGGGTTTACTTATTGTTTCCATATAAAACTACAAGATAGTCTTGATCTGTATCTTACCGAGTCTGATAGATATTTATCAATTGATAATGTAATATTTGTTCCGAATTCTGGAGTAACTTTAAAGGAAGGAGGATTTAATGATTCTGCCCAAAATTACATTATCTTAGAAGGAGTTTTTGAAAATGAGGGAGTAAAGCAACATTATGATTTAACGCAGGCTATAGTCAAGATATATGTTTGTTTTGCTAATTCTTGTAGGCATTTTGTTACTTATCGTTGCATCACTTATACTAAAAGAGATTTGGATTTTACTTTACGTTTAGAGCCAAATATAGATGTATATAATCAATCGTTACTGCAATCTTTTAGTAAGAAATGTCGTGCTAATTTTGGTGATTTAAAATGCAAAATAGACAAAACAGTTTATAGTCAGATATATAATATTAAGGAAATGTTTGGTAGAACTATGGTTATCTCAAACCTTGATAAAGAAAATGGTTATTTCAATTATGGGGATGCTACTTTAGTTGATGATCAAGCTGATGTTCAGTTTTATAGTAAAATCCTTAGTCATTCTGAGAATTTAATTACACTGGATAAAACAATTCCCGATAGTATGAAGCATAGTAAAATTGTTTTACTTACTGTAGGTTGTGATAAAAAATTTACAACTTGTTGCAATAAGTTCAACAATGCAGTAAATTTCAGAGGAGAGCCATTGATTCCTGATGATAACTTTATCAAAGTGATTTAGGAAACCGAATATACTCAGGTAGAACTTCAAGAATTGCCGTTCCCGCGACCAATAGTTAATGGCAATTACTAGAACCTTTACCCATCCCTACTGTAGTGTTATAGCCACAATCTACATAATGTATTTCACCAGTAACTCCTTCTGCTAAGTTACTCAGCAAATATAATGCAGCCCCTGCAACATCACGCTGAGAAGTGTTTCTGCGTAACGGCGATGCAGCTTCATGGAGAGCTAACATAGTTTTGAAATCATTAATACCACTAGATGCTAGAGTTTTTATAGGCCCAGCTGATATGGCATTTACTCGGATGTTATTTGAACCCATATCAGTTGCAAGATATTTTACACTAGATTCTAACGCAGCTTTAGCAGGCCCCATGACATTATAATTAGGAACTACTTTTTGTGAGCCATAATAAGTTAGGGTAAGGATACTACCACCGTCTTTCATCAAAGGTTCTGCACGTTTTGCCAAGGCAATTAGAGAATAACATGATATATTCATGGTATTAAGAAAGTTAGACAATGAGGTATCTATATATCTGCCTTTTAATTCATTCCTGTCAGAGAAACCTATAGAATGAACCAAAAAATCGAGTTTGCCCCACTTTTGCTCAATAATTTTAAACAAATTATCAAGTGATTCTTCATCTGTTACATCACATGGAACAACGAAATCACACTTAATTTCTTCAGCAAGTGGTATAACGCGTTTCTCAAGCACTTCTCCTTGATAGGTAAGGGCTAAGTTTGCACCATGTTCTTTGGCAATTTGAGCAATAGCCCAAGATATTGATAAATTATTAGCGACACCTGTAATTAATCCTTTCTTACCATCAAGCAAAGCAGTGACTTTAACTTGCATACATATTCCTTATTTTTATTAAAACCTTGCCCAAACAATAGCATGATGTATATTTTTGTAAACAATTTTTATCAAAGTAACATTAATGTTCTCATCCAAAATATTCACCCTGATTTCAGGTCTGATTAGCGGTTTAGTTTTCGCTCCAACTTTCTTTGTACCTGGGTTGTTTTTTCTGGCTCTACTATGTTATCAAGTACAAATTGCTAATAGTTGGCAAGAGGCGTCTATATTAGGCTTTATATTTGGTTTTGGGCATTTTTTAGTCAATATGTACTGGATTAGTATAGGAGTTACTGTATATATTGATGAATTTTGGTGGGCAGTACCACTGGCATTATTTGGCTTTCCAATTATTCTTGCTTGTTTTATTTCTGTAACCTGCGGTCTAGGGTTTTTAGCAAAGAATCATGGTTTGTATCAGTTTATCTTTTGCCTTTATTGGGTATTTTTTGAATGGGTAAGATCATGGATATTTACCGGATTACCTTGGAATTTGCTTGGATACGCTTTTTCATTTTCTGATACTCTTATCCAGCCTTCTAGTATTATAGGAGTATATGGTTTAAGTTTTATTGTAGTATATATATCAACAAGTTTTTATCACCTATTTACTAAACGATATAATCTACTAAAAATATCATTAGCAAATTCATTGCTAATAATGTCTCTGATAACTTCCTATGGTTTATTAAGGCTGCATAACAACCCTACCAGTTTCTCAAATGTAAAAGTTCGATTAATTCAGCCAAGTATCCCACAAACTGCTAAATGGGATGTTGAAGAATTTTGGAAAAATTTAAATCTTCATCTCACATTGTCTAAAGAGCCGGGCGACGTAGACCTAATTATATGGTCAGAAGCCGCTATGGTAGTACCGTATGATTATAAACCGATCAAAATGAAACTATCAAAAATGTTGGAAAGGAAAAAAGCAATTTTAATTACTGGTGGTATAACAAATAATGGTAAAAAAGGGGATGATTTTGAGATTTACACGAGCTTATACGCTTTAACAAAAGAAGGGGATAAATTATTTGAATATCATAAGTCTCATTTAGTACCATTTGGTGAATATATGCCTCTTAAATGGATATTACCCTTGAAGAAATTAACCCCTGGGTTGTTAGATTATACTGAAGGGAGCAGACAACTCGTTAGTCTTGATAAACCTAATATAATCATAAAACCGCTTATTTGTTATGAAGCGATCTTTCCAAACCTTGTTCAAACGAGTAATAAACTTTCAGATGTGATTATTAATGTCACTAACGATACATGGTATGGAAATTCCTCTGGTCCATACCAACATTTACAGATTAGTCGTATGCGTAGTATAGAGAATGGTCTTCCTATGCTTAGAACGGCTAATAATGGTATATCTGCCGTAATAGATCCAGTAGGCAGAATTATTCAACAACGAGCTCTCAATGAAGTATGTTATATAGATAGTTTATTACCAAATAAGCTAGAATATGAAACTTTATACTCCCAATTTGGGGATATAAGTGCTTTATTAGCAATAATATTTACCCTAATTAGCTATATTTTAATAAAAAATCTTATCAATATCAATAAAAAATTACTTGATTAAGCCAGAACATTATACTATCATTAGTTGCAATAGGTAGAGAAATATTAAATTATTATAACAATGAATAAATATAATGAATCAAAAGAAAGAATAAATATAGTTGTAGGTATGCGTTTAAAAAAGCGTCGTATAATGCTCGGCATAAGCCAACAAGAATTGAGTGAAGCTATTAATCTTAGTGTAAAACAGATACAAAAATATGAAGATGCTACTACCCCAATAGCTGGCAGTATATTGTATTTTTTTGCAAAAATATTAAATGTATCTATTGAATATTTTCTTGATATGACTAAACCTACTGAGGTATCAGAGGATTACCTATTTGGTACGCAAGACAACAATAGTCTTGTAAATAATATTATTGCTGAAGATAAAGCAGAGTATTTAGTACCTTTAAAATACGACACAGAAAAAGAAGTATCTTATCTTGTTGAAGGATTTACCGAGATTCAAAATCCACAGATTAGGCAGAAAATAGTTGAACTGATTAAGTCAATAGTAGCCTCTCAAGGTAATCAAGTCTAAACCGTAGTAATTACCTAGCTTTACAAGCTGTTCAACTTTTTAAGTTAGTCAAGTCAGGAGAGTTGGATAGCAGGAATGATGGAGCAAAGACTATAGATAATAGGCGAGCGATCGAAGACGACGTAACCAAATTCTTATCCATTGACTATATAACCTCAAATATTAGACCTCCCGACTTCCGCATTTTTTAATAAGGCATAAGCTTGGAAGGCTCATAGTGCTAGGGTTTTTAAAATTTAGGCACAACATTATTTTGTTATTTTAAATATATTTCAGTATGGTCTGAACGTTTGATGTTAAAGCTTTTATAGATTTTTCTAGCTTCGTTTTTTATTGCACTTGGTATACTGCTCGTAAATGAAGAGTTGGTAGACGATAGTATAACTTCAAGAAGAGCTAGGCAGTAGCAAAGTCGAGCGGCGTAGCGTACATTAGACTTGCTGCATAAATCAAAGATAGTTGAGGGATTTTTAGGAGAAACGAAGCCGGCTACCTTCGCGTACACAGACGTACGTGAGGAGCGGAGGCGAGTTTCGACGACAAAATCACCAACTAGATTGACTTATGCAGTAAGTCTATTAGTAACTAGGCAGCTTCGATCTTTGGTCGCGACAACGCCAATTCTTGAAGTTCTACCTGAGTATATTCGTTAGAAAGAAATTAATATTTTTATATGACAGAAAAGTTAAAGCATGATTCATTGGCCAAAACAATCATGAGTGATCCTGTAGCAGCACAAGAATTTTTAGAATATTATTTACCGAGTGATTTTAAGAGTTTAGTAGATTTATCAAAAATAACAGTAGAGAAAGAAAGTTATATAGAGGAATCGTTAAACAAAAAATATAGTGATATAGTGTATGGAGTTGCAACCAAGAAGCATGGCAGGGCGTTTGTTTATATATTAATTGAAGCTCAATCAGGTGTTGATTATTGGACAGCTCTACGGTTATGGAGATATACATTATTATTGTGTGAAAGGCATAAGAAAAGGAGGGCTAAATTACCATTAGTGTATAATTTAGTGATCTATAATGGTAAGGAGGTTTATAATGCTCCTAGGAATTTGTGGAATTTGTTTACCGATGCAGTGATAGCTAAGCAATTAATGACAGAAGATTATCAATTAGTTGATTTGCGAAGTATGTCAGATGATGAAATTATCCAAAAGAATCATATTGGTATGTTAGAGTATATGCTAAAACATATTCATCAACGAGATATGTTGAAGCTTTGGGAAGAGTTTCTAATAAAGTTTAAACATGTTATAATACTGGATAAAGAAAAAGGATATATTTACCTTCGATCATTTTTATGGTATACTGATACCAAATTACTAGAGGATCAGCAACCAAAATTAGAGCAGGTCTTGTCTAAGCATTTATCTGAAGAAGAAAAAGGTAATATTATGCGAACTATTGCACAAAAATATATCGAAGAAGGTGAGTTTAGAGGTATGAAGATTGGTAGAAAAGAGGGAAAATATGAAGTAGCAAAAAATATGTTCTCTAATAATTACTCTATCCCTGAAATTTCTCGTATTACCGGTTTATCTATTCAGGAGATCAACAATCTGCTTAAATCCTAGTTCGGGTCTGTCAGGGTCTGTTAGATTCTTTGTGTAAGTATGATTGCTCCATTCCCAATTTTATTCTTAACTGGCTTCATAACTTACACAAAGTATATTATAGACTCGGTTATTTTTTTGCTTTACTAGCATCAATACCATAAAAACTCCTTGCTCTCTCAACTATCAGATCAAATTGTTCTTCATTGAGAGTTTGTGGTGTAGCTCCTTCAATAAATGTTCCACCAATAACCCCTACATCATCAGCACTACTGCTCGGTAAATGCTTTGGATGCATGTAGAAATACCAATTTACTGCTTGCCCAAAACTAGTTTTACCGTTACCTAAATTAACTGAAATCAAATATTTCACATCTTCAGGATCTTGGTTTTTTAACATAATTAAATGTCCTTGACCAGGAGTCATTGCATTATCATTATCAAGTTCTTTAGCACCAAGACCAGTACAATCTACTATATACTTAGTTTTAATTTCTGCAAAATTTTGAATTTTATTTTTAATAAAAGGTACTTTCTTATTTTTTAAATAAGTTGTTAAACTTATCATCATTTTTGGTACATTGATCAGAATTCCATCATCATAAGCTACCATAAGCCTTGTTGTCCCATTACCAAAATCAAGTGCTACATCTTTGGCTGGTTGCATCACCCCGGCAGTTACATAAGGTTCTAAATCTGATTCTTCCCTAGTTGGAAAGTAAGCTGGCATTATAACAGCTCCATCTATAAAATTACTCTGTTGTTTTTTAGCAATAGCAGAATAAACTTTATAAGCATTAACAGCTATTTTATTCATCATAGGTCTTGCATTTGGTGGATAATCCATGAAAGAAGGCTTAAGCAATCCACCAGCATTATTAGAAGGTAGTCCATCAAATTGGTCAGCAATAATAGTGATGTTATTATATCCCCTTTCAATTAGATCATAAGCGCTCCATAACCCCATAACCCCATAACACCAGCTCCGATAATAGTAATGGGAGTATCGGGTTTTAAATCAGTAGCATATTCTGATTTTTGCAATAATTCATTAACATAAGCAATAGCTCCTGGTGCTAATGTCCAACCACTACCACTATGACCATAATTATGGGCAATAACTTTACCACCTAGCTTAGTAACAGTCATATTTGGTATACCATGCCTCGTAGGACGATAACATATAATTCTTTGACCAAGATTAACAGCTTCTAGTTTTAGTGGGACAATTTTCCGTATTTCAGGTTGAGGTTGAGCGTGCACCGTTGGTAACATAAATATTAGAACCATAGCAAAAGATTTAACATAATTAACCAATAGAGTAGGAGGTAGTAACTTTAATAAGGTGACAAACATATTTAACTCATTAATTAAAATTTTTATTAGCAATATATGACCATTTCCTTTCAAACAGTAGCTGAATATATAAGATGTGTTTTAGTAAATAAAGACATAAAATTTTTAGAAGTGTCACTTGCTACTGTTTCTAGGTTTGTTTCCTTTATTTCAGCTATTTTTTCTGCTACATATTTAACAAAAGCTGGCTCATTTTGCTTTCCACGCATTGGAACAGGGGCTAAGTAAGGAGAATCTGTTTCAATTAATAATCTATCTAGTGGAATATAACGTACTATATCCTGTAAACTAGCTGCATTTTTAAAGGTTATAATTCCAGCAATTGAGATATACATACCAAGGTCAAGCATTTTCTTTGCCAAATGCTTTGAAGCAGTAAAGCAATGAATAAGACCGGTAAATGGTGCATTTTGCATTTCACTGCTTAAAATATCAATAGTGTCTTCTTCTGCTTCTCTTGTATGTACTATAATTGGTAATCCGGTACTTTGAGATGCTTGTATATGCTGCTCAAAAGAGCTAATCTGTTTATTTTTGTCAGATGTTTGGTAATAATAATCAAGACCAGTTTCACCAATACCAATAATTTTGCGGTGATTAGAATAATCCACAATAGTTTCACACATAGTGATTTCTTTAACTTCATTAGGATGTACGCCACATGAAGCAAATATATTGCCGTATTTTACGGTTATTTCTAAAATAGCTGGTAATTCCTCAAGGGTAGTACAGATAGTCTGCATGTACTGAACACCATTATCCTTAGCCCGAGCTATTATTGCTGATAAATCTTCTTTCAACATGTTTAAATGGCAATGAGAATCAATTAATATCATGAGCGTGTCCAATTTTTTGAGACTATTATATTAGCAATTTTTTCTACTTCATTAAGTGGGACATAATTATACTGTTCAAGCTGAGTTACAGATTCGTCTAATATTTTCGCTATTCCTAATTCTACCAAATTTTGTGTAAATGATAGATGTTTAGGTAATTTAAAATTACTAGGACAGAATATATAAAGCGGTTTACCAGTAGAAGCTGCCTCACTACACATTGAAATCGAATCAGCAGTGGAAATTATATAATCTGCCTGTGATAACATACCAAAATAAGGGTTAGGTTTAGTGTTTTCCTCTGTTGGATCATAAATAATGGCAGAGGAAGATACATTGTTTTTAATAATTTCTTTTGCTGAATTGGGGGTACGTCTACTAAAACTAAT
Source organism: Candidatus Tisiphia endosymbiont of Temnostethus pusillus (assembly GCF_964264675.1). Taxonomy (NCBI): domain Bacteria; kingdom Pseudomonadati; phylum Pseudomonadota; class Alphaproteobacteria; order Rickettsiales; family Rickettsiaceae; genus Candidatus Tisiphia; species Candidatus Tisiphia endosymbiont of Temnostethus pusillus. The sequence goes on along the minus strand of NZ_OZ183472.1, from coordinate 1,405,138 downwards.
AAACAAGCTATATTCTTTGCTTTTTTGTATAAGATTAAATAATATTGTTGCAATTTGGCGAGCATTATCATTGGTAAAAGTATAATTTTTACTATTACCACCGATAATTACTGAGATAAATTTCCCAAGTTTTGGATAATTTTTACGTAATTCAATGCCGCCATCCTGTATTTTTTCTTGAACATTGTTTAAAGCCCCAGTAATTCTCAATATACTCAAATCACTTGAGTACATATTTAGTTCTTCCTTACTAACTTTATCATGGTGTGGTAAAATAATTAGATCAAATTGTTTAAACGGCAGGTTAGGGTGCATAATTTGAACAATTTTTATTCTACCATTAGACTTATGTTTTAAATAACTTGCTAAAGAAGCAGTTCTTCTTCCGGCAGAAATTATTAAGTCTGGGAATCCTTGCCTGTCTGTAATAATTTTCCACGATTGTAATAGTTCCTTTTTTACATGGATAGGGCTGAATCGGAGTAAGAAATTTGGTAAATTACCCCAAAAATTATATTCAATAGGTTGTAATTCATAACCAAGCTTGATATTTTCTGCTAGAGCTATGGCTTGATTGGCATTACCGACGCTACTGTCAGTCAGCACCCAAATTTTAGGTTTAGTAGTATCTATCATATTCTTTTCTATTTAGGCTACTTTATTAATAACTAGTTCACTACCAGTTGATTTGATGTTTACCGTATCACCGCTCATGATACTACTCGAAAGAATCATTTTGGCAAAATGATTCTGTAGTTCTCGTTGAATAACTCTTTTCAATGGTCTAGCACCAAACATTGAGTCATAGCCCTTATCAGCAAGGTAATTTATAGATGATTCATCAAATTGCAATGTAATATTTTGTTGCAAAAGAACCTTTCTTAAATTATCTAGTTGTATTTTAACAATATCATGGATGTTGGCATGAGTTAGTTTATGGAATAGAATAATCTCATCTAGCCTATTTAGGAATTCTGGTTTAAATACGGCTCGTACATATTCCATTACTTGTTCTTTAATTTTATCTTGGTCATCGCCTTGCTGTTGATTAATAAGCGTTTCAGCTCCAAGGTTGGAAGTAAGAACAATAATGGTATTTTTAAAATCAACGACTATCCCTTGACTATCGGTTAGTCGTCCTTCATCTAAAATCTGCAGCATGATGTTAAAAATATCTGAATGAGCCTTCTCCACTTCATCAAATAAAATGACTTGATAAGGTCTCCTACGTACTGCTTCGGTTAAGATACCTCCCTGCTCATAACCAACATACCCTGGAGGAGCTCCAATCAAACGTGATATAGAGTGTTTTTCCATATATTCAGACATATCAATTCTGAGTATGGCATTACGATCATCAAATAAAAAAAGTGCCAAAGCCTTGGTTAGTTCGGTTTTACCAACACCAGTGGGACCTAAGAATAAAAATGACCCAAGTGGCCTGTTAATATCTTGCAAACCAGCACGAGAACGACGTACAGCATCACTGATTCCTTTTATAGCTTCATCTTGACCAATCACCGATTGACGCAGTTTATCTTCCATCGCTAGTAGCTTTTCACGCTCGCTTGATAGCATTGTATCAATCGGTATACCAGTAATTCTAGATATGATTATAGCTATATCGTTTTCTGATACGACTTCTTTTGATAGTTTGTTATCTCCACCTTCCATTGCTTGTTGTAGTTTCTTAGTTAAATCAGGAATAATACCATATTTCAGCTCACTAGCTCGGGCAAGATCGCTACTTCTTTCTGCTCGTTCAAGTTCTGCTTTAGCTTTTTCTAGCTCTTCTTTTAATTTTTGTTCAATATGTATTTTGGATTTTTCAGCTTGCCAGCTAGCACTCATATCATAAGAAAGAGATTCAAGTTTTTCTAATTCATCGGTTAAGAGGATAATTTTCTTTTTTGAATGTTCATCATTTTCTTTTTTTAGAGCTGCTAGTTCAATCTTTATTTGAATAATACGGCGATCAAGTTCATCCAATTCTTCCGGTTTACTAGATAATTCTATTTTTAATCGACTACATGCTTCGTCAATTAAATCAATAGCTTTATCTGGTAAATAACGATCAGTAATATATCTGTTAGATAAAGTACTAGCAGCAACTATAGCACTATCAGCAATTCTTACACCATGATGTAATTCATATTTGTCCTTAATGCCACGTAGAATTGAAATAGTATCTTCTACTGTTGGCTGGCTAACGTAAACTGGTTGAAATCTTCTAGCAAGAGCTGCATCTTTCTCAATATATTTACGATATTCATCTAAAGTGGTAGCACCAATACAATGGAGTTCTCCTCTAGCAAGCATTGGTTTTAGTAAGTTTGATGCATCCATAGCTCCGTCTGTCTTACCAGTTCCTACTAAAAGATGTAGCTCATCAATAAATAAAATAATTTCCCCACTAGAGTTTTTAATCTCATTTAATACAGCTTTTAGTCGTTCTTCAAATTCCCCACGATATTTAGCTCCAGCAATTAAGGCTCCCATATCAAGTTCAATGATACGACAATTTGCTAAAGTTTCAGGAATATCTTGGCTAAATATTCTTTGGGTTAACCCTTCTATTATGGCTGTTTTACCAACTCCTGGCTCTCCTATCAGTACGGGGTTATTTTTCATTCTTCTCGACAAAACTTGCACTGTTCTTCTAATTTCCTCATCTCTGCCAATTATTGGATCAAGTTTACCAAGTTCTGCCAGCTCGGTTACATCTCTACCGTATTTTTTTAGGGCATCGTAACTACTTTCAGAAGATTCGCTATCTGCTTTTTTACCTTTTCTTAACTGTAAAATTGCTGCATTTATTTTCTTATTAGTTATTGAATTATCCGATAAAATTTTACCAGCAGAGGTTTTGTCATATGATAAGCCTTCAAAAATTCGCTCAATAGTCACAAAACTATCAGCATTATTCTTGGCAAGCTCTGATGCTTTATCAAGTAATTTTAGTGCTTCCGATGATAGGTAAAGCTGCCCACCTCCCTCAATTTGTACTTTTGGGATTTTGTTTAATTCTATAGTTAAAGCTCTATTTAAATCATCTAGGCTAATGCCTAAAATATTAATGAGATTATCAATAACACCGCTATCATCATTTAATAAGCTTGCCAATATATGTAATGGCAATATTTGCTGATGATCATTCTTTGCTGCTATGCTCTGGGCATTAGACAGTACAGATTGTGCATGGGTAGTAAATTTATTCATGTCCATTTCAATAACCTTATAAATTGTAAATTAGGTCAAACCTGATTGTTAAAATGTACTCGTGTCAGCCGCTCCAAAAGTGCATTTATCGAATTAATGATTAGAATATATCATAATATTTGACCCCACTAAGTATTTTATATTATTTTATATAATTAATGGTTAATAATAATACAAGGGGCTATAACTTAACTAGAAAATGTTTGAGTCATGAGAACGATGCTAAACTAGCACTTATTTTAACAGATTGACAAATATATTAAATTCAGATATCCTCTAGTCCTTAAATTCTAGTAGGCGAAGAAATATTAAGGACTAGGTTTTAAGGGCTGAAAAAGAGAAATTCGGTGTCAAAATCACGACATCCTTGCTCACGAAAGGGTGGCAGTTCGAATCTGTCATTGTCCACTAATAATATTAAATAATTAATTAAATAAGTAGAATTATGACAAATTGTATTAAAAAATCATTGTTTGTTACAGCTGGTCTTGCTGTAATAGGTTTGGGACTATTTTTGGGTAATCCTAGTAGAGTTGATGCTGCGGTTAAAGAGGGGCAAAAATTTTCAGATTGGGTAGTTAACTGCACCACAGATGCTGAAAAAAAACAGGTCTGTTTTTTAAGTCAAGCAATTAACTCTACTAATAAAGATGGTAAACAACAAGTGTTAGCTGTGTATCAAATAGGTTATTTGGGTAGTGGTAAGGCAAGAAGTTTAAAAATGATACAAGTAGTTCCTGCTGATGTTTCTGTTGCTCCAGGTACGTCAATTATTAGTTCCCAAAAATTAGTTGCTCCAGGTAAGTACGTTACTTGTACAAAAGATTCTTGTCAGGCTGTTGCTGAAATATCAGATAAAGATCTTAAAGATATTTTATCAAAAGATGCTAATCCTAGCGTGGGGATAATGAATTCAGCTGGTCAACAAGTAAATTTTCCATTTTCTACGAAAGGTCTTGAAGAAGGCTTGAAAGCGTTAAAATAAATTAAGTTATAGCTAAACCGAAAAAGTTTTAGCCTAAACACCGTCTATTAGCGAGAAGACCGTAGGTCGGCGAAGCAATCTATATGACAAGCTTCATGGATTGACACGCTCACGTACGTTCGCTCGCTAATAGACATATCTATAATTTTATAAAATGCACTCGCAAAACCGCTTCAAGAATGTATTTCCCTTATATTAAAGCCAATTCGGAATAAAAATTAGTTACTTCTTATAGGTTAGCTCAATGACTATTTGTCCTAATAAATTATCTGAAACAGATAATGAAATATACCAAATTATTAATGGTGAAAAAAAGCGTCAGCATGATTTTATCGAATTGATTGCTTCTGAAAATTTTGTAAGTCCGGCAGTATTAGAAGCACAAGGGTCAGTTCTTACCAATAAATATGCTGAAGGATATTTTGGAAAACGCTATTATAATGGTTGTGAAGAGGTTGATAAAGCTGAGTTTTTAGCGATAGAACGAGTAAAAAAACTATTTAATTGTAACTATGCTAACGTTCAGCCTCATTCCGGCTCTCAGGCTAATCAGGCAGTATTGTTAGCTCTGTTAAAGCCACATGATACTATACTTGGTATGTCACTAGATACTGGAGGGCATTTGACTCATGGTGCTCCGCCTAACTTATCTGGTAAATGGTTTAACTCTGTGTTTTATTCGGTAAATAAAGAAACGTATCTCATTGATTATCAGCAAATAGAGCAATTAGCAATGCAGCATAAACCTAAATTGATTATAGCTGGTTATTCTGCTTATTCACGTCAATTAGATTTTGCTAAATTTAGGGAGATTGCTGATAGAGTAGGAGCATATTTGCTAGCGGATATTGCCCATATTGCTGGATTAGTTGCGGTAGGTGAGCATCCAAGTCCTTTGCCTTATGCTCATGTCGTGACTTCTACTACTCATAAAACTCTGCGTGGCCCACGTGGTGGTATTATTCTTTCAAACGATGAGGAATTGGGTAAAAAGATAAATTCTGCTTTATTTCCTGGGCTGCAAGGTGGACCGTTAATGCATATTGTTGCAGCAAAAGCAGTAGGCTTTTTGGAAGCCTTAACACCAGATTATCATCTTTATATAAAACAGGTTATGAGTAATGCAAAAGCTCTTGCTAACAGTTTGATGGTAAGAGGTTATGATATTTTAACTAATGGTACTGATAATCATATAGTATTAGTGGACCTACGAAAATATGGTATAACTGGTAAGATGGCCGCAGATTCGCTTGAAAGAGCCGGCATAACCTGTAATAAAAATGCTATACCATTTGATACAACTTCACCGTTCATTACTTCTGGTATTAGGCTTGGTACTCCAGCATGCACCACTAGAGGATTTAAAGAAAAAGAATTTGTAGAAGTTGGCGAGATGATTTGCAACGTATTAGATGGGTTGAAAGCTACGCAAGATAACAGTGATTGTGAGCAAGAAACTCGCAAGCAAGTTAAAAAGTTAGTAGATAATTTCCCGATTTATGTTTAAACTAGAAGTTAACAATCTAATGAATTCTTCACCTGTAATTAAAACAGTTTAATCAGAAACTGAAAGTGTTATGCAATAATTTTTATAATCTTCTTGACAAGCTATAGAAAGTTACTATTATCCGTTTATAACGGGTTTAAAAAGGTAAAAATTATGACTTTTAAAGAATTATTAGAAAAAATAAAAAATAATACGCTTAGTAGCGGTCTTCTTGACTTAAGGGAATATGATATAAAAGATGAAGAAGTTAAAAAATTAGGTGAAGTCCTTAAGTATAATGATCGAGTTTGGTATGTTGATTTAGCAAATAAACAGCATAATATCACCAATGAGGCATTTAAAAGTTTTGCAGAGAATATTAAGCTTAACGGAAGACCTATTGAGGTTGAATGTAATGACACAGCCTGGAATTACTTATTTATGTTTATTAAACGCATTAACAGTCAAAAGACCTCTAATTTAGACCAAAAAGCAAAAGATGAATGGTTTACAAGCATGGTAGTAGCAGGTCATAGTCATGACAGTATAATTGAATATTTACTTAAACATACCGATGAGACCTATTCGTTTTCAATTAATGGAGCTATTCAAGGACGGACTATTGCTAACTATTATATGGATAGACCGGATATTCAAAAATTGTTATTTGCTCATGGATACATTCCGCGTGAATTACCTGCTAATCATTATCATGATCTACAAGATATTATTCATGATACTCAATCTGTACATAACAGTACAGTAGTAAGAGCAACAAACTCCTACATCAAGGATATGTTAGAACAATTGAAAGCTTCTGATAAACAATTAGATCAAGCTGCAGTGCAAACTATAACAACAATAGAAAACTTGTCAAATATTACAAGCAAAGCAGAATATACACCATTTCTGTTGTCCAATTTACCTGAAGATAGGAAAAAGGATATTTTTTATAAAATACCAGAAGATCATAAACTAAATTATCTACAAGATAACAAGCAAGCTATGCGAGCAATAATAGCAAAAGCAGTCGATATCTTAAAGAATCTTTATGTAAAAATTAATGTTGATGGTAAATATGACGGAACTTATGCTAATTATAATTATTGTTATGATTACCTGCATGGGAAGAATCTACAATTACCTAGAGCAATAGGAGCTGTTAAGCTATTCATTGATAGTAATTATCCTAATGAGCAAGAAATACAAGAATTATATGTTAGCTCTATATCTAAATATTTAACTATAGAGACAGATGAGTCAAAAATTTTAAGTACTCTAACTAAAATTAAACAACTACTTAATAAAGATGAACTAACAATAGAAGAGCTTAAAAGTCAAGAGGCATGCCATAATTTACTTATTAACTGTAATGCTACTCAGCAGCAAATAAAAGACTTGTTTCAAGATTTAAACAACTGTTCTGTAGAAGAGGTATGGAAGGTAAATAAAATGTCGGAGTTGGCTATGCAATTATATATGGCTGCGACAACGTATGGTCCTAATGACTCTGCTTGTAATCAAGGAACCTTAACTCAAGTAATCCATACTTTAGCAAAGGTTAGTTCTCAATTTATAAATAACTTTGCATTACGGGAGGCTGAGACAAAAGAGGAGATTACTGAGAATAATATTGGAGACTTTATGCAACACATTGTTGATAAGTTAATAGTAACATGTGAAAAAAAAGGACTATCCAAGGAGCTTTTAGAATTTATAGCGTGTGAGATGGATATGGATTTTAACAAAACCACACATGAACAACAAAAAGTATTTGCTGAAATTAATAAATTATTTTTGGAGAATATTAGAGACTATCTACCTGAATATGCTGAGCGTAACCCTTTAGCGACAGAATACCAAATTATGATTAATGCACTACGACAAACCAAAAAGATGCAAGATTTTGCTAGTCAACATAATACCGAGCAATTAACTAAACAAGACAAACAATTTATTGTGGATATGAAACATCAACAAGAAGAACAAGCAACAAAATTGCAAGAACAGCAAGTTAAGGTAGTAGTTGAGGATATGTTAGATGCTTTGAAACTGTCAGAGACAGGCTCTAAATATTTTGATGATCCCATTGCAGCATACAAAAGCTTACTGGGAGAGTATGGTAGTATAATAGATTTTGAATAGGCTGTAATTCTTAATAATCGATCTCAACGTCATTATGAGGAACTGCTTTATAATCTCAATTTCGGATTAATGAAATTAATCCAAAACTGAGGTTTATAGTAGTGACTAAGCAATCCATTTCTAATCCTTTTTAAGGATTGCTTAGTTGCTTTCGCCTACTTGCAATGATGCCTTTTTTACATCCCCTTAATTTTTGCCATAATCTTTTCTAGGATATTTGAGGCAGTAAGCCCAAAATATGAGTATAAATCAGTAGAGGGAGCAGATAGACCAAATTGGTCGACTCCAAAAAACAGTCCGTTTTCTCCAATGATTCGATGCCAGCCAAAGCTACTTGCAGCTTCTATAGCAACTTTCAATTTGGCATTGGACAGGATATTTTGGGTATAACTACGAGGCTGTTTAAAAAATAACTCAAAACATAATATTGAAATAACATTTACACTAAATCCATTTTTACTTAGTATATCTTTTACCTCTAAGGCAATTGATAATTCAGAACCTGTAGCAAAGATAGCAACATCTACTTTTTCTTGACTATTTCCTGACAATATATACCCACCTTTAGAGTATAAATTTTGTGAACTAATGTGGCTAACTATTTGATTTTCCTTATTTTGAATCTTAATAATTTGAGAGACAGCTTGTCTTGTTAAAGCAAGAATAGAAGGACCTTGTTTATTAGATAGTGCAATTCGCCAGGACTCGGCTGTTTCTATATAGTCTGCAGGGCGTAATACCATCATATTTGGTAAGCTTCGAAAGGACGCTAGATGCTCAACTGGTTGGTGAGTAGGGCCGTCTTCTCCTACGCCGATTGAATCATGAGTCATTATATAGATTACTTGTTGCTGCATAATAGCAGAAAGTCGCATACTTGGCTTCATATAATCAGAAAAGGCTAGAAAAGTAGCACCTACAGGCAAAAATCCTGATAATGACAGTCCATTCATGATAGCTCCCATAGCATTTTCGCGAACACCATAATGGATGTAGTTGCCGCTAAAATCATCTTTACTGATTACTTTACTATGATTATTTTTGATATTATTGGATGATGATAAATCAGCTGACCCAAAAATAATTTTTTCAGATAGTTTGCTTAATTCTTCTACAATTCTACCGGATGAACTACGGGTTGCTTCATCTTTTACCGGGATAGGGATATTGTCAAGAAAAGAACAATCGATATTAGGTCTAGCAAAATACATTTTTTGTTCTTGACTTATATCAACAAAGTTTTCCTGCCAATTATTATAACTCACTTGATTTCTTAGCCAAGCCATGCCCCATATATCTTTTAATTCTTTTGGTAGGTCAAATTCTTCATCCTTAAAACCTAAATTTTCTTTTAGCAATTTAACTTCATCTTTGCCAAGGGGCGAACCATGGGCTGCATTTGAATTTACCTTGTTAATAGAACCTTTGGCAATTAAAGTACGACAAGCAATGAAGTAGGGTTTATCAGAATTTTTTGCCCTAGTTAAGCTGGCATTAATTTGCTCAAAATCATGTCCATCAATAGATTCAGTAATCCAACCCATGGCAGTAAATTTAAGCAAATGGTCTTCAGATACGGTAAGGTTGGTAGAGCCATCGATGGAAATTTTATTATCATCAAATAAAACTATTAGGTTATTAAGGCATAAATGTCCAGCTAAAGAAGCAGCCTCGTAGCTTATACCTTCCATTAGGCATCCATCTCCAATTATACAGTAAATTTTATGATCACTAAGATTTTTGCCCAATTTTTGTTGATATTTTTTTTGACCAATAGCCATACCCACTGAAGTGGCAAATCCCTGACCTAAAGGTCCTGTAGTAGCTTCAATAGCTTCATATGCTCCATATTCTGGATGTCCAGGAGTTTTTGAATGTAATTTGCGAAATTGTTTTAAATCTTCTAAGTGAAAATTTTTATAATTTGTTAAATAATAAAAACTATAAAGTAACATAGATCCATGCCCAGCTGATAGAACTAGGCGATCACGGTCAAACCAAGTTGGATCATTAGGATTGAATTTAAGAAAATCAAACACTAAAACTGTCATCACATCTGCCATGCCAAGTACCATACCTGGATGGCCTGACTTGGCATGTTCTATGCTATCACTTGCTAAAACTCTAATACAGTCACTTAGTTTACAATATTCTTCTGAATATTTTGGTATTTTATTAAACTTCATTATGATAAATATCGCTTTTATGTTAAAAGATATATACTTTTCTAGTTTTAAGAATTGGAATATATTGATAAAAATTTTTTATGAATCTACATCAAAATAGATATTATGACAACAAAACTATTATCCGTTTTCTCGTGGTTTACTACTTTATTTCATCAATTACGGTTATCAATCAGTTCAATAAATTTTTACCAAGATGTTTATAGATCATATACAGGGTATGGAATTAAATACATATTTACTGTATCTTTTATATCATCATTGATTTTCTGTCTTTTTATATTTAATTATTTGTTGGCTTTGACGGATTATTTTACTGAGAACCGCTCTACAAAAAGCACCACAACTATTGAATATATATTAAAACAGTTACCGGAAATCTATTATGATGGTAGTAAAATTTTAGTTGATCAAGATGAAGCTATATATTTACTCGATGAAAATGGTAATAAAATTGCTGTTATAGACTCAAAGAATCAACTACCTTATAGCGAGAAAATTAAAGTTCCTATCCTCTTTAGTAGCAATAATATAACCCTTACTACGATTGAAATAACTGATAAAAAAAAGAGTGCATTTAGTATTGGATATTCTAAATTATTTACTTCTGATCAAAAAATTCTAACTGAAGAAGTCATTAAAAAGCATTTTTCTAGGATTCTTACACAAGCACCGAAGGTATTTATTTACATTTTAATGCCGATAATGATAGTCTTTCGCTTTGTAACAATTTTATTCGAAAAAAGCTTTATTATCATATTAGTATATCTGTTAACTAATTATTTTGGTCCTAAATCCTCTTGGCAAACATGCACTAGGATAGTATTATTTTCAAGTGGAGTGCCCATTTTATTACAACCTATTATCGTTATATTTTTACCAGCATTGAGTGGCATACTATTTTTTATACAGATGTTTGCCTATTTTTTACTCTTTTTGGGGATGTTACAAATACGAAGTAAATAGGGAAGGGGGGCTAAACGTTAACGTTCTAGGCTTTGTTTATACAGTAACAATATTAATGATATTATGCAAACTCAAATTCAAAAATGGGGAAATAGTTTGGGGATCAGAATTCCTAAACATCTAGCTGATAAGTTACATTTTCAACAAGGTACATTTGTTAATTTAACAATAGCTGATAACTATTTGATTATCAGTACAGAAACACCAGAATTAGATATATTATTGGATAATATTACAGATTCTAACTGTCATCATGAAATGTTAAATGATGACATTGCTGTAGGCAATGAATCGTGGTAACATTCATACCTGAAAGAGGTGATGTAGTTTGGCTTAATTTTGAACCTCAAAAAGGCAAAGAGATTCAAAAAACACGACCAGCGGTAGTTCTTACTCCTTATAAATATAACCTTAAGAGTGGTCTTGCTCTATTTGTACCTATCACTAGTCAAGTTAAGGGCTATCCTTTTGAAGTGATAATAAACTTTGAACAAATAAAGGGAGCAGTATTATGCGATCAAGTACGTTCAGGGAATTATAGTTATCAGTATACAGTAACGAGTATGAAAAAAGGATTATTTACCCGTCGTTGTCCTCATTACACACTGAATTACAGGATCCTATTAAAATTTGAACATCACTAGAACAATCAGAAAATTTTTTTGACAATATTTTTGTCTCCCACTCCTCTTTAAGTATACTATAGTATACTGTATCTCGGCGTCTCTAATCTAGCATGAGGGTGTGACTTCGTAATACGCCTTCTTCCGTTGCTCCAATTTTAATAAGTGTACCTCTAGCCCTTACATTGAGTGCATCTATTTTAAACTCCACTCTTTCCATATTCAAGTAATTAAACGCAAAATTTAACAAAAGAAACTTTGAATTTGTATTAATACCACTGCCTTGGAACGATGTTTCTACCCAACTCCACCCTATTTCTATCCTGCTATCTTTGGGAGAATAATTTCCAAAAGCGGTTGATCCAACAATCTCACCTGTTTTCTGATCTTCGATAGCAAAATGATATCGCAATCTCAGCTTTCTTTGTTGTACAGCGTCATCAATGTAGTCGTTCATATCTTGTAATTGGTGCATTTTGATAGCAAAATATTTCTAGACCGCATAATCAGAAGTGAATCGAGCAAAAGCGACCATATCCTCTATTTTTAATGGTCTTAATCTTGCTGACTCATTATTGCAGATAATATCATGCTCAAAAAAGCTACCGTTATTTTGAGCTAATGCTAACTTAAAATTTTCCATATTTTTCTTAGTATTCATGCTAATGTATGACTTATTAATAGTATTTATTAATGTTCATGACCACACACTTAAAACCCGATGCAGCCTTGCTGTAAGTTATTTTCATGAGCTACCTCCTTATAATTTTACTTAAAATCTAAATATTTTAATGATTAATTATACGCACAGTACCATATAAACATAATGTCACGTATACAATTTTTTTGACCCTTAGGATTTATATTTTTATGGCTACTCCAACGTAACATACGAAATATATACTAATTTCATGTAAAAAAACAATATAATCAAAATTTTGTTACCTTCAAAAACAAGAAATACATATATGGAGTATTGATTTAAATAATTATCTTTATCAAGAAGAGAATTTATATAACATTCTAACTGATGATGAGCGTCAGCGTGCCAATGCCTTTACTCACAAAGAAAATAAATCATTTTTTGTTGTCACGAGAGGAATAGTACGTAAAATCCTCAGCTTATATACAAATATAATGCCGCATTGTATAAAGTTTACTTATAACGATTGCGGCAAACCCTATTTTAGCAATCAAAAAGATACCAGTAAGTTATATTTTAATATTGCACATTCGGAAAATTTCGCCCTATGTATTATAGCTTGGGATAGAGAAGTCGGATATGGATTGGAAAGCCCGCACAGCAACTAAAATTCTTACATTAGACAAAATACTCATAAATGTTATATTATCAAAATTAAGACTATTATTGTAGTTATACATTGCTATGAAACAAATATATAAATTTTACTCTCAAAAAGTAAAAGTTGCTTTGAGAATATTGCTTAAAACTATCCTATATGGGATTATAGCCATTAGGCTAGCGGTTGGAAAGAAGCTATTTCCTGGACCTGCAATGGCGCTGGAGCTTTGGCTATTGAAGCTGTAGGATATTGTGGATATGGTGCAATTAATGCAGCTCAAGATAATATTAACGCTACCTGCGACATTCCAACTATAAGTGATACTTACAGGTCTTTATAGGTAACTGCGATGACCATTCTTCTGTTCCTACAGATTTAATGGGACACAGTATGAATCACAGTATTTTTGACTATGGACATCATTAAAATCATGGAAAAATTGTTATTTAGACTCTGTTTATTTGGGATTTACCAAATCTTCATTTTTTGCCTAATAAACGTTGTTGTTTATCAATATAGTGGAGTCAAACTTTCTTGGCAGAAGAGTAGCTTTATAATATTGTTTAATATATTATTTATAAGTTGTTTGGTTAGTTTTTATTTTTGTAATCATTATAATAATTCTAAGGAGGATAAATTCTCTAGTGGTTTAGATTTTCTTACGTATATTATACTATTTCTAACTTTTGTGTTAGCTCTACCATTGATATCAGCAACTCAAGATGTTTATCATCAAAACCCTTTAAAAAATTGGCAGGAATATTTAAAATGTAAGCCTTAATATTTATCCATGAATTTACACGGTTAGAAAAAGCGATTAATAGATTGATGTTTAATTATTATCTTTTTTGTTGTCATTCTTATTATATTCAGAATAATAATGAAAAAATTTATTATTAAAATCTAATAATATGCAAAGACTAGCAAAAGCGATTAGTACGGCAGGAATATGTTCAAGGCGTGATGCAGAACTGCTTATTAAAAATAATCAAGTAAAAGTAAATGGTGTTATTATTGATTCACCAGCAACCAATGTTGATGAAACTAGTATTATTGAGGTATCAGGAAAACTAATAAATCAACAACAGATCCCACGTTTATGGGCATATTACAAACCTGTTGGACTCATTACTTCGCATAAAGATACAAGTGGTCGAGAAACAGTATTTGCCAGTCTTGCAAAGTTGAACCTGCCTAGAGTAATCTCAATTGGGCGACTAGATATCAATAGTGAAGGATTGCTATTACTTACCAATAATGGTGACTTAGCAAGGAAGTTTGAGCTACCATCAAGTAAACTCGAACGTGTATATAAAGTCAGGGCACACGGTAATCCAAATCTTTTGCTAAAAAATTATAAAAATATAGAAATTGATCAAATACGTTATGATCCTAAATCAATTAAATTAATAAAATCAGGCAGAACTAATTGTTGGTTTGAAGTAGTTTTGACTGAAGGAAAAAATCGTGAAATTAGGAAGATATTTGAACATTTTGGCTTGACTGTTAACCGGTTAATTAGAATTAGCTATGGAGATTTTTTATTAGGTAATTTGCAACCAAATCAGTATAAAGAACAGCCACTTGAACAATTTAAGAAATTTTTATGATTAGAATTATAGCAGGCAAACATAAAAATCGGATCATACCTACCTTAAAAAACTCTAACTATCGTCCTTCCACAGGGAAAATCCGAGAGGCGATTTTTAGTATACTAACTTCAGGAGAATTCATTGATTGTAGGTTATTTACCCAGGAGTCTAAAGTCCTCGATTTATTTGCCGGTACTGGCAGCTTAGCTTTTGAAAGCTGTTCTAGAGGTGCTGGGGCAGTTACATTAGTTGATATAAATAGCGATTATTTGCGGGTAGCAAAGGAATTTGCTAGTAAAATAGGTGAAATGGATAACATGACTTTCCTAAATATCAATGCTACAGCTTTGCCAAAATGTAAAAACAGCTTTGATCTAATTTTTATTGATCCACCATACGGTCATAATCTTGTCCCAAAAACAGTAAATGCTTTGAAAAAAGGTCAATGGTTAAAAGAAGGAACTATTATTGTAGTTGAATCTGCCAAAAATGAAGATTTTACTGATAACTCTTTGGAAGTCATTAAAGAAAAAATATATGGTGATAGTAAATTGCTTATCTTAAAATACATAAATGTTCTATAATATATATTATGGAAAATAAAAAGCAAAGTAAAGATAATCAGCAATGCTTTCTATAAAGAAGCATCGCATCACCATAACTAAAAAACCGCATTCTCGTATCTATAGCATATTTGTAGATATTAGTTATTTCCTTATAACCAGCAAAGGCACAAACTAACATGAATAATGTTGATTTTGGTAAATGGAAATTGGTAACTAACATATCAACAATTTGAAATTTAAACCCCGGTCTAATAAAAATGTCTGTTTCAAATTCACCACTTGTTATTTGTCCATTAAGAGAATTGGCAATGGCGTTACCTTCTAATGCTCGTAAGCTGGTAGTTCCCACGGCTATTATCCGTCTATTTTCTTTTTTTGCCTTATTAATCATATTTGCGGTTTTTTTATCTATATGATAATATTCTGAATGCATTTGATGTTGATCAATATCTTCAGTTTTAACTGGTAGGAACGTCCCTGCTCCAACATGCAAAGTAATAAAAGCAGTTTCAATATTTTTTGCTTTAATTAATGCAAGTAATTCATCAGAAAAATGTAGCCCTGCAGTTGGAGAGGCTACTGCTCCAGGTTTTTTACTATAGACTGTTTGATATCTATTATTATCCTCTAGTAAATTTTCGTGCCTCTTTATATAAGGAGGTAGCGGGATTTCACCATATTTCTCTAGAAATTCAAAAACTGAAATATTATCTAGAACAAACGTGACTTCAACCTGTCCCATCCCAAGTTTTCTACTTATAATAATCTTATTACCAGCAAAATCAAACTGATCTTCAATATCAAGTCTTTTGGACGGCTTGGCAAAGCCATGCCAATAATTATCACTTATTGGCTTATTTAGGTATAAATCGATCTTTTTTCCATCTTTATTCAATAGCAATTTGGCTTTAATAACTTTAGTATCATTAAATACCATTAAATCACCAGGGCATAGATAGTCAATTATATCATAAAACTTGGTCTGCACTAAGTCTTTGTTTGGTGCTACTGCCAACAAATTAGAGTCCTCTCGTTTTTTTTCTGGTTTCTGAGCGATTAACTCAGTCGGTAAGGTAAAATCAAAATCAGATAATTTCATTGTACCTCTTATATAAATTTGGGGGCGATTATGTTTTAATATAATCTGCTCGTCAATGATTATTTCACAAACCCCTTGTGTTACTGTAATATTAGCTAGACAATTATAGGTTTCTTTTCTACTATTCTATACCAATTATTATATTTTAACCTATTAAAACAGGTTCTATACTCAGGTATAACTTCAAGAATTGGCGTCGTCGTGTCGATCGAAGCTGCTCACGTACTAATGTACGCTCCGCTGCTCGACTTTGCTACTGCCTAGCTCTTCTTGAAGTTATACTATCGTCTACCAACTCTTCATTTACGAGCAGTATATGTGCTTATCTAAGGTTAAAATACTTATAGCAAAGGTGCTATTTGTAATATCTGCATTAGGGACTGTAATTATTATACCAGTTACGGTATATGGAACTGGTGATTCATCTAGGCATAAGGCTGTAGAACTTTTTAATACTCCATTGGTTATTAATGAAAAACGAGCATTGGAACAGTTTAAAAAACATTTGGGTGTTAACCGACCCAATTCTTACCTAACTAATGCGGCTAAATTTTTTCGTAAAAAAACACAAGGGCAAAATGAATTCGAACTAGAAGAGATGAATGTTGAATTTCCTTTCTCTGAATTTTATGATGAGATAGACCCTGATGACCCTTATGTGAATATAGAAAAAATAAAAAAAAAAGCAAAAGAATACAACCGATGGACAACAACCAATAGTGCCAGTAACTAATGTACCACAACAAGCAGGATTAGAAGGAGTTGGATCAGGATATAATCCTGCCACACTTTTATTTCCTAATAATGGAGTACTGCCAGCAAGGGAAGATGGAGCTGTTGGAACAATACCAGCAAGGGAAGATGGAGCTGTTGGAGAGTTGCTAGCAATGGAAGATGGAGATGCTGAAGTGCCGCCAGTAATGGAAGATGCAGCAGCTGTTGAAGTGCTGCTAGCAATGGAAGATGGATCTGTTGAAGTACTGCCAGCAAGGGAAGATGGAGCTGTTGGAACAATACCAGCAAGGGAAGATGCAGCTGTTGGAACAATACCAGCAGGAGAAGATGGAGCTGTTGAAGTGCTGCTAGCAATGGAAGATGGAGATGCTGAAGTACCGCCAGTAATGGAAGATGCAGCAGCTGTTGGAGCGCTGCTAGCAATGGAAGATGCAGCAGCTGTTGGAGCGCTGCTAGCAATGGAAGATGCAGCAGCTGTTGGAGCGCTGCTAGCAATGGAAGATGGAGATGCTGGAACACCGCCAGTAATGGAAGATGCAGCAGCTGTTGGAGCACTGCTAGCAATGGAAGATGTAGATGCTGTTGAAATACCGCCAGTAATGGAAGATGGAGATGCTGTTGAAGCACCTCCAGCAAGGGGGCATGCAGCTGTTGGAGCACCGCCAGCAAGGGGAGATGGAGATGCTGGAGCACCGCCAGTAAAGTCTATAGTACCACAAGAAAAAGTTGAACAGATAGCAAGGGAAACAGTGGCATTAGCGGTAGAATTATTACAAAAACAAAAAGAAACAGTAAGAAATATTGCCTTAGCACTGAATGAAATAATTCTCTTGTCTCATGAATTCGCAAACTCATCTATTGATTTAAGATTAAGCGATTTAAGACATCTAAACAATCTTTCTCCTCCCGCTGCTGATGATGAAGATGATATTGTTCCTAAAAATGTGTGGGTTAGTGGTACGATAGGTATAACCAAATATAATGGGAAATGCTTGTTAAGTAGCTATACTGGCAGAACTAGTGCTGCAACTATTGGAGGCGATTTAGAGTTACCTAATGGCAGCATTATTGGAGGAGCTTATAATTATGTTCTCTCTAATTTTGAATACAAGAATAGTACTGAGAAATTTACTGCCCACACCCACGTAATATTTATGTATGGTCAAACTAACTTGTCTAAGAAACTAATATTACAAGGATTCCTTTCCCTTGCTTCGGGTAATGTTTCTGCAAAATTACCAGTACAAAACCAGCTAGATAAAGCTAAATTTGCTAATAGCTCATATAGTAGCAAGCTAGTAGTTGCTTACAAATCAAAGGTTGGTAAAGCTTTAATTATCCCCCATATTGGACTCAAATATGGGGGGCAGGATATTGCTGGATATGGGGCAAGCTTTGAAAGACAAAGTCTATCGGTAGCTGCTACTAACAGCCGAAGATCTTCGGGGCTTATAGGATTTGAAGTAATTATGCCAATGAAGATTAGTGATACTACCCAAGTGATTCCTGGATTGCATATGGAAGTCGAAAAGTTTTTGCATAATAAGCAGCAAAAGCTTCATATGCAGGTCATGTCAGGTCCAAGCAGTAAAGAGGAAATATTGCTACTTGAAAAACCTGCTAAATACAACTACAAAATTGGCGGAACTATCACTATAAAACGTGGATTAACAGAAATCATGGCAGTATATAACTATTTAGCGTCTAATAATAAATATTCAAGCCATCAAGGTTCACTTAAATTAAAATTATCGTTTTAGGCTCAACTATTAAACCAAACTCAGATTATATATTATCATTCGAGTATATCCACATCCACCTCTTCCTCAGGGCTATCAGCAATCAATGCGGTAGAAACTACTTTTTCTCCTTGTTCGGTTTTGAATAATATTACACCACTAGTATTACGACCAGTTATACGTACAGATTCAAGTTTACACCTAATTAGTTTGCCATTATTAGTAATTAACATCAACTCATCAGACATATCAACCGGCATTACTCCAACAACTAATCCAGTTTTGTCAGACACATCCATATTAACAATACCACTACCACCACGGTTAGTAATCCTATATTCGTATGCAGAACTTCTTTTTCCAAAACCATTTTCACTAACAGTAAGAATAAATTCTTCTGAAACAGCCATTTCTAAAATCTGTTCTTTATTTAACTGTACACCAAATTCTTCCGGAGTGAATTCCTTGCCATCAGCGATTAACAACCTATTTTCTATAGGAATTGATAAATAGGCTTCCCTTTCCTCCATTGTACATGCTATGCCTTTTAATATTGTCATAGAAATAACGTAGTCACTAGCAGCAATCCTCATACCTCTTACACCATCAGAAGTACGGCTTTTAAATACCCTAACTGAACTAGCTGGGAATCTTATAGCTTTACCAGCTTTGGTTGCCAGTAAAACATGGTCTTCATCCTTACAAACTTTAACATCTATTAAATGGTCATTATCATCAAGCCTAATAGCAATTTTACCATTTGATTGAATACGTTTAAAGTCTGATAAATCATTCCTTCTAATGTTACCTTTGCTTGTAGCAAAAATAATATTCAAATTATCCCACTCATCCTGATTTTCAGGCAATGGCATAATATTATTTATACGTTCTCCTTCTTTTAAAGGTAAAATGTTGACTATTGGTCTTCCTTTACTCTGAGGATTACCAAGTGGCAGTTTATATAATTTTAAGCTGTATACCTGCCCGGTATTTGAGAAAAACAACATCGGTGTGTGAGTACTGCCAACAAATATTTGAGTGGTAATATCTTCGTCTCTCATTGACAGCCCTGCCCTTCCCTTTCCTCCTCGTTTCTGTGCTCTATAGGTAGCAAGAGGTACGCGTTTAATATAACCGCCCAATGTCACGGTCACAACCATTTCTTCTCTTTGGATAAGATCCTCAATATCTTGATCAAAGTCACCTAATTCAATGCTAGTAAGGCGGGGAGTAGCGAATTCATCTTTGATTCTAATTAACTCATTTTTTAGGATCTCTAGAAGTTTCTCACGTGATGCTAGAATGTCAGTATACCCCCTAATCTCCGTAGCTAGTTCTGCAAGATCATTTTCTAATTTATTTTTCTCCATAGCAGTTAAACGTTGCAATCGCATTTCAAGAATTGCTTTTGTTTGTGTTTCAGTAAAATAACATTTACCATCATCTGCTATCATTGCTCTATCATCAACAAGTTTTACTAGATCTATTATAGATGACGCATCCCAAGTTCTTTGCATTAGTTGCTCTTTAGCACTTGCTGGATCATTTGAAGATTTAATTATTCTAATAACCTCATCAATACTACTAACAGCAATCATTAGTCCCAATAAAATATGTGCCTTATCACGAGCCTTATTTAACAAATATATCGTCCTGCGAGTTATTACTATTTCTCTAAAATTGACAAAAGCAGCTATCACTTCTTTTAAGTTCATAACTTCTGGTAGCCCATCTCTTAGAGCTAACATAATCACACCAAAACTAGTTTGCAGCTGAGTATAGGAATATATTTGATTTAGCACCACTTCTGCTACAACATCTTTCTTTATTTCAATTACTACTCGAATACCATCTTTATTTGATTCATCTCTAAGATCACTGATACCTTCAATACGTTTTTCCTTGACCAGTTCGGCAATTTTCTCAACCAATTTAGCTTTATTAACCATATATGGTATTTCTGTAATAATAATAGCCTGTCTATTATTAGCAATCTCTTCAATTTCGCTACGTCCTCTAGTTAGAATACTACCCCTACCTGTTAAATAAGCTGACCTAATACCGCTTGTACCAAGTACGATACCAGCAGTAGGAAAGTCAGGTCCTTTAACTACTGACATAAGTTCTAATATTTCTACATCATTATTATCAACATATAGGCAACAAGCATCTATTATTTCTCCAAGATTATGAGGTGGAATATTGGTAGCCATGCCAACAGCAATACCATTAGTTCCGTTCACCAAGAGATTGGGAAACATTGATGGTAGTACCAATGGTTCTTTTTCAGAACCATCATAATTTGGCGTAAAATCAATGGTTTCTTTATCAATATCTTCAAGCAATGTATGAGCAACTTTAGCAAGTCTTGACTCTGTATACCTCATAGCAGCGGCAGCATCACCATCTCTTGAACCAAAATTACCCTGCCCATCAACGAGTAGTACTCTTAAAGAAAAGTCCTGTGCCAGCCTCACTAATGAGTCATAAATTGCAGCATCACTATGCGGATGGTATTTACCCATTACATCACCGACAGTTCTTGCTGACTTACGATAAGGTTTGTTAAAGTAATTAGATGCTTCATACATTGCATAAAGGATTCTGCGATGCACTGGCTTCAGACCATCACGTACATCTGGAATGGCTCTACTGACGATTACACTCATAGCATAATCTAAGTAAGAGCCTTTCATCTCATCTTCAATGCTAATAGATATTAAGTTTTGACGATCTAAATTAGTCACAGTTAGAACCTACATTATTAAGTATTACTAAGGAAAAAGCTATTGTTGAATAACCTATAGACTAGCTGGAAAAGCTATTTTTTTCAAGTAGATTATGGTTTTTAGCAAGATTTAGTAATAATAGAGTTATTTCGAAATTTCAGATAAATCGGCAGGCTAAATAATGTTAAAATTCTTATAACATAATAATAACGGTAATCACATGCCATGGTAGCAAAAAATAGTATTATTGAAAAAACAATAGATATTGCTACGATATATGCCAAAATAACTTTCTCGGGACTATTAGATTGTTTATTTGTTAGAATAGATATTAAATACACAAATGTTAGTATAAGGCTAACAATATTCTTTGTTAAAATCTTTGGCCATAATCCTATATACTTTACCATCCAGTCTTTTAAATGATTTTTTTTAAAATGAATTCCATGTTTTTGAGCTTCGTTATAATCAATAAATAATTCTTCCCGAGAATACCCTACACCTTTCATTAAAATAGTAAAAGCATTTGCCCGATGTTGTAAAAAAGCTAGTGGATGAGTAAACACAGCCTTTATATAAGAAGCCTCCATTTCTCGCAACTTTATAGGGTCTACTGTAGAGTTATAAATCCTAGTATCACCAAAAACTAATAGATTAACCATGTAAGGAGTATAGCTTTTTTTAAGCTTCTCAAAACTATATAAATCTTGGTCTTCTTTAACATATTTTGGCACTAAATCATCATTATTGATAGCAACACTTACTCCAGCAATATCAAATAATTGACGTAATTGCTCTGCATGACTTTCAGTGGAAAAATGCTTAGTAAGTTTAGCATTACCATATATTATTAATAGCGAAATTATGCAGGTTAGTATTATTCTTATTAACAAGCTAGTTTTAAGATAAATTGACAATACAAACAAAATCAAAATTGGAGCTATAAATTGTGCTTGAAATTTAACACCAACAACATAAAAAACAATTAATAGTAATCCTGTAATCACCCAAAGAGGGGCAGGGTTTTGACGGTAAGTATGAAAAATACAAGTAGCTACTACAAAGAAACTACCAAAGGTAAAAGCTACATCTTTCCAAATTGTTCCAGATTGGGATAATATATTAGGTAGAAATGGTATTAATAAGTAAAGCCATCTGTATTTATTCTGTGAATCAGCATAGAAAAGCAGCAATACTCCACCCCACAACAGTCCTAAATTAAGCAAGAGCATCGTCTGCGGACCTTGGTAAATATAATGAAACAAGGACCATACCATTGACATTAACGGTGGGTGATGTGAAAAATAGTTTTTATTGATACTCTGCCCATATTGATCAAAACTATCAAACGACATACCCCCAGGATAGGCAGAGGCAAAATGTAAAGACATTAAGAATAAACACAAAATGACAGGGTAATATTTACGCAAAAACTCTGTACAGCAATTCATGTTCACAATTTATTCTGATATTCCAGCCAGTTTTGGATTAAAATTAAAAATTTTAATCCAAAACTGAGGTTTCAAATATGATGGTCTATAAGCCGGATTTTGTATAAATAATATTTCTATTATCTACTGCAGTTATTTATCTAGGATAAATATTACCATTTATCTCAAGCGATCCACCCACATTACTTCTAGTCAGAGATGCCTAGGAACAGGTAAGTTCTGTAATGCCTATTTGATCTTGCTCTTGGTGGGGTTTACCATGCGTAGCTTGTTACCAACCTACCGGTGCGCTCTTACCACACCATTTCACCCTTACCAAAATTTGATAACAAACCTTGATAACAAATTTTGGCGGTATATTTTCTGCGGCACTTTCCCTAAAAGATTACTCTTCCGCTGGACGTTAACCAGCACCATATCTCTGTAGAGTCCGGACTTTCCTCGTAAATTCTAGTATAGATTTTTACGCAACTGCACGACCATCGAGATGATTATGTTTTAATATAATTGTCTCGTCAATGATTTTTTTTACTAGAACACTTAGTGCTAGCTAAAAACATGTTATTAATAATCTTTTCAAGATAATAATAGTTAAATTTATGGTAGTGAGTATAAAATTTGCCGCTGAATTACGGGATAAATTATATGGATTAAATCTTTCTGACCCAAAACATCTACAATTTTACCAAGAAATGGTATTTATTTTTATTAAAGGTAATGAAAATGAAATATTACAAGTATATAAAGACATTAAGGGATACAACACTATAGGGATAGGCTTTAACATGGATAATCCAAGAGCAAAAATTGTGTGGCAGACAATATTCCAAGGTTCTTTATCATTTGACAAAGTTTATAATGGCGATAAAGCTATTACAATACAACAATCTCGAATGATATATAATCGTAAGAGTGCTGTTAATCGCCTAGAGCTAAAAAATATTTATGGCAAGTCTTGGGATAAGTTAAAACCTAACGAGATGTCGATGATTGAGGATATGTATTGGAATGGTGGTAATAAGCTAGTAGGTAAATATACCAAGTTTTTTAAACATATGATCCTTTATACTGAAAGTTCTAGATTAAAATATCTTATACAAGGATTAATCGAGGTAAGAGAAAATTCTAATAAAGAGAGAATTAGGGGTATTCAAAATCGTAGAAATGTACAAAGTGAAATAGGTGACTCGTCCAAATGTTCTGCTCCGGCGATAAGGACATGATATAACTTTTTTTTCACAGCGACCTCTTGTAAAATTGACGAGAAGACACTATATCAAAACTTATCAAGTTGATTTATTAAATTGGGATTAGGAGTGTATATGGCAAAGATCATAGGTATAGATTTAGGAACAACAAATTCTTGCGTCGCGGTAATGGAAGGAAAAGAACCAAGAGTTATAGCAAATGCTGAAGGAGTTAGGACTACTCCTTCAATGGTAGGATTTGGTAATGACGGTGAAAAATTAATTGGCGATCCAGCAAAACGTCAGGCTGTAACCAACCCAAAAAATACTTTATATGGTATTAAAAGATTGATAGGTAGAAATTTCTCTGATCCTATGGTCAGGAGAGATCAAGACCTTGTCCCATACCAAATAGTAAAAGCTGCTAATGGTGATGCTTGGGTTGAAGTTAAAGGAGAAAAATATTCTCCTAGTCAGATTAGTGCTTATATTCTACAAAAAATGAAAGAAACAGCCGAGAATTATCTTGGTGAGAAGGTAACGCAAGCAGTCATTACTGTACCGGCATATTTTAATGATGCACAGCGTCAAGCAACCAAAGATGCTGGTAAAATTGCTGGTTTGGAAGTATTAAGGATAATCAATGAACCAACAGCAGCCGCTTTAGCATATGGTTTTGATAAAGCTGAGAGCAAAATAATTGCAGTTTATGATCTTGGTGGTGGTACGTTCGATGTATCAATTTTAGAGATAGGTAACGGTGTATTTGAAGTTAAATCTACCAACGGTAATACTTTCCTTGGCGGAGAAGATTTTGATTCGAGAATTCTAGATTATTTAATTGATGAGTTTAAGAAAGAAAGTGGTATGGATTTACGCAAAGATCCTTTAGCTTTACAACGTCTGAAGGAAGCTGCGGAAAAAGCTAAAAAAGAATTATCCTCTGTAGCTCAAACTGATGTTAATTTGCCATATATTACGGCTGATAGCTCGGGTCCTAAGCATTTAAATATAAAATTTACTAGGGCGAAATTAGAATCCTTAGTGGCAACGTTAATTGATGATACAATAGAACCATGTAAGAAAGCTTTAAAAGATGCTGGGCTAAAAGCTTCGGATATTCAAGAAGTAGTACTTGTTGGTGGTATGACTAGAATGCCAAAAGTTATTGAGAAAGTAAAGGAATTCTTTGGTCGTGAACCACATAGAGGAGTTAACCCTGATGAAGTCGTGGCTCTAGGTGCTGCTATTCAGGGAGGAGTGTTAAATAAAGAAGTTACTGATATATTATTGCTAGATGTTACCCCTTTATCTTTAGGTATTGAAACTCTTGGTGGGGTATTTACTAGGCTGATTGATCGTAATACTACTATACCGACTAAAAAGAGTCAGGTATTCTCTACTGCTGATGATAACCAGCATGTTGTAACGATTAGGGTATTCCAAGGTGAACGGGAAATGGCATCTGATAATAAGATACTTGGTCAATTTAATCTTGATGGCATTCCGCCTGCACCACGAGGATTACCGCAAATTGAAGTAACTTTTGATATAGACGTTAATGGTATAGTTCATGTTTCTGCCAAGGATAAAGCTAGTGGTAAGGAACAAAAAGTAACTATTCAAGCTTCTGGAGGTCTTAGTGATACAGAAATTGAACAAATGGTAAAAGATGCTGAGAAAAACGCTGAGGATGATAAAAAGCGTCGTGAATTAATTGAGTCTAGAAATAGTGCTGATAGCTTAATTTATTCAACTGAAAAAACTATAAAAGAACACGATAGTAAAATATCAGCTAGTGATAAACAAGAAGTAGAAAATAGCATAACAGAGTTAAAAGCAGCTTTAGAGTCAGATAATCTTGAAGAAATTAAAGCAAAAACTGATGCTCTTATGGCTAGTAGTATGAAAATAGGAGAAGCTATGTATAAATCTCCGTCAGGCGACGATAATAATGCGGAATCTGAAGCAAGTAATGACGATAAAGTAGTTGATGCTAATTACGAGGATGTAAGCAATAAGTAATTACTAGACTTGCTGCATAAATCAAAGATAGTTGAGGGATTTTTAGGAGAAACGAAGCCGGCTACCTTCGCGTACACAGACGTACGTGAGGAGCGGAGGCGAGTTTCGACGACAAAATCACCAACTAGATTGACTTATGCAGTAAGTCTACTAATGAATGTAGATTGCTTCGTTGCCGCTAAAGTGACTCCTCGCAATGACGAGTAACGCTATTCGAGTTAGCTAAAAGTAAAATTTAAAATAAGATATACTTAATTATGTCGACAAAAGATTATTACCAAATACTTGGGGTTAGTAAAACTGCTACCCAGGAAGAGCTAAAAAAAGCTTATCATAAATTGGCGATGCAATATCATCCTGACCGTAATACACAGGATAAACAAGCAGAAAAAAAGTTCAAGGAAATAAGCAGTGCTTATGATATCCTAAAAGATGAACAAAAAAGAGCTGCCTATGATCGTTTTGGACATGACGCCTTTCAGAATTCAGGTGGAGCATCGTCAGCTGGAAGACATAACAATAGTGGACCTGATATAAATGATATATTTGGTGAGTTTTTTAATGATTTTATGGGCAGCGGGACAAGAAGACAACGACCATCAACTAATATTAGAGGTTCAGATCTAAAATATGATATCACAGTTACTTTGCAAGAAGCATTTCGTGGTATCGACAAAAATATTAGTTTTACCAGTGAAGTAAAATGCCAAACATGTAACGGCAACGGGTCAGAAAGTAATGCCGGAATGACCAAATGTGACGCTTGTGCAGGACAAGGGGTTACTAGAAGACAACAAGGCTTCTTTACATTAGAACAAACTTGTGCAAAATGCCAAGGTGCAGGACAAATAATTAAAAATCCATGCAAAAAATGTCATGGTCAGGGGCGTTACTCACAACATAGAAATTTATTAGTAAATATTCCAGCTGGTATTGAAGAAGGTACTAGAATAAGGCTTACTGGTGAAGGAGATGCCGGAGTGCGAGGAGGAAATAACGGGGATTTGTATATTTTTGTTACTATTAAACCGCATGACCTCTATAAAGTTGATGGAATTAATTTGCATTGTAGACTACCTATTAGTTTTATTAAAGCTGTTTTAGGTGGAGAAGTAGAAGTTCCCGATATAGAAGGCGGTAAGGTAAAATTACAAATACCCGCTGGCACACAAAATGGCGAACAACTTAGGTTAAAAGGCAAAGGTATGTCTAAGGTTAGATCAAGCATTAGAGGTGATATGTTTGCTCACATACATATTGAGATACCAAAGAATCTTAATAAAAAACAAAAAGAATTACTAGAATTGCTGGATAAAGAATTTACAAGCGACAAAGATGAGGATGATGCTAGTTTTTTTAATAAAATGAAAAACTTATGGTCATGAAATTTTATCCATTTTACTCGATAATCAAGTTTTTCCTTAACTGTCTTCAGATTTCTTATTTAAAGCAATTAAATAAACCTCTACTGACTCTTTACGACTAGAAGACGGTTTAAAATGCTTGACCTTATGAAAATTAAGCTTAACTCTGTTTAGCACATTATTCTCCGTACCACCTCGAAAAATTTTAGCAATAAAATGCCCACCCGGTCTTAAAATTTTTAAGGCAAAGTCAATCGCATGCTCACATAAGTCAAGAGTCCGAATGTGATCAGTTGTCGCATGACCTGTTGTGTTCGCAGCCATATCACTCATTACAATATCAGCACTACCATCTAACATTTTTATGATAACCTCTTCAGTACCTTTAGCATAAAAGTCTTTTTGCAGACAATGCACACCAATAATTGGCTCAATTTCAAGCAAATCAACTGCAACTATCATGCTATTATTACTCCCCGACTCATCAGATTTAATGATTTTGGCAGCAACCTGACTCCAGCCACCTGGTGCAGCACCTAAATCAACTAATTTCATCCCTGGTTTTAACAGATTAAATTTTTCATGGATTTCCAGCAACTTATAAGCTGATCTAGATCTATAACCATCAAGCTTTGCTTTAGAAACATATGGATCATTTAATTGCCGCGCAAGCCACTGTTTTGACGAATTTTTACGCTTTTTTGCAGTTTTAACGGCAACAAATTTACCTCTAAATCCTAATATATTAGATGTCATGACACATGTTCTCGCTAGTTTTTTTAGCAATTCTATCCAATACAGAATTAACAAAGCCAACCTCATTTTCATTCAACATATCACTTGTAATGTCGGTGAATTCATTAATTACCACTTTACTTGGAACATTTGGAAAAAATTGTAATTCACAAATTGCCACACGCAAAAGAGCAAGAAGCAGAACAGGTAAGCTAGTAATTTGCCATTCCGATGTCAAATGCCTTGATATCATCTTATCAATTTGAGATAAATTTAGAACTACAGACTTTACTAACAATTCAAAATAACTTATACTTAACTTCACTTTTATTGGTTTGTTTAAATCATTAGCTACTCGTTCATCTTGATAGAATTGAACAATTTGTTGCATGATCCGATCTATGTTTTGATCAGGACTCTCCGGTTTATACTGATAAATTGCCTGTACCGCAGCAATACGTGCTATCGTTTTGGTACTAATCTTGGTTGAGGTCATAAAAACTTTGATGTATTGGTAACATATTTAATCTATTAGCTATAGCAAAAAAGCATAATTTAGTAAACCTATTTAAAAAATAATGAGTTGTATGTTATCAATATTCGGATTTATTCTAACAATCAGCTTATTAGTCTTTATTCATGAGTTTGGTCATTATTACATAGCTAAAATATTTGGAGTAAAGGTTGAGGAATTCTCGATAGGTTTTGGTAAGGAACTCTTCTCTAAAATAGACAAAGATGGCGTAAAATGGAAAATTTGCACCCTACCCTTCGGCGGTTACGTTAAAATTTATGGATTTGACCCTGCAACACTTAAAAATACTCAGGATAATAGACCACTCACTTTTCTTAGCAAGCCTCTTTGGGTTCAATTCTTAATTATAGCTGCTGGACCTATAGCTAATTACTTGTTAGCCATTCTCATATTCACAACTATTTATTTTTCTCATGGTCAAGTAGAAATACCTCCTATAATTGGTGAAGTAGCGGTCAATTCACCTGCTGAATTAGCTGGGCTTAGAGAAAATGATAAAGTTATTATGATTGGCACTAATAAAATTGATAGTTTTGTCGATTTACAGAGAAATATATTCATGAGCGGAACTAAACCCATCAATCTTTTAGTTGAAAGGCATGATGAGATTATTGATATTGTTATAACTCCAAAAGAGATTAGTCAAAAACTGGATAATCAACCTGAGATAAAAAGACCTTATATAGGAGTTATTGCTAAGAATGAACCTATTTACATTAAAATGAATATTTTCCAAAGTATATATCAAGGTTCTGTAGATGTTGTTTATATCTCAGGTTTAATTTTAAGACACTTTGGACAAATGCTAATGGGAACAAGATCGCTAAATGAAATTGGTGGACCAATTACCATTGCCAAGGAATCAGGAAAATCTTTAGAACAAGGGGTAGCAAATTTTGCTCTATTTGTTGCCATGATATCAATTAATCTAGGTCTACTTAATTTGCTACCGATTCCAGTTCTAGATGGTGGACATTTAGTATTTATAATATATCAAATAATTTTTAGAAAAACACTTAGTGGGGCAATAAAAAATGCTATACTAAGATTAGGTATGGGGATAATTATTTTTCTTATTGTAATTTCCTTGTCAAATGATATAAAAAACTTAGTATTTTAAATTTCAGTATGACTTATAAAACCAAACAAAAGAAGGTTCTTGTGAAAACAAACTTCAAATCAACTATTAAACTAGCTATTTTGGCAACAACTGTTTTATATAATACATCAGCTTTATCGGCTGAGTATATTAAAAAAATAACTATTCAAGGTAATAAAATAATCGAAAAATCGACTATTGAAAATTACTTAAAGCTTCAAGTAGGAGAAGAATATAATACATCCAAAGGAGATGAAGCAATCAAAAACCTTTACTCAACGTCTTTGTTTGACAATATAAGTATTACACTAGTCAATGGTGGTAATTTGATAGTTACTGTATCAGAAACTCCGTTTATTACTAAAGTAGTGTTTACAGGTAATTCTAAAATCAAAACATCCTCATTATCAAAAGAATTGCTTACCATGTCTGGTGAATCAATGAGTCCAGCTAAAATCCAATTAGATGTGGAAAAAATTAAAGAGATATACAAACGTTCAGGTCGTTTTTCTACAACCGTAACGCCAAAAATTGAGAGACTTGAGAATGACAGAGTAAAAGTTACTTTTGATATTGCAGAAGGACCTAAAACAACTGTTAAAAAAATCTATTTCAGTGGAAATAATAATTACCGTAGTACAGAACTACAATCTGTTATCCTAACAAAACAGTCAAAATGGTTTAACTTTTTAGAAACAAATGATACCTACGATCCAGACCGCCTAGAGTATGATAAAGAATTGTTAAAGGAATTCTATCAGTCAGTAGGATTTGCCGATTTTCGTGTTATTTCTGTTACAGCAGAACTCAATCCAACCAAAGAATATTTTACTATCACTTACTCTATTGAAGAAGGGGCAAAATATAATTTTGGCAACATTACTATTGACAATAAATTACCTAATATTGATATAAATGAAATTAAAAAATATATTAATGTTAAGTCGGGTGATACATTTAATATTAATAGTTTAAATAAAATAGCAAATAAAATCTCTTCACATTTTGCAAGTAAAGGTTATCCAGGAATTAATGTTTATCCTGATATAAGTAGTAAAAACCCTGATAATACTGCTGATATTAAATTTGTTATAGATAAGGCAGAAAAAGTATTTATTAATCAAATTAATATTACAAATAATCTAAAAACTGAAGATAAAGTTATTAGACGAGAATTTAAAATTTCTGAAGGAGATATATTTAACCGTTCTTATATAGAAAAAGGTCATCAGAATCTACGCAATTTGGATTATTTTGAAAAAGTACTTATTAGCGTTACACCAACAACACGAAAAGACAAATATGATATTAATATTGACGTTGAGGAAAAATCAACATCTTCAATTAGTTTTGATGCTGGCTATAACACAGCGGGAGGTCCATTTGGACGTATATCATTTTTGGAACGTAATTTAATTGGTACTGGAAAAGTGTTAAATGCTGGAGTACAAGTAGGAAAAAAGAGTATTAGTTACTATGGTGGCATAACCGAACCTCATTTTCTTGATAAAGATGTATCGCTAGGTTTTAATGTTTTCAATAATTATAGCGGTCGTGGGACTTCATTTCTTTCACAAGGAGATCAAAATTATACGTTAAAATCTATAGGACTCAAACCTTCTCTTGGTTATGATATCGCGGAAGACTTAAGACATGAAATTGACTATACTCTTAAGAGAGATGTATTAAGCTCTCCAGGTAATTCAAGCTCTATATTCTTAACTGAACAGATGGGAAAATTCATCACATCAGCCATCGGACATACTATCACTTATAATCAGCTTGATAGTAGTATTATTCCTAAAAATGGTTATGTTATTAGCGGCACTCAGGAATTTGCTGGTGTCGGGGGTAATAATAAATATTTAAAACATGAACTAGACGGTAAATATTTTAAATCTTTTATCAATAATAAATTCACTTTAAAACTTTCAAGTAGTGTCGGTGATATTATGGGTGTAGGAGGTAAAACTGTAAGAATTTCTGATCGGTTTAATTTGGGTGATTATAGCCTTAGAGGATTTGCTGCTAGTGGAATAGGTCCTAGAGAAAAAACAACAAATGAAGGTCTTGGCGGAGAAAAATATTATACATTTTCAACAGAACTCAACTTTCCAACTGGTTTACCAGAAGATTTTAATTTAACAGGAGCTGTTTTTATGGATGCTGGTAGTCTTTGGGGTGTAGGATTAAATTCTAAAAGTATTTATAAATCTGATAGTTTTTATAATGATAAATCACTTCGTGCTTCTGTTGGGGTGGGTTTTATATGGGTTACTCGCTTTGCCCCTATCAGAATGGATTGGGCTTGGCCAATTAAAAAGAAACCTTATGATGAAAAGCAACTTTTCCATCTAAAGTTTTCTACACACTTTTAATATTGTAACATGAGTTCGATATAATATAGTAAAATCCTATATAATTAAGAGATTAAATTTAAAAAAACTTGTAAGCTCTATATGAAATTAACAAAATTATTATTTTATACCATCACTACCTGCTTAGCTTTATCTAGCTGTAAAACTAAGAAGATAGATGAAGATTTAATTGTTCCAGCTCCTGAATTATACAATAATGGCATTGTTTTACTGGAAAAACAAAAATATTTGAAAGCTGCTGAAGAATTTTCTAGGATTTTCTATCAAGATCCTGGTAATAAAATGACTCCTCAAGCTGAGTTAATGCAAGCCTATTCTTTATTTTTAGCATGTCAGTATGAGGAAGCGGTAGATGTACTTGATACTTTTATTAAGCTTCATCCAATGCATGAAGATATTGCATATGCGTATTACCTAAAGGCATTATCGTATTATATGCAAATCTCAAATGTACAGCTTGATCAATCAAGAACCCTTTTAGCTAAAGAAAGTTTTGAAGATGTTATAAAACTTTTCCCTAAAACAAAATATTCAATTGATGCATCTTTAAAAATTGATTTAGTAAATGATCATTTAGCCGGTAAGGAAATGGATGTAGGTCGTTATTATCTCAGTAGAAATAACCCGATAGCTGCTATCAATAGATTTCAGCTTATTGTGGATAATTACCAAACTACATCACATATACCAGAAGCACTTTATCGTTTAGTAGAAAGTTATTTAATGTTGGGACTTAAGATTGAAGCAAAGAAATATGCTGCCGTACTTGGTCACAACTATCCAGATAGTAACTGGTATAAATATTGCTACTCATTAATTAAGAACTCTTTAAAAGAATGAAACCTAATGTTACAAAGTCTTTCGGTAAAGAATTTTATTTTGATAGACGAATTGGACATAGAGTTTGAAAAAGGACTATGTGTGATTACCGGCGAAACAGGAGCTGGTAAGTCTATTTTGCTAGATGCAATTTTGTTCTCTTTAGGTAACAAATTCTCTGATAATGTAATAAAACATGGATGCGATTATTGTACGGTTGCTACAACATTTACTCTCAATAATGATTTAAAAAAGCTTTTGGAACAATTTAATATTGAATGTGACCAAGAATTACTAATAAAACGTATCCAAAAATCTGGTAACCGCAAAAAATTTCTTATAAATGATCAAGCGGTGACAGTAAATACCTTGCAACAAGTAGCAGATTATTTATTTGAACTTCATGGACAAAATAGCCCTACTACCCTTCTTACCCCCTCCTCCCATATTAATATTCTAGACGATTATGGAAACCTTCTAGGTTTAAGAGCTGAATTATCCGAGCATTTCAATATTTTACAAGCAACTACTAAAGAAATCAATAAAGTCACAAAAGATAAAGATACTATAGAACGAGAGATAGATTATTTAAATTTTGTAACCAAGGAATTAAAAACTCTTGACTATCAAGTAGGAGAAGAAGAAAAACTTACCACTATAAGACGCAGTTTACAAAATCGTGATAAAGAAATACAAGTAACTCAAGATATATTATCACATCTTGAAACTCCTGAAATTAATAAGTCCATTACTAATGTTCAACGTTTAATAGCCCGTAACTTACAGGAAAATGAAGAATTTGCCTCTATTTCATTAAATTTAGATGATTGTTATAATAGTCTAGAAGAAGCACGTATAAAATTACAAAACATTATTAATAACTTCGATACAAATGAATTTAACTTAGATGAAGTGGAAGAAAGGCTGTTTAAAATTCGTGACATAGCACGAAAATATAATATTTCTTGCGATAAAATACCTGAATTTGTTGACAATTCTGCCCAACAATTAAATGCCCTGAAGGATAAAATTAATAACGTTAAAATCCTAGATATTAATAAGCTAGCTGGTCATAAAAAATATTTTGAACTAGCTGAAGATTTATCGAATCAGCGTTCTAAAGTAGCCAAAAACCTAGAGTTAGCTATGCAAAAAGAGCTTGAACAACTTAAAATGGAAAAGGCAATTTTTAAAGTAGAAATAGTACCTAAGGATAATATTGCAAACCAAACTGACAATAAACATTTTTTGGAAGACAGGGATACTTCTCAAGTAATGTTATGTAGGGTATCAGATAATGGTATCGATAATGTGCGTTTCGTTGCCTCAACTAACCCTGGTATGCAACTTGCTCCTATTGATAAAATTGCTTCTGGTGGTGAATTATCAAGATTTATGTTAGCACTAAAAACTTGTCTTTTTGATAAACTACTTAAGGAAACTATTATTTTTGATGAAATAGATACGGGAATTGGTGGTATCGTAGCCGATAAAGTAGGAGAAAAACTAAAAAATCTTAGCTCTATTGCCCAAGTTATCGCAGTTACTCACCAACCGCAAGTGGCAGGTAAGGCAGATCAGCATATTGTCGTTAACAAGCTACAATTGAATGAAAGTACTAAAATTACTATAAAAAATCTAAATCTTCAAGAGAGGCAAGCTGAACTTGCTCGCATGATCTCAGGTAAATCCATTACCGATGCGAGTTTGAAGGCAGCTAAAGAGCTTCTACATCCTTAGCCGCCCTTCCCTTAAGCAACCACCTTTTTCTTAATTACTTTATTAGGATTTACTTGAAGTTTTTCTTTAATTCTAGCTGCTTTACCACTTAGATTTCTTAAATAATATAGTTTAGCACGACGTACTACACCATATTTAACAACTTCAATCGCATGTACAATTGGTGAGAAAATCATAAATCGTCTTTCCACACCTTCACCATGACTGACCTTACGAACTACAAAAGAAGATGCAACACCCCTATTTCTTCTAGCAATTACTACGCCTTCATACATTTGAAATCTTTCTAGTAATTTTTCCTTACCATCTTTTTCAACTGCTCGATCAATTATTTTTACAGTAACCTTTACAGTATCCCCTGCTTTAAAGTCAGGAATCTTTTTATTTTCCGTTAGTTTTAGAATTTGCTGTTGTTCAAACTCTTCAATAATATTCATTACCTTAAACTCCTATAAAATTAATAAATCCGGTCTACGTTTTTTTGTAATCTCCATAGACTGATTACTTTTCCAATCTTTAATTAACTGATGATTACCAGACAACAAAACACCCGGAACTTCTCTGCCTTTCCATTTTGCCGGTCTCGTATATAGAGGACATTCAAGCAATCCAAAGAACTCTCCATTTTCCTCAAAAGATTCTGATTGCAATGTGTCTTGATTCAGTAATACATTCGGAAGTAATCTAATCAAGCAATCAAGAATAGCAAGAGCTGCCACCTCACCACCAGATAAAATATAATCCCCTATACTAATTTCCGTCATATTATACTCTTCAATTACACGTTCGTCAACCCCTTCAAAGCGACCACATAAAATTATTATTTGCTTTTCTTGTATAATTTCACGAGCAATATTTTGGTTAAATAGCTTTCCTCTTGGTGAGGGATAATATATTTTGGCATTAGGATTTGAAGACAAAACATGCTCTATACAACTACCCACCACATCTGGACGCATTATCAGTCCGTTACCACCACCATAAGGCTCATCATCAACATTTTTATGCCGAGTTAATCCAAAATCTTTTATATTAACCACATTATAAGACCAAATACCCTTTTCTAAGGCTTGCCCTGCAAGAGAATATTGCAAAAATCCAGGGAACATTTCTGGAAATATGGTTAATATTGATGCATGTAATGAAGACATTTAATAAATATGATGAAATTTTAAAATAAAAAAATTGATTTGACTTATATTATAGTTTATATAATTAGGCAATATGAATCCACTAACACTTTATTGTTAATCTTCATCATTTATTTTTCGGAGCATGGCGCAGCCTGGTAGCGCATTTGGTTTGGGACCAAAGGGTCGGGAGTTCAAATCTCTCTGCTCCGACCACTTTCTTATTATATCTAACATTTAATACCTCCTTTACTATTAAACAAATGTGGGCTGATATGGGGTATCAGTCTAAAGATTTAAAGGGTCTCATTAGGAAAAGTATAACATAGATTTAGAAATTGTTAAACGACCAGCGTGCAAATTTTGGATACCAGAAAGTACACCATCAGAACTATTGCCAACAAGAGAAGTTGGGTTTAAAGTACAGCCAAGGCGATGGGTTGTTGAGAGAAACTTTGCCTGGATAAAGAAGGCTCTCCAATGAATATGATTTTCTTACTGATTCTAGTGAAAATATAATTTTTTTGGCTATGAGTCGATTACTTCTTCGTAGGATATTTATTTCTATTACTTAGTTTGCGGACAAACTCTCAGATGCATCCTTTACTCATGAAGCTATATGTGAAAAAATTGTTGAACAAGGTGGAAAATTTGAGCTTACTCTTAAAGCTAATGAAGCTAATTTACATTACCATAGTACACAAACATTTGAAAAATACAGGCAGAAGGTCAGGAAATTAAGAGTTTTGCAGAGAATATAGATTTACAGCATGGGAGAATAGAAAGAAGAAAAATCGAGATAATTGAATGCCATTTGGATATTTAAATGGCATATCAAGCAAATATGCAAAATTACCCGAAAAAGAGAAAAGAAGAACAAGGCTAATGGTTGTAGAAACAGAGAATGTATTAATGATTACTAGCTTAGAGAAAAAGTCTAGTCCAGAAGAATTGTTAAAATTTAACAGAAGTCATTGGTCATGCGAAAATAATTTAAACTGGATAAAAGATAAGGTTTTTGAAGAAGATAAGTCAACTATTAGTATTGGAGAAGCTCCGTTAATAATGTCATTATTGAGGACAACAACTCTTTCTATAATAGCTCTATTTTCAAACAAAATTACTGAAACTAGAGAAAATTTTAACAATTATAGACATAGGTTATTTAAATTATTCTCAACTTAAAGTTAGAATTTTTAAACTGCCCTGATTGGATATAGACAAAGGAGTGTTTTACATGACAGCAATATTATGGTATACTGATGCCAAAGTGTACTCAGTCACTAAATTCTCATCAATTGACTATAAATATCAAGTTTATAACTTACAATAATATATTATGAATTTTATCGATGAAGCTAAAATATACTTAAAAGCCGGTGATGGTGGTGATGGGGTGATTAGTTTTCATCGAGAAAAATATATTGATATGGGTGGACCTGATGGCGGTGATGGTGGTCGTGGTGGTAGCATTATTTTTAAGTGCAATTCTCATCTTAATACTTTAGTAAATTTTAGGCATAAACTGCATTTTAAAGCAGAAAATGGTGAGAATGGTAAAGGCTCAAACCGTAGTGGGAAGTCTAAACCTGCTTTACTCTTAGAAGTACCAGTAGGAACACAAATATTCTCAGAAAATGGCGATGTTCTACTATATGATTTCACTTCCGATGAACAAACTTTTGAAATTCTTAAGGGAGGCAAAGGCGGGCTTGGTAATAGCCATTTTAAGTCATCTACCAATCAAGCTCCGCGACGTAGGACTGAAGGTGTTGTTGGAGAAGAGATGTGGGTAAATTTACAACTCAAACTACTTTCAGATGTTGGTCTTATAGGTTTACCTAATGCAGGAAAATCGACTTTTCTTGCAACCACGACATCAGCAAAACCTAAAATTGCTGATTATCCATTTACCACACTAAGCCCTAATCTTGGTGTGGTTTATGTAGATGATGAAGAATTTGTGATAGCTGATATCCCAGGCTTAATAGAAGGAGCTCACTTAGGACATGGACTCGGTGATAAGTTCCTAAAACATATTGAGAGATGTAATTTATTGATTCATTTGATATCAGCAACAAGTGATAATTTGATTGCTGATTATAGAACTATTAGGAACGAGCTTGAATCATATTCGAACTTATTAAAAAGTAAGCTCGAAATAATTTGTTTGAATAAGTGCGATGTTTTGTTAGAAGAAGAAATTAAAGACAAAATTATAGAATTGCAAAAAATTACTAGTGAGGAAATTTTTGTAGTGTCTAGCTATACAAGAACTGGATTAAATAGGGTAATTAAAAAAGCTCTTGAAAACGTAAAAAATACAAATCCTCCCAATTTGAGATAAGAATTAGTTAATTCTTATCCCAAATTAGCTCCCTTCCATATATTTTTCAAACTTATTTTTCTCATCCCGATATTTATCTGCATCCGGTAGGGCTGGTTTTCTAACGGCAATATTTGGCCAAATGCTTGAGAAAAATTTAGCTCTCTCTATCCAATCAATCAGCTGTTCTGACTCTGGCTTAATAGCTTTAACCGGACACTCAATCTCACACACTCCACAATCAATACATTCATCAGGATTAATTACCAACATTAACTCCCCTTCATAGAAGCAATCGACAGGACATACTTCTACACAATCAGTATATTTACATTTTACACATTCGTCGGTAACAACATAAGTCATAAATTGTCATACTCCTTGAACTTGGTGATTAAAACGCAAGCTCTCAAACCCAATACTAATAAAAAATATAGTATAGCACTGATCAACATTAGCACTAAGGGCAATAACATAGAATTATCAATTGTCGGACTACCTAGCCGTAAAACACTTGCTGGCTGGTGTAAACTATACCAAATATTTACCGAAAATTTTACTATAGGAACATTGATAAAACCAATCAGAGCAATCACCGAAGCTGGTCTTTCAGTACGGCTTATCCTATCACCACTATTTACCACCACGATATAACTTAAATAGAGCAAGAATAGTACGAACATTGAGGTAAGTCTAGCATCCCAAACCCACCAAGTCCCCCAAATAGGCTTTCCCCATAATGCCCCCGTCACCATACTAATCAGGCAAAAAACTGCACCAATAGGGCTACTGGCCACTGCCATTAAGAACGACATTTTAGTCTTCCACACTAGGTTAGACAAACTACAAATAGCTATGAATGTGTAAATCCCTAGTGCCATCCAAGAAGCTGGTACATGAACATACATAATCCTGACCATATCACCTTGTTGGTAATCTGGTGGTGAGACTATCAAAGCTTGATATAACCCCACCCC
Source organism: Candidatus Tisiphia endosymbiont of Temnostethus pusillus (assembly GCF_964264675.1). NCBI lineage: Bacteria > Pseudomonadati > Pseudomonadota > Alphaproteobacteria > Rickettsiales > Rickettsiaceae > Candidatus Tisiphia > Candidatus Tisiphia endosymbiont of Temnostethus pusillus. The sequence goes on along the minus strand of NZ_OZ183472.1, from coordinate 1,365,998 downwards.
CATTGTTACCAACATTGCAACTAGCAATAATGGTAGCATGGTTCGTACTAACTTACTAAAAAAATAAGGGTTTAGTAATTTAAACATTTAGATATTTGATTAATTATTTTTAAATATTGATTATAAAATAAATCACTATTGATGTTAGTCACTTGCCAATTCTCACTTGCAATTGCCACTACTTCTACTTTAAAATTTTTATAAAGAGCAACATCTTGATCAAGACTTAGCAATAAACATTTACTATGGGACATAGCTAATAAATGCTCAAGATTACTAATATATTTGAGACTCTTTTGATCAGAGCTATATAATTTTGCAACTCTTTTTTGGCTATTATCAAAAAAATATTCTAAACTATCACTAAGCAAGATCACATCTGTTAAAGACGCTAATCTTTGATGTTTGATTTTCGCAAGATCATCTATTTGTTTTTTTGCCTCTTCAAAATTTTGGTAAACAGCTGAACTAATCTCAGGAAATCGTTGAGATAATATCTGAGATAATTGTTCCAATAGTATTTTTACATTATCTAAATCAAGCCAAATATGCCAATTACTATATGAGTCATTACTAATAATTTTTAGCCTATTAAAATTACTAATTTTAATGACGTTTTTACTATGACCATTCATTAATTTGCCAGCAAAGCCATCAAATTGCTCATCTATATAAAATACAATATCTGCATCTTTGACTTTTTTGAGATCACTAGGTCTCAAATTATAGTGATGTGGGCAATCATTGTTATTGGCAATGGCAACAATTTCTGCTTGCTCTTTCACTAACATCGCTATAATGCTTGCTAGTGGAGTTATGCTAGTAACAATTTTTATCCTACCTACGTTAGCAAAAGATACCTGACTAAGTAATATCATAATTATAGCAATAAAAATGCTAGCACTAATATTAATTTTCATTTTTTTCTTAATTTTCACCGTTATTTTTCAATGCCTTGGATGTTTTGTTTTTTCCAAGTATACTCAAATGATTTGAGTATATACTATTCTACTTTGGGAATTATTTAGTTGCTCCGTCAAAAGTCTATAATATAACATCTACTATATTTAAATGCAAAAGTTGTCATTCCTGCGTAGGCAGGAATCTATAATAGCTCGGGTCTTTTTAGGAACAATTTTAGATTCCTGCTTACGCAGGAATGACAAACATTGTTCTTTGGTTATAATGCTAATTGATTATTTTTTTCAAGAGCAAACAAATCTTTTTGAAATTCTATATTATTCATATCTATTTTTATTTTAGACATGTTCAATTTTCTCAACAATTTCTTGTAAGTTATCTTTTGGTTTATTGCTTTCTGCCCACGATAATGCTTTATCTAGTTTAGTTAAAGTATCTCCTTGAGATAACCATTTTTCTGAGGTTGGAACAAATTTTCCTGTTTTAATGATCCATGTGCCATTATCTAATTGTTCGATTAATACCATTTGTCCTGCAAATACTTTGCCAAGCGATAGTTGACCGTTACTACCTATTACTTTCACTTGTTGATTTTGATTCATAATATTTTCCTAATTTAGTACCTTAGGAATTTACTATACAATAATTATATTATTTTATCAATAGAGCCTAGGAGGCTGTCGGACAGGGTAATTTAAAAGTCGGGCTGCAAGCCTAATAGATAAAGGAAGAAGTGCTTAATATGCACTCGATGTCATTCCCGCGTAGGCGGGAATCTAAAAAAATAAACCTACAAGACTATTAAGTATTATGGATTCCCGCCGTTGCTAAGAATGACATCGATGGTGGTTGGGTTTACATTTATAGCAACTATTAATTATGACTTTTAAATTGCCCTGCTGTCGGAAATAACTAATTCAAGTAATTGATGTTTATTAAGTGTAAAATCACTGGCAATCCAAGATTTCTTTAATTTACCTATCACTGTGCCAATAGCTTTACCATGAATATTTAATTTCTGCAAGTCATGCCCATTTATTGGAAATATTGGTCGGGGTTTAGATTGGTATGCATCTAGAAATTTATTTGCTATATCTCTATTTAATTTACCTAATGATACTAAAGTAATGATATATTGCAGATAATCATCAGGATAATCAGCCGTTTCCCACCAAATTTCTCGTAATGTAAATTCGTTGATTTCTTTATTAACAAATCTAAGTATAGTAATGATTTTGAGGGCGATTTGCCGAGAAAATTTTAAATTTAATAAATCACTTAATGGTAAGTTCTTTATGTGGTAAAATAAAAGTGAATACCTAGTGTAAGGCTCTAAAGAACCGAAATTAATTGCTTCCATCAAATGTTTTTTATCAAATTTACTAACTGGTAATATTATTTGCAATATGCCATTATCAAACATTTGCTGCAAAATATTAGGACTATTATCTGAGATAATCAACTTGTCCACCTCCCATTTTATCCGTTCTTTTGATAATAATTTAAGATTTTCTCGTAATTTAATACAAGCATCTAGCCCATTATGATCTAACTGTCTTGCATAATAACAGGAAAAACGGAAGAATCGTAAAATACGTAAAAAATCTTCTTCAATTCGTTCAAATGGCTGTCCGATAAATATTACCTTAGATTCTCGTAAATCATCTATTCCACCAAAATAATCATAAATTTTATGCTCAAATGGACAATAGCTTAGTGCATTAATAGTAAAATCTCTTCTAGTAGCATCCTCCATAAAATCATCAGTAAAAATAACTTCTGTGTGCCGACCATCACATTTTATATCTTTTCTAAGTGTAGTAATCTCAAATTTCTCATTATTTAATAAAGCCGTAACTGTGCCATATTTTATACCAGTTGGGATAACATTAATATTGGCTGTTGATAAAATATCTGTTACTTGCTCTGGTAATAAATTGGTTGCTATATCAATGTCGTAGTTAACAACACCAAGAATAGCATCCCGAACAGCTCCGCCGACAATCCTTGCTACTCCGCCACCTAGTTTAATTATTGACAAAATTTCTTTGTAATAGCGTGATTGGATAGATAATTCTTTTTTTACAATGTACATTATAAAAACACCTTATTTTTATTTTATGTCATTATTTACAAGCATATTCTTGATTTCATTCAGTGTTAGCTTTTGTTTCTTTAATCGTTGAATTTCTATACATTGTTCAATCATTTCAGATGAGTAAAGCTGATAGCGTGATTTAGTAACATCAGCAATTTCAAGCAAGCCTTCCTTAGTCCAAAAACGAATTGTTGACACAGTTTCACTGACAGCTTTTGCAAGCTTACCAATTCTTAATAATTTCTCTGATAATACTACATCTGAAGAGTTTACAGAGTTTGCTGCTTTAAGATAAATATCAAGAGAACGATTGACTGCATTAAATATAATCTTTTCATAGGCTTCTTTTGAACCACCAAGTTGTGCAGTTTCTAGAGATGTTACATAAGGTAATCTCTCTTGTAGTCTAATAATAGCCGGTGGATAGCCTGCCATTATTAGAATTAAATTCATCAATAATCGTGCTGTTCGACCATTCGCGTCTGAGAAAGGATGGATAGTTACTAGTCGATAATGTGCTTCTCCTGCAAGTGCTACAGGATGCATATCTTTAGATGAGTTTAGCCATGCAATGAAATCTGCCATCAAGTTTGGTACTTTTACTGGATTTGGCATTATTACCCTTGAACCTGAAATACGTACTGTTACTTGCCTATAATATCCAGCATTATGATCATCGATACCCTTTAGGATAAGAGCATGAATTGATAAAATATCGTTTTCAGTAATTTCACAAATTTTCTTTTGCTGTATTTCATGGATTAAGTCCAAAGCTTGTGCATGATTTCTTGCCTCAAGATGTTCTACTAACGATTTTCCACCAACTGTTAAGCCTTTTTCAATTACCACAGCAGTTTCCAAACGCGAGAGAGTATTACCCTCAATAGCATTACTGGTATAAGTCAACTCTACCTTAAACCACTGCTCCAAGTTTTTAACCAACTCTGGAGTTAATGGTCTGATTTTATCCAGTTGCTTTTTTTTGTTGTCTAGTAGGTCATATTTCATATAGTAAAATATAAAGTATCACTTAATGCTTTTCAACAATTATTTTATCATCTATATTTAATAATTAGTCGCTCCGTCAAAAGTCTAGAATATAACATCTAGTATATTTAAGTGCAAAGGATGTCATTCCTGCGTAGGCAGGAATCTATAATATCTCGGGTTTTTTTAGGAACAATTTTAGATTCCTGCCTACGCAGGAATGACAAACATTGTTCTTTGGTTTTAACCACGAACATGTATTATCTCTTACGTCTACAGCATTTCTGACGGATTGACTAATTAATTCCCTACTAAACTATTAGCAAATTCTGCCGGATCAAACGGTTTTAGATCGTCTACCTTCTCACCTACCCCTAAAAAACATACTGGTAAGGCGAATTTTTGTACGACTCCTACCACTACACCAGCTTTTGCCGTACCGTCTAATTTAGTGACTATCAGACTTGTTATGTTAGCAATAGCAGCAAATTGTTCAACTTGGTTATATATATTCTGTCCAGTGGTCGCATCAATTACTAATATACTATGGTGAGGAGCTGTATCATCAATCTTCTTAATAACCCTAACAATTTTGGCAAGTTCTTCCATCAAATTCTTCTTGTTATGTAACCTTCCAGCTGTATCAATAAATAATATATCAACATCATTTTTTATTGAATACTGCATAGCAAGATAAGCAACACTAGCAGGCTCAGCTGATTCTTCACCAGTAATAAACATTGAACCACTTTTATCAGCCCAACTAGATAATTGACTAACAGCAGCAGCCCTAAATGTATCACAAGCAGCAATTGCTACTTTTTTCCCCTGTCTACGATAAATGCTGGCTAGCTTGCCTATTGTCGTAGTTTTCCCTGACCCATTAACACCGCAAACTAGGATAACATTAAGCTCTTTATCATACAATTCAAAAGGCTTGCTAGTTTTTACCAATAATTGCCCGATAATGTCAGCTAGCTGTTCTTTGATTACCAAACCACTTACTTCTTTATCAAATTTGATATCTCTTAGTTTATCGACCAGCTCTATTGCCACAGAGGCTGTGATATCTGCAGATATTAACAACTCCTCTAATTCATTTAAAGTTTGCTCATCTAGTTTTTTTTTATAAAATATCTGGTCAATGCCCGAAGATATTTTATTTGAACTATTAACTAATACCTGCTTTAATTTAGTAAATATAGATGTCATTTTACCGCCGCTCTTTTAAGTCGATCATTGATTGCAACGCCAATACCAACCTCCCGACTTCCGCAGTTTTTGATAAGGTCAAAGGTTGGAAGGGGCATGGACATGAGGGTTACAGATTTTTAGGCACAACATTATTTGCTCATCTGCTTATTCTTCTTTCAACTGTTCTATTTCTTCAATAGTTAACCCGGTAAATTCAATGATTTCATCCATTGGCTTTCTTTTATCCAACATTTTTTTTGCTATATCTATTTTTTCTTCAGCTTTACCCTCAGCTTTACCCTCAGCTTTACCTTCAGCTTTACCTTCAGCTTTACCTTTAGCTTTACCTTTAGCTTCACCTCTAGCTTCAGCATCTTCAATTTGTTGCTGTTCTACCGCTAAATTATCAAGACGAGCTTTGGTCATTTGCTCATAGGTGTTAAGTTCTGCCTCTGACCAGCTAGCTTGGTCTACAGCCTCAAAGGCTCTTCTAATAATTTCATCCTTACCTATTAAATGCTCTATTTCTGTTAATGTTAATTTACTATCTCCTGCATGCTTAAAAAAATACATCCACTTCTCTTCAATAGTTTTTAGCTCATCTATAGTTTTTTTAAATTTCTCAAGCTCTAAAAAAACAAAGTAAAAATCTTTTAAATCATGAGCATAGGTCTCTGTCTCTAAAATACGATGTTCTGATTTCCAATGTTTTCTATCGCTAAACATCACAAAATCCGCTATTGCTAAAAATATTACTCCTTTTAATTTGGCGTATACTGCCAGTTTCTTGTGTTTCTCATCTTCCTCAAGTCTCTGCTGAGAATATGCTTTAGCTGCATAATATTGGGCTCTTTTTTCAAATCCTGGATGCTTGCTTACCTGCATCTCTACTATGAATTGATTACCGTGTTGATCTTTACATAACACATCAACAATAGACTTTCTGTAAATAGCAATATCAGGGTCTTGGATAGTTGGTAAAAACGTCACCTCAATTATTTGCTCATTTTCTTTACACTTAAGAACATCGTTTAAAAAATGTACAAGTATATCTTTGTTCTTTTCCGTACCAAAGATTTTACGAAAACAAAAATCATTTTTAGGATCAAGAAACTTTGATAAAAACATATAACATAACCTCTTAATTGTTACTAAATATCACCATTATTTATCTGAGTCATTAGACCATTTGAGCTGAATCTTCTACGCTTATTTTACCATCTTCTTTACTAAAAAGCTTGCAATAAATTGATTTTAATTGCTCTTTTATTAGTAAATTTGGTGGGGATGAGTTAATTGATAGTTTCATTCGCTCATTACCATTGTATCTATTACATTTGCAGCATCGCGGCTTGTTGTGCCTAGTAACACATGACCTTTATATCCATGCCCCTTCCAACCTCGGGCTTTCTCAAAAATTGCGGAAGTCGGGAAGATATTTTATTTGAACTATTAACTAATACCTGCTTTAATTTAGTAAATATAGATGTCATTTTACCGCCGCTCTTTTAAGTCGATCATTGATTGCAACGCCAATACCAACCTCTGGGATAGAGGCAACGGCAATTGCTAATCCATTTAATTCTGCATAATTATCCAATATTCTAAGACTGGCAAATAAGTTGCTAGCTGTTTCAATTAAATCACCAGTTAAACTTAAATTAAGCGAAAAATTACCCTCTAGCTTACTATCGGCAAAATTAAGCCCTACCTCATTAGCTTCTAAACTCTCTGCATTCAATCTTACTTTAACTCTTGGCGAGTAGTGTTTATTCATCATCCCCGGAGCTTTAATTTGCATCAAGCTGGATGTTTTATCTAGTTTCTTACCAATGGCCTTCTCTAACGCTTCCAACGTAATAAAACCATCTCGCAAAATAGTTAAGTTATTAGTAGTACTATCTACTATGGTTGATTCTATACCATATTGACACTTACAATCATTTAAATTATCCTCTAAAATAAAAATATCTTGGTCATTTGCAAAATGTTCCTGTACATGCTGTAAAGTCGTGCTACTAATATAACCTGATGGGTTAGCACTAGGGGCTGCTATCGGAGTACCTGACTTTCTTATTAGCTCCAAAGCAATATTATGTGATGGTATACGGAGTGCAACCGTTGTCATCCCAGCTAATACTGATTCCGCTATATTTGCCCCACTTTTTAATGGTACAACAATCGATAAAGGTCCTGGCCAAAAGATATTACTTAACTTAAGAGCATCTGCATTAAATTCCCCTATAGTTTTAGCTTGGCTCATAGTTGCTACATGAACAATTAGAGGATTTATGCTTGGACGCTTTTTTATCTTAAAAATCTTCTGGCAAGCTTGCTCATTACTAGCATCTGCCCCAAGTCCATATACTGTTTCTGTTGGAAAAGCTACTACATTACCAAGTTTTATGAATTTGGCAGCCTGCTTTAATGTATCAGTCATAAGAAACTAAATTTTGCTAATTTATCAAATAATTGGGTAACCATTCTGAGCAACAATAAACGATTATTGGCAATGTTACGATCTTGATCTTTGACCATAACATTATCAAAAAACTCATTGACAGGTTTTAATATTTCTAGTAACAGGCTAAGAGTTTTAGTAAAATCTTTTTCTACAATAGAACTATCAATTTGCTTAGAAATAACTCCTAATGATAAAAATAATTGTTGTTCATATTGTGAAATAAAAGCCTTTTGATCAACTTCTCCTTCTATATTACTACCTTCTAGTATATTATTTGCTCTTTTGTAAATAGTTAATAAATTTTCACCATCCACTCCAGCGAGAAACTTTTGTAAAGCACCGAGCTTTATTTCGCTAATCACTAAATCTCTTTCAATATCAAAATCAAGCACCGCATTAATTAACGATATGTCATAGTGATTTTTAAAATAATATTTGGCTCGTTCTTCTAAGAACTCTAAAATTATCTGACTAGTTTTATTTAGCCCACTATCATGCCCTCCTCCCTTTACGTCTTCAAACATAGTTTGATATAAGTGAACTACATACGCAACTAATTCCTTAATATCAATATTTAACTTATTAGCTAAAATTATCCTAATAATACCTAATGCTTGCCGTCTGAGCGAGTAAGGGTCTCTTGAACCATTTGGCTCTTCTCCTATTAATATCAAACCTACTAAACTATCCAGTTTATCAGCAATCGCCAATATTGCACTATTTCCCATTGGCAAATTATCTGATGGTCCTTGTGGTTTATAATGATCTCTTATTGCCAAGGCAATCTGATCATTTAACCCTTCGGCTTTGGCGTAATAATATCCCATAATACCTTGCAGTTCAGGGAATTCTCCCACCATTTCAGTTGTTAGGTCACTTTTACAAAGTTTAGCTGCTACTTGCAAATCCTGATTTCCTGGCATTAGATAATTACAAATATCATCAATTCTCTCTGTTTTTTGTTTGATACTGCCAAGCTTTGCATGGAAAGTTATCTGCTCAAGCTTTGGCAATTTTGATTCTAAACTATTAGATAAATCCTGCTGATAAAAATATAATGCATCAGAGAGTCTAGCAGCTAGTACTTTTTCGTTACCACTTATTATAACATTTTGATCATGTCGCATATTACTAACAAAGAGAAAATAAGGGGCAAAATTACCAGCTTGGTCAAAAGTACTAAAATACTTCTGATGGGTACGCATTGAGCTAACTAGTACTTCACTAGGTAACTGCAAAAATATCTCAGGTATTTTACCCGCCATAACAACTGGCAATTCTACTAGTCCTGTTACTTCTTCTAATAATTTCTCATCATCTTTGATAACTAAATTAAGTGTATTGGCTATTTTTGATAGCTGACTTTTTATTATCTCCTTACGTTCTTCTTGGTCAATAATGACATTACTCTCCCGCAGCTTATTCTGGTATTCAGAAAAACTGTCTATAGTAATCGGTTCAGGACTAAGAAATCTGTGTCCAAAGGTAATATTATTTGCCGTCAAATGTCCATATTTAATGGCTAGTATTTCTCCATCAAATATACATAAAATATTCCTAAGCGGTCTAATCCAACTTATATCATAATTCCCCCAATACATAGATTTTGACCAAATATACTTACTAATTGCTTTAGGAATTATCTCTTGCAATAATACTCGTATATCGGTTTCTATGCTACTCTTTGCTATTATATAATATAATTGCCCTTGCACTAATAGCGTAGATAATTTATTTTGCTCAATATTATTTGATCGACAAAACCCTTCTATAGCCTGCTGCGTTGCCGAAACTTTTGGCCCTCTTATGGTAATTTCTTTTGGTAGTATAGATTTTGGTAAATTTGTAATATGTACAGCAATTCTCCTAGATCCAACATATAGCTGAACATCAGCAACTAGCTCGCTTTCTTGCAAGATTGTCGTAAATATGGTTTTATAGCTTTCCGCTGCATTTTTCTGCATCAAAGCTGGTATCTCTTCGCTAAAAAGTTCTAATAATAACTCACTCATATTAACTCTTCTTTATCTTCTAGTTCTAACCATTTATTACAGCACATTTTTGCCAAATTACGTATCCTGAGTATGTAAGATGCTCTCTCTGTTACACTAATTACCCCCCGGGCATTTAACAGATTAAAAAGATGACTAGCTTGAATACAATAATCATAAGCTGGCAAAGGTAAATCTGCAGCGATTAATTCATTACATTGTTTCTCACTATCAATAAAATGCTGAGATAATATGGCTATGTCAGCTAATTCTAAATTAAACTTCGAAAATTGTTTTTCAGCGGCAAAATCTACTTCACCATAGGTTAAAGCCTTTTCTCCAACTTGACCATTCCAGTCAAGATTTCTTACCTCATTGATTCCTTGTATATAAAGTGCCAGACGTTCTAAACCATAGGTAATCTCACCAGCCACTGGACGACAATCAATACCACCAATTTGTTGCATATAAGTAAATTGTGATACTTCCATACCGTCACACCATATTTCCCAACCAAGCCCAGCAGCACCGAGACTAGGAGACTCCCAATCATCTTCAACAAACCTAATATCATGTTTTTGTAAATCTATACCAAGACATTCAAGACTCTTTAAATATAGCTCTTGTATATCATCAGGAGAGGGTTTTAGTATAACCTGAAATTGGTAATAATGCTGCATTCTATTAGGATGCAAAGCGTATCTACTATCATGAGGACGCCGAGAAGGTTGAACATAAGCTACAAACCAAGGTTTCTTACCAAGAGTTCGTAGTACAGTAGCAGGGTGAAAAGTACCAGCTCCAACATGAGCGTCATATGGCTGCAAAATTGCACAGCCATAATCTTGCCAGTAATTTTGCAAGGTCAAGATAATTTGTTGAAATGATAATTTTTGCATATTGATAAATTTGTTTATTTTTTAGAGGAACACACCCTATTTTGTAATTAGGGAACTTCCTGCACCTTCGATGCCACCCCACAACTGTTGAAAGTTAAAAAATCGTCATTGCGAGGAGACCGTAAGACTTAAACTGTCATTGCGAGGAGTTACCTTAGTAGCAACGAAGCAATCCCGTTTTGTGTCATACCTGCGAAAGCAGGTATCTAGATTCCCGCCGTTGCTAAGAATGACAACTTACAGTGTCATTGCGAGGAGACCGTAGGTCGACGAAGCAATCCATATGACAAGTTTCATGGATTGCCACGCTCACATACGTTCGCTCGCAATGACATATCTTGCACAGTTGATAGAAATGGTTAAATCTTACTCCATGTTCCTACTGAACTCTGTTTATAACAGTCAATCATCGGTGTCGCAATAGTTAGTTCATTTATTGTTTTAACTATTAGACTTAAATTATCCAAACCATCATATATTATAATTATTCTTTGAAAATGTGCAACATAGTGTTTGTTATTAAGAATTTCTTGTATATCAAATGGGGCAATGATTATTAGAATCGTAGCTTGATTAGGATTCTCTAGCTGATGAGTAATATAGACTGGTTGTTTTTCTGGTAATGGATCAAGCTTACTACCATGTGGAATAAACTGTTTTCTAGAATAAGTCCATATCATCTTATTCAGTGATTCTTGGACTTCAATATCTGGAGCTAAAACGACAATTCTCAAATTGCTATGATAAGATTTTTCTACTAAAAGACAGGTTGTCTTATATAGTAATCCTTCAGCAGTATGGTAAAGACTAAATTGTTGCATGATTATTCTCTTAATATTTAAAACTTGATTATCGAGTGTTACATCAAATTCAGGTTATTAGAAGCCCTCTATCTCTACCTTCCAAATCCTTATAAACTTGCTTAACCGTATAACCATAACTAACAAAAATTTCTGTAACAGCTGCCAATTGATTAAAACCAATCTCTAAGAATAATTTACCATTTTGTTTTAAAAATCCCTTGGCTTCTTTAGCGATTATGTAATATGAAGCTAATCCATTATCTTCGGCAAATAAGGCTAAGTGGGGTTCATATTTCAGGGTCTCAGGAGACATATAAACAGTATCATCAAAAGAAATATATGGTGGATTACTTACGATGATATCAAATTCTTGCTTTTCTAGATTATCAAACCAGTTACTATTAATTATTTTAAACCTATCATAAACTTTATGTTTTATAGCATTTTGACTAGCTATAGCAATCGCTTCGTTACTTATATCAGTTGCAGTTACATTGCTATTTGGCATTTCCAGTAACAAGCTCAAAGCAATACAGCCACTACCTGTGCCAAGTTCCAATATTGTTAGCTCGGCATTTGTTTCAATACCCTTTAATTTAACATTTTTTAAAATTGCATCTACAATAATCTCAGTATCTTGCCGAGGAATAAGCACTTTATTATCTATGATAAATTGGTAACCATAAAACTCTTTATACCCTATAATGTAGGCTATTGGTTCTAATAATATACGTCTATTAACTAAATTTTTAAAAATAATTTGTTCTAGCTCGGTCAATCTTTCTTCTGATCTTGCTAATAAATATTCAATAGATTTACCAGTTACATGCTGCATCAATATGCGTGATTCTAAGTTGGCTGATTTAATACCTACTGTTTGTAATTTGCTAGCAGCATAAATTAAGGATTCTTTTATATTCATGCAATTATTTCTACAATATCCTGTGGCAAAGGTGATTCAAATTCTAATAATTTATCACTTACCGGGTGGGAAAAACTTATATACCAAGAATGTAATGCTTGCCTCTTGAAATCCATTAATTTTTGTGGTACTATGCTAAAATTAGAGCTAACTTTCTTGCTATTCTTGCCATAAGTTTGGTCTCCTACTACCGAATGTTTTAAATGACTCAACTGTACTCTGATTTGATGAGTTCGCCCAGTAGTAAGTCGACATTCTACCATACTTATAATACCATCAAAAAATATTTCCTCTGTTTTATAATGAGTAACCGCCTCTTTGCCACCAAATTTTAGAATAGTCATTTTTTGCCGTGTAATACGGTCTCTGCCGATATTATTTCTTATAACCCCCTCTTGTGGATTGATAATACCCCAAACGAGTGCTTTATATTTGCGCACAAGATTACGGCTTTCTATTTGTTTTGCAAGCTGTACATGGGCAAAATTATTCTTTGCTACCACCATAAGACCTGATGTATCTTTATCCAAACGATGAACTATGCCAGGTCTTTCTAACCCTCCTATGCTAGATAAAGATTTTGCATGGTGTAATAAGGCATTTACTAGAGTATCCTGGTGGTTACCACTACCAGGATGGACTGTCATACCAGCTGCTTTATTGATCACCATTAAATCTTCATCTTCATAAAAAATATCAAGTTTAATATCAGCTTCCTGCATTGTTAATGGATCAGGGTCTTTAAAAAATACTGAAATAAGGTCATTCTCCTTGACCTTAAAGTTAGAATCAGAAATAATCAAACCATTAACTTGTACTTGGAAGTCATTTATACTTTTCTGGACTTGGCTTCTAGATGTTTTACTGATAAGGCTTACCAAAGCCTTATCAAGTCTAAACCCATCTAGATTGTTAGGTACGTTATATTCTTCCATTGGCTAAAATATTTTAAAATAATAAAATGACTCATTTAACAAAAAAAATCAATCAACTAAAATGGTTGCAAACAATTGGTATAGATTATTATTTGTCAGAATCAACTATTAATCAGCAAAAAATACAGATTAATTCTAATATTAAAGCTAAGCCGATTAGTATTCCACCAGCTCTACCTAGCTCCAACAGCCCTGGTCATTTCCACGTAGGTAAGAAGCTAGAACTTGTACAAAAACAGGATGACATCATTTCGTTGTCTAGAACTTTAGCTGACTCAGCTCGCAATTTAGAAGAATTAAAAAAACTACTAATGGATTTTGATGGTTGTGGTTTAAAGAAATTAGCTAATAAAACCGTATTTGCTGATGGCAATCCACAAAGTTCTATAATGTTTATTGGGGAAGCACCGGGTAGTAGCGAAGATGCACAGGGAATACCATTTTGTGGTGAAAGTGGTAAGTTACTCGATAATGTCTTAGCCTCTATCAATATTTCAAGAGAACATAACGCTTATATTACTAACACTGTATTTTGGCGGCCACCAGCCAACCGCCAACCAACGCAAGAAGAAATAGATATTTGCCGACCTTTCGTTGAGAAGCATATCGCTTTAATAAACCCAAAACTAATTGTTTTAGTGGGAAACGTTGCAGCAACCAGCTTACTTGGCAAAAATGCTGGTATAAGTAAAATCAGACAAGAATATTATTTATATACCAATCAGTATCTTAGCAAGCCAATTCAAACCACTTCTATCTTCCATCCTGCCTATCTGCTTAGACAACCAATGCAGAAAAAAAACACTTGGTATGATTTACTAAAAATCCATGAATATATCAATACAAGTCGGATATAGGGTGTTGTCAAACTACCATAGTACCCTACATTTTTATTTCACTACTGTTAAGGGGTCTTCCGAGCGTCATTGCGAGAAGCCGCTGAAAGCGGCGACGCGGCAATCCAAGATACGCGAAGCGTTACTCTAAAAAAACAGCTTCGCTGTTTACCTAGATCGCCACGGCATCTAAAGAGCCTTGCTATGACGATTATAGAAAAATGTAGGGTACTATGTCAAACTAAACGCCCCTAGTTGCTTGTTTCACTCCTTTTCCTACAATGCTATCTTTTATTGCTACACCTAGATTAACAACACTTTTGGCAAGTTCTCCAGTAGCTATCGCATTGTTTAAAGTACCTTTAGCTATAGTACCAACCGCATGACATGCAGATTTTATCACATTCCCTACTGCATTTAAAATTGGATTATTTCTAACTGCATCAGCTGAACCTTCAAATATTTTTCCAACTTTCATTAATTGATCTTTGGCAAATTTTTCTAGGCGTCCAATTGGACTCTTTTCATAATTTTCTCTACTCTGTTCATCAGCAAAAGCTTTGATAGGAGAGGCATGCACAGTATCAGTATAATCTGTCACCCCTTGTCTTACTTTGTCAAAACCATTCTTAAAATCTTGAAAAAGTTTTTGTGCTTGTTCACCTTGCAATTTCTCCAATCCTTTTAATTGTGCAATTTTCTGCAAATTTTCTTCTGCATTTTGTAAATAATTTGCAATTTCACTTAATGCTATGTTTAAATCTTCAAATGGTCCAACACCGCTTCTTGTTCCCACGCCTTGGTCATGAGTCGGGGTTATACTTACCCCCGTAGCTTCTTCCTTATAAGACGGTAGAGAATCCACTTTTGGATTATTATCGTCACTTTTACTCATAATATCCTCTATTTTAATTATACTATTCACCTAGAAGCTATCATAAAAGTAACTGCACCGCAACCACTAAAAATCTAAATCAGCATAACAAGGTGGCGGAGTGAAACCTGGTATTTGGTCATGTAATAAGGAGCGGAAGCTAGGTCTAGATTTGATGATTGCATACCAATGACGAATAGACAGCCATTTGTCCCAACTAATTTCGCCAAAATAATCTAGAACCGATATATGACAGGCAGCAGCTATATCTGCACAACTTAAAGAATTTGATGCAATAAAGCTACGCTTTTCAAATAAATTTGACATATAGTTTAAATGGTGTGATAGATTATTTTTTGCTGCCCTAAGAAAATCGGTTCTAGGACCACCTAATTGGCAGAAGGACCTTACTATTTTTTCATCGATAATAATTTTTGTTACTTCACGGTAAAATTTTTCGTTAAACCAACTGAGCAACCTACGAATTTCACATTTAATATCAATATCTTCATCGATAAAATTAAAATTTGGATATTTTTCATGTAAATACTCAGTGATGGGATAAATTCCTGCTATAATTAGAGTGGACGCCTCTTGTAAGACAGGTGTCGTCCCCGCCTGATTTAAAGACAAAAATTCCTTATCTCGAAGCCAATAATCCTCCTTAACCATAGTAAACTGCACATCTAGCTCTTTTAAATACACCCGAACTTGACGTGATAATGGACAAATAGGATAATGGTATAATTTTCTCATATCCCTTATTTAAACATTAAATCTAAAATGCACCACATCCCCATCCTGCATTTTATACTCCTTGCCCTCTAAACGCATTTTACCCATTTCTTTGGCTTTTACTTCCCCATTAAACTTTATATAATCCTGATAGCTAATAACTTCAGCCCGGATAAAACCTTTCTCAAAATCAGTATGAATAATACCGGCTGCTTGAGGAGCTAGCGTACCATTACGAAAAGTCCAGCCATGTGTTTCTTTGGGACCTACAGTAAAAAAGCTTCTTAGGTCTAATAAATTATACATTTCTTTGATAATTTTACTTAGACCCGTTTCCACAAGACCCATACTATTTAAGAATTCAGATTTCTCTTCGTCACTTTCTAAAATTGCAATATCCGCTTCAATTTTTGATGAAATAATAACATGTTTTGCACCTTCTTCTTCAGCTTTTTTTGCTACAAGTTCCGTAAATTTATTACCAGTAACCGCATCTTCTTCCAGTACATTGCAAGCATACAAAACCGGCTTAGAAGTTAATAATTGTAATTGTTCCAAAGCCTCTTTACTATAAGTCCCAATCATGCTACGGACTGGTTTACCTATTGCAAGAGTTGCTTGAATCTCTTTTAATAATTCTACTTGCTCTTTTAAAGCTTTATCGCCTGTTTTCAAACGTTTCTCAGAATTTATTAAGCGTTTTTCTACCGATTCAAGATCTGCTAAAATTAATTCTGTTTCTATTATCTCAGCATCATATATTGGATCAATCTTATTATGCACATGAGTAATATCTATATCTTCAAAACAACGTAGTACGTGCAAAATAGCATCAACCTCTCGTATGTGAGATAAAAACTTATTACCAAGCCCTTCACCTTTACTTGCCCCTTTTACCAAACCGGCAATATCGACAACTTCTATATAAGTAGGAATAATTTTAATAGAATTAGCAATAGCTGCCAACTCATTTAGCCTATCATCCGGTACTGATACTATAGCAGAATTTGGTTCTATAGTGCAGAAAGGATAATTAGCCGCTTCTGCTGCAATACTAGAAGTTAGAGCATTAAATAAAGTTGATTTTCCTACATTTGGTAAACCAACAATACCACATCTTAGTGTCATAAATCTTTCCTTAAATAATATGCTTCCGAATCTTTATCATAGCCACTTCTTACAAACTCTAATTTAAAACCTAATTTTTCATAAAATGGTCTGGCCTGCCAATCGGTAGTATTTAAAGTCATAAATTTACAATTACGCTCTCGTGCTAGATTTTCTGCCTTGGACATTAGCAAAGTACCGTAATTCTGACCTCGAAAATCTTCAGAAACCCATAACGTATCAACGTGTAAACAACCATAAATAAGTACACCTTTTATACCAGCAACAAAGTTTTTATCCTTATCAAAACACGAGAAGGAAAATGATTGGACAGCATCAAGACCCTTCTTGTTTTTAGCAAGTTCATCTAACCCATCCTGCATTATCTTTGAATATTGTGCATCCATGTCATCTGCATAGACACAAGTTAATTGTTGTTTCATATTTAAACGATGCTTCTTTTAAACTCTTCCATTTCACCTGAAAGCAATAAACGGAAATTATTAATTATTACCTCAATGGAATTAACAATAATTTTATACTCTTCTTTAGAAAAAGCAGATAAGACGTAATCCGATACATCGCCATTAGCTACTGGTCTTCCTACCCCGATTCTGATACGGTGATAATCATTTCCTATACACTGATCCAATGATTTTAGACCATTATGTCCACCACTACCACCAGCCAATTTATATTTTATTCTACCAGTTTCTAAATCTATATCATCATGTAAAACAAAAATATTTGGTGGTTTGATATTATAGTAAGAACATATTGCTTGTACTGCTTTACCGGACAGATTCATGTAAGTCAGAGGCTTTGCTAATAGTAATTTATGCCCCTCTATTGTCCCTTGAGTCAGTTCAGTCTGAAATTTGGATTTTGTATTCCAAGAAATTTTATAATATTCTGATAAATAATCAATAGCCATGAAGCCAACATTATGGCGAGTATTTTGATATTCTTTGCCGGTATTTCCTAAACCTACAACAAGTATATATCCTTTGTCTTCAGATTTAAGCATATTATAATATCATTAGAGAGAGATTTGCACTTATATACTCAGGCAGAACTTCAAGAATTGGCGTTCCCGCGAGCAAAGATCGAAGCTGCCTAGTTACTAATAGACTTGCTGCATAAGTCAATCTAGTTGGTGATTTTGTCGTCGAAACTCGCCTCCGCTCCTCACGTACGTCTGTGTACGCGAAGGTAGCCGGCTTCGTTTCTCCTAAAAATCCCGAAAGCTTCTTTGATTTATGCAGCAAGTCTAATGTACGCTACGCTGCTCGACTTTGCTACTGCCTAGCTCTTCTTGAAGTTCTACCTGAGTATACCTTATAGCTTCAAAAACAACTATTTTGTCGGCTTCACTTCTTCAGTTGCAGCTTCTTCATCTTCTGACTTACTACCCTTACGACCGATTATAGTAGCCATAATAAAATCATTTTTACTAGCTAGCTCGACTCCTTCAGGAAGTTTAATGCTTTTTGCTTTTAAAGACTGACCGATATGCATGTTAGTAACATCAATATTAATATTTTTAGGTATATTATTGACATCACATAAAAGAGTTATAGTTCTTTTTATTATATTGAAGAATCCACCTCTTTTAACTCCCAAAGCTCTTTCTTTACCCTCATAGACTACCGGCACTTCCATTCTTTGGGTTTTTTCCTCTAAATGGACAAAGTCAACATGCCTAACTATGTCAGTGATAGGATGCAATTCTACAGCCTTTGGTAACACTTTATGCGTTTTACTACCCACTTTAATTTGAATAACTGTAGAGATAAAACCGGGTTTTCTATAATGCTTAGTTATCTCTTTTTCTTCGATAGAAACGGCTAAGGCTTCTTTACCTGCTCCATAAACTATGGCTGGAACCATACCTTTCCTACGTAGTTCTCTTGCGACTCCCGTACCAAATTTCGCCCGCATTTCTGCTGCAAGTTCTAATAGTTCACTCATCTTTTTCTCCTAAGAGCTTTTAAAGCATAGATGATAGTACTAAATGTTAAAAAATTCAAGTATTAATTTGACAAGCAGCTTTAAAGCTGCTTACATTAATGCCACAGGGTAATTTCAAAATTGTAATCAATACTAAAAAAATATCATTGCCTAACTAAAAGCGGGCATGATATCTTTTTTGCTTACCCTACTATTTACTAGAGTTAATAAGGAGGTATTTACATGTCGAAAGATAAAGATCAACAAATAGAAAGCGTGTTATCACAGGAAAAAGGTAAATTACTGGATACAATAAATTCTGTAGGGAATCTTTTAGAGGCTAATAAACAATTAGAAAATAGTAGACATCTACAACAGAAAGTGGAAGATTTAAAGAAAGAATACCCTTCTTTACCTTGGTTTAAAAGGTTTGTACATACTGTTACACAAGTAAAATATCTGTTTATACAAAATGATAAGGAAATTGCTGAAAAAAAGAGAAGAGACAACAGAAAGGCTCTCAAAAATGTTGACAATAAGTTAAGAGATGTAGGTAAAAAAAACTTATATTTACAGAAAATTATAGATACAGAGTTACAAGCAGGATTTGATGATATCATAACCAAAGAACTATCAGAGAAACAACTAGAAAAGGTAAAAGGATTAAGAGAATCCTTAGTAAATTTAGGTATATCTCATGAAAAATTTAGCCAAATTGTACCACAAGTTTATAATGCTGATGAAGCAAAGGCACTACACCAAGAAAGAATAAGACTGTTACACGTACAACAAGACCTAGTTAAGTTGGTAAAGGCTAATGATAATATTAAAGAACTTCTTACTATAAAGAAAGACTTAGCAGACTTACGGGAAGAATTACCATCAACATGGCTAGATGGTCTTAAAAAAATTACTGCAAAGATTAAGCATGTTTTCGTAAAAACTCCAGAACAAATTTTAAAAGAAAACATACCTCTCAATAATAAAATATTACAAAGGGTTGATGAGGGATTAGAGATCACTGGTAAAAACATAAAAGATTCAACAGTAGCTAGAACAAATAAGTTACGGAAAGAACTAGAAAAACTTAAAGGTAGAGATATACTAGACTTCAGGTCAGACAAAGTGGAAGCTTTAAGAAATGAGCTTGAAACCACTTTTATATCTGCAGTTACTGCTTCACAGCCATTATCTACAAGCCAAGATTTGGCTCAATCTCAAGCCATGTCATCATCAATGCCTGAACGGATAACACCTAAACGCCCAGCACCACCTCCCCCACTTACGCGTACTACGTCGATGCCGAACCCAACTATTCATCAAGCAGCGGGAAACACTATAACAAGCTCTCTTTCATCTTCACCCCTTCCCCATACATCATTGCAGGATTCACAAAATATTCAGCATGGAGAGGAAACTAAACCGAAAGCACATATAGCTGGTAAAGGCAAAGCACCATCTCCTCCACCGTCGCAGAATCAAGAGGGGCAGCAAGCAGTGGGAAATGCTATGGCAGTACCACCTCCTCCGCCACCACCTCCACCTCCTCCGATAGAAGGTTTACGTGCCACTCAGCAAGCAGCAGGAAATGCTATGGCAGCACCTCCTCCACCGCCCCCTCCGCCACCGCCTGCAGAACCTACGGCAGGTCAAGCTCAGAAGGCAGCAGCAGTAACACCGCAAGGACAAGGAGAAGATAGGGGAGCATTATGGGATGAAATTAGGAAGGGGATACAACTTAAAAAAGCACCCACAACAACCCATCCAGTATCTCCACCGTCAGGTTCTGATCATGACAAAGCAACAGTAAGAGAGCAAGGGGAAGGAGAAACAAAATTCTTAACTGAAATGGTACTGAAGGCAAAGCTTAGAGAAGAAAAACTATCTGTATTAGGGGGAAATAAAGCACTAGAAGAACTAGAGAGAAAACTAGAGGAAAAACCAAAAACACCACCTACTAGCCCTTCTGGTTCAATAGCAGATAGCCTTAGACAGGCTATAATAGATAGATCTAAGGCATTTCGTGATGATGAAGATGAGGAACCTGAACATGCTGATCTTGTGAAACTTATTGAGGGAAAGATTGTTGATGAGAATACCCTTAAAACTCTTATTAACAAGGCTGGTGTTAAAGATGATAAGGAGCTAATTAAACTTATTAATGATGACGACATTTGGGATGATGAAGATAGGGAGAAAAAACGAGATAAAGTCATCCAGCAGCTAGAGAAGATTAAGGAAAATCTTGATAGAGGAGAATTGGCTGAGTTACCGTCTAACCCTGTTGCTAACGTTGATACGACAAAAGGACAATTCCCACCAAAGTTACAGTCAGCAGCAAAAGCTATTGGAGGAAATCTCCCCATGACCCCAAAAGATGGATACAAAACCCTTCCTCCTACTCCATCCCCCAAACTAGTTGGTATCAAAAAAGAGCCTAGTTCTAGGGAAGTATAGTAATTTATGCGAATTTGGGATAACATCTAGGCTACCTCATGTCTTGTATACTACTCCCGCGAATTTGGGATAAGAATTAACTAATTCTTATCCTGAATTCTTATGTTATTGTTACTGATTATGACACATATAACAACTATTGATTGTAATTTTAAATTATTTTTTAATTTGTGATTAAATTGTTGTTGATTATTTAAATATTTGGTATATTAGTTGATCTAGGATAAAAAAAATAGCTTTATGAAAACTACCTTACCTAGTCGTTCACTAGTGATTAAAGAAAAGCTAGATAATATTGTTAAAGAAATCCTATATGTAGGCAAATCAAAAATAGCAATGATTATCTTATTTGGCTCTTATGCTAGAGGAGATTGGGTAGAGGATATAGAGAAGGTAGGGGATATTAGTTATTATAAGTATCAAAGTGATTTTGACCTTTTGTTGATTTTAAAGAACGGAGAATATGCCGGCTATCCAGCTATAAACCTACAACATAAGATAGAGAATAGGCTAGGTAAAAAATTCTCATTAGATGAAAAACCACCAATTACTCTGATACTTGAACCTATTAAACTGGTAAATAGGCAACTGGAAAAGGGGCAGTATTTCTTTAGTGATATCAAGAAAGAGGGCATTCTTTTATATAATAGTGGTGAATTTATACTATCTGAAGCTAAGGAACTATCATGGAAGGAACGTAGACCAATAGCTGAGAAAGATTACAAATATTGGTTTAAAAAAGCCAAGGACTTTCTATTGCTTGCTCATTTGTGTTTAGATATAGAACAATTGAATAATGCAGCCTTTATGCTTCACCAAGCTACCGAGAGCTTTTATAATGCTATCCTGTTAGTTTTTACTGGTTACAAGGCAAAGTCACATGATATACTGGGACTTGGCGATAGGGCTAGAAGTCATCATTACGATCTCTATAAGATATTTCCACATGAGACTCCTGAGCAAGAAGAGTGCTTTACGTTATTGCGAAATGCTTATGTTGACGCAAGGTATGATCAAGATTATACAATTAGTAAAGAACAATTACTTTACCTTATTAACCGGGTAGAGGAATTAAAGATAGTGACTGAAAAGATATGTCTAGAAAGGATTAATAAAATAGAAGTATACTCAAATGATTTGAAGAATTGGATTTGAAGAATTGGATTTGAAAATGAATGGTGAGCATGCGAATCCATGATATGTTCAAAAAACAATTCGTAGGAGCAGAAGAGTATACTGCTCGTAAATGAAGAGTTGGGTAGACAATAGTATAACTTCAAGAAGAGCTAGGAGTATCAAAGTCGAGCGGCGTAGCGTACATGAGTAACTAGGCAGCTTCGATCTTTAGACATGACGACGCCAATTCTTGAAGTTCTACCTGAGTATATAATCAAAAATTAAATTCTAATATGCGTATACCATCAATATTTAAGAAAATATTACTAATTATTCGCCAAAGTAGTCGTATAATTGTTAAATTAGTAATTATAGATCAATTAGTAAAATGGTATCTTATAGGTTATCTAAGAGGTAAAGCTGGTCTAACGCTAGAAATAACCAGCTTTTTAGATATGGTTTATATTTGGAATTATGGAATTAGTTTTGGAATACTTCGAAATTATTACCAGTATAGTAATATGCTTTTTATAGTTGTTAACTCTGCCCTTATAGCATATTTGTGGTATATCTTATTAAAATGTAAAACAATGCCAAGCTTCGTTGGTTATAGTTTTTTTATTGGTGGTGCTATTAGTAATTTGATCGACCGTTTTGTTCATGGGGCGGTATTTGATTTTATTTATTTTCACTATAAAGATTTTGGTTTTCCGGTATTTAATCTAGCAGATAGTTTCATTTCATTAGGTGCAATATTCTTATTACATGATTATTATAAGACCAAGAAAATTGTTGAACAACAACAAGATGTTGAATATAATCACGCTCGATTGCAAACTGAAGCGGATAGGATTCGTGAGCTTGATTCTAAGAAAAATATAAATTTATAAAGAGGATTGATATGTACTCAAATGATTTGGAGGATGGGGAAAACAAACAAGGGATAAGCGAACGCAAACAGTACAATAAGGTACGTGAGTACGCGAATACCCAGCAAGTATTTGCAAAAACCAATTCTTTAAAGCAGAAGAGTATGCGTATAATTTTTTTGTTATTTACTACCTTAGTAACACTGTCTGCCTGCAATAAAAAAGTAAAAGAAACAATAGGTATAGTGACACCTGGTCCTGATGAGTATAGGGTACAACGCAATAAAACCTTAGAAGTTCCCCCTCACTATGAATTGCCTTCTATCGAAGAAAAAGATACAAAGAGCCACAAAATTCATTCTCCAAAAAATCTCAATGATGGAGAGCAAGCTTTAATAGATGACATGGAAAAATAATGCTATTATTTTAATATTATATAATTTTTTCACTTAGTGGACAAAAATTTTGATATATACTCGATTAAAATCAACAATTGCCGGAGTCTAAAACAAGGTGAGTGATAATAATAAAAGTGTTGTGTTAAATTTTGGTCCACAACATCCAGCTACCCATGGGGTATTAAGATTAATTTTAGAAATGGATGGTGAGGTTATCAATAAAGCAGACCCGCATATTGGATTGCTGCATCGTGGTACTGAAAAATTAATTGAGCATAAAACATACCTACAAGCTATACCATATTTTGATCGGTTAGATTACGTATCGCCAATGTGCCAAGAACACGCTTTTGCCTTAGCAGTTGAAGGATTGCTTGGCTGCAACGTGCCAAGACGAGCAGGGTTTATTCGAGTGATGTTTTCTGAGCTTACTCGTATCCTTAACCACATACTGAATATAACAACACAAGCCCTAGATGTTGGTGCTACTACCCCCCTATTATGGTTATTTGAGGAACGCGAAAAAATTATGGAATTTTATGAGCGTGTCTCCGGCTCTAGAATGCATGCAAATTATTTTAGACCTGGTGGTGTTGCACAGGACTTACCAAATGGTATACTAGAAGATATAAATATTTTTGTTCAGCAATTCTCAAAAAAACTAGAAGACGTCGAGACTCTGTTAAATGACAATAGAATTTGGAAACAACGCTTAGTAGATATCGGAGTAGTAAGTCAAAAAGAAGCTATGGATTGGGGGTTTTCTGGTCCAATGCTTAGAGGCTCAGGCATCGCATGGGATATTAGAAAGGCTACCCCGTATGATGTATATGATGAGCTAGACTTTGATATACCAATTGGCAAAAATGGTGATTGTTATGATAGGTATTTGGTGCGTATTGAAGAAATGTACCAATCACTTAAAATTATACAGCAATGTCTTGAAAAAATGCCAAAGGGTTCTATTAAAACCGATGATCCTAGAATTGCACCACCCTCAAGAGAAAAAATGAAAGAATCAATGGAAGCCATGATTAATCATTTTAAACTTTACACTGAAGGATATGATGTACCAAAAGGCGAAATATATAAATTTGTTGAAGCACCAAAAGGCGAGTTTGGTGTGTATTTATACTCTGATGGAACAAACAGACCTTATAGATGCCGGATTAAAGCCCCTGGGTTTGCTCATCTACAAGGTCTAGACTTTATGTCGAAAGGACATTTGATGGCAGATGTGGTAACTATTATTGCCAGTCTTGATATTGTTTTTGGAGAAATTGATCGATGAATGATGAACCACTAAATTTCAGTTTTAATGATGAGAACTTAAAAAAAGCCCAAAATATCATTAAGAAATATCCTGAAAACAAACAAAAGAGTGCGATCTTGCCATTACTTGACCTTGCACAACGCCAAATGAATGGTTGGTTACCAAGAGGCTGCATAGAGTATGTAGCAAATTTTTTAAATTTACCTTTCATCCGAGCATATGAAGTTGCAACATTTTATACCATGTTTAATCTAAAGCCAGTAGGACGATATCATATACAAATTTGTGGGACTACTCCTTGTTGGCTAAGGGGTAGCGATAAAATTGTAACTATTTGTAAAAAAAAACTTGGTATTAACTTTGGTGAACTAACAAGTGATAAAAAATTTAGCCTTACAGAAGTTGAATGTTTGGGAGCTTGTGTCAATGCACCAGTTGTACAAATTAATGATGATTTCTTTGAGGATTTGGACGAAAAAAAAATGGCTGATTTAATTGATAACCTCACCTGACTTCTGCTGGTAATTTATTCGTGCTACCTCTGCTCCTCAAATACATTTGAGTACGCTGTGGATCAAGATTCCGTGGCTTCTTTAAATTCCTCAGCATAAGCAAGTTTGCCAAAGATATCTAATGTTGTAGATATTGATGATTTGGTTAATTGCTATACTCTTCTGCTCCTACGAATTGTTTTTTGAAAATATCACGGAATTCGTATGCTCATGTACTAATATGCATACCTAGCATACTCACCATTCATTTTCAAATCCAATTCTTCAAATCATTTGAGTATAGAAAAAAAATAATAGACCTCTTTCGAAACTCGCTTGTGCGCAAGGGATTTGAAGGAGACGCTTCACCTCGAACCGCAGCGTACTCTAATTCCGTTACGGATTCGAGTACCGCATCATTGTCCAAATCACCAGCAGAAGTAGAGTTTCGAAAGAAGTCTAATATCAAAAATTGAAATAATAAATTCTTGAACAATATCACTACTGGTTTAAACTTTCACTCTTTAAAGATAATTATTTATTACAATAGAAATTAAATTATTGACATCTAAACTACTTAGCATAGCATAAGAAATATGATATATAATTAAAGAGGTGTATTTATGCTACGCAAGGTGATTCTGAAGGAACTAATGAAATTGGATGTTTTAGGTACATTACAGCAACTAGTAGAATCAGCCAAATTACATCTTAAACAGGGCGATAAGAATAGCTGTATGACTGAGCTTGATAAACTAGAAGAGTATCTAGAAAATTTTCAAGATATTAGTATGATGCAATCAATGTTTGAAAAACATGCAATAGAACAAGGGCTAGAAAATGATGATATCCTAGAGATTGATAAACATAAACGAGATTTATAGCGGTAGATATATCTATAATAAGTATAATCTCAATTCTTATATCGAATTCAAGGGCAAATATACTCGAAGATTTGAAGAATAGGGACAATAAACAATGGGTGAACAACCAATTATAGATAAACTACGTGAATACGCAAATTCCTCGCAAGTATTTACGAAGCCAATTCTTTAAATCATTCGATCCACATAACAACAATGTTAGTATTTTATTTTAATAATTTACTAACATGTCATGCACTTTTGACAGCCAATATCTCTTTTCCCCCTTCTAATTTGTTTATAGAACCGTGATATTGTTACAACCAAGACTTATTATTTCAATTTTCGGCATTATTTTTTCTTGCTATTAATTAACCAAATTATCAATATCTATTAGTATTAATAAATATATTAAGGTGAATAAATGATAGGATATCAGCAAGAACAAAGAAGCCTAACGAAAGAACAAAAAGAAGCTGTTGGATTGCTATCGATTGGGACTTTTTTGGAATATTTTGATCTGATGCTTTATGTTCATATGGCTGTACTGTTAAATGAGTTGTTTTTTCCAAAAGCCGATCCTCATACTGCAGCAATTTATTCTGCTTTTGCTTTTTGTTCTACTTATTTATTAAGACCATTTGGGGCTTTACTATTTGGTTGGATAGGAGATAATATTGGACGTAAGGCGACTGTTATTATTACAACTTTTATGATGGCTTTATCCTGTTTTGTGATGGCTACTCTTCCAACTTATGCTGAAGTTGGACTCATTGCTACTATATTAGTTACAATATGTCGAATTCTTCAAGGCTTATCATCTATGGGAGAATTTATAGGTGCACAATTATATTTAACTGAAATAACAAAACCACCTATCCAATACCCAGTAGTAGCATTAACCTCTGTCTTTTCTATATTAGGTGGTACATTTGCATTAGCTATTGCATCTTTTACAACGTTACATAATTTAAACTGGCGTATAGCATTTTGGTTTGGAGCAGGGGTAGCTATAATAGGTGTTATAGCCCGAACAACTTTAAAGGAAACTACTGATTTTGCTGACGCAAAAAGACGGGTGGAAAATATTTTAGGTGACTCAAAAAAAGACTTAAAATCTAATCCTATATGGAAAGGAATTGTAGAAAAAAATAGTGATAGGAAAAACATAATAGCTTTGTTTTTTATGGATTGTGCTTGGCCAGTATGTTTTTACTTTGCTTATGTTTATTGTGGTAATATTCTTAAGCAAGATTTTGGATTCAGCTCAGAACAAATCATTCATCAAAATTTTATTGTTTCAATAATTCAATTAATAGGAATGTTAGTATTGACTTTTTTAAGTTATAAAGTTTATCCACCAAAAATCATCAAAGCTAAACTATGCTTGTTTATAATTGTTATGTTATTTACCCCAATGTTAATAACAAAAACATCTAGTCATTATACTATATTTTTTATTCAATGTTGTATAATGCTATTTGCCTGTGACTATGTGCCAGCAGTACCAATAACATATAGGCATATATCAATTTTCCGACGTTTTACTTATCCATCTTTTTCTTATGCTTTATCACGTGTTATAATGTATATAATAACTTCATTCGGACTGGTGTATTTAGTTGAGTTTTTTGGCTATATAGGATTATTAATTATAATGATACCTGTGGTTATAAGTTATAGTTTTGGTGTAATGCATTTTTGTAGATTAGAGAAAGCGGCTGGTAATTATCTTGATAAGAAAAATTAGTTGCATTTAAATCAATATCTGTCAATACATTAATAGTAGTATATGTGTGTATTAATTTTGATACGCTAGGTAACCCTAAATATTCTGCTAGAACTATGAAATACCGTAAGGTCTCTTCTATAATCTTTTTAGCTTTCTCCGGTGATTTAGCACTAACCGTTCGTATATTATGTAATCTGTCAAATAACTTAACTAAAAGCACATCATGTTTCTTTTCTTTATATAACATTTCGACCATTTCCGCCGAGCTAATCTTGCCATGAGGCTTAACTCTTGTCAAGTCTTGCACTTGACTAGCCACTTGACTGCCAAAAATATAGGCAATCATCTTTTCGGTAAGTGTTGTATCTTCGATGGTGTCGTGTAGTAATGCGGTAACAATCATGTCTGTTCTGAAATATTGTGGAAGCTCTAGGGCTGTGTACTGGGCAAGCATATAAGCCACTTCAATCGGATGCGAGTAATAAGGCTCACCAGACTGCCTCATTTGACTGCCATGATATTTTTTAGCATAGTAGATGCCTTTTTTGACTTCATACATGTCTATTGGTTGCTTTACTTTTTCATTGAGCGAAATTAATTCATTAAGCAACCTCTCAGCATATGCACAATACTGGTATTTTGAATTATCCCAATAGTTAATTTTTTCCATAGAAAACCATAATATTTTAATGCTAAAGTCATTATAAACTAAAATTTTGACTATTTAAAGCATATAATATTTTTTTGTATAAAGATTTATGATATAATACAACCAATTCTAGATGAAGATTTATTAGCCTTTCTAGGTACATGGTTCATAGTAGTTGTGGTTGGTTTATTCTTATTTGACAGATTCTTTGTTAATTCTAATGCTTTGGACTTTAAATCTTTTTCTTTAGAAGTAGCTTTAGCACTTTTCTCAATAAAACAACTCTGTATTGGCTTGCCTGATGGTAGTTTGATGGCGTGGTTGAACTTAGTGAGTTGCTCATTAAATACCTTTGCATCCACTCCCTCAACTGGCAACTGATCACGAGTTTGTTTTACTAATTTTACTAGTGTATCAATTTCAGATTGCATAGACTTAGCAATTATTGGTTTATTTTCAGGTTTGACCTTATCAGCACAGTCTTTAGGTGTAAGTTGTAATGCTGCACCATACATGAGATCTCTTATATAAGGATCTTTCTCTACACCAACACCTTGTCTAAAACACTTAAACAAGGAGAGAGGAGCTTTTTCACTACCTAAAGTTAATGCAAACCAAAATTCCATAGCAGCCATTTTCCAACTTGCATCTATTTTGCTTTGTGGTGCATCCTGATCTTCCATATCAGCAGCTAAGCCATAATAGTACTCTCCCCAACGGTGATGATGTTCAGAGGTAAGTTTATTTTGTGATGTTGATTTTGCCATAATAATACCTATTATTTATCTTTAAATCCTTTAATTCTGCTAATCTCTTCCACCTCTACCTTTGCTAGTATCTTTATCCTTTGGGTTATTAAGATTTATAGAATTCGTTCTTTGTAATTGAGTGTCCTTATTTTCTTTACCACTTAATATTCCCATATGTTTCTCTAACTTATAATCAGAAATTATTTGTTTTGTATCTAACTCTTGTTGCGATACTGGAACGGCTAGGCTTTTTGACGATAATGTACTTCTAGATTTTGAAGGTGGCAAAGTAATAAAAGTTTGGGGCTGTTTTTCCATTGGAGTTAACTTTTTAGCCATTTCCTCTGGAGTAATATCGTATATCTTATGAAATACTTCTTCCCAAGATTGTACTAAACCTTCGTTACATCTATTGTTCTCAGCTAATTCTTTATTAAGACAAATATTGTAAGCCTGTTGTTTTATTCCTTGCTTGTATGCTTTGTACTGATCTATTTTCTTATTAACTAAATTACAGTAATCTTCATGATGTTTTTTCTGATTAGCCAACAAGACTCTTTCCGGGTGATTCTCTGATAAATGCTTAACTTGTTCCTCATATTCCTCAATTTTCTTTATTTCATTAGAGTGATGTTCTCGTTCTATTTTAGCTAGCTTTTTAGTTAGCCGCATGTGTTTACTACGAGCGTTTTCTTCTTTTATTTGTTCAGGTGTTTTACTGAATTTCTGCTTTTCTTCCTCAGTAAGTTTCCGACCTGCTTTTGTAGCTTCAAAGATTTCGTGTAAACTTTCATTATCTTTCCTTTGTCTATTAAGAGAATCATCATAAAAAGAATCAAAAGCTTTATAAATGCCTTGAAATTTATGCTCTCTATCAATTTTTTCTTGTTCTTTTGCTAATCTTATGCCCTCATTGAAATCCACAACTTGGATTTGCTCAGTTGTTTCATAATCAAGAGTTTTACTTACTGCAGTTGCTATTAATTCCAGTATTCCAATATCTATCCCTAACTGACTAGCCATTAAAGCTAAACTACCAGCATCAGCTATAATCAAAGCTAATTGCGTCCTTGAAGTAGCATTACGTACCCTCCCCTCAAGTTTTTCATACTCTTTTTTAATGAAATTCCTCTTAGAAGCATCATTATCTAAATCATTGGTCATTTTATATTTCACTTATATTTCACCATATTAGGGTTTGGTTAACTATTTTATTATTAAAACTAATACTAAATTATTAGTCAAGCATTCTTAAATTGTAACTATTATTAATTTCTAATATTTTTTTATCTATAAAAACAATATCCAATAATTCACTAGCATGGTATATGTGAATGAGGGTCAATAACTCTCTGATCTCAGTTGATATTTTAGCAACATCTTCATTAGACTTACTGCATAAGTCAATCTAGTTGGTGATTTTGTCGTCGAAACTCGCCTCCGCTCCTCACGTACGTCTGTGTACGCGAAGGTAGCCGGCTTCGTTTCTTCCTAAAAATCCCTCAACTATCTTTGATTTATGCAGCTAGTCTATTATTTATAAGCACTATGAATAGCAGCAACACCTAAAGTAAGATTCTTATAACTAACATCAGTAAAGCCGACATCCTTTAGCATAATTGCAAAACTCTCCTGATCTGGGAATACATTAATACTTTCCACCAAATATTGATAAGCTGATTCGTTGTTTGCTATAATTTTACCAATCTTAGGAATAATATTAAACGAATAAAACTGGTATAATTGCTTCAAACAATCGTATTCCACTTTAGAAAATTCTAAACATAAAAATTTCCCCCCAGGTTTTAGTACTCGATATGCTTCTTTTAGGGCATTGTCAATTTTTGCCACATTCCTAATACCAAATGCTATAGTATAATAATCGAAACTATTATCAGCAAAAGGTAAGCTTTCTGCATCAGCGACGACATACTCTAAACCCTGTAATATATTACTATCAATAGCTTTGTGACGTGCTACCTCCAGCATATCATGATTTATATCACACATTGTCAACTGCACTAATATATTTTTTGCCGATGCTCGCTTTATTATTCTAAAAGCTATATCACCTGTGCCACTTGCCACATCCAATATATTTGATTTTAAATTGGGAATTTGCCTAACAAATTCATCTTTCCACAAACGATGTACTCCCAAACTCATTAAGTCATTCATTACATCATATTTATTAGCAACACTAGAAAAGATATCTTTAACTAAATCTCTTTTCTGATCAAAGCTCACTTTTGAGAAGCCAAAATTTACTTGCTCAGATTGGTTATCATTATTTTTCATATTACTACTTAGTGCTAAGTTGTTTATATGTTATATTATGATATATAATGAATTATTAATAGTGTTAAAATGTAAAAATGCCAGAACTTCCTGAGGTTGAAACATTAAAACGTTGTCTAGAACAGCGAATAGTAGGGGCTACCATCAATAAACTCGATAAGAAACGAGATGATATACGCTATAAACTAAGCGATCAGTTAGAGTCAAATGTAGAGTTAGCAAGAATTGTAGCTTTAAGACGTAGAGCAAAATATTTGCTAATAGATTTGGATAATTATTATTCCATTATTGTACATCTTGGCATGACTGGTAGGCTGACCCTACAACCTAGTGATTATAAGCTACAAACGCATGATCATGTGGTTATATCTTTGACAACTTGCGAGAAATTAGTTTTTAATGATCCACGACGTTTCGGGATGATTTATAGTATGCTAACAAACCTTGCCCAAGAAAAATTTTTACTAAATTTAGGTGTAGAACCTTTGTCAAATGATATGTCTGATGAGTATCTAAAAACAAAATTATTAAATCGCTCTGTTCCGATAAAAAATTTATTAATGGATAATCGGATTATTGTCGGTGTTGGTAATATATATGCTTCTGAAAGCCTTTTTATTGCTAAAATACACCCAAGCAGACTGGGTAGTAGTTTGTCAAACAAGGAAATAAGTAATTTGGTATTAGCCATTAAAAATGTTTTAACAAAGGCAATATCAGCAGGAGGTACTACTCTCAAAGATTTTGTTAGCGGTGATAGTAAACCTGGTTACTTCCAACAAGAATTACAGGTTTATGCACGAGAAAATCAAAAATGTCTAAACTGCGAGGGAATAATAAGGAAAATAAAACAATCCGGCAGAACTAGTTTCTATTGTTCTATTTGCCAAGAATGATAGGTATAGTCAATTCAGGAGAATTGGATAGCAGGAACGATGGAACGAAGCCTCTAGATAATAGGCGAGCGATCGAAGACGACGTTACCAAACTCTTATCAATTGACTATAATCTAAAAAACCCTGTTTTATTTGCCCGTGAAATTATATAGAATAAACAATAAACTATGGTGTTTATTACCGTAATTATTGGGGTAATTGGTATGTCAAGATATAATGACACTACTAAGCCAAGGAAGTCTACAATTAAAGCTACGATAACTGAATTGATAATCATTTGTACTGGATTACTAGAAATCATCCTAGCAGTCATGGCTGGAATCAGCAAAATACTAGTAACGAGTAATGCCCCAACAATCTTAATAGTCAAGAATACTGATAAAGATAACAGTAACAAAAATGCCAATTCAATCGTTCTTACTTTCACCCCCTTAATTTGTGCAATATCTCTATTAATGACAATTAGAATAATCTGGCTATAGAAATACCAAACGAAAGAAATAACGAATATAAGTATAATTGATAAGGTTAATATATCATTTAAAGAGGCAGATAAAATATCGCCAAATAATAGGTTAGTGATCTTAATCTGTAGTGGGTACATATAACCTACTACTAAGGCTAAAGATAACATAAAACTTGATATTAACATTACCACGCTACTACCACCTGACCTATGTTTTAACGTAAACACCAAGATAGCAAATATAACGGCAACAACTAGTCCTGAATAAACAACAGGCAAATGGACAAGGATACTAATACTTCCAGCCAGTAAACTCGCGTGCGAAAGACCATCACCAAAATAAATATATTTTTTCCATAAGCTTATACAACCAAGAGGAGCAAAAATTAGACTGATTAGAATTATAGTTAATATTATTATAGTCATTTTATACGATTTTTGCTAGATAATTTGAGAATAGCACTTAGTGCTTCATGATTTCTATGGTATATTAGGAATGGATTCTATAACCAGTAAAGAAATATGTCTACAAAATCTTCTATTAATCAAATAGAACTAGAAAAGTTTAGTAAAATTTCTAGCGGGTGGTGGCAGGAAGATGGAGAGTTTAAAATTCTTCATCAAATAAATCCTATTCGTCTTGGTTACATAATAGATAAGATAAAAGATCATTTTAATATAGATGACGATGTAGTACTATCTTCAAAATTAGATATTTTAGACGTAGGATGTGGCGGGGGATTAATTACCTCTGCTCTCTGTAAACTAAATGGCACAGTCACTGGCATAGATGCACTACAAAGTAATATAGATATTGCGATGAAGCATGCTGAAGAAGAAAATTTGAATATACAATATCTTAAATCTACTGCTGAGGAATTAGTATACTCAAATAGCAAACAGTATGATGTGGTACTATGTTTAGAAGTTATGGAACATATAGACAATCCTAGTGATTTTGTAAAAAATCTTGCCAATCTAGTAAAACCAAATGGCATGATTATAATTTCAACAATTAACCGTACTGTAAAAGCTTATATGTTAGCTATTTTGATGGCAGAATACCTGCTTAATTGGATACCAAAAAAAACCCATGACCATAGTAAATTTCTTAAACCATCTGAAATTTATTCTATGTTTAGTAAAAATAACATAGAGCTTAAAGAGCTTAAGGGCTTAACTTATAATATTGTCAATAGAAGTTGGCAGTTGAGTGATGATATAGAGGTAAATTATTTTGCTTATTTAACTAGACCTCTTGCAGAACTCCCTCTAGATTAACTTTAAAGAAAATACTATGACTATAATTACTAGATTCGCCCCCTCCCCTACTGGCTTCTTGCATATTGGCGGGGCAAGGACAGCATTGTTTAATTATTTATTTGCCAAACACCATAATGGCAAATTTTTACTTCGAATTGAGGATACTGATAAAACAAGATCAACCGAAGATGCAGTAAATGCTATATTTTCTGGTTTGAAATGGCTTGGTTTAGACTGGGACGGTGAAGTGATTTTTCAGTCTAAAAGAAATGATTTATACAAAAAAGCAGCTCTGAAATTACTAGATGAAGGAAAAGCTTATTATTGTTTTACACCTCAAGAAGAAATAGATCGGCAGCGAGATAATGCTATAGCTAATAAACAACATTTTTTATTTCAAAGTCCTTGGCGAGATGCTGACCCTTGTAACTTTCCGAAAGGTTACCAATCCACAAAAGCAGTGATTAGGCTGAAAGCTCCAAGAACTGGCTATACAACTATCCATGATGCTTTACAAGGGGATGTTACCATTGAAAACTCCCACCTAGATGATATGGTGCTGTTACGTAGCGACGGAAGTAGCACCTATATGTTGGCAGTAGTAGTGGACGACCACGATATGCAGATTACCCATATTATCAGGGGGGATGACCATTTAACTAACGCTGCTCGTCAAATCCTACTTTATCAAGCCTTTGGTTGGGATGTACCACATATGATACATATACCATTAATACACGGTGATGATGGGGCAAAATTATCTAAAAGACATGGTGCTCTTGGAATAAAAGCATACCAAGATATGGGATATTTACCCGAGAGCTTGTGTAATTATTTACTAAGGTTAGGATGGAGTCACAAAGATAATGAGATTATTTCAAGACAACAAGCTATAGAATGGTTTAACCTTGAAGGGCTTGGTAAATCACCTTCCCGTCTTGATTTTGCCAAAATGGATAATTTAAATGCTCATTATCTACGTCAGCTTGATGTTAAGCTATTAACAAAAATGATTTGTAAGAATTTGCAAAAAACTTATAAAATCACCACGGAAGAAACGGAATATATTAAGCAAGCAATGCCAAACTTAAAAATAAGAAGCACAAATTTAGTCGAATTAGCTGAACTAGCCAAGATTTACTTGATTAACGTTCCTATTATCTACTCTGAGGAAGCCAAAGAGATAATCAAGAATTGTGATAAAAATTTGCTAGAGCAAGTTATTGAGGAATTAAAGAATTTACAAAATTCTGATAAAGACTCAATTCAAATAAAATTTAAAGAAATAGCCAAGAATAATAATATTAAACTTGCAGATCTCATGCAATCCATTAGATCTCTAATAACAGGTATGACTGCTTCCCCAAGTATTTTTGAAATTATCGCCATAATTGGTAAAGAAAATGCTATTGCTAGGTTGAAATGTACTCAAATGATTTAATAGATTTAAATGATTCTATGAATGGGGACAATAAACAAGGGGTGAGCGGACTAGCTATACATGAAGTACGTGAGTACGTGAATTCCCAGCAAGTATTTACAAAGAAACAATTCTTCAAAGTAGAAGAGTATATATTTCACAACCTAGTTGGAACATATGCTATTACAAGAATTTTAGGCAATTATGGTACAGCTAAAGGAATCGCTTACTTTATAGAAGATAAAGGACATAGCTCACCTCATTCACGTATATTATACAGAGAGGAGCTTGATGTTGAATATTATGGTAATACCAATAGGGTAAAAGCTTTTAAGGAGTATCTATACTCTCTAGAGCAAAACAAAATTGTTAAATATTTTGTTAATGAAAATAACAATGGTCTATTTTACCAATTACATTTTATCTCTAATACTCCTTTTCAGGATAAACTTCAGGCTAAAGGTACACATCAATGTAACTTAGATATTTATCAAGCTAATTACACATTTTTAAATAAGAATTCTTTTGAACTGAGTTATAAAGTTTTAGGCCCTAACAAAAATTATACGATAAAAACTAGTTTTACTAGAATATCCTGAATTCAATATAATGTAACATTACCGTACCTTCAATGTCACCCTAGGGCAGTTTAAAGGTCTCAACTAATGACAGAAAATACTAAATTAGACCTCTTTCGAAACTCTACTTCTAGTTGGTGATTTGGACAATGATGCGGCACTCGAATCCGTAACGGAATTAGAGTACGCTGTGGTTCGAGGTGAAGCGTCTCCTTCACACCCTTGCGCATAAGCGAGTTTCGAAAGAGGTCTATTATAGAAACAAATAATTGTCATCGCGAGCCACAAAGTGGCGTGGCAATCCAAATAAACAGCTTGCTGTTTTATTTTTTGCCACTGCAATTTTTGGATTGCCACGTCGCCGCTTGCAGCGACTCCTCGCAATGACGGTTTAACAACAGCAACTTCGCTGCTAATAGACAATTTTTTAACTCACAACTGTTGTGCTTTCACGGAGATAACAGCTCTGTATAACTACAACTGTAATACTAGTTTCTTCTATTACCAAAGAATCTTAGAAGATGTAAGAACAAATTAATAAAGTCTAAATACAAATTAAAAGCGGCCATTATGGACATTTTTTGTCCTAACTCTCCACCTCCAGACATAAAATACATAGACTTAATTTTTTGAGTATCCCATGCAATAATACCCATAAATATACCAACCCCAATGAGAGACGTTGCAAAATATATAGCTGAGCTTTGTAAAAATATGTTGACTAGTGACACAATGATAAGACCAAATAACCCCATGATAAGAAATGACCCCATTGATGTCAAATCTCTATTGGTACTATAGCCATAAAGGCTCATTGCACCAAAAACAGATGCACAAATAAAGAAAGTTCGAGCAATTGACTCTCCTGTATAGATAAATCCGAGGGATGCCAAAGACATACCAGTTAAAGCAGCATAAACCCAAAACAATACTTTAGTAGTATCTAAACTCATCTTGCCAAATCCCATAAAGAAGTACAAAGCAATCCCCACGGGGGAAATCATTACCAATGTCCCCAAACCGGTATAGCCCATGAACTGTCCATTTGCTTCAATTTGAAATAAAAGCCTAGTTAATGGCTCAAATGATATAGTAGCAAAAGCCATCATTCCAGTTAGCACAAGAGCTAACGCCATATAATTATAGACCTTAAGCATATATTCTCTCAGTCCGACATCATATGTTTTCTGAGTAGCAGTAAAAGTCTTTGTGTAATCAATCATAAGAAACCCCATGAATCATGTTATTATTTATACTATAATAGTATAAGCTTCATACCTTTTCTTTTCAAGAAGAAAATCGTGAAATATTTATTTAAATTATCATGAAACGTTTATAAAAGCAAAGAAAAGATTAGAGAGGAAATTTTATAATTTAGTTTCCTAGATTGACTTATGCAGTAAGTCTATTAAGTTATCTTTTAATACCACTAGATTGCTCATGTTTTTTGCCTATATTTGGTGTATTGGGTGCATTGGGTGTAGCATTACTTTGAGATGTGGAAGCCATATATGGAGACATAGCTCTTCCCAGCTCTTTTATTAACTCTGCTTGCCTTTTTGGGTTATCTTTATATCCTAGTGTAGCTTTTTTAGGAGCAACGGACGATAATCTATCTGTTGTTGATACATCTCCATGAACAATTGTCATATCTAGTTGGTCAGGAGGTGAGTTATTTTTACCTAAATTTGTCATATCTAGGTCAGGATGATTTCCAGTTATTGTACGCATTTCTACCCCTTTTTCTGAACTAGGAGTAAGTGTGTCTACGAGATTATAATTTTGTAGATTTCTTGCCTGCATTCTCTGTAATGGACTAGGCGAATTTGGAATATCATTAAGCCGTGCATACGCTCCTTTCACGTCTTCATTACCTACTACTGATGTCAAAAGTGATTCTGTTACATTCGGAGCAGCAGCATTCTCTAATGGCAGAGCGTTGTCTATTACTGTTCTGTCGAACCATTTATCATCTAGTCGAGGTAGCTCGCCTTGTTGCGCTGCTTTTGATCTATTTGCTGCTGCATGCCTGGCAACAACGTCGAATAAATCAGGATTAGCAACGTTGGATAGCATTGGATGTCCCTTTGCATCAGGAGTATTCGGGTCAAATGAGTAAGGTTCCTTAGAGTTTAGTACTAAGTCCTTAAAAAGATCTTTCCACTTGGGATATGGGACCATACATTCCCAAACTAGGTTATTAAATTCTTTCTGACTTTCTTTATCAAGACCATTGGAATCTCTAATTTTAATTATAGTATCAAATAATTTTTGAGCATGCACTGCTTTCTCAGTCTTTTGCTCTTTATCCACGAAGTTAATTGAGTGTACGTTGTTACTATGTTGCAACATTTTTGCAAAATCTGCAATAACTTGTTCTGGAATATCAGCAGAAGCTAAAGAAATTTTAGTAGAGTCTCGATTCAAAAGAGGTTGTGGTAAATATGCCAAGCCTTCTATGCTAAATTCGGTATAATCTAAATTTATATCAGTAATAGTAGAATTATTAGCAAGAAGTGTTGCAACTTCTTTAGCTCCTTCATCTCCTAGATAATTATTCGATAGATCAAGAACAGTAACAGTTTCATTATGATCCAAAGCGGATGACAAAGCTCCCATGCCCTCATCTCCAATTTGGTTATTACTTAACTTTAGAATCTTAAGCTTAGTACTATTCTGAATAATGCCTGCAACTAGCTCAGCTCCGCCATCTCCCAAATTGTTACTAGATAAATTAAGCTCGGAAATTGGATTTTCTATAATAGCCTCTAATATCTCTTTGTCCAATTGAACCTTACTATTAGATAAATCAAGAGCCTCGACATTCTTTTTTCTTAGCTGTGTTATTAATTTTGCTTTTTCTTTAGGATTTCTCAGGTCTATGTTCTTGTAACTAACAGAAACTGGTTTTGGTTTGAATATATTTTTCATAAGAAACCTTAATTAAAACTAACTATGCTTCTTATCACTTTGTCAAGATAAGATAACAAATACGACAAGGATAATTTAGGTTGTGTGGACATTTCTATCTAATGGTCTTATAGATCGTTATTTCCGTTCTCGAATTTGTAACGGAATTTAGTCCAAGGCAATTTAGTTATTTACATGATACAAAGATATTGCTATTTTGTCTACAAAAGTTAAAAAAATATGAACTAATTTTTAGGGATTTAATGCCTCTGTGGTGGAATGGTAGACACGGTAGACTCAAAATCTACAGCTCAAAAGGCGTGCTGGTTCAAGTCCGGCCAGAGGTACCATCGTATAACTTCAAGAAGAGCTAGCTGTGCGTATACTCAGGTAGAACTTCAAGAATTGGCGTTGTCGTGTCTAAAGATCGAAGCTGCTCCGTTACTCATGTACGCTACGCCGTTCGACTTTGCTACTGCCTAGCTCTTCTTGAAGTTATACTATCGTCTACCAGCTCTTCATTTACGAGCAGTATACATGAGTAACAGAACAACTTTGATCTTTTTAGGGTACGATGACCTTAATTCTTGAAGGTCTAGCTGAGTATATATACAGAAACAATATTTAAGCAATGAAGGTTAGTTACATCAAATGAGTACACATAACAATATTAATGACGTTGTAGAAATTACAGCACAAAGTGGTTCATCAATTTTCTCTATGATATCATCCACTGATATTATAGGAAAATCTGTTATGATAATTTTGGTAATTGCTTCAATTTGGGCATGGACAATAATTATAGATAAGATAGTTCATTTAGTTCAAATAAGAAAAAAAATTGCAACTTTTGAAGCTACTTTTTGGTCTGGAGCAGTTTTAGATCAGTTATATGAAACTATTAAAAGAACAATGAATAATCCTCTTGCCGCAGTTTTTGTAGCAGCTATGAACGAATGTAAACGCCAAAATCCTAACAACCTCACTGATGCACTTAAAATTA
The DNA here is from genome assembly GCF_964264675.1 of Candidatus Tisiphia endosymbiont of Temnostethus pusillus. NCBI lineage: Bacteria > Pseudomonadati > Pseudomonadota > Alphaproteobacteria > Rickettsiales > Rickettsiaceae > Candidatus Tisiphia > Candidatus Tisiphia endosymbiont of Temnostethus pusillus. The sequence continues at coordinate 1,325,851 of NZ_OZ183472.1, read as the reverse complement.
GCCATAAAGAGCGAATAATACAATCTATGTACTTGATAAGGAATCGTGAACTTGAAAGATTAGAGCAAAATTTAGGTTTTTTGGCAACTGTTGCTTCTAGTACACCATTTATAGGGTTATTTGGTACTGTTTGGGGGATTATGCATAGTTTTCAATCTATTGCAGCATCAAAAAATACCTCACTTGCTATCGTAGCTCCTGGCATTGCAGAAGCTCTACTTGCAACAGCAATAGGTCTATTTGCAGCAATTCCGGCAGTGATTTTTTATAACTACCTTTCTTCACAAATAATTAAGATTAATAACAAAATTGATGATTTCATTAATGAGCTTAGTTCTATACTATCAAGAGCCATAGATGAAGGGAAAATGTAATGGCTATACAATTACCAAATTCAAACAATCAAAGATCTAGACGTAATTTAGTCAGCGAGATCAACGTTACACCACTAGTTGATGTCATGTTAGTGCTATTGATCATCTTTATGATAACCTCTCCAATGCTAGTATCCGGTATTAATGTTGATTTACCAGAAACAACTTCTACCCCCCTGTCAGGGCAAGATGAACCGTTAGTGATTAGTATTAACAATAAAGGAGAATTATATTTATTGGAATCTAAAATAGAGAGACAAAATTTAGCTACTAAGCTAACTAATATTACAAAAGAAAAAAAAGATATTAGAATTTTTGTAAGAGGCGACAAAAATGTGCCATATGGCGAGGTAGTTAGCGTTGTATCTGAAATCCATGCAGCAGGCTTTTCTAAGGTAGCACTAGTTTCAAATATTAAATATAATGAAAAATAATAATATTTTTTCTATTTCTTTTATTTGCTCCGTAGTACTTCATTTACTAATAATATATTTTTTCTTATTTGGTCTTCCATCATTGTTTAAAAAATCTCCTGAAGAACAAGTAATAGTTTTTGAAATGTTACCAATTAATACTAAATCTAATATACCCAATAAAACCAAACAACCTGAAAAAGCTATAGAAAATCAAGATGCAAAAAAAGTAGAACAAAGCAAACCTGATGATACAGAAGAGAAGAGACCCTTAGAGAAGCCTCTAGAGAAACTTCTAGAAGAAAAGAAACCTGTAGATACAAAGCCTATAGAAGAAAAGAAACCTATTGAAGACAAGCTTCCTATCGAGGAAAAGAAGATTATAGATAAAAAACCTATAGAAGAGAAGAAGCCTATAGAAACAAAGCCTATAGAAAAGAAGAAGCCTGCAGAAGAAAAAAAACCTGTAGAAACAAAGAAGCCACTCGAGAAAAAAAAGAAAATTCCTAATAAAAGTGACTTAGATTCTTTGCTTAAAAATTTAGAACAATCATCTGAAGGGTCGAGTGCAAAATCAAATAAACAAGCTAGGTCCAAAGAAAATAAAGAAACCCAAGAATCAAAAGGTCCTTACGATGATACATTGCCTCTTTCCATCAGTGAAATATCTTTAATTAAACAACAAATAGAGAGAGTATGGAGTAAACCTATTGGGATACAAAACCTTGAGCAGCTACGGGTAACTTTGTATATAGCTTTAAATCAAGATGGCAGTGTCAAAGAAGTAAAAGTCAAAGAAACAATATGCCCAAATATAACAAAAATAGCTTGTGACGCTCTATCTGACAGTGCAATGAGAGCAGTATGGCAAGCAAGTCCTATTAATAATCTAGACCCTCAGCGTTACAATAGCTGGAAAGAATTTAATTTTCTTTTTGATCCAAGTATGTAAAATATTTGCATAATTATTATATTTTTCAAGATTTATACTTAGTGCTAGTCAAATTTCCTCTATATTAGTATTAATTTTTAGATTTGGGATTAGGATAAAACCAAATAAAGAGTACGGCAAATAATAAAGATAGGTTTAGTAGTAAATTCCATTCTGTCATAGATATATCAAATAATTTAACTGCCGGTTTTGTGCAAGTCGCAATAGGTTGGCTATAAAATATTTCTTTAATATCTTGAATGGATAAGTGCTTTGGAATATGGATTAAAGTTGAACAAAGACTACTTGGTTCAAATATCCCTCTTTCCACTCCACTATGATAGCCTGCTAATATGCAAGCACCTAATAAATTTAGAACGATAAAAAATAAAGTATATTTGCTGATTTTCTTGATAAGAATCGCTACAACTGAAATCTTGATTATAAATAAATATGGGAATCTTTGATAAATACACAAAGGGCAAGGTGAAAAATGTAATATATATTCGACAAAATAAGCCAAAGATAAGGCAAAGATGCATGTGCAAATTAGGGCTATATGTAAAACTCTAAAGCTATCTTTGCGAATAAAATGGACAATAGAAAGAATAGTCATAAGTAAATACTAATTTTTAAGCGCTATTGTCTAAGAATATTAGAAAAAACTCAAGAGATAAATTTATAAATTTACAGAAACCACGTATATTATATTCAATATGCGAAATCAAACTATATGGAAATGGATATATAGATGTCAGAATTAGAAATTTTAGAAAATGTTTTAGAAAATGCCGTTAAATCAAACGCTTGGCCTTTTTTAGAAGCAAAAAAAATATTAGATCAACTGGGTAGCAAAATTCCAGCTAAAGGTTATGTATTATTTGAAACTGGTTATGGACCCTCAGGGATACCACATATAGGTACATTTGCAGAAGTTGCTAGATCTATAATGGTGCAAGAAGCATTTAAACAACTATCCAATATCCCAACTAAGATTATCTGTTTTTCTGATGATATGGATGGTTTGCGTAAAGTCCCAAATAATATCCCAAACCTTGATATGGTGGCATCACATATTGGCAAACCTTTAACATCTATTCCCGACCCTTTTGGCGAATGTGAAAGTTATGGACATTATATGAACGCTAAGCTTCGTTCATTTTTAGATAGATTTGGCTTCAAATATGAATTTTTTAGTAGTACAGAATGTTATAAATCCGGTTTATTTGATCAGATGATGCTGAAAGTCATAGACAAATATGATGAAATAATGGCTCTAATGTTACCAACTTTTCGAGAAGAACGACAGGCAACTTATTCACCTTTTATGCCAATTTGTCCAAAAACCGGTATTGTATTACAAGTACCTATTGCAAAGATCGATCGCTTAGCCGCTACTATTACCTATAAAGACAATGAAGGGAAATTTGTGGAAGTTCCTGTGACAAAGGGACATTGTAAGCTGCAATGGAAACCTGATTTGGGTATGCGGTGGGCTGCCCTGCAAGTGGATTATGAAATGTATGGTAAGGAGCATATGCCTAATGCTAGGTTATATTCTGAGATTTGTCGAATTTTAGAGGGGATTCCACCAGTACAATTTTTTTATGAATTATTTCTTAATGAAAGCGGAGAGAAAATCTCTAAATCTACAGGTAATGGCATTACTGTTGATCAATGGCTGCAATATGCACCGATGGAAAGTATGTCGTTATTTATGTACCAAAATCCAACAAGAGCCAAACGTTTACATTTTGATGTGATACCTAAAAATGTTGATGAATATATTACCTTCAATAAAAAATATCATTTAGAACTAGATCAAGTAAAGCGTTTTGCCAATCCAGTACACCATATTCATCATGGGAATGTGCCTATTATTGAAACTTTTGGTATTAGTTTTAGCTTATTGCTAAACCTTGCATCGGTTTGCAATCCTGAAGATAAATCGGTACTTTGGGGATTTATCAGTAAGTACGCCCCGAGTGCAACGAAACAAAATGCCCCGTACCTTGATCATTTGACAGATTTTGCCACTCGTTATTATAATGACTTTATTAAAACTAATAAGTGCTATTTAGTTCCTAATGATCAGCAAAAAATTATCTTACAAGAAATTATCGCTATGTTAAATGTTTTGCCGGGAGATATTACTTCCGAGCAAATCCAAGAAAAAATTTATGATATTGGTAATAAGCATGGTTATAATAATTTAAGAGATTATTTTAAAGAATTATATCAAATATTACTTGGGCAAACTGAAGGACCAAGGCTTGGGTCTTTTATTAAGCTTTTTGGTATTAACGACTCTATAAATTTAATTCAACAGAAACTAGTTTAATCTTAAGTGTCGATGTAAGACTCGATAATCAAGTTTTTTAGAATTATTAAAAGATACGTCTATTAGCGAGGAGTCCCGAAAAGCGGCGTCGTAGCAATCTTTTGAAGTAATACTTGTCCCTACTTCACAACAAAATTGCCGCGTTGGCGATTCCATCGCCTCTCCTCGCTAATAGACGTATAAAGAAGCTGTATTTACTAACTTTCAACAGTTGTGGGATGATATTGTTTTGACGATAGTACTGCAACTGTAGTAGTATAAAAGATAAATTTTATAAATTGATATCAATTTGCAACTTAATTTTGTTTTTATAATCTTTCTCAAAACATTTTGCCATAAAATATGCTAATATTGCAAAGAACATAAGATATATGATTGGCAATAATTGAAAATTTAGGTATCTCATTAATATTAAACAAACAGAATTAGCACTGCCAGACATCAACATTGACCCAATATTATGACCAAGACTTACTGCACGATAACGATCATTGACAGCAAAAGCTTTTGTCATTATACCATGCGAAAGAGCATTGAAAGGAGCAACAAAACATGCTAGCATTAAACAAGAACCCAAAGTTAAATTAACCATCTGATAGTTAACGGATATAATAAATAATAGACTAGATACAATAGTACCAAATAAGCTAAACTTAAATACTAACATTTGACTAAGCCGATCTGCTAACAAGCCAGCAATAGGCATAGGAATGGCAAAACATATGGTTATTAAAACTGAAAATGTACTAATAATGAAACTAGTTTGCGGTAGGATCATAGGCAAATATTGTTTCATAAACATAACGGATATTTGATAAGTCGCACCAAATCCACCAGCAAGAAACACTGCCATCAAAATAACTCGCCACTGCTTCTTAATTAAAATAGCTAAGCTTTGCGTCTTCGTTTTACTGTCTTGATTCTTTTTAAATTCCGGTGTTTCATCAAATGTTCGGCGAAAATATAAAACGATTAAAGCTAAAGGTAAACTAAAGAAAAAAGGAATACGCCAACTCCAATCTGGAAAAATATGGGCATTAAAAAAATTGGTTGCCCCATTCCCTAGTAATAAACCTACAACCCCAGTACAACGAGTTATTGCTGAAGCTGTATATCGGTATTTCTCCCCTAAATGTTCGATAACATAAATAGCCGCTCCATCATATTCTCCACCTATAAAAAAACCTTGCATAAAGCGACACAAAGCCAAAATTATTGCACCCCACACACCAATAGATGAGTATTCTGGCAGGAAGCCTATAACCATAGTAGGTATTCCAATACCTATGATGGTTATACTTAATGCAGTTTTACGCCCATACAAGTCTCCGATACGGCCAAAAATCAGTGATCCCATAGGTTTTGATAAATATGCTATCGCATAAATAGCAAAAACATTTATTAGATTAGTTAGATAATCAGTATTTGGAAAGAATTTTGCTGCCATAATACCAGCAGAGAAACCATACAAACCATAATCATAATATTCAACTATTGTACCTAGAAATGCTCCGATAATTTTATTTCTTGTTTTTTTTTTCACTATATACTGCTCTTTAGTACTCTGTTTAAGAGCCTTCAGTTAACAATTTATTTCTAACTGAAGGTGCTAAGTTAATATTAAGCTCTTTTAAAGCTTTTTCATCAATATAATCAGGAGCATTCATCAATAAATCTTCCGCTTGCTGATTTAGTGGGAAAGCTATTACCTCTCTAACATTAGTTGAATCAGTTAATAACATAACCATCCTATCTATTCCAGGGGCTATCCCGCCATGTGGAGGGGCTCCAAATTTAAAAGCCCTGATCATACCACCAAACTTTTTATCAACAACTTCCGGGGAGTATCCGGCAATCTCAAAAGCTTTATACATTATTTCCGGTTTATGATTCCTAATTGCACCACTAGATAACTCGATACCATTACAAACAATATCATATTGATAAGCTTTGATGGCTAGTAAATCATCTACTGTTTTGGCTGATTCTAGCACTTCCATGCCACCTTGTGGCATAGAAAATGGGTTATGGCTAAAATCTATTTTTTTGGTTTGCTCATTTAATTCATAAAATGGGAAATCTGTTATCCAACAAAACTCAAAACAATCTTTTTTAAGTAGGTCTAATTCTTCCCCTAATTTAGTTCGTAGCTTGCCAGCAAGTTTAGATGCTTTATCAGCTTTATCACTAGAGAAGAAGACAGCATCACCATTTTGTAGATTCGCTAAAGACTTTAAATTCAATAATTGCTCATCTGTTAGAAATTTAACAATAGGTCCTTTAGCTTGTCCATTTTCTAGAAACTGGATATAACCAAGCCCGCTTGCTCCCTCGGAAGTTGCAAATTCTGCCATTTTGTCAAAGAAGCTTCTAGGTAAAGCAGAAGCTTTAGGAGCTGGCACAGCTCTAACAACAGAGCCATTTTTTATATTTTCTTTAAAAATAGCAAAGTTAGAATTTCTAAATAATTCTGTAACATCTGCAATGATCAGTGGATTTCTAAGATCCGGCTTATCAGAACCATATTTTAACATTGCTTGTTCATATGGAATTTGTACAAAAGGTGTATTTGATACTTCTTTATCAGAAAATTTGCTGAATATCTCATACATTACCGGCTCAATGGTATTAAATACCTCTTCCTGCGTAACAAAAGACATCTCTACATCCAATTGGTAGAATTCGCCTGGTGACCTATCAGCCCTAGCATCTTCATCTCTAAAACAAGGTGCTATCTGAAAATAGCGATCAAATCCTGATACCATCAGTAATTGTTTAAATTGCTGAGGAGCTTGTGGTAATGCATAAAATTTACCAGGATGTAATCTGCTTGGAACTAAGAAGTCCCTAGCTCCTTCTGGTGAACTAGCTGTTAGAATCGGTGTTTGAAACTCCGTAAACCCTTTTTGTGTCATCAGATGCCGTACGTGAGCAATAACTTGCGATCTTAACATAATGTTATTATGTAATTTCTCGCGTCTAAGATCTAGGAAACGGTATTTTAACCTAGTTTCTTCGGGAGAAATTTGTTCAGAATTGACTAACAATGGTAAATTTTCAGCATTAGACTCAACTATAAACTCACTTGCCAATATTTCAATTTTACCAGTCATTAACGAGTCGTTTATTGTTTCATCACTCCTTGCTATCACTTTACCTACAACAGTTATAACTGATTCATACCTTAACCGACTAGCATCATCCATTAAACTTGGATTTTGATCAGTAAATACCAACTGGCTTATACCAAAATGATCTCTAAGATCAATAAAGACTAAATTACCGTGATCCCTTCTTCTATGTACCCAGCCGGATAATTTTACCCTTTGCCCAGCATCCTTTAATCGCAATTCATTACAATTATGCGTCCTGTATTTATGCATTCTATATCTCTTAAAATGAAAGGATTATATAAAAATATCTCCATTAAGCAATAAGCTTCTTCATCCTTGCAAGCTAAATTTCTCTTAAAACTTGTAAACAATATATCATAAAATTTGAATACACTAATACCATTTATGAAATAATTTTATAAAGATTAAAAAGAAACTTTGTGTTTTGTACCTAAATAATTAAGTTGTTTGGTTGAAGAAGTTCTAATACAAACATTACCTGGTATTTCTCCAAGAAACCTAGAAGGAGAGGATCTTATTATTTCATAAAACATAAAACGACTTTCTGCATAAGTAATATACAGGTCTTTCTTAGCTCTAGTAATACCCACATAGGCGATTCTTCTCTCTTCTTCTAGACCTTTTTCCCCCTCTCTTAGTGATCGCTGATGTGGAAACACCCCCTCTTCCCAACCTGGTAGAAAAACTAGATCAAATTCAAGACCTTTAGCAGCATGAAGAGTCATAATGCTAACAGAACCACCAAAATTTGATTCTAATTCCTCATTTTCCATTACCAAACTAGAATGTTCTATAAAATCTTGAATATTATCGAATTCCGCGATTGCTCTAAGCATTTCATTAATATTTTCAATTCTGCCAGTTGCTTCATCTGTTTTTTCTTCTTGTAGCATCTCAAGATAACCTGATTCTTCTAGTAAAGACTTAGTGACATTAATAGCTGGGTCATTTCTATATCGTAAACTCCAATTATCGATATTACTAATAAATTTGTTTAGACTATCTTTGACTTTATTTTTAAAAATTTCTGCTTGTAACATCTGACGAATGGCAGCAATAATAGGTATATTATGTTCAACCGCATAATCTTTTATTTGTTTTAATGTGGTATTACCAATTGCTCTCCTTGGAACATTTATTATGCGTTCAAGAGCAAGATTGTCACTATGATTTAAAGTGATACGTATATAGGCAAGTAGGTCACGTATCTCCATTCGTTCATAAAACTTAAGACCACCTATAATTTTGTATGGTAATGCATTACTAATAAACACTTCTTCAAATGCTCTAGTTTGGAAACCTGCTCTAACTAATATCGCAACTAATCCTGCATTATACTTTCCCTCTGTAACTAACTTGCTAATTTCAGATACAACGAATCTTGCTTCTTCTTTATCATTCCAACAAGATATAATTTTAATTTTTTCTCCATCATTTTTATCAGTCCATAATGTTTTACCGTGACGATTCTTATTATGGTTAATTACACTTGATGCAGCTAATAAAATTTTTGAACTAGATCTATAATTTTGTTCTAATTTTATTATTGTAGCATTTGGAAAATCCTTTTCAAAACGTAATATATTACCGACTTCTGCACCCCGCCAACTATATATAGATTGATCATCATCACCAACACAGCAGATATTTTTTGAGCTACTTGCCAGCATCCTTGCCCAAAGATACTGAACAGCGTTAGTGTCTTGATACTCATCAATCAGAATATATTTATATTGTTCCTGATAATACTTTAATATTATAGGGTTTTTTATAAACAATTCATTATTGTAAAGTAGTAAATCCCCGAAATCTACTACATTAGATGCTAGTAAATTTTTCTGATATTCGTCATAGACAAATTGAGCCACTTTATGAATTGGTAGCTTAATATCAGATTCAGAAAGTTTATACGGCAATAATCCCTGATCTTTCCAACACGAAATAATAATATGTAAAAGTTTGGGAACATATTTTTTGGTATCTATATTTTTCTGCTTAACTATATCTTTAACCAATTTAAGTTGATCATCAGGGCTAATAATAGTAAACCTACTATTCAAGCTAAAATTCAAATGTTCTGCTTGCTGACGCAAAATTCTTGCTGCTATAGAATGAAATGTACCTATATTTAGCCCATAACAATCAATCATTTTGTTGATTCGATCTTGCATTTCTCTAGCAGCTTTATTAGTAAAAGTAACTGCTAGAATATTTTGAGGTAGAGTTAACCCTTGCTGGATTATGTTGGCTATTCTAGTCGTTAACACTTTAGTTTTACCAGTCCCTGCTCCAGCAAGCACAAGAATAGGACCATGTACATGGGACACTGCTAGCAGTTGTTGAGGATTTAATGAGTTTAGGAAACTTTGTTGTGTCATGATCTAGTACTACAATTGTAGATTAGTGGAGTTATAGTCAGATAGTTTACCAAGTGTGCGTTTTGTTAACTTAAGCAGCTTCGGTGTTATCCATACAACTGCTAATAGACGTTTAAACCTTACAATAGCACTTCGCTAATAGACGGTTTTTTAACTTTCAACAGTTGTGGGTTCGTTAGCTACAAGAGTTAATTTTTGGATTTCCTCTCTGCTCAAACCAGTAGACTCAGCGATGATATCAATTGATAATCCAGCTTTAAGTAAATTTCTAGCTATAACAATTTTTTCTCTAGCTTCTCCTCTAGCTTCAGCAGCTTGCAATTCATCTCTATCGTTATAAAGCTTTTTTTGGTAATAGGAGTAGTTTGCCCTCTCTTCTTTGGTCATTTTGAGAATGCTCAGCTTGTCTGCTACTTGTCTCATATAAGGCGAATGATAGTTTGGTGGGACTTCATCATATTTCATGACATGTAGCCAGTCATCAATCTCTTTCTCTAAACGATCATTAAATAGAGGTACTGATATATAAAAATATTCTGGTAGGATGTTAGTAGCATCAAAAACCTCAGAAGTCTCCATATTTTTAATATGCACATTTAATCTTTCATTAGTTTCTACCTCATGAATAATAGTTTTACCATGGTAAATAACTCCATTACCATTTCCTATAGGAAAATAGAGTAGCGATATATGAAATATCTTGATTATTTGAGTATAATCTTCTCTTTGGGCAAGAGTATCAACTATAAGTCTTGAGGTATTAAAACATGCCTTATGAATAAAAGAATCCTTAACATTACGCTCGATTTCAATAATGTATTTATGGTGATCTTCGTCTTCTACAATTACATCAGCTAGACTTCTTTTGCTTTTACTATCTTCTTTGTTACTCTCGGTCTCAAGTAAGGCTACTATTTTAACGTCCTTATAACCCTTGGTCTTAAGAAGAGCTGAGATAAAACCTTCTACTATAGAATAATCGCCTTTATCTTTCAGAAGGTATTTAATAGCATAGTCAAAGGAAATTAATGGTTTATCATTATTCATAATCATTATTTATGTTATTAGGCTGTGTGAAGTTATTAAAGCTAATATAGCATAAAATCAATAGTACTACTAGCTTCATTATTAAATTAACCAATGTGGTTGAAGTTAAGCATAGTTAATTCATATGATTATCTTTTATTGCTGTCAGCAAAGAGTTTTTTAAAACAAGAGCTTTTTCATTATATTTTTTAATGAAGTCAGGTAGCTTAGAACAGATTATATCAATATTTTGTTGAACCTTTTCTATGGCATTAAATATAGTTAACGGACAGTCAACACGGTTAACCGTTAACATATCACGTAAAAATTCATCATCATAAACATCCGCTGTAGGACCGACTAAACAAGGTACTCCTAAACCTAGGCTTTCTAAAACTATCATAGGGGAACATTCCGAATTAGTAATGTATAAAGTTAAATTAGTATTTGCCATCAATTTTATTAATTCTTTATGTGGTAAATTTTCAGGAAAAACTTTAAGTTCTACATCTTCCATCATCCAAGAAGCATATTTATTGTTATCTAAAGAGAAATTAGTATAACAACAAACTCGATCTTTGAACATACTTATCGCCGCAAATTGAGGGTAGAGATTCTTGATCCATATGTTTGATGTGCTCCATATACCAATTGTAAATTTACCAGCTTCTCGGGAAATTATCTTTTTTTCTAGCAGCAATGGTATGAAGTTTTGTAATAGATAAGATTGTACACCATTGGCTATAAGAAATTGTTCTAGACCATTTTTCAGAGTGATAATAGATTTAATTTTATGCTGCTTATATAAATTCAACCATCTATAAAAAGTTTGGCAATGACCAATACCTACCCATTGGGCAGGAGAACCATGCCATAAATAGTAGATATTTAAACAATTATCCCCTTTCATTTCATGTAGCTTCTCTACTAATTGAATATGAACATCAAGCCCTCCAGATATAATTAAGTTTTTAATACCTGTTTTTATAAGTAATTTTGCTATTTGAGTAATAATTTTGTCAGGTAAATACGAGTTAATATAACTTATCAAAACGTTGAGTTTTCCCATAGGAAAAGGAATGGTTTTATTAAATAATCCTTTAGTAGAATTAGCAACTCCAGGAAAAATGCTAGGATAAATTACATAAATATCATCCATATCTTTTTGCCCTAGAGGCAGCGGGTCTAGATTTCCGCCGTTGCTGGAATGACATCGATCTTGTTTTTGTCCTTGATATTTGATGATAAAATTTTTAAAATTATCATAGTCATTTTTTGAAAAAAAAGAATAGAACATAGTAATTATTCGTCTAACAGGCAACTTAACCCAAGAATATTTTAGAAGAAATCGGGCTATTTTCTTAAGAAAGGGTAAGGAAAGGAGTCTTGAGAGTAGTCTATACGTTACAGAGGAAGAATCTTTATTATTAACAAGCTCTATATTTCTTAAAATTTGTTGTTTTGTTTGTAATATCTGTTTTTTAGTATGATTATTTACTGAATCTTCTATAAATGAATACCATAAGTTTTGCATTTGAGTTTTATTTGCAAAGATTTCTTGATAAGATAGACAGTTTTGTTGTTTAATCTTTGCTAATAGTTCCCTTTCAACATTTAATTTTTTTATTGCATTTATAAATCCTGTATGATTCCGGTTAATTATAAATTCATGTTGCACCTCAGGTAACACCTCCCTAGCAATACCTACATCCGTAGTAATAATTGCACAACCAAATGCCATAGCTTCAATAATGGTTAGCGGCGTTCCTTCTTGCACAGATGCTATTAGCAAAATGTCTGTTTTTTTTAAAATCTCCCAAATTTCTTGTTTAGAACGTATTCGCTCATTTTTATCCACTATACATCTTTTGATATGAATTCCATCTTTATCCATCTGTTCTAGTGCCGGTATAATTACTGTTTTTAGACCTTTATAATCAGGAGTACTACTATACCAACTTCCCCAAGAACTATTACCAATCCATGTTACAACTAAACTTGCATGATCTTCATCATGACTTGATTCCGCATCATGAATTAGTACATTATCATAAATTACTTGCCAAGGCTTTGGATAATCTATGATATTTACATAAATATCATATAATCTTTTAGAAGTAGTGTAGTAGTTATCAATAAATTGGAAAGTTGGTAAATTTTTTAATATTTCACTTTCACTTTCAATAAATAGATGATCAGGTATGCTAGTGGTAATGGTAGTATTTACTAATATTTCTCCTGTAGCCTTACTATTACTAGAATTATCTGCTATGCTTCTTAGTAATTCTGTCAGATAGCCACGATAGAAAAAATGTATTAATTTAATAGAAGTATATTGGTTTAATTTGATTAAAAAATCCTTATATGTTTTGTAATCACAGCTGTAAATAATATGACAATCATATTGGTTGCTTAGCAAAGATTGAACATATTGAGCGACGTTATCAAAAGCCCATCCCCTAATATCAGATACTAAAATCAGGGTTTCTTTTGAATTCATAAATTTACACTAAATAGCTCTAATAATCCAGCTTCTAACTCATATACTGGCATATAATTTAAAAGCTGCTGAGCCAATTCTGTGCTGCCAACAGAAATATTTATACTCCCGGCCTGAGTTGGTAGATATTTTACCCCTTTGACAATAGCAATCTTATTAATTAGTTGAATAAGTTCATTTATAGAGTAGGTACGTCCTGTACAAACATTTAGTATAGGGGCTGAGGTACTCGCAATAGACAAGGCTCTAACACACATGTTGGTAACATCTGAAACATGTATAAAATCACGACTTTGATTACCCTCACCAAAAACAACCAGCTCCTTACCCTCTTCTACTTTCTGTTTAAATATTGATATTACACCAGAGTAATCAGAACCTCTAAGTTGCCCTTTACCATAAACATTAAAAAGGCGTAAACCACAGGTTTTAAGAGATTTAAGCTCACCAAAAACCTTAGCTTGCAGCTCACAGGCTAATTTATCCGCTGCATAAGGAGAAAGCGGGTTTACCTTACCATTCTCTTGTAAAGGAAAGTCACTTACTGTGCCATAAACGGCAGCAGATGATGCATATACAACGGGTATATTCTGTTTACTTGCCTGAAGAAATATATTAATAGTTCCTGTTAAATTCACTTGATGATTGTGATACCAATTATCAATTGATTCCTGTACATTTGCTATCGCTGCAAGATGGAAGCAACCATCAATATTTCTAAATAGTTTTTCTAAAATATCTTGATCTAAGATATTTCCTTGAACAAATTCAACATTTTTATTAAACGAATTATTGAAATTACCTGTTGAAAGATCATCTAATATTACAACCTGATTGCCTTCTTTTACTAGTAAGTTAACAAGATGTGAGCCGATGAAACCAGCACCTCCAGTAACTAAATAATTTGACATATGCTATTAGTGCAATTAATTTTTATGATATAATTAAGTGGGTATTTGCTCTATAGGTATATTTATAGAATTATTATTAAGAAAAGCAAATGAAAAAAATTATCATTTTCACAAATACAGATTGGCACTTTTATGCCCATCTTCTACCAATTGCTTTAACTGCTAAAATGCAAGGCTATGAAGTAAAAGTGTTAACAAATATTAGTGAATTCAAAGATAAGATAGAACAGCATGGTTTACAAGTAATCCCAATTTCAATAAAGCGTGGAAGTATCAACCCTTTTACTGATTTATTATTATTAATCAAGTTAATTAGCATATTAAATAAAGAGAAACCGGATATATTGCATAATTTTACTATAAAACCAATTTTTTATGGGAGTATAACTGCCTTCTTATGCAGTATATGCTCAAAACAGAAGGGTTTACCGCAAGTTATTAACACTTTTGTTGGTATGGGTTTAATTTTTATAAGTAGCAATTTTTTGCTAAGATTAGTTAGAAGCATTATAGTTAGAATAATATCCATAATAGGATATTATAGAAGTATGTTATTTGTCGTACAAAACGATGATGATTTAGCCTTACTGGTAAAATTAGCTATAGCACCCAAAAATTTAATTGTTAAACAATGCAGCGTTGGTATAGAAACTGAAAAGTTTCCTTTTCTTCTAGAGCCACTAGGTAGTAAAATAGTGGTGGCATTGGTAGCTAGAATGATTATTGATAAAGGTATATATGAATTTATATATGCTGCAAAAATATTAAAACAAAAAGGTATAGATGCTGAGTTTTGGTTAGTTGGCGAACCTGATAAAGATAATAAGCAATCAATAGCACAATCAATATTAGAAGACTATCAAAATCTAGGATATATCAAATATCTTGGTTATCAGAAAAATATAGAAGAAATATGGAAAAAAGCACATATTGCAGTATTACCTTCCTACCGTGAAGGGCTAAGTCGTAGTCTTTTAGAGGCTGGAGCATATGGTAGAGCCATTATTACTACTGATGCCCCAGGTGGTAGAGAATTAATACAAGACCAAATAAACGGATTATTAGTTAAACCGCAAAATACAGAAGATTTAGCAAGAGCTATGGAGCTATTAATCACTATGCCTCTACTTAGAAAACACCTAGGTAAAAAAATTCGACAAGATATTTTAGAAAAATATGATTGCCAATTAATATCTGAGAAGATGGTTAATTTCTACGACTATCCCGAATAAGTATTTATAGTAAAACCTGTAATATTAGGTGACAAGAATATAACAATAATTTCTTAAAGGTTAATGATATTTTTTCTATTTATATCACCTAATTCAATAGGTTTAACTATATACCAAACTTACGTCACTACGAAAAGCCTATTTCTTAGCATTACCCACAAATATTTTGTCAGTAAGAGTACCACCATCATTGCGAGGAGCTGCAATGCAGCAATCAAGAGATTAGACATAGGCAAGCCAATCTATTGCCTTGATCCAAAATTAGTAATGACTATTTAACTTGATTATAAAGCATTTGTGCTCTTGCGTAGTTAATTGGTTTATTTCTTGGAATTTCTAAAAAATATTCTAGTTGCCATGCTTGAGTTTTTTTAGCTTGCTTGTTTATAACAATGTCCCAAGGTGGATATACCCTTATTGCTCTCTTACCACCTTGGTTATTATGCGAGACTATATCATATTTATACAAAACAGATTGTGGAAATATAAATTGACCAAACTTATCTCCTTTACGCGTTGTTACAATAAAAAGATCAATTGAATCTGCAATATCATATGGCTGGATTGATCCATTCCCAATTCTCTTCCATAGTGTTACAAATTGACCAATTTTTGTAGGAGTAATCTTAGCAACACGAAATCTAACATTCATAGAATTTAACTTGAACATGTAGGCTCCATATGCAATACTTTCACTTTCCATTACTGGTTCAGAACATATAAACTGACATGGATTATATATTAGATCTCTCGATGTAATAAGTTCCGAGTGGATTAAATCATTAGTACTCCAAGGTTTGCTGGTAGGATTACAAATAAGATTATTTACCATAGTACCACAGATTTGTTAAAAGTTGAGAATAGCTAAGTAACCAAAAATAGATTGCTTCGTAGTGCTTCGCTACTTCTTCGATAATAGACGTGGTAATTTGCATAATTATTCCCATAATTAATTTCCATATTTATGGTCATCCCCCCTTAGCCTGCCCTACTCCCTTTCCTCCACTACTAATTCGAAATGCCTCACTTTTATTTTTACCTAGAAAATCTTTAAAATCTTCTTTTGTAAACTTAAACTCAGTAATATTCTTTGCTGGACTTTTACTTGTATCAAATCTCTGCTCTTGTTTTTTATCAATAGCTAATAATTCTACAAAATCATTTTTAATTTTACTCGGTGTTGTTGGATTATTTAAGGTCTTAATCAGTGATTCTATAGACTTGGTATCATTTCTAAGTTCATTATTGCGTGCAGTTGCTGCAACTATTACATACTCTTTTAATACAGCCTTGTTATCTTTCCCCTTCCAGCGTTCTTCCGTACAAAAAGATAACAATGTGTCAGCTTTTTCTTGATGATTTCGCATAACATCACGATCTTGCCAAGAGTTCTTTTTTTTAGTTTCTTCCGGTGGGGGTGGGGCTATGTGATTTAATAGCTTATTAAAAAAAGTTTTATTCAAATTTTCATTATCATAAACTTCATAAACATTTAGGAGAAATTTTTGTTGTTCAAATGCTTTATCTACCCCTTTACCAAGTTCAAAATTATCTAAATACTCCAAAGTCTGAAAACGACCTTTAATATGTAAGTAACTTGCATATTTTTCAGCATCATCAAAGCTGAGAGTAGATATACCTTGAGTATTTAATGCAACCGTATTTAATGCATTCTCACGTAAATCATCAAAAGTCTTTTTATTAGTTTCTGTGTGTATAAGATTTCCACCAACTTTAGCTAGCATTTTATATACTACATCAATTAAAAATTTCACTAGGGCATTTGGACCTTCAAAATTCTTAGCACTATATATAGCAATATTTGCTGAATCATCCATACCACTACCGAAGGCAAGAGCTAAAACCCTACCTTGCTTTTTTGCTAGGGTAACATTCTCAAAACCATCCAACTCTTCCGCAACATCGACTTTACTGTCATTTTCGGGGAAATAGTCTATAGGAGTATTGTCTCTATACCCCCCATCGACATACTCGACACCATCAATTTTTACAGGTTGAAAAACTAAAGGAAGAGAAGCGGAAGCATGGCAAGCTCTAGCAATTGGAACATCAGGAGTATTTTCAGCACTAAAAATTTGCAAAGTACTATCATCTCGCCTTACTGCAGTAATTAATAAGTCTTTAAATTGCACTGGATCAAGAAGTCTTAAAAGAGCTAAATCCTTAAAAAGGAGTTCACCACCCTTTTGACATTTGTCTGTTAATTCAATGAATTCTTTCCCGTTAGATTCTATTATAGCTTGAATTTTCTTGGATTGTTTTTTAAAATTTTGTTCCTGAAAATCTAAACCTTGAATATTTTCATTTATATCAGCAATCTGCTGACTATTACTATCATCTTGTTGTTTTAATGTTTCAATCGTATTTAAAAGATCTTGCCTTTTTTTGTCTAACTCTCTCAGTTCTTCTGAAATCCTTTCATATCTCGCTGTAGCAAGTTCCACAAAATTTTTGCCCTTTAAAAAATTATAAGCACCTTTTCTTATAGTCTTATCTACAAGCTCGTATAATGGAGTACCATCTTTGCTAAGCGGCACCGGACCAATTGAAAATCCTTGAGTCCCAAGTAAATCTTTGAAGTTTGTATTTTTTGAAATAGCTTCATATTCTTTAGGTGGTATACCAAATGCTGTCACTGCAGCAGCTATTACCCCTGCCGATGATCCTGCAACTGCTTCTACCCCTTCAATTACTTTAGATTCATTCAAACCCTCATAAACACCAGAATATCCAGCCCCCTTAGCTCCACCACCACTAAAAGCCACATATTTAAAAGGACTTTGCTGCCTTTCTTGCATTTCTTTTTGTAATTTACTCATAATCTTTACTCAATTATTATAAGATTCTTATATAATTTCACCTTTTAGTATAGTCTTTCCGCTTAGTAAATTTAGCAGAAGACAAGAATACGCCAGTTCCTATGCCTAACAATACTGAAACCGTGAAAATACTGGCAATTATAAAATGTCCCAATACAGCCAAAACTACAGTAGTAATACAGACCATTATCATGAATATAATGCTACTTATTCTACCTTTTTTTGTTACGCTTTCATAAACCTCAATACTTTTAATATCCATCTGATGTCTATGTACTTGCTCTTTTTCTGCCATGGCAATTAGCTTTGTCAATGTTCCTGGATAAATATTTTCATATTCTGCCATTAAATCTACAGGTGGCAAAACATGTGCAAACTTCTTACTATAGAAGCTATTATCCGACTCCTTAGGATTACTAACTTTTAAATATCCTTTATTCAACCTATTGTTATTAGCAAAAAAACTTTTACTATCTTTCATATTCTTTTCTTATTTCTTGAAATGTTGAATTAATATCTTTTTCTACTCTAATAAAGTATTCAAGTAAATCTGTCTCTGGCTTTTTTCTTACTGTCGTTTGAGATATTTTAAATACACTAAAAAAGCCTATTAGGAAATGTCTTACAAATTCTTTATTCATTTATTCTCATATTAAATTATAAGATTAGCAAGTATGCAAGTTTAAGTATACTAGGTCATAGCAATTTTACATTTTTTATGTCACTACTGTTAAGAGTCCTTCCGAGCGTCTATTAGCTAGGAGTCACGAAAAAGCAGCAACGCGGCAATCTAGGATACGCGAAGCGTTACTCTAAAAAAACAGCTTCGCTGTTTACCTAGATCGCCACGGCATCTAAAGAGCCTTGCTATGACGATTATAGAAAAATGTAAGATACTATGATACTAGGTTCACAGCACCTAGAGTGATTATAACAAAGCTTTAAGAAAAATGGGAGAAATAATCTTTAGTTTTGATAAAAATTATTTTTTTAACCTCAGTTCAATGTAATAAATTATAGTCAATTCAGGAGGATTTGGTGCTAGGAGCGATGGAGCGACGCCTATATGTAATAAGGCGAGCGACGAGTGACGACGTCACCAACTTCTCATCAATTGACTATATATAGTAGGCTCAAGTAATCATCGCCATTAGGGGGGGATGTCACCAAAGTAACTCCTCGCTAATAGCTCTAGGCTATTTTCCCTATGACTTTTATGTTATACATAAGGTGAATTACTCATTAAATTGCTCTTTAATAATTCGATTTTCAAGGCTATTTTTTTTATCAAATAATAACTTTATCTTCTTGTTTTTTACAGATTTAATTAATACTGACTTAATATTATCAAACTCTTGAAAATCTGCAGCTGCATTTACTGGTCTTTTATTACTTTCTAAGATTTCAAACTTTATAGTAGTAGAAAATGGTAGTAACGCACCATGCCAGCGTCTTGGACGGAAAGGACAAATTGGTGTGAGGCATAATACGTTTGACTCAAGTGGCAAAATAGGACCTCCAGCAGATAAGTTGTATGCACTACTGCCAGCTGGGGTTGCAACCATTGCCCCATCGGCTACTAATTCACTCATACGCTCAACTTGATCAATTTCGATCTTGAATTTAGCAGCTTGGTTGGTTTTACGAAATATTGATACTTCATTAATAGCTAGGGCAGTATAGGTTTTATTGTCTATGCTTTCGGCTTGCATTTTTAAAGGGTATAAATGAGAAATTATAGATTCTTGTAAATTATCCATTAACTTTTCAACAATAACTGGATTCATTAAAAACCCAATGTTACCAGAATTAATTCCATAAAAAGAAACATCAAGATGCATATAACGGTGTATCGCATGTAGTAATTCTCCGTCCCCTCCAACTACAACAATTATTTCTGCTTCTTCTACCTTACAAAACTTATAAACTAGTTCAAGCTGTCTAACTAGCTCTAATGATTTTTTAGCACTATTATAAACAATCGCAATTTTATTTAAATTAATTTTAGTTTTTGCCAACATAAATATAATAGATGATTAATTATTAGTGTAACAACACATGAAGCCAGTACATCACTTAAAAAATGTCCTCCCATTAATATACGACTTAGTCCAACTAATGTACCAAAAATCAATGTGATACTATAAATTCTTGAGAAAAATATCAAAGGAGCAACATAAGCAAAACTAGTTAAGCTATACGCCATAGCTGCATGGCCTGATGAAAATGAGCAATTATGTAAACATTCATTAGAGATTGAGAAGGCTCTAGTAAAATTTTTTGTACCATTAAACTCTTTAATCTGCAGCGGACGAGCCCTACCAAAATTTTCTTTAAATATATAATTTACTAGTAGTCCAGGACCTATTGCTGTAGATAAAATTATATAAAAACCCCCTG
This sequence comes from Candidatus Tisiphia endosymbiont of Temnostethus pusillus, assembly GCF_964264675.1. Lineage (NCBI taxonomy): Bacteria > Pseudomonadati > Pseudomonadota > Alphaproteobacteria > Rickettsiales > Rickettsiaceae > Candidatus Tisiphia > Candidatus Tisiphia endosymbiont of Temnostethus pusillus. Next base: position 1,305,371 of record NZ_OZ183472.1, on the reverse strand, counting down.
AAATAATAAGCTTATTAAAAGTTTTGTACTTAACAATTAAGTAAAGTAGGTATAATAATATTACTATAGTCAGTATAGTAGTTAATATTGGAATAACTTCAAATAATAATTGTACAATATTATTGTTACGATAGATAAATCCATTATTGCTGTCGTAGAATAATTTTGAGAAATCTATATCCAAATTAGGAAATAGTATAGTTAATAATAAAACTATACCAAAGGTGAATATACTAGTATAAACTAAATTAGTATTAATCATAGACTAAAAGCCAAAAATAAGTTATAAAAGTATACTTAAATCCTACATCATATAGAAGTTAATATGTCATTCAACATTAAAAACCATAAAAATGATTTACTATTTTTACCACTTGGTGGTGCAAATGAAATAGGCATAAATGTCAATCTATATCATTATCAAGGAAAATGGTTGATGGTTGACTGCGGTAGCGGTTTTGCCGATGATTATTTACCAGGTGTTGACATGATAATTGCTGATATTAGCTTTATTGAACGCTATAAAAAAGATATAGTAAGTTTAGTTCTAACTCACGCACATGAAGACCATTTGGGAGCAATCCAATATTTGTGGAGTAGCCTAGAATGTCCAATATATGCCACTACCTTTACAGCAAATTTTCTAAAACTTAGATTAGCAGAATATGATTTTGCTAAAACTATAAAAATTCATGAAGTAAAGCCTTCGGCAAAAATAAATCTTGATCCATTCCAACTAGAGATGATACCGCTAACCCACTCAGCTCCAGAAATGCAGGCGATTATGATACGTACACAAGCTGGCAATATTCTCCATACAGGAGACTGGAAATTTGATAATGATCCGGTACTTGGTAAGAAAGCTGATGAAGCTCTACTAAAATCTTATGGTGATGAAGGGGTTCTAGCTTTAGTCTGTGACTCAACTAATGTATTTAATGAAGGAACTTCTGGTTCAGAAGGAGAAGTGCGTAAAAGTTTAGTAGATATTATAGCAGGTTGCTCTCAGATGGTTGTGGTAACAACTTTTGCCTCAAATTTGGCTCGTCTTGAGACTCTAATTCACGCAGGTCAGATGGCAAAAAGAAAAGTTGTCCTATCGGGAAGAAGTTTGCATAGAATTTTGCTTGCAGCACAGGAAAGTGGTTATATGAAAGATATTGCCCCTTTGATCGATGAACGAGATATAGCAAGATTTAAAAGGCAAGAACTTTTAGTTATTGCTACTGGTTGCCAAGGTGAGCCTCTAGCAGCTACTGCAAAAATGGCAAATAATAGTCACCATAGTATAAAGTTAGCTCCTAAAGATACAATTATATTTTCTTCAAAAATTATTCCCGGCAATGAAAAGAAAATTTTCCGTATGTTTAATATTTTTGTGAGGTCAGGAATTGAAGTGGTAACTGAACGAGATCACTTTGTACATGTTTCTGGGCATCCATCAATTGACGAACTCAAACACATGTACTCTCTAATTAGACCTCAGATTTGTGTACCAGTGCATGGTGAGCCGGTACATATACATGAACACGCGAAATTAGCTCGTAAAAACGGTATAAAACATGCTGTTGAAGTCGAAAATGGTAGCTTATTATTACTTGATCCTCATAATCCTCGTATTTTATCCAAGGTAACAACAGGTTATTTAGCTGTAGACGGCAATTATCTTTTACCAGCAGACTCATCGATTTTTAGAACTCGTAGACGTATGCGTGATTCTGGTATAGTAGTGGCAAGTTTGGTAATAAATAAAAATGGTAGCCTTAGTTGCAGACCTATTTTATCTATGCCGGGTCTTCTTGACTCTGACGATGATGCACAGCTAATTAATATGATTAAAGATGATATTGCTGAAACGATAGAAATTCAGAGGAAATCAAAAGGTAACATTCTCAATGAACAGATTGAGAATGCTGTAAGATCGGCTATTCGTAAGACATTGAAACATGAGATAAATAAATCACCCATTATCATAGTCAATGTGGAAAAAGCTTATTGAAAACTAGTTTATTAATCTAGTTTATTGAATGCAAGTTAACTAAGGAGATATTATATTATGAAATCATATAGTTTTACATCTGATGATGCTGCAGAAAATATAGATAAAGACTTACAATATATGGCAGAGTCCTTTGATCCTAAACATGACAAAGATTATCAAAACAATCCTCAATCTCGTGAAAAGCAGGTTAACAATGATATAGACCGCGGTTTCTATCTTGAATCTCAAGACGGTAAACTAGTAGACTTAATAGATCAGTGTAAGTTAGGTAAAGATCAGGACTATAAGGTAACTTATCAAGATCTGCATGATATATTAACAAAAGATTATCATTTATCACAAAAACAAACTAAATATATTTTAGCTGCAAATCACCAAGGGGGTATAGCTGGTGGTATAGGTGGATTGACTCCACTAAGATTTAAAGCATTTAATAACTATGGATGCGATCCTACGAATGAATGGCTAAGAGATGGTAGTATGTCCAAGATCACTATAGATAAAGATCGTAACGTATCATATATTGGCGGACAGAATTTCATGTTTGATTGTAGTATGGGTGCTTTCTTGCCACAGAGTAACCTTAGGAAGATGATGGGTACGGAATTTAATAGTCAAGATTATATGGCTGTAAATATTACCGCTACGTTAGGAACAGTAGGCGATATTGAACCAAAAACGCAGGTAGTAATTGATGTGGCTGGTACTGGTAAGATTGCTGATCGATTTATTGGCGATATACAAGCAATAAAAACAAGTTGTGAGCAAAAATCCCCTCAAGCAATTATTGATAGCAATAAGGCTTTATCGAAAGAATTATTAACTGCTCCTCTTAATGAAAATCAATATAAAACAGATATGAAAGAAAGAGTTGCAGAAATCATATCAGATGAAAGAGTGAAGCCGGAAACAATAAGCGCATTTAAAAAAGCAAATGGTGCTACAGAGGCTTTAGCTGACGTATTGATAGAACAAATTGGTCAAGCAATTGCAACTCAAAAAGATACAAAGACAGGGAAATTAAGTTCACAATCCGTTAATGACATTGCTAAAAAAGCTGCGGAACAGTTAAATAAGTTTATCGATAATCCAAATAAATATACAGTAAAGAAATTTACTAAGCAATTAGTAAATGATCAAGCTGCATCATCGAATACGATAATACCAAGGAAGAATTTTATTAAAAGAATTTGTGAATATTTAAAAGACAAATGGCATGGATATTCTGATGACAAGAGCAAACTACCATTGGCTGAACAATTGAAGAATGAGGCAAAATTTGTCGGACAAAAAGCAAAATCACATATGTCATCTAAAGCACCAACGTCACCACCTCCACATAATGAAAAAACAGAAGGTAAAGGAAGAGGTTAGGAAAATTTTTAATAGACTTCTTGCAGCAGTAGAATTATGTAAGAAGTCTAATCTTCGCATCAGCTGGTCTAATATATAACGGTTCTATGGAGTTAGAGAAATTGTGCTTCCTTATTAGACCTCTTGCGAAATTCGCTTCTGCTAGGGAATTTGCAGGAGACACTTCACCTTGAACCGCAGCGTACTCAAATGTACGTGAGGATTCGAGTGCCGGATCGACGCACAAATTACCAGCAGAAGTAGAGTTACGCAAGAGGTCTATTTTATCGGCTATATATTTACATATATGCAGTGCCTTAACTCTAGTAAAACGAGGTAAGATTGTTAAATTTTTTATATCCCTAATCTTGTCGTATATCATCTCTACCCCACTACCTGCACAGACATTAATAGCAGCATTTTCTGTATTTAATAATTCCACAGCTTGGTCATAATTTATCAGTGACGGAATAGAAGCTTGTTCATTTTGGTCAAAAACTTGGCTATATAATTGCCCTCTATATGCATTGAGAAAAATAAAAATTTTATCATAATTTTTTACTTGCCTGCTGGCTCTCCACCAGGAAAACTCAAAATTAGATATAGTAGTGCCTATTATATCTGTACTTAGCAAAATGCCTTTTGCCACTGATAAGCCTATTCTAATGCCTGTAAAACTACCTGGGCCGTTTGTAACGGCTAAATAATCTAGGTCATGATAAGAAAGCTTTGCTATTTTCAATGCTTCTTCAATCATTGGCACGATAGTTTCAGCCTGCATAGAAGACCTTAATTCCTCAATATAGGCTAGAATAACCTGATCTTCAGAGATTGCAACAGATGCACTATTATTTGCCGTATCCAATGCTAAAATTTTCATTTATAATATATACTGCTATGATTTCAAGTTTTGTAAGTATACTCAATTATAATGACAATGGAAATAAATAGAACAATTTTTAGACTGTACGACATTCGTGGCAGCAGTCTAATAGATATTAATCCAACTATTGCTTATAAAATTGGCTTTTGTTTTACCAAAATGCATATATCAAAGCAAGGGAATGAAATATTTATAGGATGTGATGGTAGATTAAGCTCCCCTGCCCTTTACCATGCTTTGGTTAATGGTATTATTTCAGCTAAGGGGAAGGTTACCTCAATAGGTATTGTACCCTCCCCTGTTTTATATTTTGCTGATAAAATATTTAAGCCACAAGCTAGCATAATGATAACAGGATCCCATAACCACAAAGATGATAATGGCTTTAAGTTGTTATCACAAGGAGAGTCTTTTTTCGACCAACAAATACAAGATTTACTGAATAATATTCTAAGTCAAGATTGGTCCACCAATCTTATTATACCAAAAAATTTTCTAGCACTAAGTAATATACGCAATTTAAATGTTACCGATAAATATCTAGATAGGATTTTGCAAGGAATAACTATAGAACCTCAAATAAAAGTCGCATGGGATCCTGCCAATGGTGCGGCTGGAAATATTATTGACTTATTATCATTAAGATTACCCAACAAAAATATCGTTATAAATTCAGAAATTGATGGTAATTTTCCTAATCACCACCCAGATCCAACTATTCCCAAGAATCTAGAACAACTAATAGAGATAGTTAAGACTCAGGATTGCGATATTGGTATTGCATTCGATGGGGATGGAGATCGTATAGGCATTATAAGTAAGAAAGGACGAATAATTTTAGGTGACCAAATCCTTGGTATATTGGCAAAAGATGTAATTGAGCAAAATCCAAATGCAACTATTATAATGGATATCAAATCAAGTAGCAGCATATTTAATCAAATTAAGTCCTATGGTGGAAATGTGATAATGTGGAAAACAGGTCATTCCTTTATCAAAGATAAGATGCAAAAAACTAAGGCGTTACTTGGCGGTGAAACTAGTGGTCATATATTTTTTGCTGATAAATATTATGGATATGATGATGCAATTTATGCTGCCCTACGGTTTGTTGATTTACTATCAAGGTCAAAAAAAACTTTGGACGATATGATAGATGAGTTACCTAAATGTTATAGTACCCCTGAAATTAAGATTTCTGTATCAGATAACCTTAAATTTGATATTATTCAGCAAATAAAAGAGGATTTAAACAGTAGAAATATCACTTTTAACGATATTGATGGTATAAGGGTTGACTCACATAATATGCCCAATGAATCTCAAGGGTATGCATGGTGGTTACTAAGAGCTTCAAATACTGAAGCTAAAATTATTGCTAAATATGAATCAGATAGTTTGGAAAAACTAAATAGTCTAAAACTAGAGCTTTCATCTTTACTAGCCAAACATGGTTTGAAGCTATAGCTAACCCGAAAATATTTTAGCTACTCAATAACACTATGCACTTCATACTTTACGCAAGTTGTCTTGATAAATACGATAAAGGTTTATAATTGTTTGCTCATAATCAATAAGTTCTTGTATAGTCCAATTAAAATTGGTAAAGATGTCGTACGCTTTATTTAGCCCAGTATTAATAGCAGCCACATTCAACATGCCACTAGGCAGTAACTCTCTTATCTTTGCTGCCTGTATCTTTTTATATTCATGGTGATTTGCTGTACCAAATTCTGCTATATCATGCATCTCATTGGTTCGTACCTGCATTTCCACATCACGTCTAGGGTTGCCGACACTCGTAACAATATGCAAGGAACGATAACCATTATCTTTAGGATAATCAATATAATTCTTTTTCTCTGTTGTTTTAACAGAATAGATGCCACAGATAATATCTAACACTTTATAACAATATTCTAGCTTATCAACTATAAATCTAAAAGCAACTAGATCCGTTAATTCGTTAGTCTTTAGTATCATCTTATTTAAGGCAGAACAAGGGTCTTTTAATCTATAATATGTTGTTGCTGCTATATCATGTTCACTTAGCTTAGTACTAATAATATCGGCTATTTTATGTAAATCGTTAGTATCTTGAAATTGCATATTTGATATTCTAGTTAAGTTGTCGTGAATTTGTTTTTAAAATAATGTTATGGAGTCTTTGATGCTAACAAATAAAAATAAGCTTGTCAATTGATAGAAAGTTATTTATTGAATAAGTATATAGGCAATTATACCTACTAAGAACAGACTTCTTTCGAAACTCTACTTCTGCTGGTGATTTGGACAATGATGCGGTACTCGAATCCGTAACGGAATTAGAGTATACTCGGTGAACTTCAAGAATTGGCGTTGTCGTGTCTAAAGATCGAAGCTGCTCATGTACTAATGTACGCTACGCTGCTCGACTTTGCTACTGCCTAGCTCTTCTTGAAGTTATACTATCGTCTACCAACTCTTCATTTACGAGCAGTATACGCTGTGGTTCGAGGTGAAGCGTCTCCTTCAAATCCCTCAGCAGAAGTAGAGTTTCGAAGGAGGTCTATTTTAAAAAACAAACTTTTCTATCATTAGTTACAACTTTTAAATGACCCTAATTATGGGACTTGTTTAATCCCATAAAATTCTTTAGCATTTTTTAGTATAACACCAAATTCCTCGTCATTAGGTGTTTCAGGTGTTGCGTCTTCAATAAAAGTACCACCAATGACTCCTACATCATTCACACCAGTATTTGGCATATGTTTTGGGAAAATATAAAAATCACGCTCTATTTTTTGTCCAGACTTAGTTTTACCTTCATCCCAACGAGTCAAAATCATATATTGTATATCTTTAGGATTTTGATCTTTAAGCATAATCAAGTGACCTTGGACTGACACCAATTTTTCATCATTATTAAGCTTACTAGCACCAAGTCCAGTACAATTGAAGATAAATTTTCCATCAAGTTCAGCAAATGAGTTAACTTTTTTCTGTACAAACTTAATATTTTTACTTCTTAAATATTCGTTAAGTTCTGCCATAAGTATGCCTGTATCCATAAAAATACCGTCATCATATACAATCATCTTCCTTGTCGTACCATTATCAAAGTCAACTGTCACCTCTTTTGCTGGTTTCATGACCTTACCAACATAAGGCTCTAAACCAGATTCTTCCCGAGTTCTAAAATAAGTTGGAACAATGATAGCTCCTTCCTTAAAGTGTGGATGCTGTTTCTTAGCGATTGATGCATAAAATTTATAAGCATCAATTTCTATTTTCTGAAGAACTGTCTGTATTTCTTGATCATTATCCATAGATACTGGAGCAAGTAAGCCACCCGCATTATTAGAAGCCAGTCCATCAAATTTTTCTGCAACAATCGTAATATTCTTAAAACCTTTTTGTTCTAAATCATAAGCTGTAAACAATCCCAAGACGCCTGCTCCAATAATGGTAATTGGCGTATCTTTTGTAAGATCAGTTGCATATTTTGAGTTTATAAGTAAGTTATTAACGTACTCAGCAGAACCAGGTCCAAGAGTCCAGCCACTACCACCATGCCCATAGTTATTAGCGATTATTTTACTATCTTTTTCCTCTACACTCATTTTAGGAGAACCATGTCTCATTGGACGATAACAAAGTATTTTTTGTCCCAAATATGCAGTGTCTAATTTTGGTGGAGTAATTTTTCTAACCTCACCACTAATTGCCATTGTTAAAGTTGGTGTTATAACCATCAGAGTAGCCATGCAAAGTACCTTAATTTTCTTGAGCACAATTGTAACCTTTAAAAAAATTTAATTTAGAGTTAATATAGATATTGGTGCATTTTAGTAAAGAATAATTGTATTATTCTACATACAAGAAAAGTAGAATTTTTGTATTAATGTCACAATATTAATTATATGGTGAAACCGTGGTGGATGATGATGTAATACAACAAGCTTTACCATATATAAATAATTTTATAAGTTGAATTCTAGGTAGACTTATTTATTTTAATATAGTTTTCACCCAAAATATTCTTAATTTATGATTCCAAAAACATGACCATAGATGAAAAAATTTATATTACTATATGCGTATTATTTGCAATTCTCATTGTAACAGGTAATTTAATATATCAAAAGTTTGTTTTCTTACCAATATTACCTTTTTATACTTTTGAACTTTCTGTAGGTGCAATAACATACCCATTAACATTTTTACTTACTGATTTAATTGCTGAATTTTATGGGAAAACCAAAGCTAATTTCTGTGTTAAACTTGCACTAGCTATGAATATAATTGTTGTATTAATTATAGCAATAATGGATAGGTTAAATGCCACAGAATGGTCTAAAATCGATAATATAACTTTTCATAAGGTTTTTGGGTTATATAGTATTGCTTTCATAGGTTCAATTATTGCCTGTTACACTGCTCAACTCATTGATATTACAATTTATTTATGGATACGTAAAGTTACTCATGCTAGATGGCTATGGCTTAGGAACAATGGCAGTACAGCAATTTCGCTATTTGTAGATACTTGTATTGTTATTAGCTTCATGAGTATATTTGGAGTTCTACCAATAGATCGTATGTGGTCACTTATAGTGAACAGCTATTTATTTAAACTTTTCTTCACAATATGTAGTACTCCTTTATTTTACATAGGAGTTAGCATAATAAAATATGTTATTAAATATAAAAGTTAATTTTATATTTTTATTCCCCTATAAATTGTTCTCGTATCTTACACAAGTTATTTTGCAAACTATGCCAAAGAATTTCAATTTCCTGCTCTTAAGCCATTAGTTCAAGCATAGTCCAATTAAAATCATTAAGATATTCGTGTAACATAAAAGGCATATCATTATTAGACTTCTTTCGAAACTAGACAATGATGTAGAATGGTGTTATAAATATCTGATTTGAAGTAATAATGAAATTCGAACATATTAAAGAGTTAGAGGATGAAAAATTTCGTCGATTAACAGGAGTAAAGAAGGGAACATTCTCAAAGATGGTGGATATTTTGAGGCAAGCTGATGGTCTTAAGAAATCAAAAGGAGGGCGTAAAAATAAGCTCAATTTGGAGGAACAGTTGCTGATGGCCTTAGAATAGACTTCTTTCGCAACTCTACTTCTGCTGGTGATTTGAACAATGATGCGGTACTCGAATCCGTAACGGAATTAGAGTACGCTGCGGTTCGAGGTGAAGCGTCTCCTTCACACCCTTGCGCACAAGCGATTTTCGAAAGAGGTCTAGTATAAGATTTTCATCAACTTCACTTCTTTTTTGAAAAGGAAAGTTTTTGGGCTTACTACTAATATCACACAAACCATTTTTACCTAATACTTCATAGCGTTTGTACCACTTGCGTAATGTAAAGCGTGAAATACCATAATGTTCGCATACCTTTCCTGCATGCTCTAATTGTTTATATAACTTAATACAACTCAAACGCAACTTAATCTTAGCATCCATTACAAATGACCTTGTAAGTCCCTAACTTAATTCCTATTATAACAAGCTGTAGTAATCAAGTTTTTTAATAATTAGATACTATTTTATCTTACATTTCTGTTGTAACAAGGTCTATAAATCACACATATATGAACATTTTTATTACTAATATTTGTCCAATATTATCAGCACAGGCACTTGATAATAAACGAGTCCTAAAAATGATAGTTGAGTCTGCTCAATTACTTAGTACTGCTATTTTCTGCAATAGTCAAATTGTATATCCTGATATTTATAAACCTACCCATTTGAAACACCCTTGTACTATTTGGGCATCTTCAAATAGAAATAACTGGTTTTGGCTTTCTGAACATCTTATAGCTCTTTGTCATGAATATACACATCGTTATCATAAGAAACATAAAACTCAACAATTAATCAGCAACTTACTTAAATATTCTTCGCATTTAATCGATGATAATAATATGACACCATTCGTCAATTGCACTAAATCAGACTATTTACAAATTGATTTTTCTAATCACTCTAATATTTTTAAAGCATATCAGCAATACTTAACTGTAAAATGGAATAACGATATAATAAAACCAAAATGGACAAATCGTTCTATTCCAAAGTGGTATACTCAGAAATAAATTATTAACTGATGTTACGCAGCTAACCATGCCTTTACACTGCCTAATTTTATAAAAATACTTAGTTGTTGTAAATCTTGTGTCTGTTTATCGCTTTCTCTTATTCCATATCTTGTTTTTCAAGCACTATTACTAATTAGACTTACTGCATAAGTCAATCTAGTTGGTGATTTTGTCGTCGAAACTCGCCTCCGCTCCTCACGTACGTCTGTGTACGCGAAGGTAGCCGGCTTCGTTTCTCCTAAAAATCCCTCAACTATCTTTGATTTATGCAGCAAGTCTATTATAAATTTATGATGTTTCAACTTCTTTAGTAATTAAAGATCGTATCAATGCATTAACCGCTTGCTGCTGCTCTGAACTGCGAATTTTCATAAAATTCCTTGAAACCTCTATGTACATATGCTGATTTTCAAAAAATACTGGTTGTATAGTATCAGCATCTTCTAAATCTTTATAAAAATACTCTATATTTTTATCTAGTGCTTTAGCAACAAGAACTAATCTACTTATTGATATTCTATTAATGCCCCTTTCGTATTTTTATAACTGCTGCCCTGTTACTTCTACTATATCCGCTAGTTGTTGTCGTGACACCCCTTTAGCAAGTCTTAGAGAATAAATCTTTTCTCCAATAAGTTGATCGATCTTCTGTAAACAATCATTTTTTCTTGATATCATTTTTTTAACATTTATTATATCATATCTTAAAAGCCTTCATTATACTCTTCAAGTTTTCTAGATTATGCTACGACAAGTTACTTAGCGTGTCAATAATTTAATTTATTATTATAAAAAGTAACCTTATTTTTTTCTTTGATATATAACTAATTTGTTGTTTGTCATAATTCCTCCAAATTTATAATCGTAATTGTGGTAAGGCTAAAAATAGCAACCCATCTTTAGTAAGTTATTTAAAATCTAATCCTTAGTCCTATATAAATCACACAGCTTAGATATCCTTAATGATTTTTGCTCCACAAATCCATGTCATATTGTTTGCAATATTCAAACATATCAACTGTATTAGGGTGGTGTATACCAAACTCATTAATTTGTGGCTTGCCAAAAAATTTATAATTATATAAATCTTTGCTTTTACAAGCTGCTTTTGCTCCTTTCTTGTATAACGTACTTACTTGAGCAATATTTTTACTTCTATCCCCATATAAATAATGATATATAACAAACGCTTTTTTATAAGATTCTATGGCTTGTTCAAGCCTATCTTGAGCAAACAAAATATCACCTTGTACTATATAACCAGCTGCTAAGCTTGGATTTTTAGAATAATTTGTTTTCTCAGGGGTTATGTTTTCCAGTGCTAACAACATGTGGATAGGTTTATTGATGTATTCAGAAGCTTTATCTACTTTATCTAAACCTAATGCACTTCTTGCCATTTCTATGTAAATATATGCAAATACTTCATTATCCTTATGCTTGAGAGGTTTATACATATCATATATCTGTTGGGCTTGAGTATAAGCTTCTTGATATCTACCAAGAAAACTCAATATCTCTGTTCTATACACATAAACTGTAACAGCATATGGGTCATTAATATGCAATCCATTTTTTATAAACATTTCAATAACTTTATCTATACACTTTAAAGCTTCTTGATATTGACCTTGCCTTCCAAATAATATACCTTTTACAATATATATTGTATATATTTCATCTTCTTGTATTACTCCTCCTAATTTTACTAGTTTTTCTATCTTTTTAATAAATTCTTCAGCTAATTTAATTTCACCTAAAACTATATAAGCCATAGATATATTATAGAGAACATTCAATTTAATATAATAATTCACTTCTTCACCAAGTTTATCTAAAACCTTTAATGATTTAGTATAATAAATAATAGAGGTTTCAAAATTTTTTAATATTCTATGATAATATGCTCCTATCATTCCTAAATACCTAGCATAACACAATTTTTGGGATTCAGACATTTGCCACAATTTAAATTCTTTATCTTTTTGATTAAACCAATCAAGCATTTGTTCGGCTTTGCTAATATTACAAATATTTACATATAGAGAAAATAATTCACTTCTTAAACTAAGCATCTCATATATGTTAATATTATATTTCTCGACATTTTTGAGAAGAATTTCTAAATTTTCTAGTATAGTCTGTGAGGTTTTCCATAAATATCCTGAATAAGACCCTTTAAATTTAGGTAATTTGCTAATAATATTTTCTAAATATATTTTATTATTATCACCATTTAGTTCCATTATTTTATTACTGACTATATCATGCATTTCAAAAATAGGATTATCCTCGTTAGGATTAATATTACTGATTAGCATAAATTTAGATAATTGATATATATCATCATCAAGAGTATCTTTATTATCAGTAATAATGGTAAGCAGCTGTTTCGAGAAGCTTTGGTTATTTAGTAAAGCTATTTTATTAAGTAATTTTACTGCACTAGGATTTAATTGTTGAATAGCCATGCTAATATTTGTTGCTATTTTATCAGTCAATTGATAAATTTTCTTTTTATATTCCTCTTTATCTAAACCTTTAATTTTGTTAAGTAATTGAGTTCCTTGGACTATCAATATTGGATAACCACTAAAAGATTGCGTTAAAAATTCGATACTGTTTTTATCTTTATTATCCAATAAGTTATTAGCTAAAGCTATAGTAGTAGACTCATCAAGTATGGGCATTGCTATAATATTAGGTAACTTTTCATTATCTTGCGAACAAAACACGACATGACCATTATGTTCCCATTCAACTAAATCTTGCACTTGCTTATTTTCATTAATTTTTAAATTATCAAACACTAATAACCATTTATCAGTAGGGGTTAAATATGATATTACTGCTTTTTTTGCCAAAGCAACTTTTTCAGATATATTAGTTTGTTTAACCATATTAAGTTGCTTGGCTAATTTTACAAATTGTTCATTAAGGTCTAAGTTACAATCAAAAAACCAAATTATATCGTAATTATTTTTATTCCCATAACCATACATCCTAATCAGTTGAGTTTTGCCTATACCGCTAGTACCAACTATACTTGCTTGTCTATATCTACTTAAATGTTCATCAAGAATTTTAAGTTGTTGCTCATGATTGACAAAATAACTAACTGGGGTGATTAAATTAGATACTTGTTCTTGAGCAAAAGTATTACTATAAATAATTAGTAATATGAATAATGTTAAAAATTTTTTCATACACTGAGCTTCTGCATAATTATTCCGTAATTATTCTTTAATAATTGTAAATGCTTAGTATACTATATTTTAATAGAACCACTAATAGATATACTATAATTTTATAGCAAAAATTCTACTATTCTTCGCATAAATTAAGATATTTTTTATTCACATGGTTAAAACAACAGGAAATAGAGGACTCTTTAATACATCCATATTCAGGAAATGAAAGTAGGTGATTTTTAGAAATATATCTAATTTAACGCGAGTTGCCAATTAATTATACAGGTAAGCCCTTATTTAAAGCGGTTTACAAGTAGGAGTCGTAGTTAAAATGTTTATTATAATTAGCTATATTTCAAAATATAGCTAATTTTGAACATTTTAATGCTATAAGTTAGCTTCAAAGGTTTGATGAAATTCAGGTTTGTGCTTAGCAATTAATTGGCAACTTGCGTTAATTTAAGAATTTTGTCAGTTATAATATGAATTGAATACAGATATATTTATATTGCATTTTAATAGCAGCAATTTTGTTTATAATTTTTAATGGATAGACTTAACTAAGTGTTTAGTTTTAGGATATGAGGGTTAGGTGGATGATTCATTAGACTTCTTTTGAAACTAGACAATGATGTAGAATGCTGTTATAAATATCTGATTTGGAGTAGTAATGAAATTCGATCAGATTAAAGAGTTAGAAGATGATGGTGCTAGGCAAAGTGGGTAAATTACAGTTGGTGGGAATCCAATCTACGCAAAGTTTAGCCAACAGTTTATACTACTTCACTATGCCTTTTACATCTCATTTCCCTCTCTCTTTAAAAAGTTATAGGACGCTATGAGTAAAAAATAAAACTATTGAAATAGCCAAAAAAATGTTAGCTAGTGGGTCAGACTTGCCTTTATCTCTACTATTACAGGCATTGACAAGGATTTTATTATTTTTTCAAAATAATTCTTGATCTTAAGTAAGAAATATAAATTAAACAATGTAGGATTACTATGAGTAATAATTTTTTAAATGAAATAAAACACATTATAGTTTTAATGATGGAAAATCGTTCTTTTGATCATATGTTAGGTTTTCTCTATACTGATCAAGGAAATAAATCTCCTAGTGGTCAAGCATTTGAAGGATTAACTGGTAATGAGTTTAACTATGATACAAAAGGTAATAAAGTAAATGTATTTAAAATTACTCCTGACCGTAATCAATGGCATACTATGCCTGGATCTGATCCGGGAGAAGGATATTGGCATACAAATGTACAATTATTTGGTAAATCTTCTACTAAGAATATAAATATCAACAATAGTGGCTTTGTTAAGGATTTTGGTGTTGCTATCTTAGAATCTGCAGTAGATGGCTATTCGCATATAGCTGGAACAGTTGAAGCAAATATTATGGGCATGTTTACCCCTGAAACTCTACCAGTTATCTCTACTCTTGCAACAAAATATGTAGTTTTTGATCATTGGTTTGCTTCTGCTCCATCTCAGACCTTTCCTAATAGGAACTTTGCTTGTGCTGGTACTACTAACGGTTATTTAGATAATACCAAGTTTATACTTAATGCTCCTACTATTTTTGGATTATTATCAAAGAATAACATTAGTTGGAGTATATACGGGTATGATTCTGATTATCCACTTGCAAGATCCATGTATCCTGATACTAAAAGTGCTTCACCAGATCATTTTGGAGTTTTTGAAGATTTTCAACAAGCTGTTAATAATGGGACTTTAGCATCTTATGTATGGTTGGAACCAGATCTAGGTTTTGGAAAATCAGCTAATGATCAGCATCCTGGTACTTTTGATGTATCTCGAGGAGAAAAATTAATGTATGATGTTTATTATACGCTACGTAATAGCCCAATTTGGAATGATACTTTATTAATCATCACATATGATGAACATGGCGGGTGTTATGATCATGTAGCTCCACCAAATAATGCTACTCCTCCAGATCATTATATAGGTTATAATGCGGAATTTAATTTTTATTTTAACAGATTTGGAGTGCGAGTACCAACTATTGCCATTTCTCCTAGAATTCAACCTGGTACAGTATGTCGAGCTAAAGGAAATATACCATTTGATCATACTAGCATTTTAAAAACTATTCAAAAAAGATGGAACTTACCGTCGTTAACAAAGCGTGATGCTGATGCAGAAGATATTGGTGATATACTGTCTTTAGAGATTCCACGTACAGATGATGCTCTTGCTGGTATTACTCCACTTGTTTCTCAGGACTATTCTGATAATTTACCTGATGTACCTTACGATCTGCAAGTTACACTAGCTCAATCTTTACATTCTGAGTTAATATCTAATCAAGATTTGAAGCTTAATGGTTACTCTAAATTAGGATTAAAAACTAAAGATGATTATAAGCAATATATACAAAAATGTCTTAAGTTGTTAGTAGAACAAGAAAAATCTAAAATATCAAATTAAAAATAAAACGGTTCACATCAGTTGTAAATGTTAGAAAAATTAGGTATAGTCAAAAAAGATATAGCTATGTCATAGTTAGCGTTAATTTCTTTGCAAGCATGAGCAAAGGTTTTTGACTTAAAATGTCCATAAAACAACTAGACTATTAGGATTTACTATTTAAAGAATCTAAGCGATTTAAAGTATCATACAAAGTAGAACCTCTAATGCCAGATTTTCTACAGATAGAAGTTTGGTTTTGCCAACTTTTAAAGTTTATGTTATTACAAATGCACAGCAGTTTGTTTGGTGCTTATAACTTCAATTTTCACGAATCAAATAATATCAAGTCTGAGCATGCTCCTAAGTTACTTACATCACTTGTACAAACAGCCTTTGTATCCTTAATTATATCAGTTAATTTTAAATATCTACAAACCTTAACTAGTACATCCGTAGGCATCTCGAATCCTTCTTCAAAAACACATTTTGTCTGTACTACGTTAGTAATCTGAAAATAAGAATCACTAATACGATTATTTAGTTTTACCAATAAATTATTAATATCACTTGTATTATCAATTTCACTAGCTTTTAGTCCTTGTTTTATATAATGTATAAATAATAAATTTTCTCTCACCTCTTGATATTGTTGCAAAATATTTCTATGTGAAGTATTTAATGACAGTGTTTCATCAACTATAATAGGAATAACACATGCAGATAGTTCGTCAAGTGCTTGTCTATAATCAACAAAATTTTGATTGTTACTACTATTAACTAAATCTAGAACAGATATATTATTATTGTTTTTTATATCAATATTAGCTCCTTTGTTTAGCAAAATCTTAAATATCTCAATATTATCTCTCATTACTGCAATGTGTGCCGCAGTATTGCCATTTTCGTCTACTAAATCAATATTAACTCCTTTATTTAATAGATGTTGTACTAAATTTCCATAGTACACAGCTATATGTATCAGAGAAGAGGAATAATTAAATGGACCACCTTTATATTTGCATAAAGAATTAACCTCTTGGTGCTGTTTCTCCAATAAAATATCTAATAATTCAGGACAGTCATTATGTATTGCCTTAGATAATAAGAGATCAGAAAAGTCAACCGCATAAAAATATCCATCCATCTTATCCTTATGTTCTAACAAGTACTCCAGTATTTGATATTGTTCTTCTCTTATTGCAACATCTATTGGATATTCATTATGATATGCAACATTAACATTATCATCATGTTTTATTAGCATCTTTACAATATCAATCTTACCCTTTGTTATCATAACATGTAATAAGGGCGTTGCGTTGCACTCTGCATTTCTTGGGTTAGCATTTTTTTCTTCTAACAAAAATTTTACAATCTCATTGTGATCATTCACTACTGCTGTAACTAATAAATGTGTGAGGTCATCATGAGCTTTGTAATCAAACAACAACTTCACTATATTTAAATGACCATGATATATTGCTGATTCCAACGGTGTTTTTTGCCTATTATCTTTAGTATTAGGGTTAGCTTGGTGTTGTAACAGAAACTTAACCATGTTAATATTACCATCAGATGATGCTATGTGTAATTCAGTTCGTCCACTATAATTTATAGCATTAATATCAATATTAGTAATCTTGGGTAATAACAATTGTACTATTTGAGTATTATCATTTTTTACTGCTTTAAATAATTCTTCTTTAGTTACTGTTTGCAATTTTGTTAATAATAATTCTACTATCTCAGTAGAATTATTAGATATTGCTGTATACAAGGGAGAATTGTGTAAGAACGCAATATTAACATCAGCACCACCATTTAATAATAACTCTACTATTTCATTACTATTTGATTTTACTGCTATATGTAATGAAGTCTCCCCAGAAGTTCTTTTAGCGTTAACATCAGCACCAATATTTAATAATAACTTTACTATTGATTTTTGGTTATTCTGTGTTGCTACATGTAATAAAGTGTTACCTGAAGAATTTCTAGCATTAACATCAATGTAGTACCCTAATAATAATTCTACTATTTCTACATTACCTTGCTTTATTGCTGTATCTAATATACTCCTTACAATATTATGATCAATATTACGTCCTAAACATACATTTAGTGCATGAGTATCATTCTTTTGTATAAGTTTATACAATATCATAGAATCTATAAAGTCATGATTTAAAGATGGTTCTTGCACAGAAGATGCTCTAGAGCTTATACTTACCAGCTCTGACAGTGATGTATCTACAATAGGAATACTAGAAGGTACACTTTTTTGGGTAACAACTTTCTTTGGTACAACAGATACTCCAGAAGGGGTGCTTATCTGTCTTGAAAATGTTGATGGTATATGCTCTACAGATAATCTATCTACAAATGATTGTTTGAAATCAGAAAATATGTGACTCTCTTGATTTTGGTTGTCAGTTAGATTCTTAAGTAAAGCTAGTTGACATTTTGACAAATCTAAATTTTCTAGATTTTGTTCGTTGTTACTAACAATTTCTATACATTGTGTTTTATCTTCTGCCTGAATTGCATTTAACAACTGTTCTCTTAGAGATGGTTTTTTTTCTCCACTAATAAGACGCTTCAATTTTTTATACATATCTTTCTATATCCTCATTCCTTACAGACCATTTAAAAGCAGGGGCAAAACTAAATTTGAATTAGAAAACTACGCCAAATCATTGGCGTTATATCTTTAAGATGTACTTTAAATTGCTAAATCTTAGTATTGTCAGACATATAAAAGCAATTTATCAGTTACATCAAATACGATAAAATATGTTTCAGGTGTTATAGATTCATTTTGTAATATATTTTTATAAAAAGCTAGGCATATTTTTAGCAAAATTTAGCTTTGCCCCTGATTTTGAATGGTCTCCTAAAAAATGGTCGTTTTTAAGAGGTGCTAAGAATATAGTTTATGACATAATCTATAAATTTATTGCGTAATTTATCTAAATGACATATAGTAATAAATGATAAAGTGACCTAAACAAGTATTTGGTATAGAATATGGAAAAATTAATAACAAATATGGATCAACATGGCAGAGTATTGATTCCATCAGAAATAAGAGAAAGGCTTAATATACAACCGGGTGATAAAGTTAATCTAGAAGTTTATGAAAATGAGGTGAAGATAATTAATGCTAACCAAATAATAGATGAGATGCATGCAATCTTTACAAAAAACCAAAATAATAGAAAAGATTCAGTGCTAGATGATTTTATAAACAGAAAGCATGAAGAATACCAAATAGAAGAAAATAGAAGTGTAAAAAATGGCTAAAAAAATAGTGTTTGATTCTTCTGCTCTTATAATGCTATTTGCAAAAGAACTTGGATATGAATCCATAAGGCAGCATATGAAATATGCAATAATCTCAAGTGTAAATATTGCGGAAGTATACAAGTACTGTATTGAAGTACAAAATTTAACAGAAGACGACTGTAGAAACCTGATAAAGCTTTCCGGTATCAAAATTATAGATTTTTGCGAAGAACAAGCATTAATAACAGCAAAAATAATCAAAAAGACAAAACAGTATGGTCTATCCTTAGGAGATAGGGGGTGTATTGCTTTAGCAATGTTTAAAAATTACCCTATACTTACTTGTGATAAGATATGGCAAAAAGTTGACCTTGATATTGAATTCATAATGGCAAGGTAATGACTGATATTTTGGGATATGCACGTGTATCAACGCAACAACAAGACTTAGATTCTCAGAGACACCGTCTTAAAAAAGCGGGAGCTATTAAAATATTTGAAGATGTTATCAGTGGTAGAATATTTGAACGTCCGGGATTGGAGGAATTAATTGCTTATGCTAGACCCAATGATTTACTTTGTATAGTACGACTCGATCGTTTGGGATGCAGTTTAAAAGAATTGCTTGAAACAGTAGAGTATCTTAAGAAAAATAAGATTGGTTTGATGTCTCTTGAAGAAAAGATTGATACCTCTTCTGCTGCTGGAGAACTTGTATTCCATGTATTCGGTGCTATTGCCCATTTTGAGACGACTAATTTCAGAACGCACTAAGGAAGGAATCAATGCTGCACGTTTAAAAGGTAAAACTCCCGGGCGTCCTAACTTAGATAAAGAAAAACTTGATGCAGCATTAAGATTAATTAAAACCGGAATATCCCCTACTAACGCTGCAAAACAATTACAAATGGGGCGGTCTACAATATATCGTGAATTAAAATATACTCAATAGGGCTATCGGTAATGGTTGGATAGATTTTGTGGAAACTCGTTCTCTTTTCATTCTTGTAGTTGTCACTTTATCGTTTTGATGCTATTATATTTCCTATAATAGTTCTAACTTTTACTATTTTTTGACAGCAAAAGTTCCGCCTCCAATCATTATGAGAACTAAATACTAGGACGCACAGTGATAGATACAAATCAAATTATAAAAAACAATACTATACTAGAAAGCAAGTTGTCAAAGAAACTCCTTGATAATATTATAGCTCATATTGAATCAGCTAAATCTCATGTGGCAAGTTATACCAATTCGGCATTGGTACTCCTTTAAACTTGAGTTTAACAAAAAATGAGTATTTTGTAAACGATACTATGCTGCTTACAGACCGAAAATTTTGTTAAAATTAGGCGTTTTTCAGTTAATTTGACGGTGTCGTTAAAACTTATATTATATTTTTATATGTTTCTTTGTAAAAAAATATTATAAAAATAGCTAAAATAGCTAGGAAGGTTAAATAATAAGACATCGCTAATCTATCTCCTGTAACCTGATATATCCAAGCACCAATCATAGGGACTGTCCCTCCAAATATTGCTGCACTTATGTTGCATGATAGTGCTACTCCTGTAAAACGAACACTAGTTGGAAATAGTTCTACTAGAATCGTTGGTATTGCACCCATATGAAATGCTACTATTACAGCAAATAAAATTTGTGCTGTAGTTGCAAGATAATAAGATTTAGTATTTATCATGAGAAAAATTGGGTAGGTGAGTATTATAAGTGCTAGGCAACTGAAAAGAATTACAGGTTTGCGTCCTATCTTATCTGAGATGTAGGCAGTAATAGGAAAAGTAATGATCATGGTAACTAAAGTTAAGCTTCCTAATGTTGAGCATTCAGCTTGGCTATATCCAAGGGTTAACATGTAGTTTGGAATGAAAATAGTTGCAGCATAGAAAGGTGCTGTAACATTAATATAAAGACCTATTGCTAACCAAAGTTTTTTCTTATAGTTTAATAGTAGTTCTCGCAAAGGGTATTGTAAGACTAGTCCACAATCTCTTACCTTGGCATATATTGGGGTTTCTGATATGCTATTTCTTATGTACATTCCTATCATACCAACAAAAAAACTACTAATAAAAGGTAATCGCCACCCAAAAGACCATAAATCTTCTTTTGATAACAAGGAACTGAGTAAATAAGCAATTATTATCCCTAACAACATCCCTAAGCATTGACTAATATATACAATACTTCCAATTATACCCCTGTTATTTGCTGGTGCATGTTCTGTAAGGTAAATAACGCAACCACTAAATTCCCCACCTAATGAAAATCCCTGAACTAATCGTACTAGAGTTAAAATTATTGGAGCAACTAAACCAATTGAATTATAACTGGGTAGTAATCCTATTATGGTAGTAGGAACTACCATTGTCAAAATACCTATAACCAAGGAAATACGTCTCCCAAATTTGTCACCAATATTACCAAAAATAATTCCTCCAAGAGGTCTTACCACAAACCCAGCTGCAAATATTGCAAAAGTCAGTATTTCACTAATAGAGCTATCTGGCAAAAATTTTTGTTTAAGTATATAAGCAAACTGAGCATATAAAATAAAATCATACCATTCCAATGCATTGCCAATCATACAGGTCAAAACAATTTTTTTCATAAAAACCTATTTTGTAGACACAGGAATAATACTATTTGGAATGTAATGTAGGAAACCACTATTAATTGCTTTTTCTATAAGTTGAGATTTATTACTGCACCCTAACTTTAATTTGATTATCGCAAAGTATGATTCCACAGTACGTACTGACAGGTTTAATATAGTGGCGATTTCTTTCATGGATTTACCACGTAACAATAAAAATACACATTCTTGTTGTTTTTTGCTTAAAGGAAGAGGAGAATGCTCCTGATTTAAAATATAAATTATAGGTTTATCCTGCGAATTTATAAATTTTTTATCAAATTGATTTAATGCTAGATACCAATTAAACATATTAGTGTTAGATATGTCCATAACTTGACCAAATATTCCAGTGATTTTCCCATCTTCTTGTTGTATGGGGATCTTATGACTCATTAAGGTTTTCCAGCCAGATGAATAATTGCAAATATATAAGCTTAATATCGCCTTAGTAGTATCGATAACTTTCTGATCAAGGGTTATAAATTGCTCAGCTGCTTTTACGGCTTCACAAGGTATGTCAAAATCTGTTAAATCAACGCAGTGGTCTGGACTCTTCCAACCCAGTAGTAGAGCATAATCTTTACTAATAACGGAATACTTAGAATTGATGTCTTTAGCGATAACAAAGCCAGGTACATTTACTATAGAAGCAAATTCAGATTTTAAATCGTTTTGTTTAGTACAAATGATTGATGTATTTTGTACTGAGCTTTTATCTTGGACAGGCTTCAACATAATTTGTTACACGAATATTTTGTTGTTATAATTAGCTGGATACTTAGTTGGACACCTCTACACTATAAACTATTTTTTCAATATTACCATTATATCCTAGTTCTCCTATAATAATCTTGGAGGCTTTACATACCATATTTTCTTTGAAAGAAACTGCTACTCTCTTTGCAGTATCCTGTAATTCAAGCCTTGGTGGGGTATTGGTAAAACAACGTCATATGAGGATTATATAACTCCAAAACTCCACTAACACCATAATTATCGACTTGTTCACGTTGAACATTTGACATATCTTTATAAACATCTTTAGAGCGAGCTAACGGATGTTTGTGGAAAGGGCTAGCTAAATGAACGATTGATGCGTGTAATTCTTGAAGATATTTATTTTTTTCTGCCCCTAAGTCTACCCACCTATCTGCAGTAGAGTAAATTTTACTAAAGTTTAAGGTAAAAGGTTGGAGTTTTAGTCCTTTAATTTTGTTATATATTTGTTGTATATCTTTTGTTTCATATGCTCCGTGATATTAAGGTAACATGCCAATAATTTTTAACATTAGTTAAATGACTTAATATTTTTGCAATATCCTGATTTAGTTTTTCAGCTACTCTTACACATTTTTCTTCTAGTAATATAACAATCCCGTATTCTTTTATATTATTATTCTTTCCTGCTGCTAATGTCCCACTACTATAAGCAAATACAAACCAAACTATAACAAAAAAGAAGAATGACTTTTTAATTACACTCCTAACAGTTGCATGTGACATAGAGCATTTTCCTAATAAATCCTGTATTTGAAATTCCATAATTTATATCTCAAAACCATTTTTTTTATTATCGGATAAATAACTTTATACATAAATAATATGTAAAGAATCAACTTATATCAATACCGTAAAAAATACCGTGGTAATTAACACGTTAGTAAGTTATAATAATATTTTTTTGAATATTAAGTAAAGTAATAAATAGGATTTACTAAATGATTAAAATAAATATTTATAGCAGCAATCAATCAGCCGACCTTATCTAGGCTTACAACAGGCTATGCAGACAAACATAACATTAGCAAATAAAGGAAGTAGAACATGAATTACCAAATATTAGCCTTGGTCATTGGAGTATTTAGCCTAATCATTGGACAGATATTATTAATACTACTCTCGGTCAAATGGCTTAATCAAATCAGATCAACCTGTAGTGACATCAAGGTTATTTGCAATAATTTTTCTAACGTCTACATCAAAGCACAAGATGAAATAGTAGCTCTATATCAAAAGAGCACAGATCTAGCTAATAGTACAGTTAAGAAAGAACATCATATATTACATGCTACCTTTCAGTTAGAAGACATAAATGTCAATCTTAAAACACTACTTGACGAGTGTAAAGCATTTGCTAGCTCTAGCAATACTACGCCACAGACCAAGGAACAAAAATAATTCTTCTTGGAATGAAAATTTATGTTAAGTTATTATTTTTTTATTGACTTCCATTACGGATGCTGAGGTTATTATTAGCTCCAGTAATTTATCTTTTTTGAATCATACGAATATTTTCTATATCAGTGATAGTAACCACAGCAGAACGAAAAATTTTAAACCAAGCATTGGCTTAGCTCGTTTCTTGATAAAGCGGTGCTCTTGTTCAGCTATATTATTCAGATATACTCTTCTGCTCCTACGAACTGAATTACCAAAGAAAAAAAGCAAGAAAAATCCTTTAACTAAAAATGATAAAAAGAATAATCGTAGGTTAGCAGGAGAAAGAGTTGTGAATGAAAACGTTATTGGTATGCTAAAACGGTTCAAAATTATTGCTGACAAATATCGAAATAGACGTAAAAGATTCGGTCTTAGATTTAATTTGCTCTCTGACATTTATAATTTTGAACTACGTTAACCAGTTTTAAAAGAGGTCTATTATATATTCTCCATTTATTTTGGGTTTACTTGCAGTATACTCCTATTATTAATAATAGGAGTATAGATTGATAATAATGGATTAATCTTCATTTAAAAATTACCCGCTAGATGGGTCATTTTTCAACGCACATTAATCCATTTACCGGGTCATTATTGCACACTTTTTAACAATCGTGACCTGACAACTTTTGATTGTAGCATTTAAGCTCTTTATTCTATACAAAAATAATATTGGTTTCATTTAATCTTGTATAGTTTCTCAGTTATTAATTGTGACTTTTAAATTACCATGGTTCTGTGGGGAAAAAACTTTCTTCGCCTGATAAAGGTAACACCAGGTTATTGTCAGAAGAGTCCTCATGATTAATATCAGAACGCTGCTCTATAATAGCTTTTTCCTCTAGTTCTGGTATAAAAGTAGAGGTAAGCCATGTAAAGAAATCTAGCTCTGCTTTTCTAAAAAATAATTCTGTTAATACTGATATTTGACTAGTAAACTGTTTTTGAGTATCAAGAGACGATCGTTCTAATAATGATCGCAACTTGCAAAAATCTATTGGATCAATGTACGGTTCTGCTAACAATTTTGGGCATTTAATTAAAATCTCTTCAGGTCCTAACCCGCTGTTTTTTAATGCTTGAAATTGGTTTTTATTGTACTTGCTATTTACCTCTCTTAACAAACTGATTCCAATGACTGCTCTATTTTAACCACACTAAACCCTAGTCGTGTTGCCTGTTTTTGCAGATTTTTTACCATTGTTTCTTGGTATTGTTTTTCGTACGTTTCAATTCCCTGTTCGACGTAGTCTTGACCATATTTTAATAATCGATAAAACATACATGCCAACTTCCTTGCTGTTGCTGTAATAGCTTTTGGTGTACCAGCTCTACTTTTTATCCTTCTGTAAAATCCTGCTAGTGCTGATTTACCTCTACCTAGATTAAGAGCTGCCATCCTGAATGCCATACTTGCTTTATTTTCTACCTTTTTTGTTCTCGTATCAAATACTTTACCACCGGTAATTTTATTAGCAGGACTTAAGCCAAGCCAAGATGTAAAATGT
Organism: Candidatus Tisiphia endosymbiont of Temnostethus pusillus; assembly: GCF_964264675.1. Taxonomy (NCBI): domain Bacteria; kingdom Pseudomonadati; phylum Pseudomonadota; class Alphaproteobacteria; order Rickettsiales; family Rickettsiaceae; genus Candidatus Tisiphia; species Candidatus Tisiphia endosymbiont of Temnostethus pusillus. The sequence goes on along the minus strand of NZ_OZ183472.1, from coordinate 1,279,719 downwards.
TTCTCTGTACTCCATTTGTCCATATCTAACCCCACTTCCGATACTATCGTTTGTACACTTAGCTCACTTAGCCCTGGAATTGCAGTAAAATCTGCTCCTGCTGCGTTATATAGTGATTGTTGTAAATCAAACTTTGGAGAATTTTTGTTCTTGCGTTGCTTATTTGTTACATCACCATCACCACATTTATCAAACTCTTTGTAACAGCTTTCTATTGCTTCGTCACACTCCTTGATTTGTTTTAGGTAAAATTCATAAATATCTAATTCTTGCTTTAATACTACAAGATGCTCTTTGCGATAATCTCCCTCCAAAGCTTTGATAATAGTCTTTTTATCACTTTTTATACGACTATCCCTAAATGTGACTAATTTATTTGCATCCCTTTCACCAGCAATAATTGCTTTTATTATACTCATTCCTGTAACACCTGTTATATCACTAATCACATGATGTAATTGGATATTCATTTCATTCAGTGCTTTCTGCATACGGTTTACATGGGTTGCAGCATTCTTTGTTAATCTGTCTCTTTGTCTAGTAAGAGTTCTTAATTCACATATCTGATCTTTTGGACGAAATGAACCACTTAACAATCCATAGCTATGAAGTTGTTGTAACCACTGACAATCAGCTACATCTGTTTTACGTCCAGGTACGTTTTTCACATGCCTAGCATTCACCAATATAACTTCAAAGCCAGTAGTCTCTAAAATCTGAAATACAGGTATCCAATATATCCCTGTTGATTCCATAGCTATCGTCTTAACTCCACATTTTTTTAACCAATCTGCCATTTCTCTTAAATCACTGGTAAAAGCAGCAAATTTTCGTACATTCTTTTCATCCCTATCAGCTGGTACACAAACATAATGTTCTCTAGAACCAATATCAATACCTGCCGCATCAGGATTAATTACAGATAGTTTCTGTTTATCATTCTTTTTATTTGTCATATCATCTCCTACACTAAGAATTAGACCGAGCTAATTTTAAGTTGGAGTATTGAATGAAAAAATTAATCTCTTAAACGAGGTCTCTTACGTATCATAAACACATAATGCCATCAATGATATTACCAACAACTCCAAAACCATGCTATCTTACGGGCTGCCTTAAAGCTGCACCATTGTGGTGGTCGGTTATAGCTCTTTACCAACTCGGCTAACTGTAACTTTAACACACAATAATCGCAAACACTATACCTTGTTGTTGATGGCTTACCACCAAAGTTTGTTTATGTTTTTACAAATGTGCAGCAGTTTGTTTGGTGCTATCTCTTAACAAACTGATTCCAATGACTGCTCTATTTTAACCACACTAAACCCTAGTCGTGTTGCCTGTTTTTGCAGATTTTTTACCATTGTTTCTTGGTATTGTTTTTCGTACGTTTCAATTCCCTGTTCGACGTAGTCTTGACCATATTTTAATAATCGATAAAACATACATGCCAACTTCCTTGCTGTTGCTGTAATAGCTTTTGGTGTACCAGCTCTACTTTTTATCCTTCTGTAAAATCCTGCTAGTGCTGATTTACCTCTACCTAGATTAAGAGCTGCCATCCTGAATGCCATACTTGCTTTATTTTCTACCTTTTTTGTTCTCGTATCAAATACTTTACCACCGGTAATTTTATTAGCAGGACTTAAGCCAAGCCAAGATGTAAAATGTTTCTCTGTACTCCATTTGTCCATATCTAACCCCACTTCCGATACTATCGTTTGTACACTTAGCTCACTTAGCCCTGGAATTGCAGTAAAATCTGCTCCTGCTGCGTTATATAGTGATTGTTGTAAATCAAACTTTGGAGAATTTTTGTTCTTGCGTTGCTTATTTGTTACATCACCATCACCACATTTATCAAACTCTTTGTAACAGCTTTCTATTGCTTCGTCACACTCCTTGATTTGTTTTAGGTAAAATTCATAAATATCTAATTCTTGCTTTAATACTACAAGATGCTCTTTGCGATAATCTCCCTCCAAAGCTTTGATAATAGTCTTTTTATCACTTTTTATACGACTATCCCTAAATGTGACTAATTTATTTGCATCCCTTTCACCAGCAATAATTGCTTTTATTATACTCATTCCTGTAACACCTGTTATATCACTAATCACATGATGTAATTGGATATTCATTTCATTCAGTGCTTTCTGCATACGGTTTACATGGGTTGCAGCATTCTTTGTTAATCTGTCTCTTTGTCTAGTAAGAGTTCTTAATTCACATATCTGATCTTTTGGACGAAATGAACCACTTAACAATCCATAGCTATGAAGTTGTTGTAACCACTGACAATCAGCTACATCTGTTTTACGTCCAGGTACGTTTTTCACATGCCTAGCATTCACCAATATAACTTCAAAGCCAGTAGTCTCTAAAATCTGAAATACAGGTATCCAATATATCCCTGTTGATTCCATAGCTATCGTCTTAACTCCACATTTTTTTAACCAATCTGCCATTTCTCTTAAATCACTGGTAAAAGCAGCAAATTTTCGTACATTCTTTTCATCCCTATCAGCTGGTACACAAACATAATGTTCTCTAGAACCAATATCAATACCTGCCGCATCAGGATTAATTACAGATAGTTTCTGTTTATCATTCTTTTTATTTGTCATATCATCTCCTACACTAAGAATTAGACCGAGCTAATTTTAAGTTGGAGTATTGAATGAAAAAATTAATCTCTTAAACGAGGTCTCTTACGTATCATAAACACATAATGCCATCAATGATATTACCAACAACTCCAAAACCATGCTATCTTACGGGCTGCCTTAAAGCTGCACCATTGTGGTGGTCGGTTATAGCTCTTTACCAACTCGGCTAACTGTAACTTTAACACACAATAATCGCAAACACTATACCTTGTTGTTGATGGCTTACCACCAAAGTTTGTTTATGTTTTTACAAATGTGCAGCAGTTTGTTTGGTGCTATCTTGAAACATGGATTTATATTTTCATTATTATCCAGGTATCTTTTTACTGTACTTAATTCTACCGAATTATTGTCTAGTTCTTGCAAAATCAAGTCGCGTAAGTTATAGCTTTCTAAATCTTTCGGATATAGTCTGATATAATCCAACAAACCATTTTCTTTTTGCGATAAATAACTTATATATATTTCATGGAACTCTTTAAGCTCGCATTCGCGTGATAAAACCTTATTGGACTTAAATACTTCCGCACATTTAGGAATATCTTCCAGGTTATTCTTTAAATGTTCAATTAAAATATTACGAAAATAATGACTCTGTATGGAATATGGATGATCAATAGCATACTTTACCAAATCATCTATATTGTGTTCTTGGGTTTTAAATAGTAGAGTTTGAAGATGATCCGCAAGCTGCTCATCATTATTTATTTGAGGTATTTGGCATAATAATAACAAATCTTCAAGATTATTTGTTTCTTCAGAATTATTTGTTATATAGTTTTTTAAATCTTTTTTAACAGTAGCACTGAGTATTGAATTTGGACGTTTTGTAATATATTCTACTAATTGATCAGACGGAACTTCAGACATATTATATATATATTCTTCACTCCAATCTTTAACAATATTATTGTTGATTAAAATTTCTTTAATTGCTTGTTGTATTATTGGTGAAAATTCTCTTGGAGTCCATTCTATAAGATCTCGTAACAGGATTGTGAGATCGTCGTCTAGTAGTTTAGAATTGTGAGTTAAGTAATTTATTAGGCCTAACCCTTGTTCTTCAAGCCAATAGGCTAATTCTGATTTGTAAATATTACACCATAGGTTTTTTATATATTTCTTTTGGAATTCTTTTATCTTACTATCTTCTTGAGCTTTAATGCTTTCTAAATTTTGTAGTGAGGTGAGCTCCTTTAAATAATGTATTAATATACTTTTTTCATTATGTTTTGTAACGCCTCCATTACGTCCTTCACAAGAACGTTCTAATATACCAGTGATTATTTTTTTAACATAATTTACTTCATTCTGATCTTGTAATAATACTTCAAACTCAGATGATTCATTGTCTGATTTTGGGTACTGTAGTATTTTTATTTTTGAAAGTACATCTAGACTGAATGCACTAAACAAGGCTGTTTCATCCCAACGGTTCTTGTAAGCATTCATCCCTGTTATAGTAAATTTTAATGTAGTAGCTTTAGTATCGATATTGTATACCGCTGATACTGAGGCAGAATGATTATCTAAGACAATATTGTAATTTTTTGTATATTTTTCTTTAGCTATATAAGAACTAGATACTTTAGTAGTATAGCCAAAGTTACTTATAGACAATAGTTCTTCATGTATATGTTTCAGTAGATTTGGAGAATCTATATTATCATGCCATTTTGTTGCTTTACTGCTTAAGTCTATTAATACTTGATGAAGTAAGGTAAAAACATCTACTAAGGTTGTGCATAACTTTAATACATTTTGTAGCTCTGACCCACTACTAATCATAGCTATATTAACATTAAATTTATTTGATGGAGAGAGATCTGATGAGTTGTATTCTTTTGAACCGTGCAACATTTTTCTTATATGCATCATAATCAATTTCAAATCATCTGAATTAGTATTGACGATCCATTTGTAACTTTTTGCCACCTCAAACATGTCCTGTAGCATTTGCTTAAAATTAGATACTTGTTGGTTCTTGTCCTGATATATTGAGGATGTTGACATAGATTTTATGCTCAGGTCTAAAACATTCACAAAATCATTCATTTGTTTTGCAAGTATAAGATTCATTATAGAATCCTTAGAATCCTCATGTCTTGGCAATAGCTCTTCAATCTTTTCTCTTGTAGACTTAAAGTATTCATATATAGTGTCAAATTTACTTGGATCGCGGAAATCAACGACTTTTTCTTTCATTTCTTGGATCAAACTATTAATTTTTTCTATACTGTTAGTATTGTTTTCAACAATATGAGCTAACTTTGACCATAGATTTTTTAAAAGCTTTCTAGAATTTGTCTCTACCTTATAACTATCAACAAATTCAGTATTACACCATGCTCCAGGAATATCTAGGATTGTTATTTCTTTTACCAGTGTTCCAAGAGCTTGTAAAAAAATTTCTTTATCTTTAGCCAAGTCTATACAAAATTTTAGCCAATGTTCCTTATCATTATCGGTTATAAAAAATTTTGCTAATTTAGTTACTTCGTTAAAATAAGCTTTTTGATTAGTAGATAAATTTAATCCCAAACCTTCTAGAATTTTTGCAGTTTCTCGTTGATGGTGAGTTGTGGTTAAGTCTTGTAGCAAAGAACTAGATAATACATCATTATCACCTAATGTTGTGATAATTAGCCCTTGGAATTTTTGATGAATGTTTAAATAGTTTGTTATAAGATATTGTTGTTCTGCATTTGATGTTTTTGCATTCTTGGTGCTATTAATAGACATAATTAATTCAGCACTGGATAGTGATATCTGTATAAACAATTCTTGAGAGATCAATCCTTTGTTCTTCAATTTATAAGCAGTATTAAATATTTCTTGAACCTCGTTAATATTTGCTGATGTTGGGTTACTTAAACAGTCTAGCTTTTCAAGAATTTCTGCGTATGTACCAGCACTTTTTGTAGTGTTGTTTTTAAAAATTAATGTCTTCAATAATTGAAATAAGTTAGTTGAAGCTTGTTGTGCAAGGCTCTCATCCGGGCTGTTTGACATTACCACTAGATCACCTAGTTTATCATTATCAGTGTTAATAACATCATCATTAGTAGTGTCAACATGCTTAAGCTTATACGAATATGGGCTTACATGAGGTGATAAAGTAGAAGAAAAGATACCAGGTACTATAAACCCGTCCTTTTGTAGATTCTTGTATGTAAGTGTTTCATATGCTCTTGGTAATTGAACAATATATTTATGCTGTGGATCTACAACTAGTGGCTTCCCTACATTCAACTCTTGTACTAGCTCCTTAACCTTATCGAGATCCTTAATTCTAATTACTGGTATTCCCTTGAAAGCAAATTCTCCTGCTTCATGAGAATTAGGTGAAGCGTCATTTCGTATAATAACAGCCTTAACCTCATTAGCTGAAGAAAGATATGCACCTAAAGCCTCATTTATATTGTTGAAAACTAAAATTTCTTTAGCTTCTTTAATTAATTGACAATTATTGATATCCTGTGTGATTGTGCTACCCTTTAGTATTTTACCACCATCTTCAGCAATTTCTATTAGAAATTCTGGACTTAATGCTGAGGGCTGTTGTAGGGTGCGATCTCCATCAGGTTTTGATCGTACTTGCACTATAGATATTTTGTTATCTTTAGGATCATAAACAAATTCTACATCCACTTCCATACCACTATATTTTTCTTTGACAAACTGTGCAAATTTGTGCAAATATAATGAAACTGGCGCAGGTAAACTATCAGCATATTTTGTATTATTAGTATTAGTTATTGTGTCTAAAGACAGTTTTCCATTGTTAATTTTAGCTTGTAATCGATAATCTTGAGGACTCTTTGTTGGATAGACCATATTGTTTTCAGTAATATAAAAACTGTGTGAAGGACCTTTGCTATTTACAACATATTCTCCATGACCAAAAGCTGCATTAATCGTAGTAGTACCACGACCACTATACGCTACTCCCGAAACAACAATAGATTCATCTTCTTCATGAATCATCAATTGGGCTAATAAAGGTACAAATGGCAATTTTGTAATATCATCACCAGCTTTTAACCGCTGTGATAGAGATTTTTCATCAAAATAACCTGCTATTACATCAGCAATAGGTTGATTTATTTCACTAAAAACAGAGCTAGATATAGAGCTTATGTTTCCACCTGGGTTTGCAAATTCCTCTGAATCTTCGCGCCCTGTACTTCTGAACATTACATAAGAGTTTGGTCCTAAATCTGATATAAAACTATTTAATCCATCCAAATTTATAGTGTTTTCAGAGAAACATTGTTTAATACTGTCCTTAATATCCTGTAGAGTTTGTTTAGCGTTATCGTCTATAGTCTCCTTGTTAGACTGTTTGTTAAAAAATTCAACAAACTTTGACCAGTTTTGTTCAATATCTACGTTATGAGATTTCAAATAATTAAATATTGTATCATGTGAAAATTTCAGAAATTCTGGTATTTGAATTTTTATACCAAAACTGTCATTATTATCAGCTTGTATTAAGAATTCTGGAAGTAATTTCTCTTTTAAATACATTAAGTTAGCAGCTTTGTTTCCATACATAATAGCTGCTTTCTTCACTTCATTAGGATATTGAGGGATTGTTTTACTTAAAGAAACTCCACTATTTTGGATATCTTTCAATGTTGTTTTAGTCATAAATCACGCCTGTTTCATAAATTTATTACGTTGTTCTTATAAAAATCTTATTAACTAATTATTTGCCATAGACAACCTTATAGATTTTATTTATAAAATAAATAACCGTTTGCAACGGTTGTTTTGCTTCTAGCCAGGATTATACTAACTTAAATTTGGATTGCAAGTATTATTTTCTACGATGTCGATAACATTCTAAAATCTGAAGTTTTGACAAAATCCTATAACTAGTTAGAAGAAATGGCAATTATCAGAGGTGCTAAAATCAATTACTTAACCTGAGTTCGCTATAAGTGTAGAAGGATTATATAAAGATATAAGGGTTGAGGTGTGTCAATAAGCGTTGAAAAATGACCCACCTAAGAAGTGGGAAAAGTAGTACGTCATTAATCCATTTAACGGGTCATTATTGCACGCTTTTTAACAGCCTTGAATTATTGCAACAAGGCAAAACAACAAGCAGAAAAACTACATCTTGAACAAGAACTAAATCACATTCATCATAAGGAGAAAACTATTAAATTTTGTTATAGAAAAGTTAATTAAGTTTTACTATAGCTATTTAGCCCCGAACTATAACAATAATAGACTTCTTTCGAAACTCGCTTGTGCGCAAGGGTGTGAAGGAGACGCTTCACCTCGAACCGCAGCGGACTCTAATTCCGTTACGGATTCGAGTGCCGCATCATTGTTCAAATCACCAGCAGAAGTAGAGTTTCGAAGGAGGTCTATTGAATTAGGTGATACAAACTTTGTGTCATACCTGCGAAAGCAGGTATTTGGATTCCCGCTGCGGCTAGGAATAATGACAACTTACAATCGTTATGTTCTTTATCACCCAATCCTATGGGCTCAACTATATTTCCTCAAGGTTATTTAGCTAGCCAGTCATTACTAGAGGAAATAGGGATAGCTTCATAATTATTAGCAGTTACTTCTTTGCTTATCGACTTACTCTTCTTTTGACTTTTCTATTTCTTTTTTTAACTGTTTTATTTTTTCAATGGTTAGTTTTGTATATTTAACTATTTTTTCTATTGGCTCATTATCAATTAACATTTCTTTTGCTGTATCTATTTTTTCTTCAATTTTACCTCTAGCTTCACCTCTAGCCTCAGCATCTACAATTTTCTGCTGTTCTACCGCTAAATTATCAAGACGAGCTTTGGTCATTTGCTCATAGGTGTTAAGTTCTGCCTCTGACCAGCTAGCTTGGTCTACTGCCTCAAAGGCTCTTCTAATAATTTCATCCTTACCTATTAAATGCTCTATTTCTGTTAATGTTAATTTACTATCTCCTGCATGCTTTAAAAAATACATCCACTTTTCTTCAATAGTCTTTAGCTCATCTATAGTTTTCTTAAATTTTTCAAGCTCTAAAAAAACAAAGTAAAAATCTTTTAAATCATGGGCATAGCTCTCTGTATCTAAAAGACGATGTTCTGATTTCCAATGTTTTTTATCTTCAAACATCACAAAATCAGCTATAGCTAAAAATATTACTCCTTTTAATTTAGCGTATACTGCCAGTTTCTTGTGTTTCTCATCTTCCTCAATTCTTTGCTGAGAATATGCTTTAGCTGCATAATATTGGGCTCTTTTTTCAAATCCTGGATGCTTACTTACCTGCATCTCTACTATGAATTGATTACCGTGTTGATCTTTACATAACACATCAACAATAGACTTTCTGTAAATAGCAATATCAGGGTCTTGGATAGTTGGTAAAAACGTCACCTCAATTATTTGCTCATTTTCTTTACACTTAAGAACATCGTTTAAAAAATGTACAAGTATATCTTTGTTCTTTTCCGTACCAAAGATTTTACGAAAACAAAAATCATTTTTAGGATCAAGAAACTTTGATAAAAACATATAACATAACCTCTTAATTGTTACTAAATATCGTTATTACTTATCTAATTCATTAGTATTTTTAGCACCATCGATATTATTAACTCCATCATCTTCTGAAACCTGCGAGCATATATATAGGAACAATGCCCGATGTCCTTCCAAAAAGGCAGTGTACTCACTTTCTTGCCGAACAAAATTGCTGCGATATATGCCACTCATTTGAGCTAAATCCTCTAATATTATTTTACCATCTTCTTCACTAAAAAGCTTGCAATAAATTGATTTTAATTGCTCTTTTGTTAGAAAGGAGTATACAGCAAATTGAATCTTTTATAGTATCAATCATATTATAAATTAATAGATACCCTTGGGACTAGATAGAGTGTCAGAAAATGAACAACCAGCCACCTACTTTACTTTAAATTGGGAATTTCTTAATTACATTTTCATATTCTTTATGAGCGTCGGATATTGATAATTTTAGATATATTTCTAAAAACCACCTACTTTCATTCCCTGAATATAGATGTATTAAGACACCCTCTATCTCCTGTTGCTTTAACCATGTGAATAAAAAATATCTTAATTTATGCAGAAAATAGTAAAATTTTTGCTATAAAATTATACTATATCTATTAGTGGCTCTATAAAATAGAGTATACTACAAGGAAATTAATAAAATAGATTACACAGAGGCTTAGTGGATGAAAAAATTTTTAACATTATTCGTATTACTAATTATTTATAGTAATATTTTTGCTCAAGAACAAGTGAGTAATTTGATTACTCCTGTTAGTTATTTCGTAAATCATGTGCAACAACTTAAGACTCTTAAGGAAAATTTAAGTAAATATAAGCAAACAAGTATAGTAGGTATCAGTGGAATAGGTAAAACTCAGCTAGTTAGGATGTATAGTTATGAAAATAAAAATAATTACGACCTTATTTGGTTTTTTGATTGCAACCTTGATCTTAACGAACAATTTGTTAAGTTAGCTAAGCAGCTAAATAGTACTAGGCAGACTCATATATCCGAGAATGCTGATTCAGCTAAGAAGGAGGTATTATCATATTTAACTTCTATTAATAATTGGTTATTAATATTTGATAATCTAAAAGTGAATGAAAATGCAAAAGTGCAAGATTTTGTTGATTGGGAACATAATGGAAATGTGATATTCTGCTCTCAAGATATAGAACTTTTACCTTATGCGATAGAGATGACTTTATTTGATAAGAGGACTATTATAGCTTTAGCTAGTAATTTATTGGATAATAAAGATGACTATACCATGGAATTTTTAATCAAATCTTTTGAAGGGTATCCAATACTTATTGTGCAAGGAGTCCAATTACTTAATAAAATCAAAGGATTAGATAAAGAGGAGTATAAAAAGAAAATTTACCAATCAACTGACAAAATAACAACCAATATTAACATGGTCATTAAGGAGCTAAAACCTAGTACAGTCCAGTTACTTAACAAAATAGCCTTACTGAACAATCAAAGTTTCTCAAAACAATTACTTACTGCTATCACTGATAATCCTGATACTCTCAATGATGATATATATCAATTATCCAAATTCATGTTAATTAGCAATATTGACTCTAACGAAGATAACCCTGTTTTTGAGATGCATGATATAATTAGTAATAAAATAATGGAGTTAAATGGTGATAAACGTAATAAAATATATTTAGAAAATATTATTATTAAACTTCCCAAATCAAACAATATACATTTCCAATATTCTTGGATGACGGCAAATACTATAGTCGAGAATTTAACTATTCTTTTAAATAATTCTAGAAAATACCATATAGATTTATATTCAATGCTTGATTTGAGAACTAAATTATCTTCTATATATGTAAATTCTCATAATTTCTATAAAGCAAAACAAATGGTCGATTGGTTTGAGCATAAAGATCAAAAGAAAGAATTTAAGCTACATAAAATGTCTGAATACCAAAAAGAGCGTTATGCTAGGTACTTGCATATCATATCAGTATATAATGCTTTACTGACAAATTATGAAGAAACTATTTCATATAGTACTAGAGCATTAAAAGTTTTAGATCAAATTAATGATGACAACAGTTTCACAAAACTTAGTCTTATTTCAAATATAGCAGGATCTCATGCATCTTTAGGCAATACTGAAATTACTGGACAATATATAAAGCAAATGGATCAACTAGGAGTGAATGAATCGAATATATCGGTTATGTATAATTTAAAAGGCTATTTATCTTTTTTGCACGGCAAATACGATGAAGCTTTAGATTATTATAATAAAATTATTAAACTTGGCATAAAAAATGGCACATCTCCTAATAGTGCATATTTTACTAGTAGTTATTTAAGTAAAGCAGTAATACTAAATTGTCTTGGTAGATATCAAGAAGCTTATGATCAAATTAGACAATTATATGACATTCAAAAATCTATACAAAAAGGGAGCTATGTGTTTAGCCGTATTTATACACAAATGGCAAAAAGTGAGCTAGGCTTAGGTAAAGTAGATAAAGCATTTAAACACATTAATAAAGCTATGGCAATATTTTCAACAAATGAATATAAAAAAACTCAGACAGCATATTATTTGCAAGATTTAAATTTAGCAAAAAGTTATGTAGTACAAGGAGATATTTTGTTTGCTCAAAATAATATTAAACAAGCAATAGAATCTTACAAGCAAGCTTTTACCATATATCATTACTTATATAAAGACAAAAGCAAGAATATTGCCCAAGTAAGTGATTTGTATAATCATGGATCAAAGGCCGCTTGTAAAAGCAAAGATTTATATAATTATAAATTTTTTGGCAAGCCACAAATTAAGGAGTTTGGCATACACCATCCTAACACAGTTGATATGTTTGAATATTGCACACAATATAACATGGATTTGTGGAGCAAGAACAATTAAACATTAAGGTTCTTACATCTTAAAAACATGTTATAAGTAGTTATAAGAGGGTAACTTGATAGGTGAAAGAGTCTAGACAAAATTAAGTACCCTCTTATAACATGTTTATTTTTCTTATCTTGAAAATATCGAATCGCTACTCTCAGAATAAAATTATTTTTTGTCATAAATTATTATGTCGTTTTTTCATCAATTCAGGCTAATTAAGTATTTTATATTCTTGTAATAATTTATAACAAGTAATTAACGTAATAATTATAGTAATGCCCATGACAATTGCTAATGGTAGAAAAGTGCCATGATAAAAATAACTAATCAATTGTACACATATTGCAGTAACAATAAATCTTCCTGACATTGCTACAGCAGTAATCCTACCCTTAGCATTTGGTATAATTTCTAACATTAAAGGCCATAAAATATTACAAGGGAATATTATTCCAATAGCAATTAATTGGATCACTATAGTTATTATTAATGGATCATTAATCTTGTACGTCACTAAAATTATAGCAGAAATAATAAATGCACTAAGCATTAAAACACCAAAAAATAAACATTTTTTTTGTCCAAATCTTTTCAAAAAATAACTACTAGAAAAATTGCCAATGCAACATACTGCCGCCATAACTCCTTGATAAAAACCAAATTGTTGAATAGGTACTCCTAGGTCTCGCAAATATTATTAAACCTATAATAATAATTGCTTTTCTACCAAATCTATCTCCTAAATTTCCAACAATCAAGGAAGTAATACAATGTCCTATAAAGTTTATTCCAAGTAATAACTCTACTTCAAAAGTAGAAATATTAAAGATAGTTTGTATTTCTGGAAAACTAGGAACAAATAAATCTATCTCAGCTCCCACTAAAATTTCCATAATTAAAATAGTAATAAATGCATAAAAATAATCTTTGTAAAATTCAGAAACAACTTGTTAATTAGGAGTACTAATTTTCACGCTTGCAGTTATTATTACAAAAAAATTACTTTTAATAAAGTAATTTGTAATACGTTTAACTTACTACCAGTTCAATAAAATTATAGCTACTTTTTCTTAAATTTATACAGTTCGTTTATTTTACAATCAATTAATATTTTCCACCTATAGCTATTTTTTAGATAAACCATTTTCTTTTTTTACCTCTCTTTTCTTCACCTCCCTACCCTACCTAAACAACCCACTTAAGGAGCATTCTGCTGCCTATATAAAGCTTGCCAATAAAATAAACTATGTAGTTACAAGTTAGGTTTTAGCATTTGCTTTTAGAATCCCTCTACCCGCACTTGGGCAAACTAGGTAAACCTAGTTTGCCTACGCTCAAAGATTCAGTTTTTTTATTGGTGATTACTATTACCCAAAAACTTACAGCTTATAGCGGTAATAGCAATGGCAATATAGCTAATCCTATATAAAAGGGTTATGGGAAAAAGTCTTTAAAGAGCTGATCTATATTACACTGGTATTTTCTACGAATAGATTTTTTTGTAGGTCAAATTTCAGGAAATTTGTCTGAGAAGTTACATATGAAATTTTTAGTAAAGTAAGAAAATCCTGAAACCCTGATAGGGATTGGCGGGGCGTAGTGGACAATTTCAGAACCACGATAGACATAAAATTATTAGTTATTCAAACGCTTACAGTCTATTACTAAAGCTCTGTAACTTGGTATTGTAACTCCATATTCTTACCGCAAAAAGCTATAGAAAGTTTAATGATTCTTTTGACATGAAAATGTTCTTTAACTTTTACATCATATTGTTTATCTATAATTTGCTTTAATCCCATTTGGGCTACCAAGGCTAAATCTTCTGTATTTTTGGCAATCTTGTACTCAATAATAATTGCATTATCTTCTTTACCAACCTTGGGGATCATGATAATATCAGCTCGTCCACTGCCTGACTCTTGTTCACTGCTTATGATGTAGGCAGAAGATAACATGTTAACAAGTCCTAGCATAAAACCACTATAAAATAACTCAGCTTTTTTATTTCCTGTTTGGTGAAAACTAGTAGCGTTTAATAACAATTCCTGAAGCCGTTCTTGAAATGCTTCTATTTTACCTACTGGTAACAAGCTAACAAACGAATAATATCTAGAACTATCAATTTTTAACTGATCAGTTACCCATTGTAGCACCCGTACCTTATATATGTGCCTTACTTCCCGATTTGGTGCTGACAATTCATATATATTTTCTTCTGAATTTTGAACTGTAGGGTTTAAATATCCACTAAATAATAACAAACTAAATAGTCCTATTGGCTTATTGATGTCAGCAAAACTAATTTGTTTAGTAATAGGTGAGATAATACTTTTTCCAGCAGCTAAGTTCTGTAAATCTTCCTGCATTTCATCGGATAGCAGTATTTTATCTATTAAAGCTGTTCCGCCACTATCTAGCCAATAGTGATCGAGCTTACCTTTGTGTGCTAAACATTGCATGATTGACCATGGATTATAAATTACCTCTCCACCAAAGGTGTAACCATTATACCAATCTTTAATCTTCTCTGGATCAGTATTAGTTGACACCTTGGTTAATAATTCATCCACTTCTGCTTGGGTAAAGCCATAAGACTTAGAGAAATCATCATCAAGTAAAGTATATTCAGTAACATTATTCAAGTCTGAGAACAAGTTAGCTTTAGCAACCCGTAATATGCCAGTAATTACTCCTTTCTCTAAGTAGGGATTCGTTTTTAAGCTGCTCCCAAATATTCCTCTAAATAACTTAAGAATCTGCTCAAATTCTTTTGTTTTATGACCAAATTCTAAATACGCATTATTAATTGGTGTATCATATTCATCTATTAATATGTATACTTTTTGTTTAAAATGTTTATACAATATTTGACTTAAAAACTTCAGGCTATTTTTTAAATAGCTTATATTAATATCACCACTTAGATAATTTTTTAACTTTACTTTTTGCGGAATACTGAAAAATTTATTATCTTCTTGAATATATTGTTCTAAATAATTAAATCTTTCGTATAATTCTATTATTTGATCTATAATGCTACTAACAATTTCCTTATAATTACTCCCCTTCACTTCTTTAAAATTTATATATATTACTGGAAATTGGCCTTGACGCTTTATTATATTTTTATGAATGGATATTTTTAAAGGCTGTAGCTCTTTGGTTTCATCAAAGCCCAAATCTACTATGCCTCCAGTAAAGAGTTTATAATTTACTCTCTTTTCTTGAGCTAAAGGCTTACCTCTCTCACCTACTTCGATTTCTAAGAATCTCCTCATCATATCCATATTAAGACTTTTACCCCAACGTCTTGGTCGAGTGATTAGGATAACCTTACCGCTATCTTCTAATAATTCTTTGATCATTAGACTTTTATCAACAAATACATCACTATTAACTACTAAGTCATAGAATTCATCCGTACCTACTAGCATTTTAGGCAGCTTATTACTCTCCTTAACAATGTCAGTTCCCTTGAGATGTGTGTTAGTGTTTGAAAGTTCAATTATCATATTATTCAATTATATTTATATTCTTATACCAAAGTTTTTAGTTAAATTTTAATAAATTATTTTACCGATTAAGTTTTAATAAAATGTGGTAATATGCTGTTTTAATAAAAATATGATATAGTATAGATAAGTTTGATTCAATATAGAATTACATCTCGTGACAACATCGCCTAATTATCATAATTGTGTTCATTGAAAAAAATATTGGATAACTAATTAAGGTCTTTTTCTAAACTAGGGTTTTAACAGATATTAATTAAAAAACCCAACGGACTTGGTAAAACGTATATTTGCAGCAAAACTGCTTTGCAATCTTTTAGCATTACAAATCACATTCTGAACCTGAGTCGCCAAGTAAATTGTTGGTAAATTCTTCATTTACCAGCTCATAATTATAAAAATCATGCTCATCTGCTCTAGTGATAAAATCCTGCCCCTGAGCAGCAACATTAGCCATAATATTACCAATTTTCTTAAGAGCTGCAGCCTTAAAATTTTCATCATGACTTAGGCTGAATGCGTCGTGATAATATGTTTTAGCTTTCTCAAATAAACCTATAGACTCAAAATACTCAGCCTGCTTTAGCATTATATCAGGATTTCTTTTATCTTGTTCTAACCATGCTTTAAAACATGTTTTTATCTCAAATTCATTATTAACTACTTTATAGCAGTCAATCGCTTTAGCATATTCACCTTTGTTAAAAAATAGCTGACCAAGTTTCTCATATATCTTTGGTAAATGGCTATTCGCCTCTATAGCTTTTACATAGTAAGCCAATGCCCCATTTTCACCATTCTGCTCAACTATATTAGCTAAGCAACTATAGGCTATAGCCTTAAGATTCTTACAGGCAGGAGAGTCCTGATAATCCTCTAGATACTTTATAGCTTTGTGATAATAAACTTGATCAAGTTTGTCTTCATCAATAGGCAAACTGCTAACTTGGCACTCAAGATTTTCTGCTACCTTAGTATAGCAAGCCGTTATTAACTCTGCAATCTTGGCATGATCAGGTAATTCAGCTTTACAGACTGTAAATTGTAATGTGTTTTTGACCCTCTATTGTAATTATAAGTGACCCTCTTATCATAACAGTAAAACCCCTGAAGATATAGCTTTTATACAACTTATCAATGGGGTCAAAATTTGTTACAATAGTGGGTCAATAGTTCATTACAATTTACAAAATAGATACCCTGTTAATTTCTTAGTCCATATTTTGGCTTGTATTACAGGTTATGCTATTTCAAAATTTAACTTGAAAGGACTAAATTCTTTCCATCATGCTTTGACCTTATCCTAAGCTGGCGTTCATATTTCTTCCTAATTTTCTATCTTTTATTTTATTTTTAATTAAGAAACAACTCACTCTATTTTTTTGTTCAGTTTCTTCAGATCGTTATAAAATAAAATTATTATATTTTTGTCTTGATTTTTCATGTCCACTATATCATTATACTTAAAATATTAGTTTTGTTATACTTAAAATTAATTAAATCTAAAAGCTGATATTAAGTCAAAGAGGTAGAAATGAAAAATAACTATGTAGATTTATCCGATGCAAGTATTTACACAGCATTTAAAGAATCAGAAAAGATTATTAATGCAAGTGTAAGAAACATAAATGATAAAATGTTATGTAGATTACACAGTAAAAGTAAAGAAGCGGTAGATAAGTATTTTGATAAAGATAATTACCCTTTTAAAGAATCAGAATTTTTACGTCATCTACCAAAATTAGATATAGGTGGCTTTGACCACGGTAACATGAGCCAATTATATAATAAATTCCAAACTGATGTAAGGTATAAAAATACTAGGCTAAAAGGTTGGAAACAACTATTTTCTTTAATACCAAGAAACTTACTTACCAATGAAAATCTGTTAATTTTAGATTTTTTAGCGGGTAGCGGTACATTAGCAAGAAAAGCTAAGCAGCTTTGGAAGAATCGCTCACCTAATGTTATAGGAATTGACGTTTCGTATAAAATGTGTGAAGCCGCTTTCCATAACAACGAAATAGTTTTTTGTGGTAGTCATGATAATAATTATTTTAAAAAGGGAATAGCAGATATAGTAATAGTGGCTTATGGATTACACCATTTACAAGTTACGGAAAGAGTCCAATTTGTACAATCATGTAAAAGGACTCTTAAAGGTGGCGGATTGTGCATTCTCCATGATTTTGAATCATCTTTCACTACAGCTAAATGGTATACTCAATTAACCTGAAGAGTTGGCAAAATGATTAAAAGTTATAGTCTGAAATTGGTCAGTTATAAGAGTAAGCAAATTACCTTTGTATTTATCAATATTAGCAAAAAATCTATCTATAGCTTCTGAGAATTGAGCAAAATTATGGTAAAATTTATTATTTGTTACAATTCTATGCATAAATTTCCATAATCGTTCAATCGGATTAAGATTAGGGCTATAGGGAGGTAAAAATACTAATTCTATTTTGCTATTTACTAGATACTCCTTTACTTTCTTTGACTTATGATACCCAGCATTATCACAAATCAAATATATCTTCTCTTTATTAGGATTTTCTGCTTCTAATTTTTGTAGAAAATTGATTATATAATCACCGTTTACTTTAGGATTATCTGTGCTAACTAATTGCAAATCAGATAAATTAATTGCTCCTATTAAATGCTTCCTTTTCCAGCCACTAAATGTTGGTAAAGTTTTATTTTGATTCTTTCTGATCCAACCATAACGGGCTTTTGTTTGATACTGAGGATGAACGCTATCCATAAAATATATAGCTTCTTTAGCCTTGAGAGTACCTTTTAACAAACTATATTCTAGCTTAAATAGTTCTTGCTTATCTATATCAAGCTTGCCGGGTACGATCTTTGGCTTCTTATATACAAAGCCTAATCTGATTAATAGTTTTGTTACTCCTGCTATTGTATAGGTAACACCGTATTTTTCTTCTATGTAATTGCTGATATCTTTGGCATAAACATAATTACATATTTCTAAATGCTCTATTAACTCTTTCTCTTCTAGCTCACTTAGCTTACTTGCACTAACACCGGTAGCTGTCTCTAATTTATTAAATTTTTGATAATCTCTTACATGCTTTCTTATAGCTTCTTCACTTAACAGCAATGCTTCTGCTATTTCTCCATAGCTCCAACCTTTATCATACAGCAAAACTGCCTTAATTCGGTCACATACTCTCCTATCTCGTTCATTACCATGACCTGACTTCAGTACCGTTCTTTGTTCAGATGTTAAAATATTTCCCATTATCATATTCTAGCTTCTTTCTTCTCTTCCTTCAACTCTTCATTTACGAGCAGTATATTCAGAAATAATACATAAGTATAGGTCTCATGGTCATCCATTTATCCATTTTACTAAAGAAACAATGACAGAGTTGCTAAATTCTCAATTTGAGAATGTTGACACAAAATTGATATACGATCCATTTTATCTTGAAGCACTTGAGGGGCAATCTAAGGAAAATTTAATAAAGGAATTTTATGCTTATTTGATATCGCTTTTTAACTTAAATCGGCTTTTGCCAGCTAATATATCCTTTAATGAATTATTCAATTATGAAGAAAGTTCATATTGGGAGAATATTAATTCACTTTTTATATCCTACTTTTGTCTTGCCCCTGAAGAACTTGAGAGAATAACAGAAACACAGGATATACTGACTCTAAGTCAAGTAAATGTCCCTATTGTAGATAAACTTTCTTTTGTAAAGACAAAAGATGACAAAGTAGCGATAGTAGCACCCCGTTCAGCATTAATAGGATTAGGAAGATAAATGGGAAATGAAAATATGTATTATAAAAATAAATTAATTAGCGATGGTTATATAGTAATACCAAAGTTTCTTTCACAAATAGAACTAGAAGTAGCTCGTAAGAAAGCTGAAAGTTTATTAAAAACTCTAGGGGTAAATACTTTACCACCTACTAATTTCTTGAAAAAGAAAGAACTTGCTAAATTCATCTTTTCAAATAAATTTTCTAATGTTTTACAAGAGCTATCTCATCGTTATAAATTTTCGATCCCAAATTTTACGATTAGAAAGGATATATGTATAGGTTGGCATTTTGATGACGAATTTGTCACTAGTAACGAAGAAAAATTACCAGAAATTTTACAGTGTAATATATATTTACAAGATAACTGCATTAGCTATGGTGGAGGCATAGATGTTTGTAAAGGCTCGCATAACTTAAGCAAAGAATTAAAAAGATCTAAAATTTCTAGTAACGTAGTAGATGGTGAAACTATATATACAAAAGCAGGAGATTTATTAATATTTGATTATAGAGTTATACATCGTAGCACTAATCCTTCTGTTGCACCAAGGGATCTATCACGAATTGCTATACAATGGACTATAGGAAAAACTTTGCGTAGTGCTAAAGAGTTCCTTGCATACTTACTAAGAAGACAGAGTGAAAAATTACACTTATCTGATTTTACTAACAAACGTGCATTAGAATATTTCAATGGAATAAGTACTATTTCAGAGCAAGAAATACGTACCCTTTCGAAGGATTATGCCAAAATTCATTATGAATACGTTACTAATCAATTTCAAATTGAGGAAACTAATAATAATGCTCAGTATATATTAAAAAGTCTTGAGAAAGAAGGAATAGAATATTTTTTTATGGTGCCAGGTAAACTTATAAACCCTTTTATGTCATGTTTTCCTAAAGGTAATCCTTATTGTTTCAGGATTCAACCAATAGTAGCTACTCATGAAGCAGGAGCTACTGCTATGGCTGATGGTTATTATAGAGCTTCAGGGAAAACTGGCGTTGTAATTTGTATTGATGGTCCAGGAACAGTTAATGCTACATCATTTCTAGCAGCAGCACAAGCTGATGGCTCTTCAGTACTTTTGTTATCAGGTCAAATACCTAGCAATTATCATATGGTAGGAGCTATACAAGATACTACTCAAGCAGGCATTGATACTACGGCTATGTTAAAGCATGTGTGTTCTATTAGCTATCATCTTTATAACTCTATTAGTTTGCCAAAATATTTTCACTTTGTAATGAAAAATATTAATGGCTTTAAAAAAGCTACAGCCAATATAAGTATATCAAAAGATGTCTTATTACAAAAAGCAACCAAAAAACCAGAAAAAATATTAAAAAAATATTATCAAGAAATATCTTTCATTGACGAAAATGCAGTAAAATACCTTATCAATAAATACCTAAAAAAAGTAGAAAATATTTGTATTATAGTAGGTCCTCGTACAAATAATGAAAGCTTTTATAATGAATTAAAAATTTTTTCAGAAAAATATTTTATACCAGTTGCAACTACTATAAGCTCTAAAAGCTTATATGATGAAACAAGTAGTCTAAGTCTTGGAATATTTGGTTACTCTGGAAATAAAAGAGCAATAGAAACAATATTATCGGAAAAAATAGATTTAATTTTCTTAATAGGTTTTGACGTAACACAATGGACAACTTTAGCATGGCATCCAAATTTCATTAAAAATAAAACTATAATTCAGATAGATAAAGATGCAGGCAATATATCTGATAAAATTGAAATAGAATATGGAATTGTATCAGAGGAATCAGCTTTTATTAAAAGTTTATCAATTTTTGGTGCTAATACTTTGATAACTAGCTTAGAAGCTCGAAAAAATTGGATAGAAAAGTACGTGATGAGTATACCAAAATATTATTTGATGCAAGAAGAAATTGATCAAAGTACAAAATTGCATCCTGCATTAATAATACAACTTGCTAGAAAAATTTTTCCAAAAAACAGTATAGCTGTTGTTGACGCTGGAGTGCATCGTTCTTTTGCTGCCCATTATTGGAAAACTAACTCACGTAATCAATTTTTTGCAGCTACTACATTTGCACCAATGGGGTGGGCTATACCTGCTAGTATTGGAATAAGTGTAGCACAGAAGGATAAACCTATAGTTGTTTTTACAGGCGATGGTTGTATGCTTATGACGGGATTGGAAATCCAAACAGCAGCTAAATTAGGTCTTGATATTACTTTTATAGTTTTTAACAATGGATCATATGGAGCTAGCTATTTTAATAACATTGATAACGAGGAATATCTAACAAACATAGGTCATTTAAATTGGGACACTGTTGCCCAAGGTCTTGGGCTAAAAGCGTTTAAGGCTGTAAATAAAGAAGAGTTAACATCCGTGCTTCATGAGGCAACGTTAGTTCGAGGAGCTAAATTAATTAATGTTATATGTGATCATAAACAAAAAGCACCAGCAAAAATTTACGTTGAACAATTAAACACTCATGAATATATGTAATCTAGAAGAAGATTATGAGAACATACTTTAATCTATTTATATCTTTAACATTAAATTTAGTGATATTTAATATTCCTGCATATGCTTCGTCTCATTGGGATGCGGAATTATACAAGAAGAACTCCGTTAAGCTTCAACAATTTACAGCGTTAGAAGTAATTTCTAAGGTAAAATTCAAAGGAACTGAACATATATTAGATATTGGCTGCGGTGATGGTAAAATTACTAAAATTTTAGCCGAAAGAGTTCCTTATGGCAAAGTACTAGGAATAGATATATCTGAATCTATGATTAAGCTTGCACACCAGTTGCAGACTGAAAACCTACATTTCAGTATCTCTAACTCTGAAAGACTCCTTACGAAGGAAAAATTTGACCTTATTTTTAGTTTTTTTTGCATACAGTGGGTAGAAAATAAACAACAAGCATTTTATGAAATATCTAATCACCTTGGCGAAAGGGGGAAAGTATATCTAATTATGACTAATCGCAATCCTCATCTACTTGCGGGAAGAAAAAATATATTTAATTCAATAAAATGGAATGTTTTTTATAAGGATTATAAAGATACTACAGATGTAATTGATAACGATGATTACTTAACTTACGCTACACAAGCAGGATTAAAAAACGTTAAATTTAAAAAATTTGTTAGACGTATAGATTTTGATTCTTATGAAGAATTAAAAACTTTTATTACAATGGTAACTCCTTCTATAAATATATTACCTAATGAACAACTAAAACAAGAATTTATCAAAGAATTAGTAGCATATTATCTAAATGATATAAATCCTATAAATGCCTCTACAAATTATATAGAATATGAAATTTACCAAGTACATACTTCAAATAACGAAACTTTAGGATTGGAAACTTTTGATTGTCCAATTTTGGGATCCGAAGCATAACAACAGCACTTTGGAGATCTAAGCATAAATCCTTGCCGATAAACCGATAATTTTCAAATCTTTCTATGATGCGGGTTTCAAAGTGTTTTTTTTGTTATTAATTAAGCCATCTAAAAGCTCACTGTAAATTGTAAGCAGTGTTTGGTGTGCCACGAAGTGTAAACGAGCTAGCTGATGAAAGATCGGCCATAGAAGTGTTGACCTAACACACTATGTATCGAGTCTTGAGCTAACTTTGGTAACAAATGTAAAAATTGTAAGCAGATTTTGACCCACTATTGTAATCACATCTGACCCACCCTTTGCAACAGTAGAACCCTGATGAGATATGGATTGTGGAGATTAAATTATGAACTTAGGTGGGTCAATAGTTCATTACAATAGTGGGTCAAAATCTGCTTACAATTTACAGTCTGCGATCTCAAAATAGTCTTTAACGAGGCTCAATTGCTTCAACCTTACGGCTTACGGTCTATAATATTTCTGTCTACGCTTAACTGACTTTGTTACCAAAATCAGCTCAAGACTCGATACATAGTGTGCTAGGTCAACACTTCTATGGCTGTTCTTTCAATAGCTAGCTTATTTACACTTCGTGACGCACCTATGATTAGACTTAAAAATTTTGAAAATCCATAAGGTTTTGAACAAAATAAGGTAAAAATCTTATGGATTTTAATGTAATTTCTGACCACGAACATGTATTATCTCTTATGTCTATAGCCTTTTTGACGGAGCGATTCTATAATATCTCTCCTATCTTTGCAACACTTCATTTATGAGTAGTATACCTCATCGCTCCTATTTTCTATTCCCCCTAAAATTTGTGTTGAGAGAAATAAGTCAGATTGGGTGCGCTGTTGATGATCTAAATTAAATATATATTCTTTATATTTAGCATCTGAAAAATACCCTGGTACTTTAGCGATGTTTATCCCAAAAATATTAAGAGTTACTAAAATATCTCTCGCTTGGTCTACCAATTCTTTAGTTGACTTACTATTATCTAATGTAAAGCCCTCACGTATTAGAGCATCTGCCATAATAAATTCACTGAAATTTATCTCGTGCTTTACAGGCCTCTCTTTGTCCATGGATTTTATCCATAATATATACTCAGCCCCTGAGGAGCTACCGTCAGCATAGACTTTTCTTTCGTGTAGCGAAATAAATCCTCTTAATGGATCCTCTATTAATTTATCAAAACTATCAACCCATGAAACATTTTCTCCACCTAAGGATTTATAATATACTAGATTATTGGTAACCATATATTTAATTGCTTCCTCAAACTTATAATGTGACAAATCAAGCTTTTCTATTATTGGCATAGTTTTTCCACCAAGCCTCTTATTAGCAATAAGATCATGATGTCCATCTAAAGCGATATATTTTATAAAACCACTATTATCTGTTACCACAATTACTGGAATTGCTTTTTCAAGAGGTAGAGTGCTAGTATTATTATTAAAAGCCAATTCGAATTGATTTTTAGTTATTTCTTTTGCCCAATTTTTAACAGTAAAATCTAATATTTTCTTTTCTACCCCTTCTGCCCAATATCTAGTTTGACCGGGTAATATTGATTCTATGGTTGTATATTTACTCATAATTAATACCTTTATTCATTATTTCTTAATGTCACAATTTACAGGAATCTCTAGTATTTCATTTGGATATCATCCCTAATAACTCTATTAGAGCATCTCCATATACTGGTGTAATAACTGGATCTGAAGCCTCAAGCATAGAACGAAATTCTTGTATAGACACCAAGCGTAGTGCTGATACTTCTGAAGGATCATAATTAATATCTTGTAACTTAAAATCTGCTTTTCCTACATAAACATCATTAAATTGTTTATCAATGTAACCACTATCAAGCTCAGCATCTCTACGATAAGAAAACATAAAATCATACTTTATTTCTTTAGCATTCAGCCCAAGTTCTTCTCGAAGTTCTCGTTTTAATGCCATACTGCTACTTTCCCCAGAATCTACATGCCCTGTAAGAGAAATACTATACATATTTGGATAATGATCTAGATCATGAGCTCTTTTCTGTAACAACAATTGATTATGACTATTAAACAAGTATAAATGTACGGCCTTATGTAATTTACCGACAGAATGTATTTCTTGCCTTGTCATTATTTCTCCTGTTCTCAAGCCCAAAGAATTTAGTACATCTATATTAAATGTACTAGGGTGATCTGATAAAAACCACAATAAATCTGTTAATGATTCATTACACACAGATGGAACAACCTGGTTTTTAGTCTTAAGCATAGTACTAAATTGTTGCGTAGAAACTAACTTTAGTTCTGATACTTTTGAAGTATTGTAATTAATATCTTGTAACTTAAAATCTGCTTTGCCTACGTAAACATCATTAAACTGTTTATCAATGTAACCACTGTCAAGCTCAATATCTCTTCGATAAGAAAACACAAAATCATATTTTAGTTCTTTAGCATACATACCAAAATTTTCTTGGAGTTTTCGTTTTAGTGCTAGACTGCTACTCTCTCCAGAATGTACATGACCTGTCAGAGAGGCACTATACATATTTGGATAATCATCAAGATTAGGATATCTTTTCTGTAATAATAATTGACCATGATTATTGAACAAATAAAAATGTACGGCTTTATGTAATTTGCCAACAGAATGTATTTCTTGGCTTGTCATTATTTCTCCTGTTCTCAAGCCCAAATAATTTAGTACATCTATCCATATTGTACTTGGAATATTGTATGTCTTTTTAAACATCATATAGCCTATTTTTCTGTTACTAAGTAAATTTTAAAAAAAACGATAAATTCTATGTATTTTTGACTTAGCTTTAGCATCACCTACTATGCCAAGGACTAACTTCACAACTGTCGAAAGTTTATGAATATGACATATTGCTCCTACTATATGACTTTATTACTATAGTATATTTTATAGATTGCTAATGAGATAAATATAGTTTTCGCATTCCTCGCAATCATTGGACTTCTAATTGCTTTTTAGAGTTAAACACTTTGCACCACCACCAGCCTTTATAAACTCACTTAAATTTATAAAGTACGCTTTAAATCCTAATTTTTCAACTATAGAAGTTATTTTATTACATCCTTGTTGTAGGATTAATTTATTTTTATAACTTACAATGTTACAACCAAACTTTAGTGCTTCACTTTGAGGTATAGCTAAACAATTAAAATTATTCTCAATTTTTTCTTTAGATTTTTTAGAAAAAGCATTTGGATAGAATAATATTGTGTCTTCATTCAAAACAGAAAAGCATGTGTCAAGATGGAAAAAATTATTGTCTATTAATTCAAGTATTATAGGTTTAAGATCTAAAATCTCGCTGATTTTATACGCAGCTTTTTTGCTGGTTCTGAAACCATAACCGCATACAAAAGAATTTTTTACTATAAAACTATCCCCACTTCCTTCAAAGTTTCCATATTCAGATACATCAACAATTTCATATTCTTTCTCAAAATATTCTTTCCAATATTTTATCTCTCTTTTTCTCTCAGGAAACTTAAAATTTGATAAAATGAAGCTATTGTTATATATAATTCCAGCATCTGCAACAAAAACAAAATCGGGATATACGACTCCATTTATAACTTCTACTTTTACGTCCCAACTTTTTAATATTTGCAGTAAATTATTCCATTGTTCTCGAGCCAAATTGGTATTTGGTTTATTTTGTACAGACATCCATGGATTTATAGTATAATTCACATCAAAGTTCTTCGGTGTACTCATGTAAAATTTGTTAGGCATCAATAATACTATCTAAAATTGTAAATGATTATGTTTATATTTAAAACAGAGTTCTATAATATTAAATTCAAGAGTGAGTAAACGTAAGGGATAACTCTTACGTTTACTCACTCTCGCTATTCAACAACAGGAGTATATCTCCCAAAGTGGAAGCCAAGTTCTTGAAATCCTTGCTTGAGATAAAAGTTTTTTAAATGTTTTTCACAAGCAAGTTCTATTTTGTATACGTTGCTATGTTCTGCAAATTTTAAAGCATGATTTAATAAGGATTTGCCTAAACCAATATTCCTATATTTTGGTTGTATAACTAAATCATGAATATAACATGTTTTCTTTTTTTGCACACCACGCATTCGATTCCAAAAATGCAATGCTATCATACCAACGTTATTTTTATAAAAAGTATCTTCTATTAAAAAAATTACAACATCCTTAGGAATAGTTTTAATTTTTTTAACTCCTTTGGTATTTTGAGTTAAAAAACATAAAAGTTTAGATATATCTTGTATATCTTTGTCACTAGCCTTGTGTATGTTGTATCTACCAATGCTTATACCAAGACTTTTGATAGGTATATAAGAAGATAGTATACTATGGTTACCGACCAAAATATTAGCTTTATAATTTGCGAGTAAGTCATCTAATTTTTTTAACGCTGACAATGGGCTATCTGATTCTAACGTAATTTCTCCTATATTAACATGCCCATTAATTGCTATGTCTCTAGAATAATCATCTTTTATCCATTTTGATGCAGAAAAGATATTTTTATTGGAAACAATCTCATCAAAATTTTCCCATGTTATTTTACTAATAGTATTAGTATTTAATTCTTTGGTACTATTAGATGTAATACATATCTGAGCTAAAGCAAATTTGGGCAAAGAATTTGAAAGAAATGGTTTTGGATTAATCCCAGCAGCTATAGCTAATGTGGATTTTATAAGATCTGCATTATATATTTTTTTATGCCACATAGGTATATACATACCTCCTACTCTTGCATTAACCTCTATTAATTCTATCTCTAAACTTGGTTTAACTATCATTTCTATATGGAAAACACCAGATTTATAACCACATTTAGTTGCTGCAGTATACCCCTTGTTTATGATTTTTTTTTGTAAAGATTGTTTAAGTAAGGAAGGCATTAAATGCCCTGTTTCTAAGGCATATGGTTTATATGTAGGAAAATTATCACTAACTTTAGCATATAAGAGACATCCCTCATATATTACAATATCTACATCTATTTCATGCCCATGAACAATATCCTCTATCAAAAATAATTCATCTACTGAATGTATTTCAATATCTTGAATATATTTTTTTAGATCCATATCAGTATATATGAACCTAGCCCATTCTGAACGCATTCCATTATTAGGTTTGATAAAAAAAGGAGGAGGATATTTCTTTAATTCTTGCAGAGTGCTTAATTTTATTTCTCTACTAACCAAATCACTTTTTTTTAGAAGTGACAGCATCTGATACTTATTCCTAGTGTTCTCTATAGCTATTAAATCATTTCCTGGTAAATTATATTTTTTACTTAGTATAGAGCAAAGTTCTAACCATTCATCTCTATAAGTAACTATAGCAGAAGGCTTTAAATTACGGTCTTTTATATACTTTATAATAGATGTTTGTGCTTGATCATAAGAACTAACTTTGATGATATCATCAACTAACTTAGTTTTTGCTAAATTATCAGATAAAGGATTATCATACAATTCACAAAGATATAAATTTTTTATTAGAGGTCTTATTTCTTCAAATATATTAATTTTATATTTGGCTCCAAAATCTGATCCAGCACCTAGTATTATTACTGTATCAAGCTTAAAGTCTTTGCTTGCTTGCACAGAACAAATACTAAATATTAGATATAATAATAAACTTAAAATTCTATTCATACAATATTAATTATTAAACTTTGAAAAAAGTGACATAAAACCTTTTCCATTGGAGGAAAATATCCTTACCTGATGATTAGCATAAATCATAAGAATTTTGGGTGGTATATAAATAAAGCTATAATAATCTTTGTTTTGTATAGGTAAGAACCATTTTTCATGACTTAAAGCAAAACCTCTGTACGGATCTATTATCAGTGTATGTTTTTTGTTTTCAATTCTTCTTTTTATATTAGTATCTAATTCTGTAGAACAAGGACTAGTTTGTAATATAATATCTTGATGTTGATCTATATCCTTTAATTTTAAAGGACCTATATTATAATTGCCCCAGTTGAAATTAGTAGAATATAATATTACCTCATCAAGTTTTCTTGTTTTTAAGAACTCTCTACCTAATGGCTTCGGCCTTAACTGCAATAGAGATACTTGATCTTTATCTGAATAATAAAAACCTTCTATTGACCAAGCAACTTCTCCATAAAATGTTGTTAATAGTTTGTTAATTTTATCAATTGTGTAACTAAGCTTAATTATAGTTGATTTTGTTTCTGATGAAACTCCCAAGCCAGGAATACTTTCATATTCAGTTAACTCACCATTAAAAAATTTTGCGAACGCTCTTGCTGTAGAATTTTCCCACAATATATCTATTTCCATAGTATCTTTCTTGAATTCTGTATGAAATAAATACCCACCTGTTTGATTTATTAATTCTTGTAAAACCAAATACTTGCATGTTTGAGGTGCAATACTAATGTATTGTTGTATTTTATCTACTATCCCCTTTATATTTAATTCTTGAAAATTAATTTTTCTTGAACGCGAACTATTCACACCACGCATATTTTTATAAGAAAAAGATTTTTCATCATACAAGCTATATTTAATAACATACTGCTTTTTAGGTAGAGATTTTATTGTTTTAGCAATGTCACTTGGCAAGATCTCTTTGCTAAAAACAAATTGATAAGGTATATTTATATTAGGTATAGACGGTATCAATTTTTCTTTGACAATATCCTGTCCGTATAACCACTCTCCCTTGGTACTAATTTGTTCATTAGAAAAATTATGCTTGATAAAAAATTCTTCTCTATTATCAGCAAATGCTTGGTAGGAGATGATAATTATTAAAATAATTAAGTAGTATTTCAGCCGAGTAAAAATCATAGCAATTACACTCCTTTAATTGATAAAGTTTCATTACTATGATAGCCCTCACATCGTGCTTGTGGTTTTCCCACACACAGCTTTTCAATATAGCTATTCTGTTTCAACCTATCTTTCTTAGCTTTATTAGGTATAAGTTTATTTTCCATTCTACTCTCTAACCTCAGTGTATTAGTGAATTAAGCGTACTTACAATAACGCTATATTGTTGTTCTCTTCCCCATGTACATACCTTCCCTATACTCAAAGTAGTATGAGTCAGTCCGACTTCCATTGTATCATCCTTTAATTCTTGCTCTTAACAACTTGTTTTAAAGTACTCACTTTCATAAGAATACAATGGATATCCTAGGTTCAGATAAATTCCATCTTGTATCGTGTCGTGACCTGTGACCCACAACTGTCGAAAGTTCGAAGGTATAGCTGGTTTTAGAGGTTTTTCATAAGTAAAAAAGTAGATATAATCAAGTATTAGTTAAAAGATACACCGATTAATATAATTTACCTTGCTCATTGATAAGGAATTTATTAAAGATATTATTTTTTATTCATGAAATCTTTCTAAAACCCGCTATACCTTCGAGCTTTTGACAGTTGTGGTCTGTGACCCCGGTAGAGCATTAGTTGCTTGCCTTATCGCAACTACATATTCTGTTCTCCATGCCATAAAACATATCAACCTCTACGATATAATTCATTTCGGGACTTATACCCTTCACTTACGTTACAACCCGATACACCCCTCCTCTCAGCTTCATATAGTTCGTTACCTCCCTATATGTGAAATTTGGTTCTACACTGCTGGCTACATTTTGTGTAGGTTGGATTTTCACCAACTGTAATTTATCCACTTTGCCTAGAACCATCATAGTACCATTTCATTTATCTTATTTTTTGCAAAGCTACTGTATTTAGCACTTTCTGCAATTTGTTCAAAGCAAATTTACTTAAGATGGTACTTATTACCATGAAAATATATATTGAATATAACATAGAAACTTCTTAAGTTAATTAATAATTATTAAAGATAAATATTATAATTTGCAATAAATTATAACACTATAAAACAAATACTATACGAATAAAGAATAAAAACAAGTATAAATTTTTTTATTTATAAATAACCTGAGTTTGACACTCGATAATCTAGTTTTTACAAGGAAGGAGACAAAGCCCTCGTAATATGGTATAATATCGGTGTTAAAAGAACATTACACAGAGGGTTTTGTCATGACTGTAAATTGTAATGAACTATTGACCCATTTAGAGCAAGAATTATAATAAGAATTGACCCACCTAAAAAAAATATTAGCTCCTACATAAATTAATAATTTGTTAATAATATGTAGGAGTGTTTAGGGAGTGTTTATCGTGGAAACAATAGCAAAGATACATAAAATGTATCATGTTTGATGGCAAGGCAATTAGAGCAATTGCCAAAGAGCTTAATATATCAAAAAATACTGTTAAAAAAGTTATACGCAGTGATGCGACTAAGTTTGAATTAGTAAAATATACTAAAGCTAAGCCAGTTTTGGGTGAATATCTTGTGATATTGCATCAGCTATTAGCAGAGAATACACATATTGCTATTCATCGCTTAGTGCAAACAGTGTTACGTCACCAACTTCAGCAAACCATAGATAGTAAAAATAATATTTGTTCTACATTAAATTTAAGATGGTTTGAATCATTATTGCAGTTTTTTATAGATAATGAACATGAATTTAAACTTACTAATTCCTTTCAACAACTTATTGAAACTAACCAACAATTTAAAAGTAAATTTAAGGATAATTATAATGAAAATCTTGTGGCAATGGATTTAATGACTTCTTCTGTCTATTTTCATCAAGAAAAATATCAAGAATTTCTAACGATTCTTGATGAGGTCAATAGATATTTGCAGAAAACTGACGGTTTAGAAATATTAAAATGTAAAATTCTATATTTATATTCAGCATATTTTTGTAAAATGGGTAACTATAAAAAGGCTGAAGAAAAAATAAATACAGCAATTAACATATATAATAATATAAAAGTAAGTAAGTCAATAAAGGATAATGATCTAAAAAATTTAAAGGCAAACTTATTGTTCAATAAGGCTATTCTTGGTTTAGTCAAAAATAACACAACAACTACGGTTAATAGAAATAAACTAGAAATAGAGATTGCTATTAAATCAATTCAAGAAGCAATAGCTCTGTTTAATGAAACTCATAATACTAAAGGCTTTTTGCGATCAATAATAGTATATGGGAATCTACTTATTTTAACAAACCAAGCTGATAAAGTAATAGTAGAGTTTAATAAATATACTAGTTTAATTGAGAAAATAGCTGATGATAGCACAAAAATATTTTTTTATTTAACTTATTCTGATGCTTATTTTAGCAGTGGAGATTACAATAAAGCCTTGAATTATTGCAATAAGGCAAAACAACAAGCAGAAAAACTACATCTTGAACAAGAACTAAATCACATTCACCATAAGGAAAACACTATTAAAGCTTTATTACAGAAAAGTTAGCCAAATTTTACTATAACTATTTATTCCCTGACTATAACAATAAATTTACCCACTGTCTCCGTTTTACCGCTGTTCTATCGAATTTCAAAAAAAATACTCTAGGTGCTAAAACTTCTCTGGACTCTACTAGTGATTAGGGTAGTATATTAGTAGTGACCCACGTGGTGTGGTGTTCAAGCACCGAGGTTAGAAGCAAAGAAACGGAAATTTTTTAGTTCTAACCTCAGTGTCTACTTTTCGAAACCCAAAAAATAGGAGTTAATTCTATGTTGAGTGATACTGAAAATCAACAAAATAATAATAAACAAGATAAATTAACAAGTGATATTTCTTTTGAACTAGAACAAGCTGTGTTAAAACTGATTAATAATTTAGACAAAATAAACCTTGCACATATCAATCTACTTAACATAGCTTTGGAAAATGCTTTAGAAAATAATAAAACGCTAACTCACATAAATCTTCGTAATAGTAACATTGACGATGAAGGAGCAAAGATAGTTGCGAAGTTTTTGCAAAACAACAATATAGTAACCAAAATAGATTTAAGCAACAACAATATTAGCTGTGAAGGAGTAAGTCACCTTGTCCCAGTGTTAAAGAGTAATAATACTTTGGACGAAATGAACCTTGCAGATAATTATATTAACGATCTAGGAGCAGACATACTAGCCAAATTTTTAGCAAATAATAGGACTCTCAAGCGAATACATCTCGATAATAATCATATTGGTCCTAGTGGGAGTTTTAAACTTTGTAAAGCTTTAGAACTTAATAGTACTCTAACCGAAATAACACTTGGTCACAATATTTTTAGTCGTAAAGTAGCAGAGAAACTTGTAAAAATTCTAAGTAATAAAAATATTGTCAGCAAAATAATGGTGAGTTTTGGCGACAATGAAAATTATGATGTTAATCTTAATAATATTGATCCTAAACTAGAGTTATTAATTGAAAATCTAGAGAACAACTATATAGAAACTGATGGTATAACTATAAACTAGAAAAAACCCCACTACTTTTTCAGTTAGTCTTGATATTGTTATTTTCTTAAAGACTAACTGAAATGCAAATTTATTGACGTCATTGCCAATTCTACTTACCTTAGCAAATTTCAGATAAAAAATCTAAAATAACCAACTCAAAAGGAGTCTTGTACAAGTTCAATCTACCTTGTCAAGCAGTTTATATTATTACAAAAACATTAAATATTTCCAATATATCTGTAATTTTTGCCTTTTTAAATAAAGAAGTATTTTTATTAAATTTCCTAACCCATTTTCACGCTTGCAGTTATTATTACAAATTACTTTTAATAAAGTAATTTGTAATATTTTTAACTTACTACCAGTTCAATAAAATTATAGCTACTTTTCCTTAAATTTATATAGTTCGTTTATTTTACAATCAATTAATATTTTCCACCTATAACTATTTTTTAGATAAACCATTTTCTTTTTTTACCTCTCTTTTCTTCACCCACCTACCTTACCTAAATAACCCACTTAAGGAGCATTCTGCTGCCTATATAAAGCTTGCCAATAAAATAAACTATGTAGTTACAAGTTAGGTTTTAGCATTTGCTTTTGAAATCCCTCTACCCGCACTTGGGCAAACTAGGTAAACCTAGTTTGCCTGCGCTTAAAGATTCAGTTTTTGTCATTGCTATTACCCAAAACTTACAGCTTATAGCGGTAATAGCAATGGCAATATATCACTGTAATAAATCAGAAGTACGAAGAAGCAAAGGACAAAATGCAGTTGCAGCAAGTAGCTATATTTCAAGAAGTAAATTGCAGTTTTTTACAACTGACCGTAAAACAGGAGAAAAACGCACTATTACCTATAATTTTAACAGCAAGAAAGGACTTATTCATAGCGTAATTCTAGCTCTAGAGGGTTCTCCTAGTTGGGTGTATGATAGACAAGAATTATGGAATAGAGCAGAAAGTAGCGAAACAAGAAAAAATGCTGAAACCGCTAGAAAGCTGACCATAGCCTTACCAAAGGAATTAACTCAACAACAGAATACTGAACTGACCGAACACTTTGCTTCTGAGTGCCTAGTTAGCCATGGCATGATAGCAGATATAAACATTCATTATGACAATCCAAATAATCCTCATGTCCACATTCAGATGACTACTAGAAAACTACTACGTTTAGAAAATGGTGAAGTAATTTTTGGTGAAAAAGGACGTGATTGGGGAAGAAGAAATTTTTTATATTATTATCGAGAAAATGTAGCCTATTTCATCAACCAATATTTAGAAAAATATGGTCATTTAGCTAAGGTATCACATTTATCGCATAAAGCAAGAGGAATTGATTTAATACCGACTATCCATGAAGGAACAGCACATTATATACAAGACTCAAAATTAAGGTTAATAAATGAACAAATACTAAAAGAAAATGCTACCAAGATTAGAGAAGATATAGAATTAGTTTTTCAGAAATTATCAATTAACAAGCCAGTTTTTACTAAGGAAGAAATTGCTATAGCATTAGCCGATACGTTAGCTGTAGATATTGAGTCATGGCAAGCGGATAAACAAGGATTTCAGCAACGTTTAAGAGAGATAAGTAAACAATTAGTAGCAGAAGATTTAGCAACAGAAAATATTAAGGAAAGTCCTGTCCAAAATTTAACTATTTTAGCAGTTAGAAAATGTTATAATTTCAGTGTCGCTCGCAGTTATTATGTGCAACTCTGCTCTATCTACCTGACTCGGTATAAAGACCTTATCGCCCAAATGAAATTTAGCGATATCCGGTAAATGATCACTATTACTTGTGTGAACATTTTTCATGATTTTTCTAAGATTCTCGATATCTTTTGACTTATAAAATCTGACTGCAATTTTTCGCATATAATCCCCTGTAGTATCTGTATTGTAGGGGAGTTATTATATCATAAAAAATCACAATTTGCACCATATTTGTGATATTTTTACCTCATATTTTTATTAATATAATTTAAGTTGTTTTACAACAGGAAATCTCTTAGACAAGACACTAATAGTCAAAAAAGTGCTGCTAAAAAAATCACAACTCTTACTAAAAAAATAGTGACAAGTAGTTATTTAGTTGTTTGACAAATTATTATTATTTAATCTTAAATGGATTGATATGGCTATTACTAAAAATAATTAACGGGACTTTGTTGATAACTTAAGTACTATTCACTTTTGACCTAAATAATAAAGAGAGAAAAAAAATGCCTTTAACCGAAACAATTATACAACAAATAATAAATAACTCTATTACTAATCTTAACCTTTCTTCTAACCAGATAGGAGATGCAGGAGCGAAATCGCTAGCAGAATGCTTAAAGGATAATAAATCTATTACTACTCTTAAGCTTAATAATAACCAGATAGGAGATGCAGGAGCGAAATCGCTAGCAGAATGCTTAAAGGATAATAAATCTATTACTACTCTTAAGCTTAATAATAACCAGATAGGAGATGCAGGAGCGAAATCGCTAGCAGAATGCTTAAAGGATAATAAATCTATTACTAATCTTTACCTTTCTTCTAACCAGATAGGAGATGTTATAGCAAAAGAGATAGCAACAGAATTACAGATTAATAAAGACCCTATTAAAAAAGCTGCTAAGATACTAAAACAGCAACAACAAGCAGAAGCAGATGAAAAAACCAGACAAGAAGCTGAGAAACTTGAGCAAGAGACAAAGCTTAGAGAGCAAGAGGAAGCTAAATTAAAAGCCATAGAGGAAGCGAAAATGAAAGAATATATACTAGAAATACCGGTTGTAAAATTATTTGAGGTAGCAGATGGGGATAATCAGTTTGACAAGGATAATCAGGCTACTATCAAGCAAGTATCGGATTTAATCCGAGATGGTAACGACCGTCTGCAGGAACATGGCAAAAAGGGAATATTGCTACTTGGTAATACCGGGGCTGGCAAGAGTACACTCGCTCATTTGTTTAGTGGCAGAGAACTACAGGCGATTTTTGATAATGAAACTGATGAACTGGTTATTGATGCGATGCAGCCACTTGCCAATATTGTCATTGGTCATAAACTGGCTTCCGAGACTAAAATCCCTAATAAATGTTTTGCTAAAGATATAATCATTTGGGACTGCCCTGGCTTTAACGATACTGAGCCTGTTCAGGAAATTGCTAACAGCTTCTATATTAAAAGACTCTTTGAGACTACAGATCAGTTGAAATTTGTGTTGATAATAGCTGAATCAGATTTAAGGAGTAAAAGAGGCAATGATTTCCTTGAAACGCTATCTAACTTTATGAAAAGTTTTAAGGATGTTGGTTCTATAGGGGGTAGCATATCTTTAGTAATTACCCAGGTATCAAAAGACAAGGATACTCAGCATATCAGAAAATCTATAGAGAGAATATTAACAGATAATCAAAGGGCAAAGGATGAACACAAGGAACTAGTTAATAAGCTCAAAGATTGTTCAATACATCTATTCCATAGACCAAATGAAGAAGGTGAGTTAGTTGCACCCGATTTACTGGCAGCAATAGACACATCATCCAAATATTCTGACGTTAACGGTGAGATGGTCAACGTAACTATTTCAAAGGAAGCTAAGGAGTGTTCATCTCATTTGTTAAATACTGCCAGTAACAATTTTAATCAACTATTAGAAGTGATAGTTAAAGCTATTGGTAATGCAACTAAGTGCTTGAATGTCAATCCACTCAATGCATTTTCCGAGAATTATCATCTTGTCAAAGATTGGATACCCTCATCAATTAATTACAATCCACTGAAACAACATAGTGAAGGTGAATATTTTCTAGAGCTGGAATTATTATCAAGATTACAACAAGTATTTAATAAGTCGATAGATAGCATATCAAATGCCCTAATCAACTTTCAGATAGCAGTGGAGATTTTTGCTGAATATGCTGAATTTGGTAATGTTCAACTTCAGCATCAGATACAAGATTATGGTTATTGCTTACAGCAGCAATATGAATATGTGAAATTTTTTGCCAGTGTCTGTAAAGCTGAATTACCTGATCATGCAAAGATTGCAGAGTTAATAACAGCTTGCCATACTAAGGTAGCAGAAAATCTTGAGTACCAAGTTA
The DNA here is from genome assembly GCF_964264675.1 of Candidatus Tisiphia endosymbiont of Temnostethus pusillus. Lineage (NCBI taxonomy): Bacteria > Pseudomonadati > Pseudomonadota > Alphaproteobacteria > Rickettsiales > Rickettsiaceae > Candidatus Tisiphia > Candidatus Tisiphia endosymbiont of Temnostethus pusillus. The sequence continues at coordinate 1,242,381 of NZ_OZ183472.1, read as the reverse complement.
GTAGCTTGCCTATTGACAAAAACCAATCTGACTCAGCTTATTATCATGAGGCTCTGAAATACCTGAAAAATTACCAAGATTCTCCTGCCTGCAAGAATCTCAAGGCTATAGCCTATAGTTGCTTAGCTACTATTGCTGAGAAGGATGATGCCAATGAAGCTGCATCGGTTTACTATACAAAAGCTGTCAAAGCCAATAGCCATTTACCGGAGATATATGAAAAACTGGGACAGTTATTTTTTAACAAGGGTGAATATGCTAAGGCGATTGATTGTTATAAAGTAGTTAATGATGAATTTGAGATAAAGGCATGTTTTAAGGCATGGTTAGGACAAGATAAAAGAAATCCAGATATAATGCTAAAGCGGGCTGAGTATTTTGAGTCTATAGGTTTATTTGAGAAAGCTAAAACATATTATCACGACGCATTCAGCCTCAGTCATGATGAAAATTTTAAGGCTACGGCTTTAGAGAAAATTGGGAATATTATGGCTAATACTGCTCCTCAGAGTCAGAATTTTATCACCAGAGCAAAGGAACATGATTTTTACAATTATGAGCTGGTAACTGAAGAATTTACCAACAATTTACTTGGAGATGCAGTCTTAAAATTTGATTTGTACTGCTAAGAGATTGCGAAACAGTTTGCTGTAAGTATACTCAATTAACCTGAAGAGTTGGCAAAATGATTAAAAGTTATAGTCTGAAATTGGTCAGTTATAAGAGTAAGCAAATTACCTTTGTATTTATCAATATTAGCAAAAAATCTATCTATAGCTTCTGAGAATTGAGCGAAATTATGGTAAAATTTATTATTTGTTACAATTCTATGCATAAATTTCCATAATCGTTCAATCGGATTAAGATTAGGGCTATAGGGAGGTAAAAATACTAATTCTATTTTGCTATTTACTAGATACTCCTTTACTTTCTTTGACTTATGATACCCAGCATTATCACAAATCAAATATATCTTCTCTTTATTAGGATTTTCTGCTTCTAATTTTTGTAGAAAATTGATTATATAATCACCGTTTACTTTAGGATTATCTGTGCTAACTAATTGCAAATCAGATAAATTAATTGCTCCTATTAAATGCTTCCTTTTCCAGCCACTAAATGTTGGTAAAGTTTTATTTTGATTCTTTCTGATCCAACCATAACGGGCTTTTGTTTGATACTGAGGATGAACGCTATCCATAAAATATATAGCTTCTTTAGCCTTGAGATTACCTTTTAACAAACTATATTCTAGCTTAAATAGTTCTTGCTTATCTATATCAAGCTTGCCGGGTACGATCTTTGGCTTCTTATATACAAAGCCTAATCTGATTAATAGTTTTGTTACTCCTGCTATTGTATAGGTAACACCGTATTTTTCTTCTATGTAATTGCTGATATCTTTGGCATAAACATAATTACATATTTCTAAATGCTCTATTAACTCTTTCTCTTCTAGCTCACTTAGCTTACTTGCACTAACACCGGTAGCTGTCTCTAATTTATTAAATTTTTGATAATCTCTTACATGCTTTCTTATAGCTTCTTCACTTAACAGCAATGCTTCTGCTATTTCTCCATAGCTCCAACCTTTATCATACAGCAAAACTGCCTTAATTCGGTCACATACTCTCCTATCTCGTTCATTACCATGACTTGACTTCAGTACCGTTCTTTGTTCAGATGTTAAAATATTTCCCATTATCATATTCTAGCTTCTTTCTTCTCTTCCTTCAACTCTTCATTTACGAGCAGTATATTACTTAGTGCTTTATAATTTCTGTGCTATACTAGCTTTATAATTGACAACTACTAATAGCAACATATATGGATAAAATAACTCCTCGAGTTGATTTGGCATTTAAGAAAATCTTTGGTGTAGAAGAGAATAAGGACTTGCTGATATCCTTGATTAATTCTATCGTTGGACAAGAGGATCAAGTGGCAGAGGTAACGCTGCTTAATCCATATAATCCAAAGAACTTTAAGAATGATAAACTCTCAATATTAGATGTTAAAGCCAAATCCGTTGATGGCAAAAGGTTCAATATTGAAATTCAAATTAGCGATGAAGCTGATTATGATAAGCAAGCTTTATATTATTGGGCTAAATTATATACTGAGCAATTAAAGGTAGCCCAGGACTATTCTACCCTAAGCAAAGCCATTGGTATTCATATTCTAAACTTTACTTCTATTACGAATGTAACTAAGTATCACAATGTTTTTCATATAGTAGAAAAAGATAGTGGCTTGTTATATTTCAAAGACCTCGAATTACATACTATTGAGCTTAATAAGTTTACTGATAATTCTTATGAGGAATTACCTGATATACTGAAAAAAGTAAAAAACTCTCTAGACATGTGGACAGCTTTTCTAACAAGACATGACCTACTTAACAAAGATAATTTACCTAAAGAATTAGACAATGTTGCCTTAAAAAAAGCTCTAACAGTGCTAGATGTTATGAACTTTACTGACGAAGAAAGAGAAGCCTATGAAGACCATCTTAAATGGTTACGTATCGAAGCTAATACTCTAAAGAAACAACTGGAAAAAGGTATAGCGAAAGGTAGAGAGGAAGGTAGATATGAAGAAAGAATAACTATAGCTAGAAAATTACTTAAAGAAAATATGACATCTGAGCATATAGCTAATATTACTGGTTTAATTATTGAAGAAATCAACAAACTACTAAAATAATTGATGGGACTTTATGATATATTTGCAATTGTTAAATACTTTGTTGTTTAGTGATAACAAAAAGAACTTAGAAAAAGCTGTTAACTTGCTTAATAATCCTAATGATCCTAGGCAAGGAAACTTAACGAAAGAGCAAGTTAGCGAAATTTTATCTTACGCTGTAGAATGTAATCCAAATCTTACTGCATGGTTTATTAATGATGCATTTAGAGAGCAAGCCAATAAAAACACCCAACATTCTAAGCTTAATCCTACATTATTAACAGATGTTACAATTAATCCTCAGGTAAATATACCTACAGAAGAGATGATTAATAATAACTATCCCAAATGCTAAGCCACCGCTTTCAGCGGTGGAATCATAGTGTTTGACATATACTAAAGATATCCCTAAATGATTTTGCCGTTCAAAGCAAAATCAGGAAGGATAAAGTATATGCCAAACTATAATAGTTTAAACCACTGTACATGGGAATGTAAGTACCATGTTGTTTTTACACCTAAATATCGCAAGAAAACGATATTTGGATTAATTAGGAAAGAGTTAAAAGAAGTGTTTCATCGTTTAGCGGGTCAAAAGGAATGTAAGATAGAGGAAGGATATTTAATGCAGGATCATGAAGTTATGATTAGTTGTGGTATGATGAAAAAGATATGCATAAGAATGACAAGCGAATATAAAAGTAAAAATTTAGATCATTGAGATTTAATAAGTGCCAAATGACTAGAATATTAAAACTGCTATAAAAAGGCTACAAATATGAAATTAGAATTAATACATAACTTATTATTCAATACAAATGCAGATGTTCTAACAAAATCTATAGAGGAACTTAATAAGCTGCAAGAAGGGGAGCACCCCTTACAACAACAGCAACTTAGTAACATTTTGAGTTATTGTCTACAATATAATCCCAATCTGACAAAAGAATTAGTTATAAACGTTATTGGACAGGAAGCAAGTTCAAGGCAAATAATCACTAAAAGTGATGCAGATATTACAACAGAATTTTATAAACAAGAAGCCAAGTATAATTTTTTTGGTTTTACCAGTTCAGAAGAATTTGAGCAACAGTTAAACACTGTTAATCTATCGCAAAAAGAGAATATGCTGAGAAAGTCTTTGGAGTACCATGAAAAGATTATAGCAAATAAACAACAAATTGCCAACCTTAAGATAGATGATAAAGAATTTACGAAATTTCAGCAAGACAATGTATCTTTGAATGACCAAGATATTACTCAAAGGATAAAGAAAATTACACAAGAGTCAAAGCCTAAAAGACCATCTTCACAAGAGAAGAAAGATTTAGAGCAACAACAGAACATTATTCAAGAGCAAATAGATTTTTGTGAAAAAGATGCAGGACAGCAAAAGGAAGCAATTGAAAAGATAAATGAACAGATTAAAAATCTAAAACAAAAAATAGTAAACTCTGATGCAAAACGTCTAGAACATTTAGTTAATCAAGAAAAGATTTTAGAGAATAAAAAAGATAGTTTAGAGCAAATTGCAGGACGACTAAAATTACAAAATACTGAACAAAGTAACATATTAGTAGAGCTTAATAATAAATTAAACGAAGTAAAAGACAAGCTTGCTGCTAGTAGTATCAAGCCATCTAGTCAAACTAATAGTGAATTATCTTGTTTAAAAAAGATGAAGTTTGAGAGAGAGACTACCTCATTAGAACAAAAATTACAAACCCTAGAAATGCAACAAGTAGTACGATTATCTAGACACGAAGTTGCTAGGAAACAATTTATAGAAGCCTTCAAGTTTAGTAAGTTAGTGGCTGATCATGTAGAACAAAATAATACATTCAATAATAATTTAGTCAATAAACATGCCTACGATATGGTGGTTTGTTTTGGAGGCAATGTTGAAAAGCAAAATAACGCTATTATTCCACAGGATATAGTAACAGTTTTTAACAACTTCTTACATGACAAAGGTTTAGACAAAGTAAGAAAACCAGTACATGATAGTTTTTCTACTTTTCATTTACCTCAAGATGGGAAAAACATCACTTTAGATGCATGGCAAAGTTTGATTAAAGTAAGCGGCAAGAAGGCAATGAATCTCTTTGCATCAGCCGATAAAATTGAATTAAAGAAGGCTGAGTTAATGAATAGAGAGGGGCATATTCCTCCTATAACTATTGATGATGCGATAGAAATAAGATCACAGATTACCTATAAACGTGCGACTGAATATAAAGAATTAGCAGCACTTTGTGATCAATATAGGTTGTCAGAAGATACTTTTAATAAATGTCTGCAGGTTGCACCAAAACGTAAAACCAAAGATAATTTGCCAAATATAGTCATTAGTGGTGATAAGATTCAGCAGACAGATAATAGCACTCAGGTTAATACTAAAGGATATCATTTAGTTAAATTACCCATTGATGATCCAAGAGCTTATATTTTGGGTAACATCACTAATTGTTGTCAATCAATAGGCGGAAATTCTGAGAAGTGTGTAATTGATGGTATTACAAAGGAGAATAATGGTTTTTATGTATTATTGAAAGATAAAAATACAAAAATTTCAGGTAAGCCTATTAATGCAAAGGGAAAAATAGATTATAATCACTATGATATAGTAGGACAAGGTTATGCTTGGCTGAGCAAAGAAGGTAATTTTACATTTGATTCATGGGAGAATCTACGTAATAAAGAATCCGGAAATTTAAGAGACGATGCGGTTGTTGTACCTATGTTACAAGAATTTGCTAAACAAGTGACTCAAGACAACAAGGTTTCAAGAGTAACTATCGGAACAGGTGGGAAAACCCCTGAATATTTCAAAACAGCAAATACTACGTCTAGAGAATTCATGCTGGAAGGATATGATTATGGTGATGCAGATTGTCAGTCAGTAGTAGGACAAAGCATACAATTAACTGAACTACAGGAAGAATTAAAGGTATATTTAGCAGAACAAACCAATCAAATTATATCTATAAATCAAGGTAAAGAAACTAAGAGAATAATTAGTATTCTTAAAGAAGGAAAGACAATTTTAACAACGGAAAAGAACCAAGTTCTTACTTCAAATAATGCTATGACCGCATATAAGGAACAATATATTGCATTTGATGAGTTAAAGGATTTAGAAGTAGAGAAAATCAAGGCTCTTACTTCACAGGCTGCCATGACTGCATATAAGGAAAAATATATCACATTTGATGAGTTAAAGGATTTAGAAGCAAAGAAAATTGAATATCTAACATCATATGATGCACATGAAGTATATAAGGGATATGTTACATTTGATCAACTGAAAGGTCTAGAAGCAGAAAAAATCAAAGCCCTTATTTCATATGATGCACATGAAGTATATAAGCGATATGTTACATTTGATCAACTGAAAAGTCTAGAAGTAGAAAAAATCAAAGCCCTTACTTCATCTGATGCACATGAAGTATATAAGCGATATGTTACATTTGATCAACTGAAAGGTCTAGAAGTAGAAAAAATCAAAGCCCTTACTTCATCTGATACACATGAAGTATATAAGCGATATGTTACATTTGATCAACTGAAAGGTCTAGAAGTAGAAAAAATCAAAGCCCTTACTTCATCTGATGCACATGAAGTATATAAGGAATATGTTACATTTGATCAACTGAAAGGTCTAGAAGTAGAAAAAATCAAAGCTCTTACTTCATCTGATGCACAATTTATGTATGGTAAAAAGTATGTCAAAAAGACATGGTCTGGACAACAGTTTTACTATGGCAATACATATGCCACATTTGACTAGATGAAAGGTCTAGAGACAGAAAAAATTAAAGCCCTGATATCACCTGCGGCACAGTTTATGTATGACAAAGAATATACCGCATTTGACCAACTGATGAATTTTGAAGTGGAGAAAATAGAAGCTCTAACATCTAAAAATGTACTCTCTGTATGTAACAGTAAAAATGCTACATTTTCTGATATGCAAAATCTTAGCATAGAAAAAATCATTGATTTAACGTCACAGAATGCTATAATACTTTATGATAAAGGAGTTACCTTTACTTTTTTAAAATATTATGGTCTAGAAGAAGGTCAGCAATTACAAGCACTTTATAATACCAATCCTGTCGAAGCTGATAAACGGCAAATAGAGGAATGCGTCAAAGCTATAGCAAAAAAATATCCTGATAATAATCCAAAGTTTGATAAAGCAATTAATGAATTTGTTGACAAATTAGCCATTTCTCGAGAAATCACTAATAAAGGGGCAAACAATGATCCTGAAGAAACAAAAAAATATCTAATAACTACTTTAGAACAATTAGCTAAAGATAATCCTGCATTAAGCCCACCACTGAATCGTATTAAATTATCAAGTGTAGCACAAGATTCTAAGCTCCAAGCAGCAACTGAAGCATTAGCTAGCTACGTGGTGGTAGGAGATCAGAATAATAATATGCCTATAAATAGTTTTGTTAAAACATTAAAGCCACCTAACACGATTTCGAGAAGATAAAATGTAAGTATGAGGAAGACAAATTGTGAATCCCACGGGTCTATCAGAAAGATTGTGTAAGTATGATGTCAGAGTTAGTCCATCTTTGATCGACATTTGCCCATTTTTGGTCATCAGTACCACAAAGTATGGCAAATTGATTCAAGGCAACTGACCAATCTTTAATTGGCATTGTCCACTTCTTTTGAGCGTTTGTCAATGCCAAAAATATTATTTTCTGAATTGATTTATCATCTGGAAATACCCCTTTATTTTTAATAATTTTCCTGATTTGCCGATTGGCTGATTCAATAGTATTAGTAGTATATATTGCCTTTCTAATCCCTTCAGGGAAGCTAAAAAGCGGGGCTATACCTGACCAAAGACGTTGCCACATGTCAGAAATTACTGGATATTTTTCGTCCCATTTTTTACTAAAGTTTTGTAGCTCTCTAATCCCTTCCGCCTCGTTTATTGCTGTATAAATTTTCTTTAAATCAGCTGTTACCGATTTTAAATCTTTATATGACACGTACTTGGTAGAATTCCTAACCATATGCACGATACATAATTGTACAATAGTTTTAGGAAAAACACTATTTATAGCTTCAGGAAAGCCTTTTAGACCATCTACACAAGCAACATATATCTTTTCAATTCCCCTATTCTTTAGCTCAGTTACCACTTGCATCCAAAATTTAGAACCTTCATTCTTGCCAACCCAAATACCAAGTAACTCTTTCTTACCTTCCATATTAACACCTATAGCTATATAAACTGCTTTATTTATTATAGTGTGGTTGTCTCTTCCTTTAACATCTATGCAGTCAAGATATATTATCGGATATATACTATCAAGGGGACGATTCTGCCAATTTATAATATCCTCCAAAACTCCGTCAGTTACTTTAGATATTAATTCTGCAGATACTTTGGTAGAATAGATTTCCTCTAAATGTCCTTGTATCTCCCTTGTAGTCATACCTCTTGCATACAGAGATATTACCTTCTCATCAAACACTTTAAATTGTCGAACTCCCTTAGGAATTAATAGGGGTTCAAATTCTCCTTCTCTATCTCTTGGAACATCTACTGTTATATTCCGACCATCTTCATCTATTATAGTCTTTTCATAACTACCATTGCGTCTGTTTTCAGATTCTTTCTCATCCTTGGAATGCTTCTCATATCCAATATAAGATTCCATCTCTTTTTCTAGAATCTTATTAACTAGTTGTTTTTTTAACTCTTGCAATATCCCATCTTTGCCAAAAATTTCTGATGGATTGCTTTGTGACAAGAGTTCTGATACTACTTTTTCTACAGATTGATTTATTGTTTTTGTTTTCTTCTTCATATTAACCTCATGTAAGTGTTTTTTCGTAATCTTATTTTTACTACTTTTTTCAACTTACACAATCTTTATGATAGACCCGTAAATTATTACATATTGTCTTTGGAGTAATTAAAAATAATTCTATCTTTAATCCTATTTTAATCCTTGACTCTTAAGACAGTATTAGAACCCTAGTATACACTATGTGCATCAACTATTGATTGTGACTTTTAAATTACCCTATTGAACTTATATAAAATAATTATAGAAATATAAACGATTCAATGCTATAAGTGACTCATAATATAATCATGTTATGATTTGGAGAGGTGGCCGAGAGGCTGAAGGCGACGGTTTGCTAAACCGTTATACGGGTTAACCGTATCGAGGGTTCGAATCCCTCTCTCTCCGCCATTCGGTACAAGTTGTCGTTTTTTCAAAAATATCGAACGGGAAACGTAGAGAGGTCTCAAGTTTTTTGCCCCTCAGTTTGAGGTTCTGAAATACGAAATTTATCATTTTGCGTTTTTGGGGCATTTCAGAACCTTTAAAAGTTTCATAGGCTTCAGATGCTAGAGTTATTAGCGTTGTAGCGGTATCAGTAAATTTATCGTCTGCTTCCTCATAAACTTTAATTAAACGAGCAATTTCATATTGGCGATCTTTTAATTGTTGTTTTTTTCTTTGAAATTCTTCTGTGCTAAGTTCTCCATTGAGTCGCAAATCTATTAATGAATTTAATCTATTCTCATTTTCGGTGTGTTCTTTCTTTAAAGCAGCTGTTGCTTGCCCATGCTCATCTTTCTTTAGCTCATTTGTGTTTTTTAAATAGGCTAGAGTCTCTTTTAGCATTTCTGGGTCTCTTATACCTATTCTTTTAAAAACCTCTTCTACCTGCTTTAAAACCTCATCTTCTCTTACATAAATCTTTTTGTTTGGATTCTTTGGATCCCATGTACCTAAATAAGTCCATTCGTCCACTTTGCCATCTGAATATGTTTTGCTGTGAGTTTCAGCTGTTACAACTTTACCAGTTACTGCACAGGTGATTAATCCTCTAAAAAGAAAATCCTTACCACCATATTTAAAAGGCTTCTTCTTCGACCCTAAACGTACATCTTTACATGCCATAAAAGTCTTTTTTGTTATAATTGCTTGGTAACCATGTGACCACATCTCTCCTTTTACTCTCATTTCACCATAATAGAAAGGTTGTTGGATCATTCGATGCACTACTGTTTTATTGACGTAGCAATTGTTTTTGCTTCTAAGACCAAGCTCCTTAGCTTTTTCAGTCAAATAATTAAGAGTATACATTCCTGTTGCATATTCTTCAAAGAGTTTTTTTATGATAGAACCTCTTACAGGATCGAGAATTACTATACTGTTTCCTCTTTCATCTCGACTATTTAGGTAACCAAGAGGGGCTGGTCCTATCCACTCTCCTTTACGCAATTTATGATCTAGGCTTCTTTTAACGTTATCACTTAAACTATCAACGTAAGATTGTGCCATCAATACGTTCATCCCCCACATTAGCTTTGCATGAGACTGAGAATCTTTATCTATTATGTAACCTTCTGTTCTAAAATGTAATTCTATCTTACCAGCTTTTATTGGTTCTTCTAGTAATGAAATTTCTGAGATTCTTCTTTGTACTCGATCTACTTTATCAGCAACTATAGCAATTGTTTCTCTATGGCTTTTAGCAAATTTGATCATCTCTTTAAATTGTTTGCGATCACCTCTGCTGGAAGATTCGATAATTTCAAAAGTTTCGATAACTTCAAGATTTTTACGTTGGCAATATTCTACTAATCTATATTTTTGAGCTTCAATTGAATACCCTTCTTCTTGCTCCCTTGTTGAAACACGAACTAAAATTATTGATTTTGTTGCTTTATCTGTCATATTTTCTCCTTAGATAATAAATTTTGCTTTAATTAGAAAGTAGTATGTACTCAAAGAGCAGAGATATATCAAGCACCGCACAAGTCAAGTTGAATTATTATTAAATTACCCCATCTCCTTCAGTATTAGAGCCAAGTGTAACATTTTTTTAGTATTAATAATTTTTGGTTATTGTAAATAAATTGTTCTGACACGTAGTAGTGTGCTACATCAGTTGGTTTGTTATTAAACTATTATTTTAGCTCTTTTAAGGCTATTACACGGCTTTTTAGTGTTCTTATGGTAGGAAATCAGTTTTTTAAATTATTACGCTCTAAGTCTAAATATGGGCTTTTTTTAAATCATATTTCATCTTACTTTGCTCATCCCTTTGCTTTTTTATCTTATAATCGGTAATCTCCTGACAAAAACCTATTAGGTTTCTAGCTGCTGTGTGAAGTTCTTGGTCTGTAAGTTTACCTTTAGACATAATTGTTAGTTTGCTAACAATTGCTGTGTAAATTTCTTCAGACGAACGTTTATCTCTGTCTATTTCTTTTATCATCTGCTGTATATAAGCATTTTGCATAATATTCCCCTGTTGTTAAGCTTTTAGTCCTACTGTTTTTATATTACTGTTAACTATTTTTTTTTGATTTACAATAGCCATTTCATAACGTGAAATGATCTATAACTGATAAATTCCTGTCTTATTTGGTTTTATATATAAAAAAATTTCATGATTTGAAAAATTTTCTTAAATTCTTTGTATTTAGACAACTAATAGTGTTTTGTTAGTAAGGATTAAATATTAATGCTAATCGTTATGAAATTACTCACATGGTTAGAACTGTCTAAAGTGTCCGTACGAGAATTTGCTAAAATGATAGGTAAGAATCAAAGTTTAGTACATAAATATGTCTACGAAGAAACAATACCTGGACCTAAAGCTATGATCAAAATTTACACGGTTACTAAGGGAGCAGTTGATGCCAACATTTTTTTTAAGCTTTCTGACCAAATATTTGAAGAAGAATTAAAAAATAAAAAGAACCCTCCCAAACCTGAAATAGATTTTAGCTATTAATACTATCAGTTCGTTATAAATCTCTATTTTTATCGACCAATTACTTAAGCTAGTTAAGTGGTAGAGAATAATCTTATATTTACTAGCTTATCTATAACATTGTACTTCTAGGTTGTTATTTTTATTACATATAATCATTTAAGTTGATTATATGTTTTATAGCTAAGCGAAATAGCAAGGTTATTATTAGTTGTAAATATCAATAAAATCTTCTTAATTATAGGTATTAAGTAATAAAAGTTATCCACAAAATCCGTGCATTAATTTGTGGATGAATATGTGTATAATATGTGGATATCACGTGGATAAGTTTTTTTACCCTGTGGATAAGAGGTGAAATTTGGATTTTTTTATAACTTTTTTGGGATTTTTTTTGCATTTTTTTAGGTTTTTTTTTGATCTATACGCTCGTATAGTTTTTTTTTGCCATTTTTTGAGAGTTTCTTTATGAGTTTTTACAGCTAAATTATCTAAAATTATAGGAGATTATTATGTTAAAATCTAAGAGCAAACCCTTTTCTCTATCATCTTTTCTTCATGGCACTAATTTACTTAGACATGATGAATTAGGAATTTACATTAGACTACTTGAACATATGTGGATAAGTGGTGGAAAATTGCCAAATAATGACCAAAAATTAGCACATTTTCTAAATATTTCGCTAAAAAAATGGCAAAATTATAAAAAAATTTTGCAAAAATTTTTCATTTTTTCTGATAAAACCTTTACACATTTGGGGTTGAAAAACGAATGCCAAAAACTTATAAAAGTATCACAACAAAATTCCTTGAATATAGCAAAGAGATGGGAGAAATATCGTAGTCAACTGATCGAATCTGCAGGGGAAAAAGATACCCCCTCTAATGATACGACCGTATATACGAACGTATATACGACCGTAATACGATCGTATTACCTACGCGCACGCGCGTCTAAAGATAATTATATTGATATAAGATTAGAGGATGATGATAGGCTTGTGGATAAGTCACCAGTGATTGCCAAATTAGCAAAAACCGAAATAGCAGAACTAACTCAAAAGCTACAAGGGTTGTTCAATAAGCACGATATGGTTTTACCAGTAGATGCGTCGTTGCTTATAGAATGGCTAGAAAGTGGTATTAGCAAAGATTTTATTTACCAAAAAATCGAGCAAGTAGTAGCTCGCATTTGCCTGCATCAACTTCAACACCCAAGATCATTTGCTTATTTCACCCCAGAGATAAAACGTTACTGTTAGGCAGGGTAGTAGTAAGTGGAAGTTAAAGGTGCATTTGATAAAATAAATTTCACAATATGAAATAATTTAAATTATTTTTTTGTTTTAGTCTTTCTTTTTTATACAAAAGACCATTTCATGCAATGAAAAGCCTATTGTTTTATAAAAAAACCTTGTCATACTGTGATTAATAAAGGCAATTATAGTAAAAATTATGAACAAAACTACCTTAGAAAAATCTCAACCTCAGCTTGCTTCAATGAAGCCAGTTAATGGACTTCTTGCAGAATTTGCTTCTGTGCAAGGATTTGACGGAGACTCAGAACCTCAATCCGCAGCGTACTCAAATTCTGTTACGGATTTGAGTCTAGACTCATTGTCTAAATCACCAGCAGAAGTAGTATTATGCGAGAAGTCTAATGAAATTTACAAAAATAGTGAGAGTAAGCATGAACAAAATGGTAAAAAAATGATTAAATATCCAATGAGTGAGCGGCTAATGAACCAGTGTTTAATCAATGAAGTTGTGTTTACTGGTTTAGTAAAAAATGTACTACAAGCAAAACTGATTGACCAATTAACTGGTACGTTTAACTTACAGATTCAAGAATTTGGCTATCGTCAATTTTTAAGCAATGGCACAACTATGGGCTTCTGTACCCGGAATTTTTGCACCAAAAATATTGACAATAGCCAAAACAAAAATCTTAGCTACCAATCTCTAATACAATTCTACAGTCAGCAAGCATGTAACAGTTTTGTCATTTACCAAAGAACCAAAGATAAAATTGAAGGGTTTTATTTTTTGCCATCAACTAATAGTCCGGAAATTATTAGCTATTACCTTAGGCACTTTGAATCTTTTGAACAGTTTATTAGTCTTGTAAGTCTTTATGTTAGCCTAGTTCTAGGTAGTATAAGATGCAGTAATTCATACTGCCAAAACTTACACAACAATAACTTATACGTAAAAATTTTTAGCCCCAATAGCTTGGCAGAATTATTTCCTGAAAGGGTTTTAAGCAACTAACTAAAATAACCATATTATGCAAACAACTAAAATTAACGTAAAATATTTAGGCAAGTCTTTCATTCTTACTCAAAGAGCTATGGAATGTCTTACACTTGCAGCTCTTGGCTTTCCTAAAAAGCACATAGCAGCTAGACTAGGCATATCGTACAGAACTGCAGAAAAACATATAACAAATGCTAAAAATAAAATTGGCATCTATCACCACCGACAATTATTAGATTTTTTATTTTCTTACCAACTGTTATAAGTAGCCTACTACCTATTACTGATAATACAAATCAATAGACTTCTTTCGAAACTCTACTTCTACTGGTGATTTGTACGTCGATGCGGTACTCGAATCCTCACGTACATTAGAGTACGCTGCGGTTCTGCGTTCCGCGTCTCCTTCAAATCCCTCAGCACAAGCGAGTTTCGAAAGAGCAATTATCTTTTATCTAAATTTCATAAAGTATTCTGTAGTCACCGTATCTATATCGATAAAGACCTTTGTATTTACCAATTAACGGCTTTCCTAATTTTTGTGGCATCGATATTAAATAGTTTTCCACTTTATTATATATTTTTAACTTGTTTTAGTCATTATTCTATCATTAATGACTAAAATTACGCCATTCAATTAGGTAACTTACAGTCAAATAACAAAAATTTATTGATTTAAGGTATTAAAAATTCTAGATTTCGACTATTATTAAGTTTTTAGTGAGAGTAATCACACTAGATTATAATCTCAAGGAGGTTTCCATGCACAAAATAGAACTAATTGAGTATATAGCAAATAGAGAAGGTTGTACTAAAAGTGAAGCTGAAAAGGTTATTAATATCTTTACTAAATCAGTGACTTCTATACTTGCCGAAGGTAAAGAAATAATGCTAGTAGGTTTTGGTAAGTTTTACTCTAGTAAAGTTGCAGCTAGAGCTGGAAAAAACCCAAGAACTGGTGAAACAATTAATATTGCAGCTTATGTGCAACCTAAATTCTCTGCTGGAGAAAAACTAAAATCTGCTTGTAATAGCCATAAAATCTCAAAACCAACAAGCATAAAGAAATAATGAATAATGAAATTGTTTGATTTGCATTATATTGGGATTTAAGATATCATCATTAAGATGCCGATACCAAAAGAAGTAAATTATAATAAAATATACTTCTAATCAATAGATTTGCTTTTTAGAGAATTGCCTGCAAAAGCTAAGTGTATCGGCTTGCAATAATAAACACGAATTCCAGCAATCAAGGACAATTTGTGACTAAGATTAAATGATTATATAAATCAGCTTGGCTAACTTTATTTGCAACTATTAAAGTTGTTATGTAAATTTATTTCTATTGCCTAAATTGAGCCAAATTATTTTGTCTTATTCTAAGTCCTGTTAATCACTCATCTTCAAATTGTTCTATTTGAAATTTAAAATTTTGGTAGAAATGAATTGCGTTAAATGTAATGTGCTACTTACTTCTATCAATTATTAAATTGTCTGCAATACTTTCAAACGAGAGATTCATGCTATCAAGTTGATGAAAAAATGTAATCATTTCTTTTAGTGATTTATCTAAACATAAAAGTTTGCAAACTATTATAGTATCTTCTCTTTGCCTAATAAAATGGTTGATGGTTTGCATAATATCAGCTTTCCAAGTACACATCTTGATACAAAAATCTTTTTACAAGCTACATTATCTAGTAAGAAAACACTTACCTTAAAACAACTAAATGAAATTAGTAAGGATTACGTTACATTAATATAATGCTTGCAGAATATGTTGGTGAATTAGTGGTTATACGTTATCTCCCCTCTGATATTACTTCAATACGTATTTACTATAAAGGTAAATTCTGATAAATAGCATAAAAATCATTTACAAAAATGTTGCTCAATAACCAGCGGTATTTCTGTATTAATCCTATTTTGTAAGTCAGTAAAATATTCTAATTTAGAAACATTATCTTTATAAAATATACAGCTATCACTATTTCTATCTTTACAACGCTCACTCTCAGTTCCAATCCAGTTTTTATGAAACTCTGAAGTTTTATGTAATATATAATCATAATGATTTAGTAGTGTATTTATCCTATTATACTCTTTCTCATCAGCAGTTTGTTTTAATCCAACCCATTTATAATTTAAAGAATTAGATTCAAATATATGGATACTACTGATATTTCTAAAAACGATATATATCAAGGTTTCTTCATTTGGAACAAGAGTATTTTTTGTAATTTCTATTTTATCATATTTCCCAAATAACTTCTCAAAGAAAGAAGGAGTAAGGTTACATGTTTTATCTGTTAAGTTTTTTATTTTTAAAGTCGCACCAACATAACGTCCTAGGTTATAAGGGGTATCTTTATTCTCTGTACTGATCAATTTATTTACTTGATCTATTTGTAAGATTTTTGTAATGGTGGAAAAAAGTATAGAATAGCTCTTAGTTTCATTATTAGATTTTTCTAATTCTTTAATAAGTTGATTGGTAATTGACCTATCTTCAAAAAATACATAAATAGGGGATATTGTGAATATTAAACAAAAGCTCATAGCTATTGAAGCAAGGAATTGCTCTAGAATAAACTTCAATTTCAACCATTCAAATGTAAATCTTATTATTAGGAAATATATAAATCCTATTGCTAGGAAAGCAATAAAATAAACAATCGTTATAATATTATACTTTTTTTTAATTAATTACATTACGCGAAAATGGAGTATGCCCATCCAAAACTGGGGCGAAGCCATGACCCATTTTCTGATAAAATTTGAGGACCGAATTTAGTGCCTATTTTTAAATTTACACAGTTAAAAATCTAGAGCCTTTTATAATAAAAAATCTATGCGAATACATCTGTAATTAAATTATTTAAGTTTTTGTCTAATTCAGATCGTTTATAAATTATTGGCTTCTCGTATGGTATCATTTCATTTCCTGCTTCTGCATTTTTACGTTCTACATACGTTCCATACTCATGAAAGTCCATGTTATTAAACTTTTCATAACACTCTTCGTAAAAATTATACTTTTTATTATTCTTACCCATCATATCATATATATTTTTAGACCATCTCCATACTTTTGACCATTGAGGATGGTTAATATAAGCATAATCTGGTTGCAAATCTCCTATTTCCTCAGTTAAATTATCAAGAAAACAAGCAAAATTATAAACCTCATTTACTTCTTCTCGAGTGTATAATATACGAATTAAGCTCTGCCTTGCTCCCATAGGGATTTCCAACCCCTCATCATATAAATCGTTAAATATATAATAGCATAAATTATCCCAATATCCATGTACTGCTCCTCCTATCCACTCTTTCAATTGCCTCTCCTTATTAGATAATTCTTCAAAGGTACTAAATATATTATGTCTTAAATATGGCGAAGTGATCCAAATCATTTTTTCCCTAACATAATGTTCTTGTACTGTGTTGATAGTATATACCAAATATAAGAATTAAAGTGTACAAAACTTACGCTATGTGAGGTTCTAAATAGCGTAAGTTTTGATACTTTTTACCATTGTAAACTACTAATTTTAGCATAGTCTAGTATAGAAACACTTTAATTATGCTAACTCTGCTTGCCAGTTATAAAGGGTTTGTCTAGAAATTTTTGCCATTTTTGCTATATATGATACTGGATAATTGCCAGTTTTCATCATTTTTACATATTCCTTTCTTACGGATTTATCTGATGAATGAACTCGACCTTTATACTTTCCTAGTTCTTTTGCTCTTTTCACCCCTTCATAAATTCTTCTATTTATTAAGCTTCTTTCAAAATCAGCTATAGAACCCATCATATTGAACATCAACATTCCTGCGTCTGTTCCAGTATCCATTTGTTCCTTTAGACTCTGAAAATTTATAGAATGACTTTTTAAGTGGCTAATTATATCTATCAAATCTTTTAAACTTCTACCTAACCTATCAATGGAAGCAATAACTAAAGTATTACCAACTTGAATGCTATCTAATAGTTTTGTTAGCTCAGGTCTTTTAGAATTCGTACCGCTAATAATTTCAAAATAGACTTCTTTACATCCCATATTTTTTAATAACTCATGTATGGAACTACCCAAAAATGCAAGAAAAAAATAATACTTGACAGAAAAAAAGCAAATGCAGTCATGTATTCGACTTAAGGCTCAATAAAGTGCCATAGCCCTGATGGAATTCGCTAACTTATGAACTTTAACATTATCACCTTAACGACTTCATTTGAGCCTGTAAGTTAAACAGTTTTTTCATAAGCTAAGGTTTGTCTTATTCATCATCAATATTATCATCTCTCGCATATTCCTTGGTTGTAGTTCCAACATGGCAGCCTGATTTGCTCGTAAAATTAATTTATACTTAAGTGCAAAATGATTCATACAAGTTTTTAATTGGAGTATCTCAAGTTTACAAAAAGCTATAATTGAAGCAAAAATATGATTCGATTGTGATATAACCTTTTTTGTTGGTGATTTCGCTAAACTAGCATTTTGCTTTATTGATTTATGATAAACCTCTATTTGCCACCGTTTTTGGTAGATTTCGTATAGATGATCAGCATCATGGTTAAGATCATTTGAAACTAAATAGAGAATACCAGTTGAGTTATCTTCGTTTATGAAGACTTTTTTAATGAGCATTACGGGAAATTCTAGCCCCTTAAGCCACACCTTAATCGACTGACCATCTTTCAGATTTAATGATGTCACTTGTTGAAATTGACCTTTTATTTTATCTTCTAGCGACAAAGCAAGAGTACGATTTGACTTTATACCGATTATAAAATACTTATTCAAATTATGTATATATTCCAAATTATCTTTTGCTCCAAACCAGTTATCGGCTAGCACATATTCAAACAACACTTTGTTTGCCATACTTTGTTTTATCAAATTACGAAAATGTTCGTTTTTAGTTAGGCTAGCTTTCTTCTTGATTTTTTTACTGGCTATATCAGAAAAAACTACATCCTTATGGACAATCTCATATCCTACTGCTAAAGTAACGTTTCCATAACGAACAAGGCATGATAGTATATTTACACCTTTAACATGCCTAGATTTAGCATGCGAATAATGCCAACACATAATCTCGTTCTCATCAGTATATGGCTTCTCTTCAATTGAATCATCTAATATTAAAACACCGCCTGCTTTCTTCTCATTTCTCCTGACTTCGGCTTTGATGTAAGTCCAAAGTTCTACTGATCCTAAAGCCTTACCATTTAAAAATCTAGTAAACTTATCATAACTTATCTCGCCGCATAATAAATCAGCTAATCCAGTAGCTGTTGCTTTGTTATTTTGGCAAATTAAATAATCACTATAGATATCTAAGGTTTCATACATTTTTATTAATCTTTATTTGATACAACTAACTATATTTTAACCATTATTTTTATCCAGCTTTTCTTTACTCTGCGTAAGATGAGATATTAAGTGTTTTAATGTTACAAATTAACCTCAAACGTTAAAATCTAGCTCTGCTCTTATAAATTAATTGGCAACTCGGGTTAAACAACAAAATAAATGGGTAAAAATGTCAACTATTCGTTTTTAGTTAATCTCTTATGCTTTTCTAGAGAATAATTGAAGGATAAATTTAAATGACCCAGCAGCAAATTACTAGAAATGAAAGCATCAACACGGCTACTAAAATAACTGCTATTCGTACTACAGTTAATCCCATTATTAGTCCATTTTTTCAATGGGTAGGAGGGAAAAGAAAATTTATTGATAAATTGCTTGAACGCATTCCATTAGATTTAAATGATTATTATGAACCTTTTCTTGGTGGTGGAGCACTGTTTTTCCAAGTAAAAGATAAATTCAACAAGTGTTTTTTATCTGATATTAATCTTGAACTTACAACAAGCTACAATGCTGTCAAAAAGAATCCAACAAAAATTATTGCATTATGTGAATTATATAAGCTAAAACATAGTAAAGAGTATTATTATCAAGTCAGAGATAATAATATTAATAGTAATGATCCTCTAGAGATTACTGCAAGATTTTTATATTTAAATCGATATTCTTTTAGAGGGGTATATCGAGTAAATAAATATAACCAAGTACAAATGTCTTATTCTACAAGGAAATATTGTCAATCTAATAATTTTGCTACCATACTTAACCAATGCAGCAATCTTTTACAAAATACTCTAATTTACACAAGTGATTTCTCTTTTATTGAACCTAAGACCAATGATTTTGTTTATTTTGATCCACCTTATCATAAATCAGGTGAAACTTTTTATACTAGGTTACCATTTGGTGAAAATGACCAAGTAAGACTTAGTAATTTTGCCAAAGAATTAAGTAATAAAGGTGTAAAACTTATGCTCTCTAACAGTGATACAAGCTTTATTAGAGATTTATATAAAGGTTTTAATATTAGCACTATTACCGTTAAATATTCTATGTCAAATTATAGAAAAATATCTAATGAATTATTAATAACAAATTATTGAACCAAAAATCATTATATAAATATTTCTAAATAATAATTTTAGTTAGAGTAGACGTAAAGGATACCTTTTCCGTCTACTCTACTAAACCCTACTTTGTTATCTTGATATCACAGATTAAAAAAATAAAGATAAGTAATTTTACTAAAATTTACCAGCTAAAGCATCGATAATCACTTTATTATTAATAATTATGGCATCTAAATATTTTATGACTTGCTGTAAATACCATATAATGGTTGTAGAGCTATCACCGGAGTATTCGTATATTTTTTTCATTAACTTATCATTAGAACAAGCTGTTTTTAAAAACCTTTCTAAGAGTAGTCGTGCTTCCACTAATTGTGGTTGAAGTTCGTACAAATTAGTAATTTCTTTAACTTCTTGTTGATTTTCATCATTATTGGACATATGATTTTCCTACTGTTTTTTGAGGTTATGAAAAACGGTGTATCACAAGGTTAGATGAGTAAAATTGGTGTTTTAATTCTAACCTTGTGGTACTTACTTTGATGTTACTTGCAACTACAACGCAACAACAGATACACATTTATCTGATATAATCCTAAGAGTACAGTGAGATCGTGGAATAAATATGATTATTTCTTGAAAATATGAAGAACAGCTGCAAAGATGAGACATCAGTAAATAATCGCTATAATTAAATCAAATTTCACTTATTACAGTTATTATTATAGTTATGGTTAAATAGCTAGATAAGTAATTAGCCATTGTGGCTAATTGCAACATTATTGACATTTTTTGGAGTATTTATTATTGATGTAACTGTTTAAAATTTAAAAATTTTAAACAGTTGTTAAATGTTATTCAGTTAGTCCTTATAAAAGTAAAAATATAAGATTAACTAAAAAGGAGGAGGAGTGGTGGAAACCCTATATCTCAGTTATAGTTATCCACCAGTTTTTTATTATTTTCCTCTAGCACTTTAATTAATAGCTCTAACACTTCATAACTAATATCATTGTTTTCAAGATCTATATAATCCATTATTATTTCGCTACTAATTTTATTAGTATTTAAACTTTTTACCAATTCCATTACCCCCTTATCACTAATATTATTATAACTAAGCTTTACTTGCCTTATAGTCCTATTAATTTCTAAGACCTTGAAAAGTTGTACAAACCCCTCATCATTAATATTATTGACATTGAGATTTATTCGCTTGATGGTTTTATTATTTGTTAGGAATTGTGCCAGTATGATTGCTCCTTGATCTCCAATATTGTTGTATTCAAGGTCTATATCAGTTAAAGTAATATTATTCTCTAATGCTTTAACAAGATGCTTTATCCCCTGATAACCTATATTAGTTTCGGTAAGATTTATATAGGTGATAATTTTATTATTTTCAAGAAACTTGGCAACTAACTCAGCTCCTTCTGCTCCAAGTCTAATTTGTTCAAGATTTAGCTCCGTTCTATTGTTGCTTTGGAAGATCTTGCAAAACAGTCGTATAGAGACTTCACTGAGATTATTTATTTCTTCATTTGTTAAGTAGTTTTGTTGTTGATCTTTAATATCGCTCACCATATAATTAACCCCTATTTTTGTCTATAAAAATGGACACTGAGGTTAGATTTAAAAATCATCCTATTTCTTGTCTAACCTCGGTATTTGACACCACCCTGCGTAGTATCCACACCACATTTAATCCCACTAATTGACAGAGTCTAGAGAAAGTTTTTGCCTAGGGTATTTTTTTGCGAAATTTAATAGATCAGCGGTAGAATAGAGACACTAGGAAAATATTATCTTAAAAAATACGACAATATCAAACACCAATGCTTGGTAGTTGAAGAGTATTGTTTTCTAACTGACGAGTGACGACGTCACCAAATTCTCATCAATTGACTATAACAGATCAAATAATAGAATTATTTGAAATAATCTATTATTTGGAATAATATCTTCAAGAAAATAATAAATTTCTTAGTATCCCACAAAAAGTAAAGTTAAGAAATTATCTAAATGGTAATATTAATCTAAGCTATTTAAAAATCACAAATCAAATATATCTTCTCTTTATTAGGATTTTCTGCTTCTAATTTTTGTAGAAAATTGATTACATAATCCCCGTTTATTTTAGGATTATCTGTGCTAACTAATTGCAAATCAGATAAATTAATTGCTCCTATTAAATGCTTCCTTTTCCAGCCACTAAATATTGGTAATTTCTTCCTTTTTAAGTAAGGTAGCTTGCTCAATAATATCAAAGTCAACCCCTGCTTGCAGTAATTTTTGTGCTATATTTAATCTATCGTCCTTTTGTTCCTGTAAAAATATCTCTGTAATCTTTTCAAAGTTCTCAATCCTTATATCAGGCAAATCCATTACTTTAGGTCGAATCTCCTTAATATTAGCAGGAATAGTGATATTATAATTTATACCTTTATCTTGGTTATTATCGACCTTAAAATTCCCATAGTGAGCATCTATAATATTAGAACACTCAAAAAAAGTTAGTTCATTAGTTTCCCTAAAAGTTGGAGTGAAAATTAATTTAAGTTGTTGTTCAGTAAGGTGATCTCCTTGATTTTTTATTGTTAGTCTTACTGCTTCAATTGATTTTTTACTTTTAGTAGTTTCCGAGATATTTACCTTAAAATCTAGAACTTCATCCTCTAGAAAAATACTCACTAGATTACTATCAACATTATTGTTGATAGCATGAATCAACAGGCTTTTTATTACTGCCTTCAGTTTTTTTGGATCGCATGTTATATTATGATATTTTATTGCATATTGGTTAACAAACCGTAATGGTTGATCAGATAATTTTTCACATTCTACTACTACTTCATTTACTAAATCCATAATGTTAATTTTAGTAGGCTTAATATGCACTTGACGTCTTACTCTGTGAGTAATAGTCGAAAGATATAAAGCCCAAGCCTCTATTCGTTTTGCTACTTCATATAATTCTTCAGTAATCCGAGAAATTTGGTCTTTATTATCTGTTTTTTGTAGTTTTGTACATAATGCTTTAAATTGGAGTTGCAAGCTATGAAGTTGCTGTTGTTCTTGAGCTTCTATTCTATTAAAAAACTCTTCTTCATGTTGTGCTATTTTTATCAAATCATGTGTTAGTTTTCTTGATTTTGTTTCCCATACACTCTTCATGGTCTCAGACAATTCTTCATATTTTTGTTTTGGTTTCAGAAATGCTATTAGTACACTACTAAATAGTAATAAAAGGTAAATTATTTGGAATTGTATATTACCAAAATTACTAGTTAAATAATATTTACCCATACAACATTTAAAAAATTGTAATGATGTGAATGTGCCAAAAATTGTGATAAATAAAGCTATCTGCCACCTAAGCAATATTCCCGTAACTAACAAGTTAATAATAAATATCATTAATTGTAGTTGATGAAATTCGCTAATCATAACCAACATACTTCCAACACAAATCAACAGATATAAAATACCTAAATTCCAAGCTAATGCGATAAATATCTCGTTTTTAAATCTAGGAGGCCATATCGAATAAGTTACAAATCCGGTAGCTATTATTAATACTGAATGGTGAATGAAGTGATAAATATTAGCATATTTTGTGCTATAATATTCTGGGATAGTAAATAATGATGAATAAGTGGAAACTATTACAAAGAAGCCAAATAGAAAATAAGTAATTTCATTTTTTGGTAGATTACCTTTACAAAAATTTATCAGATTAAATTGTTTGATTGCACTAATAATTTTCCTAAATTTTCTTTTACGTTCAAGTCTAAGAGCGATGATGGGGCTTGGGTCTTTCACACCAATCCAACCACCAGCTTGTTTAAAAAAGTAATGGTTAAACATCAAAGTTAACAAATTAGCTACCATAGCTGGTACTATAGGTTCCATTTTTACATTTAGGACTTTAAAACTAACTGCTGTAATAAATCCGGCAAACATTCCCATTAATACTGCTTTATTACTACTACGAAAACCTAGAATTGCTAAGAGGAAAGGTACTGAAACTACAGGCATATAGAAATCTAATGCTATTAACAGTAAAGCAAGTATACTCTTTGCTTTAAAAGCTAGGAAAATAGCAGAAATACCAACAAAGACAGCAAGAATACGTAATATAATGAGATCACTAAGATTATTACGTATCTTTCTTATAACCTTAGAATCTAATAATTTAAAAATATCATTAGTGAATAATATAGCTGCAGAATTAATGTATGAGTCTGCCGTAGACATGATTATCGCTATAATACCTATAGCAGTAAGTCCTCTTAATCCTGAATAGCTGTAATTCTCTATAATATGGGCTAACAAGTTATTAGGGTTAAGATTAGGATTGTCTGCCAGTAATAATATTCCAACCCACATTATTATTACTAATATTACAAGACATATTAAACCTGCTGTTATAAAAGACTCTCTAACTTGTGTGATATTCTTAGCCATCGCCAATCTTTGAAAAAAAACCGGTTGAAAACCTGGGATTAGAAAAAATCAAAACTTACGCTATGTAAGGTTCTAAATAGCGTAAAGAGGGTGAACGCAGCTGCTGTTGCATATAATGATCTAAAAGCCCTAACTTTATTTGATAAACCGTCTTACCTATTTTGTGTGCAGTTCTTTTTAGAAAAGCCCACACTAAAAATGCACAACTAATGTGATTACGCTGGATGCGTTGTTTTCTGCATTGGCATCGTTCTATACCGGTAAGTTGCTTGATTTCTCTATGCATGCTCTCAATTACCCAACGAAAGCCACACTCATCTTGTACGGCTTTAGAAGATTTTTGAGTTTTGTTATTGGTAACAATATAATCAACTCTGTTGGTAGAAACAGTAAGTTTAAACAAATTAACATGCTTATCTTTTGCAAAGCCCTTTATATGAATCTCTACTCCGCTCTTAATTTCTTCATCTGAAAACGTTAACTTGCTAACAGCTTTATAAGGCTTAGAAGAGGAAGTTTTAGTAACGTTTCTATTTGCTTTAATAGGAGCATAATAATATTTACCCAAAGAATCAACATGTTGCATAATTTTATGCGTAGCATACCATGTGTCAAAAAGCACAGTTTGAAAAGGAATCTTTTTGCTATACACAGCATTATTTAACATATTTAATAGGTGTTCTAGTTTTGTCGCTCCATCATGTTCAGGCGAAAAAATTCGATAATCTATTACCCAAAACTTATTAATATCCGGATTATAATATACCAAACTTACTACTCCTATACCAGTAGTAATACCACCTGTAGCCCCACTGTACTGCGATCTAGCAATCTCTATTTTCTTGGTATTTCTTTTATTTAACACCGTATCATCAAATATTGTATATCCGTTAGGCGATAAAATAACATCATCCTTAATATGTTCCCATAACAAAGAAGGTGTATATTTTTCATTTTTTAAAAATCTATTAATAACATCATGGCTACATTTTTTGGCATGTTCAGCATAGTAGGTCAAACTGTAATTCTTTTGACTCACTATTAGAAATTGACAATAATCTGTCCTATTAATTGGTATTGCTTGCAATTTTATCCTCTTGGCATTTGTAAATTATACTCAACATAATTTACCATTTTTTTTTCTCATAGCGTAAGTTTTGAAATAATAACAGCAAAAAGGAGCTTATAGACTTAGAGTTAAAATTAAATAGCTGCCTATAATCAAATAAAGGATTCTCATTAATTGTTACAAAAACTTTATGAGGATCATGGAGAGTTCCCCAAATCATTAAAGTAATTACAGGAATGATAGTGCCAAAAGTAAAGAATTGTATTATATCTGTAAAAGTAACAGCTTTTATACCACCAAAAGCCGAATATAATATTACTATAACAGCACTTGCCAAAACAGCATAAAAACTAGAAAGATTAAAGAAAAGTTGCAGCATGGTAGCTGAAACCTTAAATTGCAAGGCAACTATTCCGGTGCAAAGGAAAATACCTACTATAGCTGTAATCAATTGAACTTTTTTACCATATAGAGTACCCATAGCTTCAGCTATGGAAAGATTACCTAAAAACTCTGCCATACGTGGAGCTAATAAGTAACCAACAATTATGAGAGCCAAAGGTTCACCAATTGCTGGAATGATAAAATATAAACCTTGTTTATACGATTCACTAACTGCCTCAGAAAAGAAACCGCCCCCTATACAAGTGGCAATAATTGTAGCAGTTATAGTACTGGTGGAGAAATTGCGGTTTCCTATAGCATATTCGTTAATATTTTTTATACCACGACTATAAAATAGACCTACTGCTAAGTTAAAAATTAGAAAAATAGAAAAAATGATTGTATCCCAATCCCAACTTAAATGCATATAATCTTCCCCTGAATGTCAATAAACTGTAAGTTTTTGACCACCAAATACAAGATTTTTAGAGAAAGTGAATCTAGATTGGTGATCGGGGAGTTCAAAACACTGTAAGCAGACAGCTATGGTAACCGTCGGGCTTAAATGTAAACACTTAAGCCGAACATACGATTACCATCCCCCCGACCATAAAAACCGAGAAGCACCATTTTACGGTAAATGCACACCGCTGCTTAAAGGAGGTTTTGAAACTCCAGAATTACTTTGCAGTAATTCCGCCTTAAATTTTAAATATATACTTGTATAAAGTCAATATAATGTTATTGATATTTTTACTTAATTATGGTTGATAAACATATTTAATTGAACTAATATTAAGCTTAGTAAAAAGTAAATTAAACTTTATGTATCTAGTAAACATTACTTCTGCCAAATCTCACTTATCATCTCTACTAAAAGAAGTAGAAGACAAAAATGAAGAAGTGATTATTGAAAAAGTGGGGAAACCAATTGCTAAAATCGTTAAATACAATCCTGTGAAATCTATTAATAGGCTTGGGATATTTAAAGATAAAATTAAAGTAACTAAAGATTTTGACAAATGGTCTGAAGAAATGGCAACAAGGTTAGGGATAAAGGAGTAGTTGTGAGATTATTACTTGACACTCATACTTTAATATGGGCATTGTCTGAACCAAAAAAATTACCCATTGTTACAATGTATACCTAATTACTTCACATCGATTATGCATAGAAATAACTTATTTTTAAATAAAATATTATTTGCTAAAATAGACTAGTTTTAAATTATCAAGTTCATTTGGAAAATGATTATATGAAAAAATGGCAAATTCAAGAAGTGAAAACAAAGCTAAGTGAGATAATACAAAAAGCAGTTAATGATGGTCCTCAAGAAATTAGTGTTAAAGGTAAAACTATGGCTGTTATAATATCAATCAACCAATATGTTGACTTAATCTCTCCAAAATCCTCTTTTGTTCAATTTCTACAAAATTCTCCGCTAAGAGGGTTGAAAATTGATCTTGAAAGGGACAAAAGTTCTTGTCGAGAAATTGAGTTGTAATTTAAATGAGTTACTTAATTGATACAAATGTAATTTCTGAACTTATCAAAGTAAAACAAAATACACGGGTAGTAGAGTGGTTTAATGCTGTACAAAATCGAGACTTATATTTAAGTGTTTTAACCATAGGAGAAATACGCAAGGGTATTGGTAAGATTACAGATATAAAAAGAAGAGAAAAGGTCTGTATATGGTTGGATCAAGATTTAACATCGTGGTTTGCCGGTCGTATTTTACCTATTGATCAGCAAGTAGCTAATAAATGGGGAGTAATACAAGCTCAGTTAGGTAGAACGTTACCAGCTGTTGATAGTTTAATTGCTGCTACAGCTTTACATTTTGATCTTATTTTAGTAACACGGAATGTTAAAGACTTCAGTTATTTAGGTCTTGAAATAATTAACCCATTTTAACCTTGATAATTCATATAATATATTTATAACACTCTAACTGTTGGAGTTTTATTGAGAAGGTTCATTATTATCAGAGGTAGTAGGCTTAATTCTGCCAACCATTTCATCTAGTGATACTTGAAAATAATCCGCTAATGCTACTGCAACTGTACTAGTAAGTGTCTTCTTAGGATTATTTTCTTTTAAAAATTTGGGAATAACATTTTGACTAAAACCAATAATTATACCTAATTGATATGGATTAATATTTTTCTCTTTAAGTTTTTTATTAAGAAAATGTCTTAAATTAATACTTATATCTTCTGAATTAATTATTTGAAAGTTATAATCTTTTTGATTTATAGAAACATATTCATTTCTACCAATTACTTCGTTCATAGAACATCTAAAATAATTAGCAATTTTCAATATAGTTTCCAATTCCGGATTAGCTCCTATAGAATTGATGATATTACATACGGTTCTATATAAAATATTACTCTCTTGTGCAAAAGCTTTACGTTTTAAATTATTATCTTTTAATTTATGTGTTAAAAATATTTGTATTTGATGAACAAGAGCCATACTTTAAATAATTTAATATCTCTAATAAAATGAATTACGGTAATTCATTTTTTCTTGACACCTCAAAATAATTATACTAGACTCCCAAAAATAGAATGAGAGTATAAAAAAAAGACCAATGATTATTGATTAATTTTTTAAAGCAAAGAATATACTTTGCTATATCTCAAACTAAAAAAGCCCAGTGTAACATTCAAGCGTTTAACTTATTAATAAAGTTAAAACTTGAATGTTACATTTAGGTTATAAACTAGTAAGTACTCTAAAGTTTACAAGGCTACAAGTACTTACTAGTGAAATTAATCCAATAGCTATTGCTATTAAATTACAACCATTATTGAGGTGTAACTATGATCATACACAAATCTCTCCCTCTAGTCAAATTCTATTATTTTTGCAGTTCTATAACATAAGTATCAGCAATACCATAGTATAGCTAGCCCAATACTAACGTCATTGTAAGAAGGAGTAAGGCGACGAAGCAATTGTTTTATGTCATACCTGCGAAAGCAGGTATCTTAAAAAATAGTCAAGAACACTATTTAGACTTTTCTAGACCCCTGTTTTCGCAGGGGTGACATCAAACTTGTTTCATCAAACTCAGCTTAAAGTAGCTCCTCGCAATGACAAGTTATAAACACATACGTCATTAATAAAGTAGTATTATGAAAGATAACCCACAACTCAGTAATATTCTTGAAGAGAATATTACTGAAGTTATAGAACCAACAGAAGAAGCACAAGACTTAGTTACTTTAACTAATTCAGTCAGTAGTAGCAGATTCTTTGGTATAGAAGAAGAATTAGACCCTATTACTCAAGCCATTAGACAAGAAATCCTGCAAAAACAGCGGAATATCTTAAAAGATTATATCGCTGCGAATCTTGATGTAACAGTAAATTACCATGACGATCAGGAATTTGCTGAATATCTTAAAAATGTCAATAACAGGGCAATAATTAACCAAGCATTTCTAGATAGCAAAGTTAAAGCTGAATTAGAAAGAACAGAGATAGCAGGCTATAAGAAAATTCACCATAATTTTGCTGATCGATTTCATACAATAAGTTGGCAAGATGATGATAGGCAAGACAATATCAGAAGCCAAATAGTAAGAAATGATTCAGGTGATGAGTTAGCTACTATCAAGGAAACAACTCATAAAATTAATACTCTAGTCTCTTTGTCAGATGGCACTTTTAAACAAATCAATAACTATCGAACCATAGATTTACCAACAGAATTGGTAAATAAAAGCGGTCCTATGCATTTGTCATTAGCTGTAAAAGATGAAAATGGTCGAAATATTTCCTTAGACCGAGCAGTATATTTTACTGCTCATTATAATAGTCAAGGTAAATTGTCAGAGATCAGTAGTCCAAAGCCAGTAAGGTTTAATGGTGAAGGAGATGAGGCAATAGGCTATATAGAACATCTAGGACATGTCTATAGTTTGCCAGTGACCCAAGGTAAATATCGAGAAATGATGTTAGCTTTGGAGAAGAATAAAGGTCAAGAAATCGACCTATCTCAACAAAATATTACTACTGCTCAGGATATGATAGTTACTGTTAATACAGTCAATAGTGATTTGTTAGTGCAAGAAGAAAAAAAGCAATATCATCATGATAAACAAAAATTAACCGAAGAAACATTACAGAAAACAGCTGAGCATCATGAGTTAGCAAAACGACAAGCAGAATCAATATCACAGGGAATGCAGTTAACAGAAAAGAGTGATAATGTTGCTAATCGACAATTATTTGAAAAAATGTCAAAAGATTCTCAGTATATCCATGACATGTCTCCTGAACAGGCAATCTTAAATGAATTACAACCATTAACTAGCTCACGAGAAAAAGAAAGAAAAGCATTATATGAGTTTGCTGAATTATATCCTGATCTAACAGGTAAGTTAGTAGCAAGACATTATGATACTCATGCAGTGGTATATCACAAAGAAAAAACAGCAGATGCAAGTAGTACGGCATTAGAAGAGTTAGAGAACCTTGTAAAAATATGTGGTGGTCATAAGAAATTAGGCTTAACTTCGGTAGAGAAACAATTACCTGAACTTGATAAAATACGACGACAAGGAGAGAAAGATGTAGACAAAGTAATGACCAAGATAGAAGAAGCTGATAAATCTTTTTATGAAAAACTGAAGAAAATACAACTATCGGCTGATAAATTACCAGAATCTAATCCTGATAAAGAAAAATTGAATATTTTTGTAAAACTAAAGCTGGAAGCACAAGAGTCAATTAATACCAGTAAACCGCCACTAGAAAGCAAAAAAATAGATGAGTCTTTAAAAATGGAAACTGAGACAACTAAAAAAGTAGATCGTATGATAGGAAGATTTATGAGTAAATATTCTCCATCTAATACACCACCACCATTAAATAGATCAAAACTACAATTAAATAACACTAAAGGGAGGTAACTATGCCAGGCAAGCAATTTTTATATAGTAGAGTACGGATGTCTAATACATCAAGGCAGGAGCAAGGGAAAATAGACACTTATTTAGATAATCAGTATCAAATTGATTTGACCAAAGTTTTAAAAAATTATGACTCAGACATGTCTATGTTGGAGACAGTTAAAAATATTGAACTTTCAGAATGCCAAGAAATATTTAATAATAGCCAAAAAAATACCGCTTGGGATTTATATTTACATTTAGTGGCAGGGAAACAAGAGGTTGCTTCATATTTGTCAGAATATTTAAGAAAAGGTTATGGTACTGTTAAAGATGAGTTCCTTGCTGATTTAACTCTGAGCATAGGAGTCGAGTTGGGAGATCAGGACTCAATTAAACTAATGGAAAAAATATCAATATCATCTCAAATACGAAATGTAGCCAAAGAATGTTTACTAGAAATCATCCAACATAAATTAGGGGTAGAAGGTAGAGAAATATTATGTGATGAGATGATGTCTAGAGGTAAAGCATTTGCTTATTTTGTTGAGGAATTATCAGGTCATTCCTATTATCAAACTATCCAAGACTCTGGAACAGCCGGAATAAAATACTGGAGTAATTTTGTTAAGCCAGCCTATTATTGTTTATCTGAAATTACAGATGAAGTGCCAATAGCAGGGGCATTACATGATCAAGAATGATATCGTCATTGCGAGAAGTACGTAAGCACTACGAAGCAATTGTAAGTTAAAAGTATGATATAATAGATGTTGAAGTCAATATAAATAATGATTTATACTGACTTATAAGGGGGTATTACAGCGATAGTCATTAATAATACTAAATGACTATCGCTGTGCAGGCGTGAGCGACCGTGAAGCAATTGGTCTTAAGATCGTATGGATCTTGGTACTCTAGCCCAAATCCCCGAGACGTTTGAATAGTTGATTGGGATGCCTTTGCACTCCCGCTTACAATCGTAAACATTAAAAGTCTTCGAGGTATTATGCCATTATATAATAATTTTATTGGTCTTGATATAGGAAAATTCAATTTTGTTGTTGCTATTCATGGAAAAAAAGAAACTAAAGAATATAATAACAACTCTAATGGAATAGCTGATTTTATCAAGGATTACAAAAAAGAGATTAGTTCTGCATTGTGTGTTTTAGAAACCACAGGTGGATATGAAATGGAACTATTACTAACGCTTTGCAATCAGGGTTTTGCTGTACATAGAGCCAATACTCGCAAAGTTAAAAACTTTATTAGGTCTTTTGGGAATGCAGCTAAAACTGATAGTCTTGATGCTAAAGCTCTAGCACTTTATGGTTTTGAACGGTCAGAAAGATTAGAACTATTTAAAGTACAATCTAAGCAAGCTTTAAACTTGTATGAATTAGTCGGACGTAGGAACGACCTCAAACAAATGTTGATTGCAGAAAAAAATAGGTTTCAGTCCCCGAGAGCTGATTTAATCAAGTCTAGTTGTGTTAAAATAATCGAAGTACTAGAAGAACAAATTGCATCTATTACTAAAAAAATAGATGACTTAATAGCAAAAGATAAACTCTTGCAGGCTAAGAAAGAGACACTGCAAACTATTAGTGGTATAGGCACAGTAGTATCTAATGAGCTTATAGCTTTGTTACCTGAACTTGGTACATTGAACCGCAAACAAATAGCATCATTAGTAGGTGTTGCACCAATATCTAATGATAGCGGTAGATATAGCGGATATAGACATACAGGTCATGGTAGAAGTTTTGTTAGACCTATGTTGTTTGTAGCTGCTATGGCTGCTAGAAATTCTAACTCTGAACTGAAGGTATTTTATGAAAAATTGATCAATAGAGGAAAAAAGAAAATGGTGGCGATGGTAGCATTAATGCGGAAAATCATTGTGATTGCAAACGCTAAGTTACGTGATTTAACTAGCTCTGCAGAAGCAATAAAAATTTAAACCAAATTTATTTAAATTTTTATTGCGAACATAGTTGATCCAAATCTAATAATTTTTCTAGATTGCTTCGTTGCTACTAAAAGTAGCTCCTTGCTAATAGACTAAGCAAGTTTTAAAGTAAACATTCAATAGGGAGTCGTTTATGACCGGTAAAAAAGTCATTATCCTGCTACATTCGTTACATGAGTCTCATAGTCAGCAACTACAAGAATTTTTGAGAAAGGAGTTCTTAGATAAAATTAAAGCATGTAGTAAAAGGCACAGTACCATAATAGATGTTCCTGTTGTAAAACTGGCATTAAAATACGTTATCAAACACCAAGCAGATCAGAAACGACACTCTGGTGAGCCATTTTACCATCATCCAATACAGGTTGCATTAATAGCAGCTGGGATTTCCTGTAAAACTGAAATAATAGCAGCATCCTTATTGCATGATATTGTAGAGGATACAGCACTTACTATTAGTCAGATATGGTTTTCATTTGGCACAAAAATAGCAGAATTAGTTAACAAACTGACGAAGCTTGATGATATTACAATAAAAAAAATAAAAATTGAAGGAGAACATGCCTTGCAGAAATTACGTGAGTCAGAAGATATAGATGCATGGTATATCAAGCTTGCTGATAGGCTACATAATATGCAAACTCTTCATTACATTAAGTCAAAAGAAAAACAGAAAAGAATCGCTTTGGATACTTTAAAGAACTTTATCCCGTTGGCAAAACTAGCTCGAGTAGAATGGATAGAACAAGAATTATACACATTAGCTATCAAAACATTAGAGGAGAATTAATACATTTTTTATTTTTTATTAATAGTTTAGTCAAATTGTCTCTTTGCCTCAAAATATCCACCATCCTTGAGAATGTCACCTTCTTTACTCCTGTTAATCGACGAAACTGTTCATCCTCCAACTCTTTAACCTGATCGAATTTCATTATTACTCCAAATCAGATACTTATAACACCTCTCTTCCTTAAAGTCTAGTTTTGAAAGAGGTCTATTATCTCAGAGCAGTTTAAAAATACGACAACATCAAACACCAATACTTGGCAATTGAAGGGTATTGTTTTCTAAGTATGTAGTCTTCAAAAATAATGGGGAAAAATGCCCCCTATTTATTTTTAAAAGGATCACATAATTTATTACTTAATGTTTAGTTACACCGTTTACTACAGAGAAAGTAACAAAAAATAACAAAAGAGGAGAATTATGGTCGATTCAAAGAAAATACTAGGCACAAGTCAGAAAATAACTAGCAAACAAAATTGTCTAGATGACAACTGGAATAAGAGTTTCTTATATCTTAGTTATGGAATAATTGGCATTTTACTTACCCTTATTACATCAGAAAGTTTAGCAGTAGATTTAGGTAAATTTGGTAAAGGTGTAACTGAACCACTGGTAAAATTTGCCGCGGATTACTGGGTTTATGGTGCTGGTATTGGTGGTATTACCACAGCCATTATGTCTGAAGGTGATGGTCGCGTTCGGGTATTTCGTGGCGGTACAGTTTTTATAGGTAGCAGTGCTGTTTGTATGGGCATACTTGCTGCTATGGCTTAAATCAAGTGTAAATTGTAACAATATTGGTTTTTTACTTGTGAGATTCAATTATGGAAAGAGTACGATTTAATAATTGCTTAAACAAACACGTTAGATTTTGGAACATATCTATTGGTTCAATAGTAGGGGGCATTAGCTTTGGGTTAATCATTTTATGTTTTAAGGGCGTGCTATGGTCTTTTGCTGGTGGTGCTATTGGTTTTGCTATAGGTGGTTGGTTTATGCATCTATCAAGAATCTATAGTGTCATATGATATGGCTATTAAATATAAACCAAATTTTGAGCAGTATATAATAATAAAGGAGGCTCTTTAAACATATTAGGAAAATATCGAGAAGCGATAGAAAATTTTGATATTGCTCTTAAATACAACTATAAATACCTAGAAGCCTATTATAACAAAGGTATATCTTTAATGTATTTATGGCAACACCAAGAAGCAATAAAAAACTATGATCTTGCCATTAAATACAAACCTAATTATGCTGAGAGCTACAACAATAAAGGGATATCCTTATTACGTCGATTCGGGATAAGGGATAAGAAAGAATAGTGTAATTATCGTTATCGGAAGCCCAAAAAATATATGAAGAAAATATAAAAAATTTCCCTGTTTAAACTCCTTAACTTTGCCGTTCCTTGCATGATCTTTAGTATTGGGTCATATATGGTAAAACACATAGAAATAGTTTCAAAGAGTCAATAATTGTATAAGCTCTTTAACCATTAACTCGGCTAACTGCAACTTTAATACAATATAGCCGTAAATACTATACAATGAGGTTGATAGATCACCAACAACAGTTTTTTTATGTTATTACATAATGCACTGCATTTTGTTTGGTGCTTTTAATGAAGTGGTTAATTTTAAAACGGCATAATGCTTATTATACGATTAGATATACCAAAATATAAATGCGTAAAACATGATCATCCTGCAGGGATAAGGCATTTGAGTAAGATAAATTATTGCAGGATATTTTTCTATAACAGAGAAGAAATTAACAGCAATTCCGACTCCTAGTTCGCTTTTGCCCCGTTTCTGTAATTTAACCCATAATTATAATTTATCTCTTGAAATTATCGCAGATTTTATGTAATATTCTTTATGTTTCAAGCAATTAAGTATACCACAAATTATAGAAGCTGTTGGAAACAATCTTAGAATACTAACCTTTGGGGTTTGTCGTACCTACTTGAAATGGGTATTTTAAACAACTAGTAATATACTATATATTCATGGTGACACATAATATGGATATCAAGATTTAGTGAATTCTTAGGAAAATTATGCTCATCGAGCTGTCAAAATCTGTAACCTTCCTAGCATTTAAAGCTAGGTCCAACAATCTCACAGTTTTTTGAATTGTGAAATTAATTAAGATTATTAATGTAGGATTTATGATAAGAATTATTAATATAGAATTAATATTATCTATAATAAAGATGGCAATCGCAATATTATTGTGTTTAATCTTTATTTTTAGTGTGTGCTTTTTGGCGTCTATACCAAAAGGAGAAGTAGGGGAGGTTTTAAGATACAAAATAAATGATATACTCTCAACAAGAGCGGAAAAAGCTGAACAAAAGACCAAACAAATCAAGCAAATTATTACTACTTTAGAAAATACAAATAGCTTAATTCCTGCGTCAGGTTTATTTTCCGCTACAACAAAAACTTTTCAACTTACCCAATTAAATAAAATTTCTATATTTTCTCAGGATTACATGGGGGCTACTCTAAAAGTAAAAAACTTAACAAACAAAAAATGCAACTTAACTACTTCTATGTTTGAGAAGATATTTAAAAAATATGATTTAATTAAATTTACAGAAACTATTCTTGACCCATCAGAAGAGGCTTTAGTATATCTTGTTTTTAAAAAGGTGAGTTTTAGTTTCGATGCAGACGAAAATGTTGAGTATGTTAAGATTAATTTCTTACTAAGAGAAGATTTCAACTACATAACAAGAAAAACTGACCTGAAATATAGGGAATTTGCTGACCAGCTATTTCAGGAAAATAAGTGTTCTGAAACATATTCATCAACTGCTTTTTTCTCACCAAACATTTGTGATACACTTTATACAGAGTTACGAGAATATCGCTGTTTTAAGAAACTGTTAGTTGGCTTTGAGACTGATCTGCTTCAAGCTAATAACACTTTTTGCCAAGAATAATAGGGCGTGTCCATAATTACCAACATACTTTTGTTTAAAAAAGATGTTGGTAATAGTAACCATTTTTCAACTAACCTTAATATTGGTAATTTCCTCCTTTTTAATTAAGGTAGCTTGCTCAATAATATCAAAGTCGACTCCTGCTTGCAGTAATTTTTGTGCTATGTTTAATCTGTCATCCTTTTGTTCCTGTAAAAATATTTCTGTAATCTTTTCAAAGTTCTCAATCCTTATAGGACCAGTTTGTTTCTTTAATCTAATCCATACATAGAGCATTGACCGACTAATTTTAAAGGTCTCGCATGTAAATGCTATTTTTTTATGTTTTTCATAATGTTCTATAACTCTAGAACGTAAATCATAACTGTATGGTGACGGCATATTTCTATTATATAATTTTTTTATTATCTATTATTATAACTAATATCTAACTATATGTTAACTGCTATAACGCTAGGTTTGACTTGAGTTATATTTGTCTTTAATCTTAATATTGGTCTATTATACATAATATATCTTATCATTGATAAGCGATATAGATTGAATTATCTAGAAG
Source organism: Candidatus Tisiphia endosymbiont of Temnostethus pusillus (assembly GCF_964264675.1). NCBI lineage: Bacteria > Pseudomonadati > Pseudomonadota > Alphaproteobacteria > Rickettsiales > Rickettsiaceae > Candidatus Tisiphia > Candidatus Tisiphia endosymbiont of Temnostethus pusillus. The sequence goes on along the minus strand of NZ_OZ183472.1, from coordinate 1,205,098 downwards.
ATTTTAGTTTTTGGATTTCCTCAATAGTTCAACATCTAGTTGCTTATTAGATTTATAATTAAACTAATCATTAATTCTTTTTGCATTGGATCACTTTCTGCAATAAGCAAGGCAAGCGATGTCATGCTATTTGTTCCCATAGTGTTAAGCCCAATTTTTGCTTTACTCAAATAAAGCAAAAATAATAAACTACCTATTCTCTTATTACCGTCACTAAATGGATGATCCTTGATAATGAAATATAATAGATGTGCTGCCTTGGCTTGCGATGATTGATATAATTGCTCTCCGCCAAATGTTTGATCTATATTACCTAAAATAGCACTCACGGCATCATCCCTTTCAACTCCAAATAAATTGCCGGCTTCTGCTCCTTGTTGTTGTAATTCTTGTCTTAATACTAGTATTGCCTGTATTGATTCTTGGTAATTTAGTAAACCACTACTTGCCTCCTGCAAGTTCGTTGGCATATTTAAATTATCTTCGTCATACTTAATCAGCATATCCCATGTTTTACTATAGGCTTTAATTAGACTAACTAGCAAAACTTACGCTATGTTATGTCTTAGAAATGATTAGAACCCTGATTTTAAGCCGTTGAATCCTAGTAGAAGATTTTAAGAATATGCTACCACTAAGGCATTGGTTCTAAACATAGCGTAAGTTTTGTTAAATTATCTTACGCATAATTGCCACTAAACCTAATAATCTTTACTAATTTTTTATAAAAATACTTTACATATTAAAATACACTTTGTACTATACAAAGTATATGGTTTTGGAAATAAAGAAGCTTTCGAGCAAGTTAATAAAATCTCATTAAGCTATCAACCTTAGGATAGTGGTTAAAATAGAACATTCATTAGAACTGGGTTACATAATGTACCCAGTATTAATTTAACTAATAAATTATATGGAGTAATTATTTATGAAGAAAAAAGCAACCATTTTAGATGATAAAAAACAAGAAGAAGGTCAACAACTAAGTGTAGCATTGGATGTATTTGAGGAAGCTAGGAGTTTTATAACAGCAGGTATTGCAGATGTAGACAAAACAATTGAAGGGGAGAATACACTAGTTATCGGTAATACTAGAGGTGGGAAAAGTACGATAATTAATTATCTTTTATCTAATCCTTTGAAAGTTGCAAAACTTGACCCAAATGCTAAAGGCAAGGATGGTAAGGTATTAAAGATATTTGCTGTAGATCCAACAGCAGGACCTGAGATAGGAGCTACTGGTGGATCTATGACCACCGTTCCTAAAAAATGGTATAATTCGGATGGAGCATATAAAAAAACTATATGGGATTGTCCAGGGTTTGGCGATAATAGAGGACCTGCGGTAGATATATCTAACGCATACCTTTTGTCTAAGTTACTTAGTAATGCTAAAAATATAAAGATAGTTTTGGTGTCTGATATTAAAGATATTACCAACGATAATCCTGCAGGTTTTGTGGGACTAATAAAACAAGTAAATTATCTCTTCGGTGACTTAGATAAAATTAAGGATTGTAGCATATTGCTTGTCACTAAAGTAAAGAATTACGATGTTCATGACATAACTGTTGATATCAAAAAAATTGCTAAGAATGTACAAGACCCAGAACTAGATAAGGCATTTATTCAACATCTAGCCAATAATGAAAAAATAACTATTTTTACAAAAGCCAAGAAGGAAGGTCTGCTTGATAGCAAAGATGCTGAGATGATAGCAAAAGATATTAACCAAATTAACAGCGAACAACAATTAGCTGTGAAGGTAGGGATTTCTCCAGACACCAAGGTCTTTATCTATAAAAATAGCTCTTTATTTTCAAATTTTATTAAGGAGGATTTAGATATAATTTTAGCAAGAGTTAAAGCATTAGTAGATGTAGACAAAATAGAAAAATCGGAAGATGCACATAAAGCAATTGAACATTTAAAAGAAATATCCGCTGAATTTAATACAAATGATCATAATGAAAGTATGAAAGAATTTCTTGAAAGAATACATAATATACTAATCAGAGAGGGACAGACTGCTTTAGAGAATTCCGGATTAAATAGTAAATTAGATCTTCTTGCCTTTATAAAAAGTATTATCGATATAAGAACATTAGATATTGAGTGTTTTAAAAATGATTTAAAAAATACAGGCTGTGAATTAATTGAAAAAATTACAATGCGTAAGCTAATGTTAGAAAATCAGGAAAATAAAATAACTAAAGAACAGATGGAAAAACAAATAGCAGAAACGCAAACTATAGTAAAGATGACACAAGACAATTTACAAAAACAGAACGAGGAAATGCGGAAATTACAAGATAAGCATAATGAGGACATGGCAAAACTTGCTAAAGATAATGCAGCTTTGCTTAAGGCACAAAACGATGCCTTTCAAAATCAATTATATAAAGTTGTACAAGAACAAAACGAGCAGATGCGGAAAATACAAAACGAGTATAATGCACAAAGGGCTAAAGAAAGAGCTGAGGAAAAAGCGGAAATGGCTAGGAAAGAAGCTGAATATAGAGAGGAGGTGGCTAAACGAGAAGCTGATAATGCAGCCTATAAAAAGGAAATGGCTAGGAAAGAAGCTGAACATAAAGCGGAAGTGGCTAAACGAGAAGCTGATGCAGCTCGGCTTAAGACACAGAAAGATGCTGAATATAAAGCGGAAGTGGCTAAACGAGAAGCTGATATTGTAGCCTTTAAAAATGAAATGGCTAGAAAAGATGCCGAACATAAAGCGGAAATGGCTAGAAAAGATGCTTTGAAAAATCAAACAAAGGTTATTCATCACTATCATGATAGTGATGATGACAGTTTCTGTAATATTATGTATGCGACTAAGGAAGAATATGACAATCCGTTGCTTAACAAGCCTAGAGTTATTGAAGAATATATAAGTAAGTTTGGTAAGAAGTCTTTTGATGATTTACTAACTCTCACCTCTCAATTAGAGAAAACTGAGGTTAAAGAAGTACTGGAACAACAAAACCCTGTAGATTCCTTGGCTATGTTAATGGGGTTAGATAGCGAAGTCTATAATTAAGAGACTTCCCTTTAACCAGGGTGATTTAAAAGTCGCAACTAATGATAGAAAGCACTAAATTGCAGAAACGAATGATTGTCATCGCGAGCCACGAAGTGGCGTGGCGATCCAAATAAACAGCTGGCTAGTTTTATTTTTTGCCGCTGCAACTTTTGGATTGCCACGTCACAGCTTTGCTGCTCCTCGCAATGACGTTTATGCATTTTCTAAAATAAATTTCTCTATCATTAGTTGTGACTTTTAAACTGCCCTGCCCTTTAACTGCTTTGCTCAGATTTGAGTTAAGTAAAGAAAATAAATATAATAGAAACTGGAGAACTAACAATGTATAAAAACAACCAAGCCCATGCATTAAATGCTCAGGGGATAGCATTAGAGACTGAAGGATATAATGCTACTGACCCAACAACAAAAATAGCAAAATATGAGCTTGCAAGACTGCGATATAAGGAGGCTGAAGAGCTAACAACAAATGCTAGCAACAAGACCATATATAAAAAAAACCAAGCCCTAATGTTAAATAAACAAGGGATAGCATTAGAGACTGAAGGAGATAATGCTACTAATACAATAACAAAAATAGCAAAATATGAGCTTGCAAGACTGCGATATAAGGAGGCTGAAGAGCTAACAACAGATGCTAGCCATAAGACCATGTATAAAAACAACCAAGCCCATGCATTAAATGCTCAGGGGATAGCATTAGAGACTGAAGGATATAATGCTACTGACCCAACAACAAAAATAGCAAAATATGAGCTTGCAAGACTGCGATATAAGGAGGCTGAAGAGCTAACAACAGATGCTAGCCATAAGACCATGTATAAAAACAACCAAGCCCATGCATTAGATGCTCAGGGGATAGCATTAGATACTGAAGGTAATAATTCTACTAATACAATAACAAAAGTAGCAAAATATGAGGCTGCAAGATTGCGATTTAAAGAGGCTGAAGAGCTAACAACAAATGCTAGCAATAAGACCATATATAAAAACAACCAAGCTTTACTATTAGATAGACAAGGGCAGCTATTAGTGGCAACTGATCCTTCAGGAGCTATAGCTAAATATAACGAGGCTTTATGTAAAGCTAATGACTGGTATACTATTGCTTCAATTAAAAACAACCAAGCTGCTGCATTAAATGCTCAGGGAAGGGCATTAGAGACTGAAGGAGATAATGCTACTAATACAATAACAAAAATAGCAAAATATGAGGCTGCAAGATTGCGATTTAAAGAGGCTGAAGAGCTAACATTAGATGCTAGCAATAAGAGCCTATATAAAGACAACCAAGCTCTAATGTTAAATAAACAAGGGCATCTATTAGTTGCGACTGATCCTGCTGGAGCTATAGCTACAAAACTTACGCTATGAGAAAAAAAAATGGTAAATTATGTTGAGTATAATTTACAAATGCCAAGAGGATAAAATTGCAAGCAATACCAATTAATAGGACAGATTATTGTCAATTTCTAATAGTGAGTCAAAAGAATTACAGTTTGACCTACTATGCTGAACATGCCAAAAAATGTAGCCATGATGTTATTAATAGATTTTTAAAAAATGAAAAATATACACCTTCTTTGTTATGGGAACATATTAAGGATGATGTTATTTTATCGCCTAACGGATATACAATATTTGATGATACGGTGTTAAATAAAAGAAATACCAAGAAAATAGAGATTGCTAGATCGCAGTACAGTGGGGCTACAGGTGGTATTACTACTGGTATAGGAGTAGTAAGTTTGGTATATTATAATCCGGATATTAATAAGTTTTGGGTAATAGATTATCGAATTTTTTCGCCTGAACATGATGGAGCGACAAAACTAGAACACCTATTAAATATGTTAAATAATGCTGTGTATAGCAAAAAGATTCCTTTTCAAACTGTGCTTTTTGACACATGGTATGCTACGCATAAAATTATGCAACATGTTGATTCTTTGGGTAAATATTATTATGCTCCTATTAAAGCAAATAGAAACGTTACTAAAACTTCCTCTTCTAAGCCTTATAAAGCTGTTAGCAAGTTAACGTTTTCAGATGAAGAAATTAAGAGCGGAGTAGAGATTCATATAAAGGGCTTTGCAAAAGATAAGCATGTTAATTTGTTTAAACTTACTGTTTCTACCAACAGAGTTGATTATATTGTTACCAATAACAAAACTCAAAAATCTTCTAAAGCCGTACAAGATGAGTGTGGCTTTCGTTGGGTAATTGAGAGCATGCATAGAGAAATCAAGCAACTTACCGGTATAGAACGATGCCAATGCAGAAAACAACGCATCCAGCGTAATCACATTAGTTGTGCATTTTTAGTGTGGGCTTTTCTAAAAAGAACTGCACACAAAATAGGTAAGACGGTTTATCAAATAAAGTTAGGGCTTTTAGATCATTATATGCAACAGCAGCTGCGTTCACCCTCTTTACGCTATTTAGAACCTTACATAGCGTAAGTTTTGGCTAAATATAATGAGGCTCTGTGCAAAGCTAATAGGCAGGATACTATTGATTCAATTAAAAACAACCAAGCTGCTGCATTAAATGCTCAGGGAAGGGCATTAGATACTGAAGGTAATAATTCTACTAATACAATAACAAAAATAGCAAAATATGAGGCTGCAAGACTGCGATTTAAAGAGGCTGAAGAGCTAACAACAAAGACCATATATGAAAACAACCAAGCCCTAATGTTAAATAAACAAGGGCAGCTATTAGTTGCGACTGATCCTGCTGGAGCTATAGCTAAATATAACGAAGCTTTGTGCAAAGCTAATAGGCAGAATACTATTGATTCAATTAAAAACAACCAAGCTGCTGCATTAAATGCTCAAGGGCAAGCATTAGAGACTGAAGGAAATAATGCTACTGACCCAACAACAAGAATGGAAAAATACGAAGCAGCATACAATAAATATCAAGAAGCTTGGGATCAATGCTCTACTAATAGAGCTATAGATTTAGATGTTTATAACAACAACAAAGCTAACATATTGCACAGCATAGGATTAGAGTTTTATAATAAAGGTGATTATTTAAAGGCTGAAAACTATTTTAATCAAGCCTATTATGGGTGTACAGGCGGATTTAAGCACGAGCAAGTTTTCAAAGATATGAGTGATAAAGCGAAGGCTAACTACACTGCAGAACAACAACATAACGATATGCCTAGGGATAGTTTTATACAAGCCCAAGATTTAATAACAAAGGGAATGTCAAACGTAGAAAGTCTAGAGGAAAAGGAGAACACCATAATTATTGGGAATACTAGGGGAGGGAAAAGTACGGTAATTAATTATCTTCTATCTAATCCTTTAAAAGTTACAAAACTTGACCCGAATGCTAAAGGCAAGGATGGTAAGGTATTAAAGATATTTGCTGTAGACCCAACAGCAGGACCTGAGATAGGAGCTACTGGTGGATCTATGACCACAGTTCCTAAAAAATGGTATAATCCGGATGGAGCATATAAAAAAGCTATATGGGATTGTCCAGGGTTTGGTGATAATAGAGGACCTGCCGTAGAGATATCTAACGCATATCTTTTATCTAAGTTACTTAGCAATGCTAGAAATATAAAGATAGTTTTGGTTTCTGATATTGACGATATTACCAGCGATAATCCTGCAGGTTTTGTGAGACTAATAAAACAAGTAAATTATCTCTTTGGTGACTTAGATAAAATTAAGAATTGTAGTGTATTGCTTGTTACTAAAGTAAAGAATTACGATGTTAATGACATAGTGGCTGACATCACAAAAATTGCTAAAGATGTACAAGATCCAGAGCTAGATAAGGCATTTGTTCAACATCTAGCCGATAATAAACAAATAACTATTTTTGCAAAAGCTCGGGAGGAAGGTCTGCTTGATAGCAAAGATGCTGAGATGATAGCGAAAGATATTAACCAAATTGATAGCGAACGGCAATTGCCTGTAAAGGTAGGGATTTCTCCAGACACCAAGGTCTTTATCTATAAAAATAGCTCTGTACTTTTAGATGATATTATGGAATGCTTCAAAATATTGTCACTTAAACTCAGCTCATCAATTGATGTTACGCGAATAAAAACAACAGATGAAGCGGAAACAGCTCGTATTCAATTAATAGAAATGGTAAAGAAACTTAATTTTAATGATTATGAAGTAAATATAAAGGATTTGATTAAAAGAATACCTAGTATATTTGAAGAACAAAAGCAATGGATCAATTATAAGAATCGTGTAACGGACAAGGAAATTGCAGTGTTGAGTGCTAAATTAGATCTAGTGTTTTTTATAAAAAGCATTAATAGTGGTTTAGAAACGTTGGAGATTGATGACTTTAGAACTGATTTAATAAGTGCAGGTCATAAGTTAAGTGAAGCAATTACGACACATCTTCTAATATTGCAACAGCAGGAAAATAAAATAACTCAGGAACAGATGCAAGAACAAATAGCAAAAGTCCAAAAGCAAGCAGAAGAGACTCGAAAAAAGTTACAAGAAGAAAGCGAGCAAATGAGGAAATTACAAAATGACTATAACGCAGAAACGGCAAAACAAAAAGCTGATAATGCAGAGTTGCTTAAGAAGCAAGTTATGTATGTGACTAGGGAAGAATATGACAATCCGTTGCTTAACAAGCCTAGAGTTATTGAAGAATATATAAGTAAGTTTGGCAAGAAGTCTTTTGATGATTTACTAACTTTAACCTCTAAATTAGAGAAAATTGAGGTTAAAGAAGTACTGGAACAACAAAACCCCATAGATTCCTTGGCTATGTTAATGGGATTAGATAGCGAAGTTTATAATGTAAATTAATGAGCAACATTATCATGCCAAGCTTATCTAGAGAAAGGTCATAGCGAACAAGCACAACACTAGACAACAAAGGAAGTAACATATGAATTACCAAATATTAGTTTGGGTCATTGGAGCATTTAGCCTAATTAACCCTAGTTGCCAATTAATTGGGTCTATCAGAAAGATTGTATAAGTATGATGTCAGAGTTAGTCCATCTTTGATCGACATTTGCGGGTCTATCAGAAAGATTGTGTAAGTATGATGTCAGAGTTAGTCCATCTTTGATCGACATTTGCCCATTTATTTATAGACCTTGTTACAAGCTAATTGTCAGATAAAATTACGACTTATCTTTTAGTACTTAATATATTTTTTTGTTTAATAGCAGATATAAGTTTAAGTTTACTTTCCATCCTACTCTCTAACCTCTGTGTATTAGTGAATTAAGCGTACTTATACTAACGCTATACTGCTGACCCCTTCCCCATGTACATGGCTTTCCCATGCTCAGAGTACTATGAGTCAGTCCGACTTCCATTGTATCATCCTTTAATCCTTGCTCTTGACAGCTTGTTTTAAAGTACTCACTTGCGTAAGAATACAATGGATATCCTAGGTTCAGGTAAATTCCATCTTGTAGCGTGTCGTGGTCTGGGACTCCGGTAGAGCAATAGTTGCTTGCCTTGTCGCAACTACACATTCTGTTTTCCATGAGATGAAGCATGTCAATCTCTACGATGTTGTAGATTTCGAAGCTTATATCCTTCACTTGCGTTACAACCCACTACATCCCTCCTCTCAGCTTCACATAATTCGTTACCTCCCTATGTGTGAAATTTGGTTCTACGCTGTTGGCTAAACTTTGCGTAGGTTGGATTCCCACCAACTGTATTTTATCTGCTTTGCCTAGCACCACCATCTTTCTACACTTCCTTGCAGAAGTCGGGGGAAAGCCAATGGATGAAATCATTGAATTTACCGGGTTAACTATTCGGTTATTTTTCCACAACCTTTAAACTGCCATGATTATCTTTAAAGCCTCTTCCTCTTCTAACTTTCGACAGTTATGATTTCTTCCCCCAAGCAATCTACTTCATGATATATGTTAAGATCATATACTTGAGCAACATTGTACTTTAAAGTATAATCTTCTTCCTGTGGATGATGTTCTGTAGCACCAAAAACTTTTATAACATTAATCTTATTCTTAAGTGCCTTTCTTATACCAGCATGATTAGTTTTGTGATTAAAGTCTATTAAAACAGCACCATTATCGTTTTTATAAATTGTGCTTGGCCATAACCTAGCATCTCCATCTATTTTAAGTTCAAAAGATTTGCCTACCCTTTTAACCCCATTATAATTTTTTACTATACCTTTCTCTAAAGCAGTGCTAAACGCCTTTTGCTCAGACTTCTCTAATGAATTGAACAGATCAGGGGCAATAATAGCATAAATATTATGGTGTTCCTTACCAATATTGACAATATTTTCATTCTTTGTTGTATATGATACATCATTAGAAATGTGCCAAACTTGATGATTTTCTTGAGGATGATCAGAAGTCTTATCATGAGAAAATCGAGTACTTTTTTTAAGATTTTGATAATATTGATGTATAATTGCCCAGTGGTTTAAACATTTTGTAACAAAATTTTCTTTGTATAAGGAATCTTCTTGAGACTTACCTTCAGAGCTATATTTTTCTAAATCACGATTAGAGCTATCAATATGACTGTTCGCAGGAATCAATATCTGTTGTTCTTCACTAATAGTTTGATTTATAATTTCTAAAGAAAAAGTAACTTCATCATCTTCAGCGATTTTATTAATAACGTTTTTAATTTCATCTTCTGAGTTTGAGGTTGAAGTTGTTGCAGGATCTTTTGATAACAGATGATAGTGACATATATCAATTATGGTTTGATAAGCACTTAAAAACTTTTCCTTTATGGCATTACACGTATTGTATATTTGTTTAATATAACTCAAATTTTCTTTTAGAAATTCTTTATTATTATCTGAAAATGCATTTAACACTAAGCCTAATTTAACCTCATTAAGGTAAATTTTAGGTTCTATTTCATATTGAAATGATTTATGAAATTTTAACAAATTTTCTGCCAAATCTAAATAATGTTTAGTTTGCACTAAGTCTTCAATAGTTAAATATAAGTCTGCTACTTTTATAACAGTTATAAGATCTCTCCCTAAACAATCCTTGTTTAGGAGCTTATCTAAAACTTTTTGATAATTTATTTGTTCTATCTCATTTTTAGACCAATATTTTAAACAACTTAGAATCCTCAAGGTACTTTCAGCTGTGTCACTTTCAAAGCTCGGGTCATCAACTATCTCCTTTATAGTGCTAACACTACACTCCCCTGTTTGCATGATGAATGCATATGAAAATTTTACAATAGTTGTATAGATTTCTTGGCTTTGTGTTGAAAAAGCTTGCTTAATTATTTCTAGCTCTTCCTGTATCTTTTTAACAAATGCTCGATCAAAATTATGATATGAAAACAAATCTATGAATATTCTTTGAGCTTCACCAGATAAATTAAATTTACTAACTAAATGAGCAAGAATACCATTTTTAAATGAACCACTTTCTATATTATATAAAGCTATTAATAAACCATAAAAATCTTGCTCTATCTCACTACCATTAGCATATTTCATCAATTCTAATGATACTTCAATTATTTCTTTTAAATTTGTCTTATGCTTGCAGTAATAAAGACGTAGTCTATAAGCATGGTGTTTACTACTATCGGTTACACCATTATTATCAACGGTTAATTTAACTAATTCGCGAGTATAATCATCTAGTAATTTTTCATCTATTTTTGTTAATGACCCTATTTTTGTAACATATCGCTCTATTAACTCCTCATAGTAAGCCATCTTTAATGAATTTAATGGCACATCTTTTATAATAGAACTTATTATTTTTATATAATTATCAATATCTATATTTTTATAACATTCCCTTAAAAGTTTACCCACAACACAAACCTGAACTATATAATAAGATTCATTATTATTCTGTGTCCGGAAAAACAACTTCATGTGTCGAGCAATCTCATCTGTTTTGTTATTTAATATAACATTGAAACATTGTAAAAGCTCTGCTGACGTTCCTAAACTTTCTGCTGACCACGGCTCTTTCTTGGATACAAGTAAACATCCTCCTAATTTTTGAGTGGATGTAATCGAATATCCTTCTAATTCTTTCTTTAATTTCTCTACATTTTGATCATAATCTTCTTTATTAAAATCTTGTTTTAGTATTTCTGAAGCGTTTTTAGCCCCTTTTTTCTCTTTTAACCATTGAATTAATTTTTTGTTTTGCCGTATGTCTGATTGAATGCTTAATATATTCTGTAAAGATTCTACCAAATCTAATAATGTTAAGTTATCCTTGTCTAACATATTAGGATCAAATAAATTACTCAAAACTTCACTATTCAACAAATATTTGAGAACATCTTCCTCATCTTTCTTTATCTTTAAATGCTCACGAATGAATATAAGGTTAAATAATATTGTCCTAAATTGTGAGCTTTCTATTACAGTATCATCTATTTTCTGAACAAAATTTAACAAGAATTTCTCTATAAGTTTTATATATTTTATTTTTTGTCCATTAGTTATATCAGTTGCACTGACGGAAGATAAAATACGTTTGAGTATAAAATCTCCCATAGTAGATTTATTATCATCCTCTAAAGGTGTAAGTAAAACTCTTTCCAATTGCTCAGAGTGTTTTTGCTCAATGCTAGTATTATTTACTGAGCTGCTAACTGGTACGCTATTAGTTGAAGATTTTTTTGGAGAGTGTTTATGTTTTTTTTTCATATAAATTGTTTATGTTTTTTTCATATAAATAACAAGACCATCCAAAACGGTTCTGTCTTTTTAAGTGTGTAAATTCTAAAATAGGCACTTAAATCCTCTCCTCAAATTTTATCAAAAAATGAGCCATAACAGCATTCCAATTTGGAATAGGCATAGTCCATTTTTGGTCATTAGTACCGCAAAGTATGGCAAATTTGTATTTTTGTGCAATTCTTCCAAACCCCTTATATTACAAGGATTCATAGGTAAATCTTGGTACATTCATACAATATCCGGGTTAGGCAATTCTTTTTGTTGTAGAGACAATAACATTTTCTTTTACTTCACTGCTCTTTAGTCATTGAGTGTATCAATGCATTAATAGCTTGTTGGTCTGCTGGGTTACGAATTTTCATAAAATTCCTCGACACTTCTATACACATACGTTGATGCTGAGTTTGGACAGGCTCAATATTTTTCTCTAATGCTTTAGCAGTAAGAATTAATCTACCTATCGGAATTCTATTGAAACCAATCTCATATTTTTGTAATTGTTGATGTGTTACCTCTATTAATTTTGCAAGTTGCTGAGTAGTCTTTTGCTATTTCCTATATGCTCAATTAGTCAATTGTGATATAACTACTTAATACTATTTCAATTTACTAATTTGTATTTTAGTTAAGCCAGTAAATTCAATAATTTCATCTAACGGTTTATTTTTAATTAGCATAGTTTTTGCTACCGCTTTCATCGCTTCAGCCTTACCTTCAGCTTTACCAATTTGAATCCCGTACTGTGTACCCTCTTCTATATATTTTTGTGCAACAGTTCTCATAATGCTACCTTTTTCTTCTTCAGATTAATACTGAGATGTTTCAGGAATTTCAAAGAAATCAATATAAACAATCCTTCAATAAGGACAAGTGATATCGTAATTATTTGGTACAACATATTAACTCCCCCTATAATCTTTGTTAAAATAAAACACAAAGCAAAAGTATAAGAGGTTTCTATAGAGAATGAAGTTGATTTGACGGGTAAGTTTATTTATCATATTGTTTAACCTTGTTAACTATGGTTGTAACTGATTAACACATTTAGTATTAATCAGTTTGTACTAAATCTTCAAGTATTTTTCGGTGGTCAAACTTTGAAATCTGAAGATTTAGTACAGGATATTAGCACTCTAAGCAAAGATAAACTTAATTACGCTCAATCGACCTATCTACTGCAATAGCATATCTATAAATTGTTTGTAGACTTGGAAAATGCTTGCCACTTTCTAAACGAGCAATTACAGACTGAGTAGTATTCATTTTTTCTGCTACCTCGCTTTGAGTCATATTAGCCTTTACTCTTGCTGATATCAAAGCATAAGCTACTTCATACTCCAAAGCAGATGTTTTATATTCCTTCTGTACTTCAGGATTTGAGAGTAATTTTTTTCTTAAAGATTCATATTTTATCATAATCTATATCTTTCATTTTTTGTCTTGCTACTTGCAGTGCTTTCCTAGATGTTATGTTGTTATTAGTAATTATCAGTTATAAAGCTAGTATAGTACAGAAACACTTTAGTTATGCTAACTCTGCTTGCCAATTATAAAGGGTTTGTCTAGAAACTTTTGCCATTTTTGCTATATATGATACTGGATAATCACCAGTTTTCATCATTTTTACATATTCTTTTCTTACAGATTCATCTGCCGAATGGACTCGACCTTTATATTTTCCTAGTTCTTTTGCTCTTTTCACCCCTTCATAAATTCTTCTATTTATTAATCTTCTTTCAAAATCAGCTATAGAACCCATTATATTGAACATCAACATTCCTGCGTCTGTTCCAGTATCCATTTGTTCCTTTAGACTTTGAAAATTTATAGAATGCTCTTTTAAGTGGCTAATTATATCTATCAAATCTTTTAAACTTCTGCCTAATCTATCAATGGAAGCAATAACTAAAGTATCACTAGCTTGAATTCTATCTAATAGTTTTGTTAGCTCAGGTCTTTTATAATTCGTACCGCTAATAATTTCAAAATAGACTTCTTTACATCCCACAGTTTTTAATAAAGCTATTTGTTGGTCTAAAGATTCGCGTTGATGTTTAGTAGAGACTCTAGCGTAACCAATTTTCATACTTTATACCTTATTTATTAGCACTGAGAGTTATTATATAACCTCAGCATTCGTATCTTAATTATTTGTGGTTAGGCGATTTAAAGTATCATACAAAGTAGAACGTTTAATGCCAAAGTTTCTACAGATAGAAGCTTTGGTTTTGCCAACTCTTAAAGCTTCTTGGATTTCTTCCATACCTCTATCAGTTTGCAAACGTTGTATAGGAAAAGGCATACGTTCTATAACCTGTTCCAAAAAAGTTACAGTATTTGTAGCAGTACGCCGATTAATGGCGTTTTAAATTCAACGGAATGAGATACCATATAAACGCTTTAATTCACTATGAATGCGTCGTGATCCTAGATTCCTTTCTTTCCTTAACTTAAGTATAAGATTTTCATCAACTTCACTTCTTTTTTGAAAAAGAAAGTTTTTGGGCTTACTACTAATATCACACAAACCATTTTTACCTAATACTTCATAGCGTTTGTACCACTTGCGTAATGTAAAGCGTGAAATACCACAATGTTCGCATACCTTTCCTGCATGCTCTCACTGTTTATATAACTTAATCCAATTCAAACGCAACTTAATCTTAGCATCCATTACAAATGACCTTGTAAGTCCCTAACTTAATTCCTATTATAACAAGCTGTAGTAATCAAGTTTTTTAATAATTAGATACTATTTTTCTTACATTTCTGTTGTAACAAGGTCTATAAATCACACAGCTAATTGGTAAAAAATACTGATTGATCCACTGATCAGCAATTTTGCAAAAATCATCGACAAAACAAAATAATGCGGTAATATCTTTCTTCTTGGGGAAACTCTTGTTTTTTTTTGCTAAAAACTTATATAGAGTATCTTCTATTCCTTGTAAATACTTACATTCCTACCTTCCTTAATCTAGAATTCGGGTGATTAGGTTTAGGGTCAATTCTTATTACAATTTTTACTCCAAAAGGGTCAAAAGCTCATTACAATTTACAACTAAACTCTGATCATGGGTGTCAGTAGAATGCCTCTCTACCTTTGCATTAGTGGCATGATGAATAATTCCAGCTAATAAGGAATATTTGGTACTTCTAAAGACAATTCAGAAGTACTTGGCGGTAAGGTACCAAACATTGTTTCTTCAGGGGTTATAATATTATCTATATATTGATATAGTTCTGTTATAGTATTGTCCGTCTCATAATAAGGAATCCTGAAGACTGCCTCATAACCTAGGAGGTGGTTCAACAAGAGGGTATTAAGTTTTGTTGCAGCATTAAGCTCCTGACTATTGACAATAAAATGAGGAGGTCCATCTACCTGAACTATGATTTTTTCATCATCTTTATTAAGCATGATACATATATCTACGCTAGTAGCTAGTTCTGGTATCCAGTATTCTGAATATATTTTTATTGCTGTGTTTTTATATTTATTAGTAATAGCATTAAATATAGTTTTTTGTAAAGTTGATGTCCGAGGCTCTAATTTATTTGAATCTATTATTTTGCCAATAGATTCATAATTCTTTTCCTCTAATAATCGATCCTCAAATAACCGTTGCAACATATTTGCTCCTACCCATATTTGCATTACTCCTTCTATAGATACCTTACTAAAGTCAAGTTTGTTTATTGCCTCTCGTAAAGCTTTTTCCGTTGACAGATAATTATTGTGTGTCAACATAGAGAGAACCATAAGAGCATAAATACTGTTAGTCAGTTCTTGTGTATTAAATTCATTAATTTTACTTATAGTCGCCGCCTGCCAAACTTCCAAGAATTCTTTTGAAGGTTGTATTTCTAATTTACTAAAAGCATAGATAATATTAGCCAAATTCTGACTGTTAAAGGTCTGTTTCACAGCCTCTACCTGCCAAGCGTTCAAGAATTCTTCTGAAGGTTGTACCTCTAATCGACCAAAAGCATAGATAATATTAGCCAAATTTTGGCTGCTAAAGGTCTGTATCTGCTTTACGCCTTCTGACAACCAAGCTTCCAAGAACTTTTTTAAAGGTTGTATCTCTAATTTACCAAAAGCATAGATAATATTAGCCAATCCTTGTCCACTAAATTTGTCAATTTTATCTTTAGTGACTTCGTTAATTCTATCTATAGTAACTTTCTCCCAAGCGTTTAAAAGCTCATCTGAAGGTCGTACATTTAATTGACCAAAGGCATAGATAATATTAGCCAGCCCTTGTCCACTAAATTTGTCAATTTTATCTATAGTAACTTTCTCCCAAACGTTTAAAAGATCATCTGAAGGTCGTACACCCAACTGAGCTAATTGACCAAAGGCATAGATAATATTAGCCAATCCTTGTCCACTAAATTCGTTAATTCTATTTTTAGCGACTTTCTCCCAAGCGTTTAAAAGCTCATCTGAAGGTCGTACATTTAATTGACCAAAGGCATAGATAATACTAGCCAATCCTTGTCCATTAAATTTGTCAATTTTATCTTTAGTGACTTCGTTAATTCTATCTATAGTAACTTTCTCCCAAACGTTTAAAAGCTCATCTGAAGGTCGTACATTTAATTGACCAAAGGCATAGATAATACTAGCCAATCCTTGTCCACTAAATTTGTCAATTTTATCTATAGTAACTTTCTCCCAAACGTTTAAAAGACCATCTGAAGGTCGTACACTCAACTGAGCTAATTGACCAAAGGCATAGATAATATTAGCCAATCCTTGTCCACTAAATTTGTCAATTTTATCTATAGTAACTTTCTCCCAAATCATTAAAAGCTTATCTGAAGGCCGTATACTCAACTGAGCTAATTGACCAAAAGCATAGATAATATTAGCCAGCCCTTGTTCACTAAATTCGTTAATTTTATCTTTAGTGACTTCGTTAATTCTATCTATAGTAACTTTCTCCCAAATCATTAAAAGCTTATCTGAAGGTCGTACACTCAACTGAGGCAATTGACCAAAAGCATAGATAATATTAGCCAGTCCTTGTCCACTAAATTTGTCAATTTTATTTATAGTAACTTTCTCCCAAACGTTTAAAAGATCATCTGAAGGTCGTATATTTAATTGGGCCAATTGACCAAAAGCATAGATAATATTAGCCAGCCCTTGTGCATTAAATTCATTAATTTTATCTATAGCAACTATCTGCCAAATTTCCCAAAACTCTTTTAAAGGTTGTATGTTTAATTTGGCAAAAGCATAAATAATGCTAGCCAATTCTGAACCTTTAAAGTGTTCTATATCCTTCTTCTTTGAAGAATTGTCTCCCGAAGTATTTTCGTACTCATGTACTATCTGCATGATCCGATCGCTCAGCCCTTTTTTATTGCCTCCATTCTTCAAATCATTTGAGTATATCTTCGTTATAGTCTCTATCTGCCAAGCTTTTAAGAACTCTTCTGAAGGTTGCCGCCCTAATTGACTAAAAGCATAGATACTATTAGCCAATCCTTGTGGGATAAATTCTCTAATTTTATTTATAGCTGCCTTTTCCCAACTTTTTAGGAATGCTTCTAAAAACTCTATACTTGAATAATCTGAATAATTGATTTCACAAGACTTTGGAGTACTAGTTTGTTCACGTACTAAATGTACGCTGCACTTACTCAGTTCTTGTTTTTCGTTCCAATTATTCGGATCGTTCAAATATAAATATAATTTACAGACCCCATAAATACCATTAACCAGTTCTTGTGCTTTAAATTCGTCGATTTTATTTATGCTCGTTATTTTCCAACATTCCAAGAACTTTCTTAAAAGAGATATATCCTTATGCTTTAAAGAATTGGCTTCATAAAATTTCGAGGCACTCTCACTTAATGGTTCATGTACTAAATTAACACTCTGCTCACTTACCCCTTGTTTATTATCCACATTATTCAAATCATTCGAACATGACTTTAATTGACTTAAAGCATAAATACTGTTAGCCAAATTTTGGCTAGTAAAGTTTTCTATTTGCTTTATAGTCTCTATCAGCCAAACTTCTAAGAACTCTTCTGAAGGTTGTACATTTAATTTGGCAAAGGCATAAATACTATTAGCCAACTCTTGAGGATTAAATTCTAGTATGTACTTGGTAGCAGTATACTCCCAGTCTGCCAAAAACTTTATAGATGGTTTGAAAGGGTTCTGCATTTTGAGAGATATTTTCATAAACAAAGTAATTATTGTACTAAGCCCACGAGCATTAAAACCATGCTTATATCCCTTTTCTTGAATCCACATAATTTCACTTGCTCTATTCTGGATTAAATCCAAATCATTAACAATTAAATCCGAATTACCAGCAATTATAATATTTTGCAATGCCTGACATAAATTGATTGATCCCATGTTAGCATATGGATTAAAAGATGTATTAAAGCTCTGATGGCGACTAGTTGCAGGGGAATACTTATTAAATTTGCTCATTGTGATAGTTTATTGAGTTAAATTACAGAAACGGGGCAAAAGCGAACTAGCAGCATGCATTTTGCTCAAAATAACTTCTTTTTATAATTCGCATATTAATCCTCCATCCAATTTATGTTTTTAGTTTTAGTTGTAAATAGCTCCATTTAACCCGATATAACAAGTTATTCCAAATTAGGTTATATCTGTAAATATAACAGATTTTTATACTCCACTAATAGCAATTTTCATTATTTTTGCAGGATTGCTTATTTTTTTCTTTCCCCAATACATTACTCTTTCACACATCTTTTTAAAGACTTATCCTTATTCCAAATTGAGCCAAATTACTTAATCACCATAATTCTAATTTATTCTGTGATAGTGCAAAATAATTATGCAAAAAAAATACTCTGCAACTCGCATCATAAAAAGGTTTTAAGAGTATATAGGTTTATCGGCGGGGATTTATGCTTATCAATGGCATTCGGTTAAGCATTTGCTCCTCCTAAATTGCGATAAGTTGACCATTTATTCCTAGGCTTATGTGAGATACGAGGATAATGCCTTCCAGGTCGTAACTTTTGTCTAACACGCACGATTGACCTCATTATTTTAGGTAACCAATTTATTAATAACTCACAACTAGCTAGAATTAAATTTTCTAAATACCTACCCATCACCAATAAACAATTTTTAAAGTTTATATTTAGTATCATAACAGGACTAAAAATATTGTTAGAATCCTCTGCTCTGTGTTGTCAATATCAGTTCCACCTTTTATAGGTGATGGTAATAGATGCTTCGCTTCAAATTCAACAAATCTAGATAAATTAATTAATAACAAATGGGCGTATAATTCCTGCTTAACTCCACGTGCTGTCTTGGCATGAAAATCTTCTATTCCAATAAATTGTTTTGATATTTTATAAAGTTCTTCAATTCCCCAGCGTCCATGATATATTTCAGCAAAACACTCTTTAGGATAAGCTTCGCTTATTAAAGTGGTAGCATACACATATATTTCATTATTAATCTTATGTTTAATTAACCGTACCGACAAAGGCTTTATATCTAAATCAAACCCTTTCTTCTTCAAATCACGTATTACAGTTATTGAAGGCATATATTCAATAACTGTGTCATCTTGTTGGCTGTTCCAAAAATCTAATACTTTGCTATTAGTACCGCTCTCTTGTACTTGTAAACGGAAAATCCCTTGTATTCCTTGTTCCACTACCTTGTACAAGAGTAAATAGCTAAAATATCCTCTATCAAAGACTATGATATCTTTTTCAGTTAATTGCTTCATATGCTCAAGTGCACATAACCTTTCATTCATGTGCGTTACAAAACTAAAATCAGATATAACTTTTTCTTGCAAATTATAAAGACAGCTCATTAAACCTTGTGGATAGTAACGTCCTCGCTCTTCAGCATACAATTTATAACCATCATTAATTAATTCTCTAGGCACATTTACACGCGATCCATCTACAGCGAATATCCGATGATTATTCCAAGTGGGAAGATCTTGATTCTTTTGCCAATGATTTATTAGCTCTTGGTTCAATTCTTTAAAAATATCTTCAGATAATTTTTGTCTTGCTTCACAAAGTGATGAAGCAGCTATAGAGTTTACTTGAGGCAGTTCTATATTTTTTTCTGTGCAAACTTCCCAAAATTGTATTAAGTTAATACTGTAACCTTGTCGACTTTTACTCTGCACTAACTTAAGTATAATAGCCACTAATAATTGTGTACTCAATATACGTTTTCTTTTTTGCCATTCGGCATCAAACTTATCACTTATTTTTTTAAATATATTTTTTACTTCAGTCCAAAAATTTAAAGATTTTTTGCTAACCATAATATAACTCCAGTTTTTTTATAACTTATGAAATTTATTATACCACGCTTTATCTCCTTAACCGAATGCCATTGCATTGTAATTACCCCCTATTTTTTATCTATAAAAATGGACACTGAGGTTAGTTTTAGAAAGTAGTAGACTGTTTGACACCACCTTGCATAGTATCCACACCACATTTAATTCCACTAATTGACAGAGTCTAGAGAAAGTTTTTGCCTAGGGTATTTTTTTGCGAAATTTAATAGATCAGCGGTAGAATAGAGACACTAGGAAAAATATTATCTTAAAAAATACGACAACATCAAACACCAATGCTTGGCAGTTGAAGAGTATTGTTTTCTAACTGTGTAGTCTTCAAAAATATGGGTGATAATGACACCTATTTATTTTAAAGAGAATCACGTAATTTATCCTCTTAAGTTTAGTTATGCCTCTACAACGGGGAAAGTACCAAGAAAAAAAACACTAGTAGATAGTTAACAAAAGAGGAAGATTATGGTGGATTCAAAGAAAATACCAGCCACAAGTAAGGAAATAACTAGCAAACAGAATTGTCTAGATGATAACTGGAGTAAGAGTTTTTTATATCTTAGTTATGGAATAATTGGCATTTTACTTACCCTTATTACATCAGAAAGTTTAGCAGTAGATTTAGGTAAATTTGGTAAAGGTGTAACTGAACCACTGGTAAAATTTGCCGCGGATTACTGGGTTTATGGTGCTGGTATTGGTGGTATTACCACAGCCATTATGTCTGAAGGTGATGGTCGCGTTCGGGTATTTCGTGGCGGTACAGTTTTTATAGGTAGCAGTGCCGTTTGTATGGGCATACTTTCTGCTATGACTTAAATCAAGTGTAAATTGTAACAATATTGGTTTTTTACTTGTGAGATTCAATTATGGAAAGAGTACGATTTAATAATTGTTTAAACAAACACGTTAGATTTTGGAACATATCTATTGGTTCAATAGTAGGGGGCATTAGCTTTGGGTTAATCATTTTATGTTTTAAAGGCGTGCTATGGTCTTTTGCTGGTGGTGCTATTGGTTTTGCTATAGGTGGTTGGTTTATGCATCAATGGTGGCTTGGAATAATCCAGCGTTGGTTCTATTGGCATCTACCACTAACTAGGCTGATTATATCAGCTAATTTACCAAAGTCTCATGTAAGGCTGCTTATGTAGTAATACTAACTTAAATGTAAATAGATATGAATGAGCAGAGATAAAAATGGAGAAGATAATAGCAATAGGTAACATCGAACAAGTAGCAAGACAGCGAAACTTGTTTTTAATACTGACGTTGCTGCTTTGCCTGACTGTTTTAGGACTATCAGTTAAATTATTGACAAACAATGAGAAAGTAATATTGATGCCAAGTCTTAGCCAAGAAGTATGGATTAGTAATAATGGAGTCTCCAAAGGATATTTGGAAGAAACAAGTTTAATGTACCTACCATTGTTACTAGATTTAAATTCAGAAATAATAGACTACAAAGCAGGTATCATATTTAAATATATTTCGCAAAGTGATGCTACCTATATGAAAAATATTCAAAATTATTTTGCAGATAGCAAAGAGAAGTACAAAAAATTTGCTTTATCAACCTATTTTTCTATCAAAAGCTTGGAAGTTGATAGTAAGAATTTGCAGGTAATAGCTGCTGGCATGCTAACCTCAAGGTTTGGCGATAAGGGCTTTGAGGTTAGTCCTGCTTCTTATCAATTATCTTATGAATGGGCAGGTAGACAGCTAAGACTTAAAGAATTTGTAAGAATCAAAGAAGGTCAAGAAACGGCACAATATAACAAAGAAAATGATAAAGATAAAAAATAAAGGATAAGAAAAATAAGAGAATAAATAATGATCAAAATAATACTAATAATTGCCATGATACTAATGAGTAATGCAGCACTTGCAGCACAAGAATTTGAATATATAGCTGGCAATAAAATCAAGGCTAAAATAAGTGCAAGTAACGTTAATAGAATAGCATTTGGCAAAATAGGCATAGCACAAATTATTGGTGATGAAAGCAAGTATAAAATAATAGCGGATAGCAAGGCACAAAACATATTTTTACTACCAAAAGTTCCAGCTGCTCAGACTTTGGAGCTAGCCTTAGTCAACTTTTCGGGGAATGTTGCTGATTTAATACTTGAAGTGGAAGATATGGAAGGGCAAATTATTAAAATTTCCATGGATAATTTTTATAATAAGTCATCCAATGGTTTCCTAAATAATTCAGCTGTTAACAATAAATGGTCAGTAACCATCCAAGAGCAAGAAATTGCTGGAATGATAAGGAACATGATTGCTGACAAGGAAGGTAAATATTACGTTACTCATGTAAAAAGAAAAATTGACCGCTTACGTAATATAGGACTTTCCATAGAGCAAGATAGGATTTACCGTTTTGGTAAGCTTATTGGAGCAAGACTAGTAGTAATCAACAGGAAAGCTCAAGGCTTAGTTCATCTTAAAGAAGTAGATTTTAGTAATCTATTTGATTTTTGTTTAGCTACCACTATCGACAAAACCATACTTCTTCCTAAAGATAAAGGATTTGTTTGGATAGTAGCAAAGGAGCAAGATAGGGACTGACATGACAATATTTGCAAAGCTTAAAGAAAGACTCTTTTTTTTATTAGGAAAGAGTATACAGCTTAAAGTTTCAAATGAAGCTCCAGTGGATAGTTCATTTATAGCTGACAGTCAAAAACAGTCGTTAGATGCAACTAATAATAAGGAGATTAGACGTAAACAGTATAATTTCTTGTTACTGCTTTTGGGTGGTAGCATCATTACAGTACTTGTTCTAATCAACATAATGCAAGGAAAAATTAAGCACAAAGCAGTTATTAATGATAATACTAAGCCTAAATTAGAAGTAGCAAGTGAAGCGTTAGACCCGGAGAAAATGTGGCACAACCACTTTGAAGATTTATTAAACGACAATAGGCGTAAATTTGATGAACGCTTACAGTTAGCAGAAACAAACTTTAGAGAAAAAGAACAAAAGCTACAAGAAGAGATAAAATTAGAATTAACTAAAATGCAGATTCAACTAAATTTTGCTAAAAATGAGCTGATCAGTAGCACAGAAGAATTAAAAAGAATGCGTCAAATTCACCAAGAAGCAGAGCAAAATACAAAAGGTAAGGATTTTGGCAGTGATGTAAATATTGGTGTTATAGACTTAAATGGTGAAATAGAATTTGATAAACCAAAAGATACTAAGATTTATATCCCTGAAACTTCTTATGTTAGTGGCTATTTACTTGGTGGTCTTGCAGTATCTACTGCATTAAATAGCCCAGATGAACATGCTGCTCCAATAGTAATTAGACTAACAGAAAGAGGCAACTTACCCAAGAACTTTAATCTTGATATTACTACCTGCCGTATTTTAGGTAGTAGTTATGGTGACTTATCCAGCGAAAGAGTAATTATCCGCTTGGAGAAAATGGTTTGTATTGATCCAATCACAGAGTTAGTAACTACCAGTAACATAGCTGGAATAGTGCATGGCCCAGATGGTATGAATGGCATTAAGGGGAAAGTAGTAGCTACGAGCAGTAAGCATATAAAAAATGCCTTAATAGGTGGAGTTATTAGCGGGCTTAGCCAAAGTAGTAAAGGTCTAGATAGTATGACTATCACTAGCCTTGGAACAATTGCTAGCCAAAAGAAAGGTTTTAAGGATATGGTAACAGATGGTATTTTATCAGGAACATCGAATGCTGCTGAGAAAATAGCTGACTATTACTTAAGAATGGCAGAGAACATGTCGCCTGTTCTTACTATACCTAGTGGAGTAAAGGTAGATGTTGTCTTCATGAAAGGCTTTTTTGTCGGAGAATTAACCACCCATAAAAAGATAGCCAAGGAAAGAACCAAAAAACCAACAAATAAACAATACGGAGAACAGTAATGCAAGGAATATCAAAGATTTTACTGATTATTACATTATTTAGTTTATCTGCCTGTGGTGGATATGGTTCATCGTTTAGTTGTAAAGACGCAAGTGGTTTTAATTGTGTGCCTTTGAGCATAGTTGATCAAAAAATTAATAGCGGAGAAATTGTCGAAGTAGAACTAAAGGAAAGGGCAAAGTGTCAAGGAAGAAATTGCTATGCTAGACACTTGGACAAACCTGACATTAAAGCTAATAAGGTTCATAAAATAAAGTTGCAACAAGAAACTAATCAGAAAGTACTTAAAGATGGCAGCTTGTTATATATCAAATAAGACAATGAGATGATCATATGAACATAGCTAATTTCTTACAAAATATAGGTAATATTTGTGGTTTGGCTAGTACTGCCGAAGTAAATTACGGCAGTACACAATTGTTGCAAGAACATATCGAACAAAATACTAAAGGAGCAAAATCTTTAGCAGGATATCTAAGTTATCGATATTTTGATCCTAAATGTAATATCTTCTTTAATGAAAATAATGTAATAGGCTTCATGCTAGAAATAGCTCCGATAGTTGGAACAGATGTTAATTTGGAAAAAAACTTAAGCTTATTTTTTAATAATGAATTACCAGTAAATTGCTATTTACAATTTTTACTGATTGCCAGTCATAATATAGAGCAAAAACTAAAATTATGGAGTAATGCTAGAAGTAATCCTAATCAGATGTTACAGCAATTAACAGAATTCCGTAGAGAATTTATTAGTAAATGTGCTAAAGATTTTACAAGTTCAGATGGAAGGATGGCTAAAGATTTTCGGATATATGTTTCTTTTAGCAAAAAAAGTGAAGGTAATAATAGTATAAAATCTATTGAAGAAGTAGTAGCATTCCAAAGCAAATTAGTAAAAAAGCTGCAAGCAATAAAATTATCTCCCCGTATATGTGATGCACAAAATTTAATGTTTGTAGCAGGCGATATGGCACAAATGCAAATGCAAGAAAGATCAAGTCGTAAATATGATCCAATAAATCCTTTAGCTAATCAAATCTTGACGCCACTTTCAAGAACCATTGTTAAAGAAGACTGCCTAATTCATCTAGATAGTATTTATAACGATAATGGATTAAAACCAAACAAATTAACATCTAATAAACTAGCCTCTAACCTAGATTCTAACAAGTTGGTCTCTAAATGTTTTTACCCAAGTATGCTACCAGAGCAATGGTCATTACTGGAGATGATTAATTTACTTGGTTCAGCCAGTGATCATAGTTTACCAGCAAGGCTAATAATTAGTTACACAGTGGCAAATAATATAAGTAAAACACAAAGCTCAAAAATTCTAGCAAGAGGACATAGAAGCATACATGCTGCTGAACAATGGTATGCAAGGCATGATACTAACTTGAAGAAAGAAGCTTTAGAGTGGCGGGAGATAATTGCTAAAGCTAAAAATGGTGAGCAGTTTTTGACAGAATCACTGCAAATAATGATTACTGCACCTCAGTCAGAAATAGAAATAGCGGAGGAATTTTTAATTAGCCTATATAATGCACACGACTTCCAATTACAAGTTAACAAGCATCTCCAATTACCAGCAATGTTATCTCAGTTACCAATGCATCAGGCACTTAGCTGGAAGTTTTTACAGCATTTCCAGCTAGTTAAAATTGCTCAGGCTAAAGAAGTGATAGCCAAGTTGCCGATCCATGGTGAGTGGAAAGGAGTAAATCAAAGTGGAGTTCTATTAACAGGACGCAGAGGTGAGTTATTTAATTGGAATCCATTTGTAAGAATCAATAGCGGTAATTACAATGTAGCTGTTATGGCCCCATCTGGTTCAGGTAAGTCAGTATTTTTGCAAGAACTAGCTACTTCAATGCTAGCACAAAACGCTTCAGTATTTATCTTAGATATAGGTGGTAGTTATCAAAATATCTGTGAGTTAATCGGTGGGGAAACAATTAGATTTAATCAGCATAGTAATATTTCTTTAAATCCTTTTGCTCAAATAGCAGGTAGTGGAACAAAGCACGCTAAGGCTCTTTCTATGCTTGCTAGAAATTGTAATTTAGTGGAAATAGGATCAGTTACTGGTTTGTCCTTAGAACAAATTGAGATGCTTACTGCTAAGGATCAAGACCAAAACCTAGATCTAGATCAAAGAATAGAGATATTACAGATAGGCAATCATTTTGTTACTAAAGATAGTATCATATACGCCAAAAGCATTATTGGTGCTATGTGTGGTATTAGCAAGGATGCTCATAAGGAAGCTATCATTGAACGAGCAATAAATGAGGGTATAGAAAAACATGGTACTACGCTAGATATTACCAAACTTACTAAAGTATTAGAAGAATTAGAGGGAGCAACTACAGCAAAAGCTCTTGCTGAAACTTTATACCCTTATAGTGAAAAAGGAGTACATGGTAAATTTTTTGAGCAAGGTAAAGCTGCATCATTTAAAGAAATACTAACCATTTTTGAGTTTGAGGAGGTCAAGAATGATCCAATATTACTGGCGGTAATATTACAGGTAGTATTGATGCAAGTAACTATGCAGTTCTTATGTGGTGATAGGTCGAAGCAATTTTTACTTATTGTTGATGAAGCTTGGATGATTTTAGATTATTCAGCCAAGTTCTTAGAAAGCTTTGGTAGAACTGTTAGAAAATATGGGGGTTCATTAGTGATTTGTGTACAAAATTTTACTGATTTTCAAAAAAGTGATGAGCGTAGGAGCATTTTAGAAAATAGTGCTTGGACGGTAATATTAAAGCAAGATGAGAAAGGACTAAACTCATTTAGTACTTCAGAAGCCTTTAAAGATATTGTGCCGTTAATTGAGTCTATTAGTTTGATACCAAGTAAATATGCTGAGATGCTGCTGATATCTACTGGCTTAAAAGTTGTTGGACGTCTTAGTCTAGATCCATACTCGCAAGTATTATACTCAACAGAAGCAGCTGATTTTCAATATTTACTAGAAGCAAGACGCAGTGGTCTTAGTAAAGATGAAGCAGTAAAAGCCTTGGCAAAAAAATATGGTGAGCTAGCTACTCTGCCAACTATAGAAAAAATGGATAAGTAATAATACGAAAAAGAAAATAAAAAATATAAGTAAGTGTATGGAGATGAATAGGAACATAAATATAAGTAGTGATAACGAATTTAGCGAGAAACAAATTGTTGTTTTACTTGTGTCTATCCTACTTGGAGTTGGAATTGGTTGGCTTGGGTTTTTGTTACTTGGTGATATTGGTAGTCAATGCAAGATTATGTATGTATCACAAAAAGAAATATTAAAGTTAGAAAAAGAAAGGGTAAGTAAAGAATTAGAAGAAGCAAAAATAAACCAACAACCAAAAGAAAACGATTTATTTTTTGGTCACATTAATCAGGCAATAGAACTAATAAACGAGGAAGCTCAAAAATATAAAGATAAAAGAACTAAAGTAATATTTGCAACTGATGAATTTATTACAGGAGAAGGAGTGATATCAATAAGCAGGCAAGTACATCAGAATGTAATAGAGAATTTAGCAAAACTAATCAGTAACCTAAAGTGGGATGATTTAGGGGATGATTCAAAAGGAACAAATATTAAGAAACAGCAAAAACTATCAAATAACAACCAATTAAACAATAACCAATAAATTAGAGAGATTAAATGTACGAAAAAATTCAGTATCCATTTTATAACAAAGCAAACAGAGACAATATGAATACATATAATAATTACAGGTATAGTATGAATAATCAAAGGACTAATTATTTAGAACGCAAACAAGATGCTAGAAAAAAGATTATGCTGGGTGGACTGATAATAAAAGCAGGATTAGATTACTTGCATCCACAAGATGACCAAGCTCTGTATGGTATGTTGCTAGTCAGTAAAATGCTACTCGTTAGCAAACCAGAGATGCTTGAGCAATGGAGAGAAATAGGGAAAGATTTAAAGAAAATATAAATGAAACTAATACTAACAATGATTTTAGTAATTCTACTACCACAAATAACTATTGCTAAGGATTTTGGCATATATGGAACAATTTTTGAGGTTAAAGAAGAAGGATTTTTAGCAATGATCGAAAGAAAACTAAAATTAGTTGATATAGAACAGGAGAAAAGCAAGATGTTAGAAATCGCTAAAACTCGAATAGAGCAACCGGTAGCAGTTAGCAATATCAAACGTACTCAAAAAGCACAAGATTTTACTTATGATCCAAGCTACATAATAAAAGAGGATATTATTTTGCCAGATGGCAAGCTACTTCACAAGATAGGTACAAAAGTTAATCCACTAGATTATATAAACTTGGACAAGAAGTTGATATTTATTGATAGCAGAGATAAAGAGCAGGTTGAGTGGTTTAAGCAGCAAAAAAGCAGCTCCGTAATAAAGGCAGAAGACAAGTTGATATTAGTAGCTGGTAGACCACTTGATTTACAGAAAGAACTTGATAGAGAAGTATATTTTGATCAAGCAGGAGTTTTAACAACAAAATTTAAAATTAAGCAAGTACCAGCAATAATTCAGCAGGAAGGAAAAGTTTTAAGAATAAAAGAAGTAGAAATTGATTAGTGGTCGTAAGAAAACAGTTATAATATATAAATAAACAAAATTAGAGGTATTTTATGCAAAAATGGCAATTACAAGAGGCAAAGGAGCATTTTGAAGAAATTATTGAACTCGCTGAAAACGGGCAACCTCAATTAATAAATGATAAGAAGAGACATAAAGCAGTCTATATTATCTCAGTGGAAGATTATATGGGTGATAAAATAAAACCCCCTATGTCATTTAAAGAATTTTTATTATCTATACCAAAAGTTGATAATGATGATGAAGAGGATTTATTTGAAAGAAAACCAAGTAAAGCTAGGGAAGATATTGATATATGAGATATTTACTTGATACTAATATATTGTCAGAGTTTCGTAAGAAAAGTCCAAATAGCCAAGTAATATCTTGGTTATATCAAATACCTATAGAATCATTATATATAAGTTACTTAACAATTGGTGAAATTCAAAAAGGGATTGCTAAAAAGAGACAAACAGATTTAATAGCCTCATTAAGTTTAGAAAGGTGGCAAGATATTTTAATTAAAAAATATACCGCTAGAACCATTGGTATAGATAATAATGTATGTAAATGTTGGGGAGAATTACTTGCTATTGATGCTACAAATCAGGTAGATAGCCTAATTGCTGCCCAAGCAATAGTTTATGATATGGTTTTAGTTACTCGTAATACCAAACATTTTACTAAATTTGCAGTAAAATTACTAAATCTTTTTGAGGAATGTGAATAATGTAAGAGGTAAAAACGTTGACAAATATCAATAATACGGCCTTGAGCAAAAAGTTTGGCGACCCAGCTCAAGGCACAAAGACACGGTTAAGTATCCTACTGTTAGTGGCTATTTTTATGCCATTTTCAGTATCTGCAAGTATTACATGTCAGGGGCATTTTGTCAATCCAATTACTGATATTTGTTGGAGTTGCATATTGCCAATAAGCATAGGCAACTTAATTAATATTGGTAGTGGTGTAACGCCTAAAAAAAGAGATACCAAAAATCCCTCATCACCAGTTTGTCTATGTATTAAAGCAAACATTCCTGTACCAGGGATAGCAATAGGATTTTGGGAACCAGTAAGACTTATTGATGTTACAAGAACCCCTTATTGTATGACTAACCTTGGTGGTATCTCTCTTGGTTCTGATAGCAAAAGGACTAGTAGTTTTAATAGAAGCTATGATGGCAGGCATGTTCACGATAGTTTCTATCACGTTCATTATTATATTTATCCACTAATTTATTGGCTTGAACTTATTACTGATTTTATTTGTTTAGAGCAGAGTAGCTTTGACGTGGCTTATATGAGTGAGTTTGACGTTACTTGGAATGATGAAAAATTGCAGAACCTGTTAAATCCTGAAGCTTTTTTATTTGCCAACCCTGTAGCTCAAGCAGCTTGTGGTTTGGATTGTGCAAGTAGCACAGCTAGGATGCCACTAGATAGTATGTTTTGGTGTGCTGGTTGCTTAGGTAATATGTACCCATTTAGTGGAGCAAATGCTGATCATGTTGGTGGAGTGCAATCAAGTAGTTTATTAGCTATTCGAATAATTGCCAAGATGCACCGAATAGGGCTTGCGGAGGAGACCTCAACTGATGAAAACACTCGGTTGGCAGGTGGAGGTAAATTGTGCCGTAAGTCTAAGGCATTAAAGATTAAGAAGAGCCAGTATAAACTACAAATGGTAAATCCAAAGTCAACATCAGATAGCATTGGTTGTTGGCCATTAGGTTTAAGTGACATAATGTATTCAACATTTAAAGAATATCCGTATGACGGACAAGATTGGGGGTATTTAGTATGGCGAAAGGCGAATTGCTGTGCTTTTTAGTTACATTACTATTTAACAGTAGTCACTTAACTATAGCACAAAACATCAGCAACACTAATAGTGAATTGTTAAATAACATAAAAAATATTGAGGCAACTGATCAGCAGCAAGATTGGGCTAAAAAATTGGGACATGTAGGACAAATACTAACAAGAGAAGCTATTTTACAAAAGCTGTGTGAGTTAGATAAGCAGCATTGTTTAAAGCAAGGACAAAATTGCAGTGATAAAGAATTAATAGACAAAGAACTTATTAATCCAGCAGTGCTTAAGATATTTGTAAGTAGTGGGATGCCAAGTAATTTACTGAAGACCTATCATCAGCAAGCAGTAAAATATGGTGGAACATTGGTATTTAAGGGATTACCTAATAGTAGTTTTAAAGAACTTAGCAAACTAGTTATGTCAATATCAGAAAATGGTGAAGTAGGCAGTATGCAAATAGATGACGAAGCTTTTGATCAGTTTGGTATTAATGTTGTGCCAGCTATTTTGTTGGTTAAACAAGAAGGTTACTTAGATGGGTGTTTTGGTAAATCTTGCAAAGTTACTTACGATAAGATTACTGGCAGTATAGGTATAAAAGCAGCTTTGGAGAAATTTGCGATTAATGGTGATTTATCACAAGAAGCACAAGAGTTGTTACAAAGATAAGAAGCAGGCGTAAGGATATAAAGATGAGAAGGATGAGGCAGATAGTTCTAATAGTTTTAGTGGTAACTATTACTTGTGCAGAAGCCCAATATTTAGACCCAATCAATAAGACCAATATTAATGAGGTAGATCCATTGTTTGAAAAGAATATAGACAATTATCAAAGTTGGAGTAGACAAATAGAAGATAGTAAAGCAGGCTTTGCTAGAGGAGTAGAGAATAGTCAAGGGTTAGGTGATTTAGTAGGTCATGATAAGCTACAATCGGAAACAGATCGGTTAAGTAGTATAGAAGCAGAAGATTTAAGTAACAAAGGATGGGAGGAGTCAGCTAAAGACCCGTTCTATAACGAGATGTTTGTTGATTATAGCAGACCTGGCATGATGGCTCATAAACAAGATGCAGAAATGATAGCAAATGCATCTGGCAAGATGATGGATAATTTACTAGGACAACTGAGAGATATAGGAGTGGATTGTAAGACGGTTAAAGGCAATAAGGAAATAGAGCCGCAATATTTCATGGAGCTAAGTCGCAGAGATGAAAGAGCCAAGGGAGATACCATATATGACCAGTATTTCTGTGAACGCTTACGTAATAGATACGCTTGTGTTGATGGACTTACACTACAATGTTTGCAATTTTCTGAAAAGCCAGCTGAATTAACAATTAGTCAATCGAGTATGAAATACACCCCAAATATAGCAGGTTTAGTTAAACGTATTAGTTTTGTAGAACAATATGGTCCGAAACCCTGCAGTCTTTTTATGAGGCTTTTTGGTGGTGGTGGTGAGTCAAGTAGTTATGGAGGCGGTACAGTACACGGTTTTATTAATAAAGCGAGTGGGACAACTTACCATGCTCAGGAAGCAACTTGGCAGATAAGTTTTAATATATCCGCTAAAGTGGCAATGCTTACTAAAGTACAGTTAACTGCTGCTAGTTATGGTACGTTTATTATGTTTAAGCTAAATGGTCAGGTGATATTTGTTGGTCCTGTTAATGGCAACAATTTGTTTCTTAATGGTTATAGGTCAGTTGAAACTAAAGGTGAGAGGAAATATGGTGGTTTGGTTGGTAAGAGAATGACAGTTACCACTAATTATCCAATAGTTAGTACTGGCTTTGGTGAATATGCTCTAGGTTTAGACTCTATAGCTGATAGGTCTAGAGCTGAAGTAATCAACTTGTTGCCTCATATCAGGCAAGGAGACAATATACTGGAGATCAAGGCAATTGGTCGTGGAAATAACGAGGTAAGTTTTAATTTAGATGTAAGTGAGCGTATTTGTACATATTGGCAAGAGTATTGGCGTGAGCAATGTAGGTTAGAGTGATCATAGTCATGAAGTTAATAAAAATAATAAGAATTTTATTATTGAAGGTAATTGTAATGTTCAGCATAGCAACTGAAACAACAGCATTGGCTGCTGGTAGATCAAACTTTGTTTCCAATTATCCTTGCCAAGAAGGACAAAAGAAGTGTTTAGCTAGTGGCGTAAGGGTAATAGATGGTTTTCAGGTACATAGAGACTGCTGGGAATGGGGGTATAGTAAAATTTGTAATTATCCGAGTAAAAATAACTGTGATCAATATGCACATTGCTATTTTGTTGCACTTTTAGAGTGTTTGCTTACCGATAGCTTAGGTAATTGTGTTAATAGGAAAGAGGAATATTCTTGTAAGAGATGGATACCATCCCCCATAGAGAGTCAGAAAGTGCGGGTAGGATTTAAGGAAAAAGAAGGACCGGAAGGTCTTGTATGTAAAGGTATACCTTGTATTGATGGTAACTGCGTTGATAAAAGCTATATGACCAATGGTGAGATGATGGATTCAATCTCCAAGCTCTATGCAGTAAGTCAGTTGAAGTCAGGTAATGGCATGAATGTTAAGTTGTTTGAAGGGCTTAGCATGCATTGTAGTAAGAAGGCAATCGGTTACAGTAATTGCTGCTCAGTAGATCAGAAAGGTTGGGGTAAAAATTTTGGAGCAGGCTGCAGTAAGGATGAGCAGTTGCTGATCGATAAGCGTAAAAAGAATCTATGTGTTTATGTTGGCAAAGAGGGAAAGCAGAATCTAGGAGTAACAAAGATAGTCAAGCATTATTATTGTTGTTTTGGTCAAATGCTGGACAAGGTGGTGCAGGTTGAAGGTCGGAAGCAGCTTGGTATGAGTTTTGGCAGTGGCGGCAATCCTAATTGTCGTGGTTTAACATTAGATGAAATATTAAGAATAGATTTCAATCGCATCGATTTCACTGAGTTTATCGAGGAGTTTAAGGTAAAGTTTTTTGGCAAATATAAAGCACCAAATAACGGAGATATGAGCATGAGGGTTAAGGGTAGTCTGCAAAATATCAGGCAATATGATGACAACCCGAATAATCAGGCAAATAATCAAGCTGGTTGGAATATAGGAGTAGAAGAAGAACGTAAAGCAGAGGCTATAAGACAAGCAGAATAGAAGAAACAAGATTAAGCAAAAACTTCACAAAGGAAAGTGAAAGAACAAGAATTAGCTGAGCTGAAGAGGCAGTTAAATACTGGACATAGTTTTTGTCAGAATTGTCCTACTAAAGATCAGTTATTACAAAGGATAAAAATTCTAGAACAAGATTTAATTAATGGGAACTACTTAGTGGTGATTAAAAAGTTTAGTAGAATAATAATTTAGCAAAGAGTTAACAGTAAATCAGGAAAAAATATGACTAATATAGGACAAGAAAGCCAAATTAAGACGAAGCAAGAGAATAAAATAGCTATTTATCAAAGCAAAGATGGAAAAGTGACCGTAAATGTTCAGATATACGATGAAACTGTTTGGTTATCTTTAAATCAAATAGCTGAGGTTTTCCAGCGAGATAAATCAGTAATCTCAAGACATCTTAAAAACATATTTAAAGAAGGTGAATTAGAAGAATTAGCAGTTGTTGCAAAAAATGCAACAACTGCTGCTGATGGTAAGATATATCAAGTTGAATATTATAATTTAGATGCAATCTTATCAGTAGGTTACCGAGTTAATTCCAAATTTGGGGGGCAGTTTAGAAAATGGGCATCTAGTGTGTTAAAGGAGTACCTAATTAATGGCTATAGTATCAATCAACAACAAATTATTGGTGAAAAACTGGAACAGTTAAAACAAACAATAGAATTATTATCAACTACTTTAGTAAACCAAAATCTTGTGACTGATGAAGGACGAGAATTATTAAACCTAATTACTACATACTCTAAGACTTGGGATATTCTTATTAAGTATGATGAAGAAAATTTAGGTGTTCCTAAAAATCTACATAATTCAGACACGGTAATAATTTCATACCAAGAAGCACTAGTGGCTGTAGAGTCTTTAAGACAAGAATTAATAAAGCAAGGTTTAACAAGTCAGTTATTTGGTTTTGAGAAAGAGAATGGACTTCAAAGTATTTTAGCTAATTTAGAACAAAGCTTTGATGGAGCTAGTTTATATGGTTCTTTAGAAGAGAAAGCAGCTCATTTGATTTATTTTATTATTAAGGATCATCCATTTAGTGACGGTAATAAGAGGATTGGTAGTTTGTTATTTCTATTATATTTAAAAAAATCTAACTGTGATCTAAGAAAGATTAACCCAAGTAGTTTAACTGCTTTAGCACTACTTGTTGCTGAAAGTGATCCTAAACAAAAAGAGTTAATGATTAAGTTAGTAATTAACTTAATTAGCAATGATTAAATGGGTCTAGCAAGTTATGAGATTAATATTGTTTCTATCATTAATAGCTTATTTCTCTACTAGCTATGCCAAAGATTTCTTTGAACAGAGATATCGTGGTTGGTTATGGTTTGAGGAGAAGGAGTTGGCAAAAGAATTAGAGAAGCAACAAGAGATATTAGTCATAGAGCAACAAAGAGAGCAAGAATACGCCAAAGCAAGGCAGGAAGTGGAACAATTTAGCAAAGAGCTAGAGGAGCTAAAGTTTATGATGATTAGATACCCAGAAAATATCGAACATGTAAGAAGATATAAAGAAAAGGAAACCTTGATGTTAGATAATAGTTTAAAACTTGCTCATAGCTTTAGGATGGTAAATTTCCTGTACCCTGAGACTATCAATTTAATTGAGAATCCAATTAATCTGTATGGCAGAAGAATAAAAGAAGAGACGGATCAACAAAAGCTAGCTGGCAAACTTAAGATACTTGCTACTCAGATAGAACTCTTTGTATTTTTTTCGTCAAATTGTCCTTATTGCATAGCTCTAGAGCCAGTACTAAATGACTTTGCTAAGAAATATGGATTTAAAGTAGAAGCAGTCAGTCTAGATGGTAGCAAAAGCAAATTTTTTAAGACTTACCAAAATCAGGAAATTGCTGAAAAGCTAAATTTGCAAAAAGCTCCAACAATTGTAGCTGTTACAAATGATAGTAAGATTCATTTCGAACTTATCAGAGGTACAGCATCGATGTCAGAGCTTGAGGAAGCTGGGTTATTGGCAAGTGAGTATTTAAATAAGATGGAAGGAACGGAGGGAATATAGCTAACCCGAATAGGTTATTGATATTATTATAAGTTCCTAAACGTCATTGCGAGGAGGTGCGAAGCCCGAACGAAGCAATCCATTTTTGGTTACTTTTATGGATTGCTTCGTCGCTACTAAAGTAGCTCCTCGCAATGACAGAAAAACTATCTAGAACATTAACGGGTTAACTATAACTGAAGAAAAAACTAAGGTAGCAGAAAATGATGATTAGAAAGTTAATACGGAGATTATCTATTCATTGCTTATTAGCAATATGCTTACTAGTGAGCAACAATAGTTATGCAGGCATAGAGAAGTTAATTAAAAGCGTTATGCCAAGTGGTACTATGAGTAATGTAACTAGATCAGCGATCGTACAAGATCAATTAGCAGGTCATATAATTGGCGGATCAGTGCTAATTAAGTCGCCACCTATAGAAGATTTACAGCTTTTTAATTTTCAATCTCCTAGTTGTAAGCTTGGAGGATTGCCTTGTGGAGCACAGTTAGATCTTAGAGGTGGAGCATTATCATTTTTGAAAAGTGCTGCTATGGAACGATTTCTTAAAGAAATGGTACAAAATGTTGGCGGCTATGCAGCAATTATGGCAATTAAAACCATCTGTCCGCAATGTGAGAATATTATGACTTACTTAGAGCAAATGCAAAGAAATATCAACCAATTCAATATTAATTCTTGTGACATGGCTACTCAGATCAGTAATGGTCTAGCAAGTAAAATGGATAAAGGAGCAGAACTTACCCGCCAAAGTGACTTGGTAATGACAGGCAGAGGAAGTGATATGGCAGATATTAGAGACAAGGCAAAACATGATACTGGTGATCCAACCAAAAGCAATAAAGAACTTGAGAGTTTACTTGGTGATAATTTTAATTTGGTATGGAAGGCTCTTGATAAGAAAATAAGTAGCTCAGGAGATGCTACTACTTTTAAAGAATTACTCATGAGCATATCAGGAACTATTATTGGCAAAAAAGATGCTGAAGGACGTCGTTCAATAACTCATAAAAAATCATTGGTTAATAAGGAATTAATAGGGGAGTTTATTGGAGTTCGTAGTGGTAATGTAGATGTAGAGCTGTATAAGTGTGGTGAAACAAACTTATGCTTACTCCCCCAAAAAGCCAAAACTAAGTTATCAGATAAAGATACACTATATGGTAGCATTGATCAAATGCTATTTTCTATGGTTAAGAAAATAAAGAATAATAACGGTAATTTTACTGAGGATGAAGAAAATCTAATTGCTTTATCATCCATTCCACTAACTAACAAGATTCAGAGAGAACTTGCTACTAATACTGATAATGCTTACTTAACAGTACGGATAGCTGAATTTGTTGAAAGCTTATGCTATGACGTAGTAACTAACTACCTTACTAAATTATTACAACAAACTTCTGAAGCAGTATCAGAGCTTTCTTACTTACAGCTTGCAGATATAGGGGTATTTACCAGCTTTGAGCAGGAAGTCAATAACACTATTAGCTTTTTGATAAGCAACAGAGAAAATGCCTTTAGGCGTTATAATATTATTGAGCAAACCAAGATGAGAATGTTGCAAGAAGAAAAATACTTTGAGATGAAGTTTCAGGAGTTTATGTCCACTAATCAAATGGATGGATAAAAGCTGGGTAGGAAAAGGATAGTAAGGTAAATAGGTAAAGAAATATGGAACTAAATTTAACAATCCATACTTACGGTTATTACGATGCTTTGTACTATGTATTAAATGGTTTAGCAATGTTACGTAATAGTGAATTTTATACAGATTTAGTAAATAGTCTATGCATAATTACTGGATGTTATTATGCAGTAAAAATGTCGTATAGTAATAATTCTATGGTGTGGCGGGCATATGTGCTTAAAGTACTTGGTATGATTGTATTAATCAATGCATTATTACTGCCTAAAACAGAAATGATTATTAAAGATCATGTAAGTAAAATAATAGGTAAGGTTGATAATATTCCTATAGCTTTTGCCCTGCCAGTTGGCATATTAGAAGAATTTGGTCATTTGGTCACTATTGGTTTTGAACAAGTATATGCACCGATAGAAGCTCTTGTTAGTACGTCACCTATATTTTCTTATTATAATTATGGTATGTTATTTGGTGCAAGACTAAAAAAGGAATTACGTCAGGTTCGTATTAAAGACCCAGAGTTTGTAGAAAATATGCGTTCTTTTATCAAGCAATGTGTTGTACTACCAGCAATGATAGGCTATCAGTTTACTCCTAAACAATTAATAGATACTCCTGATATTTGGAAATTAGTGAGTAGCAAGGCTGGCACATTGACCCGTCTTTACATTAGAGACGGTAAGAATCTGCGTAATGTTACTTGCCAAGATGCAGCAAATCTCTTTGAGAATTATTTTGATGGAGAGATCAAAAGGGTAGTATCAAAAAATGCCAATACAGAATTTGCTAAAGCAAGAGGTGGATCAGATTATGTCCCTTCAGCTAGGTCATCAAGCAGTTCATCAAGTATCCTATCAAATATTCTCGAGAAAAATATTAGTAGTCTTTATGGAGGTGGTCAAAAAGCAGGTGACATACTAAGGCAGCAAATGATGATTAACAGTATATCTGATTATACCGCAAGTAACTATGCAGTAGCTCGTTCTCGAACCAGCCAAGAAAGTGGTTGGTTATTATCAAGTGATATGGCTAGCTTGTATTTACCAATGTTACTAGTCGTAATAAAATGCATAGTCTATGCCTCGTTTATGTTTTTAGTGCCAATGTTAATCTTTAGTGGTGGCATAGCAAAATATACTTCTTATCTGACTTTAGTTGCCTCACTACAATTATGGCCGTCATTAAATGCTATTATTAATATGATCATGGGTACTTATAGTAATTTAAAAACTGGCTCAAATTTAATGTTAAGTTTCAGTAGTAGCAGCACAATCCTAAATCACGTTGATACAATAGTAACAGTAGCAGCAGGTTTGCAAATGGTAATACCATTTTTGGCATTTGCTATTATGCAATCGGGTGTTAACAGTCTTGGTCATTTAGCTGGCTCAATTATTGGTGGACTGCAAGCAACATCGGGCAGTATAGGAGCAGAGGTAGCAAGTGGCAATAGAAGCATTGATAATGTTTCAGAAGGAAATAATCAGCGATATATGAAGTCAGGATATAAGACGGACTATAATATGCAACATGTGGAAGGTGGCAATAGCTGGCAACAAGCTGATGGTAGTATAGCTCGCAATAATCCTGATGGTAGCGTAATTTACAGTGGCGGTCAAGGTATTAACACTTCTGTTGGTATCACCAAATTTAATCTAGAACAAACAGCCCAGAATCATGTGACTCAAGGCATACACACGTCTGAAAGTTTATTGAAGTCAGATCAAAGGGCATTATCAGATGCAAAGAGTAACACCTTGAGCAAAACAGCTGATTTTGTTTCCAACTTAGCACAGCGTGAACATAGTGGGGAAAGCTTTAATTATGATACAATGGGAGAGCAAGGCAAGTCACTTCAGCGGGCAGTAAACAACGTCAGAACTCTTAAAGAACAATATGGATATAGTTGGCAACAAGCAACAGATGCAGCGTTAAAAGCATCTATGACTGCGGCTACTCCACTAAAAAGACTTACTGGTATTGGTATCTCTGGTAGTGTAGAAGGTTCACTCACTGCTAGAAATGTAAGTGATCAGTCTTTTATGGAGGATAGTGATACATCAACACAAAATAATACTCATGAAGATTACAACAATATAGTCAAAGCAGCATCAAGTGAAGTATGGGGAAAAGATAATAGTGCTGAGAAACATTATAGTGATGCAGTAAGGAACAGTTATGAAGAGCAACAAAGATTAGAGGCACAAGTATCAATGCGTCAAGAAACAGTAGATAATTGGTACAAAACAAAAAGCAGACTTGAATCAGAATCAGCAACAGTTAACAAGGATATGTATCAAGAAGTGTTAGACCGCTGCGTAATAGAGTTTGGTATGGATGCAAACTCTGTGAGGAAGCTAGTAGACAAGCAGCATCCTGACGTGATGAAAGTATGGAATAAAATAGCCTCTGAAGAATTACAAAATTTAATACCTGAAATAAATAGTGGTAAGCACCAAGTATCGGGTCAGCATGCAGAAAAAGCATTAAATGATTTTAGCAATGAACATGATAAGCGAATTAATAGAAATCCTGAATCACAAGTTAAAGAAATAGCAACAAAAAGCGGTATTAATAATGAAGAATTTATGGCAAATATTAAAGGCAAAGAGGGAAAACTTAAAAATAAGTTTGAAGAAGTAACAGGTAAAAATACTGAACAATATAATAATATCAAGCAAGTAAATATACTTGAGCATGGAGACTTACAAACACAAATTAATAAATATGAAGAAGATAGAATTGGGCAGGGGAAAACTGCAAAAGGAGCTGCATGGCTATTAAATAAAGTCAACGCTGGTGAAACAATAGGTGGTCCAACTAAAGGATCGCAAAGGACAACTCGAATTAACAAAGGAGCATATCAAAATGCACATCAGGTTAAAGCAAAAACTGATAAGTGAAAGATTATTTTCTATGATAATACATATTACTAGGAAAATTACGATATTCAATACCTGTGTAATAGATATTGTTAGAACTAAAGGTAGATGTAGAGTAATTAGCATTATACGCTCCTGCTCTCATACCGATAATTCTTTCTTGCCAAGCATTTTTGTTAAATAAAATAGAAATAGGACAATTTTTATATATGAAATATAAAGTAGGAACAAAAAGGAATATAGAAAATAATAGTGGAAAGGCTATAAAATCATTTACTTCTTTCCAATGTGCATCAAGTATTGAACCAGTTAATGCAACAACTGCAATCATAGCAATAATAATCCAAAATAATTGTTTAGGTAGCCTATTCATTAAATTTTGTCCTTGGCTATTTAAAAACATTTTATCTTCTGTATATTTTACCTTGTTATATTTGGCTACCAAATATGGAACTAATAGTATGGTTATCCAAAATAAGGCATTACTAACATATTTATACTCATCTAAAAATACACTTAAAAACAAACCAAAACTCATACCCCACCAAAACATTAAATTCCAAAAATTATCTTTATTTAGCCGTGACTTGATCCAGTTCATAAGATACCTTAGATTTAAGCTGTATAAAATGATAATATCATGGTTTGATATTTTAAGTAAAGAAATAATCAAGATTTTGGTTATTATAATAGTTGCTTTTTCACAAAATATGGTGTTTGCACAAGATTTAGCGGGATTAATTAGCACAGTTGAAAAAGAACA
Source organism: Candidatus Tisiphia endosymbiont of Temnostethus pusillus (assembly GCF_964264675.1). Classification (NCBI taxonomy): domain Bacteria; kingdom Pseudomonadati; phylum Pseudomonadota; class Alphaproteobacteria; order Rickettsiales; family Rickettsiaceae; genus Candidatus Tisiphia; species Candidatus Tisiphia endosymbiont of Temnostethus pusillus. The sequence goes on along the minus strand of NZ_OZ183472.1, from coordinate 1,164,227 downwards.
TAATATTCCAAGTGGTTTATTGAAAGCTATTGCTGAAGTAGAGTCTGAAATGAAAGTTTATGCAGTAAATTTAGGTGGTAAAGCGTTCATTGCCAAGTCTAAGGCGGAAGCATCTAAAAATATACTTTCTTATCTGAGAAAAGGACATACAAATATTGATATTGGCGTAATGCAAATCAATTGGTACTGGCATAAAAGACATTTTTCTAGTCTTGATGAAATGCTTACTCCTAAAACTAACGTTGAATATGCAGCCAAACTACTAACTGATTTATATCTGCAACATGGTGATTGGCAAAAGGCCGTAAGACTTTATCATTCTGCCAAGCCATATTATCATAAGCAATATTCAAGAAAGGTACTATTGTCTTGGCTTGGGAGCTAATTGGTATAAGACGGTACTACAAATTTACATTAGTTTATTTGTAGTACTGAATCCATATAAAAACAATATGTATATTGTTTTTATATGATGTTATAGTAATATATAAGTTTACTTATGAGTTTATAATTATGAATTGGTCTTTAAGAAAATTAACCTGCAAACAGCTAATGAATCAATTAAGCCCATTACAAAATATGATAATACCAAGTAACGGGTGGTTAAAAACCATAAGAACTGCAATCGGTATGACAAGTCAGCAGCTAGCTCGTCGGTGTGGGGTTAGCAAACAAAGAATCTTACGTATAGAAAATGATGAGGTATTGATGAAGACAACCCTTGCAACTTTAGAAAAAGTCGCAAGTCAACTAGGTTGCAAGTTAGTTTATGCTATAGTTCCAGAAAAAAACTTACTAAATATTATAGAAGAGCAAGCAGAAAGAACGGCTATAGATAGGCTAAAGGAAATATCACATTCGATGATATTGGAAGAACAAAAAGTAATTGATAAAAAACAGCAAGAGCAAATTGAAATTCTAAAAGAAGAATTAATGAAAAATAATATAAAAACTATTTGGCAATGAGATTTATTTACGCTGAAGGTGCTACTCCTTTAAATCAAGATGAAATCAATAATTTATTACCAAAACATTTAACCACTCAAAGTGAGCTAAATGAATGGGAACAATATAATATTCTAAAAGCAGAGGAATGGGTGTTACAGAGAAAAAGGCGAGATATTTTATCAATAAGTTTTGCACAAAAATTACATAATAAAATGTTTGATAATACTTGGAGTTGGGCAGGTAAGTTTAGAAAAACTCAAACCAATATAGGAGTAAATAGTATTTATATAGGGCAGGAACTCAAATTATTATTTGATGATACTATTTACCAGTTAACACATAAAATTTACCCTTTACGAGAAACTGCAATAAGATTTCATCATAGGCTGGTATTTATCCACCCATTCCCAAACGGTAATGGAAGGTTTTCTAGGCTCTTCGCTGACTTTATATTAGTAAGTCATAATGAGCGTAGATTTAGTTGGGGTAGAAGCAATTTAATTTGTGATAATGCTACTAGAAAACAATATTTAGAAGCTCTAAGAGCTGCTGATAATAATGATTATAGTAAATTAATAATATTTGCTGATAGTTAAAAATATTCAAGAAAAGTAGCATCATGGACTTAGTGGTTAATCGAAAATGTATTATAATAGATAATAAATTAAGAGAATATACATACCAATGGTTGGTCTTTAAAATAAGATATATTTTATAAACTTATTACTTTAAATTTAGTCAAATTGTATGCTAAATAATTTTATAGGTGGTGGTCAGATATTCTTGCATAAGATCAGGATGTTTTTGCAGGTATTTAATCGCTCTATTGTTATTTCGTGCATTGTAAGTGTGATAATTACCATAGTTCTAGCTTACCCCAAGCTAGAACTATATGATTTATCTGCTGCTGTAACTTATCAAAAAGCCTTACTAGCTAGTAACTTTGATAATAGTGTGCGTCCTATTAAGGTAATGATCAATCCTAAAGGCAAAAAATATGTTACCCTAATTAATGCCTATAATCATGTTGGTTTATATAGGAGTAATATTGATCCACAACTGATCTTGACTTCCTCTAAATTCAGTAAGAATTATTATCAGCTAGTTAGTTTTATCAAAGCTAAGTTACTACTCTGCCTTGGTTTGATGTTTGCTATTTTTGTTAGCATCTTTCTGCTGTGGACAAAATTTGGTAAGTCGGTATCACTAGAAAAACAAATTAGCGGGAGTACTATTAAGTCAGCAAAAGAAATAACTAACTATTTAAATAAAGCTAATAAAGCAAGTAAATTCATTGTAGGTAGCATGCGACTTGTTAAAGATAGCGAAACTAGGCATATTATAGCTATCGGCACTACCGGTTCTGGTAAGACTAATTTGTTTAATAATTTAATTCCGCAAATCAGGAACTTTCAACAACCAGCATTGGTCGTTGATCAAACAGGGGAAATGATAGAAAGATATTATAACCCGGATAGAGGAGATATTATCTTTAATCCATTAGATGCTAGATCTCATAGTTGGGATTTTTGGACTGATACTAGTTCTAATAATAGTAATGATCATGAACAAGCAGAATATATTGATCCAAAGTTAGATAAATTTGCTAAAGTACTGTTTAAGTTTAACAAGAAGACTAGTAGCGGCTTTGATCCATTTTGGAATAATAGTAGTGCAACTATTTTTTGTGCTTGTGTTCAATCCTTAATAAAAGAAGGCAATAAATCAATTACTGAACTGCAGAAAATGTTACAGCTATCTTCTAGGCAATCACTTGAGAAAAAGTTAGCTAATACAGTAGCCGCTAGATATTTAACAGCCAGTAATAAGACTACTGCTAGTTCTATTTTATCAGTGCTGGCGACTAGTACTGCTCCTCTAAATCTCTTATTTGACTCTGAAAAAAAATTTTCCCTGACCAAATATTTTACTGAAGTAGCCCAAGGCAGTCCCGCTTGGTTATTCTTGAGTAACAGACCAGATATGCGAAACGTTACAATGCCGCTAACTAGCTGTTTATTTGAACTAGCAATTTCATGTCTAATTGGCATAGGGATCAATGAAAAAAGGCGTATGTGGTTTATCATCGATGAACTAGCTTCTTTAGGTAATTTGCCTAGCTTTCCTACTTTAATATCAGAATCACGAAAATATGGAGGGTGCGTTCTTTGTGCTACTCAATCAATTAATCAAATATTCGATAATTTTGGTATGTTGCAAGGTAGCAGTATCTTTGGTCAATTTGCTACTAAGTTTCTCTTTAGAAGTGATGAGCCAGCTACAGCTAAAATTATTACTGAGATATTTGGACAACTGGAATATGCTACTAGCCAAAAAAATACTTCTTATGGAGCTCATGAGTTTCGAGATGGTATTAGCTATAGTGAAAATACTAAACATAAAGCTTTAATCACTACCGATGATCTTGCTACTTTAGCAGATTTAGAGTGTTTTGTTGGACTACCTGAGCCAAAAGCTAGAATAGCTAGAATTAAAGTGCCTTTAGCGGCGGATGTTCCTAAAAAACACCCATATTTTGTTGCTGCAAGTAAGCTTCCTGAACATTATAATAATTCCATTAATAATCATAATGTTCAGGAAGCTAGTGTTTCTGATATTTCAAATGACCAAGCAAGTATAACAGATGTTGAGCAAGTAGTATCACAAGAACCACGTAAGGATCAACCTTGGTGGCAAGAAGCTAGGCAAGAATATGGTAAAAAATGATTGCTATAACTAACGAGTATAATACATTAACGAATATTCATGGTAAAAAATGAGTAAAAAAATAACGACTGACTTTACTACAGTTTATGACAAAGTAGACAAGCACTTTACTACATGTATAGAACTTGTTAAAGAACTACCATATATTAAACGGGAGGTTCAAGATATTTTAGCATCTTTTAGTGATTCCACTAAGCAATATAGTAATAATATTAATATTCAGTTGGAAGGTTTTAAAAAAAATCTTTCTAAGCTTAGTGAGGAGTGCTATATCTTAAGCAAAATACCAGAAAAGTTAGATAAAAGCATAATAGCTATAGCCCCTGAAGTTGCTGAGGAAATTCAAAGTCACAACCAACTTAAAATAGATGAAATGACTATAGCAATTAATAGCTGTAGTCAAAATCTCAACAAAATTAAAGATGATATTGAGTCTCTTAGGATTAATCGTAGCAAAAATTTCCTTCCTGTAGTAGCGATTAGTCTTAGCTTATCAACTATTACTACAACCGCTGTCCTTTATTTTGTGTTACAATGGTTTCCACCACAGCAAAAATATCTAGTTGATAAAGCTCACGATATTCATACAGAAGGAGTAGTACAAATATTTGATATGCAAGGTAAATTCTGTAATAAAGCAAAAATAATCAAGGATTGAAGAACCTTTTAATATACCAAATTAATTGGCAACTGGGGTTAGTTAATGTTAATTATTTTTGTTTCTTGGTCTGTAGTGTAGTATTAGACCTAGCAAATATTTTAAACTCATCAAGTAGTATTTTAAGATGCAGATTTGTATCTTCTAACTGAAAGGTAGCATGTAATAGGTGATGTTCTTTCTGAACTGTACTATTAGCTAGCTCTGTTGTTTTTTTATACAAACCTGTTATTTCATCTTGTGCTTTAATGTATATGCTAGAGAAGTTCTCGCAAATAACCTTAATGTTGCTACAGGTTGATCTGATTTGATTAAGCCATTTGACCGAGAGTAGTATTAATAATATTTGTCCGATGATTAGGCTAAATACTCCAATGGTCAAGGCTAATATTTGGTAATTCATGTTCTACTTTATTATGATTAGCTTTTAATAAAAAACATCCCTTTTGATGTTGTTCAATTATGTCCTGCCTTTAAATTCTATATATAGAATTATATGTATAATACTTTTATTGCTAATGTCAATAATTATGCATATAAAATTTGACAAAAAAACATTTATGTGAGAATTAATACATAGTGGAACATAAATGTAACTAAAAAATAATTGAATTACTTAAAACATAATGTCATATACAACATTACAAAAAAATTTAGATAAAATTATTAAAGACCGTAATTACCAAGTTACTGAACTTGAAAGAAAAGCTGGTTTAAAGAAAAATAATATATACAATATTCTAAAGGGAATATCTAAAAAACCTTCAGCAGAGTTGTTACAAACAGTGGCCGATGTACTAGGTGTAACTGTTAAAGATTTATATAATCCCTTTATTGAAACAAAAAATTATTTAAATAATGATGATTTTGAATTGATGGAAAAAGTACTTAAGACTGTAATAGAAGAGGTAAAAAATCTTAAGCTAGAAGTTACTGAAGTGGATATAGTCAATATTATGTTAGAAGTGTTTAATTACTCGAAACCCGAACCCAAAAAAGAATTAGAGAAAAGATTTATTAATTGGATATTACAACAACGCATACAAAAAAAGTAAATTTGGGGCAAAAATGAAGAGTCTGTCATAAAGATTGTGTAAGTTGAAAAAAGTAGTAAAAATAAGATTACGAAAAAACACTTACATGAGGTTAATATGAAGAAGAAAACAAAAACAATAAATCAATCTGTAGAAAAAGTAGTATCAGAACTTTTGTCACAAAGTAATCCATCAGAAATTTTTGGCAAAGATGGGATATTGCAAGAGTTAAAAAAACAACTAGTTAATAAGATTCTAGAAAAAGAGATGGAATCTTATATTGGATATGAGAAACATTCCAAGGATGAGAAAGAATCTGAAAACAGACGCAATGGTAGTTATGAAAAGACTATAATAGATGAAGATGGTAGGAATATAACAGTAGATGTTCCAAGAGATAGAGAAGGAGAATTTGAACCCCTATTAATTCCTAAGGGAGTTCGACAATTTAAAGGGTTTGATGAGAAGGTAATATCTCTGTATGCAAGAGGTATGACTACAAGGGAGATACAAGGACATTTAGAGGAAATCTATTCTACCAAAGTATCTGCAGAATTAATATCTAAAGTAACTGACGGAGTTTTGGAGGATATTATAAATTGGCAGAATCGTCCCCTTGATAGTATATATCCGATAATATATCTTGACTGCATATATGTCAAAGGAAGAGACAATCACACTATAATAAATAAAGCAGTTTATATAGCTATAGGTGTTAATATGGAAGGTAAGAAAGAGCTACTTGGTATTTGGGTTGGCAAGAATGAAGGTTCTAAATTTTGGATGCAAGTGGTAACTGAGCTAAAGAATAGGGGAATTGAAAAGATATATGTTGCTTGTGTAGATGGTCTAAAAGGCTTTCCTGAAGCTATAAATAGTGTTTTTCCTAAAACTATTGTACAATTATGTATCGTGCATATGGTTAGGAATTCTACCAAGTACGTGTCATATAAAGATTTAAAATCGGTAACAGCTGATTTAAAGAAAATTTATACAGCAATAAACGAGGCGGAAGGGATTAGAGAGCTACAAAACTTTAGTAAAAAATGGGACGAAAAATATCCAGTAATTTCTGACATGTGGCAACGTCTTTGGTCAGGTATAGCCCCGCTTTTTAGTTTTCCTGAAGGGATTAGAAAGGCAATATATACTACTAATACTATTGAATCAGCCAATCGGCAAATCAGGAAAATTATAAAAAATAAAGGGGTATTTCCAGATGATAAATCAATTCAGAAAATAATATTTTTGGCATTGACAAACGCTCAAAAGAAGTGGACAATGCCAATTAAAGATTGGTCAGTTGCCTTGAATCAATTTGCCATACTTTGTGGTACTGATGACCAAAAATGGGCAAATGTCGATCAAAGATGGACTAACTCTGACATCATACTTACACAATCTTTCTGATAGACCCAAAATGAATATTTTATCAAATTTTATTAGTTTTTACACTTACTCAAAAGATCTATACTTCTAAAGTGGTTTTCACCAAATTTTTCTATGAGTTGGGTGCTAAATTTTATATACCAAAATTTATTTGGTATATTGCAAGTTGCTTTTGCTGCAGCCCAATACAGGTAGCTTACTTCATCGATATTTTTCATATTATCCCGATAATTGTTATAATATAATACTTCTGCTGAAGCATAGGACTCAGCTGCCTTTTCATTCTGACCAAGAGCCGCTAACGCATCTCCTTCAACAACAAAAGCTTTCGCCAAACGTAGGTCTTGTAATTCCGTAAGATTAACATTTTTTTTAGTTGGATCATTAATGAATATATTTTTAGCTTTTTGAGCATATTCTAAAGCTTTCCTAATATTTCCTAATCCCAATTCTGCTCTTGACATCTCAGTAAAGATTTGACCAAATACTTCATGATCCTTTTTCTTTACTAGCTTGTGCATATCATATAATTGTTCTGCTTGAACGTATGCTTCTTTATACTTGCCTAGGATGCTTAATACTTCTGATTTAATTAAATAAGCATGTGTTAGCAATAAATCATTACTATCCATTCCATTTTGGATACAGGTGACTAAAAGTTTACCAATTTGTTCCAACGTTTCAGTATATTTTCCTTGAATAAACAATAATTTTGATTTTAAAAAATAAATTATAAATATATTGACTTCTTGAACCTCTTGTGTAAATGATTCCTCTATTTTTTCTATGATTTCTTCAGCAATTTTTGTATTGCCCAAAGATGCTTGAGATCCAGCTATATGTGCGTTGAGATTTAATCTTTGTGCGTCAAGATTAAATTTAATAGGCGAGTCTATTTTAAGATTATCTAGAATTTCTAATGCTCTAGTAGCATAAGAAATAGTTACTTCAAAATTTCCTAATGATATTCTATTATAAATTCCTATTAACCCTAAATATCGACCATAACAATATTTTTGGTATGCGGACATTAGCCAAAACTTAAATTCACCTCTCTTATCTTTTTGTTCAAACCAATCCATCATTTGTTGAGCCTTATAGCCGTTTTGAGTATTAACATATATAGTGAACAATTCGGCTCTTAAATCAAGTATCGAATATACGTTAATATTATATTTTTCAGAATTTTTCAAAAGAACTTCTAGATTTTCGGGTATCGTTTTCGAAATCCTCCATAAATGTCCGGTCTTTAAATCTTTATATTTAGGTATTTTTTGAATTATATCTTCTAAAAAATCTCTATTATTCTTATTGCCATTTATCTCCATTATCTTATTAGCAATAACATCATGCATTTCAAAAACAGGATTGGTTTCATTTGGATCGGTATTAGAAATTAAAGCAAATTTAGACAGTTGATAAATATCATCATCAATAGTATTCTTGTCATCAGTAATAATTTTTAGAAGTTCTTTCGAAAAACCTTGGGTGTTAATTAAGGCTATCTTATTCAGTAATCTTTTAGCATTTGGCTTTAATTCCTTAATTGCTAAATTAATGTTTAATTTAATTTTATCAGTAGAATCTCGTATCCTCTTTTTATATTCTTCTTGATTTAAACCAGGTACTTGGTTCAATAACTGTGTGCCTTGTACTATCAATATAGGATAACCACTAAATTCTTGAACTAAAAACTCTGCTAGTTTAGGATCATCTTTTTCTAAAATATTATTAGCAAGAGTAGTAGCATCATTTTTTTCAAATGCCGTCATTTTGACTGTATTAGGTAATAGTTCACTATCTTGGGAAGCAAAAATAACATGACCATTATGTTCCCAATTAACAAATTCTTGCACCTTATGATTTTCTTTGATCTTTAAATTATCAAATACTAACAACCATTTATTCTTACTAGATAAGTAAGATAACACTTCTTTTTTTGCTGTTCTTACATCTTCTGATATTAAATTAGTCTTAGCTTTTTCATTAATTGATTTTGCTAGTTTTAGAAACCCTTCATTAATATCTAAACTGCAATCAATGAACCAAATAAGCTCATAATTATTTTTATTCTCATAGGCGTACATTCTCGCAAGCTGAGTCTTGCCCATACCACTAATGCCAACGAGACTTGTTTGTCTATATTTGATCGAATTATTCTTAACTAAAGTTAATTGTTTAACATGATCTACAAAATAGCTTACTGGTATAACAAGATTGGATATTTCCACTTGAGCAACTGATGTATAAGGCATTATTAATACCATTATTATTAATATATATTTCTTCATTTTTTCTTTCTAATAATATTATTCATATATTTAGCAAAATATAATATTTATCCTTGTGTTTACTTCGAATTATTTATTATTGTAGTACAAATAACTTCTACATCAAATTGTTATTAGTTTTTACACTTACTCAAAATATCTATACTTCTAAAGTGGTTTTCACCAAATTTTTCTATGAGTTGGGTGCTAAATTTTATATACCAAAATTTATTTGGTAAATTGCAAGTTGCTTTTGCTGCAGCCCAATACAGGTAGCTTACTTCATCGACATTTTTCATATTGTCCCGATAATTATTATAATATAATACTTCTGCTGAAGCATAGGATTCAGCTGCTTTCTCATTTTGACCAAGAGCCGCTAACGCATCTCCTTCAACAACAAAAGCTTTCGCCAAACGTAGGTCTTGTAATTCCGTAAGATTAGCATTTTTTTTAGTTGGATCATTAATGAATATATTTTTAGCTTTTTGAGCATATTCTAAAGCTTTCCTAATATTTCCTAATCCCAATTCTGCTCTTGACATCTCAGTAAAGATTCGACCAAATACTTCATGGTCTTCCTTTTTAGATGGCTTATGCATATCATATAACTTGTCAACTTGAGCATAGGCCTCTTTATATTGTCCAAGGATGTTTAACACCTCAGCTTTAAATAAATAAAGATGTGTAAGCAATAGATCATCTTGGTTTAATCCATTTTTTATACATGCCTCCATAGTTTTATTAGCTTGTTCTAATGACTCAAGATATTTTCCCTGTATAAAAAATAATCTAGCTTTAACAAAATACAGCATTGGTATATCTATTTTGTCAACAGAACCTTCATTAAACATCCGATCGATAATTTGAGTATTTTTCTCTACCTCTTGAATATCCCCTAATACAATATTAGACATTGCTAAATTGAAAAATACATTAAATTTTAAAGTGTTATATCCTTGTACGTTATCTAATACTTTTTTTGCTCTTACTAAATATTCAATCGCTGTCTTATTATCGGAACTTCTATAATATCCATATTGTCCATACTGTCCTATTATATGTAAATACGCTGCGTATACCCGCTTTTCATTATTGTTCATTAACCATAACTTGAATTTTCCATCCTGATCATTTTTATTAAACCAATTAATTAGTTCTGTTGCCTTATAGAAATCAAAAGAATTAATATATTTTATTATTAATTGTAAATTTAACTCCATAAGTTTATAAACATAAATATTGTATTTTTGTTCATTTTTTTTGATTATTTCAAGATTTTCAGACACTGTTTTTGCATTCCTAAAAATATGGGCTTTTACCACGCTACTTGGTATAGAGTTCATTAATTTAGTAACAATGTCTTCTAAAAAAGCTTTATTATTCTTATTTCCATTTATCTCCATTATCTTATTAGCAATAACATCATGCATTTCAAAAACAGGATTGGTTTCATTTGGATCGGTATTAGAAATTAAAGCAAATTTAGACAGTTGATAAATATCATCATCAATAGTATTCTTGTCATCAGTAATAATTCTTAGTAGATCCTTAGAAAAACCTTGGTTATTGATTAGTGCTATTTTATTTAGTAATTTTTTAGCATTTGGCTTTAATTCCTTAATTGCTAGAGTAATGTTTAATTTAATTTTATCAGCAGAATCTCGTATCCTCTTTTTATATTCTTCTTGGTTTAAACCCGGTACTTGGTTCAATAATTGTACCCCTTGTACTATAAGGATAGGGTAACCAACAAATTCTTGTGCTAGAAATTCTGCTGATTTTGGATTATTATTTTCTAAAATATTATTGGCAAGAGTAATAGCATCTTGCTTATCAAATGCTGTCATCTTAATTATACTGTGTAATCCCTCGCTATCTTGGGAAGCAAAAATAACATGACCATTATGTTCCCAATTAACAAATTCTTGTACCTTATGATTTTCTTTTATCTTTAAATTATCAAATATTAACAACCATTTATCCTTACTGGATAAATAAGCCATTAGTTCTTTTTTTACTAAGGTTATATCTTCTGATATTAGATTAGATTTAAAAGTGCTATTAATAGTTTTTGCTAGCTTCAACAATTCTTCATTAATATCTAAGTTACAGTCAATAAACCAAATAATATCATAATTCTGTTTGTTCTCATAAGAATACATTCTCGCAAGCTGAGTCTTCCCCATTCCACTAACACCTACTACACTGGCTTGTTCATATTTAGTTAAATTATTCTTGAGTAGAGTTAGTTGTTTGATGTGATTAATAAAATAAGTGACCGGTACAACAGAATTGGATACTTGGTCTTGAGCAAGTGAAATACTGGACATAACTAATATTATTATTAATATATATTTCTTCATTTTTTCTTTCTGATACTATTCGCATATTTAGTAAAATCTAACACTTGTTTTTGTACTGATTCATCTATTATTATAGGATAAGTAATTTCAACTATATTAGATTCGTCATCAGAAGATATACTGTACTTAAACTTATGCTCCTTTAGAGATTTGAATATTTTACGACAACTAAGTAGAAATACATCCATATATTCTAACACTATAGTTTCAGACAAATCCACCATTCTTTTTTCGTTTAAAGGAAAACTGTCATATTTAATAATAACTTTTTTGTTAGTAAAACTTATTTCCATTATTTTAGGAATTTCACTCTGCCTATCCATAAATTCCATTAAATTAAAAATAAGGCTAAAAATTAACTGATAAAAAACTTCGGTCGTACAATTAATATTAATTGTGTCTATATTAGTTTGTACCTTTAAGGCTATTGTAATGAAATAAGGAGAAAAATATTCTTCTAAATACTTAGTTAAATTTACTATATCTATTTTTTCAGGAGATGTATCGTATAAGCACATTGGAAATAAATAGTTACTTGGGGATATATTCTGAATTATTTTCTTATCACTTATACCCATTTCTTGCTTGATATACATCTCGGTTGCTTTTTTTATAAAGAGCTTCTTTAGTTTTTGATTAATTTTTTTGTTGCTCAACAATGTACTATTAATCTTTTTTTCTTCGTATAAATCATGCTCTAATATATAAAGTCTCTCTACCCTTCTTTTTTTTATTCTGAGGTAAACATACAAAAATAATGAGCAAATTAAAAAAGTCAAAACTACAGTTATAAAAGTATATTGGTACACTTTATTGTTGTTTAAAAGATAAAATTTAGAATTTTTGTTAATTCCTACTTTTATGGTCAAAACTGTGTTTAAATCAATTTGATAATCTTTTTTTACATTTAAATTTTTTTTATAGTCTAGACCAAATGCAACACTATAATCATTGATTATGATTGCATAACCTATGTAATGGGGAAATATTTTATTTAAATTATCCCTTAGTTCTTGTAAATCAAATATAAACTGCTCTGCTGAATTTTTAATAGAAATTGTATATGGTGTGGTTTTTATTGTATTTTCGCTTATAACATTATTTGTTCTTGAAAAATTTTTAAATAAAAAAAAGGTTTTATTATAGCTAGATTTGTTGAAGACTGTTGTCAAATCATGAGATAATAAACTACCAACACTATCTAAATAACCAGCAAGCATTAATTTTTCCTTTTCTTTTTGTAGATGTAAAAGGTAAATATAAAAACCAATATTAAAAAATAAAAAAACAATAATAGCAATAATGAACGATTTGAATTGCTGTATTAATTGTTGCATGATATTAGTTTGAACCAAACTTGTACTCAATATATCTATTGCTCTTCAAACTCAAACCTCATATAGATGGCAATAACATGTATTCATAATCTAGGCATATTTCCGTCTATATGCATTTAAAAATCATATCCGACTTAATTTTAACAAGATATACTAGTTGTTGTAAATCTTGTGTCTATTTATCGCTTTCTCTTATTCCATATCTTGTTTTTCAAGCACTATTATTAATTATAAGTTTATGATGTCTCAACTTCTTTAGTAATCAAAGATCGTATCAATGCATTAACAGCTTGCTGCTGCTCTGAACTACGAATTTTCATAAAATTCTTTGAAACCTCTATGTGCATATGCTGATTTTCAACAAATACTGGCTGTACAGTATCAGCATCTTCTAAGTCTTTATAAAAATACTCTATATTTTTATCTAGTGCTTTAGCAATAAGAACTAATCTACCTATTGATATTCTATTAATGCCTCTTTCGTATTTTTGTAACTGCTGTCCTGTTACTTCTAGTATATACGCCAGTTGTTGTCGTGACATCCCTTTAGCAAGTCTTAGAGAATAAATATTTTCTCCAATAAGTTGATCGATCTTACGTAAATAGTCATTTCTTCTTGCTATCATTTTTTTTACATTGATTATATCATATCTTAAAAGCCTTCATTATACTCTTCAAGTTTTCTAGATTATGCTACGATAAGTTACTTAACGTGTCAATAATTTAATTTATTATTATAAAAAGTAACCTTATTTTTTTCTTTGATATATAACTAATTTGTGGTTTGTCACAATTCTTCCAAATTTACAATCGTAATTGTGGTAAGGCTAAAAATAGCAACCCATCTTTAGTAAGTTGTTTAAAACCAAGTTTTCTATAATACTTATTTAGTGTTTCTCTTGCTTTTTTTTTATCTTGTTCAAGATCACCAAGTCTCATTTCTTCTTCCCATTTATTTTGGAGTGACTTATGCCAAAACTGTAATGGCATAGCATCTACTATTACTAAATCATTTCTTCTACTTATCGTATACAGACTGTTAGATATCAATGACTCACCGAATCTTCTACCTCTATATTCTGCTAATACTTCAACACGGTTAATTAAAATAATATTAGGCGTAATTTCTGGTAAATCTAGATCAAGTATGTTCTGCCATTTTTTAAAATATTTAGGCTTTATGTAAGAGGCATCTTCAAATAAACACATTAACCTTGCTACATTATCATCTATCATGTCAAGTATGTCTAAAGGTAATAGAGCATCTACCTTGTCTTCGTCATAATCCCGGTAACAATCGTAAAGAGAAAAACGGTAACCATGTAATTTACCAATTACTTTTTCCTCGCCCTCACTATCCTCATCCTCATATATTAAGTATAATAATTTACATTCAAATTCTTCAACATATTCTTTAAACTCACTAAAGCCTATGGGTGGAAAGCGGATAGTACATTCAAAGCTAGCATCTTCATCACAAATATTAATTCGTTGTGTATCCATAGTTTTCTACCTTCATACATTATTAATTTCTTAAGTCTTCCTATGTAACAATTGTGAAATTATTTAATCAATTTATTACTAAATATTCAAGAATAAAATGTAGTGCCGGATTTGATATCCACCAAAAGTTATATAGTGGTAACAATACTTGAAGAATTAGAAAGTGGAGAGAGCGGTAATGGCGTAAGGAATTCCTACTTATCCTGACGACTTAAAACAGCTTGCCAATACCCTACTAATTTACATCTTCATTACATTATCTTTTTCCCGTGTTAACTCTGATTGTTTTTGCTGCTCTAGCTGTTGTTTCTGTCTATATATCTTGGTTAGTCTTTTTTCTATTTCTGTATTCTTCAAATACGGACCAATTAGCTTATCATTCATCCTATATTCTAAATAAGATTTTACATCGTAAGTATTATTGTTAATTTTTATCATCCCATGTTCTTTAAGCTCTTGTATTTCAGGACTCAATTCTTTTAGTACATGTGCTTGACATTCTTTATATAATTGCCTTGTTAGCACAGCTACTTTCTTTGTATCTTTTATTCCTTCCACTAGCATTATTTCAAAATCAGTTCCGCTTATATAAGGTTGCATTTCCTTATTATTCATTAAGTCATTTAGATAATCTTGCACGGTCTTAAATTGTTTATTTTCTTTAATTAAGATCCCTTGTTTTTCTATTACCTTTAGATTTTGTTCAATTTGCTTCTTACAATGTTGCTGACTGAATTTAAACATTAATGGTGCTACTCTATCCTTTAGCTCCGAAGTATCTCGCTTTAATTCCTTAATTAATAATTCTTTTTCCCATAAATTGTGTTTTGCTATATATAAACTATCTCTTTTAATATTTTCTAATAAATCAGGTTGACAGTCATATACTCTCCTTTTATCATTGATACTCTCTCCTTCCATCTTTTCTGATACACGATAAGTTAAGTTCTGATATTCCTTACCTATCTTTAAACTTAAATCCCTCTCTTGCTCAAGTACATTAAGTAATCCATTAACTTCTTGTGATTCTTGCCGCTCCTTCTCTATTTTATTAAATTGCGGAATTACCCAACCTCTAAAACTATCGATCCGTATTTTATCTATCGCCTTTACCATATCGTCATATTTTAATGATTTTATTTGATGTTTTAGATCTTCTACATTTAACTTATCATTAAATTTCTGTATTTCATCTACCCTATCTTTATATACTTCAAGTACTATTTTTAATTCTCTATTTTTATCATCATTAATGCTAACAGTTTCTTTAAATGCTTGCTCTAAGCCTTTCTCCTCCCCTATCTTAATAATATCACTTAAACTACCTGCACTATATGTTTTTAGTTCTTCTAACTCTAAAGTCCATTTATTTACTAATTCATTATTTATCAATTCAGGGTTTTGTTCTTTATACTTTTCTACTATCTCCTCTATTCTTCTCTCATAACTATTATTCTTAGCCAGTGTTGTTTGAACTTTTTGCTGTAGTTTTTGTACGTAGGTTAGATCTTTTACTACTAAACTTTGCCACCATTTACTACTACAAAGACTATCATATATTTTACTAGATATTTTTACTTTATCATCATAGTCTAGTTTATTGCTTGCTTGACTTCTCGCCGGTCTTACTTGATAAGTTTTAATTTGCTCATATATTTTTTGCCTAGTGGCTTTTTGCTGAGCTTTAATTGTTCTACCTCCTATAGCACTTAATTGTTCTTGATGTAATAAGTTTACGTCCCTGACCATAATATGATATAGTTCTACCCTATCAGTACCATAAGATTCTAAACTTGTAATGTAAGATTGATAATGATCATCATCACCAAAACTACGACCACTACTGTCATAACTTAAAGCTCTTTGTTTTTGCTCGTACTCATGTTGCAGTTCTGCTATTAATTTTGGTAATTCTAGCCATTCCTTATCTTTGATTTTGCTATTTGCGGCTATAGCAACTAGTGTATCTCGGTATAGGCTATCTTGTACTCCTAAAAATTCATGTTTACTCCCATCTTTTTTGGTAGTTTCAGCATATTTCATGTAATAGTTAGCTTCTGATGAGGTAAGCTTCTCTTGCCAGCTGACTTCTTTTGCAGCTTCTTGTCTTATGTATTCTATGGCAAGGATAATACCGCTACTTCTAGCTTGCCACAATATTCTTTCTCCTATCGCTAGTTCTTTCTGTGGTAGTAATTGTTGTAGTCTTGCAGTCATAGACTGACTATAAGATAAGGAACTATTTTGCTGCTGACAATTTATGATAGCTTCCCTGATATTATCTATATTGCAACCTACTGGTAATTGGTCAGCCAAGTCCCATTTCTCTAGTAAGATGTCGGTATGGATAGTACCATTAAACTCTAGTTGACTTGGGTCAATGATAGTTACATTGCCAATATGACCATTAGCCTTATTAATCATGTGGCATATTGTTCTAGCCGCTTTGATGCCGGCTTGATCATGATCAGGCCAAATAACTACTCTTCTACCTCGCAATTGCTGCCAATTTGCTTTATCTGCCGAATTACTACCACCCAACCAAGATACTACAATATATTCGGGCAGTAATTCTTGGGCTTTATCACAGGTCTTCTCACCTTCCACTATTAATATAGTAGTATTTAATTTACTCTTTTGCTCATCTGTTATTTTCTCTATATGATAGATCGGTTTATAACCATTATCACTAAAACCCTTTAACCGCCAAGCTTCTTTATTTAATGATTCATTTTGGCAATAGCTCACTGGTAGTACTTGCTTCGTTCCATCTTGGTTACTTATCAGTCTAACCGTTAAACCTATTAGCTGGCTCTTATCATTTCTGTAATAATAGATGCCTGCAATAGTATTACTTTTCAGCATACCAGCCAAGTGAATATTAGGATCGAATTTAGGTGCAGATTCAGAGACGTAAGGCTGTGCATACCATTCATTGATTAAGTGTGTCACTATCTTTTCATGTCCATCACTTTCTTGTAGTTGCTTATTGCTGCTGTAGTTATCATTATGATAATTATTTGCTCTAGCCCTAATACCAGATATCAAGGCTACTTGCTCTAATGCTTCTAATTTGCTGCAGTTAAGAGCCTTCTGAACAAAAGAAAATATATTGCCTCCCTCTCCAGTACTATGACGAATCCATAATCCTTTCCTTAAATTCATACTCAAACTGCCAAGGCTAATCTCAGCACCACTCCTTTTAAAATTTTTGCCATCACTATTAATCCTTCTAGCATAGCTTTCAAAAATATTACGATAATTATATTCACTCAAACTTTGGATAACTTCATTAAAGTCTAATCTCTCATTCCTAGCTGCATTAATGCTATCATATTTGTTAGTTTCTAGTCTAACTTTACCTTCTCTTGCTTCCTCTATTTTGTTGCTAGTTATTTCTTTCTGATCTTCACCTTGAATATCAGCTGAGATGGATATGGCTAATTTAGCTAGTTCTGCATCATTAATATAGTTATAATATTCATAAATAAGCCCTTGTAGATCATCTTCTTTTGCTAGTGCCGCCAAATTTTCTATAGTTAGTTTTCCCTCTTTTTGTAAAAGGTAAAGCTGATCCAAAAAGCTCTGTTCATATTTATTAGGCAAACTATCAGTTAACGACATTATTTCTGCTGATAAGCTCTCAAGTAACTTCGGATAGTTTCCTGCTGTTAGTTTATTTTGTAGTTCTTGTACTTTAATTGCACCTTGCTCATAATTTCTGAACCTTTTAGCTATGACCTCAAAATTGTTAATAGCATCTTTCCGACGCTGGCTAATACCCAAAATGTTACCAAAGCCAATACCTCTAAAATTACCCAGTAATTTAGGATTTTTCTTTACTTTAGAAATGGTATCTGCTAATTGCTCATACCGGCATTCTACTAACAAATCTTGCCATTTCTGCAGTATTTTTGATACAGGAGTTTTATATATACGACTTAAGAATTCAGGGAATAATTTTTCCCGATAAGTAATTATTTCTGCTAGTTCTTTTTTTATCTCTTGATGCTCTATACTAGTCTTTTCTAATAGTTCAGTTCTCTCTTTTAGTAACAGCTTGGTTTCAGTAATAAATTCATTGAGATTAGCCAAATTAGTGGTAAAGATATTTATCAAGTTTGTATTATTTAAGGAGTCGGTACTATCATTTTGGGTGGAATGCAAACCATGATAAATCTCCATCATTTGTCCCCAATGATTATTTGTAATTAATGTTGCTCCTTGATTGATGTTGTTCAAGAAGTATTTATAAGTTGAATAGCCGGCATGTTTTTGGATTGTCTGATAATTTAAATTAAGCTGGATAAGTCTATCACCCATCCTTACTTGATCCTTAACATCGCTACCTCCTGCGTCTTTAATACTGACACTACCATGATAATTATCACAAATAATTTTAGCATGTTTTTGCAACTTCGCCTTTGCTTCTTGTAGTTCCTTATAGATAGTTTCTAGTTCCTCCCTATCATACTCTGACAGATATTGCCAAATAAGCTGATTACGCTTCTCTTTTGATAATGTTGCCCATAATATTTTTTTACTATTGGTGTCTTTACTATCAATCTTTTCATCAACCTCTCTATTAAATATTAAATCATACGGGTCTATAATAATTTCTCTAACATTCTGTATCTCGACATTAGCACTTTGCTTAAATAGCATACATAGTCCAACTAGTTTAATAGGCATTTCTCGACGCTCTCGCCATTCTTGCATCTTACCACGTAAATCAAATACTTCTCGTCTAGAGTCTAAATAATTCTTAATTACTTGTTGATTAGGGGTTAAATTATCAAGCTTACGGTAATCAATTGCTAAATTATTATCTACTCTTCTACTGATCCCTAACATTAAACCAATATACCAAGTAGGTATTTCTTCCCTAACTAACTTTGAATCTTTTCCACCTGATACCTTATAGGTATATGATTCTATACTAAACCGTTCCCGTCCTTTTGCCGCATCTTCTTCCACTCTTCTATAAACTATATCTTCTAATACATCTCTAGCTCCATACAGTTTTACCTCATATCTAAACCTACTCATCAACACGTTAAATGCTTCATAACCCATAATAGCTTCATGGTATATTTTCATATAGTCCACTGTCTCACCTTCTAGCTTATATCCAGTAACTGCATAACCATATTGAAATTGAACAGGATATAGTGGGTCAGATGTATCAATCTTGACTATCTTCTTACTGCCATCTGCTTTATGTACTAGCAATTGCACGCAGCCATGACCAAAATTATCAGGCCTATTAAAATCTATAACTGTTGCTACCTCGCCATTTAGTACTCCATTAAACCCCTTATATTCTGCCTTGTTACTGGTAAAAACTATTTGCTCACCTCGCAGCAATTCTATCATCTCATGACCAGATTTAAAATTACCACTCAGTCCCTTTAAAATACCAGCATGTTTTAACTTCTCTCTAACTTGTATGTTAAAATAATTCACAGCCACATTAGTATAAGCACCTATTACTATCGACCTAATCGACACTAAATCATCTCTAGCTAAATTCTTGGCTTGCTCTAAATACTCATTAATATAATCTGTTACTAACGCTTCTTTAGTTACTTGTACATTGTCATAAATATTCAATACTCCAAGCCCTTGATAAATCTCTAATGCTTTTTCTATCTTATAAAGACCCATTAGCTTGGTAGCTTCCCTTTGTAGTCTCATAGTCCAGTCGTCTTGGTGTTTATGACGCATCACTTCAGTTAATGTACTTACCTTTGCAACAGTACAAATCTTCTTAAAAGCCCCAGCCATACCAACTGCAGCAAACTGATTATTATCACCCACTATTATCGCTTTTGACCCTGACTTTAATACTGTACTTAGTAAATAGTCCATATTTGCCAACTCGACCATATTAGCTTCATCTATGATTAATATGGTCTTATCATCTAACTCTCCACTAATATTTTTATACAAACTCAAACTAGTCTCTATTCTGCCTTGATGTTGATATTCTATTTCCTTATAATAATCAGAACGCAGCATTAACTCAAACGTTTGTTCCTTAGCTTCTTGCCATTCTTTACGCAGTAGTGCTGTATTCTTTGATTCAATACCCGTACTACTTGCTAGAACTTGTGCAGCGGTACTACTTGGGGCTGTTCCTATTACCCTGTAACCCGCCTTGTTATATTGACATACTATCTCCCGCATGACAAAAGTCTTACCAGTTCCAGGATATCCTTCTAATACGCTGATATCTTTACCATTGACAATTTCTCTTACTGCCTTACGTTGCTCATTTGTTAAAGGCTTGCATTGTTTATCAATTAACTCTATCTTTAGCCCTGTTTTGTTGTTTACTATTTCCTGCACAGCAATACCAACTTGTCGAATAGTGGCAATTAATTTCTTCCCTATAGAAATCTTATCTATTGCTCTATCATCAATAGACAGATTATGTTTCTCACTATGCTGTAACTCCTCTACTATCCCAATAAATCTTTGCTCTAACTCTACCCTTTTGGTTAATGCGTATAAGGTACGACCTTTTAAATCACTAGGATTTATTAAACTAATCTTATCAGACGCCAGCAATTTACTATAGAGCAACATAAATTCAGTAGAATATTCTTGATTCAATAGTTCTATATCTGATAATACTGGACTATTATTATCAGTAACACTATTATCACTGCTATTGTCAACGCTACTAATAGTAGCAATATTAATAGTATCTTCCGTACTAGGTACGCCGCTATCTTGCTTACTACTAGGCTCTGTTACAATAGTTGTATCTATAGCAATATCTTCCTGAATATTCTCTTGTACTAATTGCTTGCTTAGCTCTCTTAAATTTTGTTGAAATTTTTGCTTATCAATACTACCATTTGCACTATTTCCCATTTGTTTTTCTGCTTGACCTAGCTCCAAATCTATAGCTAACGTATCGGCTAATGCTATAGCAATTTCTTCCTTAGTAAAAACTGGCTTGTTAATTGATAATTTCTGAAAAACTAATTCTATATCTTCTCTAATCTTGGTAGCATTTTCTTTTAGTATTTGTTCATTTATTAACCTTAATTTTGAGTCTTGTATATAATGTGCTGTTCCTTCATGGATAGTCGGTATTAAATCAATTCCTCTTGCTTTATGCGATAAATGTGATACCTTAGCTAAATGACCATATTTTTCTAAATATTGGTTGATGAAATAGGCTACATTTTCTCGATAATAATATAAAAAATTTCTTCTTCCCCAATCACGTCCTTTTTCACCAAAAATTACTTCACCATTTTCTAAACGTAGTAGTTTTCTAGTAGTCATCTGAATGTGGACATGAGGATTATTTGGATTGTCATAATGAATGTTTATATCTGCTATCATGCCATGGCTAACTAGGCACTCAGAAGCAAAGTGTTCGGTCAGTTCAGTATTCTGTTGTTGAGTTAATTCTTTTGGTAAGGCTATGGTTAGCTTTCTAGCGGTTTCAGCATTTTTTCTTGTTTCGCTACTTTCTGCTCTATTCCATAATTCTTGTCTATCATACACCCAACTAGGAGAACCCTCTGGGGCTAGAATTACGCTATGAACAAGTCCTTTCTTGCTGCTAAAATTATAGGTAACAGTACGTTTTTCTCCTGTTTTACGGTCAGTTGTAAAAAACTGCAATTTACTTCTTGAAATATAGCTACTTGCTGCAACTGCATTTTGTCCTTTGCTTCTTCGTACTTCTGATTTATTACAGTGACATATTGCCATTGCTATTACCGCTATAAGCTGTAAGTTTTGGGTAATAGCAATGACAAGAACCGAATCTTTGAGCGCAGGCAAACTAGGTTTACCTAGTTTGCCCAAGTGCGGGTAGAGGGATTTCAAAAGCAAATGCTAAAACCTAACTTGTAACTACATAGTTTATTTTATTGGCAAGCTTTATATAGGCAGCAGAATGCTCCTTAAGTGGGTTATTTAGGTAAGGTAGGTGGGTGAAGAAAAGAGAGGTAAAAAAAGAAAATGGTTTATCTAAAAAATAGCTATAGGTGGAAAATATTAATTGATTGTAAAATAAACGAACTATATAAATTTAAGGAAAAGTAGCTATAATTTTATTGAACTGGTAGTAAGTTAAAAATATTACAAATTACTTTATTAAAAGTAATTTGTAATAATAACTGCAAGCGTGAAAATGGGTTAGGAAATTTAATAAAAATACTTCTTTATTTAAAAAGGCAAAAATTACAGATATATTGGAAATATTTAATGTTTTTGTAATAATATAAACTGCTTGACAAGGTAGATTGAACTTGTACAAGACTCCTTTTGAGTTGGTTATTTTAGATTTTTTATCTGAAATTTGCTAAGGTAAGTAAGATCGGTAATAAAACCAATAAATTTAGATTTCAGTTAGTCTTCAGGAAAATAACAATACAAGACTAACTGAAAAAGTAGTGGAATCTATATCTAGTTTATATTTATTCTATGTAGTTATTATAAGTCTCAGTTAATAACTCTAATAGTTTATGATAATTAGAATTCATATCATATTTTTCGTGGTCATAAAAACTTAACATTATTTTGCTGACAATCTTTTTATTCTTTAAACTTTTTACAAGCTCCTCTGCCTCATTATGATACAACAAAGTGCCATTAAGCGTTATTTCGGTTAGAGTACTATTAAGTTCTAAAGCTTTACAAAGTTTAAAACTCCCACTAGGACCAATATGATTATTATCGAGATGTATTCGCTTGAGAGTCCTATTATTTGCTAAAAATTTGGCTAGTATGTCTGCTCCTAGATCGTTAATATAATTATCTGCAAGGTTCATTTCGTCCAAAGTATTATTACTCTTTAACACTGGGACAAGGTGACTTACTCCTTCACAGCTAATATTGTTGTTGCTTAAATCTATTGTGGTTACTATATTGTTGTTTTGCAAAAACTTCGCAACTATCTTTGCTCCTTCATCGTCAATGTTACTATTACGAAGATTTATGTGAGTTAGCGTTTTATTATTTTCTAAAGCATTTTCCAAAGCTATGTTAAGTAGATTGATATGTGCAAGGTTTATTTTGTCTAAATTATTAATCAGTTTTAACACAGCTTGTTCTAGTTCAAAAGAAATATCACTTGTTAATTTATCTTGTTTATTATTTTGTTGTTGATTTTCAATATCACTCGACATAGAATTAACTCCTGTTTTTTGACTATAAACAATAGACACTGAGGTTAGATTTAAAAATTTTGCGATTCTTTGCTTCTAACCTCGGTGCTTGAACACCACACCACGTGGGTCACTACTAATATACTACCCTAATCACTAGTAGAGTCCAGAGAAGTTTTAGCACCTAGAGTATTTTTTTTGAAATTCGATAGAACAGCGGTAAAACGGAGACAGTGGGTAAATTTATTGTTATAGTTAGGGGCTAATTATTTTAGATTTTTTATCTGAACTTTGTTAAGTAAGTAGAATTGGCAATGACGTTAATAATACCAAGAAATCAAATTTTCAGTTAGTCTTTAAGAAAATAACAATATCAAGACTAACTGAAAAAGTAGAGAAATCTATATCTAGTTTATATTTATTCTATGTAGTTATCTCTTAAAGCCTCGATTAATAACTCTGATAGTTTAGGATAATTAGAATTAATATCATATTTTTCGTGGTCATAAAAACTTAACATTATTTTGCTGACAATCTTTTTATTCTTTAAACTTTTTACAAGCTCCTCTGCCTCATTATGATACAACAAAGTGCCATTAAGCGTTATTTCGGTTAGAGTACTATTAAGTTCTAAAGCTTTACAAAGTTTAAAACTCCCACTAGGACCAATATAATTATTATTGAATGCCAATTAAGAGCTCAATCTGAGTTTTAACAAAAAGAAAGCAACCGATAATTTCCCAAATACATGAATCATCAAACCATTTTTTACTTACATCTAGACCTATTATTTTACTCATGATATAATCTATTTCGTATTATTGTGCAAGGCTGCTGCTTCCAGCACCTTCTGCAATTTGTTCAAAGCAAACTTAACGATAAGAGGGTACTTATTCTATGCTCGATTCTCTCAATCTAGATCTAAAGATATAAGTTATTAAGCTCTATATTAGCACATAAAATAGCTAGGGATGAAATAAATAAGATACTAGGTAGAAACATCAAATATGAAAGTGACGTTGAATTTAATATGAGTGCAAATGCTGTCACAGTACCAATAAGCTCAACAAGTTTATTGGTTAATTTAGCAGAGAATACAGAAGATATAGAAGTACTACCGAAATTAATGGGAGCAGCTCATTCTAATATTGAGTGATAAATATAGAGATAAAGAAGCTATGGGCATTTGAGCTTATTTTACTAAAGTTCTAGAGAATTATTTGCATACAGGTTAAATATGGACTCTCAAAGTTCAAATGCCCCTATTGATGAGCCTATTATATTTTTAACTAAATAAGCTAGGTGTAAAATGTCAAAAAATTCTAGAATAAACTCTGAATATCTTTACAGTGAAGGAGATATTGATAGCTACGTTAATAATGTCATCAGATACGGTCTTGGGGGATTCAAAAATGAACATAAATTTCTTCTTAACAACAAATTCGGGACAGAAAACAATCCTTGTTACGTTCTATATTCGGGAGCTATAGATAGTGTCGGCAAGCTTCCATTAGATTTTTTCTTTGATAAATCAAAACAACCTGCTCCTGAGCCTAAGAAGAGAGATGATCGGAAGGATGTCTTTGATGAATTAATGCCAGTAATGTTATTAGAAGAAAATTGTAAAGCCAAAATATTATTTCCTTATAACATAACTAATATCCACTGGCTTACTGGAGAAATTATTATTGATAAGAAATGCGATAATGTCTCAGTGGTAATATACACTCACAATCCTTACGGTGGTGGCAAGTTATCACAGGAAAATTTTGCTGTACTCAATACCGCTTTACAAAAGAGAATAGAAGAAAGTGGTTTGCAGGTAATATCAATAACCACCCAACCAAGTCCTTTTTCCAATGCAAGACAAACTATGTCAGATGATACATCTTGCGGCATAATTGTTGCTGATGAACTCATAAAAAGGATAACCGATAGCAGCCTTAACATATCATCACCTTATCCGCAAGGTGCAGAACAGTTACGTTTGTCACAGCTTACTTTTCTACAGGAGAAACTTGGAGAAGAAGATCGGGTTTATCAGCTCTTTAAAGAACGAGTGACACTTAGAAAGACTGACATTGACTTAGAGGACACATCTACACTCCCTATACAAGAGATTCCAGTACTAACAATAGAGCAAACAAGAGAGAAAGTACAACAGATAGTAAGTGCGAAAGATACAAGTGACATAGATAAAATTGCCCAATTAAAACAAATAGAGGTAGGACATTATAAACCATTTATTCGACAACTAGCTTATAAGAAAACTCAAGAAGAGCTAAAGGATTTAGTAATAGTCCTGACAGATTTAGGGTATTTAACCACCAAACTAGGAGAGTTAAGTGGTGAGCTGAAATATTACAACGAGGCTGCAGTATTCTGCCAATATGTTATTACTATACTAGATGAAAAGCTAAGTGCTGAGAGTAAAAATGCATTTATCAAACAAGAACTGGTAGACCCATATCAACAATTAGCCGACATACAACAGCTAATATTCTCAGCAATTGGTGGAGACAAAGAGAAAATGCCTGTTGTTATGGAAGAAGCAGTGAGTAATAAACTTCTATTATACAAATTGCGACTCAGAGCTGATCTAAATATGGAAATGATAGAAAAAAATTATCAACAAAAGGCAAATGCTGATAACCAAGAAGAAAAACAAAAGTATCAGGAATTATATATAAAAACTGCAAGAGAATTGTTTGAAGACACTGCTAATATAATGCAAAAGTTTTTGGCTAAATTATACAGTGATAGTGAAAAGACACTAACTATACCACCACCTTGTAAATATGCAGTCATAGGACTTGGTTCGATGGCATTGCAGCAAATGACGCCATATTCAGATTTAGAATTTGCTATTCTTACCGATAATGAGGATTACCAACAAAGTGATGATCCTAAGGTTAGGGAGTATTTCAAAAACCTAAGCCACTTGGTAAATTTTAAGGTAATCAATTTAGGAGAAAGCATAATTCCAACTAATAGATATGGTTTAGATATGAGCCACTTAGTACATAGGGCAGTAAACTTGGATTTAGGAGGGAAAACCCCACTTGGCAGAATAGATCAGGATAAAGAATATGATTTAGTACAAACAGTAGATGGGATGATGACTTATGTACGTAATGAGCAACATTGGGCAAGCCATATAGATAAAAATCTGCCGCATATATTAGAAAAAGTTTGCTATGTGTATGGTGATAAACAAATAGTACAAAATTATCAAAACAACGTAACGGAGTTTTTAAACAAAAATGTAGACGACTCACAAGATAAATTAAATTGTCAGATAAGAGCCTTGAAGTTACTAGAGGAAGGTACGGTAGAAATTGACTATCTTTCACAAACATCTAGTTTTAAATCTAAAGAAAGTGTATTTAAAGGTGATTTAGATAAATTCAAACCTAACTTAGATGATGCAAAAGGCAGATTATTTGATGTTAAACAGGAAATTTATAGGTTGCCTGATCGGATGGTGTACAATCTTGGTTTATATTATGGTATAATAGAGGACAGTAGCTGGGATACGGTAGATAAATTAGCAAGTACAGGAGTGATCAGTGTAGAAGCAGCAAGCAATCTAAAGAACGCGATAACTTTTGCTACTACTTTAAGACTAAAGACCTATCTGCACCATCAAGCTCAAATAGAAGATATGTCGATATTTGCTAAACCTGCTGAAAATGAATCGGCAATTAAAGAGCAAGCAAAACAAATATTCCATTTACCTGAAGACGATCTACAAGAAGACGGTGGATTGTTTCAATATTTTTATACTGCCCTACCATTGCATAGCAGACTACAGGATTTCTGTGACCAATATGAAGAATTAGATGAAACAAGCAAACAACAATTCTTTCAGCAAGATAATTTTTATGAAAATAATCTAGGCAATCAAGGGCTTGTCCATTACAGATTGTTGCAATATAAAGCAGCACAAAGCAAATTAGAAGAGGCATTAAAAACACCATTAAGTCAAAATAATTTACAAAGGCATTTAAGTTTAATGGATATGTTAGGAACTGCTTATGATGTTATGGGGCAATATGATCAGGCGATTGGGAAGTATCAGGAAAGCCTAAAGATCAAGAAACTCATCTATAAAGATGAACCCCACCCAGATATTGCGGATTCTTTAAATAATTTAGGAGCTGTTTATTATGCTAAGGGGCAATATGATCAGGCGATTGAGAAGTATCAGGAAAGTCTAGAAATGATGAAACTCATCTATAAAGATGAACCCCACCCAGCTATTGCTATGTCTTTAAATAACCTAGGAAATGCTTATGCGGCTGAAGAGCAATATGATCAGGCGATTGAGAAGTATCAGGAAAGTTTAGAAATGAGGAAACTCATCTATAAAGATGAACCCCACCCAAATATTGCGAATTCTTTAAATAACCTAGGAGTTGCTTATTATAATAAGGGGCAATATGATCAGGCGATTGAGAAGTATCAGGAAAGTCTAGAAATGAGGAAACTCATCTATAAAGATGAACCCCACCCAGATATTGCGGATTCTTTAAATAATTTAGGAGCTGTTTATTATGCTAAGGGGCAATATGATCAGGCGATTGAGAAGTATCAGGAAAGCCTAAAGATAAATAAACTCATCTATAAAGATGAACCCCACCCAGCTATTGCGGCTTCTTTAAATAATTTAGGAGAAGCTTATAGAAATAAAGGGCAATATGATCAGGCGATTGAGAAGTATCAGGAAAGCCTAAAGATAAATAAACTCATCTATAAAGATGAACCCCACCTAGATATTGCGGATTCTTTAAATAACCTAGGGTTAGCTTATCAAGCTAAGGGGCAATATGATCAGGCGATTGAGAAGTATCAGGAAAGCCTAAAGATAAAGAAACTCATCTATAAAGATGAACCCCACCCAGATATTGCGGATTCTTTAAATAACCTAGGAATTGCTTATGCGGCTGAAGAGCAATATGATCAGGCGATTGAGAAGTATCAGGAAAGTCTAGAAATGATGAAACTCATCTATAAAGATGAACCCCACCCAGATATTGCGGGTTCTTTAAATAACCTAGGATTAGCTTATGACTCTAAGGGGCAATATGATCAGGCGATCGAGAAGTATCAGGAAAGTCTAGAAATGAGGAAACTCATCTATAAAGATGAACCCCACCCAGCTATTGCGGCTTCTTTAAATAACCTAGGAAATGCTTATGACTCTAAGGGGCAATATGATCAGGCGATTGAGAAGTATCAGGAAAGTCTAAAGATAAAGAAACTCATCTATAAAGATGAACCCCACCTAGATATTGCGGGTTCTTTAAATAACCTAGGAAATGCTTATGACTCTAAGGGGCAATATGATCAGGCGATTGAGAAGTATCAGGAAAGTTTAGAAATGAGGAAACTCATCTATAAAGATGAACCCCACCTAGATATTGCGGATTCTTTAAATAACCTAGGAGTTGCTTATTATAATAAGGGGCAATATGATCAGGCGATTGAGTATCATCAGAAAAGTCTAGAAATGAGGAAACTCATCTATAAAGATGAACCCCACCCAGATATTACTATGTCTTTATATAACCTAGGAATTGCTTATGCGGATAAGGGGCAATATGATCAGGCGATTGAGAAGTATCAGGAAAGCCTAAAAGATGAACCCCACCCTAGGAATACTTCGATGCATATGGCACATTACACAGGTAACAAAGAAGATATTAAGTTATTATTGCAGTATGGAGCTGAGATTAATGCCAAAAATGATGAAGGCAAGACACCTGTACACTGTTTATTAGATAGAAAAAATATTACCTCAGAAACTAAGCTGGAAATAATAAAAGAATTTCGTCAACTATATGATATGACAATTAAGGATAAAGCTAACAAAACAGTGATAGATTATGCTACAGAACATTGTCCTGAACTATTGTCATTACTTTCTAATAGTGTTGAGGTAACTGTTGATTCATCCGCAACTAACCCCAGTACTAGCACTAATGATAATATTGACATAGATGTGAACTTGCTTGCTGATATTGATTTATCTAAAACAAATCAGGATTTACCTAGTCCTTGAATAATTATTGAAAATCCTAAATTTTATAGAATGAAAATGTTTGGAATAATATAATTAATAAAGAAAACGAATTAATATCTAAAAATATAATAATACCTAAAATGAGAGTCCACCTCTATTAGGTGCAGAAGGACATACAAATTAATTAATTTTGACTAGAGTGCAAAAGTTAAGGCTTGATTTTCAATATTGAGAAAAAATAGTATGATTAGCAAAAATTTTGCTAATTGCTATTAGTGTACAATAAAAAAGGTGTATAATGGTATTATAGTTAGTAGAGAACAGTAAAAACAATGACAGAAAAAAAGAATAAAAATAATATTAATTATCAACCAAAGATGTTTGTTGGCACTGATGACTTTAAAACGTTATTATTAAACAGCGATGTATTTGTTGACAAAAGCCTAATGATCAAAGAATTGCTAGAGGATAATGGAGCGGTGACTCTAATTACTCGACCAAGACGTTGGGGAAAGAGCTTGAACATGGATATGATTAGGAGATTCTTTGAAATAGAAATAGATGAGCATGGCAATCCCTTATCATTAGAGCATCAGAACAATATCAAATTATTTACAGGTGGAGAAATAGATTTAGGACTTGCAACTGGTAGAAAAAAATTACTTCAAAAGCTCAAAATAGCTGAGTATCCATATATTATTTTGGAATATCAAGGTCAATTCCCCGTAATATTCATCACCTTTAAAAGCGTGGAAGGTTCAAGCTATCACGATATTGAACAAGGTGTAAAAAGCCAGTTACGGAAATTATTTCAGTCACATAGATATTTAGCTAATAGTGATAAGCTTGCAGCAGATGAACGTGCAGATTTCAATCGCTATTTATTTGAGGAAGTAACTCTAGACAATATCAAAAATAGTTTGGCTATTTTAAGCCACTTGCTATACAAACATTACAATAAAAAGCCTTGGGTATTGATTGATGAATATGATACGCCCATTAATAGTGCTTACCGGTGGTTTGGTACTAATGAGGCAGAATTTCAGAAAGTGTTAGAAATTTTTCGTGGCATCATGAAATCTACCTTTAAAAAGGAAACTGGCGATCAAGAATTACCAATTGAACGGGGAGTTATTACAGGAATTTTACGGATTGCTAAAGCTGAGTTGTTTTCCGGGCTAAATAATGTTAGTGAATATAGTTTATTAGATAAGAAATTTGCGATGAGTTATGGATTTACCCAGACAGAAATGGATGAGTTGTTAACTAAAGTGCCACTTACTACTAGTCCAGAAAAAATTAAGAGTTGGTATAATGGTTATAAATTTGGTGGTGAGATTATCTATAATCCTTGGTCAATCATGCGGTGTTTAGCGAGTGAAGGTGAGCTTGATTATTATTGGATTGACAGTGGAGGAACTGGCTGGATTGATAATGTCTTGTTGTCGGATGAGATGCAACAGGATATTCAGCTATTAGCTGCTGGCAGGGCTATTATTGCTCCTATTATGAAACAGATAAGTTTTGCTGATATTAGTTCGCGTTCAGGTTTGTTTAGCTTATTATTATTTAGTGGTTATTTGAATCCTACTGCTGTTGAACCGACAAGAAATATTTTTGAATTAGCGGCTCCAAATGAAGAAGTAAAATTTATTTATGAAACTCGATTACTACAATGGCTTGGCAAACAATTACAAATGGATAGCTCATTATATTATCCGCTAATGAGCTTACTGCCAGCTGGTAAAATAGAGGAGTTTAAACAAAGAATGCAGGAGTTGCTGCACAGTAGCACTAGTTTTCATCAGGTAGGGGAGAAAAAGGCAGAGTTATTTTATAGTGGCTTTATGCTAGGGATTGTTAATATGCTAGCACCGAGCTATATAATATCAAGTGAGCAAGAATCAGGTGATGGACGCCCTGATGTAATCATGATCCCCAAGGTTGGTAAAGGGGATAAGGCAATTATTATTGAGTATAAAATAGCTAAAAATGCAGAAGATTTAGCCTCAGTAGCTAAAATGGGCTTAAAGCAGATTATAGATAAACAATATGATATAAAAATAAGACAGTATCAATATGTTAAGCAAATACTCAAAATCTCTATGGCTTTCTGCGGTAAGAATATGGAACTACAATACCAAGTTAATGAACCCTAATAATAGAGTGTAATGGCTTGAATAACCAGTAATTTTATGTCTGTTGTGGTTCTGAAATTGTCCACTACGCCCCGCCATTCGGTACAAGTTGTCGTTTTTTCAAAAATATCGAACGGGAAACGTAGAGAGGTCTCAAGTTTTTTGCCCCTTAGTTTGAGGTTCTGAAATACGAAATTTATCATTTTGCGTTTTTGGGGCATTTCAGAACCTTTAAAAGTTTCATAGGCTTCAGATGCTAGAGTTATTAGCGTTGTAGCGGTATCAGTAAATTTATCGTCTGCTTCCTCATAAACTTTAATTAAACGAGCAATTTCATATTGGCGATCTTTTAATTGTTGTTTTTTTCTTTGAAATTCTTCTGTGCTAAGTTCTCCATTGAGTCGCAAATCTATTAATGAATTTAATCTATTCTCATTTTCGGTATGTTCTTTCTTTAAAGCAGCTGTTGCTTGCCCATGCTCATCTTTCTTTAGCTCATTTGTGTTTTTTAAATAGGCTAGAGTCTCTTTTAGCATTTCTGGGTCTCTTATACCTATTCTTTTAAAAACCTCTTCTACCTGCTTTAAAACCTCATCTTCTCTTACATAAATCTTTTTGTTTGGATTCTTTGAATCCCATGTACCTAAATAAGTCCATTCGTCCACTTTGCCATCTGAATATGTTTTGCTGTGAGTTTCAGCTGTTACAACTTTACCAGTTACTGCACAGGTGATTAATCCTCTAAAAAGAAAATCCTTACCACCATATTTAAAAGGCTTCTTCTTCCACCCTAAACGTACATCTTTACATGCCATAAAAGTCTCTTTTGTTATAATTGCTTGGTAACCATGTGACCACATCTCTCCTTTTACTCTCATTTCACCGTAATAAAATGGTTGTTGGATCATTCGATGCACTACTGTTTTATTGACGTAGCAATTGTTTTTGCTTCTAAGACCAAGCTCCTTAGCTTTTTCAGTCAAATAATTAAGAGTATACATTCCTGTTGCATATTCTTCAAAGAGTTTTTTTATGATAGAACCTCTTACAGGATCGAGAATTACTATACTGTTTCCTCTTTCATCTCGACTATTTAGGTAACCAAGAGGGGCTGGTCCTATCCACTCTCCTTTACGCAATTTATGATCTAGGCTTCTTTTAACGTTATCACTTAAACTATCAACGTAAGATTGTGCCATCAATACGTTCATCCCCCACATTAGCTTTGCATGAGACTGAGAATCTTTATCTATTATGTAACCTTCTGTTCTAAAATGTAATTCTATCTTACCAGCTTTTATTGGTTCTTCTAGTAATGAAATTTCTGAGATTCTTCTTTGTACTCGATCTACTTTATCAGCAACTATAGCAATTGTTTCTCTATGGCTTTTAGCAAATTTGATCATCTTTTTAAATTGTTTGCGATCACCTCTGCTTGAAGATTCGATAATTTCAAAAGTTTCGATAACTTCAAGATTTTTACGTTGGCAATATTCTACTAATCTATATTTTTGAGCTTCAATTGAATACCCTTCTTCTTGCTCCCTTGTTGAAACACGAACTAAAATTATTGATTTTGTTGCTTTGTCTGGCATATTTTTCCCTTTGATAAAAGTATTATGCATTCAGAGATAGATTAAATACTGGACGAGTCAAGTTGAGTTTGCATTAAATTATCCAAGTAACCTCAGTATTAGAGCCAAGTGTAACATTTCTTTTTCAGCATTAATAATTTTTGCTTATTGTAAAAATAATTGTTTTAACTCGTAGCAAGAGTAACTTTATCAAGTGGTTTATCATAGATACCCCTATTTATCTATTTTAAGGCTATTACACGGCTTTTTAGTGTTCTTATGGTAGGGAAAAATCAGTTTTTTAAATTATTACGCTCTAAGTCTAAATATGGGCTTTTTTATTTATATGGGTTTGCTTTAAAATAGATAAGTTAAAAACTTAACTGAATGCCACTATTTACATCGATCCCTTTTATTGATATTCTGTATCAGATATGATACAATTGAGTCATAACAAATAAATTGTAGTGATCTTATGGCAGCTAAACGATTATTAGTGTCTTTAGACGAGAAAATATTTGATGAAATTGCAGGTCTTGCTAAAATCAACAATGAATCCCTATCTAAAGTAGCAAAAGACCTTATTATAACTAGTCTAGAACTTCAAGAGGACAAAATATTAGCTAAATTAGCAGATGAAAGGATAGGTAATACTAAGGAATGGATTCGTCATACGGATGTTTGGAAATAAATGTATAATCTTCTCTATTCAGATCAAGTTATACATAAAGATATCCCTAAGCTTTCTACACCAGTTAAATATTTAATAAAGATAACCATTGAAAAAAAGCTATTATCTGATCCAATAAAATTTGGTAAACCTTTAAAACATAGCTTCAAAGGTTGCCGCTCCCTCAGAATTGGTGATTATAGAGTGATTTATCAAATAGTAGATACAACAATTAATATACTAGTAATTCAACACCGCAAAGATTGTTATAATAATTCATAACAACAAAACTACTATACCCTAATACCCTCAAACTTATAGGTCATTGCGTTTATAGACTTACTTTGTCTATATTAAGGAGCTTAAATTACCTCTTTATTAATCCTTTCCAAGCAAATTTTTTCTGTCACTGTTTTTAATTTTTTAACTCTATCAATAAGGTAAAGTAGCTGTTCTTTAGTTATTTTATAATCTTTGTTATAGCGAGCTTCAATATAAGCCTGTTCAAGTAATCTAAAACATTGCCTTTGCTCAATACTAGAATGAGGAAATATTTGCCATAGTTCTTCATTGTAATTTCCAGCTATACTACCTAGTTTTCGTATATCGTGCAGTTTCGGTTTATAACCGGAAAAAACTAACAGGATAGCATTATAAAAACTTTCGGTAGCTTGATGAAGTAAAAAGGCTGAAAATGGATAATTACCTCTTTCTAAAGGATATCCACATTCTAAAAAAAACTCTGCTCCTTTTGTAAACCAGTACTCATAATCTTTTTCAGCTATTTGTCTTCTTTCTGTCCAAGGTAAATTTTTAGCTTCTGCCAGCTGAAACTCGCCACTATCATATAAGAGTATTCCTTCTTTCTTAATATCAGAAAAGAAATAATGCCCCTTCTCTAACTGGCTATTTACCGTCTTGATTGATTCTAGTACCAAAGTTACCCATAACTCAAAAGGATTTCTTAATGATTTTTTTTCCAACCTTTTTTCTATTTTATCTTCTATTGCTAACCCTGCAAGACCGGCATGTTTGCCTTTCTTCATGACTAACATAATATCGAGATCACTTTGATAGCTATAGGTAATATGACCTTTTTTATACTCATCTTGTACCCAATCTCCTCTAGCGTAAGAGCCAAATAAAATAATCATCGCAATCTTGTGCTTTGATACAGCGAGAATTTCTTTGACGATATTATCAAGTCTTTCTTGAATTATCACGGAGCGTTCGGGTAAAACAGTTTTCATATATTTGTAATGCAGCTATCTATAATACAGATTACTACAATTGGCATAGATATTGCAAAAAGAATTTTGCAAATTCACCTATGTACAAAAATCTCCCCTATAACATTTAGGCTTTTATTTGAGTACCGTGATATTGTTGCAAGCAAAACATGATCTTTTTTGGTGTAATAGATACCTTTTTAACCACATCAATATATTCACTATTAAAAAAAGATAAATATTTTTAAAATTATACCTCCAGTTTTTTGTTGTGACTTTCTAGAGTCTCAATTAACAGCTCTTGTACTTGATAACTAATATTTGCATTTTCAAAATCTGTGAAATCTATTATTATTTTGCTTGTAATTTTATTATTAGACTCTAGAAGTCCCACCAGTGTTATTGCTCCATTGTCAGTAATATTATTATAGCTAAGGTTTATTTGGCTGATGGTTCTATTAGTTTCCAAAGCTTTAACAAGCTGGACAATCCCAACATCACCAATATCATTATTATTAAGAGATATTTTCTTTATAGTGTTATTATTTTTTAGAAGTCTTGCTAATATGATTGCTCCTTTATCAGTAATATTATTGCTACCAATATCCACTTGCTTTATAATTTCATTATTTGTTAGAACTCCTGCCAGTATATCCGCTCCCTCATCACCAATATCATTGCCTCTAAGACTTATTTGCTTTATGGTTTTATCATTTTCTAGAAATTCATCTAGTATGATTAGCCCTTGAACCCCAATGTTGTTATATTCAATATCTATATTAATCAAACTATGATTATTCTCTAACAGTTTGATAAGCAAACTTAGTCCCTCAAGGTCAATATCGTTGTCGCAAAGACGTATTGCGGTTATAAGCTTATTATGTTCTAAAATTTTGCCAAGTATTTCAATTCCTTCTAAACCTATACGAACATCGATAAGTTCTATATAAGTTATATTATTGCTCTGCAAAACTTCTCTAAGTATTTGTGCAGCAATGTTAGTGATATTATTTATTTTTTCATTTGTTGAATCATTTTGTTGTTGATTTTTGACATTGCTCGTCATACAATTAATCCCTGTTTTTTGTGTTTGGAAAATAGACACTGAGGTTAGATTTAAAAATTTGCTGATTGTTGCTTCTAACCTCGGTGCTTAACACCACACCACGTAGTATTATCTTCACACATATCTTTATTAATCCTAGAAGTACACCTTTTTGCTCACAATTAGTGATTTTTTATAAAATTTATTATTAGTAGTGTTGAACTGGAGACAGTGGCCAAAATTATTAAATAAGCACATAATTTAGCTAATTAAGATTTAATGTGTGGCGACATTAATCAGAAATATCAAGTCGCTACACATTCAAATTTTTTATTTCATTACCTCAAATAGCTACAATCTTAAAAAAGCAAGGGTAAATAATTTTATTAAAATTTACCACTTAAAGCATCAAGTATCACTTTATTATTGGCAACAATGGCATCTAGGTATTTTATGACTTGTTGTAAATATAAAGAGAAGATATATTTGATTTGTGATAATGCTAGGTATCATAAGTCAAAGAAAGTAAAGGAGTATCTAGTAAATAGCAAAATAGAATTAGTATTTTTACCACCCTATAGCCCTAATCTTAATCCGATTGAACGATTATGGAAATTTATGCATAGAATTGTAACAAATAATAAATTTTACCATAATTTTGCTCAATTCTCAGAAGCTATAGATAGATTTTTTGCTAATATTGATAAATACAAAGGTAATTTGCTTACTCTTATAACTGACCAATTTCAGACTATAACTTTTAATCATTTTGCCAACTCTTCAGGTTAATTGAGTATACTTACAGCAAACTGTTTCGCAATCTCTTAGCAGTACAAATCACATTTTAAAACTATATCGCCAAGTAAATTGTTGGTAAATTCTTCATTTACCAGCTCATAGTTGTACAAATTATGTTCCTTTGCTCTGGTGATAAAATTCTGACCTTGGGTAGCAGTATTAACCATAATATTACCAATTTTCTCTAAAGCTGCAACCTTAAAATTTTCATCATGACTGAGGCTGAATGCGTCGTGATAATATGTTTTAGCTTTCTCAAATAAACCTATAGACTCAAAATACTCAGCCCGCTTTAGCATTATATCTGGATTTCTTTTATCTTGTCCTAACCATGCCTTAAAACATGCCTTTATCTCAAATTCATCATTAACTACTTTATAACAATCAATCGCCTTAGCATATTCACCCTTGTTAAAAAAGAGCTGCCCCAGTTTTTCATAGATCTCTGGTAAATGGCTATTGGCTTCGATAGCTTTTGCATAGTAAACAGATGCCGCTTCATTGCCACCATCCTTCTCTGCGATACTAGCTAAGCAACTATAGGCTATAGCCTTAAGATTCTTGCAGGCAGGAGAATCTTGATAATTTTTCAGGTATTTTAGAGCTTCATGATAATAAGCTGAGTCAGATTGGTTGTTATCAATAGGCAAATTATTAACTTGATACTCAAGATTTTCTGTCACTTTAGTATGGCAAGCCGTTATTAACTCTGCAATCTTTGCATGATCAGGCAATTCAGCTTTACAGACATCAGAAAAGAATTGCACATAGTCATATTGCTGCTGTAAACAATAACCATACTCTTGTATCTGATGCTTAAGCTGAGAATTATCAGATTCAGCATATTCAGCAAAAATCTCCACTGCTATCTGCAAGTTGATTAGGGCAGTTGATATGCTATCTATTGGCTTATTAAATACTTTTTGCAATCTTGATAATAATTCCAGCTCTAGAAAATATTCACCTTCACTATGTTGTTTTAGTTCATGGTAATTAATTGATGAGGGTATCCAATCTTTGACAAGATGATAATTCTCGGAAAATGCATTGAGTGGATTGACATTCAAGCACTTAGTTGCATTACCAATAGCTTTAACTATCACTTCTAATAGTTGATTAAAATTGTTACTGGCAGTATTTAACAAATGAGATGAACACTCCTTAGCTTCCTTTGAAATAGTTACGTTGACCATCTCACCGTTAACGTCAGAATATTTGGATGATGTGTCTATTGCTGCCAGTAAATCGGGTGCAACTAACTCACCTTCTTCATTTGGTCTATGGAATAGATGTATTGAACAATCTTTGAGCTTATTAACTAGTTCCTTGTGTTCATCCTTTGCCCTTTGATTATCTGTTAATATTCTCTCTATAGATTTTCTGATATGCTGAGTATCCTTGTCTTTTGATACCTGGGTAATTACTAAAGATATGCTACCCCCTATAGAACCAACATCCTTAAAACTTTTCATAAAGTTAGATAGCGTTTCAAGGAAATCATTGCCTCTTTTACTCCTTAAATCTGATTCAGCTATTATCAACACAAATTTCAACTGATCTGTAGTCTCAAAGAGTCTTTTAATATAGAAGCTGTTAGCAATTTCCTGAACAGGCTCAGTATCGTTAAAGCCAGGGCAGTCCCAAATGATTATATCTTTAGCAAAACATTTATTAGGGATTTTAGTCTCGGAAGCCAGTTTATGACCAATGACAATATTGGCAAGTGGCTGCATCGCATCAATAACCAGTTCATCAGTTTCATTATCAAAAATCGCCTGTAGTTCTCTGCCACTAAACAAATGAGCGAGTGTACTCTTGCCAGCCCCGGTATTACCAAGTAGCAATATTCCCTTTTTGCCATGTTCCTGCAGACGGTCGTTACCATCTCGGATTAAATCCGATACTTGCTTGATAGTAGCCTGATTATCCTTGTCAAACTGATTATCCCCATCTGCTACCTCAAATAATTTTACAACCGGTATTTCTAGTATATATTCTTTCATTTTCGCTTCCTCTATGGCTTTTAATTTAGCTTCCTCTTGCTCTCTAAGCTTTGTCTCTTGCTCAAGTTTCTCAGCTTCTTGTCTGGTTTTTTCATCTGCTTCTGCTTGTTGTTGCTGTTTTAGTATCTTAGCAGCTTTTTTAATAGGGTCTTTATTAATCTGTAATTCTGTTGCTATCTCTTTTGCTATAACATCTCCTATCTGGTTATTATTAAGGTAAAGAGTAGTAATAGATTTATTATCCTTTAAGCATTCTGCTAGCGATTTCGCTCCTGCATCTCCTATCTGGTTATTATCAAGCCGAAGAGTAGTAATAGATTTATTATCCTTTAAGCATTCTGCTAGCGATTTCGCTCCTGCATCTCCTATCTGGTCAGAAGAAAGGTTAAGATTAGTAATAGAGTTATTTATTATTTGTTGTATAATTGTTTCGGTTAATGGCATTTTTCCCTCTCTTTTATTTTGGTTAAAAGTGAATAGTACTTGTAATTATCAATAAAGTACTGTTAATTATTTTTAATAATAGCCATATCAATTCATCTAAGATTAAATAATAATAATTTGTCAAACAACTAAATAACTACTTGTTGCTATTTTCTAGTAATTAGTTGTGATTTTTTTAGCATCATTATTGCCAAACAACTTAAATTATATTAGTGAAAATATGAGGTAAAAATAGCACAAAATATGATGCAAATTGTGATTTTTTATGATATAATAACTCCCCTACGATACAGATACTATAGGGGATTACATGAGAAAAATTGCAGTCAGATTTAACAAGCCACAAGATATCAAAAATCTTAGAAAAATCATGAAAAATGTTTACACAAGTAATAGTGATCATTTACCGGATGTCGCTAAATTTCATTTGGGCGATAAGGTCTTTATACCGAGTCAGGTAGATAGAGCAGAGTTGCACATAATAACTGCGAGCGACACTGAAATTATAACATTTTCTAACTGCTAAAATAGTTAAATTTTGGACAGGACTTTCCTTAATATTTTCTGTTGCTAAATCTTCTGCTACTAATTGTTTACTTATCTCTCTTAAACGTTGCTGAAATCCTTGTTTATCCGCTTGCCATGACTCAATATCTACAGCTAACGTATCGGCCTAATGCTATAGCAATTTCTTCCTTAGTAAAAACTGGCTTGTTAATTGATAATTTCTGAAAAACTAATTCTATATCTTCTCTAATCTTGGTAGCATTTTCTTTTAGTATTTGTTCATTTATTAACCTTAATTTTGAGTCTTGTATATAATGTGCTGTTCCTTCATGGATAGTCGGTATTAAATCAATTCCTCTTGCTTTATGCGATAAATGTGATACCTTAGCTAAATGACCATATTTTTCTAAATATTGGTTGATGAAATAGGCTACATTTTCTCGATAATAATATAAAAAATTTCTTCTTCCCCAATCACGTCCTTTTTCACCAAAAATTACTTCACCATTTTCTAAACGTAGTAGTTTTCTAGTAGTCATCTGAATGTGGGCATGAGGATTATTTGGATTGTCATAATGAATGTTTATATCTGCTATCATACCATGGCTAACTAGGCACTCAGAAGCAAAGTGTTCGGTAAGTTCAGTATTCTGTTGTTGAGTTAATTCCTTTGGTAAGGCTATGGTCAGCTTTCTAGCGGTTTCAGCATTTTTTCTTGTTTCGCTACTTTCTGCTCTATTCCATAATTCTTGTCTATCATACACCCAACTAGGAGAACCCTCTAGAGCTAGAATTACGCTATGAATAAGTCCTTTCTTGCTGTTAAAATTATAGGTAATAGTGCGTTTTTCTCCTGTTTTACGGTCAGTTGTAAAAAACTGCAATTTACTTCTTGAAATATAGCTACTTGCTGCAACTGCATTTTGTCCTTTGCTTCTTCGTACTTCTGATTTATTACAGTGATATATTGCCATTGCTATTACCGCTATAAGCTGTAAGTTTTGGGTAATAGCAATGACAAAAACTGAATCTTTGAGCACAGGCAAACTAGGTTTACCTAGTTTGCCCAAGTGCGGGTAGAGGGATTTCAAAAGCAAATGCTAAAACCTAACTTGTAACTACATAGTTTATTTTATTGGCAAGCTTTATATAGGCAGCAGAATGCTCCTTAAGTGGGTTATTTAGGTAAGGTAGGTGGGTGAAGAAAAGAGAGGTAAAAAAAGAAAATGGTTTATCTAAAAAATAGCTATAGGTGGAAAATATTAATTGATTGTAAAATAAACGAACTATATAAATTTAAGGAAAAGTAGCTATAATTTTATTGAACTGGTAGTAAGTTAAAAATATTACAAATTACTTTATTAAAAGTAAGCTTTTTGTAATAATAACTCAAACGTGAAAATTGGTTAGAAAATTTAATAAAAATACTTCTTTGTTTAAAAAGGCAAAAAATTACAGATATATTGGAAATATTTAATATTTTTGTAATAATATAAAACTGCTTGACAAGGTAGATTGAACTCGTACAAGACTCCTTTTGGGTTGGTTATTTTAGATTTTTTATCTGAAATTTGCTAAGGTAAGTAGAATTGGCAATGACGTCAATAAATTTGCATTTCAGTTAGTCTTTAAGAAAATAACAATATCAAGACTAACTGAAAAAGTAGTGGGGTTTTTTCTAGTTTATAGTTATACCATCAGTTTCTATATAGTTGTTCTCTAGATTTTCAATTAATAACTCTAGTTTAGGATCAATATTATTAAGATTAACATCATAATTTTCATTGTCGCCAAAACTCACCATTATTTTGCTGACAATATTTTTATTACTTAGAATTTTTACAAGTTTCTCTGCTACTTTACGACTAAAAATATTGTGACCAAGTGTTATTTCGGTTAGAGTCCTATTAATTTCTAAAGCCTTGAAAAGTTGTAAAGCCCCCTCATTACCAATATTGTTACCATTAATATGTAATCGCTTAAGGGTTCTATTATTTGCTAAAAATTCAGCCAATATTATTGCTCCTTGTTCACCAATATCATTATGTTCAAGGTCTATTTCGTCCACAGTATTATTATACTCTAACGCTTTAACAAGGTACTTTACTCCTTTATAGCCAATATTGCTT
Organism: Candidatus Tisiphia endosymbiont of Temnostethus pusillus; assembly: GCF_964264675.1. NCBI lineage: Bacteria > Pseudomonadati > Pseudomonadota > Alphaproteobacteria > Rickettsiales > Rickettsiaceae > Candidatus Tisiphia > Candidatus Tisiphia endosymbiont of Temnostethus pusillus. The sequence continues at coordinate 1,122,296 of NZ_OZ183472.1, read as the reverse complement.
TCACCAAGATTTATGTTGGTTACAGTCTCATTATACTCTAAATCTTTACTAAGTATCTCAGCTCCTTTTGGCCAAATATAGTTTCCAGCAAGATTAATATGGGTTATAGTATCGTTATACCGTAACATACTACTTAACGACTCTATTCCACAATCCCCTATATCAATATCTCTAAGATCTAGGTATTTTACAGAGTTATTACGTTTTAAAACCCTAGCAAGTTCCCTAGCTCCCCAATTTCCAATATGATTTTCACTAAGGTTTATTGCTGTTATATTATTATTGTTCTCCAAACTTTCCGCAAGCCTAAATCCTCCATTTTGAGCAATATGATTTGCTGCTAGCTGTATTTGACATAAATTTTTATTTATTTTTAGAACTTTGGCAAATCTAATAGCCCCCCTACTAGTAATCTTGTTGTGGCACATATCTATGTGACTTACAGCATTATTGTTTTCTAGGGCTTCAGCAAACCTATGCATACCTATATCACCAATTTTGTTGTTGCTTAAATCCACTCGGGTTACTGTGTTGTTGTTTTGCAAAAACTTCGCAACTATATTGACTCCCTCATCGTCAATATTACTATTACGAAGATTTATGTGGGTTAGTGTTTTATTCTTTTCTAATGCTTTGCTAAGTAGCTTGATACCACCACTACTACCAATATTATGTTTGCTAAGATTTAAGTAAGTTAATTTTTCATCAGCTTGTTTTAGTGCAAAAGAAATATCACTTGTTAATTTAATTTGTTTATTATTTTGTGGTTGATTTTTAATATTGGTCACCATACAATTAGCTCCTGTTTTTTTCTTTTAGAAAATAGTGGCACGGGGGTTAGATTTTAAAAATTTTCTGATTCTTTGCTTCTAACCTCGGTGCTTGAACACCACACCACGTGGGTCACTACTAATATATTACCCTCATCACTAACAGAGTCCAGAGAAGTTTTAGCACCTATGGTGTTTTTTTATAAAATTCGATAAGTCTGCGGTAAAACGGAGACAGTGGGTAAAATTATTGTTATAGTTAGGGGCTAATTATTTTAGATTTTTTATCTGAGATTGGTCAAGGTAAGTAAGCTCGGTAATGACGTCAATAAAACCAATAAATTTGGATTTCAGTTAGTCTTCAGGAAAATAACAATACAAGACTAACTGAAAAAGTAGTGGAATCTATATCTAGTTTATATTTATACCATCAGTTTATCTGTAGTTATCTCTTAAATTCTCGATTAATAACTCTGATAGTGTAGAATAATTATAATTAGAATTAATATAATCGTAATTAATATCATAATTTTCGTGACCGAAAAAACTTATCATTATTTTGCTGACAATCTTTTTATTCTGTAGACTTTTTACAAGCTCCTCTGCCTCATGATGATAAAAAAAAGCGTAACCAAGCGTTATTTCGGTTAGAGTCCTATTAAATTCTAAAGCCATGCAAAGTTGAAAAGCCCCATTAGCACCAATATTATTATCATTGAGATGTATTCGCTTGAGAGTCCCATTATTTGCTAAAAATTCAGCTAGTATGTCTGCTCCTTGATCGCCAATATCATTATGTGCAAGGTTTATTTCGTCCAAAGTATTATTAATATTTAACGCTTTAACAAGATGTTTTATCCCTTCATAACTAATATTGTTGTTGCTTAGATTTATTTTGGTTACTATGTTGTTGTCTTGCAAAAACTTTGCAACTATCTTTGCTCCCTTATCGTCAATATTACTATTATGAAGATTTAAGTAGGTTACCGTTTCACTATTCTTTAAAGCTTCGTTAAGCAGTTTGATACTACTACCAATATCATGGTTGCTAAGATTTAGATAGGTCAATTTTTCATCAGCTTGTAGTTTTTGCTTAGCTTGTTCTAGTTCAAAAGAAATATCACTTGTTAATTTATCTTGTTTATTATTATTTTGTTGATTTTTAATATTGGTAAACATAGAATTAACTCCTATTTTTTGCTCTTTTAGAAAATAGTGGCACTGGGGTTAGATTTTAAAAATTTTCTGATTCTTTGTTTCTAACCTCGGTGCTTGAACACCACACCACGTGGGTCACTACTAATATATTACCCTCATCACTAACAGAGTCCAGAGAAGTTTTAGCACCTAGGGTATTTTTTTTGAAATTCGATAGATCAGCGGTAAAACGGAGACAGTGGGTAAATTTATTGTTATAGTCAGGGAATAAATAGTTATAGTAAAATTTAGCTAACTTTTCTGTAATAAAATTTTAATAGTTTTTTCTTTGTTATAAATATTATTTAGTTCTTGTTCAAGATGTAGTTTTTCTGCTTGTTGTTTTGCCTTGTTACAATAATTCAAGGCTTTATTGAAATCTCCATTGCTGAGATAAGCATCGGAATAAGTTAAATAAAAAAACATTTTTGTCCCATCATCAGCTATTTCCTCAATTAGGTTATTATATTTATTAAACTCTATTATCACTTTATTAGCTTGGTTTGTTAACATAAGTAATTTTCCATACAATGCTATTGATCGCAAATAACCTCTAGTGTTATGAGTCTTGTTAAATAGTGTTATTGCTTCTTGAATTGATTTAATGGAAATCTCTATTTCTAGTTTATTTCTATTAATCTTAGTTGTTGTTTTATTTTTGACTAAACCAAAAGTAGCCTTATTAAACAATAAGTTTGCCTTTAAATTTTTTAGATCATTATCCTTTATTGACTTACTTACTTTTATATCATTATATCTGTTAATTGCTGCATTTATTTTTTCTTCTGCCTTTTGATAATTACCCATTTTACAAAAATATGCTGAGTATAAATATAAGATTTTACATTTTAACATTTCTAAACCGTCAGTTTTCTGCAAATATCTATTGACCTCATCAAGAATCTTTAGAAATTCTTGATATTTTTCTTGATGAAAATAGACAGAAGAAGTCATTAAATCCATTGCCGCAAGATTTTTATTATAGTTATCCTTAAATTTACTTTTAAATTGTTGGTTAGTTTCAATAAGTTGTTGAAAGGAATTAGTAAGCTTAAACTCATGTTCATTATCTATAAAAAACTGCAATAATGATTCAAACCATCTTAAATTTAATGTAGAACAAATATTATTTTTACTGTCTAGGGTTTGCTGGAGTTGGTGACGTAACACTGCCTGCACTAAGCGATGAATAGCAATATGATCATTACCATTATAATTGATCATGGAATATTGCCACAATAGAGCAATGTGCTTGTTTAACGTTAATTGTGGCGATGATAAATTAGGATAAGTTGATTGAAGCCATGCGAGTAATAGTTTACGAGAGATTTTATCGGGTGCTAGGTAAGCACAAACTGTTAAAAGTTCAATAGCTATTGGTGGTTCATTATTAATCTTAGTCTCTCTAACAATTGCTTCTAAACTAATATTCCATGTTATGGCAACGGATTGGTTATTTGTTCCTTCAGGTAAAATATTGCTTGCTAGTAACTCTGCTTCATGACTCTTGTAAAGATATAAATATTCTAGTATAGTTATATGGTTTTGCCTAATATAAGCACCAGCTTGTACTAGTGCTAATGGTAAGTATCCTAAAATTTCTACTAATTTTTTTATTTCATTTTGTTCTTCGGCTGTATCTTGCTGTATTAAGGACCTTATTGTTTTTACAGCCTCCTGTTCTGTCATAACATCAATAGGCAGTATTGAAAAATTTGTTGGCCAATAACGTTGACGAGTTGTTAAAATAACATATCCGCCAGCTTTTGGTAAAAATGCTTCAATTTCACGATAGTTGTTGACATTGTCATAAACTAAAAGCCATCCAGGATTGTCAACTAGCCATTGTTTAACATAAGCAATAATGCTTTCTTTGGTATAATTGACTTCTGCGTATCCTAATAATTTGGCAAACTCAACATACTTGTTATATAAATGATCAACATTTTCAGCAGGAAACCAAACTTTAAGCGTATAAGGATATTTTGTATGAGTGATATATTGCAAGGCTAATTGTGTTTTACCGATTCCCCCAAGCCCAGCACAGGCACTAATTGCTAAACTACTGATTGTTGGGGGTGTATGATGGTGATGTAATTTATTATATAAATCATCCAATAAATTTTTTCTGCCGATAAAAATATAATCTTGTCTAGGTACATTCCAAGTTGTCAGGTTTTTTGTAGATATTATTGGTTTCTGTGCTGTAAGTGATAGTGATTCTTCTCCTTGACTACTAATAGTTTTACTAACATTTACTTTATGTTCAAGTGTAAAAAAGCAAATACCACACATTATCAAAACAATTATGCTAATTACGCAAAATACTAATATATAAATATTTTTTGTGTCACTTTGCATATCTCTATTTACCGAAGGAGATATAGGGTAAATTGAACTAGAATTTTCTATTATACTACTATATCTTTCCTTAAACTTACGGATAATATTCTCGATATTTGTATTAGGGAAAAGTCTTGTGATGATTTCAAGAAACAGAAAATGATATAGTTTGTATTGTGAGGGATTAATATATTCAAAATTAGTTTGACTCGTTTGTTGAGATAATATTTTTATACATTGTTCTTCTTTTTCTAAAAGGAAGAACACTTTAGATATCTCTTTATCATCATCTACAATGATAGAACAATGTTCCTCTTGGTCGGGTATATTAGCTTCATTTATAGCTAGAACATAGATTGTGCATTGTTTTAATTGTATGCCTGTAGAACTGATCTCCTTATGCTTTAAGCATACTACTATAGGAGTAGTATTAGGATTCTCTTGAAACTCTATAGAAACTGTTATGCCTATAAGTCGTAAATCAATACATAGTTTATTGACCAGCAAGTTTAAGTTATCCTTTCCTAACCTTGGTAAAACAATTAGAAAGGACAACTTATCAGATTTTGTTAATATTAAAATTTCCTGTAGAATTTTATTAAATTCTTGTTGGATTAATAAGCTCAAATAATAACGGTGTATTAGTTTGTATTTATCAGATTTCTCTATAAAACTTATAATTCCTTCTCGGGAATTTGCTGCTATTTTTCGTTTAATATTAAGAATATGACTTTCGATAGTCTTGGTTTTAAGCGATTTATCTTTAGTTGATAGAAAATTAGCTATTCCTTTTGCATTTTTCCCATGCATAATGCATGCTATTATATCTATTTCCCTTGGTGTGAATCTTATACCGTTAATAATCATCAGATGTTTTTCATAAATCTCTTGTGGACACAGTATCTCTTTGTCTTCCATAAAATCTAATTTATTTTAACTATTATTATCCTACAAGGTTAAAAATTTCTAATTTAAGATTATAGGTATCTGTTTTAAATGCAAAGATAAATAGAAAGATTTTTAAAATTATTTCTAAGTATTTTTTACTTACGTACAGTACCTACTGATTTTCTGAGCATTGATAATAATAATTTTCTAATTTAATGTTTTGAAATACTGCACTATTAAGAAGGTTGGCTATATCTCTTACTAACTCGGCTAACTTAAACACAGGATAGTTGTAAACACTATAACTTTGATAGTTCAGCACCAACAGTTTGTTTATGTTATTACATAAATGCTTTTAACACTTTGTTTGGTGCTTTGTAGTGATTGAGCATGCTCCTATTGTCATAAGAATACAATAAGATTAAAAAATATTTATTTTTTAAGATTTTAATTGACCCTATAAACTAGGATTTAAAAATATTGTTGGATTTTTATTGATGAGCCAAGAGGAGCGTGTAAGAAATAATTGATAAGAATAATAACATAGAACCAAAATTTATATAGAAGTAATGACTATTGAAAAACTTAAATGAGATCCAATAAAATGAGCAATTACAATGAAAAGGTCTATACTGAGTCTCTTAAAATAAATGAGGTTCATATTTGGAGTACTTATCTACTAGAAAATCCAAAAAATTTAAATTTACAATATTCTTGCCTGTCAACAGAAGAGAGAGAACGGGCAGAAAGATTTTATTTTGCAAGAGATAAAATAAAGTTTATTCAGGGACGATATTTATTGAGATACATAATAGCTGGTTATACCGGAATATCAGCGAACGAGGTACAATTTAAATATAATGAATATGGCAAGCCTAAGTTAAAAAACGACATAATAGGATTATCATTTAATGTTTCGCATTCTCATGATTTTATAGTTCTAGCATTTACTAGGCATAATGAAGTGGGTATCGACATAGAATTAACTAAAGAAGAAGATGTTAGCTGGCTGATAAATGCAGATATATTTACCAATAATGAAATTAATTTATTTAAGGATTTGGTTAGTTCCAATACAAGAGAAATTTTTTATAAATTATGGTCAGGTAAAGAAGCCTATCTAAAAGCTTTAGGGATAGGACTTTCTATACCTCTAAATAGTATAGAAATAGCCTTTACTGAGGATAAAAAGATAAAGTTGGTAAATAATCGACATACATCTTATGAGCCTTATTATTTGATAGACCTACAACATATTCCTGAACAATATATTGGGACTTTAGCACTACTAGAACAATCTAGTCACATAAAATACTTTAATAACTCAATGATAGGTAAGCCACTAGTTTGACTAGTGAGACCATCAAGGCTTGACCTTTAGATTTAGTATAAAATAAGAAGTTATCATATATAACTTCTTTGGCTTGACGGTCAAAGGAGAAAATATATGACAACATACGAAAGTTTAAATTATTCTAAATGGGATTGCAAATATCATATTGTGTTTATTCCAAAGTGTCGAAAAAGAGAATTGTACGGGAAGGTTAGAAAATATCTTGGAAACGTATTCCATGAGTTAACTTTTCAACGAGGGAGTAAGATAATAGAAGGTCATATGGTACAAGATCATGTCCATATGCTCATCAAAATTCCTCCTAAATATTCTGTAGCCGAAGTAATAGGTTATATCAAGGGGAAAAGTGCTATAGCTGTTGCTAGGCAGTTTGGTGGACGAAAGCGTAATTTTAATGGAGAGAAGTTGTGGGCTAGAGGTTATGCGGTCTCAACTGTGGGATTTGAAGAGAATCAGATCAAACACTACATTAAGAACCAAGAGCAACTTGATAGTCTAGGTTCTGACGAAACAGGAGAATTTTAATTAACAATGGCAGCCCTTTGGGCTGCTCAATACCGTCAAGCCCCTCGCTTAGCGAGGGCGTTCTGACTGAACCAAATAACAAATGTAAAGAGATATATTATGTACCGAGTTCTACTTTCTCCTTATACTAGAATATTTTACACTGAATGGAAATTAGATCAAAATAGGAGCGATTACAATATAGTATTTGATCAAAATCTTAATGGTAATATAGATATACTAAGATTAAATAATGCAATAAAGAGATTTATATCAGATTATGTAATACTAAATAGCCATATAGAGGATAAAAATGAAGAATTATATTGGGTAAAAAATAACAAGATATATGGAGTAGAGTTTTTTGAAAAGAAACTATCCAGTAAAGATATTTTTGCGTATATACAAAAACCATTTAATTTGGAAGAAGGACCATTATATAGATGTAGCTTGATAAAATATCACTCTAATAAATATAGATTAATAATTGTTTTACATCATATTATCATAGATGGATCTTCATTTGATTACTTTGTTAATGAACTATCAAAGTATTATAATGATCCATATTACAAAAATAGTATTACAATAAAAACTCAACTATTACGTATAACAAAGTTATCAAAAGAACTATCAAAATATGTAGAGTTAAATAAAGAAAGGAGCAAATTCTTTTGGAAAGAAAGATTATCAGATATTGAATTTTTAGATATAAATTTTTTAAAGGTTAGTACAAGACGAAATAATTTAGAAAAAACGAAATTATCGGTACAAACATTAAGTGATGTAACTGAAATAAGGTTTAAGTTTAACAAAGAAGTATTGTTTAAATTAAATCAATTGAAAAAAAAGTATAACATAACACCATATTTATATGGTCAAAATATATTTGCAGTTTTACTTAATAGATATACAGAACAAAACAGATTTTGTATAAATTATCCAATAGCAGTAACAGAAGGAAAAGATTTTATATATGGTGCTCACATTAATACAAATGTTATTGCTTATAATTTAAACAAAACAAATAATATTATAGATGTAGTAAATCAATCACGACAGTTTCTTAAGTCATTAAAGTGTATTGATGTAAATCATAGCTATTTACCTATATCTGATATAGTATCAGTATCAAATAAAGGTATTCTCAATTGCTCGTTTATTCAAACAAATTTAAAATATAAAGTTTTCGAATTTGGAAATATAAAAGTTAAGGTTAATAAGGATACAAATATTGATTTAACAAATGAATTATTATTTGAGCAAGAAATCCGAAATGAAGAAATTAACTATAGGGTAAGATATAAATTAAGTAAGATTAATATCGATTTATTAACTAATTTTATAGATTACTATAAGCTATTATTTATAGGGGTGCTAAATGAGTTAGTAGAACTGGAAGATACAAAGCAATTACACCATATCAAAAATTATAATCTATTATCACACAAGCAATACCAACAAATTATTAATAATTGGAATGATACAGATAAGGATTATCCAAGTGATAAGACGATACAAGCTTTATTTGAAGAACAAGTAGCAAGGACACCAAACAACATAGCAATAGTATATGAAGAAACTAAGCTAACATACAGGCAACTTAATGAAAGAGCAAATCAGTTAGCCAATTACTTAAGAGAGACATATCAGATTAGCCCCGATACGTTGATAGCCTTATGTTTAGACAGGAGTGAACATATGCTAATAGCGATACTTGGTGTATTAAAAGCAGGAGGAGCATATGTACCAATGGATTCAAGTTATCCTGATGAAAGGATAAGCTATATATTAGAAGATACAAGTAGTAAGTTAGTACTAACTAATGAAGTACACAAACAGAGATTAGATAGCTTAGCTATTACCACAACCAGTCAAGTAACGATCTTGGCAATTGATGATCAGCAAGTACAAGTTCTACTAGCATCCCATCTAGCATCTAATCCTACAACTTCTACCACCAGCAATAACCTTGCTTATGTTATATATACTTCAGGTACTACAGGTAATCCTAAGGGGGTAATGATTGAACATAGAGGAGTGGTGAATACTGTATTATCTTTAAATGGAGTATATGACTTTAGCAAAGGGAATAAGGTAACTGCATTTACATCCTATGTATTTGATGTATCAGTATCAGAATTTTTTACCGTATTATTTAGATCTGGAGTACTTTATCTATTAGGTGAGAAAGTAAGGACGGATGCATTGCTGATTAGCAAATATATTATAGATAATGGCATTAATTATCTATATTTACCTCCAGTATTATTATCGATTTTACCAAGAATAAAATATGAAACATTGCATGGAATAATATATGCAGGAGAACCATGTGATATTGATACAGGTACATATTGGTCAAGTAATTATAAACTATATAATTATTATGGACCAACAGAAATAACTATATATGCATCTAGTAAACAAATAATAGATGGTGATACTAATTTAATAGGATCTGCAATTTCTAACGCCAAGTGCTATGTATTAGATACTAACTTAACTCCGTTACCAATAGGAGCGATAGGAGAATTATATATAGGAGGAGCAGGATTAGCTAGAGGGTATTTAAATCGCCCTGACTTAACAGCAGAGAAGTTCATAGTTAACCCATTTCAAAGTACAGCAGAAAAGAAGTTAGAGAAGAATGCAAGATTATACAAAACTGGAGACTTGGTAAGGTGGTTAGCAGATGGTAATTTAGAATATATAGGACGTAATGATTTTCAGGTTAAGATCAGAGGCTATAGGATAGAGCTAGAAGAAATAGAGAGTGTTTTATCAAGCTACGAAGGAATAACACAAAGTGTAGTGCTAGCTAAAGAACAACAAGGAGTAGGAGAATTAGGAAGTAAGTATTTAGCGGGTTATTATGTATCAGAATCTAAGTTAAATGAAGAGGCTATATTAAATTACCTACAGGCAAGATTACCGGAATATATGATACCTGCTATATTAGTGCATTTGGAGAGATTGCCATTAACCATTAATGGTAAGTTGGATAGAAAATCATTGCCCGATCCTGAGTTTACTAATATTGAAACATATGTAACCCCTAGGAATGAATTAGAGAATCAAGTTTGTAGGGTTTTGGCAGAAGTGTTAGGATTGCCTGAAGATAAAGTAAGTATCCATGATGATTTCTTTAGACTAGGAGGGGATAGTATAATAAGTATCCAGTTGGTAAGTAGGTTAAGACAAAGGCTAGGGTTAAATGTTACTGTTAAGGATATCTTTGGTTATAAAACTATTGAAAGACTCTATGATAATGTTTTAAGCAAAGGACAAGGCAGTACTCAAGGAGATTTAAGAAGTGAACAAGGTATATTAAGTGGAGAAGTACCATTATTACCAGTGCAACAGTGGTTCTTTAAGCATAATTTTATAATTCCTAATCATTGGAATCAGTCATTTCTGTTAAGAACCGAGACCTTAGATATAAATAGGCTACAGCTAAGCATAACTAAATTAGTTCAACATCATGATAGTTTTAGACTAAGATACAGGAAAGCTACAGATTTGGTACAGAGTTATTGCCAATATTATAATAATGATGCCAAGGTAGAAGAATTAAAGATATTAGACATAAACAAATTGGATGTTAAAAAAGGTAGTAAAGAATTTGAGTTTAAACTACAGGAGATATTAACTAGCTGGCAGAGTGATTTTGACTTAGAGTATGGACCAACCTATAGTATAGGTTATATTTTTGGTTATGAAGATGGAAGTAGCAGGATATATTGTGCATTGCATCATTTAATAGTAGACGCGGTAAGTTGGCGGATAATTGCTGAAGATTTAAGAAGTCTTTACCATGGTAAAGATATAGGTAGTAAAGGGAGTAGTTATAGACAATGGGTAAATGTAGTAAGAGAATATGCAACTACTCATAAGAGTGAAACAACTTACTGGTCAAATATCCTATCTGATTATGATAGTAATCAACTAAATAAGTTAATAGTAAGCGAAGATGCTTATAGCTATGCTAGCCTACAATTAAGCAAAGAACAGACTGGTCAGTTATTACGAGACAGTAATAGAGCTTATAATACCCAAGTGAATGATATTTTGCTTACTGCCCTTGGTTATAGTTTAGCTGAAATAACAGGCAATAAAATTAACCATATAGTATTAGAGGGTCACGGTAGAGAGGAAATAGATAATAACATTGATATAACAAGAACAGTTGGTTGGTTTACTACTATCTATCCAATACGATTAGAGATAAGTGAGGAGTTAGGTAATAGTCTTAAGACTGTCAAAGAGAATTTAAGACAAGTACCAAATAAAGGAATAGGTTACGGGATAGTAATAGGATATCAGAGTGATTTACCAAGAATAAGCTTTAACTATCTAGGACAGTTTGACAAGCAAGGTGCGACAACAGATAAAGATTTATGGAATATTATTAGTGAGAATAGCGGTATATCAATGCATCCCGCTAACCAAGACAACAATATAGTTAATATCAATGGTTTAGTTGTAGATGGTAAACTTAAATTTAGTATAGCAAGTAAGTTAGGTGCAAATATAACCAATAAACTAGCTGATTTATTTCAACAGAAGTTAGAAGATATAATCAGCTATACAGTCAAGCAGACTAGAAGCTACTTAACAGTGAGTGATATAGATAATGTAATAAGTCAGGAATATCTAGATAGGTTACAAGAACATCGAGAGATAGAAGGAGTATATTTAGCAAATAGCTTACAACAAGGTTTTATTTATCATACTTTAAATCAAGGTGATATTGATGATGCATACAGAGTACAAATTATTTGGCAATATAATAATCAGTTAGCACTTAATAAATTAAAAGAAGCTTGGGGTTATGCTCAAGCAAGATTCAGTAGCCTAAGGCTGAGGTTAAACTGGGAGGAAGAATTAATCCAAGTAATAGATAAAGAAGGTAATTTAGATTGGAGATATATTGACTTAAGTAAAGAACAAGATTTTACAATTCAAGAATTCGAGATTAAACAAATTCAAGAAGAAGATCGGCTGGAAATATATGACTTACAACAAGGTAACTTATTTAGAGTATATTTAATTAAACAGAGGGAAGATTTATATACATGTATTTTTAGTAATCACCATGCAATATTAGATGGTTGGAGTAATCCAATATTATTAGAATATATTCATGATACTTACTTAAAATTGCAAGATAAAGAAATAATATTGTTAAAGGAAGATCAAAGTTATAAAGAATCACAGAAATATATACAAAAGCATCAAGAAGATAACAAGGAATATTGGAATAAATATATATCTCAAATAGAAGAGCGAAGTGACTTCAGTGGCTTGTTATTAAGTAACAATAAACAGAAACAGTTAAGAATAAGTGAACATAAACATATAACAAATCCAGCAGAACAAGTATTAACAATTACAGGCAACTTATATGACAATTTAAAAAAGTTCAGTCAAGAAGAAGGTGTAACATTAAATGCAATATTACAATATGTATGGCACAAAGTATTAAGTATTTATGGTAATAGTAATCAAACGGTAGTAGGAACTACCGTATCAGGTAGGAATCTTCCAATAGATGACATAGAGAGTTCAGTAGGGTTGTATATAAATACTTTACCATTGATAGTAGAGCATCAAAATAAAACAATAACAAGTGTAATAGAGTCAATAAAGGCTATTCAAAGTGATATTAATGAGATCAATAGTAGAAGTGATATCAGCTTAGTTAAATTACAAAAAGGAGGTGAGCGGTTATTTGATAGTTTATTTGTTTATGAGAACTATCCTAATCCAGCCAATGAAGAACAGCAAAGTAGAATTAAGATAAGGTTTACAGGATCAGTAGAGAAACTAGATTATCCATTAGCAGTAATAGCATATGAAGTAAATAATCAATTAACATTTATGATCAAATATGCTGGGGAGTTATTCAGTAATGATAGTATAGAGCAATTATTATTGATAGCTAAAAGCTTACTTGAACAAATAGTAAGCAATCCTTACCAGGAAGTACAGAATTTAAGCTATTTAGATCAAAAACAATACCAACAAATCATTAATAATTGGAATGATACAGATAAAACTTATCCAAGCGATAAGACAATACAAGCTTTATTCGAAGAACAAGCAGCAAGGACACCAAATAACATAGCAATAGTCTATGAGGAAACTAAGCTAACATACAGGCAACTTAATGAGAGAGCCAATCAGTTAGCCAATTACTTAAGAGAGACATATCAGATTAGCCCCGATACGTTGATAGCCTTATGTTTAGACAGGAGTGAACATATGCTAATAGCGATCCTTGCTGTATTAAAAGTAGGAGGAGCATATGTACCAATGGATTCAAGTTATCCTGATGAAAGAATAAGCTACATATTAGAAGATACAAATAGTAACTTAGTATTGACTAATGAAGTACATAAACAAAGATTAGATAGCTTAGCTATTAGCACAATTAGTCAAGCAACGATCTTAGCAATTGATGATCAGCAAGTACAAACTTTACTAGCATCCCATCTAACATCTAACCCTGCAACTTCTACTACCAGCAATAACCTTGCTTGTGTTATATATACTTCAGGTACTACAGGTAATCCTAAGGGGGTAATGATGGAGCATAGAGGGATAGTGAATGCCGTATTATCTTTAAATGATGTATATGATTTAAGTAAAGGAAATAAGGTAGCTGTATTTACATCCTATGTATTTGATGTATCAGTATCAGAAATTTTTACCGTATTATTTAGATTTGGAGTACTTTATCTATTAGGTGAGAAAGTAAGGACGGATGCATTGCTGATTAGCAAATACATTATAGATAATGGCATTAATTATGTATATTTACCTCCCGTATTATTATCGATTTTACCAAGAATAGAATATGAAACATTGTATGGAATAATATATGCAGGAGAACCATGCGATATTGGTACAGGTACATATTGGTCAAGTAATTATAAACTATATAATTATTATGGACCAACGGAAACTATATACGCATCTAGTAAACAAATAATAGATGGAGATATTAATTTAATAGGATCTGCAATTTCTAATGCAAGGTGCTATGTATTAGATATAAACTTAACCCCGTTACCAATAGGAGCGATAGGAGAATTATATATAGGGGGAGCAGGATTAGCTAGAGGTTATTTAAATCGCCCTGACTTAACGGCAGAGAAGTTTATAGTTAATCCATTTCAAAGTATAAAGGAAAAGAAATTAGCAAAGAATGCAAGGTTATATAAGACTGGAGACTTGGTAAGATGGTTAGCAAGTGGTAACTTAGAATATATAGGACGTAATGACTTTCAAGTTAAGATCAGAGGCTACAGAATAGAGTTAGAAGAGATAGAGAGTGTTTTATCAAGTTATGAAGGAATAACACAAAGTGTAGTACTAGCTAAAGAACAACAAGAAGCAGGAGAATTAGGCAGTAAGTATTTAGCAGGTTATTATGTATCGGAATCTAAGTTAGATGAAGAAGGCATATTAAATTATCTACAGGCAAGATTACCGGAATATATGATACCTGCTGTATTAATGCATTTGGAAAGATTGCCATTAACGATTAATGGTAAGTTGGATAGAAAATCATTGCCTGATCCTGAGTTTACTAATATTGAAACATATGTAGCCCCTAGAAATGAATTGGAGAGTCAAGTTTGTAAGATTTGGGCAGAAGTGTTAGGATTACCTGAAGAAAAAGTAAGTATCCATGATGATTTTTTTAGATTGGGAGGTAATAGCATTTTAGCAATAAGGTTGGTAAGTAAATTAAGTAAAGAATTAAATAATGCAATTAGTATACCAGCTATCTTTAAGCACAATACAGTAAAAAGGTTGGTTCAATATATAGAACATAATAACGAAAATAACATAGTAATAGATAAAGCTGCCTTTACTAAAGTAGAAGAACAATCGTTATCTTTTGCTCAAGAGAGGTTATGGTTTATTGAGAAATATGAAGAAGGAACTAATGCTTATAATATACCGATGGTATTTAGTATATCTAGTAATGCTAGTATAGATATATTAGAAAGTAGTATAAAAAGTATAGTAGCTAGACACGAGATACTACGGACCTTAATCAAAGAAGATAATAGAGGTAACGGTTATCAATTAATACTAGATGATAAAGAGTTTCCCTTAGAGATTATAAAGATAAACATCATTGATCAATTACAATTAGAGGAGGAACTAGAAAAGTCAGTACATCATATTTATGATTTAGGTAATGAATATCCGATAAGAGTTTGCTTGTATGAATTAATTAGTAGCAATGCAAAAGATACTCCAAAATACTACCTAAGCATAGTAATTCATCACATAGCCTTTGATGGTTGGTCTACCGATATATTTTTGAAAGAACTACAAGCATATTATAGTTATTATCTAAAACAATCACAAGGTTTAGTAAGTAAACTAAACTTACCAAAATTAACTATTCAATATAAAGATTTTGCATTATGGCAAAGAAACTATTTAAGTGGGGAAAGATTAGATAAACAATTAAATTACTGGAAGAATAAACTAAGTGGTTATGAGACATTAAACTTAATAACCGATAAACCAAGAGCAAGTCAGATAGATTATGAAGGTAGCAATATCTATTTTGAGTTAGATAAAGATACCTCAAGATCTTTAAGGGAATTAGCTAAGAAATTAAAGGTAAGCTTATACAGCGTATTACTTAGTGGTTATTATTTAATGTTGAGAAGTTATAGTAATCAAGATGATATAGTGGTAGGAACTCCAATAGCTAATAGGCAATATAATCAGATAGAAAATTTAATTGGTTTCTTTGTCAATTCGTTAGCCCTGAGAATGCAAATAGATGCAAAAGTTTCAATTAAAGAATTTATTAAGCAAGTAGGAGATGAAATAGTACAAGCACAACTACATCAGGATTTACCATTTGAAAAATTAGTAGAGGAACTAAATGTAATCAAAGATACTAGTAGGCATGCAATATTCCAAGTAATGTTTGCAGTGCAGAGTTTTGGGAATGAGCTATATAGTCAAGAGGACGAACAACAAGAAACTTATTTAGCTAATATATTACAAACACATACAACAGGAGCTAGTTTATATAATGTAGCTAAGTTTGATATTAGTACTTTTATAGATGATAGTGAAGTTTATTTAAAAGGAAGTTTTAATTATGCAACAAGTTTATATAGCGAAGAAACAATTAATGGTTTTATAAAAACATATACTGAGATATTAAAACAATTAGCGACATTGCTTAATAATAGCCAAAAACAAGCACATAGTAAAATAGCTGATTTAAACTATTTAGATCAACAACAATACCAACAAATTATTAATAACTGGAATGATACAGATAAAACTTATCCAAGCGATAAGACAATACAAGCTTTATTCGAAGAACAAGCAGCAAGGACACCAAATAACATAGCAATAGTATATGAAGAAACTAAGCTAACATACAGGCAACTTAATGAGAGAGCCAATCAGTTAGCCAATTACTTAAGAGAGACATATCAGATTAGCCCCGATACGTTGATAGCCTTATGTTTAGACAGGAGTGAACATATGCTAATAGCGAACCTTGCTGTATTAAAAGCAGGAGGAGCATATGTACCAATCGATTCAAATTATCCTGATGAAAGAATAAGTTATATATTAGAAGATACAAATAGTAAGTTAGTACTGACTAATGAAGGACATAAACAAAGATTAGATAGTTTAGCTATTAGCACAATTAGTCAAGCAACGATCTTAGTAATTGATGATCAGCAAATACAAACTTTACTAGCATCCTACCTGACATCTAATCCTACAATTTCTACCACCAGCAATAACCTTGCTTATGTTATATATACTTCAGGTACTACAGGTAATCCTAAGGGGGTAATGATTGAACATCGAGGAATTATAAATTTAGCAATAGTACAAGAAAAAGAGTTTGAATTACCTAAAGAAAAAAATATCAAAAATTGCTTATGGTATGCTAATTATGTATTTGATGCACATGTATGGGAAGCTTATACAACTATCTTAAATGGTCATACTATATATATCATAGATAATGATATAAGGCAAGATATAAGGCAACTAAGTATTTACATACAAAAAAACAATATAGATATAGCGTTACTACCACCTACATTATTAAATAATGAATATATACTTAGATTAAATATCTTAGTGCTAGGGGGGGATAAAGCTAACAAAGAAGTATTAGATTACTATCAAAATAGTAACGTAAAAGTGATAAATGCATATGGACCAAGTGAGGTGACTGTATATGCAAGCTTAAATCACTATAATAATAATGGTGCTACAAATATAGGTTCTGCAATTTCTAACGTAAGGTGTTATGTATTAGACACTAACTTAACTCCGCTACCAATAGGAGCGATAGGAGAATTATATATAGGGGGAGCAGGATTAGCTAGAGGTTATTTAAATCGCCCTGACTTAACAGCAGAGAAGTTTATAGTTAATCCATTTCAAAGTATAAAGGAAAAGAAATTAGCAAAGAATGCAAGGTTATATAAGACTGGAGACTTGGTAAGATGGTTAGCAAATGGTAACTTAGAATATATAGGACGTAATGACTTTCAAGTTAAGATCAGAGGCTACAGAATAGAGTTAGAAGAGATAGAGAGTGTTTTATCAAGTTATGAAGGAATAACACAAAGTGTAGTACTAGCTAAAGAACAACAAGGACTAGGAGAATCAGGTAGTAAATATTTAGCAGGTTATTATGTATCAGAATGTAAGTTAGATGAAGAGGCTATATTAAATTACCTACGGGCAAGATTAGCGGAATATATGATACCTGCTATATTAGTGCATTTGGAGAGATTGCCATTAACCATTAATGGTAAGTTGGATAGAAAATCATTACCTGATCCTGAGTTTACTAATATTGAAACATATGTAGCCCCTAGGAATGAATTAGAGAGTCAAGTTTGTAAGATTTGGGCAGAAGTGTTAGGATTACCTGAAGAAAAAGTAAGTATCCATGATGATTTTTTTAGATTGGGAGGTAATAGCATTTTAGCAATAAGGTTGGTAAGTAAATTAAGTAAAGAATTAAATAATGCAATTAGTATACCAGCTATCTTTAAGCACAATACAGTAAAAAGGTTGGTTCAATATATAGAACATAATAACGAAAATAACATAGTAATAGATAAAGCTGCCTTTACTAAAGTAGAAGAACAATCGTTATCTTTTGCTCAAGAGAGGTTATGGTTTATTGAGAAATATGAAGAAGGAACTAATGCTTATAATATACCGATGGTATTTAGTATATCTAGTAATGCTAGTATAGATATATTAGAAAGTAGTATAAAAAGTATAGTAGCTAGACACGAGATACTACGGACCTTAATCAAAGAAGATAATAGAGGTAACGGTTATCAATTAATACTAGATGATAAAGAGTTTCCCTTAGAGATTATAAAGATAAACATCATTGATCAATTACAATTAGAGGAGGAACTAGAAAAGTCAGTACATCATATTTATGATTTAGGTAATGAATATCCGATAAGAGTTTGCTTGTATGAATTAATTAGTAGCAATGCAAAAGATATTCCAAAATATTACCTAAGCATAGTAATTCATCACATAGCCTTTGATGGTTGGTCTACCGATATATTTTTGAAAGAACTACAAGCATATTATAGTTACTATCTAAAACAATCACAAGGTTTAGTAAGTAAACTAAACTTACCAAAATTAACTATTCAATATAAAGATTTTGCATTATGGCAAAGAAACTATTTAAGTGGGGAAAGATTAGATAAACAATTAAATTACTGGAAGAATAAACTAAGTGGTTATGAGACATTAAACTTAATAACCGATAAACCAAGAGCAAGTCAGATAGATTATGAAGGTAGCAATATCTATTTTGAGTTAGATAAAGATACCTCAAGATCTTTAAGGGAATTAGCTAAGAAATTAAAGGTAAGCTTATACAGCGTATTACTTAGTGGTTATTATTTAATGTTGAGAAGTTATAGTAATCAAGATGATATAGTGGTAGGAACTCCAATAGCTAATAGGCAATATGATCAGATAGAAAATTTAATTGGTTTCTTTGTCAATTCGTTAGCCCTGAGAATGCAAATAGATGCAAAAGTTTCAATTAAAGAATTTATCAAGCAAGTAGGAGATGAAATAGTACAAGCACAACTACATCAGGATTTACCATTTGAAAAATTAGTAGAGGAACTAAATGTAATCAAAGATACTAGTAGGCATGCAATATTCCAAGTAATGTTTGCAGTGCAGAGTTTTGGGAATGAGCTATATAGTCAAGAGGACGAACAACAAGAAACTTATTTAGCTAATATATTACAAACACATACAACAGGAGCTAGTTTATATAATGTAGCTAAGTTTGATATTAGTACTTTTATAGATGATAGTGAAGTTTGTTTAAAAGGAAGTTTTAATTATGCAACAAGTTTATATAGCGAAGAAACAATTAATGGTTTTATAAAAACATATACTGAGATATTAAAACAATTGGCGACATTGCTTAATAATAGCCAAAAACAAGCACATAGTAAAATAGCTGATTTAAACTATTTAGATCAACAACAATACCAACAAATTATTAATAACTGGAATGATACAGATAAAACTTATCCAAGCGATAAGACAATACAAGCTTTATTCGAAGAACAAGCAGCAAGGACACCAAATAACATAGCAATAGTATATGAAGAAACTAAGCTAACATACAGGCAACTTAATGAGAGAGCCAATCAGTTAGCCAATTACTTAAGAGAGACATATCAGATTAGCCCCGATACGTTGATAGCCTTATGTTTAGACAGGAGTGAACATATGCTAATAGCGATCCTTGCTGTATTAAAGGCAGGAGGAGCATATGTACCAATCGATTCAAATTATCCTGATGAAAGAATAAGTTATATATTAGAAGATACAAATAGTAAGTTAGTACTGACTAATGAAGGACATAAACAAAGATTAGATAGCTTAGCTATTAGCATAATTAGTCAAGTAACGATCTTAGCAATTGATGATCAGCAACTACAAACTTTACTAGCATCCTACCCGACATCTAATCCTGCAACTTCTACCACCAGCAATAACCTTGCTTATGTTATATATACCTCAGGTACTACAGGTAATCCTAAGGGGGTAATGATTGAACATCGAGGAATTATAAATTTAGCAATAGTACAAGAAAAAGAGTTTGAATTACCTAAAGAAAAAAATATCAAAAATTGCTTATGGTATGCTAATTATGTATTTGATGCACATGTATGGGAAGCTTATACAACTATCTTAAATGGTCATACTATATATATCATAGATAATGATATAAGGCAAGATATAAGGCAACTAAGTATTTACATACAAAAAAACAATATAGATATAGCGTTACTACCACCTACATTATTAAATAATGAATATATACTTAGATTAAATATCTTAGTGCTAGGGGGGGATAAAGCTAACAAAGAAGTATTAGATTACTATCAAAATAGTAACGTAAAAGTGATAAATGCATATGGACCAAGTGAGGTGAGTGTATATGCAAGCTTAAATCACTATAATAATAATGGTGCTACAAATATAGGTTCTGCAATTTCTAACGTAAGGTGTTATGTATTAGACACTAACTTAACTCCGCTACCAATAGGAGCGATAGGAGAATTATATATAGGGGGAGCAGGATTAGCTAGAGGTTATTTAAATCGCCCTGACTTAACAGCAGAGAAGTTTATAGTTAATCCATTTCAAAGTATAAAGGAAAAGAAATTAGCAAAGAATGCAAGGTTATATAAGACTGGAGACTTGGTAAGATGGTTAGCAAATGGTAACTTAGAATATATAGGACGTAATGACTTTCAAGTTAAGATCAGAGGCTACAGAATAGAGTTAGAAGAGATAGAGAGTGTTTTATCAAGTTATGAAGGAATAACACAAAGTGTAGTACTAGCTAAAGAACAACAAGAAGCAGGAGAATTAGGTAGTAAATATTTAGCAGGTTATTATGTATCAGAATCTAAGTTAGATGAAGAGGCTATATTAAATTATCTACGGGCAAGATTACCGGAATATATGATACCTGCATTAGTGCATTTGGAGAGATTGCCATTAACCATTAATGGTAAGTTGGATAGAAAATCATTACCTGATCCTGAGTTTACTAATATTGAAACCTATGTCGCTCCTAGAAATGAATTGGAAAGTCAAGTTTGTAAGATTTGGGCAGAAGTGTTAGGATTACCTGAAGAAAAAGTAAGTATCCATGATGATTTTTTTAGATTGGGAGGTAATAGCATTTTAGCAATAAGGTTGGTAAGTAAATTAAGTAAAGAATTAAATAATGCAATTAGTATACCAGCTATCTTTAAGCACAATACAGTAAAAAGGTTGGTTCAATATATAGAACATAATAACGAAAATAACATAGTAATAGATAAAGCTGCCTTTACTAAAGTAGAAGAACAATCGTTATCTTTTGCTCAAGAGAGGTTATGGTTTATTGAGAAATATGAAGAAGGAACTAATGCTTATAATATACCGATGGTATTTAGTATATCTAGTAATGCTAGTATAGATATATTAGAAAGTAGTATAAAAAGTATAGTAGCTAGACACGAGATACTACGGACCTTAATCAAAGAAGATAATAGAGGTAACGGTTATCAATTAATACTAGATGATAAAGAGTTTCCCTTAGAGATTATAAAGATAAACATCATTGATCAATTACAATTAGAGGAGGAACTAGAAAAGTCAGTAAATCATATTTATGATTTAGGTAATGAATATCCGATAAGAATTTGCTTGTATGAATTAATTAGTAGCAATGCAAAAGATACTCCAAAATATTACCTAAGCATAGTAATTCATCACATAGCCTTTGATGGTTGGTCTACTGATATATTGTTGAGAGAACTACAAGCATATTATAGTTACTATCTAAAACAATCACAAGGTTTAGTAAGTAAACTAAACTTACCAAAATTAACTATTCAATATAAAGATTTTGCATTATGGCAAAGAAACTATTTAAGTGGGGAAAGATTAGATAAACAATTAAATTACTGGAAAAATAAACTAAGTGGTTATGAGACATTAAACTTAATAACCGATAAACCAAGAGCAAGTCAGATAGATTATGAAGGTAGCAATATCTATTTTGAGTTAGATAAAGATACCTCAAGATCTTTAAGGGAATTAGCTAAGAAATTAAAGGTAAGCTTATACAGCGTATTACTTAGTGGTTATTATTTAATGTTGAGAAGTTATAGTAATCAAGATGATATAGTGGTAGGAACTCCAATAGCTAATAGGCAATATGATCAGATAGAAAATTTAATTGGTTTCTTTGTCAATTCGTTAGCCCTGAGAATGCAAATAGATGCAAAAGTTTCAATTAAAGAATTTATTAAGCAAGTAGGAGATGAAATAGTACAAGCACAACTACATCAGGATTTACCATTTGAAAAATTAGTAGAGGAACTAAATGTAATCAAAGATACTAGTAGGCATGCAATATTCCAAGTAATGTTTGCAGTGCAGAGTTTTGGGAATGAGCTATATAGTCAAGAGGACGAACAACAAGAAACTTATTTAGCTAATATATTACAAACACATACAACAGGAGCTAGTTTATATAATGTAGCTAAGTTTGATATTAGTACTTTTATAGATGATAGTGAAGTTTGTTTAAAAGGAAGTTTTAATTATGCAACAAGTTTATATAGCGAAGAAACAATTAATGGTTTTATAAAAACATATACTGAGATATTAAAACAATTGGCGACATTGCTTAATAATAGCCAAAAACAAGCACATAGTAAAATAGCTGATTTAAACTATTTAGATCAACAACAATACCAACAAATTATTAATAACTGGAATGATACAGATAAAACTTATCCAAGCGATAAGACAATACAAGCTTTATTCGAAGAACAAGCAGCAAGGACACCAAATAACATAGCAATAGTATATGAAGAAACTAAGCTAACATACAGGCAACTTAATGAGAGAGCCAATCAGTTAGCCAATTACTTAAGAGAGACATATCAGATTAGCCCCGATACGTTGATAGCCTTATGTTTAGACAGGAGTGAACATATGCTAATAGCGATACTTGGTGTATTAAAAGCAGGAGGAGCATATGTACCAATGGATTCAAGTTATCCTGATGAAAGGATAAGCTATATATTAGAAGATACAAGTAGTAAGTTAGTACTAACTAATGAAGTACACAAACAGAGATTAGATAGCTTAGCTATTACCACAACCAGTCAAGTAACGATCTTGGCAATTGATGATCAGCAAGTACAAGTTCTACTAGCATCCCATCTAGCATCTAATCCTACAACTTCTACCACCAGCAATAACCTTGCTTATGTTATATATACTTCAGGTACTACAGGTAATCCTAAGGGGGTAATGATTGAACATAGAGGAGTGGTGAATACTGTATTATCTTTAAATGGAGTATATGACTTTAGCAAAGGGAATAAGGTAACTGCATTTACATCCTATGTATTTGATGTATCAGTATCAGAATTTTTTACCGTATTATTTAGATCTGGAGTACTTTATCTATTAGGTGAGAAAGTAAGGACGGATGCATTGCTGATTAGCAAATATATTATAGATAATGGCATTAATTATCTATATTTACCTCCAGTATTATTATCGATTTTACCAAGAATAAAATATGAAACATTGCATGGAATAATATATGCAGGAGAACCATGTGATATTGATACAGGTACATATTGGTCAAGTAATTATAAACTATATAATTATTATGGACCAACAGAAATAACTATATATGCATCTAGTAAACAAATAATAGATGGTGATACTAATTTAATAGGATCTGCAATTTCTAACGCCAAGTGCTATGTATTAGATACTAACTTAACTCCGTTACCAATAGGAGCGATAGGAGAATTATATATAGGAGGAGCAGGATTAGCTAGAGGGTATTTAAATCGCCCTGACTTAACAGCAGAGAAGTTCATAGTTAACCCATTTCAAAGTACAGCAGAAAAGAAGTTAGAGAAGAATGCAAGATTATACAAAACTGGAGACTTGGTAAGGTGGTTAGCAGATGGTAATTTAGAATATATAGGACGTAATGATTTTCAGGTTAAGATCAGAGGCTATAGGATAGAGCTAGAAGAAATAGAGAGTGTTTTATCAAGCTACGAAGGAATAACACAAAGTGTAGTGCTAGCTAAAGAACAACAAGGAGTAGGAGAATTAGGAAGTAAGTATTTAGCGGGTTATTATGTATCAGAATCTAAGTTAAATGAAGAGGCTATATTAAATTACCTACAGGCAAGATTACCGGAATATATGATACCTGCTATATTAGTGCATTTGGAGAGATTGCCATTAACCATTAATGGTAAGTTGGATAGAAAATCATTGCCCGATCCTGAGTTTACTAATATTGAAACATATGTAACCCCTAGGAATGAATTAGAGAATCAAGTTTGTAGGGTTTTGGCAGAAGTGTTAGGATTGCCTGAAGATAAAGTAAGTATCCATGATGATTTCTTTAGACTAGGAGGGGATAGTATAATAAGTATCCAGTTGGTAAGTAGGTTAAGACAAAGGCTAGGGTTAAATGTTACTGTTAAGGATATCTTTGGTTATAAAACTATTGAAAGACTCTATGATAATGTTTTAAGCAAAGGACAAGGCAGTACTCAAGGAGATTTAAGAAGTGAACAAGGTATATTAAGTGGAGAAGTACCATTATTACCAGTGCAACAGTGGTTCTTTAAGCATAATTTTATAATTCCTAATCATTGGAATCAGTCATTTCTGTTAAGAACCGAGACCTTAGATATAAATAGGCTACAGCTAAGCATAACTAAATTAGTTCAACATCATGATAGTTTTAGACTAAGATACAGGAAAGCTACAGATTTGGTACAGAGTTATTGCCAATATTATAATAATGATGCCAAGGTAGAAGAATTAAAGATATTAGACATAAACAAATTGGATGTTAAAAAAGGTAGTAAAGAATTTGAGTTTAAACTACAGGAGATATTAACTAGTTGGCAGAGTAATTTTGATTTAGAGCATGGACCAACCTATAGTATTGGCTATATTTTTGGTTATGAAGATGGGAGTAGTAGGATCTATTTTGCTCTGCATCATTTAATAGTAGATGCGGTAAGTTGGAGGATAATTGCTGAAGATTTAAGAAATCTTTACCATGCTAAAGATTTAGGTAGTAAAGGAGGTAGTTACAGACAATGGGTAAATGCAGTAAGAGAATATGCAACTACTCATGAGAGTGAAAAAACTTACTGGTCAAATATCTTATCTGACTATGATAGTAATAATAATCATCTAAATAAGTTAATAGCAAGTGAAGATACTTATAGTTATGCTAGCTTACAATTAAACAAAGAACAGACTGGTAAGTTATTACAAGACAGTAATAGAGCTTATAATACGCAAGTGAATGATATCTTGCTTACTGCTCTTGGTTATAGTTTAGCTGAGATAACAGACAATAAAATTAACTATATAGTATTAGAAGGTCACGGTAGAGAGGAGATAGATAGTAATATTGATATAACAAGAACAGTTGGTTGGTTTACTACTATCTATCCAATACGATTAGAGATAAGTGAGGAGTTAGGTAATAGTCTTAAGACTGTCAAAGAGAATTTAAGACAAGTACCAAATAAAGGAATAGGTTACGGGACAGTAATAGGATATCAGAGTGATTTACCAAGAATAAGCTTTAACTATCTAGGACAGTTTGACAAGCAAGGTGCGACAACAGATAAAGATTTATGGAATATTATTAGTGAGAATAGCGGTATATCAATGCATCCCGCTAACCAAGACAACAATATAGTTAATATCAATGGTTTAGTTGTAGATGGTAAACTTAAATTTAGTATAGCAAGTAAGTTAGGTGCAAATATAACCAATAAACTAGCTGATTTATTTCAACAGAAGTTAGAAGATATAATCAGCTATACAGTCAAGCAGACTAGAAGCTACTTAACAGTGAGTGATATAGATAATGTAATAAGTCAGGAATATCTAGATAGGTTACAAGAACATCGAGAGATAGAAGGAGTATATTTAGCAAATAGCTTACAACAAGGTTTTATTTATCATACTTTAAATCAAGGTGATATTGATGATGCATACAGAGTACAAATTATTTGGCAATATAATAATCAGTTAGCACTTAATAAATTAAAAGAAGCTTGGGGTTATGCTCAAGCAAGATTCAGTAGCCTAAGGCTGAGGTTAAACTGGGAGGAAGAATTAATCCAAGTAATAGATAAAGAAGGTAATTTAGATTGGAGATATATTGACTTAAGTAAAGAACAAGATTTTACAATTCAAGAATTCGAGATTAAACAAATTCAAGAAGAAGATCGGCTGGAAATATATGACTTACAACAAGGTAACTTATTTAGAGTATATTTAATTAAACAGAGGGAAGATTTATATACATGTATTTTTAGTAATCACCATGCAATATTAGATGGTTGGAGTAATCCAATATTATTAGAATATATTCATGATACTTACTTAAAATTGCAAGATAAAGAAATAATATTGTTAAAGGAAGATCAAAGTTATAAAGAATCACAGAAATATATACAAAAGCATCAAGAAGATAACAAGGAATATTGGAATAAATATATATCTCAAATAGAAGAGCGAAGTGACTTCAGTGGCTTGTTATTAAGTAACAATAAACAGAAACAGTTAAGAATAAGTGAACATAAACATATAACAAATCCAGCAGAACAAGTATTAACAATTACAGGCAACTTATATGACAATTTAAAAAAGTTCAGTCAAGAAGAAGGTGTAACATTAAATGCAATATTACAATATGTATGGCACAAAGTATTAAGTATTTATGGTAATAGTAATCAAACGGTAGTAGGAACTACCGTATCAGGTAGGAATCTTCCAATAGATGACATAGAGAGTTCAGTAGGGTTGTATATAAATACTTTACCATTGATAGTAGAGCATCAAAATAAAACAATAACAAGTGTAATAGAGTCAATAAAGGCTATTCAAAGTGATATTAATGAGATCAATAGTAGAAGTGATATCAGCTTAGTTAAATTACAAAAAGGAGGTGAGCGGTTATTTGATAGTTTATTTGTTTATGAGAACTATCCTAATCCAGCCAATGAAGAACAGCAAAGTAGAATTAAGATAAGGTTTACAGGATCAGTAGAGAAACTAGATTATCCATTAGCAGTAATAGCATATGAAGTAAATAATCAATTAACATTTATGATCAAATATGCTGGGGAGTTATTCAGTAATGATAGTATAGAGCAATTATTATTGATAGCTAAAAGCTTACTTGAACAAATAGTAAGCAATCCTTACCAGGAAGTACAGAATTTAAGCTATTTAGATCAAAAACAATACCAACAAATCATTAATAATTGGAATGATACAGATAAAACTTATCCAAGCGATAAGACAATACAAGCTTTATTCGAAGAACAAGCAGCAAGGACACCAAATAACATAGCAATAGTCTATGAGGAAACTAAGCTAACATACAGGCAACTTAATGAGAGAGCCAATCAGTTAGCCAATTACTTAAGAGAGACATATCAGATTAGCCCCGATACGTTGATAGCCTTATGTTTAGACAGGAGTGAACATATGCTAATAGCGATACTTGCTGTATTAAAGGCAGGAGGAGCATATGTACCAATGGATTCAAATTATCCTGATGAAAGAATAAGTTATATATTAGAAGATACAAATAGTAAGTTAGTACTGACTAATGAAGGACATAAACAAAGATTAGATAGTTTAGCTATTAGCACAATTAGTCAAGTAACGATCTTAGCAATTGATGATCAGCAACTACAAACTTTACTAGCATCCTACCCGACATCTAATCCTGCAACTTCTACCACCAGCAATAACCTTGCTTATGTTATATATACTTCAGGTACTACAGGTAATCCTAAGGGGGTAATAATTGAACATAAAGGAGTAGTATCTCTTGTAAAGAATGTTGATTATGTGTCTATTAATTCTAGTGATTCATTTATTCAATTTGCCGATATAACATTTGATGCTGCAACTTTTGAGATTTGGACCTCGTTGTTAAATGGAGCTAAATTATTTATTCCAGCTAATAAAATAGATTTATTAGCTGATATTAATTTACTGCAAAAGACATTAATAACAAATAAAATTTCAGTATTATGGTTAACAAGGACTTTATTTGATCAATTGTTTTTAATTGATCAAAGTATTTTTAAAAATATTAAATATTTACTTGTTGGTGGAGAAGCATTAAATCCTAAACTAATATCCAAATTAATAAACTTACATGATGCACCTCAGAATATTATTAATGGTTATGGTCCTACGGAGAATACTACATTTAGTTGTACATTAAATATTAGTAAAAATAACATAACAAGCGTAAAGACTATACCAATTGGTATAGCTTTTACAAATAGAAAGGCTTATGTACTAGATATAAACTTAACCCCGCTACCAATAGGAGCGATAGGAGAATTATATATAGGGGGAGCAGGATTAGCTAGAGGTTATTTAAATCGCCCTGACTTAACAGCAGAGAAGTTTATAGTTAATCCATTTCAAAGTATAAAGGAAAAGAAATTAGCAAAGAATGCAAGGTTATATAAGACTGGAGACTTGGTAAGATGGTTAGCAAATGGTAACTTAGAATATATAGGACGTAATGACTTTCAAGTTAAGATCAGAGGCTACAGGATAGAACTAGAAGAGATAGAGAGTGTTTTATCAAGTTATGAAGGAATAACACAAAGTGTAGTACTAGCTAAAGAACAACAAGAAGCAGGAGAATTAGGCAGTAAATATTTAGCAGGTTATTATGTATCAGAATCTAAGTTAGATGAAGAGGCTATATTAAATTATCTACGGGCAAGATTACCGGAATATATGATACCTGCATTAGTGCATTTGGAGAGATTGCCATTAACCATTAATGGTAAGTTGGATAGAAAATCATTACCTGATCCTGAGTTTACTAATATTGAAACCTATGTCGCTCCTAGAAATGAATTGGAAAGTCAAGTTTGTAAGATTTGGGCAGAAGTGTTAGGATTACCTGAAGAAAAAGTAAGTATCCATGATGATTTTTTTAGATTGGGAGGTAATAGCATTTTAGCAATAAGGTTGGTAAGTAAATTAAGTAAAGAATTAAATAATGCAATTAGTATACCAGCTATCTTTAAGCACAATACAGTAAAAAGGTTGGTTCAATATATAGAACATAATAACGAAAATAACATAGTAATAGATAAAGCTGCCTTTACTAAAGTAGAAGAACAATCGTTATCTTTTGCTCAAGAGAGGTTATGGTTTATTGAGAAATATGAAGAAGGAACTAATGCTTATAATATACCGATGGTATTTAGTATATCTAGTAATGCTAGTATAGATATATTAGAAAGTAGTATAAAAAGTATAGTAGCTAGACACGAGATACTACGGACCTTAATCAAAGAAGATAATAGAGGTAACGGTTATCAATTAATACTAGATGATAAAGAGTTTCCCTTAGAGATTATAAAGATAAACATCATTGATCAATTACAATTAGAGGAGGAACTAGAAAAGTCAGTAAATCATATTTATGATTTAGGTAATGAATATCCGATAAGAATTTGCTTGTATGAATTAATTAGTAGCAATGCAAAAGATACTCCAAAATATTACCTAAGCATAGTAATTCATCACATAGCCTTTGATGGTTGGTCTACTGATATATTTTTGAAAGAACTACAAGCATATTATAGTTACTATCTAAAACAATCACAAGGTTTAGTAAGTAAACTAAACTTACCAAAATTAACTATTCAATATAAAGATTTTGCATTATGGCAAAGAAACTATTTAAGTGGGGAAAGATTAGATAAACAATTAAATTACTGGAAAAATAAACTAAGTGGTTATGAGACATTAAACTTAATAACCGATAAACCAAGAGCAAGTCAGATAGATTATGAAGGTAGCAATATCTATTTTGAGTTAGATAAAGATACCTCAAGATCTTTAAGGGAATTAGCTAAGAAATTAAAGGTAAGCTTATACAGCGTATTACTTAGTGGTTATTATTTAATGTTGAGAAGTTATAGTAATCAAGATGATATAGTGGTAGGAACTCCAATAGCTAATAGGCAATATGATCAGATAGAAAATTTAATTGGTTTCTTTGTCAATTCGTTAGCCCTGAGAATGCAAATAGATGCAAAAGTTTCAATTAAAGAATTTATTAAGCAAGTAGGAGATGAAATAGTACAAGCACAACTACATCAGGATTTACCATTTGAAAAATTAGTAGAGGAACTAAATGTACTCAAAGATACTAGTAGGCATGCAATATTCCAAGTAATGTTTGCAGTACAAAATTTTGGGAGTGAATTGTATAATCAAGTAGGGGAACAACAAGAAACTTATTTAGCTAATATATTACAAACACATACAATAGGAGCTAGTTTATATAATGTAGCTAAGTTTGATATTAGTACTGTTATAGATGATAGTGAAGTTTGTTTAAAAGGAAGTTTTAATTATGCAACAAGTTTATATAGCAAAGAAACAGTTAATGGCTTTATAAAAACATATACTGAGATATTAAAACAATTGGCGACATTGCTTAATAATAGCCAAAGACAAGAACATACTAAAATAGCTGATTTAAGCTATTTAGATCAAGAACAATACCAACAAATAATAGATATATGGAATCGAACTGATAGAGAGTATCAAGATACTAAAACAATCCATGAATTGTTTGAAGAACAAGCAAAAAAAACTCCAAATAATATAGCAGTAATAGATATAGAAAAAGAGTATAAATACAAACAATTATTACAAGAGAGTAATTTATTATCAAGATATATATTACATTTAAATAATATTAATCCTATTGTACAGCCGTATAACAAACTAATAGGGATTTTAAGCGAAAAAAGTTATAACCAAGTAGTATCAACACTGTCTATAATGGCATCTAGTCATGGTTATTTACCTCTGAATATAGACTGGCCGGTGGAAAGACTGGAAAAAGTATTAGCACATGGTAATGTATCTATATTGCTAATTTCTAGAGTACAATACAATAAAAAAGAAATTAGAGAAATTTTATCAACAAAATATCAATTATTAGTAATAGAAGATGTTTTATCAAAAATCAAGAATAATAAGAAATTAGAATTACAGCTGACTAATATTAATTTACCAATAGTAATGCTAGAAGATATAGCATATGTGATATTTACTTCTGGTTCAACAGGAGAACCTAAAGGAGTTACCATAACTCATAGAGGAGTATTAAATACAATTGCTGCAATAAATTCGAGGTTTAATATCTCTTCAAAAGACAAAGTATTATCATTATCAGAATTAAGTTTTGATTTATCTGTATATGATATATTTGGTATCTTAACTGTAGGTGGTGAGATAGTGCTTCCAAAACAAGAGAAAACACAAGATCCTAATCACTGGATGGAATTAATTAATAAATATCAAATTACAATATGGAATACAGTACCACAGTTAGCTAGCTTACTAATAGATGCAGTTGAGAATAGTTATTTATCTATTGCTTCTTTAAAATTATTTTTATTAAGTGGTGATTGGATACCTATTAGTTTACCAAACAGAATCAAAAAACATTGTAATCAATCAATTATCATGAGTTTAGGAGGGGCAACAGAAGGTAGTATTTGGTCTATATGGTATGAGATAACAGAAATTAAGCAAGAGTGGCACAGTATCCCCTATGGTACAGCTATGCCAAATCAAAAGATATATGTATTGAATTATAATTATGAGCATTGTCCAGTAGGTGTGATTGGTGAAATTCATATTGGTGGTATAGGGGTTGCATTAAATTACTGGAGAGATCCAGAAAAAACTAATGCTAGCTTTATAGAACATAGTAAGTTTGGTCGATTATATAAAACAGGAGATTTAGGGAAATGGCATCGGAATGGATATGTAGAATATATAGGACGTAATGATTTGCAGGTTAAGATCAGAGGCTACAGGATAGAACTAGAAGAGATAGAGAGTGTTTTATCAAGTTATGAAGGAATAACACAAAGTGTAGTACTAGCTAAAGAACAACAAGAAGCAGGAGAATTAGGCAGTAAATATTTAGCAGGTTATTATGTATCAGAATCTAAGTTAAATGAAGAGGCTATATTAAATTATCTACGGGCAAGATTACCGGAATATATGATACCTGCATTAGTGCATTTGGAGAGATTGCCATTAACCATTAATGGTAAGTTGGATAGAAAATCATTGCCTGATCCTGAGTTTACTAATATTGAAACATATGTAGCCCCTAGAAATGAATTGGAGAGTCAAGTTTGTAAAATTTGGGCAGAAGTGTTAGGATTACCTGAAGAAAAAGTAAGTATCCATGATGATTTTTTTAGATTGGGAGGTAATAGCATTTTAGCAATAAGGTTGGTAAGTAAATTAAGTAAAGAATTAAATAATGCAATTAGTATACCAGCTATCTTTAAGCACAATACAGTAAAAAGGTTGGTTCAATATATAGAACATAATAACGAAAATAACATAGTAATAGATAAAGCTGCCTTTACTAAAGTAGAAGAACAATCGTTATCTTTTGCCCAAGAGAGGTTATGGTTTATTGAGAAATATGAAGAAGGAACTAATGCTTATAATATACCGATGGTATTTAGTATATCTAGTAATGCTAGTATAGATATATTAGAAAGTAGTATAAAAAATATAGTAGCTAGACACGAGATACTACGGACCTTAATCAAAGAAGATAATAGAGGTAACGGTTATCAATTAATACTAGATGATAAAGAGTTTCCCTTAGAGATTATAAAGATAAACATCATTGATCAATTACAATTAGAGAAGGAACTAGAAAAGTCAGTAAATCATATTTATGATTTAGGTAATGAATATCCGATAAGAATTTGCTTGTATGAATTAATTAGTAGCAATGCAAAAGATACTCCAAAATATTACCTAAGCATAGTAATTCATCACATAGCCTTTGATGGTTGGTCTACTGATATATTTTTGAAAGAACTACAAGTATATTATAGTTACTATCTAAAACAATCACAAGGTTTAGTAAGTAAACTAAACTTACCAAAATTAACTATTCAATATAAAGATTTTGCATTATGGCAAAGAAACTATTTAAGTGGGGAAAGGTTAGATAAACAATTAAATTACTGGAAAAATAAACTAAGTGGTTATGAGACATTAAACTTAATAACCGATAAACCAAGAGCAAGTCAGATAGATTATGAAGGTAGCAATATCTATTTTGAGTTAGATAAAGATACCTCAAGATCTTTAAGGGAATTAGCTAAGAAATTAAAGGTAAGCTTATACAGCGTATTACTTAGTGGTTATTATTTAATGTTGAGAAGTTATAGTAATCAAGATGATATAGTGGTAGGAACTCCAATAGCTAATAGGCAATATGATCAGATAGAAAATTTAATTGGTTTCTTTGTCAATTCGTTAGCCCTGAGAATGCAAATAGATGCAAAAGTTTCAATTAAAGAATTTATCAAGCAAGTAGGAGATGAAATAGTACAAGCACAACTACATCAGGATTTACCATTTGAAAAATTAGTAGAGGAACTAAATGTAATCAAAGATACTAGTAGGCATGCAATATTCCAAGTAATGTTTGCAGTACAAAATTTTGGGAGTGAATTATATAATCAAGTAGGGGAACAACAAGAAACTTATTTAGCTAATATATTACAAACACATACAATAGGAGCTAGTTTATATAATGTAGCTAAGTTTGATATTAGTACTTTTATAGATGATAGTGAAGTTTGTTTAAAAGGAAGTTTTAATTATGCAACAAGTTTATATAGCGAAGAAACAATTAATGGTTTTATAAAAACATATACTGAGATATTAAAACAATTAGCGACATTGCTTAATAATAGCCAAAGACAAGCACATAGTAAAATAGCTGATTTAAACTATTTAGATCAACAACAATACCAACAAATTATTAATAACTGGAATGATACAGATAAAACTTATCCAAGCGATAAGACGATACAAGCTTTATTCGAAGAACAAGTAGCAAGAACGCCAAATAACATAGCAATAGTATATGAGGAAACTAAGCTAACATACAGGCAACTTAATGAAAGGGCGAATCAGTTAGCCAATTACTTAAGAGAGACATATCAGATTAGCCCCGATACGTTGATAGCCTTATGTTTAGACAGGAGTGAACATATGCTAATAGCGATCCTTGCTGTATTAAAAGCAGGAGGAGCATATGTACCAATCGATTCAAATTATCCTAATGAAAGAATAAGCTATATATTAGAAGATACAAATAGTAAGTTAGTACTGACTAATGAAGGACATAAACAAAGATTAGATAGTTTAGCTATTAGCACAATTAGTCAAGTAACGATCTTAGCAATTGATGATCAGCAACTACAAACTTTACTAGCATCCTACCCGACATCTAATCCTGTAACTTCTACCACCAGCAATAACCTTGCTTATGTTATATATACTTCAGGTACTACAGGTAATCCTAAGGGGGTAATAATTGAACATAAAGGAGTGGTATCTCTTGTAAAGAATGTTGATTATGTGTCTATTAATTCTAGTGATTCATTTATTCAATTTGCCGATATAACATTTGATGCTGCAACTTTTGAGATTTGGACCTCGTTGTTAAATGGAGCTAAATTATTTATTCCAGCTAATAAAATAGATTTATTAGCTGATATTAATTTACTGCAAAAGACATTAATAACAAATAAAATTTCAGTATTATGGTTAACAAGGACTTTATTTGATCAATTGTTTTTAATTGATCAAAGTATTTTTAAAAATATTAAATATTTACTTGTTGGTGGAGAAGCATTAAATCCTAAACTAATATCCAAATTAATAAACTCACATGATGCACCTCAGAATATTATTAATGGTTATGGTCCTACGGAGAATACTACATTTAGTTGTACATTAAATATTAGTAAAAATAACATAACAAGCGTAAAGACTATACCAATTGGTATAGCTTTTACAAATAGAAAGGCTTATGTACTAGATATAAACTTAACCCCGCTACCAATAGGAGCGATAGGAGAATTATATATAGGGGGAGCAGGATTAGCTAGAGGTTATTTAAATCGCCCTGACTTAACAGCAGAGAAGTTTATAGTTAATCCATTTCAAAGTATAAAGGAAAAGAAATTAGCAAAGAATGCAAGGTTATATAAGACTGGAGACTTGGTAAGATGGTTAGCAAATGGTAACTTAGAATATATAGGACGTAATGACTTTCAAGTTAAGATCAGAGGCTACAGAATAGAACTAGAAGAGATAGAGAGTGTTTTATCAAGTTATGAAGGAATAACACAAAGTGTAGTACTAGCTAAAGAACAACAAGAAGCAGGAGAATTAGGCAGTAAGTATTTAGCAGGTTATTATGTATCAGAATCTAAGTTAGATGAAGAAGGCATATTAAATTACCTACAGGCAAGATTACCGGAATATATGATACCTGCTGTGTTAATGCATTTGGAGAGTTTGCCATTAACCATTAATGGTAAGTTGGATAGAAAATCATTACCTGATCCTGAGTTTACTAATATTGAAACCTATGTCGCTCCTAGAAATGAATTGGAAAGTCAAGTTTGTAGGATTTGGGCAGAAGTGTTAGGATTGCCTGAAGATAAAGTAAGTATCCATGATGATTTCTTTAGACTAGGAGGGGATAGTATAATAAGTATCCAGTTGGTAAGTAGGTTAAGACAAAGGCTAGGGTTAAATGTTACTGTTAAGGATATCTTTGGTTATAAAACTATTGAAAGACTCTATGATAATGTTTTAAGCAAAGGACAAGGCAGTACTCAAGGAGATTTAAGAAGTGAACAAGGTATATTAAGTGGAGAAGTACCATTATTACCAGTGCAACAGTGGTTCTTTAAGCATAATTTTATAATTCCTAATCATTGGAATCAGTCATTTCTGTTAAGAACCGAGACCTTAGATATAAATAGGCTACAGCTAAGCATAACTAAATTAGTTCAACATCATGATAGTTTTAGACTAAGATACAGGAAAGCTACAGATTTGGTACAGAGTTATTGCCAATATTATAATAATGATGCCAAGGTAGAAGAATTAAAGATATTAGACATAAACAAATTGGATGTTAAAAAAGGTAGTAAAGAATTTGAGTTTAAACTACAGGAGATATTAACTAGTTGGCAGAGTAATTTTGATTTAGAGCATGGACCAACCTATAGTATTGGCTATATTTTTGGTTATGAAGATGGGAGTAGTAGGATCTATTTTGCTCTGCATCATTTAATAGTAGATGCGGTAAGTTGGAGGATAATTGCTGAAGATTTAAGAAATCTTTACCATGCTAAAGATTTAGGTAGTAAAGGAGGTAGTTACAGACAATGGGTAAATGCAGTAAGAGAATATGCAACTACTCATGAGAGTGAAAAAACTTACTGGTCAAATATCTTATCTGACTATGATAGTAATAATAATCATCTAAATAAGTTAATAGCAAGTGAAGATACTTATAGTTATGCTAGCTTACAATTAAACAAAGAACAGACTGGTAAGTTATTACAAGACAGTAATAGAGCTTATAATACGCAAGTGAATGATATCTTGCTTACTGCTCTTGGTTATAGTTTAGCTGAGATAACAGACAATAAAATTAACTATATAGTATTAGAAGGTCACGGTAGAGAGGAGATAGATAGTAATATTGATATAACAAGAACAGTTGGTTGGTTTACTACTATCTATCCAATACGATTAGAGATAAGTGAGGAGTTAGGTAATAGTCTTAAGACTGTCAAAGAGAATTTAAGACAAGTACCAAATAAAGGAATAGGTTACGGGACAGTAATAGGATATCAGAGTGATTTATCAAGAATAAGCTTTAACTATCTAGGACAGTTTGACAAGCAAGGTGCGACAACAGATAAAGATTTATGGAATATTATTAGTGAGAATAGCGGTATATCAATGCATCCCGCTAACCAAGACAACAATATAGTTAATATCAATGGTTTAGTTGTAGATGGTAAACTTAAATTTAGTATAGCAAGTAAGTTAGGTGCAAATATAACCAATAAACTAGCTGATTTATTTCAACAGAAGTTAGAAGATATAATCAGCTACACAGTCAAGCAGACTAGAAGCTACTTAACAGTGAGCGATATAGATAATGTAATAAGTCAGGAATACTTAGATAGGTTACAAGAACATCGAGAGATAGAAGGAGTATATTTAGCAAATAGCTTACAACAAGGTTTTATTTATCATACCTTAAATCAAGGTGATGTTGATGATGCGTACAGAGTACAGATTATTTGGCAATATAATAATCAGTTAGCACTTAATAAATTAAAAGAAGCTTGGGGTTATGCTCAAGCAAGATTCAGTAGCCTAAGGCTGAGGTTAAACTGGGAGGAAGAATTAATCCAAGTAATAGATAAAGAAGGTAATTTAGATTGGAGATATATTGACTTAAGTGAAGAACAAGATTTTACAATTCAAGAATTTACCATTAAACAAATTCAAGAAGAAGATCGGCTTGAAGTATATGACTTACAACAAGGTAATTTATTTAGGGTGTATTTAATTAAGCAGAGGGAAGATTTATATACATGTATTTTTAGTAATCACCATGCAATATTAGATGGTTGGAGTAATTCAATATTATTAGGATATATTCATGATACTTACTTAAAATTGCAAGATAAAGAAATAATATTGTTAGAGATAGAGCAAAGTTATCAAGAAGCACAGAAATATATACAAAAGCATCAAGAAGATAATAAGGATTACTGGAATAAATATATATCTCAAATAGAAGAGCGAAGTGACTTCAGTGGCTTGTTATTAAGTAACAATAAACAGAAACAGTTAAGAATAAGTGAACATAAACATATAACAAATCCAGCAGAACAAGTATTAACAATTACAGGCAACTTATATGACAATTTAAAAAAGTTCAGTCAAGAAGAAGGTGTAACATTAAATGCAATAT
Source organism: Candidatus Tisiphia endosymbiont of Temnostethus pusillus (assembly GCF_964264675.1). Taxonomy (NCBI): domain Bacteria; kingdom Pseudomonadati; phylum Pseudomonadota; class Alphaproteobacteria; order Rickettsiales; family Rickettsiaceae; genus Candidatus Tisiphia; species Candidatus Tisiphia endosymbiont of Temnostethus pusillus. The sequence goes on along the minus strand of NZ_OZ183472.1, from coordinate 1,084,150 downwards.
TACAATATGTATGGCACAAAGTATTAAGTATTTATGGTAATAGTAATCAAACGGTAGTAGGAACTACCGTATCAGGTAGGAATCTTCCAATAGATGACATAGAGAGTTCAGTAGGGTTGTATATAAATACTTTACCATTGATAGTAGAGCATCAAAATAAAACAATAACAAGTGTAATAGAGTCAATAAAGGCTATTCAAAGTGATATTAATGAGATCAATAGTAGAAGTGATATCAGCTTAGTTAAATTACAAAAAGGAGGTGAGCGGTTATTTGATAGTTTATTTGTTTATGAGAACTATCCTAATCCAGCCAATGAAGAACAGCAAAGTAGAATTAAGATAAGGTTTACAGGATCAGTAGAGAAACTAGATTATCCATTAGCAGTAATAGCATATGAAGTAAATAATCAATTAACATTTATGATCAAATATGCTGGGGAGTTATTCAGTAATGATAGTATAGAGCAATTATTATTGATAGCTAAAAGCTTACTTGAACAAATAGTAAGCAATCCTTACCAGGAAGTACAGAATTTAAGCTATTTAGATCAAAAACAATACCAACAAATCATTAATAATTGGAATGATACAGATAAAACTTATCCAAGCGATAAGACAATACAAGCTTTATTCGAAGAACAAGCAGCAAGGACACCAAATAACATAGCAATAGTCTATGAGGAAACTAAGCTAACATACAGGCAACTTAATGAGAGAGCCAATCAGTTAGCCAATTACTTAAGAGAGACATATCAGATTAGCCCCGATACGTTGATAGCCTTATGTTTAGACAGGAGTGAACATATGCTAATAGCGATACTTGCTGTATTAAAGGCAGGAGGAGCATATGTACCAATGGATTCAAATTATCCTGATGAAAGAATAAGTTATATATTAGAAGATACAAATAGTAAGTTAGTACTGACTAATGAAGGACATAAACAAAGATTAGATAGTTTAGCTATTAGCACAATTAGTCAAGTAACGATCTTAGCAATTGATGATCAGCAACTACAAACTTTACTAGCATCCTACCCGACATCTAATCCTGCAACTTCTACTACCAGCAATAACCTTGCTTATGTTATATATACTTCAGGTACTACAGGTAATCCTAAGGGGGTAATGATTGAGCATAAAGCATATGTTTTTACTATAAACTGTATAAAGAAGCTTTATTTTAAAGATAAACTTAAGATTAATACATATAGTGCAACTAATTATGTATTCGATATCTTTGGTCTAGAGTATGGATTACCTTTACTAACTGGAGGTGTCATTACTATGGGCATTAGTGATTTTTACTCTTTAGATTGTTTATCTTATGATTTTATACAACTAACACCAAAATTGTGTGATTTAAAATTAGATTGTTTAGAAAATACCTCAAAACTTAAATTATTGATTGGTGGTGAAAGTTTAAGTTATAGTTTACTTAGTAAAATACTAGCTAAATCTATTAAGATAATAAATGTATATGGACCTACGGAAACCACTATATGGTCTAGCTCAAAATCATATAATTATCAAGAGAATGTAAATCTTTTACATGTGAGTTTAGGTAGTCCACTTGATAATGAAAAAGCTTACGTATTAGACACTAATTTAAGACCGTTACCAGTAGGAGCGATAGGAGAATTATATATAGGAGGAACAGGATTAGCTAGAGGTTATTTAAATCGCCCTGACTTAACAGCAGAGAAGTTTATAGTTAATCCATTTCAAAGTACAGCAGAAAAGAAGTTAGAGAAGAATGCAAGGTTATATAAGACTGGAGACTTGGTAAGATGGTTAGCAAATGGTAACTTAGAATATATAGGACGTAATGACTTTCAAGTTAAGATCAGAGGCTACAGAATAGAGTTAGAAGAGATAGAGAGTGTTTTATCAAGTTATGAAGGAATAACACAAAGTGTAGTACTAGCTAAAGAACAACAAGGACTAGGAGAATCAGGTAGTAAATATTTAGCAGGTTATTATGTATCAGAATGTAAGTTAGATGAAGAGGCTATATTAAATTACCTACGGGCAAGATTAGCGGAATATATGATACCTGCTATATTAGTGCATTTGGAGAGATTGCCATTAACCATTAATGGTAAGTTGGATAGAAAATCATTACCTGATCCTGAGTTTACTAATATTGAAACATATGTAGCCCCTAGGAATGAATTAGAGAGTCAAGTTTGTAAGATTTGGGCAGAAGTGTTAGGATTACCTGAAGAAAAAGTAAGTATCCATGATGATTTTTTTAGATTGGGAGGTAATAGCATTTTAGCAATAAGGTTGGTAAGTAAATTAAGTAAAGAATTAAATAATGCAATTAGTATACCAGCTATCTTTAAGCACAATACAGTAAAAAGGTTGGTTCAATATATAGAACATAATAACGAAAATAACATAGTAATAGATAAAGCTGCCTTTACTAAAGTAGAAGAACAATCGTTATCTTTTGCTCAAGAGAGGTTATGGTTTATTGAGAAATATGAAGAAGGAACTAATGCTTATAATATACCGATGGTATTTAGTATATCTAGTAATGCTAGTATAGATATATTAGAAAGTAGTATAAAAAGTATAGTAGCTAGACACGAGATACTACGGACCTTAATCAAAGAAGATAATAGAGGTAACGGTTATCAATTAATACTAGATGATAAAGAGTTTCCCTTAGAGATTATAAAGATAAACATCATTGATCAATTACAATTAGAGGAGGAACTAGAAAAGTCAGTACATCATATTTATGATTTAGGTAATGAATATCCGATAAGAGTTTGCTTGTATGAATTAATTAGTAGCAATGCAAAAGATACTCCAAAATACTACCTAAGCATAGTAATTCATCACATAGCCTTTGATGGTTGGTCTACCGATATATTTTTGAAAGAACTACAAGCATATTATAGTTATTATCTAAAACAATCACAAGGTTTAGTAAGTAAACTAAACTTACCAAAATTAACTATTCAATATAAAGATTTTGCATTATGGCAAAGAAACTATTTAAGTGGGGAAAGATTAGATAAACAATTAAATTACTGGAAGAATAAACTAAGTGGTTATGAGACATTAAACTTAATAACCGATAAACCAAGAGCAAGTCAGATAGATTATGAAGGTAGCAATATCTATTTTGAGTTAGATAAAGATACCTCAAGATCTTTAAGGGAATTAGCTAAGAAATTAAAGGTAAGCTTATACAGCGTATTACTTAGTGGTTATTATTTAATGTTGAGAAGTTATAGTAATCAAGATGATATAGTGGTAGGAACTCCAATAGCTAATAGGCAATATGATCAGATAGAAAATTTAATTGGTTTCTTTGTCAATTCGTTAGCCCTGAGAATGCAAATAGATGCAAAAGTTTCAATTAAAGAATTTATCAAGCAAGTAGGAGATGAAATAGTACAAGCACAACTACATCAGGATTTACCATTTGAAAAATTAGTAGAGGAACTAAATGTAATCAAAGATACTAGTAGGCATGCAATATTCCAAGTAATGTTTGCAGTGCAGAGTTTTGGGAATGAGCTATATAGTCAAGAGGACGAACAACAAGAAACTTATTTAGCTAATATATTACAAACACATACAACAGGAGCTAGTTTATATAATGTAGCTAAGTTTGATATTAGTACTTTTATAGATGATAGTGAAGTTTGTTTAAAAGGAAGTTTTAATTATGCAACAAGTTTATATAGCGAAGAAACAATTAATGGTTTTATAAAAACATATACTGAGATATTAAAACAATTGGCGACATTGCTTAATAATAGCCAAAAACAAGCACATAGTAAAATAGCTGATTTAAACTATTTAGATCAACAACAATACCAACAAATTATTAATAACTGGAATGATACAGATAAAACTTATCCAAGCGATAAGACAATACAAGCTTTATTCGAAGAACAAGCAGCAAGGACACCAAATAACATAGCAATAGTATATGAAGAAACTAAGCTAACATACAGGCAACTTAATGAGAGAGCCAATCAGTTAGCCAATTACTTAAGAGAGACATATCAGATTAGCCCCGATACGTTGATAGCCTTATGTTTAGACAGGAGTGAACATATGCTAATAGCGATCCTTGCTGTATTAAAGGCAGGAGGAGCATATGTACCAATCGATTCAAATTATCCTGATGAAAGAATAAGTTATATATTAGAAGATACAAATAGTAAGTTAGTACTGACTAATGAAGGACATAAACAAAGATTAGATAGCTTAGCTATTAGCATAATTAGTCAAGTAACGATCTTAGCAATTGATGATCAGCAACTACAAACTTTACTAGCATCCTACCCGACATCTAATCCTGCAACTTCTACCACCAGCAATAACCTTGCTTATGTTATATATACCTCAGGTACTACAGGTAATCCTAAGGGAATATTACAACTTCATAGTAATGTAATGAGATTATTTATAGCAACAGATTGTTGGTATAAGTTTAATAATAATGATGTTTGGACACTATTTCATTCGTATGTGTTTGATTTTAGTATATGGGAGATATGGGGAGCATTAATGTATGGTGGCAAGTTAGTAATACCATCGTATGAATACATTAGAGATTTAAATATATTTTATGAATTGTGTAAACAAGAGCAAATAACAATACTAAATCAAACCCCTAGTATTTTCTATCAGTTTACGGATATAGCTATTAATAAGGACATACAAGATAAACTAACTAATCTGAGATTAGTTATATTTGGTGGAGAAGCATTAAATTTATCTCAATTAAAACCTTGGTTTAATTATTATGGTTATAATCAACCTAAACTAATAAATATGTATGGTATTACAGAAACTACAGTACATGTTACATATAAAGCAATAACAGAAGAAGATTTAGGAGAATATATAGGTAAGGTAATAGCTGATTTAAAAGCTTATGTATTAGACACTAACTTAACTCCGTTACCAATAGGAGCGATAGGAGAATTATATATAGGGGGAGCAGGATTAGCTAGAGGTTATTTAAATCGCCCTAACTTAACAGCAGAGAAGTTTATAGTTAATCCATTTCAAAGTATAAAGGAAAAGAAATTAGCAAAGAATGCAAGGTTATATAAGACTGGAGACTTGGTAAGATGGTTAGCAAATGGTAACTTAGAATATATAGGACGTAATGATTTTCAGGTTAAGATCAGAGGCTACAGGATAGAGTTAGAAGAAATAGAGAGTGTTTTATCAAGTTATGAAGGAATAACACAGAGTGTAGTGTTAGCTAAAGAACAACAAGGACTAGGAGAATCAGGCAGTAAGTATTTAGCAGGTTATTATGTATCAGAATGTAAGTTAGATGAAGAGGCTATATTAAATTACCTACGGGCAAGATTAGCGGAATATATGATACCTGCTATATTAGTGCATTTGGAGAGATTGCCATTAACCATTAATGGTAAGTTGGATAGAAAATCATTACCTGATCCTGAGTTTACTAATATTGAAACATATGTAGCCCCTAGGAATGAATTGGAGAGTCAAGTTTGTAAGATTTGGGCAGAAGTGTTAGGATTACCTGAAGAAAAAGTAAGTATCCATGATGATTTTTTTAGATTGGGAGGTAATAGCATTTTAGCAATAAGGTTGGTAAGTAAATTAAGTAAAGAATTAAATAATGCAATTAGTATACCAGCTATCTTTAAGCACAATACAGTAAAAAGGTTGGTTCAATATATAGAACATAATAACGAAAATAACATAGTAATAGATAAAGCTGCCTTTACTAAAGTAGAAGAACAATCGTTATCTTTTGCCCAAGAGAGGTTATGGTTTATTGAGAAATATGAAGAAGGAACTAATGCTTATAATATACCGATGGTATTTAGTATATCTAGTAATGCTAGCATAGATATATTAGAAAGTAGTATAAAAAGTATAGTAGCTAGACACGAAATACTACGGACCTTAATCAAAGAAGATAATAGAGGTAACGGTTATCAATTAATACTAGATGATAAAGAGTTTCCCTTAGAGATTATAAAGATAAACATCATTGATCAATTACAATTAGAGGAGGAACTAGAAAAGTCAGTAAATCATATTTATGATTTAGGTAATGAATATCCGATAAGAGTTTGCTTGTATGAATTAATTAGTAGCAATGCAAAAGATATTCCAAAATATTACCTAAGCATAGTAATTCATCACATAGCCTTTGATGGTTGGTCTACCGATATATTTTTGAAAGAACTACAAGCATATTATAGTTACTATCTAAAACAATCACAAGGTTTAGTAAGTAAACTAAACTTACCAAAATTAACTATTCAATATAAAGATTTTGCATTATGGCAAAGAAACTATTTAAGTGGGGAAAGATTAGATAAACAATTAAATTACTGGAAGAATAAACTAAGTGGTTATGAGACATTAAACTTAATAACCGATAAACCAAGAGCAAGTCAGATAGATTATGAAGGTAGCAATATCTATTTTGAGTTAGATAAAGATACCTCAAGATCTTTAAGGGAATTAGCTAAGAAATTAAAGGTAAGCTTATACAGCGTATTACTTAGTGGTTATTATTTAATGTTGAGAAGTTATAGTAATCAAGATGATATAGTGGTAGGAACTCCAATAGCTAATAGGCAATATGATCAGATAGAAAATTTAATTGGTTTCTTTGTCAATTCGTTAGCCCTGAGAATGCAAATAGATGCAAAAGTTTCAATTAAAGAATTTATCAAGCAAGTAGGAGATGAAATAGTACAAGCACAACTACATCAGGATTTACCATTTGAAAAATTAGTAGAGGAACTAAATGTAATCAAAGATACTAGTAGGCATGCAATATTCCAAGTAATGTTTGCAGTACAAAATTTTGGGAGTGAATTATATAATCAAGTAGGGGAACAACAAGAAACTTATTTAGCTAATATATTACAAACACATACAATAGGAGCTAGTTTATATAATGTAGCTAAGTTTGATATTAGTACTTTTATAGATGATAGTGAAGTTTGTTTAAAAGGAAGTTTTAATTATGCAACAAGTTTATATAGCGAAGAAACAATTAATGGTTTTATAAAAACATATACTGAGATATTAAAACAATTAGCGACATTGCTTAATAATAGCCAAAGACAAGCACATAGTAAAATAGCTGATTTAAACTATTTAGATCAACAACAATACCAACAAATTATTAATAACTGGAATGATACAGATAAAACTTATCCAAGCGATAAGACGATACAAGCTTTATTCGAAGAACAAGTAGCAAGAACGCCAAATAACATAGCAATAGTATATGAGGAAACTAAGCTAACATACAGGCAACTTAATGAAAGGGCGAATCAGTTAGCCAATTACTTAAGAGAGACATATCAGATTAGCCCCGATACGTTGATAGCCTTATGTTTAGACAGGAGTGAACATATGCTAATAGCGATCCTTGCTGTATTAAAAGCAGGAGGAGCATATGTACCAATCGATTCAAATTATCCTGATGAAAGAATAAGTTATATATTAGAAGATACAAATAGTAAGTTAGTACTGACTAATGAAGGACATAAACAAAGATTAGATAGTTTAGCTATTAGCACAATTAGTCAAGCAACGATCTTAGTAATTGATGATCAGCAAATACAAACTTTACTAGCATCCTACCTGACATCTAATCCTACAATTTCTACCACCAGCAATAACCTTGCTTATGTTATATATACTTCAGGTACTACAGGTAATCCTAAGGGGGTAATGATTGAACATCGAGGAATTATAAATTTAGCAATAGTACAAGAAAAAGAGTTTGAATTACCTAAAGAAAAAAATATCAAAAATTGCTTATGGTATGCTAATTATGTATTTGATGCACATGTATGGGAAGCTTATACAACTATCTTAAATGGTCATACTATATATACCATAGATAATGATATAAGGCAAGATATAAGGCAACTAAGTATTTACATACAAAAAAACAATATAGATATAGCGTTACTACCACCTACATTATTAAATAATGAATATATACTTAGATTAAATATCTTAGTGCTAGGGGGGGATAAAGCTAACAAAGAAGTATTAGATTACTATCAAAATAGTAACGTAAAAGTGATAAATGCATATGGACCAAGTGAGGTGACTGTATATGCAAGCTTAAATCACTATAATAATAATGGTGCTACAAATATAGGTTCTGCAATTTCTAACGTAAGGTGTTATGTATTAGATACTAACTTAACTCCGCTACCAATAGGAGCGATAGGAGAATTATATATAGGGGGAGCAGGATTAGCTAGAGGTTATTTAAATCGCCCTGACTTAACAGCAGAGAAGTTTATAGTTAATCCATTTCAAAGTATAAAGGAAAAGAAATTAGCAAAGAATGCAAGGTTATATAAGACTGGAGACTTGGTAAGATGGTTAGCAAATGGTAACTTAGAATATATAGGACGTAATGACTTTCAAGTTAAGATCAGAGGCTACAGAATAGAGTTAGAAGAGATAGAGAGTGTTTTATCAAGTTATGAAGGAATAACACAAAGTGTAGTACTAGCTAAAGAACAACAAGAAGCAGGAGAATTAGGTAGTAAGTATTTAGCAGGTTATTATGTATCGGAATCTAAGTTAGATGAAGAAGGCATATTAAATTATCTACAGGCAAGATTACCGGAATATATGATACCTGCTGTATTAATGCATTTGGAAAGATTGCCATTAACGATTAATGGTAAGTTGGATAGAAAATCATTGCCTGATCCTGAGTTTACTAATATTGAAACATATGTAGCCCCTAGGAATGAATTGGAGAGTCAAGTTTGTAAGATTTGGGCAGAAGTGTTAGGATTACCTGAAGAAAAAGTAAGTATCCATGATGATTTTTTTAGATTAGGAGGTAATAGCATTTTAGCAATAAGGTTGGTAAGTAAATTAAGTAAAGAATTAAATAATGCAATTAGTATACCAGCTATCTTTAAACATAATAGTGTAGAGAAACTAGTTTATTATCTAGGGGATAAAGCTAAAAATAATAAGAAAGGTAAAAAGTATGAATTATGATACAATTATGTTATTTATTTATAAATTAATTAATAACGGAATAAAAATTTGGGTTCAAAATAACAAAATACAGTTATTTATTCCTGAGGGAATACTTTTTACAAATTCCCAAAAGAGTTTTATTAAGCATAATAAAGCTAAGATTCTTTATTTACTACAAAATAATCAGATTTATTCAAGTAAATATAACCTACTTATACTTAAAGATAAATTAAATAAGTCAGTATTATCTTTTGCCCAAGAGAGGTTATGGTTTATTGAGAAATATGAAGAAGGAACTAATGCTTATAATATACCGATGGTATTTAGTATATCTAGTAATGCTAGTATAGATATATTAGAAAGTAGTATAAAAAGTATAGTAGCTAGACACGAGATACTACGGACCTTAATCAAAGAAGATAATAGAGGTAACGGTTATCAATTAATACTAGATGATAAAGAGTTTCCCTTAGAGATTATAAAGATAAACATCATTGATCAATTACAATTAGAGGAGGAACTAGAAAAGTCAGTAAATCATATTTATGATTTAGGTAATGAATATCCGATAAGAGTTTGCTTGTATGAATTAATTAGTAGCAATGCAAAAGATACTCCAAAATATTACCTAAGCATAGTAATTCATCACATAGCCTTTGATGGTTGGTCTACCGATATATTTTTGAAAGAACTACAAGTATATTATAGTTACTATCTAAAACAATCACAAGGTTTAGTAAGTAAACTAAACTTACCAAAATTAACTATTCAATATAAAGATTTTGCATTATGGCAAAGAAACTATTTAAGTGGGGAAAGGTTAGATAAACAATTAAATTACTGGAAAAATAAACTAAGTGGTTATGAGACATTAAACTTAATAACCGATAAACCAAGAGCAAGTCAGATAGATTATGAAGGTAGCAATATCTATTTTGAGTTAGATAAAGATACCTCAAGATCTTTAAGGGAATTAGCTAAGAAATTAAAGGTAAGCTTATACAGCGTATTACTTAGTGGTTATTATTTAATGTTGAGAAGTTATAGTAATCAAGATGATATAGTGGTAGGAACTCCAATAGCTAATAGGCAATATGATCAGATAGAAAATTTAATTGGTTTCTTTGTCAATTCGTTAGCCCTGAGAATGCAAATAGATGCAAAAGTTTCAATTAAAGAATTTATCAAGCAAGTAGGAGATGAAATAGTACAAGCACAACTACATCAGGATTTACCATTTGAAAAATTAGTAGAGGAACTAAATGTAATCAAAGATACTAGTAGGCATGCAATATTCCAAGTAATGTTTGCAGTGCAGAGTTTTGGGAATGAGCTATATAGTCAAGAGGACGAACAACAAGAAACTTATTTAGCTAATATATTACAAACACATACAACAGGAGCTAGTTTATATAATGTAGCTAAGTTTGATATTAGTACTTTTATAGATGATAGTGAAGTTTGTTTAAAAGGAAGTTTTAATTATGCAACAAGTTTATATAGCGAAGAAACAATTAATGGTTTTATAAAAACATATACTGAGATATTAAAACAATTGGCGACATTGCTTAATAATAGCCAAAAACAAGCACATAGTAAAATAGCTGATTTAAACTATTTAGATCAACAACAATACCAACAAATTATTAATAACTGGAATGATACAGATAAAACTTATCCAAGCGATAAGACAATACAAGCTTTATTCGAAGAACAAGCAGCAAGGACACCAAATAACATAGCAATAGTATATGAAGAAACTAAGCTAACATACAGGCAACTTAATGAGAGAGCCAATCAGTTAGCCAATTACTTAAGAGAGACATATCAGATTAGCCCCGATACGTTGATAGCCTTATGTTTAGACAGGAGTGAACATATGCTAATAGCGATCCTTGCTGTATTAAAGGCAGGAGGAGCATATGTACCAATCGATTCAAATTATCCTGATGAAAGAATAAGTTATATATTAGAAGATACAAATAGTAAGTTAGTACTGACTAATGAAGGACATAAACAAAGATTAGATAGCTTAGCTATTAGCATAATTAGTCAAGTAACGATCTTAGCAATTGATGATCAGCAACTACAAACTTTACTAGCATCCTACCCGACATCTAATCCTGCAACTTCTACCACCAGCAATAACCTTGCTTATGTTATATATACCTCAGGTACTACAGGTAATCCTAAGGGGGTAATGATTGAACATCGAGGAATTATAAATTTAGCAATAGTACAAGAAAAAGAGTTTGAATTACCTAAAGAAAAAAATATCAAAAATTGCTTATGGTATGCTAATTATGTATTTGATGCACATGTATGGGAAGCTTATACAACTATCTTAAATGGTCATACTATATATATCATAGATAATGATATAAGGCAAGATATAAGGCAACTAAGTATTTACATACAAAAAAACAATATAGATATAGCTGCAATACCTCCAACATTATTAAATAATGAATATATACTGAAATTAAATATCTTAGTGGTAGGAGGAGATAAAGCAAATAAAGAAGTACTAAATTACTATCAGAATAGTAACGTAAAAGTAATAAATTCATATGGACCAAGTGAGGTAACAGTATGTGCAAGCTTAAATCACTATAATAATAATGGTGCTACAAATATAGGATCTGCAATTTCTAATGCAAGGTGTTATGTATTAGACACTAACTTAACTCCGCTACCAATAAGAGCGATAGGAGAATTATATATAGGGGGAGTGGGATTAGCTAGAGGGTATTTAAATAGACCTGAGTTAACAGCAGAGAAGTTCATAGTTAATCCATTTCAAAGTACAGAGGAAAAGAAGTTAGTAAAGAATACAAGATTATATAAGACTGGAGACTTGGTAAGATGGTTAGCAGATGGTAATTTAGAATATATAGGACGTAATGATTTTCAGGTTAAGATCAGAGGATACAGGATAGAGTTAGAAGAAATAGAGAGTGTTTTATCAAGTTATAAAGGAATAACACAGAGTGTAGTGTTAGCTCAAGAACAACAAGGACTAGGAGAATCAGGAAGTAAGTATTTAGCGGGTTATTATGTATCAGAATATAAGTTAGATGAAGAAGCTATACTAAATTACCTACAGGCAAGATTACCGGAATATATGATACCTGCTGTATTAATGCATTTGGAAAGATTGCCATTAACGATTAATGGTAAGTTGGATAGAAAATCATTGCCTGATCCTGAGTTTACTAATATTGAAACATATGTAGCCCCTAGAAATGAATTGGAGAGTCAAGTTTGTAAGATTTGGGCAGAAGTGTTAGGATTACCTGAAGAAAAAGTAAGTATCCATGATGATTTTTTTAGATTGGGAGGTAATAGCATTTTAGCAATAAGGTTGGTAAGTAAATTAAGTAAAGAATTAAATAGTGCAATTAGTATACCAGCTATCTTTAAGCACAATACAGTAAAAAGGTTGGTTCAATACATAGAACATAATAACGAAAATAGCATAGTAATAGATAAAGCTAGCATTACTAAAGTAGAAGAACAATCATTATCTTTTGCCCAAGAGAGGTTATGGTTTATTGAGAAATATGAGGAAGGAACTAATGCATATAATATACCGATGGTATTTAGTATATCTAGTAATGCTAGTATAGATATATTAGAAAGTAGTATAAAAAGTATAGTAGCTAGACACGCTATACTAAGGACCTTAATCAAAGAAGACAATAGAGGCAATGGTTATCAATTAATACTAGATGATAAAGAGTTTCCCTTAGAGATTATAAAGATAAACATCATTGATCAATTACAATTAGAAGAAGAGTTAGAAAAGGCAGTAAATCATATTTATGATTTAAGTAATGAATATCCGATAAGAGTTTGCTTATATGAATTAATTAGTAGCAATGCAAAAGATACTCCAAAATACTACCTAAGCATAGTAATTCATCACATAGCCTTTGATGGTTGGTCTACCGATATATTTTTGAAAGAACTACAAGCATATTATAGTTATTATCTAAAACAATCACAAGGTTTAGTAAGTAAACTAAACTTACCAAAATTAACTATTCAATATAAAGATTTTGCATTATGGCAAAGAAACTATTTAAGTGGGGAAAGATTAGATAAACAATTAAATTACTGGAAGAATAAACTAAGTGGTTATGAGACATTAAACTTAATAACCGATAAACCAAGAGCAAGTCAGATAGATTATGAAGGTAGCAATATCTATTTTGAGTTAGATAAAGATACCTCAAGATCTTTAAGGGAATTAGCTAAGAAATTAAAGGTAAGCTTATACAGCGTATTACTTAGTGGTTATTATTTAATGTTGAGAAGTTATAGTAATCAAGATGATATAGTGGTAGGAACTCCAATAGCTAATAGGCAATATAATCAGATAGAAAATTTAATTGGTTTTTTTGTCAATTCGTTAGCCCTGAGGATACAAATAGATGCAAAAATCTCAATTAAAGAATTTATTAAGCAAGTAGGAGATGAAGTAGTACAAGCACAACTTCATCAGGATTTACCATTTGAGAAATTAGTAGAGGAACTAAATGTACTCAAAGATACTAGTAGGCATGCAATATTTCAAGTAATGTTTGCAGTGCAAAATTTTGGGAGTGAATTGTATAATCAAGTGGGGGAACAACAAGAAACTTATTTAGCTAATATATTACAAACACATACAACAGGAGCTAGTTTATATAATGTAGCTAAGTTTGATATTAGTACTGTTATAGATGATAGTGAAGTTTGCTTAAAAGGAAGTTTTAATTACGCCATAAGTTTATATAGCGAAGAAACAATTAATGGCTTTATAAAAACATATACTGAGATATTAAAACAATTGGCTACATTGCTTAATAATAGCCAAAGACAAGCACATAGTAAAATAGCTGATTTAAACTATTTAGATCAACAACAATACCAACAAATCATTAATAATTGGAATGATACAGATAAAACTTATCCAAGTGATAAGACGATACAAGCTTTATTCGAAGAACAAGTAGTAAGGACACCAAATAACATAGCAATAGTATATGAAGAAACTAAGCTAACATACAGACAACTTAATAAAAGAGGCAATCAGTTAGGCAATTACTTAAGAGAGACGTATGAGATTAAGCCAGATACCTTGATAGCCTTATGTTTAGACAGGAGTGAACATATGCTAATAGCGATACTTGGTGTATTAAAAGCAGGAGGAGCATATGTGCCAATGGATTCAAGTTATCCTGATGAAAGAATAAGCTATATATTAGAAGATACAAGTAGTAAGTTAGTACTGACTAATAAAGAACATAAAAAAAGATTAGATAGCTTAGCTATTAGCACAACCAGTCAAGCAACAATCTTAGCAATTGATGATCAGCAAGTACAAACTTTACTAGCATCCCATCTAATATCTAACCCTACAACTTTTACCACCAGCAATAACCTTGCTTATGTTATATATACTTCAGGTACTACAGGTAATCCTAAGGGAGTAATGATTGAGCATAGAGGAATTATAAATTTAGCAAAAATACAAGAAAAAGAGTTTGAATTACCTAAAGAAAAAAACATTAAAAATTGCTTATGGTATGGTAATTATGTATTTGACGCACATGTATGGGAAATTTATACAACTATCTTAAATGGTCGTGCTATATATATCATAGATAATGATATAAGGCAAGATATAAGGCTACTAAGCCTTTACATACAAAAAAACGATATAGTTATAGCTACAATACCTCCAGCCTTATTAAATAGTAAAAATCTACTTGAATTAAAAACATTAATAGTAGCAGGTGAGAAGGCAAATAAGGAAGTATTAAATTACTATCAAAATAGTAACGTAAAAGTAATAAATGCATATGGTCCAAGTGAGGTAACAGTATGTGCAAGCTTAAATCACTATAATAATAATGGTGCTACAAATATAGGATCTGCAATTTCTAACGTAAGGTGTTATGTATTAGACACTAACTTAACTCCGCTACCAATAGGAGCGATAGGAGAATTATATATAGGGGGAGCAGGATTAGCTAGAGGTTATTTAAATCGCCCTGACTTAACAGCAGAGAAGTTTATAGTTAATCCATTTCAAAGTATAAAGGAAAAGAAATTAGCAAAGAATGCAAGGTTATATAAGACTGGAGACTTGGTAAGATGGTTAGCAAATGGTAACTTAGAATATATAGGACGTAATGACTTTCAAGTTAAGATCAGAGGCTACAGAATAGAGTTAGAAGAGATAGAGAGTGTTTTATCAAGTTATGAAGGAATAACACAAAGTGTAGTACTAGCTAAAGAACAACAAGAAGCAGGAGAATTAGGTAGTAAATATTTAGCAGGTTATTATGTATCAGAATCTAAGTTAGATGAAGAGGCTATATTAAATTATCTACGGGCAAGATTACCGGAATATATGATACCTGCATTAGTGCATTTGGAGAGATTGCCATTAACCATTAGTGGTAAGTTGGATAGAAAATCATTGCCTGATCCTGAGTTTACTAATATTGAAACATATGTAGCCCCTAGAAATGAATTGGAGAGTCAAGTTTGTAAGATTTGGGCAGAAGTGTTAGGATTACCTGAAGAAAAAGTAAGTATCCATGATGATTTTTTTAGATTGGGAGGTAATAGCATTTTAGCAATAAGGTTGGTAAGTAAATTAAGTAAAGAATTAAATAATGCAATTAGTATACCAGCTATCTTTAAGCACAATACAGTAAAAAGGTTGGTTCAATATATAGAACATAATAACGAAAATAACATAGTAATAGATAAAGCTGCCTTTACTAAAGTAGAAGAACAATCGTTATCTTTTGCTCAAGAGAGGTTATGGTTTATTGAGAAATATGAAGAAGGAACTAATGCTTATAATATACCGATGGTATTTAGTATATCTAGTAATGCTAGTATAGATATATTAGAAAGTAGTATAAAAAGTATAGTAGCTAGACACGAGATACTACGGACCTTAATCAAAGAAGATAATAGAGGTAATGGTTATCAATTAATACTAGATGATAAAGAGTTTCCCTTAGAGATTATAAAGATAAACATCATTGATCAATTACAATTAGAAGAAGAGTTAGAAAAGGCAGTAAATCATATTTATGATTTAAGTAATGAATATCCGATAAGAGTTTGCTTATATGAATTAATTAGTAGCAATGCAAAAGATACTCCAAAATACTACCTAAGCATAGTAATTCATCACATAGCCTTTGATGGTTGGTCTACCGATATATTGTTGAGAGAACTACAAGCATATTATAGTTACTATCTAAAACAATCACAAGGTTTAGTAAGTAAACTAAACTTACCAAAATTAACTATTCAATATAAAGATTTTGCATTATGGCAAAGAAACTATTTAAGTGGGGAAAGGTTAGATAAACAATTAAATTACTGGAAAAATAAACTAAGTGGTTATGAGACATTAAACTTAATAACCGATAAACCAAGAGCAAGTCAGATAGATTATGAAGGTAGCAATATCTATTTTGAGTTAGATAAAGATACCTCAAGATCTTTAAGGGAATTAGCTAAGAAATTAAAGGTAAGCTTATACAGCGTATTACTTAGTGGTTATTATTTAATGTTGAGAAGTTATAGTAATCAAGATGATATAGTGGTAGGAACTCCAATAGCTAATAGGCAATATGATCAGATAGAAAATTTAATTGGTTTCTTTGTCAATTCGTTAGCCCTGAGAATGCAAATAGATGCAAAAGTTTCAATTAAAGAATTTATCAAGCAAGTAGGAGATGAAATAGTACAAGCACAACTACATCAGGATTTACCATTTGAAAAATTAGTAGAGGAACTAAATGTAATCAAAGATACTAGTAGGCATGCAATATTCCAAGTAATGTTTGCAGTGCAGAGTTTTGGGAATGAGCTATATAGTCAAGAGGACGAACAACAAGAAACTTATTTAGCTAATATATTACAAACACATACAACAGGAGCTAGTTTATATAATGTAGCTAAGTTTGATATTAGTACTTTTATAGATGATAGTGAAGTTTGTTTAAAAGGAAGTTTTAATTATGCAACAAGTTTATATAGCGAAGAAACAATTAATGGTTTTATAAAAACATATACTGAGATATTAAAACAATTGGTGACATTGCTTAATAATAGCCAAAAACAAGCATATAGTAAAATAGCTGATTTAAACTATTTAGATCAACAACAATACCAACAAATTATTAATAACTGGAATGATACAGATAAAACTTATCCAAGCGATAAGACGATACAAGCTTTATTCGAAGAACAAGTAGCAAGAACGCCAAATAACATAGCAATAGTATATGAGGAAACTAAGCTAACATACAGGCAACTTAATGAAAGGGCGAATCAGTTAGCCAATTACTTAAGAGAGACATATCAGATTAGCCCCGATACGTTGATAGCCTTATGTTTAGACAGGAGTGAACATATGCTAATAGCGATACTTGCTGTATTAAAGGCAGGAGGAGCATATGTACCAATCGATTCAAATTATCCTGATGAAAGAATAAGCTATATATTAGAAGATACAAATTCTCATATAGTATTGACTAATGAAATTTATGAGAATAGGTTAAAGAGTTTAGCTAATAAGTCCGACTTAACTTTACAAGTAGTAACGATAGATAATGTTTTATTCGAAAAGCAACTATCATCTCAATCTATGCAGAACCCACGAACAGAGACACAAAGCAATAATCTAGCTTACGTAATTTATACTTCAGGTACTACTGGTAATCATAAAGGGGTTATGATTGAGCATAAGAGTGTAGTGAATAGAATTAAGTGGATGAATGATAAATATCCCCTCAATGAAATAGATAAGATATTACAAAAAACACCTTATATATTTGATGTATCAGTATGGGAATTATTATGGGCTAATTGGTATGGGGCAAGTGTTGTATTTGCTAACCCCACAGGTCATAAATATCCGAATTATCTTATAGAACTAATGAGGCAAGAATCTATAACGATTGCTCATTTTGTACCTTCAATGCTTAGTGTATTTGAAGATACCCTAGTTAATATGGAACAATTAAGTGTAGATACTAACCTAAATAAGGAAAATAAAGGTGTAGATTATAAGAAAGATAATTTTGTAGCAAGTTTAAGGTATATCTTTTGTAGTGGAGAACCTATTGGTATAAATCAAGTAAGTCAGTACCATCAGTTATTAGCTAATATAAAGCTACATAATCTATATGGACCAACTGAGACTACTGTAGATGTTTTATATTATGATTGTAGTGATAAAGATATAAAAGAAGTTTATATAGGAAAGCCCATAGATAATACTACTGTATATGTATTGGATACAGCATTTAACCCTGTACCAATTGGTGCTATTGGAGAGTTGTATGTAGGAGGGGTGGGTCTTGCTAGGGGATATTTAAATAGACCTGAGTTAACTGCTGAAAAGTTTATTTCAAATCCATTTCAAACTAAGGAAGAGAAAGCTGATAAAAGTTATGGAACAAATGGAAAGAATGCAAGGGTTTATAAAACGGGTGATCTAGTACGTTGGTTGCCTGATGGTAATCTAGAATATATAGGACGTAATGATTTTCAGGTTAAGATTAGAGGATATAGGATAGAACTTGGTGAGATAGAGAATGCACTTAGTCAGTATCTAGCTGTGAAACAATCAGTTGTAGTAGCAAGAGATCATATAGACTCTAATGCTAGTAAATACTTAGTAGGTTATTATGTATCAGAATCTAAGTTAGATGAAGAAGGCATATTAAATTACCTACAGGCAAGATTACCGGAATATATGATACCTGCTGTGTTAATGCATTTGGAGAGTTTGCCATTAACCATTAATGGTAAGTTGGATAGAAAATCATTACCTGATCCTGAGTTTACTAATATTGAAACCTATGTCGCTCCTAGAAATGAATTGGAAAGTCAAGTTTGTAGGATTTGGGCAGAAGTGTTAGGATTGCCTGAAGATAAAGTAAGTATCCATGATGATTTCTTTAGACTAGGAGGGGATAGTATAATAAGTATCCAGTTGGTAAGTAGGTTAAGACAAAGGCTAGGGTTAAATGTTACTGTTAAGGATATCTTTGGTTATAAAACTATTGAAAGACTCTATGATAATGTTTTAAGCAAAGGACAAGGCAGTACTCAAGGAGATTTAAGAAGTGAACAAGGTATATTAAGTGGAGAAGTACCATTATTACCAGTGCAACAGTGGTTCTTTAAGCATAATTTTATAATTCCTAATCATTGGAATCAGTCATTTCTGTTAAGAACCGAGACCTTAGATATAAATAGGCTACAGCTAAGCATAACTAAATTAGTTCAACATCATGATAGTTTTAGACTAAGATACAGGAAAGCTACAGATTTGGTACAGAGTTATTGCCAATATTATAATAATGATGCCAAGGTAGAAGAATTAAAGATATTAGACATAAACAAATTGGATGTTAAAAAAGGTAGTAAAGAATTTGAGTTTAAACTACAGGAGATATTAACTAGTTGGCAGAGTAATTTTGATTTAGAGCATGGACCAACCTATAGTATTGGCTATATTTTTGGTTATGAAGATGGGAGTAGTAGGATCTATTTTGCTCTGCATCATTTAATAGTAGATGCGGTAAGTTGGAGGATAATTGCTGAAGATTTAAGAAATCTTTACCATGCTAAAGATTTAGGTAGTAAAGGAGGTAGTTACAGACAATGGGTAAATGCAGTAAGAGAATATGCAACTACTCATGAGAGTGAAAAAACTTACTGGTCAAATATCTTATCTGACTATGATAGTAATAATAATCATCTAAATAAGTTAATAGCAAGTGAAGATACTTATAGTTATGCTAGCTTACAATTAAACAAAGAACAGACTGGTAAGTTATTACAAGACAGTAATAGAGCTTATAATACGCAAGTGAATGATATCTTGCTTACTGCTCTTGGTTATAGTTTAGCTGAGATAACAGACAATAAAATTAACTATATAGTATTAGAAGGTCACGGTAGAGAGGAGATAGATAGTAATATTGATATAACAAGAACAGTTGGTTGGTTTACTACTATCTATCCAATACGATTAGAGATAAGTGAGGAGTTAGGTAATAGTCTTAAGACTGTCAAAGAGAATTTAAGACAAGTACCAAATAAAGGAATAGGTTACGGGACAGTAATAGGATATCAGAGTGATTTATCAAGAATAAGCTTTAACTATCTAGGACAGTTTGACAAGCAAGGTGCGACAACAGATAAAGATTTATGGAATATTATTAGTGAGAATAGCGGTATATCAATGCATCCCGCTAACCAAGACAACAATATAGTTAATATCAATGGTTTAGTTGTAGATGGTAAACTTAAATTTAGTATAGCAAGTAAGTTAGGTGCAAATATAACCAATAAACTAGCTGATTTATTTCAACAGAAGTTAGAAGATATAATCAGCTACACAGTCAAGCAGACTAGAAGCTACTTAACAGTGAGCGATATAGATAATGTAATAAGTCAGGAATACTTAGATAGGTTACAAGAACATCGAGAGATAGAAGGAGTATATTTAGCAAATAGCTTACAACAAGGTTTTATTTATCATACCTTAAATCAAGGTGATGTTGATGATGCGTACAGAGTACAGATTATTTGGCAATATAATAATCAGTTAGCACTTAATAAATTAAAAGAAGCTTGGGGTTATGCTCAAGCAAGATTCAGTAGCCTAAGGCTGAGGTTAAACTGGGAGGAAGAATTAATCCAAGTAATAGATAAAGAAGGTAATTTAGATTGGAGATATATTGACTTAAGTGAAGAACAAGATTTTACAATTCAAGAATTTACCATTAAACAAATTCAAGAAGAAGATCGGCTTGAAGTATATGACTTACAACAAGGTAATTTATTTAGGGTGTATTTAATTAAGCAGAGGGAAGATTTATATACATGTATTTTTAGTAATCACCATGCAATATTAGATGGTTGGAGTAATTCAATATTATTAGGATATATTCATGATACTTACTTAAAATTGCAAGATAAAGAAATAATATTGTTAGAGATAGAGCAAAGTTATCAAGAAGCACAGAAATATATACAAAAGCATCAAGAAGATAATAAGGATTACTGGAATAAATATATATCTCAAATAGAAGAGCGAAGTGACTTCAGTGGCTTGTTATTAAGTAACAATAAACAGAAACAGTTAAGAATAAGTGAACATAAACATATAACAAATCCAGCAGAACAAGTATTAACAATTACAGGCAACTTATATGACAATTTAAAAAAGTTCAGTCAAGAAGAAGGTGTAACATTAAATGCAATATTACAATATGTATGGCACAAAGTATTAAGTATTTATGGTAATAGTAATCAAACGGTAGTAGGAACTACCGTATCAGGTAGGAATCTTCCAATAGATGACATAGAGAGTTCAGTAGGGTTGTATATAAATACTTTACCATTGATAGTAGAGCATCAAAATAAAACAATAACAAGTGTAATAGAGTCAATAAAGGCTATTCAAAGTGATATTAATGAGATCAATAGTAGAAGTGATATCAGCTTAGTTAAATTACAAAAAGGAGGTGAGCGGTTATTTGATAGTTTATTTGTTTATGAGAACTATCCTAATCCAGCCAATGAAGAACAGCAAAGTAGAATTAAGATAAGGTTTACAGGATCAGTAGAGAAACTAGATTATCCATTAGCAGTAATAGCATATGAAGTAAATAATCAATTAACATTTATGATCAAATATGCTGGGGAGTTATTCAGTAATGATAGTATAGAGCAATTATTATTGATAGCTAAAAGCTTACTTGAACAAATAGTAAGCAATCCTTACCAGGAAGTACAGAATTTAAGCTATTTAGATCAAAAACAATACCAACAAATCATTAATAATTGGAATGATACAGATAAAACTTATCCAAGCGATAAGACAATACAAGCTTTATTCGAAGAACAAGCAGCAAGGACACCAAATAACATAGCAATAGTCTATGAGGAAACTAAGCTAACATACAGGCAACTTAATGAGAGAGCCAATCAGTTAGCCAATTACTTAAGAGAGACATATCAGATTAGCCCCGATACGTTGATAGCCTTATGTTTAGACAGGAGTGAACATATGCTAATAGCGATACTTGCTGTATTAAAGGCAGGAGGAGCATATGTACCAATGGATTCAAATTATCCTGATGAAAGAATAAGTTATATATTAGAAGATACAAATAGTAAGTTAGTACTGACTAATGAAGGACATAAACAAAGATTAGATAGTTTAGCTATTAGCACAATTAGTCAAGTAACGATCTTAGCAATTGATGATCAGCAACTACAAACTTTACTAGCATCCTACCCGACATCTAATCCTGCAACTTCTACCACCAGCAATAACCTTGCTTATGTTATATATACTTCAGGTACTACAGGT
The DNA here is from genome assembly GCF_964264675.1 of Candidatus Tisiphia endosymbiont of Temnostethus pusillus. Taxonomy (NCBI): domain Bacteria; kingdom Pseudomonadati; phylum Pseudomonadota; class Alphaproteobacteria; order Rickettsiales; family Rickettsiaceae; genus Candidatus Tisiphia; species Candidatus Tisiphia endosymbiont of Temnostethus pusillus. The sequence goes on along the minus strand of NZ_OZ183472.1, from coordinate 1,061,725 downwards.
AATCCTAAGGGGGTAATAATTGAACATAAAGGAGTAGTATCTCTTGTAAAGAATGTTGATTATGTGTCTATTAATTCTAGTGATTCATTTATTCAATTTGCCGATATAACATTTGATGCTGCAACTTTTGAGATTTGGACCTCGTTGTTAAATGGAGCTAAATTATTTATTCCAGCTAATAAAATAGATTTATTAGCTGATATTAATTTACTGCAAAAGACATTAATAACAAATAAAATTTCAGTATTATGGTTAACAAGGACTTTATTTGATCAATTGTTTTTAATTGATCAAAGTATTTTTAAAAATATTAAATATTTACTTGTTGGTGGAGAAGCATTAAATCCTAAACTAATATCCAAATTAATAAACTCACATGATGCACCTCAGAATATTATTAATGGTTATGGTCCTACGGAGAATACTACATTTAGTTGTACATTAAATATTAGTAAAAATAACATAACAAGCGTAAAGACTATACCAATTGGTATAGCTTTTACAAATAGAAAGGCTTATGTACTAGATATAAACTTAACCCCGCTACCAATAGGAGCGATAGGAGAATTATATATAGGGGGAGCAGGATTAGCTAGAGGTTATTTAAATCGCCCTGACTTAACAGCAGAGAAGTTTATAGTTAATCCATTTCAAAGTATAAAGGAAAAGAAATTAGCAAAGAATGCAAGGTTATATAAGACTGGAGACTTGGTAAGATGGTTAGCAAATGGTAACTTAGAATATATAGGACGTAATGACTTTCAAGTTAAGATCAGAGGCTACAGAATAGAGTTAGAAGAGATAGAGAGTGTTTTATCAAGTTATGAAGGAATAACACAAAGTGTAGTACTAGCTAAAGAACAACAAGAAGCAGGAGAATTAGGTAGTAAATATTTAGCAGGTTATTATGTATCAGAATCTAAGTTAGATGAAGAGGCTATATTAAATTATCTACGGGCAAGATTACCGGAATATATGATACCTGCATTAGTGCATTTGGAGAGATTGCCATTAACCATTAGTGGTAAGTTGGATAGAAAATCATTGCCTGATCCTGAGTTTACTAATATTGAAACATATGTAGCCTCTAGAAATGAATTGGAGAGTCAAGTTTGTAAGATTTGGGCAGAAGTGTTAGGATTACCTGAAGAAAAAGTAAGTATCCATGATGATTTTTTTAGATTGGGAGGTAATAGCATTTTAGCAATAAGGTTGGTAAGTAAATTAAGTAAAGAATTAAATAATGCAATTAGTATACCAGCTATCTTTAAGCACAATACAGTAAAAAGGTTGGTTCAATATATAGAACATAATAACGAAAATAACATAGTAATAGATAAAGCTGCCTTTACTAAAGTAGAAGAACAATCGTTATCTTTTGCTCAAGAGAGGTTATGGTTTATTGAGAAATATGAAGAAGGAACTAATGCTTATAATATACCGATGGTATTTAGTATATCTAGTAATGCTAGTATAGATATATTAGAAAGTAGTATAAAAAGTATAGTAGCTAGACACGAGATACTACGGACCTTAATCAAAGAAGATAATAGAGGTAACGGTTATCAATTAATACTAGATGATAAAGAGTTTCCCTTAGAGATTATAAAGATAAACATCATTGATCAATTACAATTAGAGGAGGAACTAGAAAAGTCAGTAAATCATATTTATGATTTAGGTAATGAATATCCGATAAGAATTTGCTTGTATGAATTAATTAGTAGCAATGCAAAAGATACTCCAAAATATTACCTAAGCATAGTAATTCATCACATAGCCTTTGATGGTTGGTCTACTGATATATTTTTGAAAGAACTACAAGCATATTATAGTTACTATCTAAAACAATCACAAGGTTTAGTAAGTAAACTAAACTTACCAAAATTAACTATTCAATATAAAGATTTTGCATTATGGCAAAGAAACTATTTAAGTGGGGAAAGATTAGATAAACAATTAAATTACTGGAAAAATAAACTAAGTGGTTATGAGACATTAAACTTAATAACCGATAAACCAAGAGCAAGTCAGATAGATTATGAAGGTAGCAATATCTATTTTGAGTTAGATAAAGATACCTCAAGATCTTTAAGGGAATTAGCTAAGAAATTAAAGGTAAGCTTATACAGCGTATTACTTAGTGGTTATTATTTAATGTTGAGAAGTTATAGTAATCAAGATGATATAGTGGTAGGAACTCCAATAGCTAATAGGCAATATGATCAGATAGAAAATTTAATTGGTTTCTTTGTCAATTCGTTAGCCCTGAGAATGCAAATAGATGCAAAAGTTTCAATTAAAGAATTTATCAAGCAAGTAGGAGATGAAATAGTACAAGCACAACTACATCAGGATTTACCATTTGAAAAATTAGTAGAGGAACTAAATGTAATCAAAGATACTAGTAGGCATGCAATATTCCAAGTAATGTTTGTAGTGCAGAGTTTTGGGAATGAGCTATATAGTCAAGAGGACGAACAACAAGAAACTTATTTAGCTAATATATTACAAACACATACAACAGGAACTAGTTTATATAATGTAGCTAAGTTTGATATTAGTACTTTTATAGATGATAGTGAAGTTTGTTTAAAAGGAAGTTTTAATTATGCAACAAGTTTATATAGCGAAGAAACAATTAATGGTTTTATAAAAACATATACTGAGATATTAAAACAATTGGCGACATTGCTTAATAATAGCCAAAGACAAGCACATAGTAAAATAGCTGATTTAAACTATTTAGATCAACAACAATACCAACAAATTATTAATAACTGGAATGATACAGATAAAACTTATCCAAGCGATAAGACGATACAAGCTTTATTCGAAGAACAAGTAGCAAGAACGCCAAATAACATAGCAATAGTATATGAGGAAACTAAGCTAACATACAGGCAACTTAATGAAAGGGCGAATCAGTTAGCCAATTACTTAAGAGAGACATATCAGATTAGCCCCGATACGTTGATAGCCTTATGTTTAGACAGGAGTGAACATATGCTAATAGCGATCCTTGCTGTATTAAAAGCAGGAGGAGCATATGTACCAATCGATTCAAATTATCCTGATGAAAGAATAAGCTATATATTAGAAGATACAAATAGTAAGTTAGTACTGACTAATGAAGGACATAAACAAAGATTAGATAGTTTAGCTATTAGCACAATTAGTCAAGTAACGATCTTAGCAATTGATGATCAGCAACTACAAACTTTACTAGCATCCTACCCGACATCTAATCCTGCAACTTCTACCACCAGCAATAACCTTGCTTATGTTATATATACCTCAGGTACTACAGGTAATCCTAAGGGGGTAATAATTGAACATAAAGGAGTAGTATCTCTTGTAAAGAATGTTGATTATGTGTCTATTAATTCTAGTGATTCATTTATTCAATTTGCCGATATAACATTTGATGCTGCAACTTTTGAGATTTGGACCTCGTTGTTAAATGGAGCTAAATTATTTATTCCAGCTAATAAAATAGATTTATTAGCTGATATTAATTTACTGCAAAAGACATTAATAACAAATAAAATTTCAGTATTATGGTTAACAAGGACTTTATTTGATCAATTGTTTTTAATTGATCAAAGTATTTTTAAAAATATTAAATATTTACTTGTTGGTGGAGAAGCATTAAATCCTAAACTAATATCCAAATTAATAAACTTACATGATGCACCTCAGAATATTATTAATGGTTATGGTCCTACGGAGAATACTACATTTAGTTGTACATTAAATATTAGTAAAAATAACATAACAAGCGTAAAGACTATACCAATTGGTATAGCTTTTACAAATAGAAAGGCTTATGTACTAGATATAAACTTAACCCCGCTACCAATAGGAGCGATAGGAGAATTATATATAGGGGGAGCAGGATTAGCTAGAGGTTATTTAAATCGCCCTGACTTAACAGCAGAGAAGTTTATAGTTAATCCATTTCAAAGTATAAAGGAAAAGAAATTAGCAAAGAATGCAAGGTTATATAAGACTGGAGACTTGGTAAGATGGTTAGCAAATGGTAACTTAGAATATATAGGACGTAATGACTTTCAAGTTAAGATCAGAGGCTACAGGATAGAACTAGAAGAGATAGAGAGTGTTTTATCAAGTTATGAAGGAATAACACAAAGTGTAGTACTAGCTAAAGAACAACAAGAAGCAGGAGAATTAGGCAGTAAATATTTAGCAGGTTATTATGTATCAGAATCTAAGTTAGATGAAGAGGCTATATTAAATTATCTACGGGCAAGATTACCGGAATATATGATACCTGCATTAGTGCATTTGGAGAGATTGCCATTAACCATTAATGGTAAGTTGGATAGAAAATCATTACCTGATCCTGAGTTTACTAATATTGAAACCTATGTCGCTCCTAGAAATGAATTGGAAAGTCAAGTTTGTAAGATTTGGGCAGAAGTGTTAGGATTACCTGAAGAAAAAGTAAGTATCCATGATGATTTTTTTAGATTGGGAGGTAATAGCATTTTAGCAATAAGGTTGGTAAGTAAATTAAGTAAAGAATTAAATAATGCAATTAGTATACCAGCTATCTTTAAGCACAATACAGTAAAAAGGTTGGTTCAATATATAGAACATAATAACGAAAATAACATAGTAATAGATAAAGCTGCCTTTACTAAAGTAGAAGAACAATCGTTATCTTTTGCTCAAGAGAGGTTATGGTTTATTGAGAAATATGAAGAAGGAACTAATGCTTATAATATACCGATGGTATTTAGTATATCTAGTAATGCTAGTATAGATATATTAGAAAGTAGTATAAAAAGTATAGTAGCTAGACACGAGATACTACGGACCTTAATCAAAGAAGATAATAGAGGTAACGGTTATCAATTAATACTAGATGATAAAGAGTTTCCCTTAGAGATTATAAAGATAAACATCATTGATCAATTACAATTAGAGGAGGAACTAGAAAAGTCAGTAAATCATATTTATGATTTAGGTAATGAATATCCGATAAGAATTTGCTTGTATGAATTAATTAGTAGCAATGCAAAAGATACTCCAAAATATTACCTAAGCATAGTAATTCATCACATAGCCTTTGATGGTTGGTCTACTGATATATTTTTAAAAGAACTACAAGTATATTATAGTTACTATCTAAAACAATCACAAGGTTTAGTAAGTAAACTAAACTTACCAAAATTAACTATTCAATATAAAGATTTTGCATTATGGCAAAGAAACTATTTAAGTGGGGAAAGGTTAGATAAACAATTAAATTACTGGAAAAATAAACTAAGTGGTTATGAGACATTAAACTTAATAACCGATAAACCAAGAGCAAGTCAGATAGATTATGAAGGTAGCAATATCTATTTTGAGTTAGATAAAGATACCTCAAGATCTTTAAGGGAATTAGCTAAGAAATTAAAGGTAAGCTTATACAGCGTATTACTTAGTGGTTATTATTTAATGTTGAGAAGTTATAGTAATCAAGATGATATAGTGGTAGGAACTCCAATAGCTAATAGGCAATATAATCAGATAGAAAATTTAATTGGTTTTTTTGTCAATTCGTTAGCCCTGAGGATACAAATAGATGCAAAAATCTCAATTAAAGAATTTATCAAGCAAGTAGGAGATGAAGTAGTACAAGCACAACTTCATCAGGATTTACCATTTGAGAAATTAGTAGAGGAACTAAATGTACTCAAAGATACTAGTAGGCATGCAATATTTCAAGTAATGTTTGCAGTGCAAAATTTTGGGAGTGAATTGTATAATCAAGTGGGGGAACAACAAGAAACTTATTTAGCTAATATATTACAAACACATACAATAGGAGCTAGTTTATATAATGTAGCTAAGTTTGATATTAGTACTGTTATAGATGATAGTGAAGTTTGTTTAAAAGGAAGTTTTAATTATGCAACAAGTTTATATAGCAAAGAAACAGTTAATGGCTTTATAAAAACATATACTGAGATATTAAAACAATTGGCGACATTGCTTAATAATAGCCAAAGACAAGAACATACTAAAATAGCTGATTTAAGCTATTTAGATCAAGAACAATACCAACAAATAATAGATATATGGAATCGAACTGATAGAGAGTATCAAGATACTAAAACAATCCATGAATTGTTTGAAGAACAAGCAAAAAAAACTCCAAATAATATAGCAGTAATAGATATAGAAAAAGAGTATAAATACAAACAATTATTACAAGAGAGTAATTTATTATCAAGATATATATTACATTTAAATAATATTAATCCTATTGTACAGCCGTATAACAAACTAATAGGGATTTTAAGCGAAAAAAGTTATAACCAAGTAGTATCAACACTGTCTATAATGGCATCTAGTCATGGTTATTTACCTCTGAATATAGACTGGCCGGTGGAAAGACTGGAAAAAGTATTAGCACATGGTAATGTATCTATATTGCTAATTTCTAGAGTACAATACAATAAAAAAGAAATTAGAGAAATTTTATCAACAAAATATCAATTATTAGTAATAGAAGATGTTTTATCAAAAATCAAGAATAATAAGAAATTAGAATTACAGCTGACTAATATTAATTTACCAATAGTAATGCTAGAAGATATAGCATATGTGATATTTACTTCTGGTTCAACAGGAGAACCTAAAGGAGTTACCATAACTCATAGAGGAGTATTAAATACAATTGCTGCAATAAATTCGAGGTTTAATATCTCTTCAAAAGACAAAGTATTATCATTATCAGAATTAAGTTTTGATTTATCTGTATATGATATATTTGGTATCTTAACTGTAGGTGGTGAGATAGTGCTTCCAAAACAAGAGAAAACACAAGATCCTAATCACTGGATGGAATTAATTAATAAATATCAAATTACAATATGGAATACAGTACCACAGTTAGCTAGCTTACTAATAGATGCAGTTGAGAATAGTTATTTATCTATTGCTTCTTTAAAATTATTTTTATTAAGTGGTGATTGGATACCTATTAGTTTACCAAACAGAATCAAAAAACATTGTAATCAATCAATTATCATGAGTTTAGGAGGGGCAACAGAAGGTAGTATTTGGTCTATATGGTATGAGATAACAGAAATTAAGCAAGAGTGGCACAGTATCCCCTATGGTACAGCTATGCCAAATCAAAAGATATATGTATTGAATTATAATTATGAGCATTGTCCAGTAGGTGTGATTGGTGAAATTCATATTGGTGGTATAGGGGTTGCATTAAATTACTGGAGAGATCCAGAAAAAACTAATGCTAGCTTTATAGAACATAGTAAGTTTGGTCGATTATATAAAACAGGAGATTTAGGGAAATGGCATCGGAATGGATATGTAGAATATATAGGACGTAATGATTTGCAGGTTAAGATCAGAGGCTACAGGATAGAACTAGAAGAGATAGAGAGTGTTTTATCAAGTTATGAAGGAATAACACAAAGTGTAGTACTAGCTAAAGAACAACAAGAAGCAGGAGAATTAGGCAGTAAATATTTAGCAGGTTATTATGTATCAGAATCTAAGTTAAATGAAGAGGCTATATTAAATTATCTACGGGCAAGATTACCGGAATATATGATACCTGCATTAGTGCATTTGGAGAGATTGCCATTAACCATTAATGGTAAGTTGGATAGAAAATCATTGCCTGATCCTGAGTTTACTAATATTGAAACATATGTAGCCCCTAGAAATGAATTGGAGAGTCAAGTTTGTAAGATTTGGACAGAAGTGTTAGGATTACCTGAAGAAAAAGTAAGTATCCATGATGATTTTTTTAGATTGGGAGGTAATAGCATTTTAGCAATAAGGTTGGTAAGTAGACTAAATAACTATTATCAATCACATTTAAAGATTTCTGATATATTTATATATAAAAATATTGAATTACTTTTACCTAGAATAATGCAAACTAAAAATAGTTATCAAACTATTATTAAATTAAACAAGACTTCTGATAAACCAAATATCTTTATGATACATCCAGGAATAGGAGGATGCGAAGTTTATATTTCATTAGCTAATACATTAGCTAATAATTTCAGTTGTTATGGGATAGATCACTATAATCTGTATCAGAAGAATAAGATAGATAATTTATATAAATTAGCCCAATATTATTTATCGTACATTGATAACGTAATGTTAAAAACTCAGCAAAAAACATTTCACTTACTTGGTTGGTCACTTGGTGGAAAAATATCATTAGAGATAGCTAGTATTTTAGAACAAAGGGGTATGAGTAATAGTAGAGTGTATTTATTAGACACTATGCTTAACGATGATTATCTATTATCTTTAACTACTCAAATGAATATTGAAAAACTAAAGAGCGAATATGAGAATTATATGCTTTCTCAAGGATATGATAAAGTCTATATAGAAAAAACTGTATCTAATATGGAGATTGAAATGAAACTTGGAATGCAAAAAATATCTTCAACATTGATTGATACTCGTATACTTCTATTTAAAGCAATGCTTAAAGATACAAGACTTCAAGTAGACGATGTGTCGGAGAACTCTAAAGAATACTCACTTACTCTTGAATATAATAATATAGATACAATTGTTGAAAAAAAATCTAATATTAAATTGATTAAAATAAATAATGCTCATCATGGAAATATATTAAATCAAAAGGAGTTTCTAGCCTTTGAAATTAGTAAGTATAATCTAGTTTTAGGTGAGTGGGCTGCTGGACTATAATACTTTTATTAGACAAAATATCAAGAAATTATAGGAGATTAAAGAATAAATGGCAAAAATACCACAAGTATTAATAAAAATATTAATACTTAAGTTATTATAATGAAAATTTTAAATATTGATTATATTTTTAATGTAAACTTTAGTAAAAATAGTTAATAAAAACTGTGTAGGTGAATATGATATAATGAGTTAGTGAAAAGGTTAAGTGAAGGTAAACATAAGGTGATGATAGGTTATAGAAATGAACCACACGAGGAAATAAAGCAGATGATTAAGAATGGCTACTTCATATTAAAACCTAAACTAGAGGTACTGATACAGATTTAGGTATTAATGTTGATTTAAATAATACGAATGTAAAAGAACTAGATTTTAATAAGGAAGAAGGGCTACTTCATGTTGAAGACACTACAAAATTAAATTATAATTTAGTTAGATGTATAACTGATATTGACCTTGCTACAAAAAAGGAGAGGATTATTTACAAGTTATAAAAGAAGAAATAATGATAACTAAGATATTAGAAATAACAATAGGAGAAGAGGAAATATATGTCAGAAGATAATGAAGAATATATATGTTTAATTAATGAGGAAGAGCAATATTCGATATGGTTTGTTTGGAAGGAGATACCGTCAGGTTGGAAACAGGTTGGACCTAGAGGCAATAAGGAAGAAGTTTTAAAATATGTAAAAGAAGTATGGATAGATATGAGACCAAAAAGTCTTCGTGAACAAATGGATAAGTTAGCAGCAAAGAGTATTAAAGCTTTAAACTAACTAGGGTGTGGCATCAATTGAGTTCATTTATTATTATACAATGGACTTCCTATATAGAATGAGAAGCATATGCTATATGGTTCAGTTGAAGTAGTCGAGATTTAATGGCTCTGTCCAATTGATTGTGTGTGCGTCAAGATAAGGTGCATTAATCTTACGGGTGAAAGTCCTGTTATTGAAGGAGTAACTAGCTCCACCATATACCGAGTCTTGTGCGGCTGAAGGTAACGACAGTAGTAAAGCGTAGACAGCGAAACATCCGAGCCGAAAGCAAATCTAACAATTAGCCTTAAGCTTTTATTGAAAAAAAACAGGAAAAGTCAAGGGACTTGAGTGAAGTAATTACTATAGTTATCGGGTCTATCAGAAAGATTGTGTAAGTATGATGTCAGAGTTAGTCCATCTTTGATCGACATTTGCCCATTTTTGGTCATCAGTACCACAAAGTATGGCAAATTGATTCAAGGCAACTGACCAATCTTTAATTGGCATTGTCCACTTCTTTTGAGCGTTTGTCAATGCCAAAAATATTATTTTCTGAATTGATTTATCATCTGGAAATACCCCTTTATTTTTTATAATTTTCCTGATTTGCCGATTGGCTGATTCAATAGTATTAGTAGTATATATTGCCTTTCTAATCCCTTCAGGAAAACTAAAAAGCGGGGCTATACCTGACCAAAGACGTTGCCACATGTCAGAAATTACTGGATATTTTTCGTCCCATTTTTTACTAAAGTTTTGTAGCTCTCTAATCCCTTCCGCCTCGTTTATTGCTGTATAAATTTTCTTTAAATCAGCTGTTACCGATTTTAAATCTTTATATGACACGTACTTGGTAGAATTCCTAACCATATGCACGATACATAATTGTACAATAGTTTTAGGAAAAACACTATTTATAGCTTCAGGAAAGCCTTTTAGACCATCTACACAAGCAACATATATCTTTTCAATTCCCCTATTCTTTAGCTCAGTTACCACTTGCATCCAAAATTTAGAACCTTCATTCTTGCCAACCCAAATACCAAGTAGCTCTTTCTTACCTTCCATATTAACACCTATAGCTATATAAACTGCTTTATTTATTATAGTGTGATTGTCTCTTCCTTTGACATATATGCAGTCAAGATATATTATCGGATATATACTATCAAGGGGACGATTCTGCCAATTTATAATATCCTCCAAAACTCCGTCAGTTACTTTAGATATTAATTCTGCAGATACTTTGGTAGAATAGATTTCCTCTAAATGTCCTTGTATCTCCCTTGTAGTCATACCTCTTGCATACAGAGATATTACCTTCTCATCAAACCCTTTAAATTGTCGAACTCCCTTAGGAATTAATAGGGGTTCAAATTCTCCTTCTCTATCTCTTGGAACATCTACTGTTATATTCCTACCATCTTCATCTATTATAGTCTTTTCATAACTACCATTGCGTCTGTTTTCAGATTCTTTCTCATCCTTGGAATGTTTCTCATATCCAATATAAGATTCCATCTCTTTTTCTAGAATCTTATTAACTAGTTGTTTTTTTAACTCTTGCAATATCCCATCTTTGCCAAAAATTTCTGATGGATTACTTTGTGACAAAAGTTCTGATACTACTTTTTCTACAGATTGATTTATTGTTTTTGTTTTCTTCTTCATATTAACCTCATGTAAGTGTTTTTTCGTAATCTTATTTTTACTACTTTTTTCAACTTACACAATCTTTATGACAGACTCTAGTTATCCTAAAAAAATCTAACCAATGTTGTGCCTAAAAATCTGTAACCCTTATATCCATGCCTCTTCCAACCTTTGACCTTATCAAAAACTGCGGAAGTTGGGAAGACCGAAGGTCGACGAAGCAATCCATAAAAGTAACCATAAGTGGATTGCTTCGTTCGGGCTTCACGCCTTCTCGCAATGACGTCGGTTATTTTTCCACAACCTTTAAACTGCCATGATTATCTTTAAAGCCTCTTCCTCTTCTAACTTTCGACAGTTATGATTTCTTCCCCCAAGCAATCTACTTCATGATATATGTTAAGATCATATACTTGAGCAACATTGTACTTTAAAGTATAATCTTCTTCCTGTGGATGATGTTCTGTAGCACCAAAAACTTTTATAACATTAATCTTATTCTTAAGTGCCTTTCTTATACCAGCATGATTAGTTTTGTGATTAAAGTCTATTAAAACAGCACCATTATCGTTTTTATAAATTGTGCTTGGCCATAACCTAGCATCTCCATCTATTTTAAGTTCAAAAGATTTGCCTACCCTTTTAACCCCATTATAATTTTTTACTATACCTTTCTCTAAAGCAGTGCTAAACGCCTTTTGCTCAGACTTCTCTAATGAATTGAACAGATCAGGGGCAATAATAGCATAAATATTATGGTGTTCCTTACCAATATTGACAATATTTTCATTCTTTGTTGTATATGATACATCATTAGAAATGTGCCAAACTTGATGATTTTCTTGAGGATGATCAGAAGTCTTATCATGAGAAAATCGAGTACTTTTTTTAAGATTTTGATAATATTGATGTATAATTGCCCAGTGGTTTAAACATTTTGTAACAAAATTTTCTTTGTATAAGGAATCTTCTTGAGACTTACCTTCAGAGCTATATTTTTCTAAATCACGATTAGAGCTATCAATATGACTGTTCGCAGGAATCAACATCTGTTGTTCTTCACTAATAGTTTGATTTATAATTTCTAAAGAAAAAGTAACTTCATCATCTTCAGCGATTTTATTAATAACGTTTTTAATTTCATCTTCTGAGTTTGAGGTTGAAGTTGTTGCAGGATCTTTTGATAACAGATGATAGTGACATATATCAATTATGGTTTGATAAGCACTTAAAAACTTTTCCTTTATGGCATTACACGTATTGTATATTTGTTTAATATAACTCAAATTTTCTTTTAGAAATTCTTTATTATTATCTGAAAATGCATTTAACACTAAGCCTAATTTAACCTCATTAAGGTAAATTTTAGGTTCTATTTCATATTGAAATGATTTATGAAATTTTAACAAATTTTCTGCCAAATCTAAATAATGTTTAGTTTGCACTAAGTCTTCAATAGTTAAATATAAGTCTGCTACTTTTATAACAGTTATAAGATCTCTCCCTAAACAATCCTTGTTTAGGAGCTTATCTAAAACTTTTTGATAATTTATTTGTTCTATCTCATTTTTAGACCAATATTTTAAACAACTTAGAATCCTCAAGGTACTTTCAGCTGTGTCACTTTCAAAGCTCGGGTCATCAACTATCTCCTTTATAGTGCTAACACTACACTCCCCTGTTTGCATGATGAATGCATATGAAAATTTTACAATAGTTGTATAGATTTCTTGGCTTTGTGTTGAAAAAGCTTGCTTAATTATTTCTAGCTCTTCCTGTATCTTTTTAACAAATGCTCGATCAAAATTATGATATGAAAACAAATCTATGAATATTCTTTGAGCTTCACCAGATAAATTAAATTTACTAACTAAATGAGCAAGAATACCATTTTTAAATGAACCACTTTCTATATTATATAAAGCTATTAATAAACCATAAAAATCTTGCTCTATCTCACTACCATTAGCATATTTCATCAATTCTAATGATACTTCAATTATTTCTTTTAAATTTGTCTTATGCTTGCAGTAATAAAGACGTAGTCTATAAGCATGGTGTTTACTACTATCGGTTACACCATTATTATCAACGGTTAATTTAACTAATTCGCGAGTATAATCATCTAGTAATTTTTCATCTATTTTTGTTAATGACCCTATTTTTGTAACATATCGCTCTATTAACTCCTCATAGTAAGCCATCTTTAATGAATTTAATGGCACATCTTTTATAATAGAACTTATTATTTTTATATAATTATCAATATCTATATTTTTATAACATTCCCTTAAAAGTTTACCCACAACACAAACCTGAACTATATAATAAGATTCATTATTATTCTGTGTCCGGAAAAACAACTTCATGTGTCGAGCAATCTCATCTGTTTTGTTATTTAATATAACATCGAAACATTGTAAAAGCTCTGCTGACGTTCCTAAACTTTCTGCTGACCACGGCTCTTTCTTGGATACAAGTAAACATCCTCCTAATTTTTGAGTGGATGTAATCGAATATCCTTCTAATTCTTTCTTTAATTTCTCTACATTTTGATCATAATCTTCTTTATTAAAATCTTGTTTTAGTATTTCTGAAGCGTTTTTAGCCCCTTTTTTCTCTTTTAACCATTGAATTAATTTTTTGTTTTGCCGTATGTCTGATTGAATGCTTAATATATTCTGTAAAGATTCTACCAAATCTAATAATGTTAAGTTATCCTTGTCTAACATATTAGGATCAAATAAATTACTCAAAACTTCACTATTCAACAAATATTTGAGAACATCTTCCTCATCTTTCTTTATCTTTAAATGCTCACGAATGAATATAAGGTTAAATAATATTGTCCTAAATTGTGAGCTTTCTATTACAGTATCATCTATTTTCTGAACAAAATTTAACAAGAATTTCTCTATAAGTTTTATATATTTTATTTTTTGTCCATTAGTTATATCAGTTGCACTGACGGAAGATAAAATACGTTTGAGTATAAAATCTCCCATAGTAGATTTATTATCATCCTCTAAATGTGTAAGTAAAACTCTTTCTAATTGCTCAGAGTGTTTTTGCTCAATGCTAGTATTATTTACTGAGCTGCTAACTGGTATGCTATTAGTTGAAGATTTTTTTGGAGAGTGTTTATGTTTTTTTTTCATATAAATAACAAGACCATCCAAAACGGCTCTGCCTTTTTAAGTGTGTAAATTCTAAAATAGGCACTTAAATCCTCTCCTCAAATTTTATCAAAAAATGAGCCATAGCAGCATTCCAATTTGGAATAGGCATAGTCCATTTTTGGTCGTCAGTACCGCAAAGTATGGCAAATTTGTATTTTTGTGCAATTCTTCCAAACCCATTATATTACAAGGATTCATAGGTAAATCTTGGTACATTCATACAATATCCAGGTTAAGCAATTCTTTTTGTTATAGAGACAATAACATTTTCTTTTACTTCACTGCTCTTTAGTCATTGAGTGTATCAATGCATTAATAGCTTGTTGGTGTGCTGGGTTACGAATTTTCATAAAATTCCTCGACACTTCTATACACATACGTTGATGCTGAGTTTGGACAGGCTCAATATTTTTCTCTAATGCTTTAGCAGTAAGAATTAATCTACCTATCGGAATTCTATTGAAACCAATCTCATATTTTTGTAATTGTTGATGTGTTACCTCTATTAATTTTGCAAGTTGCTGAGTAGTCTTTTGCTATTTCCTATACGCTCAATTAGTCAATTGTAATATAACTACTTAATACTATTTCAATTTATTAATTTGTATTTTAGTTAAGCCAGTAAATTCAATAATTTCATCTAACGGTTTATTTTTAATTAGCATAGTTTTTGCTACCGCTTTCATCGCTTCAGCTTTACCAATTTGAATCCCGTACTGTGTACCCTCTTCTATATATTTTTGTGCAACAGTTCTCATAATGCTACCTTTTTCTTCTTCAGATAAATACTTAGTTAGTAGTTGTTCTAATTCCGATTGCCTGTCTTCAGGCAACTTGGCATCAGTATACCATAAAAACGATCTTAAGTAAATATAACCATTCTCTTTATCAACTAATATCTCTAACTTAAACTTTTCTAAAAACGGCTCCCATAATTTTATCATATCCCGCATATGGATGTTCTTAGAGGGGTGGTTCTCTTTACAGAGAACCACCCCCCTCTAAGAACCGGACTGGCAACTTTCACTGCACCGGCTCAAGCCTTTGTAAGCCCTTTATGTAGAGCCGACTGAACCTGATTTTTCAAGTAAACATGGTGGTTGGGAAAGTGTGCTAGAGTATATCTTTGGTTTGCTGGACTTTAAGTTTGTCCTGCATTTAAAATATTCCTCCCACTTTGCGTCAAAAAGATTAGAAGATGCCCGGATTTTTGTATGCCTTTTGATTTTTATGTCTCTTGGCATATATAGTTTAAGCATTTTCACTTTTCCTTCTTTATCAACTGTTTTACACGCAAACGTCCAATCTTGTCCTTGGATGATATGAAAGTATTTACTTTTAATCCATCGTAAGTTTTTCTTTGGATGTCTCCTTTTACACCATTGCCATAGTGCTTGCCAAATGTAATGTGATACCTTTTTGAAGGTACTTGCCGATGATACTGCATTGTGATAGTTTGCCCAACCAGTTAGTTTAGGGTTGAGGATTTTTATCAATTCCTCTTGAGCCATTGATTTATTGGTACGAATTGATAAAAAATAGTATTATTAGCAAAAATTTTACTAATAATCTATTAGTGGATAATAAAACAGGTGTATAATGGTATTATAGTTAGTAGAAAATCATAAAAACAATGACAGAAAAAAAGAGTAAAAATAATATTAATTATCAACCAAAGATGTTAGTAGGTAGTGATGACTTCTATGATCTGCTAATTAATAGCGATATATTCGTTGATAAAAGTCTAATGATCAAAGAATTATTAGAAGATAGCGGTAAGGTTATCCTAATCACTCGACCAAGACGTTGGGGTAAAAGCCTTAATATGGATATGATTAGGAGGTTCTTAGAAATCGAAGTAGATGAAAAAGGCAAGCCTTTACCTGAAGAGGATAGAGTAAATCACAAATTATTTATCGGTGGTGAAATTGATTTAGGACTAGCTAGTGGTAAAAAAAGACTACTTAAACCACTTCAGATAACACAGTATTCAGACATTATCTCTGACTACCAAGGCCAATTTCCAGTAATATACATAAATTTTAAGGATGTTAAAGGTAGTAGTTACCAAGAAATTGAGAGTGGGATAAGGATAAATATTACAAATGCTTATGACCATCATAAATATCTAGAAAGTAGTGATAAACTTAGTGTAGAAGAAAAAAAGAATTTTCAATATTATTTAACAGGTACAGATAAGCTAGAATTAGCACAGTTGAAAATTAGTTTATCTTTCTTAAGTAAACTACTGTTTAAGTACTTTAATCAAAAAGCCTATATATTGATTGACGAATATGATACGCCTATTAATAGTTCATACATTGAATTTGGGGATAAACCAAAAGAGTTTGAGGATGTACTAAAGATATTTCGCGGGATATTTGGTAGTAGTTTAAAGAGTAACCCTTATGTGGAAAAAGGCGTAATTACTGGGATATTACGGATAGCTAAGGCTAATTTGTTTTCAGATTTGAATAATGTTACTGAATATACATTACTTGATGATGATTTTTCTAAGTTCTATGGTTTCACTCAAGCAGAGGTAGATGATTTGCTTACAAAAGTACCGCTCAACACTAATACTGAACAAATTAAGGATTGGTATAATGGTTATACATTTGGTGGAGAGGTAATTTACAATCCGTGGTCACTAATGCAATGTTTAGCACACAAAGGTAAGCTTGATCATTATTGGCTAGATAGTGGGGGTACGGGAATAATTGATAAGGCATTATTGTCAGATGAAATGCAACAAGATTTACAACTACTTGCTAGTGGTAAGAGTATTATATCGCAGATTACTAAACAAATAAGTTTCAATGATATTAATTCACGCTCAGGACTATTTAGTCTATTACTATTTAGTGGTTACTTGAATCCAATGGGCATCGAGTTAGAAGAGAATGTTTATGAACTATCCGCCCCTAATAGAGAGGTAAAACATATCTATAATGCGAGATTATTACAATGGGTTAGTAATAAGTTACAGATTGATAGTTCACTATATTATCCTTTTGCTACTCTATTACCTGCTTGTCGGTTAGAAGAATTTAAAGAACGGCTTCAGGAATTGTTATTAAACGCTACTAGTTTTCACCAAACAGGAAATAAAAAAGCTGAGTTATTTTATAGTGGTTTTATGCTAGGACTTGTTAACATGTTATCTTCTGCCTACATCATAACCAGTGAACAAGAGTCAGGCAGTGGACGAGCTGATATTATCATGATCCCCAAGGTTGGTAAAGAAGATAAGGCTATTATTATTGAGTACAAGATCGCCAAAAATACAGAAGATTTAGCCTTGGTAGCCCAAATGGGATTAAAACAGATTATAGATAAGCAATATGACACTAAGATAAAAGAATATTCTCATGTCAAAAAAATCATTAAACTTTCTATAGCTTTTTGCGGTAAGAATGTGGAATTACAATACCAAGTTAATGAACCCTAATAATAGAGTGTAATGGCTTGAATAACCAGTAATTTTATGTCTGTTGTGGTTCTGAAATTGTCCACTACGCCCCGCCAAATGGGACAATTGGTTAATTTTGCCAGTTCTGTGAAGGGGAAAGCCAAGGTGTACTCTAGGTTTGAACCATTAAGATTTAGGTTCGCAAACATAAAATTTAGTAATTCCCGTTTTTCAGCTATCGTCGAATCCCTAAAGGTTTTATAGGCGTTTGTAGTAATACTTATTAGGTCTACAAGCTTTTTTGATAATTTGTCATCTACCTTGTCATAACTTTTAATCAGTTCACTTAATTCATATTGCCTATCTCTTAATTGTGTTTTCTTACGCAAAAATTCTTCCCTAGTTAAAACCCCTTCTGTGACTAAGTCTACAATCGAGTCAAGTTTATTTTGAATTTGGGTATGTTCTTGCTTTAATGCACCAACTTCACGGTTAAATTCATGTGCCTTTCCGTGATTAACATTCATAAGATATTCCATCGTCTGTTTTAATATTTCAGGATCTTTGATTTTTAAGCTTTTCAGTACTTCTTCAAGCTGCAGCACTATTTGTTCTTCTCTGATCCAAATCATCTTTTCAGGATTTTGTGGATTCCAAGTGCGTAAATAAGTCCATTCTGATACTTTACCATTCTTGTATCTTTTGGTTTTAGTATCAGCAGTAATTAGTTTATCAGTAACAGCACATTTGAGAATACCCCTAAATAAAAATTCTTTACCTCTATACTGAAAAGGTGTTTTATTCCAACCATTTCTTACTGCTTCGCATGCCATAAAAATCTCTCTTGTGGTAAGTGGTTCATACTTATGAGGCCATAATTCTTCTTTAATCCTCATTTCTCCGTAATAAAATGGATTTTGTAAAAGTCGATGCAAAGGTGATTTAGTAAAATGAAAACCCTTTTTACTCCTTAAACCCCACTCTTTTGCCTTGGCTACCATTTCAGATAAAGTATAAACTCCTGTAGCATAAGTTTCAAAGATTTTTTTTATTATTGGACCACTCACTGGGTCTACCACTATTAGCCCTCTCCCCCTTTCATCCCGTTTATTTATATAACCAATAGGAGCTGGGCCATACCATTCCCCATGTACTTCTATTTTTTGTTTAAAACTTTTCCTAACATTCTCGCTAAGCAGATCAGTATGAGATTTGGCAAATACAACACTCATACCCCACATCATTAATTCATGTGCGCTGGAATGCTGATGGATTACATAACCCTCACTGTTAAAATGTAGTTCTAACTTGCCTTGCCTTATTAGATCATCTAAAATAGGCGTTTCTTTTTGACTTCTTTGAATACGATCAACTTTATCAGCTACAAAAGCAATAGGCTCACGCTGCTTTCTTATAAATTTGATAATTTCCATAAAATGTTTACGATCACCTTTGGTCGATGATTCAACAAGCTTAAAGCGATCTAAAATAAATAGCCCATTACGCTCACAATATTTTTCCAATCTATCAGTTTGTACCTCAAGAGAATAACCTTCTTGTTGATCTTTTGATGAAACACGTGATAAGATAATTGCTTTTGTAGCTTTATAACGATCAATCATTAATAGACTCCTCCACAGAATTTTTTATATTTATTTATGTCCATTAATATTAGCACTTATAATTAGGTTTTCAATCTTTAATTTACAAATAATTTATTATCTTAAAAAAAAATTTAGAAAGTCAATTTTGATTTAAGTAATTCTTTAGTTCTTTCTCCTTTTCTAATCTAACTTGAATCTCTACAAATTTTTGGCAAAAATTTATAAAGTTTCTTGCTAATTTTCTTGACTCCTCCTCACTTATATCTTCATCATGAGCATTACGAATACAGTTAGCTAAACAGTTAAAAATTTCTTCTCTTGATCTTCTAGCTTTAGTATTTTTATGAGGCTTTTTATCACCTAAATCAGCGTTTGGTAATCTGTTTATCATAACTCCTCTAATTATATTTCGATAAAATTAAATCCAACAATGCTAGGCTATCGGCTTCATTATGGTCTTCTGTAGTAAAGCCTTTGCGTTTAACTGCTTTAATTACTTCCTGTTTGGAAGCATTGCCTTTACCTGTAATGTACTTCTTGATTGTTCCTACCGGTACACCTTGATAAGGTATTTGGTGATGTTCACACCAAGCAGTTAAGTGTGCCAAGAACCCACCGTATTTATGTGCCGCATCAACTCCTTTATGCTGTACTACTTCTTCAAAGTAGATAGCATCAATAATAATGCAGCTATTTTTAAGCTCAGTAAGCCATTGTTTAAAGCGTAAATATGGCATGCCTCCTCCTTCAAATCGCTTTAGCTTGAAAGTGACTGTACCAAAGGTAATACGACCTGTTAGATCTCGTATTGCCCAGCCTAGGGTCGTGCCAAGGTCAAGTGCTAGGATAGTTTTACTGATATTATTATTCATCTATTCCCTTCTTTCTGATGTTTGGTGGTTGTTCAAATATTCTAGAATCGCAGCCATAAAAATCATTAGGGCTAACAGCACCTTGGGTCACTTCAAAAATCCTCAACATGATTTTATCCTTTGGAATACTCTTCTCATATAGATACTTGTGTATATGTGCTTGGGTAATATTAAATAATTTAGCTACTTCACTGGGGCTTTTATTATTCCATTTCATCCATACTTCGAGTCTCATAAAAACATACCTTTAGTTTAACTTCAGGCTGCAAATTGTAATTTATTACTTTTTTTATTTCTGCTACTTTGCAAATAAAGTTAACTGCCCTTTACAAATAAAGTTACTGTAATAAAAATTTTTAAGCTTGTGCAGAAAACTTACCAGCAGTAAGTTTCTCTCTTCTATTTTTCCTTGAACTCATAGGGATACGATTATTCAAAATTTAATCCTCAGTTAAATGCTATTGTCACATTTAAAATTACAAGTAATCCTTATAGATACCACTGATATTCAAATAGGAGATTAATGATGAATAAAGATAATGTTTTACATGTACCAATTGGCTCGTTGGCAAAATACCAAATACAAGATTTGTACCAGTTATTACAGCAAGTATCAGAGCAACTTGAGCAAGCAAAAAAAACTAGAGAATGGCTTTTGTCTGCCATTAGCTTAAAGTATGGGGAACATGTTAGAGCTAAAAGGCTACGCCTTGAGAAGGATACCGGCATTATACATCTCGAGGATAATGGCTTTAAGATTAGTTGCGATGTTGTTAAGAAGGTTGAATGGGATCAGCAAAAGTTGGCTAAAATTGCTACTGATATTTTAGTTAATGGAGGTAATTTAAATGATTTCGTTGAGACCTACTACAATGTACTAGAGGCTAAGTATAACAGTTGGTCTAGCACAATTAAGAATATTTTTGAACCTGCTCGAACTTTAAAGCTGGGTAAGCCGATCTATAAACTAAACAGACTGGATCAGGAGGTAGCCTTATGAGCAAGCTACCTATTATCAGTGCCGATGAACGCTTAGCTGAAACAAGAGGTATTAAGGGGTGTATTTTTGGTAGTTATGGAGTAGGTAAAACCAGTTTACTTTGGACATTGCCAAAAGATAACACTTTATTCCTTGATCTAGAGGCAGGTGATTTAGCAGTAGAAGGTTGGCAAGGAGATACTATTAGACCTCGCACTTGGCAAGAATGTCGAGACCTTGCAGTATTTATTGGTGGTGCTAATCCAGCAGTTCGTGATGGTTTTGTTTACAGTAATGCTCATTATCAAGATGTTTGCAAACGTTTTGGGGAAGCTGCAATGTTGGATAAATATCAGACTATCTTTATTGATTCCATTACTGTTGCAGGTCGCTTGTGCTTGCAGTGGTGTAAGGGGCAACCACAGGTAATTAGTGATAAAACTGGCAAAGAAGATATGCGTTCAGCCTATGGGCTGCATGGACAAGAAATGATTAGCTGGCTTACTACTTTGCAACATAGCAGAAGTAAGAATGTATGGCTTGTTGGAATTTTAGAGGAAAAATTTGATGATTTAAACCGCAAAAATTTTGCTCTGCAAATAGATGGTAGCAAAACGGCAAATGAGCTACCGGGCATAGTTGATCAGGTCATTACTATGGCAGAGCTTAAAGCACAAGATAACTCAACTTACCGAGCTTTTATTAACCATACCAACAATCCATATGGTTATCCCGCCAAAGACCGATCAGGCAAATTAGCAATGATTGAACCAGCTGACCTTGGAAAATTAATGGAAAAAATTAAATCAGCAACAAGAATAACAACAGAAGGAAAATAATTATGAGCTTTTACGATTTTAATAATATTGAACAATTGAATTTTGAACTAATCCCAGCTGGGACTATAGCTAAGGTTGCCTTACGAATTAAGATGGGAGGTTATGATGACCTAGAACAAGGTTGGACTTTGGGTTATGCTACTAAGAATTTAGTAAGCGGAGCTGTTTACCTTAACTGTGCATTTACAATTTTACAAGGAAAATTAGATGAAAAATATATAGGTTACAAAATATGGCAGCTAATTGGTCTTTACAGTGAGAAAAACAATAATCGTTGGGGTGCTATGGGTCGCAGTTTTATCCGCTCTATATTAAATTCAGCTAAAGGGTTTAGTGATAAGGATAATTGCGAAGCTGCACAAACTGCTAGAAGAATTGACAGTTTTGCTGACCTTAATGGACTGGAGTTTGTGGTTAGAATAGATGTTGAACAGGATCAGGATGGTAATAATAGAAACGTAATCAAATGTGCCATTGGTCTAGAGCATAAGGATTATGCTGCTGTAATGGGTCTTAGTACCATACCAAGTTGGGGCTGATTATGCTAGATTTTAATAGTCCAATCAATACATCTATCAGTAGTGCCATTAATGAACAGTTGAATCTATTGCTAGACCAAGCTTTAACATTAGAGAGAAAAACGCTGGCAGAACGTAAGTATTTAGGTGCTTCTAGGCTTGGTCATCCTTGTAGTAGAGCGTTGCAGTATGAATATCTTAGTGCTGTACATCATGAAACTTCAGGATTTAGCGGTCAAACGCTTCGTATCTTTGAAGCCGGGCATTTATTTGAAGCACTAGCGGCAAGATGGCTACGCCTAGCTGGATTTGAGCTGATTACTGTTGATGGCAACGGTAAGCAATTTGGTTTTATGGTAGCTGATACTCGAATAGCTGGACATATCGATGGGATTATTAAGACTGCTCCTAGCGGAATCAATATCACATGCCCTGCCTTATGGGAAGCAAAATCAATGAACAATAGAGCATGGAAGGAAACTGCCAAAAAAGGGCTAACCTTGTCTAAACCACTTTATGCTGCTCAGATTGCTTTATACCAAGCTTATATGACAGAGACTATTCCTAGTATTTCAAAGAATCCATGCTTATTTACAGCTGTTAACAAAGATAATGCAGAAATTTACCATGAATTAATACCATTTGACGGGGAACTTGCCCAAAAAATGAGTGATAAGGCAGTAAATATTATCAGGGCTATAGAAGCTGATGAATTACTGCCAAGGACTTTTTCCAGCAAGGATTATTTCGAATGTAAAATGTGCCATTACCAAGATAAATGTTGGGGTTCATAAAGAGAACTATGTTACAACCATCAAGTGATTATATAAAAACTTACTTTTACGTGGTATTTGGCTATTCAGAAGGTTTTATACCATTGAGGTCTTTTGCTGAAAAGGGTAATAACAACAGCCGACCACCAAGTAACATGTGGATAAAGGCTGATGATGAGGTGGTAGAGCATGCTGCTAATTTTGCAAAGTTAGCTAATCAACGAAGCTCTGCTTTTTATGTTGTCCCCGGCACTGTTTCTAAAGCTGGAGTAGCTGGTAGTATTGATGTCATCCAAATGCAAACATTGCTTATCGATATTGATGTAGGCGATACTGAAAGCAAATTAACTAATTTAACTGCAGCTTTAGGTGAGCCAACTATGGTTGTTGAATCTGGAGGTATTACTGATTCAGGTCATGCCAAGCTACATATTTACTGGCAGTTAACCAAGGCAGTAACAGGTGATGATTTGCAAAAGCTTCTAAAACTTAGATACCAAATTGCCCTAGTTTTCGGTGCTGATACTCACTTTAAGTCAGCTCATCAGCCAATTAGGGTCGCTGGTTCAATCTATCATAAAGGGGGTAAGCATCATCTAGTTAAGATTAGGTCGTATAACCCAGTAGAATATGAAATAGAAGAGCTAATAACACGTGCTAGCTATCTTCCTACATTGAATAATAATATTGCTGTTAACGCTTTAAAACCATCAAATAATAATACATTGCCTTTTAATAGTTTACTAACCAATAAAGTCCATGAAGGAGGTAATGGTGAGCATACTAGGTTTAACCATTTAAGTCGGGTAATTGGCTATTGGTTACGACGTTGTCATGATGGATTAATTAGCAAGGATGAGGCTATTGAGGAAATTCATAGCTATAACCTATCTAATGTAATTCCTTCTTGGTCTCTCGAAAAAATCAAACAGACGGTTAATGGTCTTTGGAAGTTGCATTTGCAAAAATATGGCGAACCGAAAAAGGTAAACTGTAAAGAAAATAGCAAATTGCCTATAATTAAAAGCTTTTCATTTGAGTCTCTTTTAGGGGACAAAAGTAGTCTACCTGAAGACCTAATTGCCCCACGTATTTTAACACTAGGTGGCATGCTTGTGTTTGGTGGTTCACCTAAAGTTGGCAAAAGCGACTTTTTGTTGTCACTACTTGTGCATATGGCAGCTGGTCGGGAATTTATTGGCTTTGTGCCACCAAGACCACTGAGGATTTTCTATTTTCAGGCAGAAATTGGTTATCATTACTTGCGGGAGCGATTGCAGAATATGCAATTATCAGAAGAGATAATTAATCTAGCTAAAGATAATTTATACATTACTCCAAATTCAAAGTTGAGTTTGGATGAAAAAACGATAGAGGCATTGGCTGAACATATTAAGCAGGTATTTTCCGATAAACTAGACATTATCGCAATTGATCCCATTCGTAATGTTTTTGATGGCGGCAGAAATGGAGCTACTGAGAATGATAATGATGCGATGTTATTTTTTCTGCAAAAGAGGATTGAGTTACTAAGAGACCAAGTAAATCTAGATGCTGGTATTATACTAGTGCATCACACTAAAAAAATCACTAAAACTCAGTTTGACGAAGATCCATTTCAAGCTTTTAGCGGTGCTAGTAGTTTGCGTGGTTACTACACTGCTGGTACTTTGTTATATAAGCCCGATCTCGAAAGTAACGACCGCCACCTAATCTTTGAGCTGCGTAATGGCAGGGAGATACCAACTAAAATCATTTGTAAGAAAGATGGACGATGGGTGGAAGAATCTATTGCAAATAATAAAAGAATAGCATTTAAAAAAAGTGGTTTGTTATTTGATAGAGAACGACAGAGAAGGGTTATGGTGATCCTCAATTTGCTTGAGTCTGAAGCTATCAAAGGCAAGTTTTATTTAATGAAGCAATTTGGTGAAAAGTTTCGTAATACTAATGATTTAGGAAATAAAAGAGCTATTTGTGATGATTGTTCTGCAGCTGCTACTAAAGGACTTATTAAGTTTTTTGATAATCCAAAAGATTATGGTTTAAAACTTGTCAAAGAAGGAAAAGCAAATTTTGGTTTTATGTGTACTGAAGGGATGAGAATGTATTTAGGTGAATCTATAGATGCCAACACTGGTGAAATATCCAAAAACTATAAAGCGATACTGCCCACACATTATAAACGTGACGGTGATGGTAAAAAAGATGATGTACTTAATCCTAAAATTTGGCACATAGATTTAGAAGAAAGCATGAGGATTAAATGAAGAAAAAATACGGAACAAACAATTGCTAGAAAAAACAAAAGTGTAGCAAAGATGCAGAAATTTAAAGATGCAGCAAAAAAGTGCTGCTTTTTTGGACTGCTCGTAAAGCCTTATATTGCAAGGCTTTCAAGGGATATTAAAAGTGCAGTAAAAAAGCAGTAAAAACGTGCTGCTCTTTTGGAAATACTGCAAAACTTTTTCAAAGATTGGTTTGTAGAGAATTTTAAAAGTGCAGCAAAGATGCAGAAATTTAAAGATGTAGCAAAAAAGCACTGCTTTTTTGAACTACCTGTAACCCTTATATTGTAAGGCTTTCAGGGGATATTAAAAGTACAGTAAAAAAGCAGTAAAAACGTACTGCTCTTTTGGAAATACTACAAAACTTTTTCAAAGACTGGTTTGTAGAGAATTTTAAAAGTGCAGCAAAGATGCAGAAATTAAAAAGACGCAGCAAAAAAGTACTGCTTTTTTGGAAATACTGCAAAACTTAAAAAGACTGGCTTATATAGAATTTTAAAAGTGTAGCAAAGATGCAGAAATTTAAAGATACAACAAAAAAGTACTGCTCTTTTGGACTACCTGCAAACCCTTATATTACAAGGCTTTCAGGGGATATTAAAAGTGCAGTAAAGAAGCACTGCTCTTTTGGAAATACTGCAAACCCTTATACTATAAGGCTTTCAGGGGATAGCAAAAATGCATTTAAAAACGCAGCAAAGATGCAGTAAAAAAGCACTGCTCTTTTGGATTACCCGCAAACCCTTTTAGAAACTGGGATACAAGGCAGACCAAAAAAGCAGTACGCTTTTAAATAAAAATGCGTTTTTGGACTACCCGCAAGACCTTATACTACAAGGCTTTCAAGGTAGGCCAAAAAAGCAGGATTTTGTATATATATAAATATATATAGCAGACTTATAAAAAGTCTGCCGTAGATATATATTTTTGCTTCTGCTGGCAAAGTGGAACTGCAATAATTTTTACAAGGTAACAAACATGAAACACCATAAAACTGAAAGAACAGAATTAAACAAATTTGACAAAAGACCAATAGCTAGGTTTTATCGCTGTTGGCTAGAAGATGAGGCAAATGGAGTAGCAGAAGGTAAGAGGCATGGTATCAACCATGAGCAGTTTAGGGCAGCTGACCGCTTGGCTTGTAATTACCAAAGAACAATCATGTTTGGTGGTAGCGGTATAATCCAAATTGAGGCAAACAAGGACTTTACCAAAATGCTGGGGTTGGAGAGGCAAGTACAGGCGGCTCGCATTCATCAACGAATATTTGCTAAGCTTGGTAGGAAGTCACAGGAGATAGTTGAGCATTTTTGCTTACTGGAGCTGCCGTTGCGACAATTTGAGCTAAAGCAAATGCCACAGTGGCCTAAAGGTGCGGGCAGCACTAGATTACGTGAGGCACTAGATGATTTGATTGAGGCTTATCGGCAAGAGGGGCTAAAGAATTCTAGCAAAAATGTAACTTAAAGTAAAAATTTTTGCCTTGAAAACAGCATAATTCTAAGGGTGAGTAGTAACTTGCAGTAACTTTTAATTAAAAACTATTGCAGGCTGGTAAACTTTGGGATATAATAAAAGGGGAAAAGAGGGATAACAAGAGAAGAAAAAACAAAAAAGATGGCAATAATTTAGGCAAAATGTAACTTAAAGTAAAATTATTCACCTTGAAACCAACATAACTCTAAGGGCGAGTAGTAACTTGCAGTAACTTTTAATTAAAAACTATTGCAAGCTGGTAAACTCTAGGATATAATAAAAGGTGAAAATGGGATAGTGGGTTTGATAGCTTGGTGTAAGGGGAAAAGAGGGATAAATGGCAATAACAAGAGAAGAAAAAACTAATAGCAAACTGCAGCAATTGTTAGCACCAGTAGCAATTAATGCAGATAAACTTGATGTAGAGGCAGTGGATGTGTCAGGTTTTGAAAGTGGTATTTTTACGGTAACGGTAGGAGCAGCTGACGTGAATCCGAATGATGACAAACATGTACAAATCAGGTTGCAACATTCAAACGACAATGTTAACTTTACTGATTGCCTTGATACAGAGATTATAGGAGCTGTGCCTGGGGATAATACTGGCACTTTCGCTTACCTTAAAACTAGACCTGATAATGCTACTGCTTTTATGGCAGGTTATATTGGTGACAAGAGGTTTGTAAGACCGGCAATTAAAGTAACAGGTGACCTTGGAGAGGGGGTTTTAATGGCTGTTGCTGCAATATTGCACAATCCTAAATATCGTCCAGTAGTTTAAAAATTAGAAAGGTTGCAGTTATGAGTTTTACTATTGATGTGAGAAGTGATATAAACAGGATAGCTCGTTATATGGATAATATCGAGAAGAAACAACTACCATTTGCAGTTAACTTGACTTTGAACAAAATAGCATTGCTTGTTCAAGAACAAATCTGCAAAAGAGTACCAATTATATTCAATAACAGTAAAAAATGGTGGGACAAACACCAAAGAACTGGTATCAAGGTAGCATTTGCTAGTAAATATGCCTTAGTATCTGCTGTGTACACTAAGGCTCATTTTGCCTACATTCAGGAAGAAGGTGGCATTAAAGTGCCATATCGTGGCAGTATGATTGCTGTACCAACTAGTAATGTACCAAAAAAGCAAAGAAGTTCAAAAGCTTTGAGAGATCAACAGGGGAATAGAAGCATCTTTAAACTTGGCAAATCTATTTATCGTAGAGTTAGTAGTCAAAGACTGGAAAGGTTATATGGTCTAACCCATGAAGCTAAAGTTATCCCAAGGTTTGGGTTTAAGGCTACAGCAATTAATACTTTTAATAGCCGCTTTGATAAGGTGTTTACGACTTCTTTTAACTTTGCCTTAGACACAGCAAAATAAAGGAGACAGAAGCAATTTAACAAATAGTATGGAAAAAACGAAACGAAACAAGGTACTTTCTAGGCTTGTCGAACCTGGGTGACTGACCACCCCGCCCCTTGCCTAGCGATAAAAATTTTTGGTATATTTCGTTTCTTTTAATTTAACAAAAGCTCTGTAACCCTTAAAATATAAGACTCTTACATTTAATGAGCTGTAGTAAAAAACGAAATTAAGTATGAAATTGTAAGCCATATATCTATTTTTAAACATTGTCTATACATATAATAAAATTTAGTTTAATCTTAGTTTTTAAGAAGAATTAGAGAAAAGGAATGCAAATAGCAAGTATACATGAAGCGAAAATTCATTTTTCTGACTAATTAAAAAAGCTCAAGAAGGAGAAGAAGTAATTATTTGCAAAGCAGGCAGACCAACAGTTAAAATAATAAAATATAATACTTCATCAATTCCACGTAAAGCCGGAGCATGGAAAGGAAAAATAAAAATTGCTAAAGATTTTGATCAATTGCCACAAAACTTATTTAACTATAATTACTAGAGATAATAAAATAACTCAATATTCAGTTCCTATTATTATTGCATAAGTATAATTTTAAGAATTGTTTTTTGAAATAAACCAAGTTTAATGAATAACCATAAAGTATCAGACATTGCCAAAGCTTTGCAATTAAGTGAACGTAGAGTGCAACAATTGGTTAAGGAAACTATACTGCCTGCCCCAGTAGCTGGTAAGTATGATTTAGCTGACTGCATAAAGTCTTATGCACGATATCTTGAATCAAGACCAGTTGGCAAAAATACCTCTGATAATTTAAACGCCCAAAAACTACGCTTACTCAAGGCTCAAGCTGATAAAGCAGAATTAGAAGTACAGATACTGGAAGGCAAATACTTAGCTAGCAGTGAGGTGGAACTTCATTGGTCTAATTTGATTATTGCCTTTAGAGCCAGGATGCTGAGTCTTCCAAACAATATAGCTCGGCAAATAATAGTACTTGATAATGATTTTGCAGCCATTGTGCATTGCTTAGAGGCGGAAATACATAAGGCACTTTTGGAACTAAGCAAATATGGGACTGTTGTAAACTGATTCAAAAAATTTTCATCTTACAACAATCCCATTATGCCAACAAGCCAAATAATTTGGAGTCAGATTACCAAGAAAATAGCTAAACTAGTAGCACCACCACCAAAGTTAAGCGTAAGTCAGTGGGCTGATAATTACCGTAAGCTGTCAAGTGAGTCTTCGGCTGAGCCGGGTAGCTGGCATACTAGTAAGACTCCGTATCAGCGTGAAATCATGGATGCAGTAAATGATCCAAAAATAGAGATGATCGTAGTAATGTCATCAGCACAAGTTGGTAAAACCGAAGTGATCAATAATATTGTTGGCTATCATATTCATCAAGACCCAGCACCAATGCTAATAGTGCAACCTACTGAAAAGCTAGCAGAAAGCTGGTCAACGGATCGTTTAACTCCTATGCTGCGTGATAGTGAGATATTTAAGAACTTAGTCAAAGACCCAAAAAGTAGAGATTCCGGCAATAAGATATTATACAAGCGTTTTCCGGGTGGACACATTACCATGGCTGGTAGTAACTCACCCTCTTCACTGGCAAGCAGACCAGTCAGGATTGTGCTATGTGATGAGGTAGATCGTTATCCTGCTAGTAGTGGTTCAGAAGGAGACCCAGTTAATTTAGCCAAGAAAAGAGCTACAACTTTTTGGAATAGAAAAATTATTTTAACTTCAACTCCAACTATCAAATATTTTAGTAGAATAGAACTGGCTTATCTGCAAAGTGATCAAAGACGTTATTATGTTCCATGTAAATTATGCGGTGAGTATCAAACCTTAAAATGGTCTCAAATACGATGGCCTAAAGACAAACCTGAAGAAGCACATTATGTTTGTGAGGTAAATGGCTGCATTCTGCACGATAATGATAAAATGTCGATGCTGCAGCGTGGCAAGTGGATATCTGAAGCTAAAGGAGAAAGTAACAACATTGCTGGTTTTCATTTAAGCGAGATTTATTCGCCTTGGGTTACTTGGGCTAGAATGACGGCAGAATTCCTGAAAGCTAAAATGATGCCTGAAACCTTAAAGACTTGGGTTAATACCAGTCTTGGTGAAACTTGGGAGGAAGGAGGAGATAAGGTAGATGAGACTTCACTATTATCGAGAAAAGAAAATTGGGGCAATGTTGTACCTAACGGTGTTGTTATTATTACTGCTGGCGTAGACGTACAAAATGATCGACTTGAAGTGGAAATAGTTGGTTGGGG
Source organism: Candidatus Tisiphia endosymbiont of Temnostethus pusillus (assembly GCF_964264675.1). Lineage (NCBI taxonomy): Bacteria > Pseudomonadati > Pseudomonadota > Alphaproteobacteria > Rickettsiales > Rickettsiaceae > Candidatus Tisiphia > Candidatus Tisiphia endosymbiont of Temnostethus pusillus. Next base: position 1,030,957 of record NZ_OZ183472.1, on the reverse strand, counting down.
TGTAAAAGAAGAAAGCTGGTCGCTTGATTATAGAGTAATCTATGGTGATCCTGCTAGGAGCGAGATATGGGATGATCTTGATAATATCCTAGAGCAGAACATTAAACACCAAAGCGGCATTAACCTTAGGATTGCCTCAGTTTGTGTTGATTCAGGCGGTCATCACACCCAAGCAGTTTATGCTTACTGTAAGAAAAGACAGTTACGTAGGATATTTGCCATAAAGGGTTCATCAATAGCAGGTAAAGCCTTGGTTAGTAGACCATCAATTGCTAATAGAATGCGAGTTAAGTTGTTTTCCATTGGCACTGATACAGCCAAAGAAATGATCTACAGCCGGTTAAAGATTACTGAACTAGGACCGGGATATTGTCACTTCCCAATAAATTATGACGCGGAATATTTTAAACAGCTAACGGCAGAGAAAATCGTTACTTATTATAATAAAGGCTTTCCAACCCGCAAATGGGAGAAGCCAGCTGGTAAACGTAATGAGGCACTTGATTGTAGGGTTTATGCCTTAGCAGCTTTGTACATATTAAACCCAAATTTAGAACTTTTAGCAAATAAAATGCTTGAGCAAACAGCAAAAGTAGAAGTTAAAGAAACTAAGAAAAAGCTGAGTTTAAACTTTATCAAGCCAATCAGAAAAACAACTAGCTTTGTCAAAAATTGGTAAATTTAAATCCTGAAATATTATGCATTGCCGCCTTTATGTAATTCTTCATCATCGAAATCCATTGTTGCTTTAGCAGCATGCATTATAACGTTAAAATATGAGAAGCAGAATTTTAATAAATAATGCTCAGTTATTATGTCAGTTGCTAAAAAATTATCGAATTTATCTTTTTCAGTATTGGTAGTATGCAATATATTTTCTTGAATATAAAGCCTATTAATCAGCTTAGCTTCTAATAAAGTAGTAATTACCACCCAAGTTACGAAATAACAAATATTACCAAATATACTGTCATCGATGATTAGATTGATAGGACTATTATAATTATTTTGTTTGCTTACTGTATAAATTAATTCGCGAAGTATACTGTCATCGTATTTATTTGGTGCGTCGATAATTTTTATTATTGTAAAATTATTTTCCTTACAAAAATTGATCAAAGATTGCCTTGTGAGTTCAAAACGGGCATGTGATGAATATAATAAGATAATGGCTTGTTGGTTGTTCATATGCGACCCCTTCCCTAATGTTTTAATAATTAAGAGTTTTGATCGCCAAAGATAAAATGATAAAAGACAAATTTTATAGGTTACACATATCTTGGCGATCGGGGGTTCGAAAAACCGCATAACACAGCTACAATAGCCTTTAGGCTTGAGATTTACACCCCAAGCCTTGAACATAGCTATCATCACCCCGATCATGTAATCGAGGAACATCATTTTTACGGTTGATGTTTTACCGGTTATGCTGGAGGTTTCGATACCCCAAAGTAACTTTGCAGTTACTTCATTTTTAATTTTAAACTACAGTTAGCAAAAGTCAATAATAAGTTTTTTCAATTACTAATTATATCTTACGGTGATTTCTGAACCAACATCATTTACTGCAGGTGAAACTGTCAAGTGGCAACGATATTTAAACAAATATCCTGCTACTGAAGGCTGGAATTTGTCTTACAGCTTTCGTAATTATACCACTGGTTTTGACGTTGCTGCTATTGCTGAAGCAGATTATTACCTTGTGTTGCTAGATTCTGAAATAACAACTGCTTACCTAGCCGGTAATTATTGGTGGCAAGCAACAATACATAAAGAGAATTTGCGTTACATGATTGCTAAAGGTAATTTAGAAATTAAACCTAATTTAGCACTACTTGCAACTTATGATGGTCGCTCGCATGTTAAGAAGGTTTTGGATGCTCTAGAAGCTACCATTGTTGGCAAGGCAAGCCGGGATCAATTGTCATATTCGATCAGCGGTCGTAGCCTGTCACGGTTAAGCCCAGCAGAATTACTAAAATGGCGTGATATTTACAAGGCTGAATATGCTAGGAATTTGCAAGAAGAAAAGATAAAGAATGGGCTTAGTTCAGGCAACCTGATTAAGGTTAGATTCAATAACCCATGAAGCTATTTGATTTCTTCAAAGGAAAATCGCTTATTAAAGAAAAGCGTAAATACGCAGCCGCTAGCATTAATCGCTTTACTAATGATTGGATTACTGGGAATCTATCAGCAGATGCAGAGTTATATAGAGACCTCAAAACACTACGCAGCCGATCACGAGAACTTTGTATAAATAATGATTATGCTCGACGGTTTTTAAAAAGAACTTCTACTAATGTTATAGGTGCTAATGGCATACGGTTACAACTACGTGCCTCTAGTAATAGTGAAAATTTTCTGCAAGATAAAAATAATTATATCTTAGAACAATTTAATAACTGGAGCAAAAAAGGTATTTGTACGGTAGATGGCAGATTATCTTGGATAGATTGTCAAAAATTATTTCTAGAATCAGTGGCTCGTGATGGAGAGGTTATTATTCGTTTAGTCAAAGGCTTTGATAATGAGTTTGGTTTTGCTCTGCAGTTTATTGAAGCTGATCATTTGGACGAGGAGTTAAATGAAGCTCTACCGGATGGGGGATATATTCGTATGGGGATTGAATTTAATAAATGGAATAGACCTGTAGCCTATTATCTACTTACCTCCCATCCCGGTGAAATCTTTAAAAAATATGACAATAATAAGCAATACCAAAGAATTACTGCTAATGAGATTATTCATGGCTATATTTTAGAAAGACCTTCGCAAAGTAGAGGCGTGCCATGGATGCACAGTGCCATGTTACGTCTGCGGATGCTGGGAGCTTATGAAGAAGCAGAGCTGGTAGCAGCTAGAGTTGGTGCATCAAAAATGGGGTTTTTTGTTTCTCAAGATGGGAGTGGTTATCTTGGTCAAGATGATAGTTTTGGTGGCAAGATAATGGAAGCTGACCCCGGGACATTTGAACAACTGCCTGCTGGTATGGACGTGCGGCTATTTGACCCTAATCATCCAACAAGCAGCTTTGCTGATTTTGAGAAGTCAATACTCCGGGGAATTGCTAGCGGATTGGATATTTCTTATGCGACCCTTGCCAATGATCTTGAGAATGTAAACTTTTCGTCAATTAGACATGGTAGCCTAGAGGATCGTGATACTTGGCGTATGCTGCAAAATTGGGTGATAGAGCATTTTTGTAACTCGGTATTTGAGAACTGGTTATTAATGACCATTACTACTGGACGAATTAAAATACCGCTATCAGAATTTGATCAATACAACAAACCTATATGGCGAGCTAGAGGATGGGCTTGGGTTGATCCACTTAAAGAAAGCCATGCCAATCAAATTGCGATTGCTGAGAAAACTAAAACTAGGAGTCAAATAGCAGCAGATCAAGGTATGGATATAGATGAATTATTTCAGCAGATAGTATTTGAACAACAATTGGCTAAAAAATATGGCTTAGATTTAACATTAACAACTACCAACAAAGAAAATGAACAGCAAACAATTAGCACAGAAGAATCTAATGACGATTAAATGTAAAAGTGAAATGCTATACCGACATACGGTTTTAGATCAACTACTTAGAGAAGATCGCAGTTTTGAACTGTCTTTTTCAAGCGAAGAACCAGTAGAGAGATTTTTTGGTCTTGAGATACTTGACCACAAACCCGAAAGCATCAAGCTGGATTGGTTAAATTCTGGTCACGCTCCCCTACTTCTTGACCATGACCCAACTAAGCAAATTGGTATTGTTGAAGCTGCTGAAATAACTAGTGATGGTAAAGCTAGGGGCAAAATAAGGTTTGGTAAAAGTACTTTAGCTGAAGCAGCTTACCAAGACGTGCTAGATGGCATTAAAAGTAACATATCAGTAGGCTATTGTTATTTACCAAATGGCATAGTACTTGAGCAAGAGTCAAAAGGGGATAATCCTAACATTTATCGGATCAACAAATGGAAACCACTAGAAGTATCATTAGTATCAATACCAGCTGATCATACAGTAGGCATTGGTCGAAACCAACTAGAAATAATTGCTAATAATATGATTAATATGAGGGAAAACATGCAAAATGAAGTAATAGAAAATAGTCAACCAACGATTACCGTTAATACCGAACAAATTACCAAAGACATTAGGCAGAGTGAAACTACTAGACTTAGTGAGATATTAACTATCGGTGATAAACATAATATGCACGATATGGCGATAGAATTTATTCGTGAGGGCAAAAGTATTGATGCTTTTAGGCAGAAGGTTCTAGAAACATTGAGTAATAATCCAATTATCAACACTACTTCACCAAAATCAGCTATTATCGGAATGAGTACAAAGGAGGCAAGAAGCTTCTCTATTTTAAGAGCCATTAGAGCAACGGTAACAGGTAATTGGAGTGATGCTGAGCTAGAAAAAGAAGCATCTATGGCGATTGCTAAAAAAATTAATCGAGAGCCTTCTAGCTTTTTTGTACCTCTTGATGTCAATTTAGAACAAATAGAGCAAAGAAGTTATGTAGGCAGAACGCTGGAAAAATTATCAAATGTTGCCGGTGGTTACTTAGTTAGTACCGATTACCTAAGCAACAATTTTATTGAACTGCTGCGTAACAAAATGCTTGTTAAGCAAATGGGAGCTAAAGTAATGAGTGGCTTGCATGGCGATGTAGCAATACCAAAACAAACTGGTGGAGCTACTACTTTTTGGGTATCAGAAGGGAGAAGCCCTGAGCATAGCGAGCAAGCCTTTGCCCAAGTAACACTCTCCCCTAAAAGCATTGCGGCATATACTGACTTTACCCGCAAATTAGTGCTACAATCCAGTCCTGATATAGAAAATCTAGTACGCAGTGACCTTGCTACCGTTATTGCTCTTGAAATTGATCGAGCTGCGATAAGTGGTAGGGGCATTGGGGCTGAGCCACTAGGTATTCTTAACACAGTTGGCATTGGTAATGTTACTTTTGATGACGATAATCCAATAAGCTGGGGTAATATCGTAGACCTTGAAAGCCTAATTGCTGCAGGGAATGCTGATATTGGCACGCTTGGCTATTTATGCAATGCCAACATACGGGGAATTTTAAAGCAAACAGAAAAAGCTGAAGGAACTGCCCAATTTGTTTGGGAAAGTAGTAGTGAGCTAGGTTTTGGTTACCTTAACGGCTATAGAGTAGGAACAACCAACCAAATACCAGCTGATACTATATTATTTGGCAATTTTGCTGATCTAATTATTGGATAATGGGGAGTGCTGGATGTATTAGTAGACCCTTACACTTTAGGAACTAGCGGTGGCATTAGAATAAGAGTCATGCAAGATGTAGACATTGCAGTTAGACACGCTGAGAGCTTTGCAGTGCTAACTAGACAATAATTATAGGTAATTATTTTTGATATCACGATAAGAACTTATAACCCGCAAAATTTGCAATGGCTTTGTTTTAGGATTATATATTATGTAGTAGCTATAAACTAACCAAAAACGTACAGGTTTATCAGTTAAATCTTCACGTTTACTTCCAATGTCAGGATTTGCAGCTAGTTTTAAAAACGCTTGTTCAAAAAGACTGGCTATTTTCTCAGCAGCTTTGAGATTATCTTTGGCGATATATAACCAAATATCCTTAATATCTTGCTCTGCTTGAACAGTTAAGCAAAAATTATTTTTACTCATGAGACTTTAATTTATCTCTACGAAAATCCCTGAAATTTTGCAAAGCTTGGTCACCTGAAATAACCTTACCTTCAGCTGCTTGGTCAAGACCTATTTGAATTTCCTGATTAAGCCACATTTTATAGTTTTCAAAATTAGTGTTTTGCATTTCTGATTTAATAAGTAAACGTAATGCAGCTCTTATAACCTCGCTGGAAGAGTGATAAAAACCACTTTTTACCTGTTTATCTACATATTTTTCGAGTTCTAGTGTTAAGGATACATTCATAAATATCAATCATAATAACAATAATTGATATTATAATAACATAAATAGTTATGGTCTTTCAAGAAGATTTTGCTGAGTTTTTAGACACAGAGCAAGGGTTTGCAGTAGAGATAATCGTAACGCCAAAAGATGGACTAGCTTACCAACTCAAAGGGATATTTGTTAGCAACTACTACCCTATAGATATTGGAACAAGTGGCTTTGTCGGATTCAATCCAAGCTTTGAATGCTGTGAGGAAGAAGCAAGAGAAATCAATGATGGAGATATACTAACTGTCCGGCAAATAAAGTACAAAATTGTTGAAATCAAACAAGATAATGCTGGCTGGGTAGTGCTAGGACTAGAGCGACAAAGCTGATATGTTGCATGCTAGAACCAGCATAAGGCAAACTTTTGTGGATATCCTTAAAGGAAAAACGGCAGCAAAAGATAAAGTTTACGATAGCCGGTTATATAGCATGAATGACAGCACTTTGCCGGGGATTATCATATTTTCTAGCCAAGAAGAAATAGTAACCAGCACTATCAGTCCACCAAGATGTCAGAACAGGACGGCACGAATAACGGTAGAATGTTATGCCAAGGCTACTACTTCGGTCAATATCATAGTTGATAATATGACAGCTGAAGTGGAAAGTTTAGTATTAAATAATCCTGAACTAAGGAAGCTTTGCAAAGATTGCCGTTTAGAATCAACCGATATTAGCCTGAATTCAGATGGCGATCAACCAGTAGCAGTAGCAAGCCTCGTATTTGCAGTAAGCTACCAAACTAAAGAGACTTCACCGAATATAATAATATAAATCCAATAATGAGAAGCTAATATGTCAACACATGCAGGATCAGAAGGAATAGTTAGAATTGGTACAACACAGGTAGCCGAAGTTAAATCATGGTCGCTGGAAGAGGTATGCGATACGGTAGATGCCAGTACTATTGGCACTGAGTGGCGTAAGTCTCAGGCTACTATTAAGAGCTGGTCAGGTTCGATAGAGGCCTTTTGGGATGAAGCTGATACTGAAGGTCAAGGAAAGCTTACCATTGGAGCGACTGTACAGCTAAGTCTTTACCCAAAAGGTGAAAATGAGGAAAAGATATATTTTACTGGCATAGCAATTGTTACTGGCATTTCTCGGCAAGCTTCTTTTGATGGGTTAGTTGAAAGTTCCTTTACCTTTCAGGGCAATGGTAAATTATTAGAAGTAAAACAGTAAAATAGATAAGTAGGAGAAGACAATAATGACTGAAAAAATTATTGACAGGATTAAAGCCCATTTTGACGCTAAGGAGATCAAGGTAATTGAGGTAATCGAATGGGGAGATGGTGAAAATCCGTTATATATTCACAGTTCTCCTTTGACCTTAGCCCAAAAGAATCGTCTATATAAAATGGCTAAGGAAGATGATTTAGGCTTAATGGTTGAAGCATTGATTATGAAAGCTAAAGATATTGAAGGTAATTGTTTGTTCAGCAGAGCAGATAAACCAAATTTAATGAGAAACTGTGACCCTGATGTGTTAATTCGTGTCGCAACCTCGATCATGGAGAGTAGTGATACTGAGGTAGCAGAAAAAAACTAACTAACCAGCCAGTATTACTTAACATGTTTGCTTTAGCTGAGCATTTAGGAAAAACCATAGCTGAAATCGAACAAATGACAATAGATGAGTGGAATCATTGGCTGGCATATTTTAAAATTAAAAAACAGTATCAACATAAATTAACAAGATAAATGAATTCTAACAATAAAGAAGTCAGAGTAACTTTTAGAGGAGTTGATAAAACTAAAGAAGCATTTGGCAGAATCAAGCAGAATTTCAAGAAACTACAAGATCAGCTTGGCAGAATTAAACTAGGCTTTGGTAGAATCGGTACGGCAATAACTGCGGCATTTAGTATAGCAACTTTAAAGAAGATTATTGATAGCGGTGAGGAAATTGGTAAACTTGCTAATAAGCTAGATATTAGCACCCATAGTTTATCAGAGTTAAAATATGCTGCAGAGAGATGCGGGGTGGAGTTTAGTACCCTTACTTCAGGTCTTGAGCAAATGGCAATGAGGGTGTCAGATGCAGCAAGAAACTCCGGGGAGGCAAAAGATGCTTTAAGGTTACTGGGTTTATCAGCTAAAGAATTGAATCAAGTAGCACCCAATGAGCAGATTGGACAAATTGCTGAAAACTTGCTAAGAGTCAGAGATGCTTCAGATAGAACACAGTTGGCAATAAAGTTGTTTGGTTCTGCTGGAGCTGCCCTGCTACCAATACTTGAACAAGGTGAAGATGGTATAAGAAGGCTTAGAGAAGAAGCAAGGAATCTAGGGCTATCATTGTCACAGGAAGAATGTGAGGCAATGGCTAAGTTCAACGCAGAACTATCAAAATTACAGGCAATAATGACCAGTTTAATAACCTCAGTATTAGTGCCTATATTACCGTTACTGATAGGATTTTTTGCAGCTATTAGGGAGGGACACCCAGCCATAACTTTTATAATTACCGCAATATCTACTTTGCTAGCTTTGAGATTAGCAGTGTGGTTTATTACTGCTGCTACTGCTGTTAGGGCTTTTACGGCAGCTCTTATAGCAAATCCATTAGGTTTAGTAGCAGTGGCAATATCAACTGTGGTAGCTGGACTTGTTACCTTAACTAAATGGTTTAACAAATCAACTGAAGTAACTAAAGAATTTAATCAGACTTTAGAGGGAAGCAAAACATTAGCAGCAATAACCATCCCCAAAGCGTCACTTGAGGTAATGAGTCAAAGGAACGAATTGCAAAACGAAGCAAAACGGATATTTGAACAAACTAGGACACCGCTGGAAAAGTATAACATAGAAATGGAGAAACTAAATAAATTGCTTAAGCAAGGTTTAATTGACCAAGATACATATAACAGAGCTATGGAACAAAATAAACAGTTACTTGGTAATATGGCAAATGAATCCGAAGATGCATTTAATTTGATTAAAGATCGTTCCAAAGATGCAGCAGATAGTTTAATTGATAATTTTGCCAAGGCTGCTTTTGGTGTAGGTAATCAGGTAAAAAGTTTGAAAGATATTTTTAGTGATTTTTTTAAACAGTTGCAAGTTGATATATTAAAGATGACGCTTAAACAGGCTTTCTCTTCGGCTAGCGGAGGTACATTTGGTGAAATGTTTGGCGGCGGAGGAAGTTTGGGTGGGATAAGTTCCATTTTTGGAGGTGTGTTTGCAAATGGTGGTACGGTAAAGCCCGGTAAAGCACATGTGGTTGGTGATGGTGGTGAGCCTGAGTTGTTTATTCCCAATAGTGTTGGTAGCATTGTACCCTTTAGCAAACTGGAGGCATCGGGTGCTAGCAACAACAATATTGTAGTTAATATGAATATTCAAACCCCGGATATTAGCTCATTTAACCAAAGCAGAAGTCAAATTGCCGCTGATATGGCAAGGCAGATAGCAAGGAGTTCTAGGAATTTGTGACATATAACTTGACAAAAATTTGTACGTAACGTACATTTAAGTAGTAGATTAAAGAGGGTTACAATCCTACTATGAATTTTATTACCACTGTAGAAGCAAGAGAACATTTTTCGGAAGTACTGAATCGTAGTGCTTATGGGAAAGAAAGAATCATTTTTACAAGGCGAGGAAAAAAACTTGTTGCCATAATACCTATGGAAGATTTAAATTTGCTTGAAGCTCTTGAAGATAAATTAGATGTAGAGGATGCAAAAAAATCCCTAGAAGAAGCCAAGCAACATGGCACTATGTCTCTAGCTGACTTTAAGAAAAATGAAGATATTTAGAAGATATTAAATTGTGAGTGTTCAATACAATATCGAGCTAGCACCACTAGCTCAGAGACAACTCAAGAAATTACCAAAACAATTACAAAAGGACATTATCAAAAATCTCGAGAATCTAAACCCCAAAATATCTAATCTTGGAATAAAAAAATTAAGTGGGATGGATGATTTGTATAGATTAAGAGTTGGTGATTACAGAGTAATATATAAAATTCAACATAACATCTTGCTTATTTTAGTTTTAAAAATAGGACATAGAAAAGATATATATAATAATCTTAACTCTCTGATTAACAAGCTAATTTAATCATTTATGATAGTCTTTGCTGAGGTGCAATTTCCGCCTGAGATATCTTATGGTTCTAAGGGTGGCCCAATATTCTCAACTAATATAGTTACAACATTTAGTGGTCATGAGCAACGCAATATTAACTGGCAAATGGCAAGAAGCAGATATGATATAGGGAGTGGTATCAAGACGCAAGCCCAGTGGCAAGAGCTAATAAGTTTTTTTCGGGCAAGGCGTGGCAGAGCTATAGGTTTTCGTTATAAAGACTGGTCTGATTATCAAGGTATAAATCAGTTATTAGGCAAAGGGGACGGTCAAACAAAAAAATTCCAATTAGTTAAAAATTATATTAGTGGTGGATATATTTATGCTAGAATTATAACTAAACCAGTAAAAAATAGTTTTTGCAAGATTTATCTTGATTCTTGTGTAGTGCAAACAAAAGAAATTGACATTGATTTTACCACTGGTTCAATTGTCTTTGCTCAACCTCCAAGAAGAGATGAAGAAATAAAGGCAGATTTTGAATTTGACGTACCAGTTAGGTTTGATACGGATCACCTTGATTTATCGATGGATAGCTTTAACATAGGCTCTTGGGGTAATATTCCTCTCATTGAAATTAGAGTATGAGAAATTTACCGCCAACATTAACTCATCACTTAAAATCCGAGGTGACAAGCCTTGCTACTTGCTGGAAAATTACTAGACTGGATAAAATAATTTTAGGATTTACTGATTATGACCAAAATTTACTGATTGATGATTTGCAATATGAATCTATTGCTAGTTTTACTCCAAGCAATGTTGAGAGTAGCAGTAACATGGCAGTAGATAATCTTGACTTATCAGGGCAAATTTTTACCCCTAAAATAAATGCTAGCGATTTACTGGCTGGTAAATATGATTTTGCTGAAGTTGAAATATTTTTAGTAAATTATCAAGAGCCAAATAGTGGTAAGCTAATACAAAAGCGTGGAATATTAGGGGAAGTAACCTTAAATAGCAACATGTTTTGTTCTGAAATAAGAGGGCTTACACAATTCTTATCACAAACAATGTGTGAAACTTATCTGCCTCATTGTCGAGCTAATCTTGGTGATACAAAATGCAAGTTTAACCTGCAACAGCCAGGATTTACTGTGGAAGAAACAGTATCGAGGGTGATTGACCAGCAAAGCTTTTTTGCTCAAAGCCTTAATCAGCCCAATGGCTGGTTTACTGGAGGTTACGTTATTTGGTATAGCGGTAGTAATCATGGACTAAAGATGGAAGTAAAAGATTTTGCTGATACAAAGATAATATTAGCTCTACCAATGCCTTTTGCTATTAGTGTATCTGATAAATTTGCTATTATTGTTGGTTGTGATAAAAGTAGTGAAACATGTATAGAGAAATTTCAAAACATTGTCAATTTCCGTGGTGAACCTGATTTGCCCGGCATAGATAGACTGATGAGTACTGCTGGAACGCGTAAAAGTAACTAAGTAATAATGATCAGCGGTAAAGATATAGTAACAAACGCTAGAACATGGCTTGGCACTAAGTATCATCACCAAGGCAGACTGAAGAGAAGTTATGCCAGCAATGGCGGTGTTGATTGCATTGGGCTGATTATGGGAATTGCTACGGAACTAAGGCTAGTTGGGGCAGATGGCAAACTATTAGTAGAATTTGATGAAACTAGCTATTCTCCTCATCCTGATGGGGTAAGATTAAAGCAGTTTCTAGATTTACATTTAAAAACCATTGATACCAACCAAATAAAATTAGGTGATGTGCTGTTGTTTAAGCTATTTAGCCATCCCCAACATGTTGGTATAGCCAGTAACTATTTTAGTGGAGGTATAGGCATTATTCATTGTTATTCAGGTTCAGGTCAAGTAGTTGAACATTATTTATCAGCTGCATGGCAGAAAATGCTAGTTGCGGCTTATAGGTTTAGCTACCAATGACCAACGCCATATTACCAGTAGCAGGAGCGGTAGGCGGCTTTTTCATTGGCGGACCTGTTGGAGCGATTATGGGTGCTAATTTGGGTATGGCAGCCAATAATCTTTTTTTACCAAGAAAAAAGCAAAGTATTAAATTACCTACCCAAGAAGGGTCAAGGCTTAGTGACCTAAGAGTGCAGCTATCAAGTTACGGTGAAGTAATACCTAAAATATACGGCTCAATGAGGCTTGCTGGCAATATTATTTGGGCTACTGATATAAAAGAAGTGGCAACTGAGCATGAGCATTCTGAATGCCAAAACAGTGGTGGTAAAGGTGGGGGAGGTAGGCAAACAGTTATTACCACTCAAAGTACTATCACTTATAGCTATTTTGTTAGCCTAGCAATTAGCATATGTGAAGGTGAAGTTAATGAAATTATTAGAATTTGGGCTGATAGCAAGTTACTTACTGAAGATATCTTGAGAAGTGATCAGGGGAGATTTAACATTCATCTTGGTACTGAAGAACAAATGCCCGATGATATTATTGGTAAGTACAAATCTGCTCAAACATATCCAGCCTATAGAGGTTTATGCTATGTGGTAATAGAGGATTTTCCTCTTGAGCAGTTTGGCAATCGCATTCCGAATTTTACCTTTGAGGTTAAACGTTTAGTTAAGTTTAAGCCAGCAGTAGAGGACAAAATTAAAGAGGTAGTATTGATCCCGGGAGCTGGGGAATTTGTTTATGCTGATCAGATTTATACTAAACAAGATGGTATGAATATTGGCAATAGCTGGATGCCACTAAGGAACAAATACTATCTTAACATGCATAATTATGCAAACAAGCCTAATATGTTTGTAGCACTGGAACAAATGGCAAGGGCTTTACCAAACCTTGAGTGGGTGGCATTAGTAGTAACTTGGTTTGCAACCTCCAGCAGAGCTGTTGATTGTCGTATTGTACCTAAAGTAGAATATTATGGTGATAGCACAAAAATGTTACCGAATGATTGGCAAGTAGCAAGAATTGCTAGGTCGCAGGCTGAAGTAGTACTTTACATCAATGAATTTACTCCAACCTATGGTGGTACTCCTTCTGATGATAGCGTAGTAGCTATTTGTCAACATATTAGGCAGCGTGGGTATAAAGTAATGTTTTATCCCATGATCTTTGTAGATGAACTTGAACCAAAGCCGAAGCCTTGGAGAGGGAGGATAACAGCGGCTAGCAGCAGTGAAATTGATAACTGGTTTAATAACCCGGTCTCAGGATATAATCGTTTTATCATGCATTATGCAGACCTTATGGCTGGACAAGTTGATGCATTCATTATTGGCTCTGAAATGGTTAGCCTAACCTCCTTTACCGATAGAGCTGGATCATACCCAGCAGTTGAGCAATTTATTCAGCTATCCTCTATGGTAAAAGCAAAATTAGGTAATACTCTAGTAACATATGCTGCTGATTGGACAGAATACCATCATACAAATGGTGGTTGGTTTAATCTTGATCCACTGTGGGCTAGTCCAAACATTGATTTTGTCGGTATTGATGCCTATTTTCCGCTTACTGAAGATTTGCCACATTCTCAGATTAGCGAAGAGCTTATTAAAAAAGGTTGGGAAAGTGGTGAAGGATGGGACTATTATTGGGACTGGCAAAGGAAGCAAAAATATTATTTTGCCGCTGAATCACCACAAACCCCTGATAAATATGCTTGGAAAAATTTACAACATTGGTGGACAACTGCACATCACAACCCGGATGGTAGAGCTACTAATTGGCAACCGAAGATGAAGCCTATATGGTTTACTGAATTTGGTTTTCCGTCAGTAGATGCTTGCACTAATCAGCCTAATGTATTTTATGATCCGACTTCCATTGAGTCGTACTTTCCTAGAAATTCTAAAGGTAGAGTAAATTTTTCAGCTCAACGTCAAGCACTAAATGCTACACTGGATTATTTAGCAGAACGTAATAGTAAAGAAGGCTGTGAGCAACTGATACCAAAAAGATTTGTTTGGACTTATGATGCAAGACCTTTCCCTTTTTGGCCTGACTTTAAAAGCATATGGCAAGATGGAATATTATGGCCAACTGGTCACTGGATTAACGGTAAGCTGGGAGCTTCAAGCCTTGGAGCTATTGTTGCTGAAATTTTAGCAAGTGTTGGATTAAAGCCTACTGATTATGATGTATCTAGACTGACTCAAGATGTTTATGGCTATATTATCAATCAGCATATAACGGCAAGAGAAGCAATAGAACAATTGCAAAGTGCCTATTTTTTTGATGTAGTAGAAAGTGATGGCATCCTTAAGTTTATGCTAAGACTTGAAAGTATGAATGACATAGATATAGAAGAAGATAATTTAGTTACAGTAGGTACAGATACCAAAACTACTATAGAAATAAGCATTACTCAGGAATTGGAGCTACCACAAAAAGTAAGTGTTACTCATATAGACTGCCAACAAAATTATGATTTAGTCACTGTCCAATCACAACGGCAGGCAGTTCAAACCACAGAACAAGTAAATTTTTCATTACCAATAGTGTTAGATGATCAATTAGCCAAACAAATTGCTGATATTACCCTATACAACGCCTGGCAGGAGCGAATTAATTACCAACTAACTTTGCCTCCCCAATATGGCTTTTTAGAACCAACAGATATTATCAATGTGATCTGTAAAGCAGAAAATAATCAAGTGCAGCATCAGTTAAGGATTGTTAAAACCGATATGCAGCGTTCAGGGTTGATGAAGATTTTTGCTACTAGCTTTAATATGGCTATGTATGACTTTCATAGCGACACAAATTATCTTACGTCAAATTATGAATTACCAAAACCAGTAGCTGCAACCATCATGGAGTTAATAGAGACACCTACACTGCCAACTGACGCCAAATCAAACCAAGCAATGCTACGCATAGCCATAGTGCCTGATGGTAGCAACTGGCAAGGAGCAGCTATATATAACAGTAGGGATGATGGTTATGATTACAAATTGCTAGCAACTACTACTGTCCCCTCAGTTATGGGAGTGGTAATAAATAGGCTTTCTTTTGGAACTACAGTAATTTTTGATTGTCATAACGAAATAATTGTACAATTGCTTTATGGATCATTATCAAGCGTCAGCGAGCTTGCGTTACTAAATGGGGCAAACGCCGCTCTAATAGGTGATGAGCTAGTACAATTCCAAAATGCTGAATTAATTGGTGACCATAAATATAAGTTAACAAAGCTACTGAGAGGTAGGCAAGGAACAGAATGGGCTATTAATAAACACCAAGTTGCAGATAAATTTGTTCTTCTAAATTCAGCAGTTATGGCAGTTAATCTAAATCATCACTTAATTGGTCGGAAGTTACTCTACAAACCCGTGTCAGTCGGTAATTCATTTGGTGAAACTAATACTATAGAGAGCAAGTTTATGGCTAGAAATCTTAAACCTCTTGCACCAGTGCATACCAAGTCTGAAAAAGATAAGCAAGGTAACATTATTATCAGCTGGATTAGGCGGAGTAGAATAGATAGTGATTGGCGTGATTATGTTGATGTACCACTTGGCGAAGAGTTTGAAAAATATCAGGTTGATATTAAAAGTGGTAATAATGTTATTAGAACCCTTGAAGCCTTAACTCCAAATGTTATATACAGCAAACAAGCACAAATATCTGATTTTGCCTATGCATCAGAACTACCGGTAAACTTAAATGCCAGCATTTACCAACTCTCCAGCCAAATCGGTAGAGGCTATGGAACAACTTTAACGTTGCTCTAAAAATTACTATGTCTTACACTTCTAGGTTAAAGCTACCCTATATCCATAGTGGGCAGGCACAAAAGGAGATTACTCATAACGAAGCACTAACTTTACTCGATATCCTCATTAATCCAGTGGTAGAAGCTACTCAAGTAGCTATGCCGCCTCAAGATGCAACGACTGGACAGTTGTACATAGTTAGTCAAAATCCTCAAGGTGAGTTTATCAGCCATGCAAATAAAATAGCCCAAAAGTTGGAGATTGGTTGGAAGTTTGTTACTGTTCCTAAATGGCTAGAAGTAATACTTGATAGTAATGGCAGCAAATACCGCTTCGATGGAAATAATTGGATAAAATCATAGTCTAAATTCCCAATCTAAATCTAACCCTTAACCAAAATTCTAATTCTAATCTAATGAGAAATTATTATGAACATACTCCAAGGTTTTAAAACTATTATCTTCAATATAGTAGCAATAGCAGCAAGTTGGCTTGCTAGTGAGCATGGTATTGAAGTATCAGAAGATCATCAAACTGCAATTACTATCACAATTGTATCCCTTGTCAATATTGTCTTACGGTTTCTTACTAACACTCCTATAGGTCGTAGAAAAAACAAACATCAAAAATAAGCTTCTCATGAGATTCACAGAAAAACGCATATGCGAAGCCTTAAGAAGAGAAATATTATTAAGTATAGAGGTACATCTTGAAAAAGCCATAGAGAAAGGCGTGATAAGTGCTTTAAAGTCCTTTGGTGCAGATGTGGACAACCAACAAGAAGTACAATGTGATTTTCATTTTCTAAGGAAACTTCGCAAACGCTCGGAAGAATCAAGTCACATGCTGATACGGGCTGTAATTTCAGTAACCATAGGGACAGCAGCTGTAACCTTGTGGGAAGGCGTAAAGATAATATTACTTAAATAAATAATAATAGTATGAACAGCAAATACTACCTACCATACTTTACTCACCAAGAACTAGCTTGCAGGCAAACTGGTCAAATCATTTTAGCTGCAGGTTTTGCTGAAAAATTAGTTGTTTTGCGTAGCAAATTTAACTGTCCCATGCAGCTTACCTCAACCTGTCGTTCTAAAGAATACAACCGTAAAATCGGCGGTGTGCCAAACTCTTTCCACATCTACGACTATCCACGTTATGGCTTTACCGGCTGCTGTGCTATTGATGTAGCTACTTCGGACAATACCATTAAAGGAAACCTTATCTCACTTGCTTGGCAGCTAGGCTGGACCATCGGCATCAACAAAAACTTCATCCATTTGGATAGACGGATTGATTATACAAACCTGAAACAAACAATTTTTCTTTATTAAATTACACACAGTTCAAGTAACCACTATATTCCTTTGCTCTTAAAAATTGATAAAATTACTCAGACGTTTCTTGTATTATAAGTGAATGTACTAATGTATTAACTGCTTGTTGATGTTTTGGATTACGAATTTTCATAAAATTTCTTGATACTTCAATACATATAAGTTGGTGTTGGGTAAGTACTGGTTCAGCACTACCTGTATTTCCCAACCCTTCAAGAAAATAATCAATATTTTTATCTAATGCCTTGGCGATAAGCATTAATCTACCTGTGGATATTCTATTAATGCCTTTTTCGTATTTTTGTAATTGTTGATGGGTTACTTCAATTAAATCAGCAAGTTGTTGCCGTGCGTAACCTTTTGCCAATCTCAGAGAAGAAATTTTTCCTCCAATAAGTTGATCAACTTGCTGTATGTATTGGTTTTTTCTTGCCATTCTAGTGAATCAGTTATAAACTCATGTCCATATAGTAACATATGAAATAGCATAATTCAATCATGAATTTCACATAATACATATTTAGATTATAAATACAATAGAAATAATAACCTGTAGTTTTAATTACTAACTAAATAATTATAACATTCTATTCCTTATGATATTGCACCTAATAAATATGTAAAAGTGCTTGTAGCTCTATAATCCTCGCTTCTTCCACCATTCATCGGTTTTAAATTTGTATAGTACTAACATATTTAGTTTATCTATTTTTTACTAAAGGAATATCAAAAAACTTGCTCATTACTTCTAGTAGCCTTTCTTCCGTTATATCATCTTCAGTACTATGCACTATATAAGGTTTTTCAGTATCATTTGATAAAATTTCACACTCATAGAAATAATGATTAGGTTTCAATTCATAAGTGGAAATATAAACCAATTTATTATTTTTTTCTAGACCAATCGCATATAAATCTCCTTCCCAATGATCCATTATTATAGGAGCATTGTTACCAAATTTATTAATAATTAATTCTACTAAATTAGTTATTGAATTATGCTTTTTCATTATTTTGAGAACCTATTATCAATTAATAATTTTCTTACAGTCCTACCACCATCCTTTAGTGCTTCTCTAATTGCAATGGGATTCCCAGCTTTATCATGTAAATATTCTCCTGGAAATTCACTGTAAATACTTCCCTTCCTATATTTTGAAATAAAATTTTCAACAGTTGTGTCAAGGTTATCTAAAACTTGTCTAGTGTTTGCACTTTTGCCATCACTAAAACCAAATTTTCTAGCCTTTTGATCAAGTTTATATTGTTCCTTTCTTAACTGATCGTCATCAGGTTCAAAATCATCAGGGTCAGGCATGAAGGTGCTAGAGGTGGCGGATTTCTGCTGCTGACCAGTAGGTGGTGGCTTTTGAGTATGAGTTTTATAGTAGCTAGCATTCCCTTCATCTTCTTCCTGTTCAATATTATCGTTAGCTACTTTTGCTGCAGTGTAAGCAAATAGCAATGGACCTAGATATTTAAGCACTTCACGTATTGCTGGGATAGCAGCAGCCTCTGCCTCTTGTATACCAAACAATTCCTTAATGCCAAAGCTAACTTTATCTTTCAAACTATCAGCTTTAGTCTCATTTTGTTTTTTGTTTACTACTTTAGCTGCTTCTATCAATTGCTGCTTAAATTTCTCGTAACCTATTTCCTCTACTTTTTTAGCAATTTCCTGATTATCTCGAATAAATTCCTTTAATTTACTGTCTAGCTTATCTTCCTGAATGTGATGCTCATCCTTGATTTGACTAGCTCCTGAAACGACTTTATGATCTACTTCACTCGGCAGTAATGTGCTAGTAGTAGGTGTAGGTATAGAGAAATTATTACTTTCTAGTCCTCTTGTTATTTCCTTTGTTGCCCAATCAGAACCACCAGCAGTAGTGCTAGAGCTAGGTACTTGTTGGAAGGGCAAGATAGCTTTTAATAATGCAGCAGTGTCCGGGGATAATTTTAGTTCTTTAGATTCAGGTTTTGTAAGGAATAACATCGAATAATCAAATGGCTTATCATCGACAGTTGTTATTGCTTTTGCCTTATCTTCCTTGGTTTGACCAGCTCCTGAGACGGGTTGACCATCTACTTTGCTTGATTTTATACTATTTTCACCTCCTGAAATAAATTTAGGATGATGGGCGGTTTTATCTTCAGGGTAATTGCTATGTTGGTCAGCATGATTTCTACCGTCGACTTTCTCAACGCTACTTTGCAATCTAGCATCTAGCATTAATTGCGTTTCTAACAAGGCACTGACTAGATTATTATGCACTTTTGCAGCAAAAACTGGACTTTTGTAAATATAGTTTTTGTTGACGTAAGCTGCAAATTCCTCAAAACTTTTTACAGGACGACCTTCTTTCTCGGCAGCACTCTGTTCCTTGTGATATAGCACCTGATAAATATGTAAAAGTGCTTGTAGCTCTATAATCCTCGCTTCTTCCACCATTCATCGGTTTTGAATTCTTCAGGTAATGTTTCCCATTCTTCAGCATAAACTGTATCTAAACCCAATTCGTCTTTAACAATTTTACACCATTCCTCTCCTAAAGTTTTTGGTAACTTAGTACCACAAAATGGGCAGTAATACATATGTTGTTCCATACCATAATTGTGACCATGCAACATTAAATTATATTCTCTTATTTCAGAGTGATATATGACTAACTCATGTTCCTCATTATAACAATGGTTAGCATAATACTCCATTTTCTTACAGCAATGTTTCATTTATTTTATACCAATAGTATTCTTAAGTTTAATTACAGCTCCTGTTCTGCTTTTCCATTTATCTATTACTTTTCCTGTTAAATCTATATCTGCCTCATGTATTAGCTCCCCACCTTGTTGTATAAACTGTTTCCAATGTTCTCCAGCATGTGCCCTATCTCCACTTCTTTCTTTTGAATACCATATTTTATCATTTTTTGCATCTCTGTAAAGCTTACCATATCTAATGTCTCTTCTTATTTTATCATGATTTTCTTCTTTGCTTGGATCAAAGGAATTTTGCTGATCATCCTCATCATCAGGTTCAAAATCCCCTGGGTCAAGAGAAGGCATGAAGGTGCTAGAGGTGGCAGCTTTCTGCTGCTGACCAGTAGGTGGTGGCTTTTGAGTATGAGTTTTATAGTAGCTAGCATTCCCTTCATCTTCTTCCTGTTCAATATTATCGTTAGCTACTTTTGCTGCAGTGTAAGTAAATAGCAATGGACCTAGATATTTAAGCACTTCACGTATTGCTGGGATAGCAGCAGCCTCTGCCTCTTGTATACCAAACAATTCCTTAATGCCAAAGCTAACTTTATCTTTCAAACTATCAGCTTTAGTCTCATTTTGTTTTTTGTTTACTACTTTAGCTGCTTCTATCAATTGCTGCTTAAATTTCTCGTAACCTATTTCCTCTACTTTTTTAGCAATTTCCTGATTATCTCGAATAAATTCCTTTAATTTACTGTCTAGCTTATCTTCCTGAATGTGATGCTCATCCTTGATTTGACTAGCTCCTGAAACGACTTTATGATCTACTTCACTCGGCAGTAATGTGCTAGTAGTAGGTGTAGGTATAGAGAAATTATTACTTTCTAGTCCTCTTGTTATTTCCTTTGTTGCCCAATCAGAACCACCAGCAGTAGTGCTAGAGCTAGGCACTTGTTGGAAGGGTAAGATAGCTTTTAATAATGCAGCAGTGTCCGGGGATAATTTTAGTTCTTTAGACTCAGGTTTTGCAAGGAATAACATCGAATAATCAAATGGCTTATCATTATCCCCACCTACCTTATCTTCTTTATTTGGTTTATTCTTACTTCCAGCCTTATAGTCCTTATCTTTTACACCTTTTACATCATCAGTTTCATGTTTGGTTTCTTCTAGTTTATCATCCTTTTGTATTTTACTTTTTTCTTCATTGTTACTAGATACAATTTTTTTATCATCACTAGTGATTTTTTGCTGAATAAATTCAACCATATCGCTGATAGGTACAGTAGCGTTTAGTCCTGCTTGTTCACTATTAGTGTTGCCTATGTGGCAGTTAATATCACGTCCTAAACTATCAGGAATTTTGCTACCCTCAGCTGTTAATCTAATATCACCCTTGCCAATAACTGGCATAATATCCCGAGATCGCTCATTAAAATTGCAAACTACTGGCATGCCAGTGCCCCAAGCTAACTCACCATTATTAGTTACCTTTTTAGTTAAGGTAACACCAAGCCCAAAGGTTGAACCATTATCATAATCATGTAACTTTTTAGCCACAATGCTACCAGCTTCAACGTAAGCTTTGCCTTTATCTGTTAAGCTACCATCTACATTAACTTCAGCATTGGCAATCAATCCTCCAGCAATTTCTAAGGTTTGCTGGACTACGACATTTACTACTTGCGTACCGATTATACCGCCCATTGCATTAGACCAAGCTGCATTCCTACTACCAACTTCAACTTTACCACCAAGTGATTGTAAATATCCTGCTGAGTTAAAACCAATACTCATCTGCAAGCCTTGCATCCTTTCTTGGACTACATCTTGCAAACTCTCAACTACTAGGTTTTTTGCTCTAACCAGTACTTCATTGGCATAAAACATCACGCCACTTACCTTACCATTCCCTTCTACACTGACTTCTAAACGACCTTTTACCATTATCATATTGTTATCATGATAATGAACATTATGGCGGTTTGTTTCACTACCACTCATGCTAATGCCACTACCAACGTTACCAGCAATCGGGATCGTTAATTCCATCTCACAGCTGGTGGTTTGACTTTGTGATGAGTTGTGACTTGCTCTTACTTCTAATGACTTACTTTTAAGCTTAAAGTTATCAACTTGGCAAATTATACCTTCAATTACCGCTGCCTCATCTACTTGTATATCAATATCGCCACCAGTTAGGTAATTATCTACGGCTATTGCTTTATAGCTACTTGTACTGGTTTCGCTAACTTTGCTAGACAGCCACACTCCAAACTTTACCATATCAAGTTTTTGTAAATTTTGTCCAAGTTCTGCTAGATTGCTACTACTAGCAAGTGTCCTAATATCACCAGCAATTTGTTGAACATCACTGCCAAGTTTATATAGGTTTAATGCTCTATCTAATACATCAAGCCAATGAGTACCCCTCTTATCTAATAAATAAGCAGCTGTTTTTACAGCTCCGCTGATATTTTCTTGCATACCAACTTTTATTCCTAGACTCATACTCGTAGACTGCTGCTCTTGTGCATGCAGTTCTTTATGAGTAGAAAAATACATACCCCGAACCTTAACCTCAGCTTTAGCAAATTGCATTTTAGATGATATGACTTCTAAATTGCCATTGCTAGATCCAATAGTTAACTTGCCTCTAGCAATAACTTCCGATGCCTCATACAACTCCCTTACATATTGTAATTTATCAATATTTTTAAATAACTCACTACCAATACTTACTTCTCCACAACCTACGCTGTAGCCAGTGCGTATACCAGTTTCGCTGATACTAACAATATTTTGCTTATGATAAGGAGCGGCTTCTAGCTTTACACCACTTTGACCTAATAGATAAATGTTATTACCGATAATCTTAGAACCAAGTAAATGAATTTTACCTTCACTATAACCAAAGAAACTACCACCACTATAGTATAAGGTAGGTACTACCTTCTCACCATAAAAATGCTCTTTTACAGTCTTAGAACTGGCTATCGTTAGTTTTCCATTATGGAAATTAAATAAATAGGTTTTAGTAGATACATGATCATGCAAATGTATGTCATATTTTGGTAATAAATTTATTCCACCTTTACTGAATATAGATGATTCTTCTGTGACTAATATTTGAGCTGCTTCAATAGTAGTAGTGCCATTAATTTCAGCAAATAATTGATCAGCTCTAATAACTGTTGGCAGTACTAAGGAGTTCTCAGTATAATCTTGCCATTCTCGATAACCACCATACCATTTATCTGTGCCAACAAAATGCACATGTCTTTCAAAAATATCATACTCTGCACGAAGATTTAACTCTTTAACATCTAGTTTAATTCCTGTAACATTAATTAAGCTACTTACTGCTTCAAATGCTCCGCCAGCCTTAATATCCAAATAACCGGCGTGGATTTCACTAATTACTTGACGAACAGTATACTCACTAACTGTTGTTTTACTACCTTGGTGATACATCAGACTTTCATGTACTGCTACTGGTAATAAGTGTACTCCATCTTTGGTAATTATTTTTAGAGTCCCTTGCACTTGGAATTTACCAGCTTGTGATATTAACTGATCAGCAACTAAATAGACATCATTACCACCAATAACCGTACGACTTGCATAGGCTGCACTTCTCCCTTTTTCACCACCACCATTGCCAGTATAAATCTGTTGCAAATCTCTGCTAATAATTAATATCTTACCCTGTTCAGCATTAAGATACAGTTTGTCGTATTTAGTAAGTGACCGATCAAGCGTTATATCTCCTGCTGTTTGGGTAAATAATAGATCCTTACTTACATAGTTATCATATATTCCTAAATTACCTATTCTTTGACATATAGAAGTAGACTGACTAAAGTCAAAATATCTGCCTACATTAATTTTCTCTGTATATATTGGCAGATTTCCTATCCATACTGATAATTCTTTAACTCTTGCCTGCTGGTTGGCTATGTCTTGAGTGCTAGCTAGTAAGTGAAGTATCTCAGCTTTTACATTTCCTTCAGATGCTTTAAACAAAGCTCCCACAAAAGTAGCAGCCTTACCAGCATCAATATCGATAATACCAGCATTGATTTTGCTAACTACTTCAGTAATCGTCCGAGTGTTTAACCCCCCAGATACCATCACTTCATTGTATAATACCAAAGGTACTACCTCTAATGAGTGTTTGGTCTTAATAATTACTGAATCTTTTGAAGATATAGTTGATCCAACAATAACGCCTCTATTAGCATCAATGTAAGCCCTGCCTGATTCAACATTTACATCACTAGTAAAATCCACCTGTTGCCATTGAAGTCTAGGTAGAGGGTTATGTGAGTTTGCACTAAATATACCTACTAATGTTACATCATGTGCTACCCTAAATCCACCTTGTATAATCTTATTATCAGCAGAGGAGATATTAGCAAATAACGCATGTGAGTATTGAACTAAATGAATACCTGAATGGACTAATAAAAAATCATGAGTTGCTTGAACAAAAATATCATAGGTAATTATATTGCTATTGCCGATTCTTATGTTACTACCTTTGGTAAATAAAGAATTAGTTTGTATTTGTGAATTACCAATATTAGTGTCACCGCTAGACACTATAGCTATCTTGCATGACACTAACTTTGATGTCTCAATTTGAATATCACCGCTCAAACTATAAAGAAGTAACTCCTGTGCCTTCATTATAGTTTCAGCTATATAATGACTTGTACTGCTATAAACAGTTATACATCTTGCATCTAATGTAGCCCCAACCACATTAACAGAACCATGCTGAGCTACTAATATGATGTTATCTTTAGCTTTTAGAGAACCTTTAACAAATAAGTCGCCATATTTACTAAAGAACCCTATATCTCCACTTATTACTTGTAATGAACCATCAAACCTTATTCCCATACCTGCTTTAACAAGAAAATAGTCTTGTGAGATTGCTGATACAGAGGCGTATATTGCACCACTACCTAACATTCTGTTTGACTTAACTACACTAATAGTACCATCTCTTGAAACTACTATATTATGATCAAATCCGACAAATAGCCGATCTAATTTCAGTTGAGTCCTACTTCCATCTAGATCAACCCATAATAAGGTTGTTAAATTATCAATTGTTTGGATTAATACATTGCCTAGCTCAACCTTTCCTTTAATATAAAAAGTAGATAATTTTGCTAAAATCGTATCGATTTTTGTTAGTTCATTACCAGTATTATCAATTCTGATAACTGATTTGCCTGCCGTAATTCGATTATCCAAATTGGCTGCATCTAAATTTAAGTTTAGCTGCAACATCTTACATATTACACCATTAGAAAAGTTAATGTTACATAAACCAGTTCCTTCTAAATTATCTATTTCTATTTGATGTAATATAGCGTTTACTTCACCAATTAGTAATAAATTATTTAATATTTTCCCACTACTATAGAATTGCCCTGTTCGCGATTGAATACTATATTTTACATCAAATGCGTTTAAATTATACGCAACAACTTTAATACAATCTTCTAGTATTAATTGTTTACAACTACCACCATAAGGCATTGACACCTCATCAGCCTTAATGATAATTATACGATCAAATTGGAATTTATGAGCTGGAAATATAACCTTTCTGTTAGGATAGGTACTATCTGACATATCAAGGACTAAATCTATTCCAGCTAATTGCCCTTGATCTTCAATTATAAAATTAATATAGGATTTTGCCGCGATATAAAATTTGCCACGTGGGGCTAATAAACTAGTTATTTCTATTTTATCAGTAAATATTTGACTATCAATTGCTAGAGTCTTTAGGGATAAGCCGCTTACTGATTGAACATTCTCTAAGTGCCAATCTTCTGCCGCTACGCTATACTTTATGCACAAGTGGTTTATTCGTGCGTGATGAAAACTATCATTAATTAACACCTTATATAATGATAACTGATTAATTGGTGATCTAATATCTAGTTTACCAATAACTAAATACTTCTCTGTAGTGTCGTCACCTCTAAAAGTAATTTCAGGGCTATTGCCATGTAACTTAATACCAAGTATATTGGTTATAGTACCACCGTTTAATAGACTTAAACTATTACAAAATATATAACTTTCTTTAGCATAAAAATTATTTACTGTTAGTTTAGCATTATTACTTACACCTTCATCTAAGATGGCTTCTCTTTTAGTTTGTGTTCTTATTTTGTGATCACTTAACAATACCGACTTAAAACCTTTAAAACTACCATTATGTATGTGGGTAGTAGAGTCAAATAATATTAATAAATCCGCTTCCATACCTTCTATTAAATCAATTGTTCCATACCAATTAATAAGAGCAGTAGTAGAAAGGAGATGAGGCAATATTACAAATACCTCTTTAGCCGGATTCTTTAGATCATTATTATGCACATGCAGTATCGTATCTAAAGCTAAATGCTCCTGATTTAAGGCTAATACAGCTACATCACCATTAATATAAAAATCAAATTCAACCATAATAAATTATAAAAATACATTAAATTTACAATTATTATTTGTATAATGCTTAAGCAAATAATAATTTGTCTCATACATAAAGGGAGTGTTGCGAACTAGGTTCTTATATCTTAAAAATATGTTATAAGTAGTTATAAGAACCTAATGCCTTTTAGTAATTTTGTAGTCAAAATTTGTTTCCGTTCCTCACACATATATACCTACTACTTGCTATACTAAGCTGCATTTTTTCTAAAAATTTTTCAAAAATTATTCAATTGGCAACACTCTCATAATTGCCACTAAACTTAATATTCTCACTATTTTTATAAAACACTTTACATAGCAATAATATATTTATATTATATAAAGTATATACTTTTAAAGTAAAGGGGTTTTTAATTTTACTATTAAAGTGATTCGGTTGTAATTAGTATAAGAGGAGGATTAACGGTGCAAGAAAGTATGGGGCTGTTGTTTCATATTTCTCTCAAAACACTCAAATATCTCAAAGGGTTATGTTCTTTACGAGAAATAATCATGTTGTTTGTATATATGAAGTGTAGAGTTTCTTTTGATTACACCATGTTAGTGAACTTATAATTTAAAAATGAGGTATTTATGTCAAGACAAAGATTACATGAACTGAGAGTCCAATATGACGTACATGCAACGAAATTGAGTGAACTCCAAAAAGTACAGGATGCTGTCGTAGCAGAAGCTAAACAACTGCAACAACAACGAGATGAAAAATTATCAATGTGTACAAGTGTTAGAAGTACGTTAATGGCAAATGTTAACGCCTTAAATCAATTACAAGATAGTAATACTACTATCTCAACAAATATTGATGTGGAAAAAGGAATAATTAACAAAATTACCTCCTTATTAGAACAATATAACGAACATATGCCTGCACCTAATACGCCTAATTTAATTGTTGAGCAAGTTGGTGAAGTTGCTGCTTTTATTGATGCTATTAAATTAACATAAAATTTGAGGAGGGTACAGTTATGAAAAAAATTTTTGATGGAGTAGATGAACAACTTAATAAGCAAGAAGAGGAATTAAAAGGCTTAGCAACTTGCAACCAATTTTCTAACATTTTTGGTGTTAATGGTAGCAATTTTACAAACCCTAACGAACGTCCCCTTGTAAGGCTTGAAGAAATAAATCGAGTGATTGCTCACAATTTTTCCGGTATAGAAAATGTACTGAAGCAACAGCAAGATAATGTTGCTGAAATTACGGTTATGATTAATAATAATAAAACTGTGGTGCAAAATTTAAGATCTGAAATAACAACTATTCAAAGTGATATTAATGAAATACAATCTAAAAGTACTGAATTGTATACTAAGATTGCTGAAGCAACAAAACAACAGCAATTAAAACAACAAGAACTTAGTACTACTCAGAAAAGCAAGGAGCAATTAATTGATAGTATGAATCCTAAGCAGCTTAGCTTTGTCTTACAAAAATCTATTGAGCAATATGATGAGGAAATGGTTACTTTACTCATCAATAAAAATTTTGATGTTAATTTCCAAAGTAGCGATCAAGATACCCTGCTTCATACTGCCAAAAAACATAATCATAAACCTTTATTACAAAAGGTACTGGATAATCATCCTAATATTAGAGCTGATGTTAAGGCTAAAGATAATAGTGACAATATGGAGCTGCTCTTAGCTGCTCAGTCTTGCAAATGGGATATCGTCAAATATTTGGTAGAGAACGGGGCTGATGTTAAGGCTGCAGACAATGATGGCAATACAGTGTTGCACTTAACTGCTAAGTCTTACAAATGGGATATCATCAAATATTTGGTAGAGAAAGGTGCTGATATTAAGGCTACATGCAAGAATGGTTGGACAGTGTTGCATTTAGTTGCTCAGTCTCGCGAATTGGATATCGTCAAATATTTGGTAGAGAAAGGAGTCGATATTAATGCTACAGACAATTATGGTAGTACGGCGTTGCACTTAACTGTTCGGCACGACAATTTGGATATCGTCAAATATTTGGTAGAGAACGGGGCTGATATTTATGCTACAGACGAGAGTGGTTGGACAGTGCTGCACTGTGCTGGGTATGGTTTTGGTGAGTTGAACGTCGTCAAATCTTTGGTAGAGAAAGGTGCTGATGTTAATACTACAGACAAGGATGGTAGTACGGCGTTGCACTTAGCTGCTGGGTGGAAGTCTTGGGACACTGTCAAGTATCTAGTAGAGAAAGGTGCTGATATTAATGCTACAGACAAGAGTGGTCAGACAGTTCTATGCTGGGCTGCTCGGAAAGATCAATTGGATGTTGTCAAATGGTTAGTAGAGAAAGGTGCTGATATTAATGATAATACAGTGTTGCACTGTGGTGCT
Organism: Candidatus Tisiphia endosymbiont of Temnostethus pusillus; assembly: GCF_964264675.1. Classification (NCBI taxonomy): domain Bacteria; kingdom Pseudomonadati; phylum Pseudomonadota; class Alphaproteobacteria; order Rickettsiales; family Rickettsiaceae; genus Candidatus Tisiphia; species Candidatus Tisiphia endosymbiont of Temnostethus pusillus. The sequence goes on along the minus strand of NZ_OZ183472.1, from coordinate 1,002,300 downwards.
TCGGAGAACTCTTGGAACAGTGTCAAGTATCTAGTAGAAAAAGGTGCTGATATTAATGCTACAAACAATAATGGCAATACGGTACTACACAAGGCTGCTCAATCAGGTAAGTTGGACGTCGTTACATGGCTGGCAGCAAAAGGTGCTGATATTAATGCTACAGACAATTATGGTAGTACAGTGTTGCACGTTGCTAGTCAGTATAGTATGTGGGATGTCGTCAAATGTCTAGTAGAGAAAGGTGCTGATCTTAAGGCTATAGACAAATATGGCAGTACAGTGTTGCACATAGCTGTTCAGTCAGATAAGTTGGATGCCATTGAATGGCTGGTAGAGAAAGGGGCTGATCTTAAGGCTACAGACAATTATGGCAAGACACCACTGATTTTAGCTACAGAACAAAATCACGAGAAGATTATTGCATACCTACAACTAAAAAACGTGCTAAAAAGTGTTGATTTTCAAGGTCAAGATTTAGCTATACAAGACAATATAGACTATCATATTCCTGAAGTTACAGAACAAACCTGTAGCTCTTTGTTAGGTTCTTTACAAGAGCCGCAAGATTTAGGGGGTGTCATCAATTGAGCCAAATTACCATGGAAACCATATAAACAACACCTAAAAAGTTTTGAGATGTTTTGTCATATCGTGTTGCAATATAGTCAATTCAGGAGAATTTGATGCTAGGAACGATGGAACGAAGCCTATAGATAAATAGGCAAGCGACGAGTGACGACGTCATCAAATTCTCCTGAATTGACTATAGCTCTATATTGCTGGGTCTATCAGAAAGATTGTGTAAGTATGATGTCAGAGTTAGTCCATCTTTGATCGACATTTGCCCATTTTTGGTCATCAGTACCACAAAGTATGGCAAATTGATTCAAGGCAACTGACCAATCTTTAATTGGCATTGTCCACTTCTTTTGAGCGTTTGTCAATGCCAAAAATATTATTTTCTGAATTGATTTATCATCTGGAAATACCCCTTTATTTTTTATAATTTTCCTGATTTGCCGATTGGCTGATTCAATAGTATTAGTAGTATATATTGCCTTTCTAATCCCTTCAGGAAAACTAAAAAGCGGGGCTATACCTGACCAAAGACGTTGCCACATGTCAGAAATTACTGGATATTTTTCGTCCCATTTTTTACTAAAGTTTTGTAGCTCTCTAATCCCTTCCGCCTCGTTTATTGCTGTATAAATTTTCTTTAAATCAGCTGTTACCGATTTTAAATCTTTATATGACACGTACTTGGTAGAATTCCTAACCATATGCACGATACATAATTGTACAATAGTTTTAGGAAAAACACTATTTATAGCTTCAGGAAAGCCTTTTAGACCATCTACACAAGCAACATATATCTTTTCAATTCCCCTATTCTTTAGCTCAGTTACCACTTGCATCCAAAATTTAGAACCTTCATTCTTGCCAACCCAAATACCAAGTAGCTCTTTCTTACCTTCCATATTAACACCTATAGCTATATAAACTGCTTTATTTATTATAGTGTGATTGTCTCTTCCTTTGACATATATGCAGTCAAGATATATTATCGGATATATACTATCAAGGGGACGATTCTGCCAATTTATAATATCCTCCAAAACTCCGTCAGTTACTTTAGATATTAATTCTGCAGATACTTTGGTAGAATAGATTTCCTCTAAATGTCCTTGTATCTCCCTTGTAGTCATACCTCTTGCATACAGAGATATTACCTTCTCATCAAACCCTTTAAATTGTCGAACTCCCTTAGGAATTAATAGGGGTTCAAATTCTCCTTCTCTATCTCTTGGAACATCTACTGTTATATTCCTACCATCTTCATCTATTATAGTCTTTTCATAACTACCATTGCGTCTGTTTTCAGATTCTTTCTCATCCTTGGAATGTTTCTCATATCCAATATAAGATTCCATCTCTTTTTCTAGAATCTTATTAACTAGTTGTTTTTTTAACTCTTGCAATATCCCATCTTTGCCAAAAATTTCTGATGGATTACTTTGTGACAAAAGTTCTGATACTACTTTTTCTACAGATTGATTTATTGTTTTTGTTTTCTTCTTCATATTAACCTCATGTAAGTGTTTTTTCGTAATCTTATTTTTACTACTTTTTTCAACTTACACAATCTTTATGACAGACTCATATTGCTTTCAATTTTGCAAAAAAGTTCTCAATCAAATGCCTAGCTTTATAGAGGTTCTTATCATAATTAGCTGGGTTCACACGATTCTTCTTTGGGGGAATCACGGCTGTACATCCAGCTTATCTTGCATACGTGCATCAGCATCATAAGCCTTATCAGCAAGTACAGCATTCGCTTTCGTCAATTCATTCATCAAAACATTATATCCTTGCAAATCATGAGCTTGACCCGGGGTAAGATGGAATTCCGTTGGATTCCCTAGAGCGTCACATGTGACATGGATTTTAGTACTCAGCCCCCTTTACCTCGTCAAATTGCTTGGTCATCATCTAACCCTTTTTTTTAGCACCAACACTATGTTGATTAAAATCCATTGCAAAAGCAGGCTTAAAGCAAATTATAGATAAACAATATGATGCTAAAGTAAAAGGACACAAACACGTTAAAAAGATCATTAAAATCTCTATGACCTTTTGTGGCAAAAAAGTAGTGCTAGAATACTAAATTGATTAAGAAAAATATTGCATACATAAATTCTTTACTCCTATGACCAAAATTTACTCTTTAAAATGGTTGGGCTAACTATAAAAGCCCTATTAAGGGCAGAGTCTTGTTATAATTAGGCTTTAAAGGGATTTGCAAAAATTCTAACCTAAACTGGTTAAAAGTTCGCAACGTACACCATGCAGCCCGCCATTCGGTACAAGTTGTCGTTTTTTCAAAAATATCGAACGGGAAACGTAGAGAGGTCTCAAGTTTTTTGCCCCTTAGTTTGAGGTTCTGAAATACGAAATTTATCATTTATCATTTTGCGTTTTTGAGGGCTTTCAGAACCTTTGAAGGTTTCATGGCCTTGCGAAGCTAGAGTTATTAGCATTGTAGCCGTATCAGTAAATTTATCGTCTGCTTCCTCATAAACTTTAAGTAAACGAGCAATTTCATATTGACGATCTTTTAATTGTTGTTTCTTTGCTTGGAATTCTTCTTTGCTTAGTTCGCTGCTTAATCTTAAATCAATTAATGAATTTAGTTTATTTTCATTTTCTGTATGTTCTTTCTTTAAAGCAGCCGTCGCTTGCCCATGCTCATCTTTTTTTAGCTCATTTGTATTTTTTAAATAGGCTAGAGTCTCTTTTAGCATTTCTGGGTCTTAAACCTATTCTTTTAAAAACCTCTTCTACCTGCTTTAAAACCTCATCTTCTCTTACATAAATCTTTTTGTTTGGATTCTTTGGATCCCATGTACCTAAATAAGTCCATTCGTCCACTTTGCCATCTGAATATGTTTTGCTGTGAGTTTCAGCTGTTACAACTTTACCAGTTACTGCACAGGTGATTAATCCTCTAAAAAGAAAATCCTTACCACCATATTTAAAAGGCTTCTTCTTCCACCCTAAACGTACATCTTTACATGCCATAAAAGTCTCTTTTGTTATAATTGCTTGGTAACCATGTGACCACATCTCTCCTTTTACTCTCATTTCACCATAATAGAAAGGTTGTTGGATCATTCGATGCACTACTGTTTTATTGACGTAGCAATTGTTTTTGCTCCTAAGACCAAGCTCCTTAGCTTTTTCAGTCAAATAATTAAGAATATACATTCCTGTTGCATATTCTTCAAAGAGTTTTTTTATGATAGAACCTCTTACAGGATCGAGAATTACTATACTGTTTCCTCTTTCATCTCGGCTATTTAGGTAACCAAGAGGGGCTGGTCCTATCCACTCTCCTTTACGCAATTTATGATCTAGGCTTCTTTTAACGTTATCACTTAAACTATCAACGTAAGATTGTGCCATCAATACGTTCATTCCCCACATTAGCTTTGCATGAGACTGAGAATCTTTATCTATTATGTAACCTTCTGTTCTAAAATGTAATTCTATCTTACCAGCTTTTATTGGTTCTTCTAGTAATGAAATTTCTGAGATTCTTCTTTGTACTCGATCTACTTTATCAGCAACTATAGCAATTGTTTCTCTATGGCTTTTAGCAAATTTGATCATCTCTTTAAATTGTTTGCGATCACCTCTGCTTGAAGATTCGATAATTTCAAAAGTTTCGATAACTTCAAGATTTTTACGTTGGCAATATTCTACTAATCTATATTTTTGAGCTTCAATTGAATACCCTTCTTCTTGCTCCCTTGTTGAAACACGAACTAAAATTATTGATTTTGTTGCTTTGTCTGGCATATTTTTTCCTTAGATAATAAATTTTGCTTTAATTAGAAAGTAGTATCTACTCAAAGAGCAGAGATATATCAAGCACCGCACAAGTCAAGTTGAATTATTATTAAATTACCCCATCTCCTTCAGTATTAGAGCCAAGTGTAACATTTTTTTAGTATTAATAATTTTTGGTTATTGTAAATAAATTGTTCTGACACTTAGTAGTGTGCTACATCAGTTGGTTTGTTATTAAACTATTATTTTAGCTCTTTTAAGGCTATTACACGGCTTTTTAGTGTTCTTATGGTAGGGGAAATCAGTTTTTTAAATTATTACGCTCTAAGTCTAAATAGGGGCTTTTTTTAAATCATATTTCATCTTACTTTGCTCATCCCTTTGCTTTTTTATCTTATAATCGGTAATCTCCTGACAAAAACCTATTAGGTTTCTAGCTGCTGTGTGAAGTTCTTGGTCTGTAAGTTTACCTTTAGACATAATTGTTAGTTTGCTAACAATTGCTGTGTAAATTTCTTCAGACGAACGTTTATCTCTGTCTATTTCTTTTATCATCTGCTGTATATAAGCATTTTGCATAATATTCCCCTGTTGTTAAGCTTTTAGTCCTACTGTTTTTATATTACTGTTAACTATTTTTTTTTGATTTACAATAGCCATTTCATAACGTGAAATGATCTATAACTGATAAATTCCTGTCTTATTTGGTTTTATATATAAAAAAATTTCATGATTTGAAAAATTTTCTTAAATTCTTTGTATTTAGACAACTAATAGTGTTTTGTTAGTAAGGATTAAATATTAATGCTAATCGTTATGAAATTACTCACATGGTTAGAACTGTCTAAAGTGTCCGTACGAGAATTTGCTAAAATGATAGGTAAGAATCAAAGTTTAGTACATAAATATGTCTACGAAGAAACAATACCTGGACCTAAAGCTATGATCAAAATTTACACGGTTACTAAGGGAGCAGTTGATGCCAACATTTTTTTTAAGCTTTCTGACCAAATATTTGAAGAAGAATTAAAAAATAAAAAGAACCCTCCCAAACCTGAAATAGATTTTAGCTATTAATACTATCAGTTCGTTATAAATCTCTATTTTTATCGACCAATTACTTAAGCTAGTTAAGTGGTAGAGAATAATCTTATATTTACTAGCTTATCTATAACATTGTACTTCTAGGTTGTTATTTTTATTACATATAATCATTTAAGTTGATTATATGTTTTATAGCTAAGCGAAATAGCAAGGTTATTATTAGTTGTAAATATCAATAAAATCTTCTTAATTATAGGTATTAAGTGATAAAAGTTATCCACAAAATCCGTGCATTAATTTGTGGATAAATATGTGTGTAATATGTGGGTATTACGAGGATAAGTTTTTTCACCCTGTGGATAAGTGGTGAAATTTGGATTTTTTTATAACTTTTTTGGGATTTTTTTTTGCATTTTTTTAGGTTTTTTTTTGATTTATACGCTCGTATAGTTTTTTTTTTGCCATTTTTTGAGAGTTTTTTTATGAGTTTTTACAGCTAAATTATCTAAAATTATAGGAGATTATTATGTTAAAATCTAAGAACAAACCCTTTTCTCTATCATCTTTTCTTCATGGCACTAATTTACTTAGACATGATGAATTAGGAATTTACATTAGACTACTTGAACATATGTGGATAAGTGGTGGAAAATTGCCAAATAATGACCAAAAATTAGCATATTTTTTAAATATTTCGCTAAAAAAATGGCAAAATTATAAAAAAATTTTGCAAAAATTTTTCATTTTTTCTGATAAAACCTTTACACATTTGGAATTGAAAAACGAATGCCAAAAACTCATAAAAGTATCACAACAAAATTCCTTGAATATAGCAAAGAGATGGGAGAAATATCGTAGTCAACTGATCGAATCTGCAGGGGAAAAAGATACCCCCTCTAATGATACGACCGTAATATGATCGTATTACCTACGCGCACGCACGTCTAAAGATAATTATATTGATATAAGATTAGAGGATGATGATAGGCTTGTGGATAAGTCACCAGTGATTGCCAAATTAGCAAAAACCGAAATAGCAGAACTAACTCAAAAGCTACAAGGGTTGTTCAATAAGCACGATATGGTTTTACCAGTAGATGCGTCGTTGCTTATAGAATGGCTAGAAAGTGGTATTAGCAAAGATTTTATTTACCAAAAAATCGAGCAAGTAGTAGCTCGCATTTGCCTGCATCAACTTCAACACCCAAGATCATTTGCTTATTTCACCCCAGAGATAAAACGTTACTGTTAGGCAGGGTAGTAGTAAGTGGAAGTTAAAGGTGCATTTGATAAAATAAATTTCACAATATGAAATAATTTAAATTATTTTTTTGTTTTAGTCTTTCTTTTTTATACAAAAGACCATTTCATGCAATGAAAAGCCTATTGTTTTATAAAAAAACCTTGTCATACTGTGATTAATAAAGGCAATTATAGTAAAAATTATGAACAAAACTACCTTAGAAAAATCTCAACCTCAGCTTGCTTCAATGAAGCCAGTTAATGGACTTCTTGCAGAATTTGCTTCTGTGCAAGGATTTGACGGAGACTCAGAACCTCAATCCGCAGCGTACTCAAATTCTGTTACGGATTTGAGTCTAGACTCATTGTCTAAATCACCAGCAGAAGTAGTATTATGCGAGAAGTCTAATGAAATTTACAAAAATAGTGAGAGTAAGCATGAACAAAATGGTAAAAAAATGATTAAATATCCAATGAGTGAGCGGCTAATGAACCAGTGTTTAATCAATGAAGTTGTGTTTACTGGTTTAGTAAAAAATGTACTACAAGCAAAACTGATTGACCAATTAACTGGTACGTTTAACTTACAGATTCAAGAATTTGGCTATCGTCAATTTTTAAGCAATGGCACAACTATGGGCTTCTGTACCCGGAATTTTTGCACCAAAAATATTGACAATAGCCAAAACAAAAATCTTAGCTACCAATCTCTAATACAATTCTACAGTCAGCAAGCATGTAACAGTTTTGTCATTTACCAAAGAACCAAAGATAAAATTGAAGGGTTTTATTTTTTGCCATCAACTAATAGTCCGGAAATTATTAGCTATTACCTTAGGCACTTTGAATCTTTTGAACAGTTTATTAGTCTTGTAAGTCTTTATGTTAGCCTAGTTCTAGGTAGTATAAGATGCAGTAATTCATACTGCCAAAACTTACACAACAATAACTTATACGTAAAAATTTTTAGCCCCAATAGCTTGGCAGAATTATTTCCTGAAAGGGTTTTAAGCAACTAACTAAAATAACCATATTATGCAAACAACTAAAATTAACGTAAAATATTTAGGCAAGTCTTTCATTCTTACTCAAAGAGCTATGGAATGTCTTACACTTGCAGCTCTTGGCTTTCCTAAAAAGCACATAGCAGCTAGACTAGGCATATCGTACAGAACTGCAGAAAAACATATAACAAATGCTAAAAATAAAATTGGCATCTATCACCACCGACAATTATTAGATTTTTTATTTTCTTACCAACTGTTATAAGTAGCCTACTACCTATTACTGATAATACAAATCAATATAAAAATTCTACACTAATAAATATTACTTCTATGTCCTATTTTATTTATAATGAGCAAATTATTTTCTAAATAAATTTCATAAAGTATTCTGTAGTTACCGTATCTATATCGATAAAGACCTTTGTATTTACCAATTAACGGCTTTCCTAATTTTTGTGGCATCGATGTTAAATAGTTTTTCACTTTATTATATATTTTTAAAGCGATATCAGGAGAAATATTTGATAAATCTGCATCTGCTTTATCCTCCCATTTAGTTTTATAAACCATGCTCTGCACGATATCTTTCTTCTAATCTTTGTTTCATTTCTTCAGAAGTATAAAATTTTCTGTTTGGACTTTTTATTCGTACTAAAGCATCTTCTGCATCCTCTATATCTTCTAGTTGTTCTTTAATGTAGCTTTCAATTGCTTTATGAACAATATAGCTTTTTGATCTTTCCATTGATTTAGCTATCAAAGATAAAGAGTTATTTAAATCATCTGGAATACGTGTAGTAATTGTGGTCATAATAATGTCAATGTATTGTGAATACATGAGTTTCTAGCATTTGTAATCTTTTAAAGTACAATCTATCTTGATTCATTGTGCTAAACCAAATACTTGTTTTAGTCATTATTCTATCATTAATGACTAAAATTACGCCATTCAATTAGGTAACTTACAGTCAAATAACAAAAATTTATTGATTTAAGGTATTAAAAATTCTAGATTTCGACTATTATTAAGTTTTTGGTGAGAGTAATCACACTAGATTATAATCTCAAGGAGGTTTCCATGCACAAAATAGAACTAATTGAGTATATAGCAAATAGAGAAGGTTGTACTAAAAGTGAAGCTGAAAAGGTTATTAATATCTTTACTAAATCAGTGACTTCTATACTTGCCGAAGGTAAAGAAATAATGCTAGTAGGTTTTGGTAAGTTTTACTCTAGTAAAGTTGCAGCTAGAGCTGGAAAAAACCCAAGAACTGGTGAAACAATTAATATTGTAGCTTATGTGCAACCTAAATTCTCTGCTGGAGAAAAGCTAAAATCTGCTTGTAATAGCCATAAAATCTCAAAACCAACAAGCATAAAGAAATAATGAATAATCAAATTGTTTGATTTGCATTATATTGGGATTTAAGATATCATCATTAAGATGCCGATACCAAAAGAAGTAAGTTATAATAAAATATACTTCTAATCAATAGATTTGCTTTTTAGAGAATTGCCTGCAAAAGCTAAGTGTATCGGCTTGCAATAATAAACACGAATTCCAGCAATCAAGGACAATTTGTGACTAAGATTAAATGATTCTATAAATCAGCTTGGCTAACTTTATTTGCAACTATTAAAGTTGTTGTGTAAATTTATTTCTTATTATATAATTTCCGTCTTTTTAGTCATAAGTAAAGTGTTGATGTGGAGCATTCAATTAATTTAGAAATTGCTTGTTTATTAATTTCTTTTTTTCACGGTGTCGGTATCTTTTGACACCAATCTATCCTAGATAACTTGGAACTCAAATGATTAGTTTTGAAAGGTATCTATTGAAAATAAATTTTTAAAAAAGTTTCATTTTATAAAATTGTATGCAGGAATGTTATATACTGATATTTAATAGCAAGAAGTAAATCTATATGGCAAATAACTTTGTTAAAGTTGATTCAAAACAACGATGGAAAGATGCTGTATCTAAATTTAAACAAGCAGTAGTTCCAGAACAGAATGACCTTGGTAAATTATCAGAAGACCTTATTGACAGTGTAAGAGTCAGAGTGGTAGGCACTATAGAGTCTGATAAAACTCAACCTTACCTTGAAGAAATTGCTAGAGCTAAACAAACTATTAATGGTTATGAATACCCAATTTTAAGAATGGGGGCGGATGAATTGAAAAATCATCAATTGTTTTATGACAAGACCTTTAGAGTTTTAGTTGATAATAATAATAAAACAGCAACTACTGTAGGTAAAGAAAGCAAACACACTAAAGATATTCAAGCTTTCATATTAGCTAAAGATGGTTCTTTATATATTGGTAATCATAAAGGACACTATGACCCCATGCATCCAACACTTACTCATGCCTCATTTTTAGGAGGTAGACCGGTAGAAATGGCTGGTATGATAAGTATTAATGCAAATGGTAAGATAGACATGCTTAGTAGTGATAGTGGTCATTATGCTCCTGAAGCCTTGGATACGTACCGAGGTATTAAACGACTACAAGAATTAATGCCAGATATTTTTACTCCAAACGCTCAAATTAAATATTACGATACAACTTTTCATAATATGGAAATTAGCAAATTTACAGAAATGATGGAGGAATCTGATACTAATGACAAACCACTGCATCAGACTCTTAGAGATCAAAGAGTAAAGGAATTTCAACAATATAGAGAAAATTTAAAGAATGCTATTTCTATAAGAATTGATAGTGATAATGATTTACCAAATTCTATAGCTAATTTCACTAAAGAAAAACAGCAAGAGTTAACAACAGGATTAAAAACACCCATGATGAGTATATCTATAAGAAACTCAGAAGGTAAAGTTAGTACATATAATATATCAGATACAGTAATTTCTGTTTTGGATTTTGGCAATCCGGAATCTATGCAAAAATTATTAGATTCAGGGATCAGTGCTCGTAAAGAGTTTCATGCAATAAAACCTTTATATTACGCTACATCACAAGGTAAATCGGAAATTGTTAAAACAATGCTTAATGATCCTATTATGCAGGAATCTTTAAAACAAGAATTATTAAGTCCTGCACCAACTACCTTACACATGGCTGCAGCAGTTGGTAATATTGAAATAATTAACACAATATTAAAATATCCTTCAGGTCAACAACTCTTAACTAAAAGAGATAATAATGGTCATACTCCTTTAGAGGTAGCTAATAACTTAGGAAAAACCCAAGTAGCTAATATTCTGTCAAAAGAATATTTGATATTGGCAAAAGATCAATTAACAAGATATTTAAAGGATGAAATGGAAGGTAAAGATATAATTACTACTACTCATAAAACAGAGATGAAAAATAAAATAGTAGAAATATTATATCCTTTCGCTCATGAAAAAAATAAAAGTGATGTTATAGAAGTTGCAGGGTCAATGGTTAGAGAGTCAGCGAAAATTGCTGGAAAGAAATTAGACTGGCAGCAGAGAATTGCAGCAATCAGTGATATGATAAAAGGTTATTTGCCACAGATCTTTTCTAATGAGAAAAAACAAAAATTAAAAAATATATTGAAGGATACCAATATTACAAATGAATTACAAAAACTTCGTAAGGATTATAAAGTAAAACCTGCTGTAGATATAACAACTGTACCAACATCCAATAAAGCTATAACAAAAAGTAAAGGTGTGGATCGACAACTATAATTTTGGGAGCTAACGAATCAATTTAATATTAGCATTATCTACTTGTAATTCGTTCCATATTTTATCAGCAGTATATATTAGAATCTGTAATTTTATCCCTAAGGCAATACATATAAATCAGCTTGGCTAACTTTATTTGCAACTATTAAAGTTGTTATGTAAATTTATTTCTATTGCCTAAATTGAGCCAAATTATTTTGTCTTATTCTAAGTCCTGTTAATCACTCATTTTCAAATTGTTCTATTTGAAATTTAAAATTTTGGTAGAAATGAATTGCGTTAAATGTAATGTGCTACTTACTTCTATCAATTATTAAATTGTCTGCAATACTTTCAAACGAGAGATTCATGCTATCAAGTTGATGAAAAAATGTAATCATTTCTTTTAGTGATTTATCTAAACATAAAAGTTTGCAAACTATTATAGTATCTTCTCTTTGCCTAATAAAATGGTTGATGGTTTGCATAATATCAGCTTTCCAAGTACACATCTTGATACAAAAATCTTTTTACAAGCTACATTATCTAGTAAGAAAACACTTACCTTAAAACAACTAAATGAAATTAGTAAGGATTACGTTACATTAATATAATGCTTGCAGAATATGTTGGTGAATTAGTGGTTATACGTTATCTCCCCTCTGATATTACTTCAATACGTATTTACTATAAAGGTAAATTCTGATAAATAGCATAAAAATCATTTACAAAAATGTTGCTCAATAACCAGTGGTATTTCTGTATTAATCCTGTTTTGTAAGTCGGTAAAATATTCTAATTTAGAAACATTATCTTTATAAAATATACAGCTATCACTATTTCTATCTTTACAACGCTCACTCTCAGTTCCAATCCAGTTTTTATTAAACTCTGAAGTTTCATGTAATATATAATCATAATGATTTAGTAATGTATTTATCCTATTATACTCTTTCTCATCAGCAGTTTGTTTTAATCCAACCCATTTATAATTTAAAGAATTAGATTCAAATATATGGATACTACTGATATTTCTAAAAACAATATATATCAAGGTTTCTTCATTTGGAACAAGAGTATTCTTTGTAATTTCTATTTTATCATATTCCCCAAATAACTTCTCAAAGAAAGAAGGAGTAAGGTTACATGTTTTATCTGTTAAGTTTTTTATTTTTAAAGTCGCACCAACATAACGTCCTAGGTTATAAGGGGTATCTTTATTCTCTGTACTGATCAATTTATTTACTTGATCTATTTGTAAGATTTTTGTAATGGTGGAAAAAAGTATAGAATAGCTCTTAGTTTCATTATTAGATTTTTCTAATTCTTTAATAAGTTGATTGGTAATTGACCTATCTTCAAAAAATACATAAATAGGGGATATTGTGAATATTAAACAAAAGCTCATAGCTATTGAAGCAAGGAATTGCTCTAGAATAAACTTCAATTTCAACCATTCAAATGTAAATCTTATTATTAGGAAATATATAAATCCTATTGCTAGGAAAGCAATAAAATAAACAATCGTTATAATATTATACTTTTTTTTAATTAATTACATTACGCGAAAATGGAGTATGCCCATCCAAAACTGGGGCGAAGCCATGACCCATTTTCTGATAAAATTTGAGGACCGAATTTAGTGCCTATTTTTAAATTTACACAGTTAAAAATCTAGAGCCTTTTATAATAAAAAATCTATGCGAATACATCTGTAATTAAATTATTTAAGTTTTTGTCTAATTCAGATCGTTTATAAATTATTGGCTTCTCGTATGGTATCATTTCATTTCCTGCTTCTGCATTTTTACGTTCTACATACGTTCCATACTCATGAAAGTCCATGTTATTAAACTTTTCATAACACTCTTCGTAAAAATTATACTTTTTATTATTCTTACCCATCATATCATATATATTTTTAGACCATCTCCATACTTTTGACCATTGAGGATGGTTAATATAAGCATAATCTGGTTGCAAATCTCCTATTTCCTCAGTTAAATTATCAAGAAAACAAGCAAAATTATAAACCTCATTTACTTCTTCTCGAGTGTATAATATACGAATTAAGCTCTGCCTTGCTCCCATAGGGATTTCCAACCCCTCATCATATAAATCGTTAAATATATAATAGCATAAATTATCCCAATATCCATGTACTGCTCCTACTATCCACTCTTTCAATTGCCTCTCCTTATTAGATAATTCTTCAAAGGTACTAAATATATTATGTCTTAAATATGGCGAAGTGATCCAAATCATTTTTTCCCTAACATAATGTTCTTGTACTGTGTTGATAGTATATACCAAATATAAGAATTAAAGTGTACAAAACTTACGCTATGTGAGGTTCTAAATAGCGTAAGTTTTGATACTTTTTACCATTGTAAACTACTAATTTTAGCATAGTCTAGTATAGAAACACTTTAATTATGCTAACTCTGCTTGCCAGTTATAAAGGGTTTGTCTAGAAATTTTTGCCATTTTTGCTATATATGATACTGGATAATTGCCAGTTTTCATCATTTTTACATATTCCTTTCTTACGGATTTATCTGATGAATGAACTCGACCTTTATACTTTCCTAGTTCTTTTGCTCTTTTCATCCCTTCATAAATTCTTCTATTTATTAAGCTTCTTTCAAAATCAGCGATAGAACCCATCATATTGAACATCAACATTCCTGCGTCTGTTCCAGTATCCATTTGTTCCTTTAGACTCTGAAAATTTATAGAATGACTTTTTAAGTGGCTAATTATATCTATCAAATCTTTTAAACTTCTACCTAACGATACTGGACTGAAAAATCAAGACAAAAAAAATAATAATTTTGTTTCCCATTTTTGCATTTTTCAAGCTGCAATTTGTTCATAATTTTGCATAGAATTTAGATAGACATTCATGGGCTTTTTGTAACCAATACTTGAATGAAATCTTCTATAATTATAGTGATTGATGTAATCATCAATACCACGCTTTAGCTCTTTAACATCTTTAAAATCATTAATAAATATACAATTATATTTTAAAGTTCGGAAAAATCTCTCCATAATTATATTATCAATACTTCTTCCTTTACCATTCATCGAAACTTTAATGTTATGCTCTTGTAAAATTTCAATGTGTTCATGACTAGTATATTGACTGCCCTGATCACTATTAAATATCTGCGGTGCAGGATATTTGTTAAGTGCATCCCGCAATACTTCAGTTACCAAACTTACATCCATACTATTTGACAATTTATAACTCAACACAGCTCTGCTATGCCAATCTATAATTGCCGCCATGTACATAAATCCCGAATTAGTTCGAACATAAGGGTGAGTAGACCGAAGCATTGCAGCTTCAGCCCCTCTCAGAACGGTGCGTGAACCTCTCAGCTCACACCGCTCCCACCATTTTAGCCTTTGGATATATTCCTAATTTCCAATGTATAAAAGCTTCAGGATTAAGATTTGCTAATCTATTTAGATATTCTCTTGCACGTCTTTTATGCCATGCAAGTTTCTTATATTTTCTTCTAACCCACCGCTCCAAATACCAATTCAGGTGCTTCCATATGTTGTGCATTGCCGATGGATAAAACTGCCCATAATAGTTATACCAACCTCTTAACTCAGCTTTAAACATTTCCGAAAGTTCAGATAAGGACTTGTCATTCTTAAGCTGAATGTGCCAACTCCTTATGGTTTGTATGATTGCTTTCTTAGAGTTATTACTTATCGCAGGTAAGAAATTTGGATGAACCATGCCTTGTTTGTTTACACATCTTCTTGGTCTAAAACTATATCCGAGAAAGTCAAAGCTGATTCGTTCATATTCATCACGACGATTATTGTCCTTACAATATATAATACCCGACTTATCAGGATGTATCGTAAGGCCACATTCCTGGAATCGTTGTCTAATAACTTGTAACACATATTCTGCCTGTTCTTGACTCTGACAATGGAGTAAACCATCATCAGCATAACGACAAAATGCTACACTTGGCATTTCTCTTCTTACCCATGCATCAAATACATAATGTAAAAATAAATTTGCTAATATTGGACTTATCACTCCTCCTTGAGGTGTTCCCTTATCGCGCATAATAATATTTCCATCTTTATCTTGCAATGGTGCTTTAAGCCACCTTTGTACGTAAAGTAGTACCCATTTGCACTTACAATGTTTCTCCAATGCTTTCATTAATAGTTTGTGATCGATATTATCAAACAAACCTTTGATATCAAATTCAACAACAAAGTCATATTTCCAGCATCTTGCTCTTGTAACTGCTATGGCATCATGTGCAGATTTCTTTGGGCGATAACCATATGAATCTTCGTCAAATATGGGCTCAACTAATGGCTCAAGTACCATCTTCACTACAGTTTGTGCTATTCTATCCGAAATAGTTGGAATCCCAAGGATTCGTTCTCCACCTGATTTCTTTGGAATAGGCACAGCTTTTACTGCAGGAGGAAAATAGCTGCCTGAGGACATACGATTCCATATCTTATACAAATTATCTTTTAGGTTTCGCTCAAATTCTTCCATAGTTTGTTGTTCAACTCCTGCTGCACCTTTATTATTCTTAACACATTGGTATGCTTGCCATACATATTGCTTAGAAATTTCAAAAGGCTTTACTGTCTTCATAAGCTCCTCCTAAATAAATTTAGTTGACACTGTGATGAACAGCTAAAATGGTCAGACACCTTCACTCCATTGCCATTACAGCAACTTCATCATTACTACATGTCTGTCCGCCCCTGTGTATACGCATCAGTACTATCAGCCTCACGGTTTTATTTCCGCTTGTACCTTTCCTTTAACATCGTTGCACAGGCTCCCGTGTTCAGCTTGAAAGCCTTGACTTAAGCTCACGCCACCTCTATGCCGGATGCCACCTAGCCAGTAAACAGGTTCCCGCTAAATTTATCCCAAAGCAACATCACCTCCTTGGTTTTGACATCATCTGAAGCACTTTCGACACTTGAACGGTGGTTCACTGTTGTTCGTCTTCTTAAGTCTATACCTGACACCTCAAGGATGCCTTTTCTGCATCGCTCACGACAATGCCCTTAAACAATTGCCGCATGCAGTGGTTTGCAGCCTATTCCTGTAAATCGACTGCGAAGGACCTACCTTCATCTCTCAAGCCGCTTGGCACAGCACACTGATATCTCCACTCCAAACCTCGTTAGCGTTAGGTACGTGTACAGTCCTAGTTGTATACTCAATTAACCTGAAGAGTTGGCAAAATGATTAAAAGTTATAGTCTGAAATTGGTCAGTTATAAGAGTAAGCAAATTACCTTTGTATTTATCAATATTAGCAAAAAATCTATCTATAGCTTCTGAGAATTGAGCAAAATTATGGTAAAATTTATTATTTGTTACAATTCTATGCATAAATTTCCATAATCGTTCAATCGGATTAAGATTAGGGCTATAGGGTGGTAAAAATACTAATTCTATTTTGCTATTTACTAGATACTCCTTTACTTTCTTTGACTTATGATACCCAGCATTATCACAAATCAAATATATCTTCTCTTTATTAGGATTTTCTGCTTCTAATTTTTGTAGAAAATTGATTATATAATCACCGTTTACTTTAGGATTATCTGTGCTAACTAATTGCAAATCAGATAAATTAATTGCTCCTATTAAATGCTTCCTTTTCCAGCCACTAAATGTTGGTAAAGTTTTATTTTGATTCTTTCTGATCCAACCATAACGGGCTTTTGTTTGATACTGAGGATGAACGCTATCCATAAAATATATAGCTTCTTTAGCCTTGAGAGTACCTTTTAACAAACTATATTCTAGCTTAAATAGTTCTTGCTTATCTATATCAAGCTTGCCGGGTACGATCTTTGGCTTCTTATATACAAAGCCTAATCTGATTAATAGTTTTGTTACTCCTGCTATTGTATAGGTAACACCGTATTTTTCTTCTATGTAATTGCTGATATCTTTGGCATAAACATAATTACATATTTCTAAATGCTCTATTAACTCTTTCTCTTCTAGCTCACTTAGCTTACTTGCACTAACACCGGTAGCTGTCTCTAATTTATTAAATTTTTGATAATCTCTTACATGCTTTCTTATAGCTTCTTCACTTAACAGCAATGCTTCTGCTATTTCTCCATAGCTCCAACCTTTATCATACAGCAAAACTGCCTTAATTCGGTCACATACTCTCCTATCTCGTTCATTACCATGACCTGACTTCAGTACCGTTCTTTGTTCAGATGTTAAAATATTTCCCATTATCATATTCTAGCTTCTTTCTTCTCTTCCTTCAACTCTTCATTTACGAGCAGTATATGTAGTTTGCTTAGAAGATAATTCAAGGAAAATATGCCTAGATAATCGAGAAATAAATATACTGCCAATAGAAGAGTTTTAAAAAAAATTATGGAATCATGAGATTTTTAAGTGATTTAAAATAATAACGCTATTATTCATTAGAACTATATAATTTCATTCCTTCATGTGTTGCTTCAAAACCAAGTTTTTCATAGAACTGTTTGGCTCTTGGACGTTTTTTATTAGTTGTGAGTTGAACAATGGAGACACCTTTTGATTTGCCATATTTCATTGCAATACTCATCATCCATTCACCGAAATGTTTTCCTCTATACTTTTCTGAGATACGAACAGCTTCAATTTGCATCCTAGTTGAACCTATGAAAGTTAGCGATGGCATGATAGTCAGGTGGCAAGTGCCAACTATTTCTTTATTCATTTCAACTATCATCAAATATTGATGTGGATCACTATCTATCTTGTAGAACGCATCAATATAAGCTTGATCCAATTCTGCTGAAAACTGTTCTCTTGTTTGTCCAAGTTCATCTTCTAAAAGAAGGTTAACAATTGTTCTTAAGTCAGCAATTGTGGCTTTGCGATGGGTAAGGTTTTGATTCATTGTAATCCTAGTTCTCTCGATTAGTTTCAACTTGCTTCAATAATTCCTCAACTTTGTAAGCATTATCAAATCCGTGATCATAATGAAAACGAATTTCCGGTGAGTATTTTAAATTAATTTTAGCAGTTATAAAGTTTCTTATAGCATATTTTGAATTATTTAAAGACTCAGTAAGTTGTATCTCATTAAAAGTAGTATTAAATGGTAAAAAGTAACAATCTGCTATTTTTAAATCAGAGGTAACTAAGACTTTAGTAATAGTTACTGGACAATTAATCAGACGTTCATCTAACATCTTACCACGCCTTAGTACTTCCACTAATGCTTCATTTATTAATATTGCCACTTTTTTTTGCCTTTGTGACCTATTTTGTGACTTGTCTTTATCAGAAAGTTTTTGCATTTACAATAACTGTTTTTTTTCTTCAATAATTTCAAAGACTTCTACTATATCACCTTCTTTTATATCATCATAATTTTCAAAAGCGATACCACATTCAAAATTCTCGTGAACTTCTTTGACATCATCTTTAAAACGTTTTAGAGTCTTAAGTTTTCCTTCGTGAATAACAATATTATCTCGTAACAAGCGAACTCCAACACCTCTTTTAATAGTACCCTTGGTAACATAACTACCTGCAACTTTACCAACTTTTGAGACAGTGAATAGCTGTCTAATCTCTGCTGTGCCAATATATTGTTCACGAATAATTGGTGAAAGCATACCACTCATTATTGATTTAATATCATCTAACAAATTATAGATAATGGAATAATATCTAATATCCACTTTTTCTCTTTCTGCCATAACCAAAGCATTATTATTAGTTCTAACGTTAAAACCAACAATAATAGCGTTGGATGCTTTAGCTAAAGTAACATCTGACTCCAATATTCCACCTACTGCATGGTGTAAAATCTTTAAACGAACTTCATCATTTGGCAACTTTAATAGACTAGTGATAATTGCTTCAATTGAACCTTGCACATCGCCTTTAACAATTATCGGTAATTCTTTTACCATACCACTATTACCGGAGGCTTTTAGGAATAATTCTTCTAGACTTGATCTTTGGGTAACAGAAATTTTCTTTTCTTTTGCAAGGCGTTCACGATACTCTACAATATCTCTAGCCTGTTTTTCATTCTGCACTACATTAAACTGATCTCCTGCTCGCGGAGCTTCATTTAAGCCGTAAATCTCTACTGGTAAAGTTGGTTCTGCTTCGGTGATATCCACGCCTTTATCATTATTCATTCTTTTAATTCTGCCATATTTCGTTCCGGCAACTACTATGTCCCCAATTTGTAAAATACCACGTTGTACCAATATAGTAGCAACCGCTCCTTTACCTTTATCAACTCTTGCCTCTATGACTACCCCAGCAGTGAGTCCGCTAAAGTTAGCCTTAAGATCCTGCATTTCTGCAACCAATAATATAGCCTCTTCTAACTTATCTAAATTAGTTTTCTTTAAAGCTGAAATTGGTACAACTATAGTATCACCTCCCAACTCTTCGCTAACTAAACCATAAATTAATAGGTCATTTTTAATTCGGTCAAGATTAATATCCGGTTTATCTATCTTATTTATTGCAACGATTATAGGAACATTTGCCGCTTTAGCGTGATTAATTGCTTCAATCGTTTGTGGCTTTATTCCATCATCTGCAGCAACTATTATAACCACTATATCTGTTACCTTTGCCCCTCTAGTTCTCATATCTGAAAACGCTTCATGTCCTGGAGTATCAATGAAAGTAATAGCCCTACCATCAGCCAAGGTTACTCGATAAGCACCAATATGCTGGGTGATCCCACCTGTTTCCTGACTTGCCAAATCAGTTGACTTTAAAGCATCAAGTAACGAAGTTTTACCGTGGTCGACATGTCCCATAATCGTTACAATAGGAGCCCTATGCTTTAAATCTTCTTCTTTATCAGCTTCACTAATCAATATATTTTCAACATCGGACTCTTGAACCCTTTTTACTGTATGCCCTAAGGTCGTAGCAACAAGCTCTGCTGTATCTGCATCAATTGTTTGGACGGTCGTAGCCATGATACCGAGCTTCATCAATTCTTTTATAACATCTGTGGCTCGTTCAGACATTTTATTGGCTAGATCTCCTACAGAAATAGCTTCCGGAATAATAACTTCCCTATATACTTTATCTGGTGTTTGTTGCTCGGCTTTACGTTTTTCTTTTTCTCTAGCTCTTTTTATTGATGCAAGGCTTCTAGTTCTACCAGTATTATCGCTTCCATCTGCATCAAGCATATTGAAGATATCTGCCTTTTTTAATTTTTTAGGTTCTTCAATTTTAACCTTTGGCACTACTGCTTTATTATCACCAGCCTTGTCTATTGAAGAAATCTCTTCAAGTGCAACACCAAAATGGCTCTGAGAACCAATCAGTGTTGATCTAACAAAAGACTTGGAGGGGTTGTTATCCTGTGAAGATGTAGGTGCTAATGTAGTAGGTGGTATTTCAGAATCATTTTCGATATCTTGTAACTCATCCTGAACATTTTCTTCAATATTGTCTTTTTTCACAGGTTGATTGATAGTTGCAAGTTTACTCAGAGTGCTAATCTTACTATCAGTACTCTGAGATTTTGCATCTTCTGCTGCTTTTTTTAAAATAGTTAAGCGTCTGTTAAATTCTTCTCCAGCAGTAGATTCGCCGCCTTGAGAAGTAGAACCACTAGACCAAAGTTTGTTAAAAGACAAAGTATTAGCTGGAGTGCTACTCTTCCTAACTTCTACAATTGTTTTTGCAGAACTAACAAAACCTCTAGTAACATTGGTGGGTTGGGCTGGCTTACTAAGCGATAGTTTAGGACCACCAAGTGTTAGTTTTTTTGGTTTAGGTTCTTGGTTATTCGTCATAAATATTAAACCTTTAAATAGCAATTATATTTGTGATAAAGTTTTTTAAATAATTTTGCTATGTGATTAATGATTAACAGATATACTCTTCTGCTTTAAAGAATTGGCTTCTGCAAATATTTGTGGGGAATAGTAAGGTACACTCACCCCTTGTTTATTGTCTCCATTCTTCAAATCATTTGAGTATATCGAATAATTTACAAATTTCTAATTTACCGTTAGACCTTTTGTAGAATTCACCCCTGCTAGGGAATTTGTAGGAGACACGAAACCTCGACCCGCAACGTACTCTAGAGTACGTGAGGAGCAGAGTACCAGTATCACACACAAATTACCAGTAGAAGTAGAATTATGCAAGAGGTCTATTAGATTTTCTCTTGCACTTGACTTGCATCTCATGCTTACACTATAATACCATTTTTTTTAAGGGAATTGTTAATTTTTTCTTTACCCAAAATTAAATTACCAAGTTTCTGTTATTAGAAATGGCTAATTTTGCTAGTAGTTCTTCAGTATATCAATAAAATTCTTAGCACTAATACTTAATGCTAAATTTTTTAAAATTTTCTTGCTTTGACTGACAACTAATTAAACATTTTAGAACTCCGTCTACGCACATGGGTGTCAACTTAAGTAGTTTAGGTAGCATCCCCTGTCAGGATTGATACTGAGGTTGCTTAAATTTATTCATCTTCACGAGTACGAGCTGTACGAATCAGTAATTCTATATCATCATCTACCATGTTAGAATTAGGAGCTAATGATTTAAATTCATTAACTGTCAACTCTCCCAAATCTTCTATAGTCTTTACACCATACTCAGCTAATTTTAATATGAATTCTGGTTGTAAATCCAATACATCAATTAATTCTTGTTCAACACCTAAAGCTTCGAGTTTAATAATAATTTTTTCATTTTTAGCATTTACATAATTTATTGCTCGTTCTCTTATCTCAGTTGCTAATTCTTCTTCAAAGCCTTCAATATTCATTAAAGTTTCAATTTTACTGGAAGCTAACTGTTCTAGAGAGGTAAAACTTTGTGCAGATAACAGTTGTGCTATCACTTCTTCAACATCTAAGGTCTCCATAAATAACTCAGTAGCAGAGCAAAACTCATCATTTCTCCGTTTGGATTCTTGATCTTCCGTCATTACATTAATATTCCAGCCAGTAAGTTTAGAGGCTAAACGAACATTTTGACCTCTTCTACCAATTGCAAGACTCAAATTATCTTGAGACACAACTACATCAACTATATTCTTATCTTCATCAATAACAATTTTTGCAATTTCTGCAGGAGCAAGTGCATTCATAATAAATTGGGCAATATTCTTGCTCCATAATATTACATCTATTTTTTCGCCATTAAGCTCATTAGTAATAGCCTTAATCCTATTGCCTCTAATTCCTACACATGAACCTATAGGATCAACACTAGAGTCAGAAGCAAAGACTGCAACTTTTGCCTTTGATCCAGGATCACGAGCTATAGCTCGTAATTCAATTATATTATCATAAATCTCTGGAATCTCTAATTCAAATAATTTTATTAGCATTTGGTCGTCAGTTCTAGATAGAAAAATTTGTGGTCCTTTAGACGATAATCTTACGTCTTGTACATAAGCTTTAATACGATCATTAACCTTAAAGCTTTCTCCTCTAATGAGCTGCTCCTTTTTAATCATTGCTTCAGCACGACCACCAAGGTCAACTATGATATTATTAAACTCTACTCTCTTAACAGTGCCGTTTAAAATCTCACCTTTCTTATCTTTAAAATCTTCATATTGTTTTTCTCTTTCCACTTCACCAACGCGTTGTATTATTATTTGCTTAGCTGCCTGAGCTGCAACACGTCCAAGATCAATAGGCGGTAAGAATTCATAAATCTCATCACCAATTTTAGCATCGACTTTCTTTTCAACAGCATCCTTTAAAGAAATTTGAGTAAAATAATTCTCCACATCATCTACTACATCAAGGATTCTAAAAAGATTAATATTACCATTTTTCCTATCAATCTCAGCTTTTATATTATGTTCATTTCCATATTTTCTGCGTCCTGCAATCTGTACAGCCTGTTCCATTGCCGAAAGTAGTGCTTCCTTAGGAAGATTCTTTTCTCTAGCTACAGAATCTATGATCTGCAGAATTTCTATGTTACCAATATTAATCATAAATTCACTGCCTTTTAATATTAAACTTCTTGCATCTACTTGCTACTGATAATTTGTGCGTCGGTATACTCCTTCTGCTCCTACGAATTATTTTTTGAAAATATCATGGATTCGCATGCTCATGTATTATATGTACACCTAGCATCATAGTACCCTACATTTTCTATATAACCACTATTAAAATGGCTGCTGATCGTCTATTAGCGAGGAGCCGCGAAAAAGCAGCGACGCGGCAATCTAGGATACACGAAGCGTTACTCTAAAAAAACAGCTTCGCTGTTTACCTAGATCACCACAGCATCTAAAGATGCCTTGCTATGACGATTATAGAAAAATGTATGGTACTCTATGACCTAGCATGCTCACCATTCATTAGACCTCTTTCGAAACTCTACTTCTGCTAGTGATTTGTACGTCGATGCGGTACTCGAATCCTCACGTACATTTAAGTACGCTGCGGTTCTGCGTTCCGCGTCTCCTTCAAATCCCTTGCGCATAAGCGAGTTTCGAAAGAGGTCTATTTTCAAATCTAATTCGTAGGATCATTTGAGTATACTAGACTCGAATCTGTAACGGAATTTGAGTACGCTGTGGGTCGAGGTTTTGATCCTCCTACAAATTCCCTAGCAGAAGCAAATTATCCAAGAAGTCTATTTTTTATTCATTAAATTCCTAAACATTTCATCTGTTAATACCAAAGAGGCTTTTTTTATCATATCAAATGAAAACACTATGTCTTCACCATGGTTATTCAGATGAATTTTATTATCTTCAGCTTTAACTATCTTTCCCTGATATCGAGTTTGACCATTTAATAATTCTTTTAATTTTATGGTAGCCTCTCTACCAAGGAATCTAGTATAATCTTCAAATTTTATTAATGGGCGTTCAATACCTGCTGAAGAAACTTCTAAAAAATATTTATCACTAATTATATCTTCAACATCTAAAAGGGCTGAGATAATTCTACTGCTATTCCGACAATCTATTATAGTAACCTTTTTACCATCCAACCTATCTATTAGTATTTCAAGTACTTTATGGGTTGAACCCTTTAAAGTTACTTTTACTAAGTCGAAACCAATATCTTTCAGGTTATCTTGCACCGTATCAATAATTTGTTGCTCTATAGTTTGCATTACAACATAAATATTTAAAGATTTTAATAAAAAAGGTGGGGTTAACCCCACCTTTGTTTTTTCAACTTTATTTACAAAAATTTCAACCCGCAAAGCTAGAATACAATATTTTTATGATATTAGCAACAATTAAAAAAATGTTATATTTAGTTGTAATTTTACCATTAAAATAATAAAATTTGTCTGACTAATCATAGTTATTTACGAAAATTTGTTACATTATGGTTTATCTTCTGCTATAAATACTTAAATAGAAATGTATTATGTTCAATGAACTCGACTACATAATAATGAATAAAGAGTTTTGGTATTACTATGAAAAAATTAATAATGTTGCTTTGTGTCTCTTGTTTGTCTAGCACAGCCTTTAGCAGTTCTACTCCTTCAGCTGAAGCTGCTTCAGATACTGAAATAAAATTAGAAGGATTTTTTGGTTTCCAAGCTGGTTATAGTACTCAAGGCAAATTGTCGTCAGAACAAAGTAAATATATTACTGATAATAAGAAAAAGCTTGGATTTTATAGTGAAGCAGCTTTCTCTGCCACTGCTAAGCAAGAATTTAATGATGTAATAGCTGGAGTTAAAATGGTTTTACTACCAACAACTAAACCAAAGGGTTCTGCAAGTGTCAATGGCTCTTTCATATTCTTAGAGACAGATTATGGTAAAGTAGAGCTAGGCTCTCCTTATGATGCTGCAAATAAGATGGGTGTTAGTGGTGCTAAAGTTGCAGCAGCTAGTTGTGGTTTTGGTTGGAGTAAGTATGTCTCACTAGACGATAGCGGTATGCAATATAAAGGTATGAAGCCACAATTTGAGGTAGTCCCACCCTCTGTCATAGACTCATTTACCAATGGCTTCGATGACATAAATAAAGGAACAGAGCCAGCTAGAAAAGTATCTTATTATACACCAGAGATGCAAGGTTTTCAGTTTGGTATTTCTTATATTCCTGATTCAGCAAATACTGGTGGTCATCGTAATATAAAAAATTTAGATAGTAAAACAGGTCGTAGTACATTAAAGACAGGTATAACTGAAGTAGAACTACCTGGTATAGATGGTGGTAAAGGTGATACAGTAATTTATAATTACAATGTCAAAGATGCGATTTCTGCAGGGATATCCTATAAGTATGAGATTTTAGATGATATGGCAGTAGAAGTTGGTGTTACAGGAGAACATGCTAAGCCAGCTCGCAAACTTATAGTATTAGATCCTAATGGAAAGATACTATCTAGCAACAAGCTATCAGATCTAAATGCTTACAATTTAGGTGCAGTCTTAACCTATGGTAATATTTCTTGTGCTGGTTCTTATGGTAGTTTAGGTAAAAGTTTGACTTCAAAAACTTACCATAAAGTTGGTCGTGATACGAAATATTATAATGGCACAATTGCTTATGGGCAAGGTCCTATAAAAACAAGTCTTTCTTATTTTAAATCACTAAAGTATAAAAATACGGTGGATACAGTAAGCTTAGGTACTGAATATAAGATAACACCAGGCTTGTTGCCTTATGCTGAAATCTCTTATTTCCAAGCTAAGGGTAAGCCAGTTTACCTTATTGAAGCACCTAAGAAAAAAACCAAAGGTACAGTTGCTCTTATTGGTGCAAAGCTTAAATTTTAACCTTTAATAAGCCTTCGTTGTCATTCCAGCTTTTAGCTGAATGACAACGTTTTTGGTTATGTAAGTACCATTACTTACGTTGGTTTTTTGCTCCACACGGGCAAAGGTTTCGCAGGGACAGCTTTTTTACATAAGATATTTTTGTAATAATGCTTCTAAAATTGCCACGGTCTCGATATCTAATATTCCAGAAAAATTCTTTGGGCGGAAATGCATTTGGAACGATACTACAACATCCGTTGTCTGTTGATCAATTATTCCTGTCGGCTGCAACACATAACCATATTTGCTAAATTGTTCTTGGATTAACTTTACATTAGACAGATCTACCTTAGGTATTAGAGCATTAACAGTATCTTGATCATACCAAGCTCCGATATTATTATCATATAATTGTTTCCATGGAAATAGAGGACCTGGGTCTTGTTTCCTTCCCGGAGCAGCATCAGAATGACCGATTACACAAGTGGGGTCAATATCATAGCGAGCTATAATATTCTGACAAAGTTCCATTACTGCTATAATTTGGTCTTCGGGATAAGGATACCAATGAATCTTTCCTTGAGAATCTTTAGTATCGCCAAGATTTACTATTTCAATACCTATAGAAGTATCATTAAGATTCTGACGCCCCTGCCAACCACTAACACCAACATCCCAAGCTCGTCTAGACTCTTCCACTAATTGGAATATATGATTCGGATTAGAGTCAGAAACTAGATAGTGTACACTAACTTTTGGACCTAGTAGGTCTCTTAGGGATCCTTCTAAGTTTTCGTTAGTGTAATGCAGCACCAAAAATCTAACTCTCTCATTAAAAGATGGGGCTCGGTAGGTTGTTCTATCAATTGTAATCATTTTATAATACCTATTTTATAAGTTGCATTAATTCATCCCATTCTCTTTTATTTATGCCACTAGATTCTTGAGTAATTTCTTCATTATTGAGTAGTTTTTTTATAACAGCCAGTCCTTTTTTAGAAATATTACTACCTTCTATCCTATATTCCTTAAAAGCATCATAAGTAAAAGGTACCCAAGCTTTTACTATTTCTAGCATCTTCTCTGCATATACTCTGATTTCATACTGGGCATGAGAATCCCCACGTAACAGTAGAAAATGTAATAGATTATGCAAATTAATCTTCCAATACCATTCTGTATAATAGTTTAAGGTTAAATTCATTCTCGCAAGTTCCCTAGTAATACCTATGGTATTTTCATCGATAATATTGCCATGTTCATCCTGGTTCATCATTTCAGTATAATGCTGATAACATAGTTTAGCATCTTTTTCTAGTAGCACTAAGACTTTATCTGCAATTTCTTTTGGAATTTCTTCATCACTTCTTCCTTGTTTATTTATTGTGGATTGAGCAGCAAGATTCTGTTTTTCTGGTAAATAAAATTCATTTCCTAATATAGAATATCTAGCTGAATATTCATTAACACTAGCAGTTCTGTGACGTATCCATTGTCTTGCAACGAAAATAGGCAGTTTAATATGAAATTTGATATCACACATTTCAAATGGTGTTGTATGGTGGTGACGCATTAGGTAATTGATTAAACCTTTATCTTGGCTTAGTTGTTTTGTACCTTTACCATATGATACTCGTGCTGCTTGGACGATGCTACTATCATCACCCATATAATCAATAATTCTGATAAAACCATGATCTAGTATTTTTATAGGTTCAAATAATAATTCTTCTAGAGCTGGTACTGTAGCTCTTTTTGTCTTGTAATTATTGTCGTGCATTCTTTTCTCTATTATTCTGTTTGAAAATTTGTTAATTCCAGCATCAAATATTCATCCATAGGAATCTTATCTTGATTAAGCATTTTGTTGATATTAGAACCAAGTGCCTTAAATGACTTACCTTTGGCAATTACTGTTCTAGTGCCAACTGGCACTTTACCATGTAGAGCATATGAAACGATTAATGGATAATTAATATCACCAATTTTTATATCTAATTTCTTACCTTTCTGTACTGAATCATAAATTACCTGACCATTTGATAATTTAGTAATCTTTACGTCAACCCCTACTTTATCTCCGCATAATAATGGTATTCTATAAGCTATTTCATCATCAAATATCTTTACTTCATTACTATCAACAAAATTATTAGGTAATATTGAATTTAAGACAATATTAACTCTATAAGGTGCATCATGCTCTCTATCTTCTTCTTTATATTGCTGGTTATAATATGCATATTTTGCAGGAAGCACCGCTTGTCTTGTTTGTCCAACCATCATACCTACTACTACAGCATCAAGACCTAGCATGATCGCTCTAGAACCAAGTGTAAAGGTTTTGGTATTTTCGCTAAGTAAATTATTGTTAATATCCAATAATTGATAACGTAATGTGACTACGTGACCACAAGTAGCTGGTCCAACAGTCCCGTTACCAAAGCTATTAATCTTAAACATTGGTTGTATTAAGTCTCTATTAACCTCTATAGTATATTTACCATCAGTAATAGGTTTGTTTGTTGGTTGTAGTAAATGCTCAAAAAATAGTCGACCTTCTTCTGTCTTAAGAGCATTTATCAAAACCTTTGAAACAGTTTTTTCAAGAAAATTACCAGTTAATGGTATATTTGCTTGTTCAGGAGCAGCGGTAGTATTTTTATTATTTTCAGCATCATTAGTTGTCTGAACTTTAGGGTCTTTGTCCTCGGGAGGAGAGAGCATCTTCATTTGGACAATAGAGTAAATAATTGCTGCAGCAATTATAAGACTTAAAGCTTTTTGCATATAATATTTCTTTCTTAAGTATTTCTTAGTTTGTTTTTAAAATATATAGCTAACCTTGACTAGCATTACTCCGACTATTATCGAGGAGTACATAAATCCTAGTGTCATTGCGAGGAGGCATGAGCCGACGAAGCAATTGTAAGTTAAAAGTATGATATAATAGATGTTGAAGTCAATATAAATAATGATTTATACTGACTTATAAGGGGGTATTACAGCGATAGTCATTAATAATACTAAATGACTATCGCTGTGCAGGCGTGAGCGACCGTGAAGCAATTGGTCTTAAGATCGTATGGATCTTGGTACTCTAGCCCAAATCCCCGAGACGTTTGAATAGTTGATTGGGATGCCTTTGCACTCCCGCTTACAATCGTAAACATTAAAAGTCTTCGAGGTATTATGCCATTATATAATAATTTTATTGGTCTTGATATAGGAAAATTCAATTTTGTTGTTGCTATTCATGGAAAAAAAGAAACTAAAGAATATAATAACAACTCTAATGGAATAGCTGATTTTATCAAGGATTACAAAAAAGAGATTAGTTCTGCATTGTGTGTTTTAGAAACCACAGGTGGATATGAAATGGAACTATTACTAACGCTTTGCAATCAGGGTTTTGCTGTACATAGAGCCAATACTCGCAAAGTTAAAAACTTTATTAGGTCTTTTGGGAATGCAGCTAAAACTGATAGTCTTGATGCTAAAGCTCTAGCACTTTATGGTTTTGAACGGTCAGAAAGATTAGAACTATTTAAAGTACAATCTAAGCAAGCTTTAAACTTGTATGAATTAGTCGGACGTAGGAACGACCTCAAACAAATGTTGATTGCAGAAAAAAATAGGTTTCAGTCCCCGAAAGCTGATTTAATCAAGTCTAGTTGTGTTAAAATAATCGAAGTACTAGAAGAACAAATTGCATCTATTACTAAAAAAATAGATGACTTAATAGCAAAAGATAAACTCTTGCAGGCTAAGAAAGAGACACTGCAAACTATTAGTGGTATAGGCACAGTAGTATCTAATGAGCTTATAGCTTTGTTACCTGAACTTGGTACATTGAACCGCAAACAAATAGCATCATTAGTAGGTGTTGCACCAATATCTAATGATAGCGGTAGATATAGCGGATATAGACATACAGGTCATGGTAGAAGTTTTGTTAGACCTATGTTGTTTGTAGCTGCTATGGCTGCTAGAAATTCTAACTCTGAACTGAAGGTATTTTATGAAAAATTGATCAATAGAGGAAAAAAGAAAATGGTGGCGATGGTAGCATTAATGCGGAAAATCATTGTGATTGCAAACGCTAAGTTACGTGATTTAACTAGCTCTGCAGAAGCAATAAAAATTTAAACCAAATTTATTTAAATTTTTATTGCGAACATAGTTGATCCATTTCTAATCACTTTTTTGGATTGCTTCATCGCCACTAAAGTAGCTCCTCGCTAATAGACGGAGTAATGTTACTCGGGTTAGCTATATATTCTCTAATTTTTAATGTTTTTTTCTAGGAAGCTGTTGGAGATAACTAATTAATTATTTTCACAAACTACCTCTTTGTAACTATAAATTACGATATTCCAAGATGATCAAAGGCATTTTTAGTAATAACTCTACCTCTTGGAGTACGTTGTAATAACCCTATTTGTATTAAATATGGTTCTATAGTCTCTTCAACAGCATCACGTTGTTCTGATAGAGCTGCTGCAATTGTTTCTATACCAACCGGACCACCAGCATAATTATCAGCTATAAATTTTAAGTATCTATAATCATTACTGTCTAAACCTATTTTGTCAACTTCTAATCGATTTAGGGAGATATTGGCAATATTTTTATCAATTTCTAGCTTATCATCGACAGAAGCAAAATCTCTTACCCGTCTAACTAGCCTAAGGGCAATTCTTGGAGTTCCTCTACTACGCCCCGCTATCTCTTCTAATGCCTCATCGGTTAAATTAATTGCTAACAATTTACTAGCTCTACTCAAAACAAGTTTTAATTCAGCCACGTTATAAAAATGCAAACGCAATGGTATACCAAATCTATCTCTCAAAGGGTTGCTGAGTAAACCGAGCCTAGTAGTTGCTCCAACTAAAGTGAAATTGGGTAGATTGATTTTTACTGACCTTGCTGAAGGCCCTTCACCAATAACTATGTCTAAAGCAAAATCTTCCATTGCTTGGTACAATACTTCTTCAATATTTGTACTAAGACGGTGAATTTCATCAATAAATAACACATCATTATCTTGCAAATTAGTAAGTATAGCAGCTAGGTCAGCTGCTTTTGATATAGCAGGTCCTGAGGTGGATTTAAAATTTACTCCCATTTCCTTAGAAATAATTTGGGCAAGAGTGGTTTTACCAAGTCCAGGAGGACCGTAAAATAATGTATGATCTAAATGTTCAGACCTATTTTTAGCTGCTTGGATAAAAATGGATAGATTCTCCTTAATTTGTTGTTGTCCGACAAATTCTCTTAAATAGCTAGGTCGTAGAGAAAATTCTTGATCGCTCGGAAGTATATCAGCTGACAAAATATTTTTAGACATTGGATCCACGTGCTTTTAATGCAAGTTTAATTAGTTCATTAATAGAGAGATTAGAATTTTCTGCAATAATTCCCTGTACTAAATTTTGTGCTTCAGTTTTACCAATACCAAGCGAGGTTAACACTAATGTGGCATCAGATGATATCTTAGCTAAGTCAGTATCATTGTTATCCATGGTAAGGTTGTTAGTAAAATTAGTTAAGGCTTTATCCTTTAACTCTATGATAATTCGTTCAGCTAGTTTTAGCCCAACACCAGAAATGGCTTTAAAAGCTTCTTTATCCCTTCTTGCTATCGCTGATTGGATTTGCTCGGGTGATAAATTTGATAAAATAGCTAAAGCCATTCTTGTACCAATACCGTTTACCGATTGTAATAAATTAAAAAAAGCCTTCTCTTCGAGAGATAAAAATCCGTAAAGATTAATATGATCTTCTCTTACATGTGTTTCAATAAATAATTGACAAAACTCATTAACCACTAACTTATTTAAAGTTTTACTAGAACAATACACTAAATATCCAACACCACTAACATCAATAATGACATAATCATTAAAACAGGCGTCTATTTTACCTTTTAGTTTGCCAATCATAATTTATTTAGTATCAGATTTTACTTTTGGTTTACGATTTTTTGTACATATATGTGCTATTACTGGTAATATAGTTACTATCGAAGCTAAAATATAATGCAGTAACGTTGGAGTTTCAGTGCAATGGCATTGACCATCATCAGAAAATGTTGATATAAGTATAATTTTCGCAGCAATCCAAGTAATCACTATATATATAAGCAAGTATACTACATATTTAACCTTTGCCCAAATACTCTTAATCATAATTTCCTCTTCTGCTATAGCTAACCATTATATAACAATAATGGAATATGTTAGTAAATCATAAATTTGAGGATCGTAAGTCATTATTTTAGATTCTCTATTTGAGATTTACTTAACTTAGTGTATTTAATAATTTTTTCCATCGACTCATCGTTTAATAGCATTTCTTTTGCCATAGATATTCTTTCTTCATATCTACCTTTCGCTATACCTTCCTCTCTACCTTTCGCTATACCTTTTTCCAGTTGTTTCTTTAGAGTATTAGCTTCGATACGTAACCATTTAAGATGGTCTTCATAGGCTTCTCTTTCTTCGTCAGTAAAGTTCATAACATCTAGCACTGTTAGAGCTTTTTTTAAGGCAACATTGTCTAATTCTTTAGGTAAATTATCTTTGTTCAGTAGATCATGTCTTGTTAGAAAAGCTGTCCACATGTCTAGAGAGTTTTTTACTTTTTTCAGTATATCAGGTAATTCCTCATAAGAATTATCAGTAAACTTATTAAGCTCAATAGTATGTAATTCGAGGTCTTTGAAATATAACAAGCCACTATCTTTTTCTACTATATGAAAAACATTGTGATACTTAGTTACATTCGTAATAGAAGTAAAGTTTAGAATATGAATACCAATGGCTTTGCTTAGGGTAGAATAGTCCTGAGCTACCTTTAATTGCTCGGTATATAATTTAGCCCAGTAATATAAAGCTCGCTTATCATAATCAGCTTCATCGCTAATTTGAATTTCAATATTGAATCTTTTGCCATCAACGGATTTGGCTTTAACATCTAATATTGAGAGTTTATCACTCTTAAAGCTCTTTGGATTATATGGATTAAGCAGCGTTACCTCTGCCACTTGATCCTCTTGTCCAACGATAGAATTAATCAAGGATATCAGCAAGTCCTTATTCTCTTCAACACCAAATATCTTTTTGAAAGCTAAATCCACGCGAGGAGTTATTTTTTCCATATATATGCTGCTATTAGTAGTTATCAATTATAAAGTTAGTATAGCACAGAAATTATAAAGCACTAAGTAATATAATGTGGAAAATATAATAGATATCTTTGGCAAACTCTCCTTCTGCTGGTAATTTATTCGTGCTACCGGTACTCTGCTCCTCACGTACATCATCGTCCACTGTGAGTCGAGGTTTCGTGGCTTCTTTAAATCCTTGCACATAAGCGAATTTCGAAAGATATCTAATGCAGAAATTGTGCTAGTATTAAGAATGAGTTGTTTTGCCGCCACTTGAAGTACTGAAAAGCAATGTATACATATTATATGCGAATTCGGGATAAGAATTTGTCAATTATTATGTATTTAAAATAAAAGAAAATGTTGCAATAATTAGTTATCTAGGATAAATTGGTGTTAAAAGATACTGACACCGTGATGCCGAACTGTGAATTCTAGGAACAGATAAAAATACAATTATAGTTAAATACATTGAATTAGGTGGAAAGATAATTGATAAAATCAGTTGATTGTAACAGTTGATGGTAAAAACTACTGCTATGTTTTTACCACCTAATTCAATGTATTTGACTATATAATTTATCATTAGAGGTTCTAATTTTATGTAAGAAAAAGAAAGGTCAATCAAATTAGTTAACTTTTGGGATAATGTTAGTGTATTTCAAAAAATACATATACTCTTCTGCTCCTACGAATTGTTTTTTGAAAATATCATCGATTCGTATGCGTAACTATACTATATGTACGCTACGCCTTCTCAGCATTCATTTTCAAAATCAAAAGATTTAGTAATAATAAATATAAGAAATTAAAATTAATAAAAAATAAGATTATGACAAGGGTAAAACCCCATCAAAAAATTATATCTTTCGCTGAAAACAAATCTGATTTAGATAAAATTACTCAATTTATTATGGACGGTTGGGCAATAGTAAAACTAATGCCACATGGTAATTATTTTATTGGTGTCATGGAAAAAATGAATTATGACAATAATATAAATGACCAAGAAAAAATTGTTTATATTCCTCCAAGAAAAAAGATCATTTTTACTTAGTGGTCTCTATTTTTTAGTGTATAAAATCTTATAATGTTGGTATATTCTTCTGCTTTAAAGAATTGTTTTTTGAAAATATCATGGATTCGCATGCGTAATTATACTATATGTACACCTAGCATGCTCACTATTCATTTTCAAATCCAATTCTTCAAATCATTTGAGTATAACTAAGTGGTATTTTTTTATTTTTAGGATTATTTATAATGACTTATTTAAAATTTTGTATTCGTTTAATATTATTGGTATTTTTAATAAACCATTCCGCTCAAGCTAGATGGAGTAAGTACGAAGATGCTCCTGTTGAAATTAAATTTTATAACAACGATATTAGTATTAATCAAGATGGCACTTCTGAAGAAATAACGGAAATGCACGCAAAAATACTAAAAGAATCAGGACGTAGTGATTTCTCTCAATATAGATTAACTTATAATAACTATAGTTCCCAAATCTCTATATTAGAAGCCAAGACTATTTATAATGGGCAAGAATATGTAGTTTCTAAAGATATGATTGAGGATAAACCACTAGCTAGTTTTGGACAAGGTTTTGATCAACTAAATCAGATAACTATCTCATTCCCTAAAGTGGAACTTGGTGCAGAAATATACTTAAAATATAAGTATGTTGAAACAAAAGTTGCCATAGACAATTTTTATGGTGATACCATATTCTATGGTAGGGAAGGTTACTTGCAAGCAAGTAGTACTAAGATCAATTCTAAATTGCCCCTAAATATCAAAGTAAACGACCCAAAAGGTGTATTAAAAGTTATTACTGATGCTGAAAGTGACTTTCATTCGGCAGAGATTATCCTAGAGAAACCTGTTTATAATCAATTGACTAATGAATCAAGTGAGGGGATATTAAATGTTAAGCAAAAAACTTGGGTATCTTTATCAAGCTTAACTAAATGGCAAGATTTTGCCAAGCAACTAGCTCCTGACTATTCTAAGGTAATCAATCAACCACTTCCTACAACTCTCATGAGTATAGCAGAATCTGCTCTAAATAAAAATACCGATGAAGAAAAAATTAATTTTGTTACTTCTTCATTAGCTGAAAAAATCCAATATATGGGTGATTGGCGAACAGTATCAGGTCGGTATTTTCCTAGAGATTTAGAAAAGATTGCTACTTCTCAAATTGGTGATTGCAAAGATTTTTCTGCAAGTACTGCTGCTATCTTGCAAAAGCTTGGGTTTAAGGTTCAACCCATTTTAGTAATGCGAGGTATTACTAATTTTTCTAATCCAAAAGCACTACCTACTATAGGAAATTTTAATCATGTGATGCTTAAAGTAGCTAATAAAAATGGAAAAATATATTGGATTGACCCAACAAACTTTGTCAGTATGGCACAAGGAATTTTTCCGGATGTTGCAGGTAAGTTAGCCTTGGTATTAGATCTTCAACAAGCAGGTTATACCAAAATTCCTGAAATAGATCATCAAAATTCACAAGCTATAATACACAATGAGTTGGTAATAAGAGATAATATTGTAGATGTGCATGGTCAGCTTGATTTGAAAGGAGAAGTAGCAGTAAATATAACAGGTGCTGGGTTATATCAATCAAATGAACAGCTAAGGGATTTTACTTTCCACATGTTAACAGGAGTATATCTTGATAAAGAAGACAAGAAATTGTTAGAATTACCTGATCTTACTTCTCGTATTGTTAAGGATCTTACAATTAAGTACGCATATCAGCAAAAAAACCGAATTTTTAAAACCAATAAGGGGTTTGGTTTAAGGTTAAGATTATATGGAATGGAGGATATTACAAATACAGCTTTTGACCAAGTATCAGACCTTTTTATAGGTATACCTAACACTAACACAAGACATGTAATTATAAAAAATATTATAATTAAAGATTGTAAAAAATTAAACTTTGAAGTTGATACTCCGTGGGTATATGTCAATAGATCATGTAAATATCAAAATAAAGATACTGAATTTACAGATATAATCTCCATAAGAAAAAGTTTGATTACCAATAAAGAGTTAAAAACTCCTCAATATAAAAACCTTAAAAGCAACTTAGAAAATAAATTTGAGCGAGCAGCAATAATTATTGAATGAATAGATATCTTTCGAAACTCGCTTATGCTAGGGAATTTGTAGGAGACACTTCACCTTGAACCGCAGCGTACTAAATGTACGTGAGGATTCGAGTACCGGATCGACGCACAAATTACCAGCAGAAGTAGAGTTTCGAAAGATATCTATTATAATTATCCCTTGCTGTCAAGGTAATGTCATTCTCGCTTCAGTATACTAGTGCTTGGTTTAAGTAGACGTCATCTCTTAGGCAAATGAACCCCTTCGATGTGAATGCTCGAACTGGGATTCTCTAGATTTCAAATTGTCGTATTGGGGTGTTACGGATTCGAGAACAAAAATAACGTTCGATAAGACCATTAGATAGAAATCTTCACATCACCTAGCAAAACAGGTTATTCATCTTTTTTCTTATCAATGTCTTTCATTCCTTCCTTGAAAGCTTTAAGACCTTTTGCAAGATCTGACATCACTTGAGGCAACTTACCAGCTCCAAACAACACTAAGATGATTAATAAGATCACTAATAAGTGGCTGAAGCTCATTCCCATAATATCAATTTTATAAGTTTTAAGTTAGAATTACCTATAATATTATAGCAAATAGTTAATTTGATCTAGCATAAAAAAATACAAATTTATCATCAACATCAATTTCGGATTAATCAAATTAATCCGAAATTGGAATGAGAATGTAAACAATCAGGCTTAAAGCGGTTTGACGCATAATTGTTAAATATTTCATTTGCTAATAATCTTATTTTTATTGGTATAAAAATAAGATTATTAGCGATAATAGATTAAAATGCATTTGTGCCAGCCGCTTCAATAATGCATCTTTCTGAGGTCATCATGAAAACATTTGAAACTAACATTACTAATATCTATGGCGTTCAAGGTAAGGTTTGGTTAGATGATTTGCCAAAAATTGTCCATAAATTGGCCAAGGAGTACGGTTTATCTAGCTTAAATCCAGTTAAGAACTTGAGTTACCATTATGTCCTAGCAGGCTTCCAAGGTTATCAGCCAATTATCTTAAAGTTAGGGCTAGACATTGATGATCTTAAGAGAGAATCAACAGCTTTAAAAGTTTTTTCTAAATTTGGAGGTGTGAAGGTTTTAGCTGAAAGCACCGGCTTACTGCTAGTTGAACAGGCTATTTCTAATATATCATTAAAATCCTATTTTCCTGTAAAAGATTACGAGGCTATTAAAATAGCATGTAATGTAATGAAAAGATTACACTATGCACCTTTGCCATCAGAAGGTTTTCCTTATGTCACAGATTGGTTGGCAGTATTAGATAAAGAATGGGATGTGCCAAATTACTACTTAGAAAAAGCTAGACAATTGCGAGATAAATTACTAGGCACATCGTCAATGTTAGTTTTACTTCATGGTGATTTACATCATGATAATATTCTGCAAAGTGGTGATAATTGGGTGGTTATTGATCCCAAAGGAGTTATCGGTGAAAAAGCATATGAGGTAGCAGCATTTATTCGTAATCCTCTCCCTGAACTCCTTGCTTTAGAAGATGTTGAAAGTATTATTGCAAATCGCATCATTAAGTTTGCAACTCTCTTGGATTTAGATACGGAGCGAATTAGCGATTGGTGTTTTGTCCAATCTGTACTTTCTTGGGTTTGGGCTTTAGAAGATGGTTCTGACATACGTATGTTAGCAAAGCTTACAAAAATTTTTGATATAATCAATTGATGAGAATTTGGTAACGTCGTCTTCGATCGCTCGCCTATTATCTATAGGCTTTGCTCCATCCTAGCATCAAATTCTTCTGAATTGGCTTTAATATAAGGAGAAATGCCCCCTAAAAAAGGGTTCTTATATCTAATTGAGGTTAGTATATTCATTTAGAATTCTCTTGATATTATTGAGCATGGTAAGTTCATTTTTCTTTCTAGTAAATACACAATATATTACTTTACTTATAGTGGTGCGTTTTTTAACTTGCATAACCAACTCTTGTTGAACGATTGTTCGAATTGTTATTAGATTACCATTAATTAAAAATTGTGATAAAAGTTGAAGCTGTTCAACACTAAAATTTGTTAGTAATATTCTAATAATTACCATAACATAACCTGCAGGAGTTGTTATATTAGTTTTCCTGACATGTTTTTTAAAACTTAAACTAGATGTTTTATTTAAATATTTGTCACTAAAAATTTCTACAAAATTTATTTCACATAATTGTTTTTTTACTTCTAACCTTTCTTGTTCAATTAGTCTTAACGTTTTAACTGAAGTAACATTGCTATTTATCTTATAATCAGCTGCAATTTTACATGTTATTACCTGTTGTACAAACTCTGCATAATTTAGCTCTTTTTTTAATAATGAAGTAATATTTTTAAATAACAACTGATACCTAGTTTTTAAAGCATTTTTAGTAAAACTATCTAAAGAAGCATATCGTTTAATAATTTTAACTTCAAGTTTTGCAGAAAATTTAGACTCAATAGAAGAAATCATTAAAGAAATAGTATGACCACTTTGGATATTTTGAGTTAACCTTTTTCTAATCTGAGCTAATATATAATTCAGATCAGAATCTTCTGTTATATTGAGCATCCTGATAGCATCTATATGCTTTGTAATATTAATTAAAATTTCATGCATAAAGACATTTTGCCGGAGTAAAAACCTTTCTATTATAGCGAACTCTGCATTTTCTATCTGATGTATTATTGCATTATAATTTTCAAATAATACTGAAAGCTCATACCCTGAATTATTAAGTTTACTGAAACTCTTCCTAAATTTTGATTCATCATG
This sequence comes from Candidatus Tisiphia endosymbiont of Temnostethus pusillus, assembly GCF_964264675.1. NCBI lineage: Bacteria > Pseudomonadati > Pseudomonadota > Alphaproteobacteria > Rickettsiales > Rickettsiaceae > Candidatus Tisiphia > Candidatus Tisiphia endosymbiont of Temnostethus pusillus. The sequence goes on along the minus strand of NZ_OZ183472.1, from coordinate 963,140 downwards.
TATTCTTAGCAAAATATGGTTTATGGTCTGAGATTTAATAGATAAATCTTTTAGCCTATTATATAAGCAAATTAACTTAGCATTGGTTAACTCCATCAATACATTGTGATCATCTATTAAAAAATTAGTAATTTTTTTTAAAATGTATGTGTAATCTACAGTGTTTTCTTCTTTCAGTGTTAATAATATATTGGCATGAAATAACAATGGAACAGATTCTTTCTTTATGTCAATAGTAGAATCAATCTGCCATAATTCTTTAATGAGCAACAATTGATCTAAAAGTAGATTTTGTTGTTCAAGCGATAAATTATCTAAATTCAAAACAATTGCAGTTGCCTGTAGATTATTTATAACATCTTGATTTTTAACATCTTCAGTTATTAATATACAACAATGTTGTACAAAGTTTCTAGCTAAATCCATTACAGGTTTTAGTGCCTTATTATTTTCTTCATGATGTAAAGTGGAAGAACTTTTTAAGCAATCAACCAATTGATTAAGAGAGGTAACAAAATTTGTTACCTCTTCCATTTGATATTTTTGTTGCTTTAACGTTTCAATAGAGAGAGGTCCGTAATGCTCAAGAACAGAGAGCAAGTTCTTTTGACTATCTAGACTAAGATAATCAAGCAAGTCACTATTCTGTTGTAGAATCTTTATAATATTAAAAGTACGTAAAGACCTTTTTAAAGTACTAGGATATTTACAAGACACGATGCATTCAAAGCTTAAAGAGACAAAACAGCCTTTTAATCTTTCTTCATACTTACTAATAACCTTAGTATTAAAATCTTTCATAATTAATTTTCTTATCGTGTTATTCAGTATCTAGGGAGGAGAATCAATTAACTAATCAGAACATAAATTTACGGATGTATACCCATTTCATGCTTCCATCAAGCATTATATCAGTATCATCATGGTATCCCAATATATTTTTCACTTCTTCTTGGGTTGTGTTACCTTATTTGCAAATAAGACTTAATTATCACGAAAGTTACAAGGGGGTTCAAATCATTATAACAGTATTTTTATTTTAACTAATAGTATTTTTGTATTTATTAGAAAAAATATTTATAGTATATAAATTAATTATTTTGTTACGAATAAGTAAAAATTTTTATTGCTTAAATATCAGTAAAACCTTATTTTTATAAGGACTTCTCATAAGGAATATAAAATCCTGAAGAGTAAAGTATTTAATTTAACTTAAAACTATATCAAAACTTATGCATAATATCCTTATCATTATAATTTCATTATTGTTAATATCATGTTCGGAAGAAAGTGATAAATCTAATAATAAAAACGAACAACCTGATAATAAGGTTGAAGTGACGCAGGAAAAAGCTCCACAAGAAGAAAATAATGACAACCTTGCCAATGATAAATGGAATACAATAGTAAATCCTCAAGACAGTACGGCTTCAACTAATACGGAAGAACCTCTAGATACGGTAGAGGATTCTGCTACTAACTCTACTGATAATGTTAGCTTGAAACAGATGCCTTATAAACCAACTTTCAATGTTAGCCAAAATGATATAGTTCTTGGTAATGTTAAGGCAACTGTAGTGGTAGTTGAGTATTTTTCTCCAACTTGCCCACATTGTGCTTATTATCATGAAAAAATTCTACCTGAGCTTAAAAAGAAATATATTGATACCAATAAAATTGCTTACATAATTCGTGAATTTATCGGTAATAAGCAAGATTTAGATGCAGCAATTTTGGCACGTTGTCCAAATGATCTAGATAGTTTTCTTAAATTCCAAAGTGTAATACTAGCACAACAAGATAAATGGGGTAGTAGCAATAGATATCGTGAATTACTAACAAATATAGCTCAAATTGGTGGAGTATCCGCAGAAACTTATGCTAAATGTCTTAATGATAATAAAATTGTCGAAACATTACTTGCTAATACTAACCTTGCTGCTAGTTCACAAGGTTTTGTTGGTACACCCGCATTTTTTGTTAATGGCATACTAATAACAAATGGGTATAGTTTAGAAATCCTTTCTAGGGTAATTGATAAAACGTTAGAAAACTCTAGCATCAAATCCGAAAATTAATACACTTACTTAATCTCAATTATCGATGTAACAAGTTAACCATAGTACCCTACATTTTTCTATAATCGTCGTAGCAAGGCTCTTTAGATGCCGTGGCGATCTAGGTAAACAGCGAAGCTGTTTTTTTAGAGTAACGCTTCGCGTATCCTGATCTTGGATTGTTGCGTTGCCGCTTTTTCGCGACTCCTCGCTAATAGACGAACAGCAACCATTTTAATGGTGGTTATATAAAAAAAGTAGGGTATTATGATAACATACCTTCTATGTTATTTTTTTAGATTCCCACAATTGCTTAGAATGACAGCGTTTTGACTATAGTACTATAGTTATAGTACTAGGATGGCATCGTTTTTGGCTAAAACCTTCTCTGGTTAGCTATATCATTTCTCTTTAAATGCTCTAAACATCGTATCAGTAATAGGATCAAGTAAATATTTCAGGAGAGTCCTTGTGCCAGTAACAATTTGAACTTCCGCTTGCATACCAGGATGTAACTCTAACTTTCTAGCTTTTGCAATCTTATTAAACTCATCCATATCAATCTCAATTCTAGCGATATAATAAGTGGTAGGATCTTGAGTTGGAGTATTTCTGTCTTGTACAATATCAGGAGATATTTTAACAACTTTGCCAGTAAATAACGGCGTTGTTCTAGATTTAAAAGCACTGAAGCGAATTTTTGCTACCAAACCTTCATGCACTGAATCTATATTCTTGCTTGGAACTTTTGCTTCTATTATTAAATTATCATCAGTTGGAGAAATCTCTAGAATCGGATAACTTGGTGAAATCACCTGTCCTATTGTATGATAGTTCAATACATTTATAATACCATCAACTGGTGATTTAATAACCACTCGATTTAAAGAGTCCTGATGTGCATTAAATGCTTCTTTAAAACGAGCTACTAGCTCTTGTGCCTCTTTTAGTTCAGTCAGAGTTTTCTCTGTATATTTATTCTGTAAGTTAATAATGCTAATCTCACACTCTGTAATCGAATGCTTAATAGATGCAATCTCAGCTTCTGCCATAGCTATCTCACTTTTGTACTGTGCTTCCTTAGCTTCTAAGTCTAATAAAGCGGCTTTATTGGCAAAACCTTTTCCATGCAATGTACCCATTGCCTTTAAACGGTCCTTAACAACCTCTAGAGTTTTTACATTTGCAACTTTTTTAGCCTGCGTACCTTCGATTTTTTTATTTAATTGCTCGATCCTTTGATGTAAGGCACTTTTTTCACTTTTATATACTTCTTTTTTAGACTGGAATAACTTTTCTTGGGTATGTATAATCCTTGCTACTTCAGGTAAATTGATATCTTTGGTTAATAATTCTGGAAATTCAATCTGAGCTTGATTATCTCTCTCGGCAATTAAACGACTTTCCGTTGCTAAAGCATGTCTATATTGGCTTAAATTACTTTCATATGCTGACTTAATTCTTGTATCTTCTAGCTCTATTAATTTATCACCTTCTTTAACTTGATCACCTTGTTTAACAAAAATATTAGCTATAATTCCACCTTCTTGGTGATTAATTGTCTTCTTATTACCACTCGTTATAACAACACCCAATGCTGTAGCAGCACTATCAAGAGGAGCAAAACTGCCCCATACCCCTCCAACTAATACAAAAAAGATTATTACATATACCCCAAAAAGAATTGGGGATCTAGCAATTTGCACTACATCATTGCGATCAACATCATTATTTTTAGTAACAAAATTGACGAAACGATCAAGATAATATAATGTATTTTTAATGGCATTAGAAATCTTTACTATTACCTTTTGTGATACAATAGCTCCCTTTGTTTTTTTTGTGTGTGTTAAATCATTTTGTAGCGACAAAAGCTGTTTAAGTTGCTCCGCTGTAAATGCCGGCTTATTGTTATTTGACTTTTCTTCCATATTTAAAACTTATTCATTAATGTGGATTACACCATTTTGCAACAGTTTAACTCGATTTTGCATTTCTTCTTGAGTGCCATAAAGAGCTACCGCCCCCTCTTGTAATACCAAAATCTTATCTACCACCGATAATACAGAAGGTCTATGAGAGATAACAACTACAGCAATACCCTTAGATTTTGCTTGCTTTAAGCAATTTGATAGGGCTATTTCACCCGCTTCGTCAAGATTTGCATTAGGTTCATCTAAAATAAGTAGTTTAGGATTACCATAAAATGCTCTAGCAAGACCAACCCGTTGTTTTTGTCCACCAGAAAGATTAGAGCCTGCTGTTCCAATATCTGAATCATAGCCATCTGGTAATCTTAAGATCATTTCATGAGCTCCAGCAATTTTAGCTGCCTCAATTACTTTTTCCGGATCAGCATTTTCAGCCATCCTAGCTATATTCTGCTTTATACTACCACTAAATAACTCTATTCCTTGCGGCAAATACCCTACATGTTTACCAAAATCTTCCCTGTTCCAACGATAAATTTCTCCACTATCAAGCCTAACAGTCCCTGACGATGCTTTCCATACCCCAACTAAAACTTTTGCTAAAGTTGACTTACCTGCTGCAGAAGGTCCTATAATTGCTAATATCTCACCAGGCTGCACCGCAAAGGACACTCCTTTTAAAATATATCTTGGTACTGGCGGTTGTGGTATATGTGGAGGAATTGGTATCGAATAATAAATATTTTCCACAGTTAAATGTCCTTCAACATTTGGAATTGGCATTGCTTCTTCTCTTGATTTATACGAAGCAAATAATTGATTGATATTTTTATAAGATTTTATAGCTCCGCTCATACTTTTCCATAACTCAATAGCGTTATCAAAAGGGGCTAAAGCTCTACCAACTATAATGGAACTCATAATCATACCACCAGTAGTCATCTCTCTTCCTGAAGTACTAACAACAACATAAGCCCCAATCCCAGTTACCAGCATCTGCATAACATTACGGATAAATCTTGAAAAATTAGAAATAGCACCATTACGGTAGCTAGCAATTGATTGCTTCTCCAAAGAAGCAATATTAAATTGATGCCAATTTGCCGTAACATTTTTCATCATGCCCATAGCTTCTACAACTTCTGAATTTCTATTGGCGATGTCAGCTTGCGTCATACCCTTTATAGAAAATTCAGTAGCTTCACCGAGAGTTTTATTAGTTGCAGCTGCATTAAAGAAAGCCGTAGATACAATAATAATAGCCCCAGCTAATGTAAGGATTCCAATATATGGATGAATTAAGAAAATTACTATTATATAGACAACACTCCAAGGAGCATCAAATAAAGTATTAATACCAGTGCTAGTTAGAAAGGTTTTTACTGTTTGGAAATCACGAAGTAACTGACTAGCACCCATATTAGTACGAGTTGCAGAGGCTGAAATAGAGTGACCAAAAATTACAGGAGCAATTGTTTTATCCAACCATTCACCAACTTTAATTAGGGTGAATGATCTAGCAATTTGCAATAACCCATAAATAAAATAGATCGTACCAATAATAATAGACAACCACATTAATGTAAATAAGTTACCACTTCCTATAACCCGATCAAGAACTTGCAAGGAATAAAGAGGTGTTATCAACATTAACAAGTTAATAACAAACGCAAAACTAAAAACTATCCAAAACGCAATTTTGCACTTCTCAAGAGCAGTAGTTAGGGGATTTATTACTTGAGATACTAATGCACTATTATTTCTCATATTACCATTGTTATATTATATTTTTCTGAATTAATAATCTATATCATCTAACACAAATTAAATTAGCCTGTCCTGATAATAGTAGTTATCCGAACCTGATGGCTTCCTGGCTCTATTATATTTTTTACTGCTAATTGGTAAAAATTATACTATTTGTAATATTTTTTATTTGACTCTACACTATACGCAAAATAAATAATATGGCAACCTCTTTATTAGACTTAGAGCCTGAAATATAACCTAATTACTTTTTCGACAAATATCCTTTTATCAACTCCTCAGCAATTTGTACAGCGTTTAAAGCTGCTCCTTTACGTAAATTATCTACTGTAATCCATAAATTAATGGTATTTTTTTGACTATGATCATTTCTAATTCGCGAAACATAAACAAGATCTTTACCAACAACATCTATGGGAGAAACATATTGTGTTTTATCCAAATGAGAATTAACTACAATAGAGTCTGATTCTTTTAGTATTTCTTCTATTTCTTTAGCATCTATCTCTCCGCTAAACTCAACATTCACTGAAATAGAATGACCAACAAACACTGGCACTCTTACGCAAGTTACACTAAATTTAGCATGTGATCCTATAATTTTTTCTAACTCCAAAGCAATCTTAGATTCTTCACTAGTAGAACCATCTTCATTAAAACTACCTATATGTGGGAATAAATTAAAAGCTATTTGTTGCGGGAAAACTTTAGGCTCGATGTCCTTAAAAACATATTTTGCCTTGGTTTGCTCATAAAGCTCATCCATTCCTCTCTTTCCTGCTCCTGAAGTCGATTGATAAGTCGATATCACCATTCTCTTAATCTTTACTGCATTATCCAAAGGCTTTAATACAGTAGCTATAGGAGCAGTACAACAATTCGGATTAGCTATAATATTTTTAATAGTATAATCTTTAAGGCTCGCTAGATTGGCTTCTGGAACTATCAAAGGAACATCAGAATCAAGTCTGAAAAATGACGATTTATCGATAACTATGCAACCTTGCTCGACAACCTTGGGTATATATTTCATTGATATTTCTGATCCAGCTGCAAAAAAAGCAATATCTATTTTGCTAAAATCTACACTGTCTATGTCAGATATTTTTATAGTGCCATCTCCAAAGCTAACCTCTTTACCATTAGACTCACTCGAAGCTATAGCGTGGATATTATTAATTGGAAAATTTCTCTCAAACAAAATTTCTAAAGTTTCTCGCCCAACATTACCCGACGCACCAATTACCGCAATATTATATTGTTTTGTCATCTACATTTATCTTTTTATCAATTGACTATATCAGCTTAGAAATAGTTTTTCCCCCTATAATATGGAAATGAAAATGGAACACACTCTGTCCAGACTTTACCCCTTTATTAGTAATCAAACGATAGCCATCTTGATCTAAACCAACTAGCGATGCAATATAGGCTAGTTTGGTGAAATAATCTTTAATTTCATCGCTAGAAGCTTTAAGGATAAAATCACTATAGTCAATATACTCTTTTTTTGGTATAATTATTATATGTACTGGAGCTACAGGATTTATATCATTAAATGCTATTAGATTATCATCTTCATATATTATCTCTGCTGGAATATCTTTACCAATAATTTTTACAAAAACATTATTCTTGTCATACATATTATACTCTCATTTTTATTATCTACTCCCAAATGTCAATATTTGAGATTACTATAACACATTTTTTTCATCCACTAAGCGTTCTAAAAATTTTAATTCAGCTTCTATCTCAGATTTTGCTAATATTATGTCTGTAAGTTGGTATTTCTTTTTTTGCAAATCATATTCTCTCATATCATCGCTGAAAAAACCAAATATCAACATAATGGCGAGTTGACTTACAGAAATAAAATTAGTACAACCTAAACTTGATATAAAAATACTTAATATTAAAGTAGTTATTAGTGGTAACCACATTCTATGATATAATGCCCAAAACACGCTTAAAAACGCAGCAAATAATGAAAAACCTTGCTTGATAAGAATAAAATCATTATCTTTTTTTTGAGGATTAACATATATTGAATAAATATTCATAGGAAAGTCTTGTAATTACGATATTAAATGATTACTTAAATAGCATAATAATAAACAAATAGCCAAACATCAATATTTAAAAGATTCTTTATGTTAGATAACTCGCCCGGTCCTGTCACATTACACGGGACTACTATACTTTGCTTAAGAAAAGGTGAGAATGTTGTAATCGCAGCGGATGGTCAGGTCTCCCATGGTAATACAATTTTAAAATCTACAGCAAGAAAATTAAGAGTCATGTTCAATAATAGTATTATTGCTGGCTTCGCTGGATCTACTGCAGATGCTCTAACTTTATTTGAAAAATTAGAATTAAAGTTGGAGAAATATTCGTATCAGTTACTGAGAAGTGCTGTAGAACTGGCAAAAGATTGGCGTAGCGATAAATATTTACGTAAACTTGAAGCAATGATGATCGTTGCAGATCAAAAAAATATATTAATTTTAACTGGTAATGGTGATGTAGTTGAACCTGATGGTGACGTTGCTGCCATTGGCTCTGGTGGATTATATGCACTGTCTGCTGCTAGAGGTTTAATGTCTTTTGACAATGACCTAACTGCAGAAGAGATTGCTTTAAAATCAATGAATATTGCAGCCGACATCTGTGTTTTCTCCAATCATAATATTATTTTAGAAAAAGTTATATGAGTACTAATATTAAGAAAAAATCAGTGGGATTAACTCCCGCTAAATCTATGGGATTAACTCCCGCTAAAATCGTAGCTGAACTTGATAGATTCATTGTTGGGCAATATAAAGCTAAAAAAGCTGTTGCGATAGCGTTGCGGAATCGCTGTAGACGTAGAAATGTAGACGAACCACTTCGTCAAGAAATAGTGCCAAAAAATATTTTAATGATAGGACCAACTGGCGTAGGTAAGACTGAAATCGCTAGGCGACTTGCTAAGCTTAGCGGCTCACCATTTCTTAAAGTAGAAGCAACAAAATTCACTGAAGTAGGATATGTTGGACGAGATGTTGAGTCAATAATACGAGACTTAGTGGAAATAGCTGTTAACACACAAAAAGCTAATGCTAAAAAAGCAGTGATTGCTAATGCACATTTAAAAACTGTAGAGAGGATTTTGGATGCTTTAGTCGGCAAATCAGCATCAACTGAAACTAGAGAAAAATTTTGTCGCAAGCTTGAAAAAGGTGAACTTGACAATACTGAAATTGAAATAAGTATAACAGATTCAGGTGGCTTATTTGGTAGTAGTAATTTTGAGATTCCTGGTATGCCAGGAGCTGCCATGGGCGTATTAAATATTTCTGATATGATCGGCAAAGCTATTGGTACTAACAAAACAAAAACTAAGAAAATGCTGGTTAAAGATGCTCGTTTAATTATTTCTGCCGAAGAGTCAGAAAAATTGATCGATCAAGAAAAAATTATTCAAGATGCCTTAGTGCTAGTACAAAATGATGGTATAGTATTTTTGGATGAAATAGATAAAATCACCTCAAGAGCTGAGGGAAAAAGTTCAGAAATTAGTAGAGAAGGAGTGCAAAGAGATTTATTACCTATTATTGAGGGTACAACTGTTAATACAAAACATGGACCTATAGAAACTGCACATATATTATTTATAGCATCAGGTGCTTTTCATTTATCAAAACCATCTGATTTGTTACCTGAATTGCAAGGAAGGCTACCTATTAGAGTAGAGTTAAGCTCACTTACTAAGGACGATATGATAAAAATTTTAATTGAACCAGAATCAAGTTTAATAAAACAATATTCAGCCTTAATTGCAACCGAAGGGGTAAAATTAAAATTTACTGATAATGCAATAGATAAAATTGCTACTTATGCAGCAAATGTTAACTTAGAAGTTGAAGATATTGGAGCAAGAAGATTACATACTATTCTAGAAAATTTATTGGAGGAGATAAGCTTCAATGCAAGTGATACGAAAGAAAAAGAGATAGTTATTGACGAACATTTTGTCGACCAGCAATTATCAAAAATTATCAAGAATCTTGATCTAGTAAAATTTATTTTATAAAAATGATAGTTCACCTTGGTAGTTTAACTTTTAGCGGTATAGATATTATCGATGTTGATGTGCAAGTACAGATATCGCCAGGTATACCTAATTTTACTATAGTAGGACTTGCTGATAAAACTATTGGCGAGTCTAAAGAACGAGTTAGAGCAGCACTTTCTTCAATAGGTCTTGCCTTGCCTGCTCAAAAAATACTGATAAATTTAGCTCCAGCTGATTTGGTTAAAGAAGGTAGTCATTTTGACCTTGCTATTGCTTGTGCTATACTTAGCAGCATGAAAATTTTACCAGCTGAGGAAATACAAGAATATCTAGTAATAGGCGAATTATCTCTAGATGGTTCTATTCTACCTGTCAGCGGGGCTTTGCCTGCTGCTATTGGTGCTTTGGCTAGAAATAAAGGGCTAATTTGTTCAAAATCTAATGGTCAGGAAGCTGCATGGTCTGGCAATAATAATATTTTGGTAGCAGGAAATTTAATAGAGTTAGTTAACCATTTTAAAGGCTCACAAATATTATCATCACCTGAATTAGAAATTGACACTACTATAATAAATTACCCTAATTTTAAAGATATCAAAGGACAAAAGGCCGCTAAGCGAGCTTTAGAAATAGCAGCCTCTGGTGGTCACAATCTATTAATGCTTGGTCCACCTGGTACTGGCAAATCTATGTTGGCACAATGTATACCTGGTATATTACCCAAAATGCAACCTGAAGAAATATTGGAGTGCAGTACTATAGCAAGCGTTGCAGGCAAGCTAGCAAACGGGAAACTATCAAGAGCTAGACCTTTTCGTACCCCCCACCACTCATGCTCGATAGCAGCGATGGTCGGCGGTGGGGTTGGTAAAAGAGTAAAACCTGGAGAGATCTCGTTAGCACATAACGGAGTGTTGTTTTTAGATGAATTACCAGAGTTTCCACCTAACGTTATCGAATCTTTAAGGCAGCCAATTGAAACCGGAGAAATACTAATTGCTAGAGCAAATTCGCATATAAAATATCCTGCTAACTTTCAGTTAATAGCAGCAATGAATCCTTGTAAATGTGGTTATTTAAGCGATCCTCACAAAGCATGTTCTAAAGCCCCAAAATGTGGGAGCGATTATCAGATGCGAATTTCTGGTCCTATCATGGATCGATTTGATCTACATATAGAGGTAGGATCTATCGACTCATATAACTATGATTTAATAGAAGATGATACAGAAGAAGAGTCGGGGCAGATAGCATACAGGGTCGAAATGGCTCGTAATATTCAACAAACTAGATATGAAGGATATAATATCAAAACAAATAACCGTTTGGACGGACAGTTGCTTATCGAACATGCATTGCCAGTAGATGACGGTAAGGATTTACTTAATGAAGCCGCGACAAAATTTCGTATATCCATGCGTGCTTATAACCGTATCTTACGGGTTGCAAGAACTATAGCGGATCTAGACGCTTCTTCCAACGTCTACAGGATACACATTGCTGAAGCACTAAACTATAGAAGAATAGGGGGTAGCTTTTGAATTAACCATTAGTCGTACTTCTGTATCATAGTACCCTACATTTTTCTATAATCGTCATGGCAAGGCTCTTTAGATCCCGTGGAATCTGTATCACTTCTTAAACCAGCCTTATGTTGTCCTTTCAACCAATAAACTAATTTCTTTAGCCAAATCTACCTATTTTGCTGAGCTATTTGGTGTTGATATATTTTGACTTGTTTGTTCTTTTAGTAGTTTACTTTTTTCTTCTATTGAATTAAGAAAGAAATAAGTGAAGGTTAGGAAACCAACTAAAAGCGGTATAAATACAAAAAGAATTGCTTTTAGTTTCCTAGCTGATTCTTCACGATCCAGTCGTTTTTCTCTTTCTTCTTCTGTTTCAACAAATTTATTATCGGTATTTCTGTCAGTATCTAAATTATCTTTTGACATTTCTATAATCTAAGGTTCTCGTTAGTTGTATGGTAATGCTATCTTTAGTTAGCTCTTTAATTTATGCGTATTTAAGTTATAAAATATACCCTTTAATAATTCTTAAGCTTTGTTTTTTATGTTATCACAAGTCTTAGTCATCTCTCCTGTCATACTATTTATGGCATCAAACATTTTCATTGAAGTATCAGATGCCATACTGACAAACTCTTTAATGTTATTGATTGAAGTTTCGCAAGTCGACTTAAGGTATTTTTGCTGACATTCGGCTATTTGGTTTAAATCTCCAGAAGTTATTGCATCTTTTGTAGAATTCAGCATATTCATAGCATTGTTTTGAAAATCCTCTGAATTTTTTTGGATCATAGACTGCAGTGATTCAGTAACAATCTGATTTGTTGTAGTAAGTATTTTAGTACTTTTCTTGATAGTATCTGACATAGCAGAAAAATCCATAACAGGTAAGTTTTTTACGGAATTTATGTAAACTTCTGGATTCATAAAAGATTTCATAAAATCTACAAATTGGGCAGTACTATTAGTCATTGTAAATCCTCTAAATTAAGTGATCTATTTATTGTGTAAATCATAAATCTCATGTTACCATTTATAAAAATACGAGTCAATAGCTGGTTAATAATAATCTTAATATAGTCAATTGATTATACCAAAAACCCTAAATATAAATATTATATCATCAGCTGCTTCTTTTAGATAATCGAAACGACCAGAAGAACCTTTATGCCCTGAATCCATATTAGTTTTTAGCAATAATATATTATCGTCGAGTTTTGTTGCTCGAATCTTTGCTACCCATTTAGCCGCTTCCCAATAGCCAACTCTAGGGTCAGAGATTCCAGCAGTAATAAATAGACTTGGATAATTTTGGGCTTTTATATTATCGTACGGAGAATAAGACTTAATATAGTTAAAATACTCTAATTCTTTAGGATTACCCCATTCCTTAAATTCACTAGGGGTTAATGGCAATTGTTCATCGAGCATAGTATTTAATACATCAACAAAAGGTACATGGGCAAGTGCTGCTTTAAATAATTCTGGCTGTTTATTAATGACCGCACCAATTAACATCCCCCCTGCACTTCCGCCACAGATTACTATATTACCTTGGCTAGTATATTTTTCTTTAATTAGCTCTTTACTAACCGCAATAAAGTCATCGAAAGTTCTTTTTTTATTGAGGAACTTGGCAGCCTCATACCAATCATGCCCGAGATCATCTCCCCCTCTAATATGGGCAAGAGCGTAGACAAACCCACGATCTACAAGAGAAATAGCTGTATTCCGAAAAGATACTGGTATGCTAACACCATATGAACCATAGCCATATAAATATAAAGGATTCTTTCCATCCTTGTTAAATAACGATTTTTTATATAATAAGGTAACTGGTACTTTAACCCCATCATTATCAGCAAATATCCTTTCTACCCTATATTCTTCAGGGTTGAAACCACTTGGTATTTCTTGCACTTTCAATATTGACAATTGGTCACTATCAAAATCATAACTATAAGTGGTGTTTGGTCTAGCAAGTGAAGAATAATTTACTCGAATATCATCTTCATCAAAATTAGTAGACATGGCTGAGGCAGTAAAAGCAGCATCCGGGAAGTGGATAATTTTCTCATCCTGTTCTTTAAGATGTTTTATTTTAATAACTGGTAATCCTTGATCACGATAATTAACTATCAAATAATTTCTAGTGATGGCAAAGCTTGACAAATATTTACCCGAGTCTTCCGGTATATAATCATTTTTCCATAAATCATTTTGAAAATTATGTACATTTACTAATACTATACGAAAGTTCTTTGCCCCCTCGTTGGTATTAATATAAAAATTATCACCATTATGCTTAACATTATAAAAAATCCCATCCTTTGCAGCTCTAATAAGTTTAGGCTGGAAGCTATGATCACTCATTTCTATAGCATATATTTCATTTTCATTATGACCAGAAATATCAATAAAAATATATTGTCGACTAGATGACTTGCCTGCATTCAACTGATATAATGGATTTGTTATATGATGTATTAACTTATCATTGGAAATTACATCCCCTAAAGAGTGGAACATTAATTTATCACAACGAGAATTCTCATTAATCGGCATATAAAAGAATCCTTTCAAATCTTCATGCCAAATTATATTGCGACTAACGTTATGTATTTCATCTGGTAGATATTGTTTGGTCTTTAAATTATAGACTTTAATTGTATATTTCTCATCACCGGTAAAATCAACACTATAAGCTAGTAACGTATGATCAGGAGAAACGGCTACTAGACCTACATCAGTAAATTTATTATCTTTGGCAAGAACATTGATATCTAATATAATTTCTTCCGAAGCATCCACTGACCCTATCTTTCGGCAATATATCGGATATTCGGTATTTTCTTCAGTTATAAGATAATAATAATTATTATCTTTTTTTACATAAGTTGACTGATCAGCAAGCTTAATCCTGCCTTTTAATTCTTCAAAGATTTTATCTTTTTCTTCTTGTAACGGCTGAAAAAATTGCTCGGAATATTTATTTTCTGCCTGTAAATATTCTATGATTTCTTTATCGTTCACATTAGGCCATTTGATATCTCTAAGCCAGTGATATTCATCTGTAATTTTCTGACCGTGCAATGTAAAGCTATAATCGATCTTATTAGCTATGGGTGGCTTCATTTTATCCTCATCTAGTGCTGATTATTATAAAAGTAATTAATGATATCATTACTACCAACAAACCGGTTGACTGATTATGCCAAGATTTCATCTTACGTAAAGTACTTTTTTCTATTCTGTTAAAAATAGGGTACTCCGCCCCTAGTCTATCATGAAACCCCTGCCCCACTAAGTGATATTTAGAATAAATACGACGAATATTATTTTCAATAAACTGAAATAAGTCTAAATTTATGTTGGCAGTTGAACGCCTAGAAATCGTTTTACTAAGAACTAAGGCGAATATTATACCTATTACTATTATTACCATTTGTTTTACTAAATCCAACCAATTTGTATCAATTATTTCAATAGGATAAGATGACCATACTAGTTTCAAACCTTCTTCTAAACAAAAGCTAGTTGCTAATAAAAACGATAGCATGACAAATAAACTAACTTTAGTTAGAATATTTAACTTAAGGTAAAAACCACTAATCAAAGATTTGTATTTAACCGCAGAAAATAAAGCAATGCATGTGACAATCTTGAGTAGGAAAATAGCATAATAATTAATATCTTGCTCCAAAGCATTGGTTACAACAATTTTGGTAACAAAACTAGCAAAAGGAGGCAAGGCTATAATGAACAATACACTAACTATTAAACTACCAAGCAATAAAGGGCTTCTCCATGAGTAAAGTCCTTTTATTTCAGAACAATTTTCTATATTTTCTTTGTCTATTAATATAGCAACGTATAAACAAAATAAAGCTTTATACAGTATATGGACAAAAAGAAAAACTATGATTCCTAAATTTGCTTGTTGAGATTTTGTGCCAATGGCAATCAGCATGAATCCAAGCTGAGAAACAGTAAGATAACCTACTAATCTTTTGATGTTATCTTCTAGGCAAGCATAAACCCCGCCATATATAATCATTAATAATCCAAAGAATTTAAGTATTTCTAAGCCACTAAATAGTTTAAGGAGTATAATTATCGATATTTTACTAGTAAAGCTAGTTAAATATATCATCCCTGAGCTTGAAGCAAATGGATAGCAATTAACAATCCATCCAAAAAAAGGTATGCTAGCTACATTAATCAAACAACCACAAAGTATTAGAGCATAAAATATAAAACCAGCCTCTTGATTTTCTGTCAATGAGGTAAGAGAAATAATTTGTGAACTAGAGGTGTGAGTAATTATATAACTAATCCCTATTAAAATAAGACTACCACTTATAAGATGGGTAAGCAAATATTGTCTTGCTGCTCTAACACTATTTTTGTAATTGCCATAAAAAATCAACAAAGCAGCAAATATCATCATCATTTCTAGAGAAGCAAACATCGAAACAAAATCCCCAGCAAATAAACAGACCAAAGAACTAGCTGAATATAGGCTACCTATAACTACCTCAAATTTTCTGTTTTTACTTATGGCATATAAGTTAGTAGCCAGCGTTACAACAATAAAAGCAAGTGCTATTAACTTATTTTCACTACTAAAATTAATAACAAAACTATTATTGTATAGATTAACTACCATCTCATCTTTGTTGTTAATTAATAATATGCCAACAACTATAGGATAGATTGTTGCAATAATATAAAATATTTTATAAAATGCATTTCTCATTATTTAGCCTCAATTTGATGAAGAGATAGGTTAACCTGACTTATATATTTGCAGCAGGATAGCTAAATAACATTAAGTGGAATAAATTTAATCCAAAATGCACCATCATTGCACATATGATCCTATTTGTTTTATCGTAAGTATATCCGTAACATAAAGCACAAATCGTGGCTAATATTATATAAATGCTACCCCCTTGAAAATGAGCTAAACCAAATATAAAAGATGCAATAATAATATGAGCATTTTTACCTCCTATCCCTAAAATATTAAATCCTGCAAGTGGTTCTAATAAAGTTTTTAAGGTATTCTGTAAGAATCCACGAAAAATTACTTCCTCTGCCATACATACAAAGAATAAGTTATTAATTGCCCAAATCAATAACACATTTGGTATCTTCGGATCGAATTTTACATATCCACTAATAAAAGCAGGGATTAAAACTCCTGCAATACAAAGTAAAAGAAAACAAGCTGTTTGTTTTAAAGATTTTACATCTATAGTTTTCTCTAAAATATAAAAATTACTTATAGAATAGAGTATTAGTGCAGACATAGTCTTGTCAAAATTTAAAAACATAGAAAATGGACATGACAACTCAGAAAGCTGGACTTTATTCAAAACTAATATATTAAAGAAGCCTGGTATTAAATGAAAAGCAAATCCAGCTATGAAAGAGGATACTCCTATAAAGAATAGAATTTTTAAAACTTTATTGACATTATTAAGGTGGAAATATAAGTATGTCATTATACTAAAGCAACACAACAAAGTTAGTCCAACGATATTTATTACGCCCTGAGATAATCCTACAATATTTGTTATAATGATGCTTATGTATAAAAACTTTTTATCTCTATGAAACAATGCAATAATTACTGTAATAATTAATAAAATATAAGTTATGTTCATCTGATTCCTTTATATTTGTGTTAAGTTATTTTAGCACCCCTGTTTTGGTGCTAGATATAGAATGTCTAAAACACCCTTCCTGTCTATTTCTTTAGATTCCCGCATATGCGAGAATAATATCAATTCTATCACCACGAATTCAAGTTATAAATATAAAAAACTTCTTAATAAAAATCTGTATAAAATAAAATAATACCACCATGCACGAGCATATAACTAAACTCAATAGCATAGAATTAGGTAATTTATTTTCTATAGAAAATATTTTTGAATTATTATCAATAGGCTTATAAATAAATATTATCAGCTTTGCTAAATACAGTGCAGAGAACAGCGTACTTAAAGCTAGTACCCCCATAACTAATATTTGATTTTGTTCGGCAGCAGCTAACATAATATAAAATTTACTAATAAAACCACCAAAAGGAGGAATGCCTATTAAGGATAAACTGGCAATAAGTACCATAAAGCTGGTTTTAGGCATTTCTTTAGCAGTAGCTATAAGATCAGAAACTTGGTTAGTTTTCTTTAAGCTATAAATACTTCCCATCCCATAAAACAAACAGATTTTAGTGAATGAATGTGAGGATAAATGTAGGATAGCTGCTCCTATAGATTTTGAGGTAAACATGAAGCTACTCAATAAAGCTATCCCTAACTGGTTAATCGTAGAATAGGCTAGAATCTTCTTAATATTATCGCTAGTTAAGGCTTTAAAGGAACTATAAAATATGGTGATAATAGGAAAGAAAAGAATCCAATTAAATTCTGCAAAAATAGATTGTAAATATTTAAGACCAAAAATATATATCAGAATCTTATAGATACAAAAAAGCCCAGTTTTAACAACTACCACCGCGTGTAGTAAGGCACTTACTGGGTAATGTGCTACCATTGCTGCTGGTAACCATTGATGCAAAGGGTATAAGGCTGCCTTCGATATGCCAAAAATAAACATTAATAATAAAATTATTATTTGACTCCTAGAAAAATAATGTTCGATAAAACCTTGTGATGTAAAATCACCATGCCCTGCTTTAGCATAAATAATTATTAAGGCTGGCAAGAATAGTAATATCCCCGAGATCATCAATATTTTTAAATATTTATAGACCCCGGCCATAACTTTATCTCCACCACTATGACCAATTAATGGAGCAGTTGATAATGTTAATATTTCATAAAAAATAAACATAGTAAAAAGATTTGAAGATAATGCTACCATCCCACTAGATAACACACTTAGATTAATGAAGAATAGAAAACGACTGGAATTATCAATATTATTGATTGCCAAATATTTGGTGGTGTAAATTAACGCACAAATCCATAAGAAACTCAGTAAAGTTAAGAAAATGAGGCTTAACGCTTCTAAATGCAACCCAATAGCAAAATTACTGAATATATTTATTGATATATTTGCTCTTACTCCTTTCAGGAATAACCAATCAATAATTAAAATATTGACAAAAAAGAAGCTGCTAATAGTAATTAATAAGGAGTTACGCGTATTATTATCACTATTACTAATAAAGGGAGTAACTAAATTTAGCATAGCTAGAAGTAAAGTTGATAAAATCAAAAAACTAGGGGTAATATAAGGGTACATTACTGTCCCCCTAATATTTGTAATTGGTTTAAGAATATTGGTAGAAAAAATTGCATTATACTAATAAAAATTAGTCCACCATACTTAGTGTTCGATTTTAATTGTGTATAATCATAGTGATCCCAACATAGTTTTTTGGCAATTTTATAATGATAAAGTAACGACATAGCAGAACTTATGACAATAATAACAAACTCTAGCCACATATCTTCCACAACCAACAACTCAAAAATACTAAGCTTAATGAAAAACATACTACTTATTGGCAAACCACAACTGCAAATTAGGCTAAAAACTACCAAGACCCGCCATAACATATTAAACGGTTTCGAAATATCAGAATAAGCAATGATCAGAAATAAAGCAATCTTGTTAATGCTATCAGCAAACAAAAAGGGAAATAACAGTGATTCACCTCTAGGAATAACTAAAAGCAAAAACATATAACCAATTTGCACCGCCGAAGAATAGATAACAATATTTCTAACTTTTTGACTTCTGTAAGCAAAATATGTACATAAAGTAATAGTTATCAAAGCGATTAAGCTGATAAAATTTGATAGATACTTAATGATCACATTGTAATCAATAGTAAAATGAATGAACCTCAAGATTATATAAATACCAATTATACTGGATATACTAGCAAGATATGTCAGAATAACCGGAGCAGCTGAACTATAGGCTCTGATCATCCAAAAATGCATAGGAAAAAAAGCTGTTTTTAGTATAGAGCCAATCAGAAAAAAACTAATGCCTAGCATCACTATTTTGGAGTCATAATGCGTCTTAAGCAGCATTGAAACGTCTAACATATTAAGGCTGCCTGTGCTGCTTAATAAAAATCCAATGCCTATTAATATCAAAGTTGCCCCAACCGTACCGAGCATCAGATAATCAAAAGCACCGATGACAGCCTTGGGGTTATTACCCTGCGCCATTAATACATAGGTACTTAATGAAGATATTTCAATGAATACATAAAGATTAAAGAGGTCATTAGTACTTAATATACCAAGATAGCCGCTATGGGCAAATAATAGAACTGCGTAAAATAACGATTGCCTTTTGTTATCAATGAATTTAAGTACGGTAGTTGTAAGCAACTTGTTACAAAAAATTAGAAAAAATAATAATACACTATTAATATAGATGATTATAGGTTGGTTCAGATAATCTAGCTTATATTCAATACCTATAGGGGCATGCCAATTACCAAAATCATATGACACGGTACCTTTATTAATTGCTGATAAACCACAAATACTTAAAAATAAACTTAGTGCAATCGAAATAACTGCTATAATTCGAGTGGCAAGCACATAACGAAAAGTGAGTATTGAAAATAATGCCCCAAAAAATGGCAGCAATACTTGTAAAGCTGGGAAATGTTTAATTAATGTCATTCACTTCGATCATTAGTCGTTTCACTAAAATTAATCTCACTTTCTGATATAGTATTAAATTGCTTAGAAATACGGTAAATCAAGCTAAGACCCAATGATAAAGTAGCAAATCCAACAACAATAGCCGTGAGCATTAACACCTGAGGGAGTGGACTTGAATAGCTATGTAGTGTTGTACGTTCAATTGGTACAATACCTCCACTTACCTTACCAAGCATAAGGTAAAAAATTAGCACCGAACTTTGCATTACACTAAGCCCAATAATTTTACGAACATAATTATCACTGGTTAGCATTATAAACAAACCACTAACTAACACTAGTAGTGTAAAAAAATATAAAATTTTTGAGATATATATAGTTTCTAAAAACATTGTTACTTAACTTAATTAATACGGCTTAAATGCTTCATTAAACACACATACTATTTTTTTACCATGACGTATTGACAGCTTGTGAAATACTTGTTCAATAATCACCATATTAGCGTTATCTTGTGAGAGTCTATAATTTACCATCGACTCTCTAAGAGCTTCATCAACTGCAAAAATAGCTGGTAACTCAGCATTTTTATCTCTGAATTGTAGGTAAGTATACACTCCATCATCAAAAATTTTAATTGGTGCAATCGATTCATTACCACTTATGGAATAATTAAAATTATATTTTTCAGGATGCGATAAATCAAGGTTAGCTGAAGATGTAACGTAATTTTGTAAGTGATCTCCAGAATTTTCATCATCAGGATAAATAAACCTTAAATTAAAAACCATATCTGGATCTCTCATATCTAAGGCTTCTGTAGCATATAGTTCAAAAAAGTAAGTTCGCTTATTAGTAATAAGCGTCATATTAGTTGTAGCATCTTGTTCCATCGGTTTAATGAATATCCTATGCCCCGCTGGTACTATTTGCCAAGAAGTGGTATCTCCCATGGAAATACTAACTATTTCTTCATCTTTTGCTAGCTCTATACTAGCCTGATAACCATAATATCCAGTAAACTTAAATACATCATCAGGACTATAAACCATTACCCTGATTCTACTATCAATCGGCATTGGTCTAGATTCCCTAACGGCTAACGCAGTATTTACAAAAAATACTGCTACAAAAAATATTATTAGTTGCTTCATCTTATTTTTTTACTTTTATCTTCTATTAACTTAAGTTTGTAACCAGTGACAGCAAAATTAAATCTTGAGTTAGGCGGTAGATGTATATTAATTGCATCTATTTCAAAATTTATTGTAGCTTGCCACACCATATTTTCTAAAATATCATTAGAAGCGTTTTTTGCCAAAGATGTAAATGTAACTTCAGCCTTATTATTTTTATGATAAACCACTGATGATATATTAACAGAACGCTTTAAGGACTTTTGGTAACGCATAACTGGAGACAATGGATTGTCAATATTCATAAAATTGGCAAATTGTCTAAATATTATACGCGTAGAATTATTTTGCATAAATATATACTGAGGACGAAGTAAGTCATAGTCATATGATTCTCTATGTATAACGTAATTTCTAATCATAATATCTGCAATAGAATTAATTGCATTATGCTTAATATGATTAGCGTTAGTTATTGTTGCACTTTTAAGGGATTTAGCACTAATTGCGTATCTCACCTGACGCTTTACTGGTAATAAAGTCTCAAAATTAATCACCACACTTAGAAATAATACAAAAAGAACTACACTAAATATCAACAAAAATGTTCTGTGTACAAGTGGATATATATATTCAAAATTATACCATCTTTTCGCATCAACAAAATATTCACCAGACTTAATATATTCTTGAACAGAATTTAACAGCTTATCCATTAGTTTTAAATAATTGCTTACCTATATCGGATTCTAACACATATTAGAAAAGATGTTATAATTTTTTATAAAAATTATTCTTTTAGCCTGTTCAAAAAGCTAATTTTGTGTCTACAATACCAATAAAAATTGGTATTAAGAATAGTCAAATTAAAAAGAATATTTGACTCAAGAAATGTTTGTTGTTATAAGCTCTGTATATATTAAGTGTACACTTATACACTAGTATTTAATGATGGGGCGTAGCCAAGTGGTAAGGCAACGGTTTTTGGTATCGTCATTCGGTGGTTCGAATCCATCCGCCCCAGCCATTCTTCGATTTTAGTGCATTTTACGAATGCATCAAACGGTGGACGTAGCATAAAGTCTAGCTTTCCGTCTTTTAATTTTAGGTTCGAAAATACTAAATTCATCAATTTACGTTTTCCGTAGTCGAACCTTTAAAGGTTTCTAACGCTCTGGAAGCCAGTTCTACTAGGTTAACCAAGCATTCTGAAAATTTATCATCAGCATAATTATGGTTTTCTATTTCTCTCATGATATCTTCACGTTTTTGTATTAATTGCTGAATCTAAAAATAAATCAGTTAACCTATCCATACGAGTTTTAATCTTAGTATGCTCAGTATGTAGCTCTCCTATACGCATTTTATAAAAACCTTGCTCTATTTTTGCTGAAGCTTTAATATAACCAATTACTTCAGCTAACAATTCAGGCTCTAAATAGAGTGTTGCTAGTACTTTCTCAACTTCTTGTAGTATTATTTCTTCTTTCACATATATCCTTTTATTAGGGTTATCAGGATGCCATCCTAGTAAATATACTCGATGAAAATCAAGAATTGCGTTGTCGTCTTCAGGGATAGTAGGTAGCCACGTACTAAATGTACTCTCCGCTCCTTGACCCTTCGACTCCTGCTACTATCATAATTTTGATCTTCGTCTATCAACTCTTCATTTTGCCAATGATGCAGCTGGTCATGAAGAGATGATTAAATTAGCAAAAGAGCAAGAGATTAAGCTAATAATATGTGAACCTACTGGAGGATACGAAGCTGAGATTTGTCAAAAGCTGGATAATAATAACCAACAAATACATAAGGTCAATACATATAGTTTTAATTCTTTTAGTAAATCGGTGAATTTGTGTAAAACTGATAGGAAGGATGCATTTAAATTAGCATATTATGCGGATAAGATGCAGCTTTCAGCGAATTATATATATCAAGTTGAATCAGAGACTTTGAAGAGATGTCAGCAAAGACGAGAAGATTTAGTATTAATGCTTAGCAATGAAAAGAAAAGACTACATCATAGCATTGATGGTATTGATAAAGAGAGTATAGAAAAACACATTAGATATCTTTCGAAGCTCTACTTCTGCTGGTAATTTGTGCGTCGATCCGGTACTCGAATCCTCACGTATATTTAGTACGCTGCGGTTCTGCGTTCCGTGTCTCCTACAAATTCCCTAGCATAAGCGAGTTTCGAAAGATATCTATAAATTTTTATAAAATGAAATAGCTGAGCTTGATAAAAAGTTAAACAAAACAATAGATGAGTCAGAAGAGTTAAAAGAGAAGGTAAAAATATTAGAGACTGTACCTAGTATTGGTAAATGTTTAGGTACAAAACTAATTAGTTTTGTACCTGAATTAGGGGATAAAAATTATAGTAGCAATGAATTGTCATCAATTGTTGGTATAGCTCCATATGCTCGTGATAGTGGTAATAAGCAAGGACGAAGATTTATTCGAGGAGGCAGGAAAATACCTAGAGATGCTTTATACATGGCAGTATTAGCTGGTAAGAATGGTTTCCAATATTTAAAAAATTTTTGGCAAAGATGGGATATTGCAAGAGTTAAAAAAACAACTAGTTAATAAGATTCTAGAAAAAGAGATGGAATCTTATATTGGATATGAGAAGCATTCCAAGGATGAGAAAGAATCTGAAAACAGACGCAATGGTAGTTATGAAAAGACTATAATAGATGAAGATGGTCGGAATATAACAGTAGATGTTCCAAGAGATAGAGAAGGAGAATTTGAACCCCTATTAATTCCTAAGGGAGTTCGACAATTTAAAGTGTTTGATGAGAAGGTAATATCTCTGTATGCAAGAGGTATGACTACAAGGGAGATACAAGGACATTTAGAGGAAATCTATTCTACCAAAGTATCTGCAGAATTAATATCTAAAGTAACTGACGGAGTTTTGGAGGATATTATAAATTGGCAGAATCGTCCCCTTGATAGTATATATCCGATAATATATCTTGACTGCATAGATGTTAAAGGAAGAGACAACCACACTATAATAAATAAAGCAGTTTATATAGCTATAGGTGTTAATATGGAAGGTAAGAAAGAGTTACTTGGTATTTGGGTTGGCAAGAATGAAGGTTCTAAATTTTGGATGCAAGTGGTAACTGAGCTAAAGAATAGGGGAATTGAAAAGATATATGTTGCTTGTGTAGATGGTCTAAAAGGCTTTCCTGAAGCTATAAATAGTGTTTTTCCTAAAACTATTGTACAATTATGTATCGTGCATATGGTTAGGAATTCTACCAAGTACGTGTCATATAAAGATTTAAAATCGGTAACAGCTGATTTAAAGAAAATTTATACAGCAATAAACGAGGCGGAAGGGATTAGAGAGCTACAAAACTTTAGTAAAAAATGGGACGAAAAATATCCAGTAATTTCTGACATGTGGCAACGTCTTTGGTCAGGTATAGCCCCGCTTTTTAGCTTCCCTGAAGGGATTAGAAAGGCAATATATACTACTAATACTATTGAATCAGCCAATCGGCAAATCAGGAAAATTATTAAAAATAAAGGGGTATTTCCAGATGATAAATCAATTCAGAAAATAATATTTTTGGCATTGACAAACGCTCAAAAGAAGTGGACAATGCCAATTAAAGATTGGTCAGTTGCCTTGAATCAATTTGCCATACTTTGTGGTACTGATGACCAAAAATGGGCAAATGTCGATCAAAGATGGACTAACTCTGACATCATACTTACACAATCTTTCATAGATAAAAGACAAGTCTAATTCTTTACTTTCATGAATTCTCACTAATAAATGATCATCAGGTATCATGCACCTTAATTTTGACATTTCTATAATCTAAAAATCGCATTAGTTACCTAGTATTATAACATAATAGCATAATATTATTATTTTTCAAAATGTTTTCTACATTTTTTTTTGTTTATCCTATTATAGGATATGTGAATATAAAGATAAGTAGCTGTCTATTTATACAACAACAAAATGCAAAAACATTCATCTTTTTCAAAAAAATATAATAAATTCCTAGTAATATTCTAATTTTTAGTTTAACTTATATATTTAAAATATATAGTTTGGTTTTTTTATGGAAGAAGATATTAATTATTGGGACAACTCAAAGTATGCACCTTGTCAATATGCTACTAGGTTACTGGACAAATTACGTAAGATGAATGAGGAAGTAAACCGACCAATAGATATTGATGAGGTTAGAAAGGCTATTTATTACGCCAAGAAATATCATGGTAGCCAAATGCGGCAGTCTGGTGAGCCTTATTACTCCCATCCACTAGAGGTAGCATATATGATTTCGGATGATCTTTACCGCACTGACATTATTGTTACCAGCATACTGCATGACACCATTGAGGATACAGAACTTACCGAAAAGATGATAGCTTATATTTTTGGGGAGCAGGTTGCTAGTCAAGTAGAAGCTTTAAGTAGGAACAAACCCCACGGCAAGATTAGCTCAGCGGAAATATTAGATATATTACTTCAACAAGAAAAATATGATGTGGCATTGATTAAATTATTTGACCGAGTTCACAACTTACAAACTCTAGGAGTTAAATCACCTGAAAAAGCTAGGAAGATTATTGAGGAAACCATACAAGAATTTATACGTTTAACTATACACTTAGAAGCAATTAATTTAGAAAAAAAACTAATAGAATTATGTCATCAATATTTACCTACTATATCATCTAAGCAGTATTTGCTGCAGACTCCACATAAGTTTTCTTTTCAGAAAAATTTCCAGCATCTTTCTCGAGTTTAATAAAATGTGATAATCCATATGCAAAACCTGCAGTCGTTGGAATTGTAATAAAATATAACCCCAACTGACCAAAATACTCTGTTAAATAAATAAGACTAACAGAAGTAATAAAATACACTATAGCTCTTGACACAGCATATATAGCACTAACATAAGTAAAACGTTTAAAAATTGGAAAATGCTTAAAAAATATTGAGTTAGCTGATGATGCATCGCATAAAAATAACATTAATAAAAGTTGAACAATTGTTACGTCCAATCCAGTTTTTACATTATGTAATAAAAATGGAGTCACAAATAAAAATACAGTAGCTAAAATGAATCGTATCTTTAGAATTCTTAGCGGATGTACCTTTCTGCTTAAATAAACCACAACACCAACATTAACTAGCTGTGCAATTGAAACAATCAAGTTATTATGAATAATTTGTTCAGCTGTATAGTTAAATGAATATTTAAAAATATTGGCACAATGCATATAACTCACGTAAAACATCACTGGCCAAATACAATCTGCCAGTAGACAACTTATTGTTGTCTTCCAATTGATTTTCATTTCAGTAGTGTCATGAATGGTGTGATCAACATTAACGTTAGATCCAGCTTCTTGCAAGTATTGCAAAGTTTTGTTTAATCGACGCTTAGCATCAGCAAATTCAGGTGTTTCTCGTAAAGTTGTCCTAGCAATCATACCAACTAATGCAACAACTGTACCAATCCAAAAAGCTAATCGCCAATTAAGACCATACGAAGTAACAAGATGAGCTACACCCACAGCAGCGAAATAGCCAAAAGCAGCACAAAAACCTATAAAAGCTACAGCAACATATCGCCTTGGGGGTTGTAAATATTCCGTTAAATATAGCTCAGCACCGACTATCTCTCCCATAGAGGTTATACCTTGTATAATACGACATATAGTTACCAGCCAAGCTGCAGTTATCCCTATTTGAGCAAAAGTTGGTAAATTAGCCATTACCATACAAGACATTGCCATCATCATGGTTGTAATCACTACAGATACTTTTCGTCCTATGTTATCACCTATCCAACCAAATATTAATGCACCAAATGGTCTCATTAGGTAAGTAGAACAAAAAGCAGCAGCTGAGAGAAGAGTAGCAGTATGCGGATCAGTTTTAGGAAAAAAAAGCTCATTAAGAAGTACAGCCATATGAACATAAAGCATCAGGTCAAAATATTCTAAGAACGTGCCAATTGAGAGTAATCCAATTACTTCTTTTTGTTCTCTAGTGAGACTGGTTTGGGGATAGATAACCCTACCATCTGCTCGTACAAATTTGCTCATATTAGTGTTTAAACCTTTACTTTATGTTATCAATATTTACCTATATATTATCCAGCCTTTGTTGCTAGATCAATTTTTGGCTGAAAATAATTTTCTCTCTTCTTCTCCAACTTTTCAAAATGTAATAACCCGTATGCGAACCCTACAATTGTAGGGATCATAATAACCCATAATCCCCAATAGCCAAAATGGTCAACAAGATAAGTAAAGCCAAAAGCAGTAATAACATACATCAAAGTTCGAGATATAGCGAATATCATACTAGCATAGGTAAAACGTTTAAATACCGGAAAGTTTTTGTAAAAAATTGGCATAGCAGGAGCTAAACAGTCCTCAAATAAAATTATAATAAATTGAATCAAAAATAACTCGTAAGGAGAATGAAGATTATTCAGCCAATACGGACAAAATACTATAAAAACAGAACCTATTATGAGTATAATTCTCACGGTTAATAACGGATACACTTTTAAACTTAAACGAGATAATATTAATACTGTCAAAAACTCTATTATACAGATAATAAAATTATGATGAATAACCTCGGATATTGTATAACCAAAGCTAGCTTGTAAAATATTACCACAATATACATAGACAAAATAAAAACATACCGGGGGAACACATCGTAATAAAAAGAAAGCTAGTACTGTTTTTTTATTAACCTTTTCTGTCCAAATAGGATTTTTTTCTAAAGTACTGGTATCTGTATTAGTTTTTGCAAAAACTGTTTTTAGTTGACGTTTAGCATCAACAAATTCTGGTGTTTCTCGTAGCTTCGTTCTTGCAACAGAACCAATCAGTGCAATTACTGCACCTAGCCAAAATGCTATACGCCAATTAAAACCATAAGAAGTAACAAGTGAGGCAACTCCTAAAGCCCCTATCTCTCCTAAAGAAGAGAAAGCCCACATCAATCCCACACCTACATATTGGGCTGGTGGGTTAATCGTTTCAGTTATATAAAGCTGTGCTCCTGTTATTTCTCCCATAGAAGATATGCCTTGCACGATACGGCAGATGGTCAATATCCAAGCTGCCACACTGCCTATCTGAGCATAGGTAGGGAGATTAGCTATAACAAGACAGGATGCAGACATCATGAAAGTTGTGATAATAACAGTAAATTTACGTCCTATATTATCACCTAACCAACCAAATATTAACGCACCAACTGGCCGAAAAACAAATGTAGCGCAAAAGGCAAAAGACATCATTAAAGAGGAGGAGTGAGAATCAGTAGGTTCAAAAAATAACTCATTAAGAACCCCTGCCATATGAACATATAACATCAAGTCAAAATATTCTAGGAATGTCCCGATCGACAGCAACCCAACAGCTCCTTTTTGTTCTCTAGTGAGACTGGTTTGGGAATGGATAACCCTGCCATCTGCTTGTACAAATTTGCTCATATTAGTGTTTAAACCCTTACTTTATGTTATTAACATTTACCTATATATTATCCAGCCTTTGTTGCTAGATCAATTTTTGGTTGGAAGTAATTTTCTCTCTTCTTCTCCAATTTTTCAAAATGTAATAACCCAAATGCGAATCCTAGACTGATTAAACAAAATAGGATGAGCAACCCCCAATGACCAAAATATTCAGTTAGATATATCAGCCCAAAGGATACAATAACATACATAAATGCACGTGATAGAGCGTATATTAGAGTAGCACAAGTAAAACGTTTAAATACAGGAAAATGCTTATAGAAAATTGGAGCAGCTGGTAGACTATCAGATATAAATAAAATAACAATTGCTTGAAGTAAAAGTACATCGAGGGGATTTCTAAGACTGTCTAATAAATATGGACAACTTATAGCAAAAATAATAAATACTAATAACTTTACTTTCAGAATTTTTAATGGATAAATTCTTGAGCTTAGGTACGTCAAGACTATAAAACCCAATAAATTTACTATAGAAACAATAAAGTTTTGATGTATAACCTGTTCTGCTGTATAACCAAAAGAATCTTTTAGTATGTCAGCACAATAAACATATATAAAATAAAAAATTGCTGGCCAAGAACATTCTATTAAAAAATAAGCCAAAAAGGTTTTTTTGGCAATTTTTTCTTGCAAAAGAGGATGATTTTCTAATGATTTCGGGTCTTCATTAGCTTTTTCTAAGGTTGTCTTTAATTGACGTTTTGCATCGGCAAATTCCGGTGTTTCTCTAAGGGTTGTTCTAGCTAAAGAACCAATTACTGCAACCGCTGCACCCACCCAAAAAGCTATACGCCAATTAAATCCAAAAGAAGTAACGAGCGAGGCAATACCTAAAGCTGCTGTCATACCTAAAGCTGCAAGAACTGAAATTACTGCTACAGCTGGATATTGTGCAGGTGGAGCTATAGTTTCAGTAAGATAAAGCTCAGCTCCGATTACTTCGCCCATAGAGGACATACCCTGAACAATACGACATATGGTTATAAGTATAGAAGCAGTAATACCTATTTGAGCATAAGTTGGTAAATTAGCCATGGTAATACAAGAAATCGACATCATAAAAGTTGTAATAACAACCGTTACTTTACGACCAATCTTATCTCCTAACCATCCAAATATCAATGCTCCAACAGGTCGAAAAACAAAAGTCGCACAAAAGGCAGCAGCCGAAAGAATAGTAGCTGTATGCGGATCGTATTTTGGAAAAAAAAGTTCATTCAACAATATCGCCATATGAACATAAAGCATCAGATCAAAATACTCAAGGAACGTCCCAATCGACAGCAACCCAACAGCTTGTTTTTGTTCTCTTGTTAGACTGGTTTGGGGATAGATAACCCTGCCATCTGCTCGTACAAATTTGCTCATATTAGTGTTTAAACCCTTAAGTTATATTGTCTAGAGTTGTATATAATTGTGTTAAAAAACCCCTATACTAATTGGCATAGGGGTTATAGACTTTGATACTACATAATTTCGCAAGTACTGCTACTTGCCTCACCGGTAACTTTTACATCAGTAAACCCTTCGAAAACTTTAATAGCATGCAACGGATCAGCTTGTTCAAAATGATGGACAGCCTCACCCAAAATTTCATTGGTCATGATAGTTTGTTTAGTATATTCTTGGGCATTTTCTCTAGCAGCCTGAGCAAGTTTCTCCGCTCTATTAATAATATCTCTAGAATATGATCTGACATTAGGATTAGCTTTTAAGAAATCCTTAATATCAAATACCTCATCATTCTTACCCTGCATAAAATCAGCACAAGTTTGACTGCCCAATTTCTCTCCTATTAATATATATAATTTGGCTGTAGTATAATCCTTCTTAACTCCATAACCATTACTATAAATATATGCTAGGGCTGCAGCTGCATACCCTTCTCCAAACGTCAAAGCTTCCTTTAAACTTGATGCCGCTACTTTAAATCCACCATTAGCCTCTTTTACTTTTTTGCAATCTAATAACACCACCGACTCACCTAATGCCTGTACGCCCTCATTATACAAATTAATCGGCGTACTAAGCACTTGATTACCTTGATTATCCTTCCTATCCATATATACTAATTTAGCTTTTGCCATAATATTTATCTATCCTCCTAATTGTTATTGATTATTCTCTACCTGTTCTTTTACTAGAACCTTTATGCAAAGGTGGCGTCCCTACTGGTCCTCTAGCCGTACGTTCCAAATTAGCTCTGCATTTATTTCCTATTTCCTGAGCTTCCATTTGTATTATCCCTAAATTCTTATCTTCTTCTTGATGTTGTTGTTTCAACTTTTGAGCAAATTTTGAAAATTTTTCTTTTCTAGCATCAATGCTAGGCAGATTATCAATTGTTTCTAACAATTTATTATTTTCTTCTCGTTTTCTCTTTTTCATATCATCCAACGCGTTCTTATGCTCATCCACTTCTTTCTTAATTAACGTATTCTTTTCATGCCGTGCTTCAGCTTTAGCTAAATTTTGCTGAGCAACTTTTTTATCAGTACCTGATGATTTTGGATTTTTAATAGCTTCATTACACTTTTTTACCTCAGTACCGGATTTTGTATGGCGATCATTTATTTCTTTTTGATACTGAAGCATAGCTTTATAATGAGCTTGTTCTGCTTTTTGCTGATCATCACTTTTAAGGAGTTGCTCTAATTCCTCCTGCCGTATATCATCACCTCTTTGTATACGACTTGTTATATCTTTCGTTTTAGCTATTCTTTTTTCTTCCTCTGCAAGAAAATTCATATTTTGATCTTTAAAATCCTGATGTTGCTTAGCTTCTTTTGCTTCCCTCTCTAAAAACTCTATTTGTTCTTGCATCTTAGTTGCGGCTTCCGCTTCTTGCCTGTAAGTAATATTTTGTTCAGCACGCTGCTCTTCTTTGGCAACAGCAGCTTGTAAAGCTTCCAAACTTTTTAGTATTTTTGCTGGAAGATTACTAGCTAACAAACTGCTTATAGCACTATTGAGTCTCGCTAGCTCAGCTGGGTTAGTAGTATGCAGCTGAGATTTGATATCATTAATAACATTCTCAAACTGAGTAACATAAGCAGAGTCTTCTTTGCCCATATTCCCGTCATCAGAATCATCAGCCATGTTATTTTTCATTTGTATTAATAAGTTTATTTATATTACCATAATTTAATTAGAATCAATTCTAAAATATTAGTCAAGTATTTTTTAATTATAAATATTATTATTTTTTAACTATTTTCTCTGCAAAGATTATTTTTAATAATTTATTAGGATGCGATGCAGTTCTGATATTTAACATTCTTTGATCTTAAGCCTATATTTTTACCACTCTCTCTTTTCCCCTTTCTAATTTGTTTATAGAATTGTGATATTGTTACAACCAAGATTTATTATTTCAATTTTCTATATTATTTTTTCTTGCTATCGTTCAACCAAATCATCACTATCTATTAGTATTAATAAATATATTAAGGTGAATACAATGATAGGATATCAGCAGGAACAAAAAAGCCTAACGAAAGAACAAAAATCAGCTGTTGGCTTATTATCGATTGGAACTTTTTTAGAATATTTTGATCTGATGCTTTATGTACATATGGCTGTACTGTTAAATGAGCTGTTTTTTCCAAAATCTGACCCTCATACTACCGCTCTTTATTCAGCTACAGCTTTTTGCTCTACCTTTGTTTTTAGGCCTGTTGGTGCAGTAATATTTGGATGGTTAGGTGATAATATAGGGCGTAAGACTACCGTTATCATCACGACTTTTATGATGGCTTTATCATGTATTACCATGGCTAATCTCCCTACTTATGCCCAAATAGGCATTACAGCTTCTTGGTTAATCACTATATGCCGTATACTACAAGGAATATCCTCTATGGGAGAAACAATAGGAGCAAGACTTTATTTAATTGAATCTATAAACCCACCAATCCAATATCCGACTTCTTCATCAATTTCCATTTTTAGTACTTTAGGAGGAGTTTTCGCTTTAGGGATAGCATCGGTAGTGACCTCCTATGGATTTAATTGGCGTATAGCCTTTTGGATGGGAGCAGTCGTAGCACTGATTGGTACAGCAGCTCGAAGAAGTCTTAGAGAAACACCGGAATTTGCTGACGCCAAACGTCAACTAAAAAAAACTTTTGAGCAACCTTCAAATGTTGGCAGCATAGATCTTAAAAAACTAGAAAATAATCCAATATGGCAGGAAAAAGCTAATAAAGTAACAACAATAGCATTGTTTCTAATAGAATGCATGTGTCCCGTATGTTTTTATTTTACTTATATTTATTGCGGAAATCTTTTAAAAAATTCTTTTGGCTGCACTGCTGAACAGGTCATTCATCAAAATTTTATTATCTCAATATTTTCCTTCTTAGGCACTTTGGTATTAACATATTTAAGTTATAGAATATATCCGTTAAAAATTGTAAAAACTTTGTTATTAATATTTTGTCTATTTGTTTTAGCTTGCCCTTACTTATTAAATAATCTTAATAGCTCATTTGATGTATTTTTAATGCAATTATTCGTTACGTTATTTGTACCTACCGGTGCTAGCACAGGACATGCAATCTTTTATAGATACTTTCCTGTCTTTAAACGTTTTAGCTGTGCTAGCCTTACCTTTGCCATATCTCGTGCCTTAATGCATGTAGTTACCTCTTTTTCAATTGTTTACTTAACTGAATATTGGCATCATTGGGGAATAATGGTTATATTGCTTCCAGTTTGCATAGGTTTTGCATTCGGACTATTTCATTTTGAAAAGTTGGAGAAAGAGGCTGGGAATTATCCACAAAAGCCTTATGTAGAGGTATAGATAAATGTTGACAACATAATGTAATAATTCGTTTTGTTACTGTTGGTATTTTTAAATACATAGATAAAGTTAAAAAATGTATTACAGTTTCTTCTACTATCTTTTTAGCTTTTTCTAGTGATTTCGCTCCTAGAGTTTCTAAATTGTGAATCCGATCAAAAAGTTTAATCAGTGCTACATCATGTTTTTTTTGCTGAATTAATAAATCTAGTGTTTCTGCCGAGCTAATCTTGCCATGAGGCTTGACCCTGGTCAGGTCTTCTACTTGACTAGCCACTTGACTGCCAAAGATGTAAGCAATCATCTTTTCGGTCAGGTGTGTATCCTCAATGGTGTCATGTAGTAATGCAGTCACAATCATGTCTGTTCTAAACAATCGTGGAATTTCTAGGGCTGTGTACTGGGCAAGCATATACGCCACTTCAATCGGATGTGAATAATACGGCTCGCCGGACTGCCTCATTTGGCTGCCATGATATTTTTTAGCATAGTAGATGCCTTTTTTGACTTCATACATGTTTATTGGTTGCTTTACTTTTTCATTTAGCAAAATTAACTCCTTAAGCAACCTCTCAGCATATGCACAATACTGGTATTTTGAATTATCCCAATAGTTATTAACATCTTCCATAAGAAACCATGATATTTTAATTATAAAGTTATAATAAACTAAAATTCTCATTACTTAAAGCACTTAACACTCTTCCCAACCGTAATACGATTATTTACGGAGGGTATGAGGTTATAGATCATAACTCTAAGTCACTGTCTTTTATAAGACCAGATAAAATATTATCAGCAAAAAAATGTAATATCCCATTATTCCCTCTTATGCGAGGATTAATTCATGGATGTGCTCTTTTAATACCTATAAAATATTTTTGTGAAATTGGTACTTTTGATGAAACATTATTAACTACCCAGGATTATGCACTTTGGTTTGAGTTTTTACGGATAGCGCCTATTCATTTTGATGATCGTATTTTAATTAAAAGTCGCACTCATCTAGATCAAGGAACCCATAAAATTGCTAGCCACATGAATGAATGTAATGAATTATGGTCTAGGTTTCTCAGAAGGTTAACTTTAGAAGAAATGACTATAATGGAAGGATCACCTTATTTATTCCTGCATCGTACTAGTGTTTTTCTTGCAAATGCTTCTTGTTATCAAGCATCCGAACTAGCTAAGTCAATGGCTAAGGATATCTTAACCGATATTAAGATTAGTGTAATTATGCCAATTTATAATAGAGTTGATTTGGCAATTGAGTCTATAAAAAGTGTTATTGCCCAAACTCATCAGTGTTTTGAATTGATTATAGTAGATGATGGTTCTAAAGATGATGTATCTAGGTTGATTGAGGAGTGCAATAAAGATAGTAGAATTAAATACATTCGTAAGGAAAATGCAGGACCAGCAGCGGCACGTAATCTAGGTATTAAACATGCATCTGGGCAGTACATAGCGTTCATTGATTCTAATGATTTGTTTTATGACAATAAACTTGAGGTTCAATTGAAGTTTATGGAGGATAATAGTTTGTTATTCTCGCATACTTCTTACCATAGAATAGATTGGGCTGGAAATTTGATAAAATATATAAGCTCTGGTACTTTTAGCAAGCAAGTCTTTCCAAACATTATTACTAAATGTCCAATAACAATGTCTAGTGTGATGGGAAAAACCTCCCTTTTTATGTCAAACAAATTCCCTGAAAATATAGGAATTGGTGAAGATGTATGCTTATGGATATCTATAGCAAGCAAATATGAGATAGGAGCGATTGACATTGCATTATCGAAGGTTAGAATTAATTACAGTACTACTACATGCTTAAATACTAAGAAAACAATAATAGGATTAATCAATATTGCATCATTTGTTATGAACGATGAATATTTAAGTCAATTTGATAAGCAAGTTCAGTTGTTACTATTTTCTGCAACAAATATATCTAGCTTGCCATTAGATAAATTAATAAAATTTGATGACTGGCCATCTGAGAAACGTAACCCTAATATAGTAGTGAAGTTAATTAGATCGCTACGTGTAGATGGTTTTAGAATAACGTGGAACAAAATTTGTAGGAAACTAGGTATACTCCAATGATGATTCTGATACTGTCTTAAGAGTCAAGGATTAAATTGGGATTAAAGTAATTCTTCAGTAACCCAAGCTCCTCCTACTTTACTCTCAAAAGAGCAATTAAAATCAATTTATTTGCAGCTTTTCAGTGGAGAAAATGCTAGTATAGTCTTAGAAGATTTAGCCTACATGAGTGGTGTGTATCGCAGCAATTTCATGCGGCAAGAAAGCAACTACACCGCTTTCAATGAAGGCATGCAAGCTTTGTTTTTGTACATATGCTTGCATGCGTCTAGAGATGATGGAGTTGATGATATTGAAGGAAATTTATAATGAGGATAGCTTATGAGTACGAATAGTAAAACATTGGTATCGTTAGACTATGCGATTAAATATCTACTCAAAGATAAAGGTGATTATGAAATAATCGAAGGCTTTATTTCGGCTATCCTTAAAGATGCTGGTTACTTACCAGTAAAAATCACCGCTTTACTAGAGAGTAAGAGTAATAAAGAACGTAAAGACTTAAAGAAAAGCATAGCTGACGTTATCGTTGAAGACCAGCAAGGTCATAAATATATTGTGGAAATAGATCGTTCAACTACCCACACTTTTCTCCACAAAGCTTGCTTTAATAGTTATCGGTTGATTGTTGATAATATCAGCTCAGATCAGGATTATAGTGATATCAAAAAATATTTCATATCAACTTAATATATTTTGTGTTGAGCGATATAAGCTCTCCATTATATCACGGTCAAACTATATTTAGAAAAATGGACAGGGAACATCCAGTAGACTTACATCTTGCTGATATGGGTTGTAGGTTTTTTGATGTTCACAATGTATTTCCTGAATATTTTGTTATTTCCGTACCGCTTTTTGATGGTATTATAAAAGATGAGTTGGATGAGTGGTTATATTTTGCCAAACATTCTGAGGTTAAAGATGATTTTAAGTCGCCTTATATGAAGAAAGTAGCAGAACGTCTGAGTGTTCTAAAAATGACTCCAGAAGAACGTCAGCACTATCAGAATTATGTCAATGAATCGCTAAAAGAACGTGATTATATAGTTGCAGCTAGAACTGAAGGTAGAGCTGAAGAAAAAATAGCAATGGCAAAAAAAATGCTAAAAGAAAATTTTTCTATAGAAACTATAAGTAGAATAATAGAACTATCCATAGAAGAAATAGAATGGCTACGTAAGAATTTGGCTGAGGACACAACTACTGTACTTGACGAAAATTAAATAGGAAGGGTATTGAATTGCTGTATTGGAAAAATAGAACGACCGTTGTTCATAACTGTTGAAAGTTAAAAAAGATATTATTTTTGTAAAAACATATTAGTGGAAGAAATTTTTGGTATATACTGCAAAAAATTGAAGAATTTAGAAGAGAAAATTCTATGTGGATCAAAAACACTAACATTAGTATGATAGTTATGTGGTCAAAACGATGTCATAGTTGGTTAACAATAATATTTTGTTTAATAATTAACAGCTATTCAACTATTCATGCTTCCAATACAAATATTGAAAATAGATTTGCAACAAGGATTGCTATTGTAGATATACACTCTATTCTAGAACATTCTGTAGCAATCCAGTCTATAAGAAAATCTGTAGACCAAATAAGCGAAAAAATTCGACAAGATCTATCAAAGAAGGATGGAGAACTAAAAGAAATAGAAAATCTATTAATGGGAAAACGTAATTCTTTAAGTGAATCAGCTTTTGAACAAGAATTTAGTCTTTTTGAAAAGAAAATAAATATAGCACAAAAAGAAATACGAGATAGAAAAGTACGCCTTGAACAAGCCCATGCTGAGGGTATAGGGAAAGTACAAGAAGCTATAACAAAAATTATAAGTACTTTAGCAGAAAAGTATAATCTTGATCTAGTTATACCTAGTACTCAAATTTTATTTGCTAAAAATAGTCTAAATATTACGCAAGAAGTGATAGCAGAACTAAATAATAAATTAAAACATGTTACAATTAAATACGAATAATTTGTTATAGAGGTTTATCAATGACAGAATTTACTCCTATTACAGTAGCTTATGGTGATGGTATAGGTCCAGAAATAATGCAAGCAGTACTGTATATTTTAAAAGAAGCTGAAGCAAGAATACGTATAGAGGTAGTGGAAGTAGGAGAAAAATTATACCAAAAGCACTATACCTCAGGGATAGCAGAAGATACTTGGCAATCATTAGCAAGAACTAAGGTGCTTCTAAAAGCTCCTATTACCACTCCTCTAGGTGGTGGGTATAAAAGCTTAAATGTAACTCTTAGAAAAGCCCTATCTCTTTATGCCAATATTCGCCCTGCTATTTCTTATGCTCCTTTTGTTAAAACACTGCATCCAAATTTAAACGTGGTTATAGTACGGGAAAATGTTGAAGATTTATATGCAGGCATCGAATATCGTCAGACTCACAATGTCTATGAATCTCTTAAACTAATTAGCCGGGTTGGTAGTGAAAGAATTATTAGATATGCTTTTGAGTATGCGATAAAGAACAATCGTAAAAAGGTTACATGTTTCAGTAAAGATAATATTATGAAACTGTCTGATGGGATTTTTCATAAAGTTTTTGAGGAAATTGCTAATGAATATAAGCAAATTCAAAGTGATTATTACCTTATAGACATCGGCACTGCAAGACTAGCAGCTCAGCCGGAATTATTTGACGTCGTTGTAACTTCAAATCTGTATGGTGATATTATATCGGACGTATCTGCAGAAATTTCTGGTTCGGTAGGACTCGCTGGCTCTGCTAATATAGGGCAAAATTATGCTTTATTTGAAGCTGTACATGGCTCTGCCCCAGATATTGCCGGTCGCAACCTAGCTAATCCTTCTGGTTTACTTAACGCAGCAATTATCATGCTAATTCATATCGGGCAACAGGATATTGCTACACTAATAGAAAATGCCTGGAAAAAAACCATTGAGGATGGAGTCCATACTGGAGACATTTACAATGAAGAAATATCTAGCAAAAAAGTTGGTACTAAGGAATTTGCTGATGAAGTAGTAAAAAGACTAGGGATCAAACCTTCTACCCTCAGAGTAGCGGCATATTCATCACCAGTTACCCAACAACAAACTACTGAGCAGATATATTCGATTAATAGTAAAGAAGTTAAAGAATTGGTAGGTAGTGATGTATTCATCCAAATGGCAGCGTTGACTGCTCATGAGGTAGCAGAAAAAATTCAAATTATTAGTTTAGGTGACTTAGAATTAAAAACCGTATCTTCCATGGGACTTAAATTATGGCCCAGGGATGAGAGATTTGAATTATTATCTGATCATTGGTGTTGCCGTTTTATGGCAAAGAAGGATGGAGAAAAAATAACACATTCATCTATAGTCCATTTACTTGAATCGCTAAGCCAGGCAAAAATAGATTTTATTAAAATTGAGAATCTCTTTGAATTTGATGGGAAAGCGGGTTACTCGCTTGCTCAAGGAGAATAGAATATTTATGTTTTTTGTTATTGGTTATGGATTAATCCTACTTGGAATTATAGCAATATTTTCTGGCATTGTTGGACTGTTCAGATTTCCTGACTTTTATACAAAAATTCATGCTGCCAGTGTAATTGAATGTTGTGGAGTACCTTTATCACTTGTTGGTCTTGCCTTTTTACAACATGATTTTACTAGCTCTTTTAAATTAGTTTTTGCCTCTATATTGATTTTAATATTAAACCCGGTATCTACTCATGCAATTGGCAAGGCTGCTTTATTAGGAAAAACTAACCTAAAATAATTGATTGTTTATTTATGATACCAGAAATAATAAATTTTCAACTAGCTAGCTGGTTGCTTATGGTAATCCTTATAATGCTTGCCATCGTATCAATTAAGATTA
Source organism: Candidatus Tisiphia endosymbiont of Temnostethus pusillus (assembly GCF_964264675.1). Taxonomy (NCBI): domain Bacteria; kingdom Pseudomonadati; phylum Pseudomonadota; class Alphaproteobacteria; order Rickettsiales; family Rickettsiaceae; genus Candidatus Tisiphia; species Candidatus Tisiphia endosymbiont of Temnostethus pusillus. The sequence goes on along the minus strand of NZ_OZ183472.1, from coordinate 923,649 downwards.
TATTTTGTAATTCTTTATTAGAAACAGTGATCATAAGCTCTGTATTTAGCCTACTTATTGGTTTATCTTATCTTCTTATGGACGCTCCAGACGTGGCAATGACTGAAGTAGCTCTAGGTAGCTGTTTGTCTAGCTGTGTTTTCCTAAGCTTTCTCACTAGATTGCAAGACATACAAAAATGTGATCTTAAACCAACACGAGTAATAAGTTCATCAATTATATGTTTAATGTTCATAGTAACATTTAGCTTTGCAGGACTTGATTTACTAGAATATGGATCTATAGATTCTCCTATGCAAAGTCACTTAACCAAATATTATATTGAAAATACTAAAAGTGATATTGGTATTCCCTCTTTTGTAGCAGCACTACTAGCTAGTTACAGAGGTTATGATACTCTTGGAGAAACGGCAGTCATTTTAATTGCTGGAATATCGGTATTATTGCTATTTTCACAAAAAAGTAATGAACATGCTTAAAGATTTTATCATTATAAAACATTCTACTCTTTTTATCTTACCTTATATATTTTTATATTGTCTATATATTCAAATTAATGGTGATGCATCACCAGGAGGTGGATTCCAAGCTGGGGCTATATTTGCTTCTATGATAATTGCTTTTGATTTAGTTCATGGTCAGTTCAAATTAAAACAATATTTTTCTACTGATTTACTAGTTGGTATGGCTACTATCGGGGTACTTATCTATGCCATGACCGGTATGGTATCAATATTATTTGATGATAATTACTTAAACTACTATTCTCTTGCAAATGATAAATTATTAGCTCAACATATTGGTATCTTTATCATTGAAATTGGCGTTGGACTTTGCGTTGCATCGGTTATGTGTTTAATATATTCCATAATGAGATATACTCGGTGAACTTCAAGAATTGGCGTCGTCGTGTCTAAAGATCTCCGCTGCTCACGTACTAATGTACGCTCCGCTGCTCGACTTTGACACTCCTAGCTCTTCTTGAAGTTGACCTTCGTCTACCAACTCTTCATTTACGAGCAGTATATACTCGATGAAAATCAAGAATTGGCGTTGTCGTCTTCATGATTTTGATTCTATCGTCTATCAACTCTTCATTTACGAGTAGTATATGCATAAACTAGTACAGCTAATAAAATGGGAATATTTAATTCAAAATCGTATTAATAATCTTAGCAAATATCTATTTATATTTTTTTTATTTTGTATTTTCAGCACGGCTTTAATCAATGACCAAGCAGATATTAAGAAATTTGGGGTTATTTTTTCAGTAATTTTTTTACCAATAGCCCTAATTGGCTTCTCTAGTCTAATATTAAAGCAAGATGTGGAGGATGGAAGTTTAGAGCTACTATTATCCAGTTTCAGTGAGAGCGAAATTGTTACATCTAAATTATTTGCTATATTTTTTAGTTCGCTTACTAGCTCTTTATTAAATATCCCGATAATTTATATTATTTTCGATCTTGATCTAACAACAGTAACCTATCTTTTTATCACTCTAACTTTGCTATTAACTTTGTCCAGTAGCCTACTAGTTTTAATTGGATCTATTCAAAGCTATTTTAGGTCAAATACTAACCTGCTAGCAATATTAATCATGCCACTATTAATACCCAACATAATACTTACCGGTCTTGTTTTACAAAATCTTGAGAATATAAGTCTAATTTTTGTTATGATTGGTATCAATATGCTTCTTTTACCAACCATATTTTATCTCTCATCATATCTAATTAAGAATATTTACAACATTTAATTTATATTATACACCATACTGACCCCTGCACTAATAAAAAAATTGTTATTTTTTTATTATTCATGTAATTTAGTCGTAGTTTTTTAACCATTTTTTGGTAGTTATATATGTGGCAAGCTTTAAGAAGACTAATAGCAGCTAACCCTATGGGGGTGTTTTTATGGAGTATCATAGCTAAATGGTACTTTATGATAGCAGTTGCCTCTTTGATAGTATTATTTTGGGTAGCCAAGGGTCTTGAACAAATTGGATTTATAAAATATATGACCAATGCTACAATTGAAATTCTTGATACATCTAAATCAATTGCACAAAACTGTACTACAAAATTAGGTCCCAACTTTGAGAGCTTAACCAATTTTTGGAAATGTTTAGGAGACCCGCCAAAATACGAGATTAAAGAAGAAGAAACAGGTGAAAAAGCTTTAGAGGAGGGATTAAATAAGTTACTACCTAAAGACGGAACTGTACCGGAAATGCTTCCATATCGCAATCCTTATGATTCTCCTAGCGATTCTACAGATAGTGATGGTAAATAAACCAAATTAATATTTGGCTAAAATCATGTTTTTAGCTTTAGAAAGGTTTAAAATGCATTCGTGTTAGCCGCTTTAAGAATGCATTTTTCCTTATAAGCAAAATTAGGGTAATACTTCACTGTTAATTGTTGAAGCTGCCCTTGATTTTTTGTTACTTTTCCAGTAGTCTATTATATTAAATATAATAATAAATATCAAATTTGTGCAAAAAGTGAAAGCCACTACTATAGAACCTAGCTTCTATAGTTGCACTCATTATAAAATAATTCCCTACTTCAAGTAGTTGTGAAAACAACTATTGAAGTAGAAGAGGTATACTAGTCAGTTTATGTCAAATACTAATGATTATGATAAGGCAACTCGTAGGGATTTTATAACCTTAACTGCCAGCAGTATGGTTGTGGTTGGAGCTGCATGTGCTACCTACCCTCTTGTTGATTCATTCAACCCTTCAGCGGATGTTCTTGCCCTATCTTCAATAGAAGTGGATTTATCTCACATACAACCAGGTCAAACTCTTACTGTTAAATGGCAAGGTAAACCGGTTTTTATTACTAACAGGACTCCCGAAAAAATTGCTGAAGCAAGAAATGTAAACCTTTCCGAGTTAATAGATCCCGAACTTGATCAAGTACGAGTTAAAGCTGGACATGATAAATGGTTAGTAACTATTGGCATTTGTACACATTTAGGTTGTGTACCACTTGCAAACCAAGGAGATTATGATGGTTGGTTTTGTCCATGCCACGGCTCTCAATACGACTCATCTGGTCGTGTTCGTAAAGGACCAGCTCCTTTAAATTTGGCTGTCCCACCATATGAGTTTATTTCCGATACAAAAATTAAAATCGGATAGTTATTTATGAATGAAACTAATGATCCTAAAAAATCAAATCCCGTTATAGAATGGATAGACTATAGACTACCTGTTTTCTCGTTCCTTAAACATTTAGGCGAATACCAAACACCCAAAAATTTAAGTTACCTATGGAACTTAGGGTCAATAGCTGGTATCGCTTTAGTAATTCAGATAATCACTGGCATTATTTTGGCTATGCATTATACTCCCCATGTCGATTACGCCTTCGAGAGTGTCGAGAAAATTATGCGTAATGTCAATTATGGCTGGTTAATACGTTATATACATTCAGTTGGAGCATCAATGTTTTTTGCTGCAGTTTATCTACACATCTGTAGAGGATTGTATTATGGCTCATACAAAAAACCTAGAGAATTATTGTGGCATATAGGCATAATAATTTTTCTTACCATGATGGCTACTGCCTTCATGGGATATGTGCTACCTTGGGGACAAATGAGCTACTGGGGAGCAACTGTAATCACCAATTTATTTTCAGCTATACCTATTATTGGCAAATCGATAGTTACTTGGCTTTGGGGAGGATTTTCAGTTGATAACCCTACACTTAATAGGTTTTTTGCTTTGCATTATTTATTACCTTTTATTATAGTAGCTTTAGTACTACTCCATTTAGTAGCATTACATATTCATGGATCAAATAATCCCAAGGGTATCGATGTTAAATCACCTAAAGATACTATTCCTTTCCATCCATATTATACTGTAAAAGATTTTGTTGGATTCAGTGTTTACTTTTTAATATTTGCCTTTTTTGTCTTTTATCAACCAAATTATCTAGGGCATCCTGACAATTACATACCAGCTAACCCTTTAGTTACTCCGGCTCATATAGTTCCAGAATGGTATTTTCTGCCATTTTATGCCATTTTACGTGCAGTACCGTCAAAGCTAGGCGGGGTAATATTGATGTTTTCTAGTATTTTGCTATTATTTGTCTTACCTTGGCTTGATAGCTCAAAAGTTAGGAGTAGCAATTATAGACCAATATTCCGCATTGCTTTTTGGCTGTTCATATTTGATTGTTTGGTACTTGGATATCTTGGAGGACAACCAGCAGAAGAACCTTACATTACCTTAAGCAGGTTCGCTGCTACTTACTATTTTTTTCATTTTTTAATTGCTGTACCTCTAATTAGTAAATATGAAAAAACTCTGCCATTACCGGATTCTATATGAAAGACCAAAAAATTATGGCTAACCCAATTAACATTACTCCGTCACTGCGAGGAGCTACTTTAGTAGCGATGAAGCAATCCAAAGGAATGATTAGGAATGGATTGCTTTGTTGGCTTATGCCTACTCGCAATGACATTAGTATTAAGTTTTTCCTGTGTTTATTAATTTTGTTAATATCAAATATTGTCACTGCCAATAACGATGCACTACCTACAAAAAAGATTGCTTGGCCATTTGATGGAGTTTTTGCTAGCGTTGATAGGAAAGCTGCACAGCGTGGCTTCCAAGTCTATAAAGAAGTATGTAGCGTGTGTCATGGTCTTTATAATTTATATTACCGTAATCTTAAAGAGCTAGGATTTTCAGATGAAGAAATTAAAGAAATAGCCAAAAATTATACTGTACAAGATGGTCCAAATGATGCAGGAGAAATGTTTGAAAGACCTGCCCTACCCTCCGATCCATTTGTTCGTCCCTACCCTAATGAACAAGCAGCAAGAGCTGCTAACAATGGAGCAGACCCACCTGATTTATCGTTGATTATCAAAGCAAGACCTGATGGAGCAAATTATTTATATTCTATACTCACTGGTTATAGTGATCCTCCTGAAAATTTTAAACTAATGCCAGGATTAAATTACAACCCATATTTTCCACATAGTCAGATTGCCATGCCAGCTCCTTTGTCAGATGGACAAGTAAAGTATATAGACGGAACAAACTCATCAGTCGAACAAATGGCTATGGATGTTACGATATTTTTACAATGGGCTGCTGAACCTGAAATGGAAAACCGTAAATCCATGGGTTTGAAAGTGACGATGTTCTTAGTAATTTTTATAATTTTCTTCTATATCTCTAAAAATAGAATTTGGAAGAATCTAGAAACAGAAGAGTATAAATAACAAATCTTTAGGTTCTTATATCTTAAAACATGTTATAACTACTTATAACATGTTTTAAGATATAAGAACCTAGTTATCCTGAATTCGCGTAAATTACCGCATATTAAACCTATCATAAGTAATCTTATTCTCTACCGATTCAATCAATGTATCAGAGAATTCTTGCACGAAATCTTGCCTTACCATACCCAACCTCTTCTTAAGCCACGATTGTTTAGCAGATATATATTTAATAGTTACATCACCATATTTCTGTTTTATGAAACTATACATATCATCTATACCATCAATTAAACCAAAATCAACAGCAGTTTCCCCAGACCAAAATGCTCCATTAAATAAAATATCATCTTCTTGCGTTAACTTACCAATACGACGCTCCTTAACATGATCTATAAAATGCTCGTGAATCTGTTTTTGTATATGCTTAATAATTTCAATATCTTCTTCTTGCACTGGTTGAAATGGATCGAGAATAGATTTATTTTTACCTTCTGCATAAACCCTCCTTTCTACTCCAAGCTTATTGATAGCAACAGGAAAACCAAAACCAGCCGAAACCACCCCTATACTACCAATAATTGAACTCTTAGATGCATATATTTGGTCACCAATACAAGCCAGCCAATATCCACCAGATGCTGCTACATCTTCTACAAAACTATAAATTGGTATTTTCTTTTCCCCAGCTAATGACCTTATACGTTTACTAATCAGTTCAGATTGTACAGGTGAACCACCCGGAGAATTGATAGTTAAACACAAAGCTTTAAGATTTTTGATCTCAAAAGCTTTGTCAATTAACTCATGTAGCGATTCTATGCTAAGCCCTGATTTTACTGAGCTTACTTTACCTATAACCCCACTAAGGCGAAGAACAGCAATTACCGGCTTTGATGCCTTAGAACCTATTCTAGGTAGTAATGAAAGTAATTGATCTAACTTACCTATTTGACGTTTAGCAATTACCTGATCAAATTTTGCCTCAGCAATTAAACTTTTATTATGTTCTATGTACATTAGTTACTCCTTATTATCGTTTTTAGAAGCATTATTTTCCTCATTATTCTGTTGTATTTTTGGTTTTTCATCTTTGTTTTCCTGCTCTTCAGCCTTTAACTGTTTATTAACCGGTTGATTAAGCGTTTGTTCCCGGTAACTATTTTTAGGTTCTGGGTGGTTTCCAGGAATATTTGACAAAATAATATTGCGAATTTCTTCATCATACCAATTAATAGTACCAACAAAACTTACTAACATTTTTCCATCTGGATTAATTAGAATAGCAGTTGGTAGACCAACTATTGAAAAAGCTTTAAATAGTTGATTCTTAAAATCATGGTAAATTGGCAGATATCTTATATCATAATCTTTATAATATTTTTGGATAATTTCTATTCCTTGATAGTCTTGTGATACAGGGATTATTGCAAATGGCAACTTTCTAAAATCTTTTTGCAATACATCTAAATCCGGCATTTCTTTAATACAAGATGCACACCATGTTGCCCAAAATACCAATAATATCGTTTTTCCTTCAAAATTATCAAGAGAATATTTTTCTCCTTTATCATCAAAAAAAACCACCGTATCAGGAACACTAGATAAATCAAGCATTTTAACACCTAATTTGATCTGATCTAATGCAAAACTATTAGTGCTGATCAACAAATATGTTACAATCAAAAAAAATCGTTTACTATATTTTCTAATATGCATATAAATAACAAATATATTTCCAATTAATTTATTGATCATCATGAAAAACAATATTTTTTTACCTCTAATATTATTAAGCTGCTTAATCTTAACTTCTTGTGGATTAAAAAAACCATTAGAAAACCCACCTTCAGAAAATCCAATTGCACAAGATTGTTGCGGAGGATGTGAAAACTAAAAACATTAATATCTTTTTAAAGTTCGTCCCGGCATTACTACGTCAAATTCGTACGTTTTAATGCCATCTAGTGCAGTGAACAAAACATGGCTAACTTCTCCGCAATTTTCTAAATTAGCTCTTGAATCAGATAAATATAGCTTTGTTTGTAGCTGTCCAAGAACTAGGTGGTCGACTCTAATGTTTACATTAGGTGTTTCACGCAAAATTCCACTAGGATATATAGTAATAAAATAAAATTCTCCTTTATTATTAGTAGTAGCAATGCCAGATCCGGTAAAACTTGATTTACTTACAAGGTTTAGCATCTTTTTATTGATACGAGTACGAAGTGGTATGTATGGATATTTTCCGTCACTTCCAACCTGCCATAAATATATTTTTGCATCTGCTACTGGAACGCAATCTTGGTCTAATAATCTACCCTTTACTATAATTTTTGTACCACGATAGACTGCTTGTTGTCCTGTCTTTCTAAGTAAGTTATTGGATAATTGGAATTCTTCCGGTTCGTAATCATTCATTGCACTCTTACTGATCTTACAACAATTAAGCTTATTAGGGTAAAACTTAGATTCACTGGCTATAGCAATAGTGGAATACAAACAGATTAAAAATAACAAATTTTTCATTTTTTACCATTTATGTTTAATAACTTACCCCATTTGGGATAAGAATTAGTTCATTCTTATCCCAAATTCACGTAACTTCTATTAGAAGATGGATATTCTACATTTTCTTATAGAGATTTAAATTATCGTATCCTTTATTCTTTTACAACTATATTAACCTCAGTTTTGGATTAAAATTTTTAATTTTAATCCAAAACTGGCTGTAATATCAGAAAAATACATTCTTGAAGCACTTACTATAAATACATTTTAATCTATTATCGCTAATAAAATATTTAACAATCAGGCGTCAAACCGCTTTAAGCCTGATTGTTTACATTCTCATTCCAATTTCGGATTAATAAAATTAATCCGAAATTGAGGTTACATTATATTTATTTTGTTAATTTAAAGAACAGGGCTATCCTTTACATCACGTGGTTCTTATGGTACACTAAAGCTAAACTACTTGAAATAGTAAAAAAATAAAATCATTTATGAAAACACACTTAAAACAAACTATTATTGGCACAATGTCAGCTTTATTTCTTTTTCCAACTGCCACAATTGCAAAGAATAGAGACTATCCCAAAACTGTGCAAGAAAGAAAGATGGATGAAATGGGGTCAATAGTTGGAGGAGAAGGCTTGGTGTTTAGACCAAGTAGAATCAAAAATGAATCTACCAAAACTGTAGGCTGTAACGTTAATAAATATTTATGGCAAGCTTCTATAGAAACTTTAAGTTTTGTGCCTCTTGCTTCAACAGATTCAGTCGGTGGAGTCATTATTACTGAATGGTATAGTCCAAAAGGACAAACAAATTTTCGATTTAAAATAAATATTTTTATTAAAGATAACGTTATTAGTCCGGATGCCATCCAAGTAAAAATATTTGAACAAACACTTAAAAATGGTAATTGGCTAGACAATCATACTACTTCGGACCTAGCTAATAGCATAGAAGATAAAATTTTAAGAAAATCTAGAGAATTATATATTAGTGCTGAAAGAAAAGAATGATATACTTGCTACAATAAGGATAGTTTACGATACAAATTATGAGAGATATTGAAAAGAAATGGCAAAGAATTTGGCTTGAGGAAAAAGCTTTTGCTGCAACAAACGATAGCGACAAGCCTAAATATTATGTACTTGAAATGTTACCCTACCCTTCTGGAAAGATTCATGTCGGGCATTTACGTAACTATTCTATCGGAGATTGCATAGCTCGTTTTATGAAATCGCAAGGCTATAACGTATTACATCCTATGGGTTGGGATGCTTTCGGCTTGCCAGCAGAGAATGCTGCCATTAACAATAACTCTAATCCTAAAGATTGGACTTATTCAAACATCGCAACTATGCGAGATCAGCTAAAATCCATTGGCTTTTCATATGATTGGTCACGAGAAATAACAACTTGTGATCCGGATTATTATAAGCATGAACAAAAATTCTTTTTAGAACTCTATGAGAGAGGCTTAGCTTATCAAAAAGAATCTTTGGTCAATTGGGATCCTGTGGATAATACTGTGTTAGCTAACGAGCAAGTAGTAGATGGTCGTGGATGGCGTTCAGGCGCTTTAGTTGAGAAGAAATATTTAAAACAATGGTTTTTAAAAATAACTAATTATGCTGAGGAGCTATTAAATGAAATTTCGAAATTGGATTTTTGGCCTGATTCTGTTAAATCTATGCAGGAAAAATGGATAGGCAAATCGGAAGGAGTAAATTTTAGTTTTAAAATTAAAGATCATCAAGCTAGTATTGAAGTATTTTCTACTAGACTAGAAACTATCTTTGGAGCAAGCTTTGTTGCGATAGCCTATAATCACCCAATAATTGAGCAATTAGTAGATAAAAATGATGCTATAATATCTTTCATTGAAAAATGTTCGCAATTAGACACTAATGTTGTAGTAGATAAAGCTGAAAAAGAAGGGGTATTTACTGACCTTTTTGCTATTCACCCATTTGATCCTACAATTATTATTCCTGTGATAATAACAAATTTTGTACTAATGGATTATGGGACTGGAGCAGTTTTTGGATGCCCAGCCCATGATGAAAGAGATCATGCATTAGCCAAGAAAATGGGATTACCAATAAAGCAAGTAGTAATTAATAAGGATGTTCCAATAGACGTACACTCGGAATCTTACACTGGTGATGGTATCATGATCAACTCAGATTTTTTGAATAATCTTGCTATCCAAGATGCTAAGCAAAAATCTATAGAAAAACTTGAAAAACGTGGTTTAGGCAAACGTACCATTAACTACCGACTAAAAGATTGGGGCGTGTCTAGGCAAAGATTTTGGGGCTGCCCTATTCCGATAATATATTGTTTGACTTGTGGAATCACACCAGTACCTAAAGAACAATTGCCGATAACCCTGCCAAACGATGTTACATTTGATGGCCATGGCAATCCTCTTGATTCACACCCTACTTGGAAACATACTAATTGCCCAAAATGTCAGAAACCAGCTATTCGTGAAACTGACACGTTAGATACATTTTTTGAGTCTTCTTGGTATTTTACCCGTTATTGTAATGTAGATGCAAAAGATATGACTGACAAACAAGCCTGTGATTATTGGTTACCTGTTGATCAGTATATTGGTGGAATTGAACATGCAGTAATGCATCTTCTTTATGCAAGGTTTTTCACTAAAGTAATGAACGAACAAGGCTATCTTAATATTCGTGAACCCTTTACTAGTTTGCTGACTCAAGGTATGGTGTTACATGCTACCTATAAAGACGCCAATAATAATTGGTTGTATCCAAATGAGGTAACAAAACAATCTAATAAGTGGGTTCATAAGAATACAGGGGAAGAAGTATTTCAAGGGCGAATAGAAAAAATGAGTAAATCCAAAAAGAATGTCGTGGATTTAGAGTCAATATTGACCAACCATAGTGCTGATGCTATTAGGCTATTTGTTCTCTCCGATAGTCCGCCAGAGAAAGATTTTGAATGGTCGGCAAATGGTCTTGAAGGGTGCAGCCGTTTTATCAGTAAGTTAGAAAATATGGCTGAGATACTAATTAATAATAAAATAACAGAGACTCCTAGAAATAGACTGGATAAACTAACAAAGCTTACTCATCACACTATCAAACATGTTACCGAAGAAATAAGAGATTTTAAGCTAAATAAAGCCATAGCAAGGATGCGGGAACTATTTAATGCTTTGTCAGATGAAATATCTAAGGGTAAGGAAGCCAATATTACTAGCGTTAAAGAGGGTTTTAGTATCTTGATTAAGTTACTTAACCCATTTATTCCACATATTACAGAGGAAATTTGGCAAAAATTAGGCAATAAGGAAAGATTATATCAAACTTCTTGGCCTTCTTTCAACGAATCATTCTTAGAACTAGAATCTTATACTATGGCCATTCAAGTTAATGGTAAACTGAGGGCTACGCACGAATTTGCTAATGTAACGAGCAATATTGAAATTCAGAATATGGTAATGCAATTACCCGAGATACAGAAACATTTAAGCGGTAAAGAGCCTAAGAAAATTATCATAATACCCTCGAAAATAGTAAATATCGTGGTGTGAATAAGGATGAAAGAAAATGTTAATAAAAGATGCTACTGTTAAAACACCGAAACAAAAAGAATCTGCGTTAGACAGTACGCTTGTTTCGTTATTTGCCGGTGCAGGTGGTATGGATATTGGTTTTGCAAAAGCTGGGTTCAAGACAATTTGGGCAAATGAATATGACAAAACAATTGCTCCTTCTTATCAAAACTACTTTCCTGAATCAAAGTTTGATGGGCGTTCTATTTTGGATATTCCAAATGAAGATATTCCATTTGGTGCAACGGGTGTCATTGGTGGCCCGCCATGTCAATCATGGTCAGAAGCTGGTGCTAGGCGTGGAATTGACGATTTAAGAGGTCAATTATTTCATGAATATATAAGGATTATTAGACATGTACAACCAAAGTTTTTTGTTGCGGAAAATGTTCATGGAATAATCCATTCAAGAAATATTAAATCCTTTATGAATATCATAGATATGTTCAAAAAAGAAAACTATGAGGTTAGTTGGAAATTGTTAAAAGCAAGTGACTATGGTGTGGCACAAGATCGAGAGCGTGTTTTTATAATTGGCTATCACAAATCTTTGAACAAAAAATTTGAGTTTCCTAAACCTTTGGGAAACAAAGTTACTTTAAAACAGGTGATAGGTGACCTAGCTGATCTAAAAGTTGGAACAACTAGAAAAGTTAAAAATCATGAGCTAATTGATTCTGGTTATTCCCCAATTTTTATGTCGAGAAATCGAGCGCGAGGTTGGGATGAGCAATCATTTACTATTTTAGCAACAGATAGGCACATTCCATTTCATCCGCAAGCTCCTAAAATGATAAAAGTTGACGGACAAGAGTTGAGAAAGTTCGCTCTTGGTTATGAAAACAAATATCGAAGATTAACCGTTCGAGAATGTGCACGAATTCAGACATTTCCAGATGATTATGAGTTCATTTATACCAATATCAGAAATGGCTATAAAATGGTTGGTAATGCTGTACCAGTAAATTTAGCATATTGGGTAGCCAAATCAATTAGAGAAGATTTGGGGGGGTAATGGCTACGCAGACAAATAATGGCAGAGCTTTTGAGTGGGCAGTGGGTTTAGTACTTAAATTACAAACCAATATGCCAATTGCAGAAAATGCCTATTCAGAAATTAATAAGAAACCATTTCATGAACAGTCTTTTGTATTTAAAGTACATTCACATAGCCTATCTAAAAATAAAGAAGTAATATCAAAGGAACAACACTTAACTTTCCATTGGGAAAAATTTAGCAACCTAGCACATAAAAATTTTTTGCCAACCGGTATGTATGATTTCTTAAAAGAATACGAGGAACAAAAACAACCAAAGTTTCTTTCTCTTATAAAAGATCAATTTACTACCAATTATTAAGCAATTTGTAATTGAGACTATTTTGTAACAAAAAAAGCTCTCCTTAAGGTTTTCTACTAATACTCCTCCCAAAAACTTGAAAAATAACTTAGTGTTCTCAGGTTTTAGTAATACACTAAAAATGGACTGTGTAATAAAGTTACGTAAGAAGTTTAATACAAAAACTTGGAAAGCGATTAGAGAGATGAGTGAAAAAGTTCAAGAAATTGTAAATGCTGCTTTCCAGTATATCTTGTTTTTCATATTTGAAGTGTGGCAAGTAGTCAAATATTTTATACGACGACTATATGTTTGGCATATATTTTCCGTACGCAATAGGTGGTATCTTAGTAGAAATGGAAATTACTATAACCCAATACTAGAAGCTACCGTTTATCAATGGTCACTAGGATGGAATATAGCAAGATTTGGTATCCACTACCAAGGATATACCTCTAAAATACATGCTCAAGAATCTGCATTTAAAATGTGGATGAAAGAACGATTTCTTAAAAAGAACTCAACAAACTTCTTAGAACATTAAATTGCTAATAAAATGAAAAAATTAACTACGCAAGAAGCATGTAACGTTTTATCAGCTTGGACTGTCTTGGAAATATTAACGCCCCAAACATTTAAAAAACCAGAGGATTTAGTAGGAGGAAATAAAGAATTAGTTGTTTTATTAGATAATAGACTACCTTGGGAGAATGGCGGCGAACAATTGCCTCATTATCTCCAATTATTCTATCAAATAATAATAGGTTCAATTAATCTTAAGAATGTATTTTCCGCTCTAACTAAAAAGTATGGTGACACAAATGTAGAAGCAAAATATGTATCAGGGGAAGCCATTATGGGTGTAATTATTGTAGATCAATATGGTCATCTTATTAAAAACGACAGTTCTGTTAGTATTTCAAGTTTTGCATGGGGTGCCCCTCAAGCTTTAAAAGGAAATCTTAAAAACTTAGGTAAATGGTCATCAACTGAAAAAGATACCGAAATAGCTCTTGAAACAATCTTGTGTAAAAGAGATAAAAATGGTCAAAAGCTTCCCTTGAATAAAATAGTAATAGATGAGGCTCTTAATTACCTTACTAATACTTTTGAGATACCAACAGAAATACTAGTAAATAAACAATTTGCTATCAAAACTTATGAATCAAGTAAAAAAGATACCCCTACTAAAACTTTACTACTTAACAGCTTTTACCTAAATGATCTAATTAAAGCTAGTAGTTTAATTCAAAAGCCAAATGTTCAAACAAACCTCTTGCAGTATTTAGGTGTGAATATCCCATTAAAGCGTTATAATATCCTAGATACTTCTGTTTTACAAAATATTCTTTCTCCCAAAAACATTCCTACAGCAAGGTGGCCTGGATTAGGACGATATCCTTTAGTATTACTTCAACAGGCTGTAGTTAATTTATCCATGACTGAACTAAAAGACAGTGGAATTCTTGCAATTAATGGACCACCAGGAACAGGAAAAACAACTTTATTACGTGATATTGTTGCAAAATTAGTTACAGAGCGAGCAGAAACGTTACTGAAGTTTGCTGATCCTGAAAAAGCTTTTACCGATTCAGGACACAAAATAAAAACGGGACAGAGTTGGTTAAATTTTTATAAATTAGATAAGAGTCTAAAAGGTTTTGAAATATTAATTGCATCTTCTAACAATAAGGCTGTTGAAAATATTAGTGCTGAATTACCTAGTTTAAAAGCTATTGCAAACGATGCGAATGATTTGCGTTATTTTACAGTTCTATCTGATTTAGTATTTGGATGCAAAAGTTGGGGTTTGATTTCAGCAGTACTTGGAAATATTGCTAATTGTAATAATTTTAGTAAAAATTTTTGGTGGAATAATGATCTTGGGCTTTTAACATATTTAGCAGAAGCAAGCGGAATACCACAGATATTTGAAATTACAGAACCAAAAACCGGCAAAATCCTTGAACGTAGAAAACCGAGAATTATTGAAGAAAGTGATCCCCCACATAATCATAGTGATGCTTTAAGACGTTGGAGACAAGCTAGTACAGATTTTAAACATGTATTACAAGCAAGCCGAACTAGACTTGCTGAATTACAGGAAATAAAAAATCTAGTTCAAGATTTAGCAAATCTAGAAAGCGGATCAGAACAGGGGCAAACGTTAGAAGAACTTTTATTAGAACATTATAAATCAAAACCACATGTTATTTGGCGTATTCTAAATACTCCTTCATTTCGTGCTTGGCAAAAAGAAGGGCAAAGGATCGCCCATAAAGAAAGCCAAAAACTTGTTCATTTTGATTATGTAAAAAGAATTGTACCTAGATTTTCTAACAAACTTGGATCTCATTTTATTGATAATAATTTATTTTCAAAATCCCATGAAGAAAGGCATATAGTTTCCCCATGGTGTGACACGCAAACACAATCCTTACGCGATGAGGTATTTATTTCTGCTATAAAGCTGCATAAAGCTTTTATAGATGCAGCAGCAAAACCTTTACGTCACAATCTTGGAGTTCTGATGAGAAATTTTGGTGGCTCTTCTAGTGAAATAGATAAAAAAACCGTGGAACTTTTGCCAGATTTATGGTCATCTTTTTTCCTTGTAGTACCTAGTGTATCAACAACTTTTGCATCTGTAGGAAGAATGTTAAAGGATCTCCCTACAAATTCTCTTGGATGGCTTCTTATTGACGAAGCTGGGCAGGCTTTACCGCAAACCGCTGTAGGAGCTATAATGAGAACAAAACGTGCTATAGTTACAGGTGATCCTTTACAGATAGAACCAGTGGTTACGTTGCCTAACAATTTAACAAAAAGTATCTGTGAACAATTTTTGGTAGACCCAAACCGTTTTAATGCACCAAAAGCATCAGTTCAAACCCTATCAGATACTGTAACTTCATATTTTTCGGAATTTAATACCAAAGACGGAATTCGTTTAGTCGGTGTACCTTTATTGGTTCATAGGCGTTGTGCAGATCCTATGTTTAGTATTTCCAATGCAATTGCCTACGGAAATTCAATGGTACAAGCAAAGAGTCCCAACAATTCTCCAATACGTAACTGTCTTGGTCCTTCTATGTGGTTTGATGTTCAAGGTCAAGCACTAGATACATGGTGTCTAGAAGAAGGAAAAAAGGTAGTTGAACTATTATATAAATTAAAGAGTGCCTCAATATTCCCAAACCTATATATTATAAGCCCTTTTAAACTTGTTGCAGGTAATTTACGCAAAATTATAAAAGATCATCATGTTTTAGATTGTTGGATAACTACGGATACGAATCTTTGGCTTAATGAACGAATTGGAACAATACACACTGTACAAGGACGAGAAGCTGAAGCAGTAATTCTAGTATTAGGGGCTCAAGCACCAAACCAAAATAAAACTCGGATATGGGCAGGTAAATCTCCTAATATCTTAAATGTGGCAGTTACACGTGCTAAAGAAGTTATCTATGTTATAGGAAATAAGAGTTTATGGAAAGAAACAGGAGTATTCAGAGAACTAGACTGCAGAATAGATTGATGTGTTCAGCCCATCAGCTTCAACTTGTTGCTAATTGATAGTTGTTTTTAACGTTTGATTTTAGATTTTTAGATTTAAATGCTGTGTGACTCTGCACAAAAACTTTTCTGTTACTTTTCTATTGGTTTTCTATTGCTCTTACACCAAACTTGCCGAAATACGACCACAAAAAAACTATCAATTCTTTAAACAAAAAAATAGGCAAGACGAAATCGATCATTAATATAGAAACCTTCACAACCTAAAAATTAAGTTGAATATAAACTATTAACAAGCTAATATGCAAGGTACTAAAAATTAGATACAATATTAGATAAAATAAAATGATTACTATTACTTTTCCAGATAGAACGCAAAAACAATTTGAAAAAAATATTACGGGATTGGAGATAGCTAGTCAAATTTCTACTTCTCTAGCAAAGAATGCTTTGGTTGTTGAAGTAAATAACGAGCTAAAGGACTTAAGTTTACCTATAGAATCTGATTGTAATTTGAGTATTCTAACCTATAAAGATTCTGAATGTTTAGAGGTAATACGCCATGATGCTGCTCATATAACGGCAGAAGCAGTTAAAGAATTATTTCCAAATGTCCAAGTGACCATAGGTCCAGCTATCGAAAATGGCTTTTTTTATGATTTTGCTAAAGATAAACCGTTTACCCCGGAAGATTTAGTGATGATAGAAGCAAAAATGCATGAAATCGTCAAGAGAAACGAAAATATCACTAGAGAAGTATGGAATCGCGATCAAGCCATAGAATTCTTTAAGTCAATAGGTGAGCATTATAAAGCCGAGATAATTTCAGAGATTCCAGCAAGTGAGGAGATTACATTATACCGCCAAGGTAACTTTGTTGATCTTTGCCGTGGTCCGCATAGCCCGTCAACTGGCTTCATCAAACATTTTAAACTAATGAAAGTGGCTGGAGCGTATTGGCGTGGTGATAGTAAAAATCCTATGTTACAAAGAATCTATGGGACAGCTTGGGCAACAAAAGAACAGTTAGACAACTACCTTTATATGATTGAAGAGGCAGAAAAGCGTGATCACAGAAAATTAGGTCGAGAGCTGGGATTATTTCACTTTCAGGAAGAAGCTCAAGGCATGGTATTTTGGCATGATAAAGGTTGGAGTATATATCGCATTATCGAGCAATATATCAGAAATAAAATCAGAAAAACTGGATATATCGAGGTGAAAACTCCTGTGCTTGTTGATAAAAGCCTGTGGGAAGCTTCTGGTCACTGGGAAAAATTTAGGGAGGACATGTTTGCTCTAAATCTTGCTGATGATAAAACATTAGCCATGAAACCAATGAATTGCCCATGTCATGTGCAGATTTTTAAGCAGGGTATCAAAAGTTATCGAGACTTACCACTACGTATGTCTGAATTTGGTTTATGTCATAGAAATGAAGCATCTGGTGCATTGCATGGTCTGATGAGAGTAAAGGCTTTTCGACAAGATGATGCACATATTTTTTGTACTGAGGAACAAATTAACAGTGAGACAGTAAAATTTTGTGGTCTCTTAACCGAGATTTATAAAGATTTTGGTTTTTCTGATATTAAAATTAAATTCTCAGATCGTCCTAAAGTACGGGCTGGCAGCGATGAAGTTTGGGATAAAGCAGAAAATGCTCTGAAAGAAGCAGTAAAAGAAGCCGGTTATTCTTACATATTAAATCCCGGTGATGGTGCATTTTATGGACCAAAACTAGATTTTTGCCTTAAAGACTCAATAGGTAGAGAATGGCAATGTGGTACTCTACAAGTTGATTTTGTCTTACCAGAACGTCTTGATGCTTACTATATTGCAGCGAACGGTGAGAAAAAAAGACCCGTAATGTTGCATAGAGCTGTGCTTGGTTCTTTTGAACGGTTCATTGGCATATTAATTGAAGAATATGCTGGACGTTTTCCTTTATGGTTAGCCCCTGTACAAGTAGCTATTGCCACCATTACAAGTGACTTAAATGACTATGCATTGGAAGTACACAAATTGTTGATTAGTGAAAGAATACGGTCAGATGTCGATATTTCGCCTGAAAAGATTAATTATAAAATACGCTATTTTTCTAATAATAAAGTACCTATAATAGCCGTTGTTGGTAAACAAGAAATGCTAAATAATACTGTGACTATAAGACAACTAGGATCAGATCAGCAGGAAATTATTTCTCTACAAAATCTAGTAAAGCTTGTAAAAGATCAGAATATTCGCTATTTAACATAAATACGCGAATTTGGGATAAGAATTTGTCAATTCTTATCCCAGGGGTATAATGGAAGCAACTGTGTCGTACGTGTAAAAAGTACACAAAAACACAACAATAACTAATAACAATTTTTATGGAGAAAATATCATTTCTGGAATTAAGAATAGTAATTTTCCGAAGGCTAATAGGGAAATTAGGGCTAGTCAAGTTCGTTTAGTCGATGAGAATGGTGAGATGCTTGGCATCGTTAGCATCAAGAATGCTCTAGAACAAGCTGAAAAAGCTGGTTTAGATTTGGTAGAAATTTCACCAAATGCCGAACCACCTGTTTGTAAGATTTTGGATTTTGGTAAATTTAAATATGAGAGTAAAAAGCGTGTCCAAGACAGTAGGAAAAAACAAAGGGTTGTTGTCCTTAAAGAAATGAAGTTTAAGCCAAACATTAGTCAAGGTGATTTTAATGTGAAACTTCGTAAGATCAAAGATTTTTTGAAGGAAGGTGACAAAGTAAAAATTTCTCTATGGTTTAAAGGCAGAGAGATTATCCATAACGATATTGGTATGAAGTTATTTGACCGCATATCGTTAGAACTAGAGGGCTTAGCTAAGATTGATTCCGCTCCTAAAATGGAAGGTAAACAGATAATTATGTTAGTCAGCCCTGATCCAAGTAAAATACCAACTAATTAGAACTATTTATGCCAATTAAAATTCTAATGCCTGCTTTATCTCCAACTATGACTGAAGGAAATATTGCAAAATGGCTTAAAAAAGAAGGGGATAAAGTTGTTCCAGGAGATGTTGTAGCAGAAATAGAAACAGATAAAGCTACTATGGAAGTGGAAGCTGTAGAAGAGGGAATTTTTGCTAAAATAATTGTGCCGCAAGGTACAGACAATGTGCCGGTGGGTTCGCTTATCGCTGTATTACTTGAAGATGGTGAAGATGCAAACTTATTGGATAGTTTTATAGCAAGTAGTGATAATTCTGCTAAACCATCTACAGGAGCAGTAATATCTATAGAAGAAACTAAGCCGGTTAAGTACGATCAGCAACCACAAACAATGAATGTGAAAGCTTTAGGCAGGATATATGCTTCGCCTTTGGCTAAAAGACTAGCTGCTATTGATAATATCGATCTGTCAAATATTCAAGGTAGTGGACCTCATGGCAGAATAATAAAAAAAGATGTGTTATCATACTTAGTGCAACCAACAAATAGTGGTAAGATTAGGGCGGTGAACAGAAATCACGAGGAGTACAGATCAGTCCCCAATAATAATATCCGTAAAATCATCGCTAAACGTTTGCTTGAATCCAAACAAACCATCCCACATTTCTATCTTTCAATAGAATGTAACATGGATAAGTTATTGGACATTAGAGAAGATATAAATAAATCACTTGTAGAAGAGAGGAAAATTAAAATTACAGTTAATGATTTTGTTATTTTAGCAGTGGCAAAAGCTTTAAAAGCTGTACCGGAAGCAAATGTTAGCTGGGATGAGTCTGCTATTCGGTATTATAATAATGTTGATGTATCGGTTGCTGTGGCAATTGATAATGGTCTTATAACGCCTATAGTCAGAAATGCCGATCAAAAAGATATAATTACATTATCGCAAGAATTACAAACTCTTATAAAAAAGGCTCGAGATAATAAACTAACTCCTGAAGAATTTCAGGGTGGAAGTTTTTCTGTCTCTAACTTAGGTATGTACGGTATTAAGAACTTCAGTGCTATAATAAATCCGCCACAAAGCTGTATCCTAGCAATAGGAGCAAGCTCAAAACGTGCAATAGTTGAAAATAATCAGATAAAAGTCGCTACTATCATGGATGTTACTCTTTCTTCTGATCATAGAGTCGTTGACGGTGCTGTTGGAGCTAAATTTTTAGCTTCATTTAAAAAATTTATGGAGAGTCCTGCGTTAATGCTCATATAACGTTTGATTGACAGCCTACCCTCACCATAACTTAAAACTTAAATCATAGAATAAATTATGAGTTTTTCCGATAATCTAGCAAAAATCTTGAATAAACATGAAGAATTATCGAAAAAGTTGGCCACTGGTATAGTCGGAGATGAGTTTATAAAAGCATCGAAGGAATATGCCGAGCTAGAGCCTATTGTTCAAACAATTAATGAATATAATAAATCTGTATCTGAATTGCATGACATCAAAGAGATGGCTCAAGAAGCAAATTTGGACAATGATACACAGACGATGATATATGATGAGGTGCATCGTTTAGAGATACTGATGCCTAAATTAGAAAGGGCAGTAAAACTCTCTTTGTTGCCAAAAGATGAAGCTGATAAAAAAAATGCTATTATTGAGGTAAGAGCTGGTAGTGGTGGAGAAGAAGCAGCGTTATTTGCTGCAACTTTATTTAATATGTATCACAGATACGCCGAATTAAAAAGCTGGCGTTTTGAAATATTATCAATCTCAGATACTGGTATTGGTGGGTATAAAGAAGCGTCAGCACTAATTCAAGGACGAGATGTGTTTTCCAAACTTAAATTCGAATCAGGTGTACACCGAGTACAAAGAGTTCCTGAGACTGAGTCAAGTGGGAGAATACATACTTCTGCGGCTACCGTTGCTGTCTTACCTGAAGCAGAAGATGTAGACATTAAGATCGATGACAAAGATTTACGAATTGATACATATCGGGCATCGGGTGCTGGCGGACAACATGTCAATACCACCGAATCAGCCGTAAGGATTACCCATTTACCAACTGGTATTGTTGTTGCCTTACAAGATGAAAAATCACAGCATAAAAATAAAGCTAAGGCTATGAAAATTCTTCGTTCTAGAGTTTATGAAGCAGAGCGATATAAAAAAGATATGGAAAGAGCCGAAGTGCGTAAAGGTCAAGTTGGTTCTGGTGATAGGTCAGAAAGAATTCGCACCTATAACTTTCCACAAGGTCGAGTTTCTGACCATAGAATTAACTTAACTCTTTATAAAATAGAAGATATTGTAAAAAACGGGCAATTAGATGACTTTATTGAAGCTTTGATATCGGCTGATGAAGCAAGAAAACTTTCAGAAGTTTAGGTTATATACAATGCAAATCTTATATTTTTTAAAGGCTACACCATTTTGGGTATACTTATTATTTGGTTACTTAATTTTTAGAGGGATTAGAGCAACTAAGCAAACAGTTATATTGCCATCAAGATTATTTATTGCTCCTGTTATTTTCTTGTTACTTTATATAAAAGGATTTTCTAATAATGTACAAGACTTAATATTATTTTGTATATTGCTAATTATCTCAATTATTATTAATTGGCGATTTTGTGACAAACCTCTTATACAGGTTAATAATAATTAAATAATTATTCCAGGTTCATGGCAACCTCTTATATTGATACTTATCATTTTTTCAATAAAATATTTTTTTGGATATATGAGAGCTGTAAATCTAGAACTAGCCCCAAAATATAAAATAATGGAATTAATAATATCAAGTTGGGTGCTGGGGATCATGTTTTTTAAAGCAATATATTGTTATAGCTATGCAAACAAAATAAATAATCAGAAAAATTGGACCAAAAAGTCCTAAATTAATTAAAACTTTTTCAAGTGTTATAAAATTTTTACTAGACTTAGAAAGCTAATAATTATATAAACCTTAACGACCATTATAAAAGGGCCTGTAGTTCAGTTGGTTAGAACCCACCGCTCATAACGGTGTTGTCGCAGGTTCAAGTCCTGCCGGGCCCACCATTCTTCGATTTTAGTGCATTTCACGAATGTATCAAATGGTGAACGTAGCATAAAGTCTAGCTTTCCGTCTTTTAATTCTAGGTTACCAAACACTAACTTTATCAATTTACGTTTTCTCTCAATAGTAGCACCTTTGAAGGCTACGAACGCTCCAGAAGCCAGTTCTACTAGGTTAATCAAGAGTTCTGAAAATTTATCATCAGCATTTGTATGATTCTCTATTTCTCTAATAATATCTTTACGTTTTTGTATTAATTGTTTATGTTTTGCTTCATAAGTATTTTTGTCAATATCACCATCTAAAAATAAATCAGTCAATTTATCCACACGTGTCGTAATCTTTGCATGTTCACAATTAAGTTCCTTAATACGTTGTTGATAATATTCTTGCTCCGCATTGACACCGCTTTTAATATGTGATATCACATTAGCTAACACCTGTGGTTTCAAATGCATAGATTCAAAGACTTTTTCTACTTCTTCTAATACTTTTTCTTCTTTTACGTATATTATCTTATTAGAATTAGTGGAATCCCAAGTTCGTAAATATGTCCATTCTCCAATCTGACCATTAATGTAGGTTTTCTTTTTAGTAGCAGCAGTGACTATTCGGTCAGTAGCAGCACATTTTATTAACCCCCTAAATATATACTCTTTTCCTCCATATTTAAACGGTTTTTTATTCCAACCAAGGCGTATTGCTTGACAAGCATCAAATAACTCCTTACTAATGATTGGTGGATAAATATGCGGGTATTCTTTTTTAGTTTTTAGTACTCGCATTACTCCGTAATAAAATGGATTGGTAATAATAGAATGAAGATGAGAATGACACAAATAACCTTGATGACGATACTGGACTGAAAAATCAAGACAAAAAAAATAATAATTTTGTTTCCCATTTTTGCATTTTTCAAGCTGCAATTTGTTCATAATTTTGCATAGAATTTAGATAGACATTCATGTGCTTTTTGTAACCAATACTTGAATGAAATCTTCTATAATTATAGTGATTGATGTAATCATCAATACCACGCTTTAGCTCTTTAACATCTTTAAAATCATTAATAAATATACAATTATATTTTAAAGTTCGGAAAAATCTCTCCATTATTATATTATCAATACTTCTTCCTTTACCATTCATCGAAACTTTAATGTTATGCTCTTGTAAAATTTCAATGTGTTCATGACTAGTATATTGACTGCCCTGATCACTATTAAATATCTGCGGTGCAGGATATTTGTTAAGTGCATCCCGCAATACTTCAGTTACCAAACTTACATCCATACTATTTGACAATTTATAACTCAACACAGCTCTACTATGCCAATCTATAATTGCCGCCATGTACATAAATCCCGAATTAGTTCGAACATAAGGGTGAGTAGACTGAAGCATTGCAGCTTCAGCCCCTCTCAGAACGGTGCGTGAACCTCTCAGCTCACACCGCTCCCACCATTTTAGCCTTTGGATATATTCCTAATTTCCAATGTATAAAAGCTTCAGGATTAAGATTTGCTAATCTATTTAGATATTCTCTTGCACGTCTTTTATGCCATGCAAGTTTCTTATATTTTCTTCTAACCCACCGCTCCAAATACCAATTCAGGTGCTTCCATATGTTGTGCATTGCCGATGGATAAAACTGCCCATAATAGTTATACCAACCTCTTAACTCAGCTTTAAACATTTCCGAAAGTTCAGATAAGGACTTGTCATTCTTAAGCTGAATGTGCCAACTCCTTATGGTTTGTATGATTGCTTTCTTAGAGTTATTACTTATCGCAGGTAAGAAATTTGGATGAACCATGCCTTGTTTGTTTACACATCTTCTTGGTCTAAAACTATATCCGAGAAAGTCAAAGCTGATTCGTTCATATTCATCACGACGATTATTGTCCTTACAATATATAATACCCGACTTATCAGGATGTATCGTAAGGCCACATTCCTAGAATCGTTGTCTAATAACTTGTAACACATATTCTGCCTGTTCTTGACTCTGACAATGGAGTAAACCATCATCAGCATAACGACAAAATGCTACACTTGGCATTTCTCTTCTTACCCATGCATCAAATACATAATGTAAAAATAAATTTGCTAATATTGGACTTATCACTCCTCCTTGAGGTGTTCCCTTATCGCGCATAATAATATTTCCATCTTTATCTTGCAATGGTGCTTTAAGCCACCTTTGTACGTAAAGTAGTACCCATTTGCACTTACAATGTTTCTCCAATGCTTTCATTAATAGTTTGTGATCGATATTATCAAACAAACCTTTGATATCAAATTCAACAACAAAGTCATATTTCCAGCATCTTGCTCTTGTAACTGCTATGGCATCATGTGCAGATTTCTTTGGGCGATAACCATATGAATCTTCGTCAAATATGGGCTCAACTAATGGCTCAAGTACCATCTTCACTACAGTTTGTGCTATTCTATCCGAAATAGTTGGAATCCCAAGGATTCGTTCTCCACCTGATTTCTTTGGAATAGGCACAGCTTTTACTGCAGGAGGAAAATAGCTGCCTGAGGACATACGATTCCATATCTTATACAAATTATCTTTTAGGTTTCGCTCAAATTCTTCCATAGTTTGTTGTTCAACTCCTGCTGCACCTTTATTATTCTTAACACATTGGTATGCTTGCCATACATATTGCTTAGAAATTTCAAAAGGCTTTACTGTCTTCATAAGCTCCTCCTAAATAAATTTAGTTGACACTGTGATGAACAGCTAAAATGGTCAGACACCTTCACTCCATTGCCATTACAGCAACTTCATCATTACTACATGTCTGTCCGCCCCTGTGTATACGCATCAGTACTATCAGCCTCACGGTTTTATTTCCGCTTGTACCTTTCCTTTAACATCGTTGCACAGGTTCCCGTGTTCAGCTTGAAAGCCTTGACTTAAGCTCACGCCACCTCTATGCCGGATGCCACCTAGCCAGTAAACAGGTTCCCGCTAAATTTATCCCAAAGCAACATCACCTCCTTGGTTTTGACATCATCTGAAGCACTTTCGACACTTGAACGGTGGTTCACTGTTGTTCGTCTTCTTAAGTCTATACCTGACACCTCAAGGATGCCTTTTCTGCATCGCTCACGACAATGCCCTTAAACAATTGCCGCATGCAGTGGTTTGCAGCCTATTCCTGTAAATCGACTGCGAAGGACCTACCTTCATCTCTCAAGCCGCTTGGCACGGCACACTGATATCTCCGCTCCAAACCTCGTTAGCGTTAGGTACGTGTACAGTCCTAGTTGTACCTAGATTAGTCCAATATTTATCAAGCAAATAACTATAAATTTTATGCTGTTTATCTTTTCCAGATGTTAACTTTTTCCTCTTTGGATAAATAGCCTCTATGCCAATCATGTTCATATATTTTAGAACCCGATCCTTACCAATAAACAAGCCATCTTCTAATAATTGTCTATGGATATAACGATAACCAAATTCAGGATTATCAGTATATATTTCATCTATTTTATTTAAAATATTTAAGTTATACCCACTAAATGGTTTTGCTTTATAGTACATTGAAGAACGATTAATCTTTAATAATTCATATTGCCTTGTCTTTGGTAACATTGCTAGCTTGGAATCGACAAGTTCTTTTCTATTTGATAAGTCCAAGCTTTGTAGCTTTCCCACAGCCCAATCTCTCTCTACTATTGTTTTTCCAAGCGTTTTCGCTAATTCATCATTTTGTTCTTTCAGCATATTAATTTGTTCCTGATATTTACTTACCAGTTTTGCTGGTTCAAAAGCCAATGCTGCATTTGATATAAATTGTTTCTTCCAATTACTAATTGTCTTGGAGTTTATCTCATATTTTGATGCTATCACTGATAATGGACTCTCTTCTTTCAGCACTTCTAATACTATCCTAGTTTTTTCTTCAGCACTAAAAACTCTTGCTTTTTCTTTTGTCATTTTTCCTCCTAATTTTTTCTTATTATTTTATCTTAATTAGGAAACTTTTTACTCTATTTTCTTGTCCATTTTCTTCAGTCCATTATATCTATTTATGTCATTTATGGGTCTAGCATGTCCTACACCAGCTATTACAGTACCTTGTTCTTGTGATGCTAGTTTTGCATAAAGAGCTGCTAATTCACGAGAGGTACCAGAAATCATAGGTTTAGTACCTACTATCTCTTGTATTATAGCATTACTCTCAAATTCAGCCAATCCCAAATCACCAACTTCGGATAGTATCGATGCTGTAGGCTTAATTTCCAGTGGGATTGGTTTGGTTGGGACATTCTCACCAAGCCCAGTAGATATTTCACTAGCTCCAGCCACACTCCTTAAAATGCTACCTTCGGCAGCTGCCCCTTTAAAAGCATTAATAACTTCACCACCCGCGAGCTTTGCAACCTTACCTACTCCACCTAAAATACCACAATCTCCAACAAATTCTGTTGCTATTTTTGCTCCGCGTGGCAATTTATTGTAGTTCTTTGCTGCATTTTCATATGCATCGTTAGACAATACAGATTTTGCAACACCCTTAGCTACATCCTTGACCCCATCAACTACACCACCAACAACCGTACCTACAGCTAGCAACGTTTCCAGCCCACCTTCCACACATGATATCCCATAAGCAAGATTACTGCCTGCCAATTCTATTGCCTCTCCAGCTTGTGCTATACCTTTAATTATTTGGTTGTTAGCATATTTATTATTTGGATTATCAAAATACTCAGAAATATTTCGATCAGTATCTGCAGTGGTTTTACGTCCCTCCATTGGTGCAACAAGTCTAGGTATAGACCCCATATCCCCACCGATAGCATAAGCTTGCTGCATTAATGTATTATCCTTGCTTTTACTAGCGGCAAGCAAGTGTGCCACGCCTTCTTCAGTCCATTTAAACTCGCTTGGGTCAGCAGTTGCCTTGTTGCTAGGTATTACATCTTTGGGGACAGTAATGGATGGTACGGGTTTTCCTAATAATTCTGGTGGTAGAACTATCTCACCACTACCAACTGTGTTAAAGCTATAGATAGGTTGCCCACCTGATGCCGAGCCACTTGGTGATTTTGGTAGTGTCGGTGGCGGAAACAGTGGAGTTCCTGAAGATGTACTTGCCGGGCAAGCTATGCTCTGCAAGATATTCGCTGAGTATTTACCATTACTACTAGCAGATATTGCTTCAAATATACTGCCACTGTTACTCGAGCCTTTATTGGTAAAGCCAAAATATTGCTGGTTTTTACTGTCATATCCTATAGTAATTGGTGTGCCTCCTAAACCTTTGCCGTATGATTGTAGGAACTTACCATTTTCAAACACATAGATTGGCTGTTGCATGGCGGATGACAGTAGTAATATCGAATTGCTACCCCCAGCACCGCTACCTGGTTTTGGTAATAGTGAAGCTAATGCCAAATCAGCGCCTGTTAAACCAACAAGCCCTGTACTCTCCGGTTGAGGAGCAAGGTTAGACCCAATATGTTAACTCTTAGTTGCTTGCATAATAACCTCTTCTTTAATGTTTATTGGATTATCATAACATATTTATTACTTGCACTAAGTGTTTATGAGAAAATAAATTTATTTCACTTAGGTTTTTGCAATGGCTCTATAGTTACAGTGCCATCTTGGTAGCGTCTGATGATATTATTATCCTTTACATTCAATTCATATAAGCCATTGATAAAATCGGTGAAACTATTACTTACAAAATAAAGATAATTTAAATCATCCTCACTCCAAAAACTCCAATTAGTGGTCCAATAATACAAACTTCCGTAATCATCACCCCTTATACCAAGACATAAATCCCCACCATCATCACATGCAATCGGTAAAAATTCATCTGGTATTTTCCCGCGTGACCGTTGAAACTCGAGAACTATATTAGATACTTCTTTATCGTGTAAAGCATAAAACCATTCAACTAATATTCCTGTATTTTTTTTATTAATTGGTTCACTTAGTTCAAAAGCGTCAAATACTGGATGTCCTCCATTATGTTTTAATAGAAACTGTTTATAATCACTAGGAAGTTTAGCTTGTATTAGATGCTCAAATTTTTCTATTTCTTCCAAATTTGTTGATTCGTGAGATTTTATTACTTTAATGTCATTTAGCATTTTTCTTCTCGGCTCTTTTTACTGCTGCCCCTCCAGTATGTTTAATTGCTTTATGTAAATCGGTAGGAATAGCAATCATTGTTCGACCGTCCTCTATATGATGCCATGTATAGCCTTCAGGGTTCTCCTTTATACCCATTATTTCATTAGCTATTTTAGAATCCATATCACGTTTTCCTGTAAGATTATCTGATTCTATTCTGTAAACTCTTTCCAACTTGTCAGTAAAGGTATAAGGCTCAAACCTCATAAGTCCCTTTTCATCAACCATTACGCTATCAGGATATTTGGCTTGAATATGTTCAGGGAGTTTATTCAGCGGATATTTCTGCCCTGCTAAGTCAGCGTTGATTGGGAAGCGTTCATTGATTTTCTCAACTGTATCAGGATATTGTTTTTTATACAATATATTCATTGAATCTGCTATATCACTATGATCGGGGAAAGATTCAACTAAACCTCCGGTAAGTTCGGAAGGTGCGAAGTCAAATCCCGGCAATGTCCCGAGTTTTCGTAGCAATTCACCTTGATCAGGTGTAGATATTACAGTTACAGGTTTTTCACTTGGTATAGGAGTAGTTAGTATTATTGGTTTGTTGGCATCCAAATCTATAATAGCACAAGGGTTAATATTAGTAGGTAATGGTTTGTTGACATCCCAAATTTTTACTGGTTGTGTAGGTGTTAGAGTCGTTGGGTTAGCAAATTGATTCCATAACTCCTTTATATTGTCATCATTTGTAGCTTTAAGAGCAACTGCTGCCGCTAGAGGTATAGCACTAGCTCCAATTACAAAATTTGGGTTTGGTAGTACGGCAGTTGTTGATGCAGAGAATCTTGTAACAGTTGCTGCCGCAGCCCCAGCTGATTCATTCATAAAAAATGCATTAGCAAAGCGTGATCCACTAAAGATCGATGATCCACCGCCACCTTCAGCCGCGATAGTAGGAAGTAAACGGGCAGCAGCACTAAAGCCAATTTCACCCAATAGTCCTACCCCCATTCCTACATATGGTGCGGCTGCCAATGCTAAGGCTGTTCCTGGATTTTCTTCAATGAATTTTTTGCCTCTTGGATCATAATCAAGCCCCATCTCCCCGCCAATGGCATAAGCTTGCTGCATCAAGGCTCCATCCTGTGCTGGCTTCTTAGTTGCAGAATCATGCATATTTTGTTTAGCGATTTGCAGGATATTTCTGTGATACTCGTTTTCCTTCGCTTGTAGTTGTCGTTTATCCGCCGTTAAAGTATCAACCAAAAATTGTGCAGCTGATAACTCCGACTGGCTTAAGGGCTTTGGTTGTGGAGTTGGCTGGGATGGCGGTTTTGGCGGAGTGGTATCGGCAACTGGAATCGGCTGAACTACGCCTCGTAATATATCGGCTGAGTATTTACCATTGCTACTAGCGGATATTGCTTCAAAGATACTGCCACTATTACTCGAACCTTTATTGGTAAAGCCAAAATATTGCTGGTTTTTACTGTCATATCCTATAGTAATTGGCGCGCCTCCTAGACCTTTGCCGTATGATTGTAGGAACTTACCATTTTCAAACACCAATCTTGCGTCATTGCGAGGAGCTACTTTTGTAGCTCCGAAGCAATCCACAAAAGTGATTAAAAATGGATTGCTTCGTAGGCTTGTGCCTACTCGCAATGACGTTTGTGAATTTGTATGAGTAAGATTTAACATAGCAACTAATTTTCTGAACTTGCTATAATATACACCATAAAATCACCAGCACTAAGTATTCAGAATGAAAAAAATATAATAATTTTAGGAAATTATTTTTAATCATCTTGCTACAATCACCCATCTTCTTTATCGATATTTCTTTCTATTACCTCTTCCGTTAATTTACGGCAAAAACCACGCTCCTCTGCTTCTTTCTGATACCACTCCAAATATTCCTGTGTATTAATTTCTATCTGGGCAATTACTCTTTTTGCTAAAGATTGTAGCTCTTCTTTGTGTCCTTCCACTAATTCTAAAATTGACTGATCTTTTTCTTCATCAGTTATTGAATCCATTTCTAAAATGTCGTCTATTAGTATATTTACTATTGTACTAACATGTGCCTCATTTTCTAATTCAGGTAATAACTCTACAACAGCCCAATCTAATGTACCAATATTATTTTTTATTTCCTTAACAGTAAAATTGCCAGCAATCCATCTGTTACAGACTTCTTTAATATTTCCTCTAGATTGTTTGGCTAATAACTTTATCATTCTTCCAATCTACTCATTCATTGCTAAATTTTGGTTTAATTTCTACTATTTGATCAGTTCTTACATTTTTATAATAATGTACCTGTATTTTTGTTCCAGATGGCAATACAAATCTCTCCTTCAATATAATATGTTCACTAGTCATCTTAACCCAGTCTTGTGGAGAACCACCATAGGTTTCAACAAGTCTATTAATGTCTTTTATCGGAACTGTGCTACCAGCCCCTGCCATAGGTTTACCTACACCTGATGCTGCTAATTCTTCACAAGCCAATTTTATTTCAAGAGCCTGTAATTCTTTCAGGCTACCAGCAACAACCGGTTTATTACCTAAGGCTACCTTTATCTTATCATAAATACCTGATTCAGCCAATCCCAAATCACCAACTTCAGATAGCATAGATGCTGTAGGCTTAATTTCCAGTGGGATAGGTTTGGTTAGGACATTCTCACCAAGAGTCCTCCCTGCATCAACAGGTATTTTACCCACCCCGCTAGTTGCTGATATTTCACTAACTCCACCTTCGATAGCAAGTAGTGACTTTGACGAACCTTCGATTGATGGAATTTTTACCCTACTATTTTTTGCTATATCAAAAATCTTGACGGTGTTGCCTAAAATAACACCGTCGCCAAGTATTTCTGCTAGTAGCTTAGTACTGTCGGGTAGTTCATCATATTTTTGTGAAAATTTTGTAAACTGTTCTTTTGAGCAGTTTGCTTCGAACTCAGATTTTATAAGCCATTTGACGGGGGAAACAACCAGCAAATCAACAGTTGAAGCCATTGCTCCTAGAGCTTCTGGTAACCATTCTATACGGCTGACAGGATGCATAATATTCTGTGTACCATACTTTACTAACTCACCGGCAACTGCTGTTGAAGCCACTAGAAAATTACCAACACCACCACGATATTGGTATGTTGCCTCAGGATTCACGACTTCCTTATAAAGATGATTCCTGACATCATTTAGACTCACTGGTTTCCAGTTCGGTGAGACAATTTGGATAGCATTTGAATTAAATGTACCAGTAAGGTCAAACATGCCTGCTATTTCTTCAACTGTTCTCTCATCAGACCTTTGTGGTGGTATATCTGGGGGGATAGAGAGTGGTGCTGCTGTATCTCCCATTGTTTTTGCTTGCCATCCAGGTTCTACCCTTTTAAGTGGTAGATATGGCTCCCCGCCAATGGCATAAGCTTGTTGCATTAATGCATTATCCTTGCTTTTACTAGCGGCAAGCAAGTGTGCCACGCCTTCTTCAGTCCATTTAAACTCGCTTGGGTCAGCAGTTGCCTTGTTGCTAGGTATTACATCTTTGGGGACAGTAATGGATGGTACGGGTTTTCCTAATAATTCTGGTGGTAGAACTATCTCACCACTACCAACTGTGTTAAAGCTATAGATAGGTTGCCCACCTGATGCCGAGCCACTTGGTGATTTTGGGTTAATGCTTAACATATTTTTTTGTGGCGGATTTATTTGCAGTACATTGTTTAGGTAATTGAGAGTATCTAGAGACATTGGTACTTTTGGTGGCTGAATGATAGAGGTAGTTAACAAAGAATATCTGTCATAATCTAACGACTCAATGTCATCCTTCCTGCGAAGAATGGAATCTACCGTACCTAATTGTCTAGATGTTCCTTGTGCTGACTCTTCACCTGTGCCAAAAAGACGTTTATCTAGCTTCTGCGGCTGCCCGATGGTTAGTCCAGGCTGAACATTAGTGTTGTGCGGATCAAGTTTTAAAGCATGCTCTCTATTGCTGTTCTTATTTTTACCATGCATCATTATAGTGCCATCATCATCACCAGCTGCTATTGCTACTCTTTTTGAACCAGCTAGATTTATCACTTTATGACCATTTCGGCTTTGTATGTCTCTTATAGCATCATTCAAACGATAAGAATCGCCAAGAAGTGTATCACTGATTTTGTCAGATAAAGATACTTGATGCATTCCTTCCTGTATTATCGGATTAGCTAGCTGATGTTGGTAATGACCCATCAAACTCTTACTAACCAGTGCTGATTGTTGAGTAATTAAATGATTAATCGCTGATTTGTAATCTTTCGCACTACTTGCAATCATTCTACTGGCAAATGAGCTGATTTTAGCTCGATATTTTTCACCTACTCCAAGTTGGTTTTGCTTAATAATTTCTACCGCATTTGAGCAAAACTGATTATTGTTGATTGCCCCAATTCGTTCTAATGTTTTTACTATATCAGCAGCATCATCCATAGAGATTACAGGGTTTGAGGAACTATATAGTAGCTCAACTAGGCTAGGCAGATTACTCTCAATATAGCGTATTTTCCCTTCTAAACTCTGGCAAAAACTATCGGCAAAATCTTGTAGCTTTGACACATCATATGCCGTATTAGTTGTTCTAGCTGCGTAAGCCACTACTTTGACTGTAGTATAATTACTATGACTTAAGCTAGTTAATAGCTTGCTGGCAATCTCACCAATAATATTGCGTTTACTGGTCAATATATCTGCTACTCCTTGATTAATGGCATTTTGCCCCTTAGCATTATGATTGAAATCATCGACCATCATGATGTGACTTATGTTGCGTACCATGTACTCAGATAACAGGCAATTGCTGATTTTGTTGTTAACAATATCACGTATTTCATCTTTAAATTCATTAACTACTGCTTTAGAGAGACCTGTTGCGGCGTAATCAAGACCAATATTCACTACAGTCTTTATGGCAGATTCTTTTATAGCTTTCTTGACTAGTTCCTGAGTTGTTAGTTTTTTTACTTCTTCTTTGACCCCTATTTTTATTCCTTCTTTAGTCAGCGTTTTAGTTGCACCAAGTTTACCAGCTAGATTCTCACATCCCATCATCGCTAAGGTTACTGCTAAAGTAATGCCTTTTTCAGTCCAATAATTACTCCAGTTAAAATGTCCCGATTGAATAGCGTTTATTGATTTATATAAATCCTGCAGCCCTTCGGTAATAAAAGCTACGCCCCATTTATAGTTACCAGCAACGACACATAATGCTCCAACAAAAATTTGAGCCACACCAAGTGCCGCAACTAACAAGCCATCAAATATCGATGATTCTGGTTCAACTGTATCCAACTCAAATAATTGCAGAATACCAAACATGTTGAGTTCAAGAATCTCATCATCTGGTACGTCGCTAGTAAATAAGTCTGGCAATAATATTCGATTGGAAACTTGGGTAACACAACCATTCTTACAATTTTCAATGGTCTTGGCAGCTGATTCAATATAGTTAATCTGCTCTTTTAGCAGATTGATTTTGGTTCGTATTTGCTTAGATAATTCGCTATCTGGCTTATGATTTGAGATTACTTGGATAGATACTAATCCTGGAATAATAACTGATTCAATTTGAGCTTTAGCCGCCATTAAATCAGAATAAGCACTTGCCTGCCAGCTAGTATCAAATTTACCACTTTGCATCGATAAAGTATAACCTTGACTGATTTTGGCATAAGCTCTGTTGTAATAACCAGCAAAACTATAGGATGCATCCAGATTAATCGCCATATCAAATAAATCGATCGATTGTTGATAGCGATTACCCTCACCAAGTTTGTTAACGCCTTCCCTAACCAAATAGGCTGGATTCCGCATGATACTATGGCCATTAGAATATTGTACCCTCATCTCGGCTTTGAAGTTGTTTAGTTCCCTAAAGGCATATTCCTCTATAGCACTGTTACAACCAGTCTTCTCTAATTTTCTACATTGCTCACTAATTTGCTGTAGCTTAATCCCCCATAATTCTTCTAATTGAGCTAATTTAAATTCATTATCATTGCTATTCCGCAACTCATTAGTGAATTTACAAAAATCGCTAAATAGTCTATCATTTCTTCGAATCTTATCTGCTCCACTAGTCTTGACTTTCTCTAATTTATTATGTTCAATGACATCACGTAAATTCTTTAGGTCTGTGATATTATCAATACAATTAGCTTCTGAGCCAAATTTTGTCTCAAGTTCTGATTGATCAATGATTAGTTGACCACTGCCATGGTTACCTTGCCTCGATGTTCTACCAAAAGCTTGCTCTTCTACCCGCAAGTTATCTGGTAAGAATGTCAGGCAAACATGTAACCCTCCAGCAGCTTCAACTTCTTTAGTAGTTCTAACATCAGTACCTCTACCAGCTAAATTAGTCGCGATAATAACTTGTCCAGCCTCAATACTAGTTCCAACGGCTAAATATTCATCATTATCATTTCTTGAGTAAAGTTTAATTTTATTGCTTGGATAACCAGATTTCAGCAAATTCTCTTTGACTTTGTATACATCGCTAATTGTTTGGCAAATGACCAATACAGCTCTACTTTTGCTAGTTTCTTCAATAATAGAATTACCGATTTTGGCTAACCATTCTTCTGAGTTATGTGCTAATATTCCAGTTAGTTCAACAAATTGTTTTGGCTTATAAGTTGGTACAACAGCTAAATCAACTGGATAGATTGAGCTGAGCAAATCTTGGGCATCGTGTGAACCTAATGTACCAGTCATACCATAGATTTTACAACCATAACGCAGAAAATACTCCATATTTGAGATAAAACAGGTAGTGAAGTTTTCAGCCGTCAATCTTAAAGCATGTTTTAACTGCAAGAATTGCTGTAGACCATTTTGCCAACTTGTTTTATCCTGTACAATACCAGTATTGTAGTAATCTACTGGTGCTATAACTGAATAACCAGATTTGTCTTTAATAACATAATCTTTGTTCTCCGTCATATTCTTAGCATTAATCGCTGCCTTTGCCCAGTTCTCTATTTGGCTTATAGCAAACTCTTGTAAATATTCAGGAATGAAAACGGATTTTTGTTCGATTATTTGACGAATATAATACTCAATATGTTCTGTGCAAAATAAACTAGCATCATTAATTGGATATGCTACCGACTCTTCACCATCCTCGTTATTAAATAATGTTAGCTCGCCATTCTCATATTTAAAAGCTCCTTGAATAAAGTAATGTGATTGTTGTTCTGCCGAATATATTAAATGATTATCTAGTCGTCCTAACTCTGACCAGATGGCAGCTAGTAAAGTCTCTAAATATTCCATACCAGCTATATGACCAGCTAACCTCACTAGCTTGCTATTATCGTCAATCAGCATTGAATCTACTTCATCGATGATCACACTGTTAAAAGGTCTACCTCCTCTAGTCTGGTAAGCTTGATACTCATCTCTTAATAAGTCAGCTTGAAAATTAGCAACATCTCCATAAACTACATTAGCTGAGTAACAATACCGAGGAAGTTTACCTTTCTCTTCACCAGTATTATGATCAACTTTTAAATTAAACATGGCAAAAAATTCTTTTCTCTCTAAGGCATCTCTTTGAGCTAGAACTTGCGAACTAGTGATAATATCAACTTCCTCTCCTCTTAAAGCTAAAACTACGGCTAACATGGCACTAGTAGTTGATTTACCTTCACCAGTAGCTACTTGAATTAAGCGCCCTTTATCTGGTTGATGTAATAGCAACATTAAAACAGATAAAATTTGGGCAAGACGTGGATCGTTATTGGTGTCTATCAGATTGGCTCTTTTAATCACTGCCATCATCTCAGGCAGAAAATTATCATCTACTGCTTTACTGTGGTTTTGCAGTAAATTATTAGACCAATTAGTAATATCATCTCTTTGCCATTGGCTGATCTTCTTACCTAATGGAGTTAAATTAGAATCATGATCATAGGCAGATAAAATTTCAAGAAATTTAGTCTCTAATAGTTTATTAGTCAGTAGAGAATCTGCTATTGTCGGATTATTTTTATTAAGAGTTTCTATCTCGCCTAAAAAGCTTTCTAAATCTTTCTCTTGACTTAAATTCTCAGTACTCAGATTATCAGGTTGTTGGTTGACACCTTCAGTAGAGGTATCATATTCTGTTAATTCACTATTAGATTGTTGTTGCTTTAATCTATCAATAAAGTTTAAACAATAATTAATATCATCTTTAGTTTGTCTATTTTGTAAGAATATAGGCGATGAACTTACTAAACTGTCTAATATATTATTTGGTAATTTAATCCCTCTCCCTAAACTAATCTTTAATATCTTCAAGCTTTTGCCGGCGATAGATTGATTTTCATCCTGAAGATTATTACTTAAATAATCAAACCAACCAAGCTCTGATATATTGTTAGCTATTTGTCGCTCTAAAATTCTTAAACCAGCTTCACGATCTTTCAAGGCAGCATAATGGTTGCCACTTATCTTACTGAACTCATCTAATATTTTACTTGCTATCGGTTTGCCAGCATTCGCAACATTTTCTAAGATTTTATAAATCCAGCATTTTGTTTCATTGTCTCCGGTCAATAATATTTGATGTAAACCTTCAAAATTAGTAATCAAATCCTGTGGTCTATTCGCCAGAATTCTCATACTTAAATTTCCACGTTCCCCAGTATCATCTAATAATTGATTCAAATGAGAGATTGTTGAATTTTGTAAGTGCATTATGTTTTTACAATCAGCCGATCTATTTAATACATGTAATGCAAAATCCTTCAATGCTGGGATATATAATGCTTTTTCTATCGCCTGAATATTTTGAAAAGGATAGCCAGACAATATAAACCTATTCATTATTATTTTTTGAATCGTTATATTTTCATCGTCTAGATGATAATCTAATTTTGCCATTAATGATGAGTGATCTTGACTGGCAATAGACAGAACTCTAGCTGAATTAACACGGGTAGTTGCTTCAATATTTGTATCTTCGAACAGGTGACTAAAAATATTAATAACTGGTAAGGATAATTTATTTCCATTTTTGACAGACTCTAATATATTGCTGCTGGCTAATTGCCTTTTAGCTGGATCTAATAATTCTCTTTCTTCTGCGGATAAACCAGCATAAGGATTCTCTATTACCCCATTATCAATTGCTACGTTATTACAATCAGTAACAAGTATAGTTGACTCAGTAATGTTCAAAGGTAATATTCCTATTACTTCTGCACTTTCTCCTTCATGGTTTGTTACTGCTGTGCCTTGTAAACTATTTGGCATAGTTAAAATTAATATTTCTGAAGTTAAATGTTTGAAATGTAAGCCTTTATGTGGATGATAAGATAATCTAAAGGTTTTAAAAATCCTTTAGATCACCTGTGATACTACTGAAGACACACTTACCCTGGGTTATAAAATTATGACAGCAATCAATCTGCATTATCACCTATTAGATGTATTTTATCAAATTGGGATTCTAAGGATTCAATATGTATTACTTCTTGCAAGCTCGTACTGTTTACTAGCTGTTCATCATTACAATCTTGTTTTTGTTGTTTTGCCTGCTTCATTGTTTCTAGCCTTGCTTCTTCCCCAACCGTAACAACTCCTTCTTCAGTAGTTCTGCTATGGTTCTGTTTGGTAAGCAGATATTGCTGCAGTGATATTTCTTCACCTCTCAACAGTTTAATTACAGTTTCAATATCTTGGTATTCTAATATCTTATCTTTTAGAGCCTGCTCAACTTTTGGACCAAGCTGTGCTATTTCTACTTGCAGATTAGCATGCTGAGCTACCATTTTGATAATCTCATCATTACCACTTCTTACAGCAATTTTTAGAGCTGATTCAGCGTTATTAGTTAAAATTTCTACACTGTTACTACCTAGTTGTAAAATCTTCTGCACTATTTCTGTTTTTTGAGCAGATATGGCAATTTGTAGCAATGTGTACCCAGCAAATTTTTGTGATAGAAGGCTACTATCATAAGATGATAATTTACTGATGGTAACAATATCATTTTGACCTATTGCCTCCACTACCGTACTAGCTAAATCCTGTCCTGTTGCCAGAACCTTTTTAATAAAGCTTTCATTACCACTATGTATCAATTGTTGTAATAAGGTTTTACCTGCAACCGAATAATTACAACAATTAGCTCCATAAGATAGAGCTAAATCAAATAATCCACTATGTGTTTTCTTAATGGCATAATATGCTAACTCATCAGCATCAACTCCTAGAGATTTTATTATACTAATCATCGTCATTGATTCATTATCAGACTTACTAAATAGTTCAGATAAGAAAAATGCCCGTTGTTTGCTATTAAGTGATTGAAACATATCAAAATTAGCTTTTTGCTGCTTGCTAATATTAGCACTTATTACATCATTGCCATGTTTTACTGCATCTAATCTTGCTTGTTCAGCAGCTTCAGCAGCCAATCTTGCTTTTTCAGCAGCTATTTTTTGCTGTTTCTCCTGCTCAATAGCATCTAATCTTGCCCTTTCAATAGATTCTAATCTTGCTTTCTCTTCAGCTATTGCTCGTTGCCTTGCCTGTTCAACTGCCAATGCTTGTTGCCTTACCTGTTCCTCAGCAGCTTCTTGTTGTCTTAAACTATTAATTCGTGTTTCTAGGTTGTTAATTCTCTCATTTGCCGCTGTTATATCCCGATCATAGTCCCCTTGCCTAAATCTTCTTATCTTATCGTAAGTCCAATAATTACTTTCCCATACCCTCAACCAATGGTGATAATGTTTTGTTGCTATTGTGTCATAATAATAATACGATTCCTTATTAATATTGTTTCTATGATTAACCGCTTCTGCTCTTTGGTTACAAAGCTCTTGTATATGTTGTTTTGTCAAAATAGCCTCCTATTTAATAGAAGATTAAATATTCTTGTACCTTTCAGTCTAGATCAGAAATTACTTATATGTACGCCTAGGATTCCGCCTGCCACTTGCACTTCTAGCTAACTCTTAAAATTCATCGAGTATACACAAAAGCAGCGAACTAATATTATATAAAATAATATAATATTTTTATATGTAAAGTACTTTTGATAAAAAATAATGACCTATTAATTAGAATCTTAGATTCTAGAAGGGATCGGGTTATCTACAAGGGGAAATTCTTAAAAATAGAAACATTATCATTAGCATACGATATATTTTCTATACTAGAGATAGTAACTTTTTGGAAGAAAATGAAACGGCCTGTCTATACTTTCTTGCACCATTATAGCCTATTGTTATGCTATCTACAATAAATGTAACAGAATAGTAAGAGTATCATTAATAACATTTTCTACTTTTCTTATCAAAAATACTTTACATATAAGATATGCCTTGTATTATAAAAAGCATATTATTTTAGAGATAAAGGTAAAGCTTTCCTAGTAGCTTGAAAGTACCTTGTTATAGATAAGATAACACAGTTCAATCCCCTAGAGCTTGCCAACCTTATACATCTCAAAGAGATTAACAAATATTTGCTATTAAGTGATTGAAACATATCAAAATTAGTTTTTTGCTGCTTGCTAATATTAGCACTTATGACATTTTTTTACAAAATTTTATCTAATTGGCTACAGGTATCTAGAAAAACTTTTACTGTGATAGATTTACAACCTATAAAATAAATATTATGATAAATAGTATACAAATTGTTATTATTAAAGCTAGAAGTGTGTAAAGATAATTAATACCATAGTAGTAATGGATGTTGAAACAAACAACCTAACTCTGAAGAAATAGATCAGCTAGATTAACACAATAAAATATGGGAGTAATTTTATGAAAATAAGGAAGTGAATATGAAAAATGTGTGGTTATCAAACAACGTTCTAATACCAAACTATAGCTAAAGTATATTATAAACATGATGGTAATTGTGTTGTTGATGGAAATCCTTTTGGGGCTGGTGGTGGTGCAGTATCATTTGGTAACAAATCAGTTTCAGTTCCATCTCATCTCTATACGGAAGACATAACAT
Source organism: Candidatus Tisiphia endosymbiont of Temnostethus pusillus (assembly GCF_964264675.1). Lineage (NCBI taxonomy): Bacteria > Pseudomonadati > Pseudomonadota > Alphaproteobacteria > Rickettsiales > Rickettsiaceae > Candidatus Tisiphia > Candidatus Tisiphia endosymbiont of Temnostethus pusillus. The sequence continues at coordinate 883,293 of NZ_OZ183472.1, read as the reverse complement.
ATCCAACTGCCATTCAGCAAAGTTTGATGGGGGATAGTTCACATCATAACGGATAGTTTAAAGATTCTTTGAATTTATAATTTATTCACTATCTCAAAAATCATTTTAACAATTTTTGAGATAGTGGGCTATAAAGCATCTTTAGAATTACACGATGATGCAATGATTATGTATGGATTCATACTAATTAAATGAACCCTACTGATATTATTTATAGATATATTTAGGATGGTATTTAAAAGGAATTTATGAGTAAGAGTAACCATTTATCTAATCAATTAAGTCAGGCTCTAACACAACAGGCTACTTTAAATAGTCAACTACAAAAGCAAGTAAGTATTTATGAGACTTTTAAGTATTTATTCAATTCATATCGAGAATTAAAGAATATTGCTTTAAACCCCTTGATAGTAATAACTAAAACTATTTCTGCAGAAGAATTAGCTCATACTGATGTACTTAAAGAAGCAAGTAAATCTAAACACACAGCCGCTTTTGATCTAGCACTTGCCAAAATTACAGATTTAGATTATCAAGATAGCGATGGCAAAACCGTTTTGATTCATGCGATTATTAATGGGTTTTATTATGGGGTTGATAAACTTTTACAATTACAACGAGGAGCGGATGTTAATTTAATAGATAAGCAAGGTGCGAATGCTTTGATATATTGTGCTCAGATTCCTCATATAAAATATATAAAACAAATTGCTGAGAAAACTACTGATATTAATTATAAGGCTATAGGTTTTAGTGGTAACACTGCCTTACACCTTTTAGTTGCTAACACAAGAGAGATAATGTTTTCTAGTGAATTAAATAATGAGTTACGGGATGCAAATCAAGTATATATAGGTGGACAAAAATTGGTAGTAGTTGATGAAGATCTTACCCTAGCTGGACTTGGTGGTATTAGGTTATCTGATGGTTACACTGTAAATCAAGAAAAAACCTTAAGAATAACCAAATTCCTAACCGACAGAGGAGCTGATATCAATGCACAGAATGATAAAGGACTTACACCATTTTTTATGGCTTGTGTTCATCAATTTAGATATTTGGCTCATAAGCTTATAGATAACTATAAGTTAGATTTTAGTTTAGTGGATATATACGGTTATAATATACTTCTTTGGTCTTTAGAGATTAAAGATATTACATTAGTTAAAAAAATAATAGAGCAAGGAATAAACATTAATCAGCAGGATAAGCAGGGTAATACAGCTTTATTTTGGGCTGCTAAATATCTGTTACCTGATATCGTTAATTTATTATTCAACACCTATGATGCAATTGACATACCAAATGAGAAGGGTAATACAGCTTGGGATATAGCCACACTTAATTCACAGCAAAATTTAATTGACATATTAATTACCAAAAAACATGTAAAACTTGAAGCTGTAAAACTTTGGTGTGCAGCAAGGAATGGAAATTTAGAAATAGTAGAGCAGCAAATCAAGAAAGGAGTAGACCTTAATGCTTCTATAGCAAATTATGCTGATAGTACTGCCTTAATACAAGCAATTGCATTTGGACATTTTGGTATAGTTTCAGTTTTAGTTAATAATGGAGTGGATGTTAATAAAGCTGATAAAGATGAAGTATCACCGTTGTATTATTCTTTAGGCTATGCTGGACAACCAATACAACCAAATATAGTTAAGTTTTTAGTTAGCAAAGGGGCGGATGTCACACAATCAATGTATGATGGGGACACACCATTACATATGGCGTGTTATAGAGCTAATACTGGGGCAATAAAATTATTACTTGATCATGGGGCAAATATTGACACGGTAAATAAGCAAGGTAAAACCTCCTTACATGCGTTAATTGAGAAAAAGGATATCGAAACTCAGCAAAAGCTTACTGCAGTAAAATATTTATTAGCAAAGTCAGCTTCAACTACTTTGAAAAATAGTGAAGGGCGTGATGCAATTGATCTAGCAAAAGATAATTTCCCTGAAGCTGTAGCTTGGCTTGAACACCCGGAGAACTTGCCACCACTTAGCGAGTTTGAAGCAACTATTATAGGTTTAACCGATTTTACCATTTAATTAAGTTGCTTTCTGCCTAATACTTTTGAACAAGATAACCATTGTAGTTCATGGACGCTAATTTTTACTACAATTATTTTTTTATAAAACACTTAGTGCAAGTTATAATTATGTTACGATGGTCTTGTTTTATAATTTAATAAAAATATATAATGATTCTCATACCAATATTTAAAAGTTATTTGGAGTAGTGTTTTTATCGGAACGCTCTACTGATGTTTTGTCTGATAAAGTTATAGTATCGGGCTTGCGGCATTTTGGCAGAAGTTTTTCACCGGGTCGTTTATTTGACGTGCCTGTAAAAATGGGATGGATTAAGCAGCCTACTTTAGAAAAAGATATTAATCCTTATCCAATATTTTTTTTAAAATGAGTACAATATGACGTTTATTATGGATAAATTAGGCGATGTTGTCACGAGATGTAATTCTGTATTTGCTTAAATTACTAGTGATGCTAGCTTATTTGTGCTACAATTTGTTAGATATAAGGCTTTATGGTAATTTTCAAATATAATCAACTAGTATGATAGTTAAACTTTCTGATACTAATATACAATTTAAAGATACTGATCCTGTTAAGGATAATAGTAATCCACCTAGAATGAGGGTAGGTACTGATGATTTTAAAACATTATTGTTAAATAGTGATGTGTTTGTTGATAAAAGCTTGATGATTAAAGAATTGCTAGAAGACAATGGTGAAGTAGTTCTAATCACTAGACCAAGGCGTTGGGGTAAGAGCTTGAACATGGATATGATTAGGAGGTTCTTAGAAATCGAAATAGATGAACAGGGAAATCCGTTAGCATTAGAGTATCAGAACAATATCAAATTATTTGCTGGTGGAGAAGTAGATTTGGGGTTTGATGAAACCAAAGAGCTACAGCCTTTAAAAATATCCATTCATAAAAATATAATAAAGCGTCAAGGTCAATTTCCAGTAATATTTATCACTTTTAAAAGCGTAGAAGGCTCAAGCTATCACGATATCGAACAAGGAGTAAAAAGCCAGTTACGGAAATTATTTCAGTCACATAGGTATTTAGCTAATAGTGATAAGCTTGCATCAGATGAACGAGCAGATTTCAACCACTATTTATTTGAGGAAGTAACTCTAGACAATATCAAAAATAGTTTGGCTATTTTAAGCCACTTGCTGTACAAACATTACAAGAAAAAGCCTTGGGTATTGATTGATGAATATGATACGCCAATTAATAGTGCTTACAGGCGTTTTGGTACTAATGAAACAGAATTTCAAAATGTACTAGACATTTTTCGTGGAATCATGAAATCTACCTTTAAAAGGGAAAGTGGCGATCAAGAATTGCCAGTTGAACGGGGAGTTATTACCGGGATTTTACGAATTGCCAAAGCTGAATTATTTTCTAGTTTGAATAATGTTAGTGAATATAGCTTACTAGATGATGAGTTTTCTAAGTTTTATGGCTTCACCCAAGCAGAAGTTGATGAGTTACTAACCGTCGTTCCAATTGAAACGAATCCTGAAGAAATTAAAAATTGGTATAATGGTTATACATTTGGTGGAGAGGTCATTTACAATCCGTGGTCAATAATGCAATGTTTAGCACGCAAAGGTAAGCTTGATCATTACTGGCTAGATAGTGGTGGGACAGGTTTGATAGATAAAGTATTATTATCAGATGAAATGCAGGAAGATTTACAGAGCCTAGCTGCCGGGAAAAGTATTATTTCGCCTATTACTAAACAAATTAGTTTTGCTGACATCAATAAGCCAATAGGACTATTTAGTTTGTTATTATTTAGTGGATATTTAAACCCAGTACATAGACAAGATATAGAAGAAAATATTTATGAATTGTCAGCACCAAATCGGGAAGTAAGGCACATATATAAGGTACGGATGCTACAATGGGTAACTGATCAGTTAAAAATTGATAGTTCTAGATATTATTCGTTTGTTAGCTTGTTACCAGTAGGTAAAATAGAAGCATTTAAAGAACGGCTTCAGGAATTGTTATTAAATGCTACTAGTTTTCACCAAACAGGAAATAAAAAAGCTGAGTTATTTTATAGTGGTTTTATGCTAGGACTTGTTAACATGTTATCTTCTGCCTACATCATAACCAGTGAACAAGAGTCAGGCAGTGGACGAGCTGATATTATCATGATCCCCAAAGCTGGTAAAGGAGATAAGGCAATTATTATTGAGTATAAGATAGCTAAAAATGCAGAAGATTTAGCCTTGGTAGCCCAAATGGGATTAAAGCAAATTATAGATAAGCAATATGATGTAAAGGTTAAAGAACATTCTCACGTCAAAAAAATCATTAAACTTTCGATGGCTTTTTTCGGTAAGAATATGGATTTACAATATCAGGTTACAGAGCTTTAGTAATAGACTGTAAGCGTTTGAATAATCAGTAATTTTACGTCTATCGTGGTTCTGAAATTGTCCACTACGCCCCACCATTCTTCGATTTTAGTGCATTTTACGAATGCGTTAAAACTGACTAGAATATCAAAAAAATGCATTCTTGAAGCGACTGGCACGAATGCATTTTAATCTATTATCGCTAATAATCTTAGCTAATGAAAGTGGCGGCTCATCGTAGCTACCTTAACACTGGTCTAGATAATGCTTTAAATATTGTCCAGTATAGCTCTCACTACAAGCAGCGATATCCTTCGGAGTCCCAGTAGCTACTATACTACCACCTTTATCTCCACCCTCAGGTCCAACATCTATAACGTAATCCGCTGTTTTAATAACATCTAGGTTATGCTCAATAACTATAACAGTATTACCCATATCAACTAACTTATGCAGCACTTTAAGCAATTTATTAATATCATCTATGTGCAACCCTGTTGTTGGTTCATCAAGTATATATAAAGTTTTACCGGTTGAGCGTTTTGATAACTCTTTAGCTAACTTTATTCTTTGTGCTTCGCCTCCAGACAAAGTAGTAGCAGATTGTCCAATTTTTATATAACCAAGTCCTACCTCATTTAAAGTAACAAGTTTTTCGTAAATTAGGGGTACTTTAGCAAAGAAACTCATTGCATCCTCAACTGTCATCCTAAGGACGTCAGATATAGATTTATCTTTATATTTTATTTCAAGAGTCTCTCTATTATACCTGTCTCCATTACAAACATCACATTTTACATAAATATCAGGTAAAAAATGCATTTCTATTTTAATCAGACCATCACCTTGGCATAATTCACATCTTCCACCTTTAACATTGAATGAAAACCTACCAACTTTATAACCCCGTGCTTTTGCAGTTGGTAGTTCAGCAAACCAGTCTCTAATATGGGTAAACGCACCAGTATAAGTTGCTGGATTTGATCTTGGTGTGCGACCTATTGGTGATTGGTTTATATCAATAACCTTATCAATATATTCAAGACCTTTAATTGACTTATATTCTCCTGGAGAGTTTTTTGAAGAGGGTTCTAAAAATTTTAAAGCTGCTTTATATAAAGTGTGAATTATTAAACTTGATTTACCGCTACCTGATACCCCTGTTATTGCTGTAAAACTGCTCAGAGGAATTGTAATGTTAACATCCTGTAAATTATTAGAAATAGCCCCAGTTAATGCTATTACCTTACCCGCAGGTGATACTCTAGTATTTGTTGGTACTTCAATAGATTGTTTACCGCTTAAATAGCTACCCGTTATACTATTGGGACATTGTTTAATTTCCTCAATTGTTCCTTGTGCTATTATATGTCCACCGTGAATACCAGCACCTGGTCCGACATCTATGATGTGATCCGATTCGTACATTGTTTCTTCATCATGTTCAACAACCAGCACTGTATTACCAAGGTCTCGAAGATTCTTTAGAGTCTCTATTAATCTAGCATTATCACGTTGATGCAAACCAATTGAGGGTTCATCAAGTACATACAACACACCACTAAGACCTGAACCAATTTGTGATGCCAAGCGAATACGCTGACTTTCTCCACCAGACAGAGTTCCTGATTCTCTAGACAAGGCAAGATAATCAAGACCAACATTCATAAGAAATTGTAATCTTTCCTTGATTTCCTTTAATATACGTTCAGCAATAGTCATTTGTCTTTTATTGAGCTGTTTGTCTAATTGATTAAACCATTTTTGTAATTGTAAAATACTCATGGTAGATACTTGTCCAATATGCATATCAGCGATTTTAATACAAAGAGATTCCATTTTTAGTCTATAACCTTCACAAGATGTGCATTTGTACTCTGCTTTGTATTTTAATAATTCTTCTTTTACTAAGGAAGAATCAGCCCTACGCTCCTTTTCTTGTAAACTAGGTATTATTCCAGCAAAAGGTTGCTGTACCACCTGAGATTTAGAACCATCATGATATTGAAATTTTATAACATCGTCACCTGATCCATGGAATAATACTTGCTGTACAATATTTGGTAGTTCTACAAAAGGAGTGTCTAATGAAAATTCGTAATGACTCGCTAAAGCTTTTAATGTTTCTAAAAAAAACTTTGAGGATATTTTCCCCCAAGGTGCTATAGCTCCATCTTTAATACTAATTCTTTTATCTGGAACAATTAATTCTTTATCAAGACACAATTCTGTGCCGATACCCTCACATTTAGGACAAGCACCAAATGGGCTATTAAAGGAAAAAATTCTTGGTTCTATTTCAGTAATTTGAAAACCAGAAACTGGACAAGAATATTTTTCTGAGAAAATGATTTTTGAACCTTTAGTAAGGTTGGTTTCTAATCCATTTGGCAAGTCAACAATTTCAATATATACTATACCATCTGCTAGTTTAAGAGCTATTTCTAAACTATCTGCAAGCCTGTTACCTAAATCATCTTCTAGAGAAATCCTATCAACAATTACTTCAATATTATGTTTTTTATTCTTATCAAATTTTGGCAGATTATCAATCTCATAAATTTCATTGTTAATAAATAATCGCCCAAAACCCTGTTTTTTAAGATCAAGCATTTCACGTCTGAATTCACCTTTCTGCCCTCTTATAATGGGTGCTAAAATGTATAATTTACTTCCCTTAGGAAGGTCACGAATAGCATCTATCATCTCCGATATAGTCTGATTCTTTATTGGTAAACCCGTTGCTGGAGAATATGGCACTCCTACCCGTGCATATAGTAATCTCAAATAATCATAAATCTCAGTTATAGTACCAACTGTAGAGCGTGGATTTTTAGATGTAGTTTTTTGATCAATAGCTATTGCCGGCGACAACCCGGAGACTGACTCAACATCAGGCTTATCCTGAAGATGCAAGAACTGCCTAGCATAGGAAGATAGACTTTCAACATATCTGCGTTGTCCTTCAGCATAAATAGTATCAAAAGCTAGTGAAGATTTACCAGAACCACTAAGACCTGTAATGACAACAAACTTATTTCTAGGAATATCAACATTTACATTCTTTAAATTATGCTCCTTAGCACCACGAACTTTAATATATTCTTGCATAATGATTTTGTTATAAATTTTTAAGGAACTGTCAAAAAACTTGTAGCATTATAAGTTGTTTTGAATTACTATTGCAATAATAAAGTTTTAAATAAGTTAGGTAATGATTTGTGGCTGGTAGTTTAAATAAAGCAATATTAATAGGTAATTTAGGACGTGATCCAGAAATCAGGCACACGGCTGATGGTAAAGAGATAGCAAGCTTTAGTGTTGCTACTTCTGAGACGTGGAAAGATCGTGCTACTGGAGAAAAGAAGGAAAAAACTGAATGGCATAGAGTAGTAATATTTAATGAGGGGTTGGTATCTGTTGTAAAGAATTATGCCAAAAAAGGAACTAAAGTTTACTTGGAAGGTAATTTACAAACTAGAAAATGGGTGGATAACCTTGGGCACGAAAAATATACAACAGAAATAGTGCTGCAGAATTTTAACTCACAATTTATATTGTTGGATTCTAAAGGGGGGGGTACTCAAGCACTAGATTCTGTTGCACCAAAAAATATGGTTACTAATTTTGACCATAGTGATCTAGATGATGAAATACCTTTCTAACTGACCACCTTACGCACAACGTCATTGCAAAATCACATAGTGGTTGTTGGCAATCCAAATCCATTAGGATTGCTTCTTCGCCACTAAAGTATCTCCTCGCAATGACTCCAAGCTGCTTTCTCTATGGGTTTTAAATGCCATGCGTAAGATGAGTGATATAATTGAATAGTATCATTTTTAGTGTAGTAACAATTTTAATAGAGTAATGATTATGCCATCAACAAAAAAGATAAAAGCTTTTTCTCTATATTTAAAAGATGGAGTGCTAAATTTAAATAAAAAGGGTAACAAATTCTCCGGTTGGGAAGGGGGGATCAGATATTTTGAAGACATATTTGATATAGAACAGTTAGTTGAATTTATAATAAGAACTACCCGAGGTATTAAGGGATTTAAGGCAGCTAACTGGGGTATTGATGAGATAGACATACGTAATCTTCAGTTACTAAAGGGTGTAATAAATGATATTATTGCTCTTAATCAAAACAATATCTTACGCTCTGAAATGGTGGAGGAAATATCTGAGCTTTCTAAGCTTAATGATTTTCAGTCACTAAAGGAGGCAATAAATGATATTATTGCTCTTAATCTTGAAAACAATATCTTAAGCCCTGAAATGGTGGAGGAAATATTTGAGCTTTCTAAGCTTAATGATTTTCAGTTACTAAAGGATGCAATAAATGATATTATTGCTCTTAATCTTGAAAACAATATCTTATTAAGCCCTGAAATGGTGGAGGAAATATCTGAGCTTTCTAAGCTTAATGATTTTCAGTCACTAAAGGATGCAATAAATAAGAGTAATATTATTACTGCTCTTAATAATCTTGCAACCTTAAGCCCTGAAATGGTGAAGAAAATATCTGAGCTTTCTGAGCTTTCTAAGCTTAATGGTTTTCAGTCACTAATGGATGCAATAGGTAATCGTGATATTACTCTTCTTGATCTTGAAAAGAATCCCTTACCTCTTAAAATGGTGGAGAAAATATCTAAGCTTACTAATCTTACTGGGCTCAATCTAGGTTGCTGTGGCATTGATAATGAAAAAATAAGAGAAATAGTTAAGCTTCCTAATCTTTTAGTTCTTGGTCTTGAAAAGACTCCCTTAACTCTTGAAATGGCGAAGGAAATATCTAACCTTACTAATCTTACTGGGCTCAATCTAGGTTGCTGTGGCATTGATAAAAAAATAATAGAAATAATAGTCAAAGGGCTTCCTAATCTTTCAGTTCTTGGTCTTGCAAACAATCGCTTAACTCTTGAAATGGTGAAGGAAATATCTAACCTTACTAATCTTACTGGGCTCAATCTAGGTTTCTGTGGCATTGATGATAAAAAAATAATAGAAATAATAGTTAAAGGGCTTCCTAAGCTTTCAGTTCTTAATCTTGAAAACAATCCTTTAACTCTTGAAATGGTGAAGAAAATATCTGAGCTTACTGAGCTTACTGAGCTCAATCTAGGTTTCTGTGGCATTGGTAATAAAGAAATAACAGAAATAGTTAAGCTTCCTAAGCTTGAAGGGCTTAATGTGGAAAACAATCGTATAACTGATAAAGGAGTAGCTGAAATAGTTGACGGGCTTCCTGATCTTTTAGCTTTGTATGCGTCATCCAATTACATAACTAATATAGGAGCAAAAAGAATAGCTGACGGGCTTAATAAACTCGAGGATTTTACTATTGCTTATTGCAATGACATAAGTCCTGATCAATTTAAAGAAGTAGTTGAAAAACATAGAGAAACCCTTACTATGGTTGATTTATTCTCTTCTGTTTATACTAGTAAACAACTATCGGAAATAGTCAAACTATTACCGCCTAGTTGTAGAGTACAACTTGGTCCATACTGGACAAGAGGTGAAGATGACATTAATGATGCTCCCCTTAAACTTGTTGGAGCAGAATGGGAAATTCTTCCTCTTGTTGATCATGTTGAAGTAGTAGGAAACGTTTTAGAGGGATAGTAAGCAGGGTAATTTAAAAGTAGGGTTGCAGGCCTAATAGAGAAAGGAAAAAGTGCTTAATATGGGCATCGATGGTGGTTGAGTTTATATCTATAACAACTATTATAGCACTTATTAGTGCTAGGTTATAAGAACGAACAACCGTCATCGCGAGCCACGAAGTGGCGTGGCGATCCAAATAAACATCGTGCTGTTGCAACTCCGTCATTGCGAGAAGGCGTGAAGCCCGAACGAAGCAATCCACTTGATGGTTGCTTTTATGGATTGCTTCGTCGACCTTCGGTCTTCTCGCAATGACATTTCCCTGCCTAAAACAGCTTCCTCTTCTAACTTTCGACAGCTGTGGACATCGATGGTGGTTGAGGTTACATTTATAACAACTATTAATTGTGACCTTTAAATTACCCTGAGTAAAGGATATAAAGAAAATGTTAACATTTTTTGATGTTACATCAATCTGCACAAATGCTTTTTATGGACTAAGTTTGTCTGTGGCTAATCTTGTTAACATAGTCACTAAGCCTAGAATTGCTCTACTTTTTATCCCTCTTCTGCTTTCTTCTTGTGCTTCGTCTATAGAGACAAGGGTTAAGGAAGCAGAAAAGGTAGCTTCAATAAACAAGTTTGAGAAGAAACTTGTTAAGGCAGGGGATTTTGTTATTACAACTTACCAACGTGTTTCGGATAAAGATAGTCCTTACGTATTTTATATTGAAGGTGATGGGAGTATTAGTATAGGACACTATGCCATTGCAGACAATCCAACTCCTTCTAAGGTTATGTTATTTAAGCTTGCTACCCTTGATGCTAGACCTAATATAGTTTATATAGCTCGTCCATGCCAATATACACCAGTGGAGCTTAATCCCAACTGTAATCAAGCCTATTGGACAGACAAAAGAATGGCTGAAGAGGTGATAGAATCAACAAATATAGTAATAAATAGTATAAATAATGGTAATCCAGCTAGTTTGGTTGGTTTTTCTGGTGGTGGTGGAGTTGCTATCTTGGTGGCAGCAAGAAATAAGCATATTAAGGATATAATAACTATAGCCGGTAATCTTGATATTGAGAATTTCAGTAAACATCATGGAATATATGCATTAAAGAAGTCGTTAAATCCCATAGATTATGCAATAAAAATTAGCAATATTCCGCAATTGCATATTTCGGGAAGCAAGGATAAAATAGTGCCGAGTAAAATTATGCATGGCTATGTAAAAGCTAGTTCTTCAGATTGTATACAGCAAAAGATTTTCCCTAATATTACTCATACCAAAGGTTGGGATAATGTATGGCAGGATGTGCTAAAAATTAATCTTACCTGTGGGTATAACAAGAAAATTGGGACGTAAAATAACAAAGCCAATTCGATATAAGAATTAAGCTTACTTATAGGAGATTTCTATGCAGAAGGCAGTAGTTTTAGTTAGTGGCGGTGCAGATTCAGCTACAGTACTAGCAATTATAGAAAAAATGAATTACGAAATTCATGCCATAAGTTTTAACTATTCTCAACATAATAATATTGAACTTGAGAAAGTTAAAGAGTTAGTTAAGAACTATAATATTAAACAACATAAAATTGTAAATATTGATTTACGTAGCTTTGGCGGATCAGCTCTTACTGATGATGCCATAGAAGTACCAAAATATAAAGATCATAGTGATTTAGGGGATAATATACCAATCACTTATGTACCAGCACGTAATACTATATTTTTAAGTTATGCTTTGGGATTTAGTGAAATAATAGGAGCCTTTGATATTTTTATGGGGGTACACGCAACTGATTATGCTAATTACCCAGATTGCCGTCCAGAGTACCTAGACGCTTTTGAGAAGCTTGCTAATCTTGCAACTGCGGTAGGAGTATTGGGTACACGAATTACCATTCATGCTCCCTTAATAAATATGACAAAAGGGCAAATTATCAAAACTGGTCTAGAATTAGGAGTAGATTACTCTAAAACAATTTCTTGCTATGATCCATTAGATAATGGGTTATCTTGTGGAACATGTCATGCCTGCTTACTTAGACTTAAGGCCTTTGAAGAAAATAATACAATTGACCCGATTAATTATAAAAGTAAATTCGCTTCTACACATGCTTAATAGTTTTATATATCATCAATTTCCTATGTTAGACCTAGACAACATAGTACTGAGAGAATTAACTAGTGATGATTCAGAAGACTATTTTGGTTATATGAATAAATTAGAGATGAGTCCTTTCTTGACAGATAACAACATTCCATCAACTATTCCACAAGCTGCTGATGAACTAAAATATTGGTCTAGCTTATTTCATCACCAAAGAGGGTTTTACTGGGGTATTTCCCTTAAAGATAATAATAAACTTATAGGTACGGCTGGGTTTAATACTGTTTCTACAATGCACCTCAAAGCAGAAATAAGCTACGATCTTGATCCTGCATTTTGGGGTAAAGGAATTATGCTAAAATCAATCAAAGCTATTTTAAGATTTATAGAATATGCTGGTATTGTTCGAACCCAAGCTACTGTAATAAATGACAATATACGTTCAATTAATGTTTTAGAACGATGTAATTTTGTCAAAGAGGGTTTGCTTAAGAAATATGAAATTGTTCAAGGAGTACATAGGGATTATTATATTTACGCTAGAGTGCTTTAGATTTCTGTAAAGATTTTCAACCTAAAACAAATCAGTTTGATGTAAGACATCGGTTTAATAGCCTACGGTGTCGTCCTTGCAAGCGTTATGTCATTCCTGCGTAAGCAGGAATCTAGAAAAATGACCAAGATAGCTTGTGTTGAGTTATTTTAGCCCCCTGCCTACGTAGGGGTGACATCACCCCTAATGGCGATGATTACTTGAGCCTACTATTAATTTATTACATCAATACTTGAGATTATAAATCAATATCAAAACGAAGTAAAGATAGGGAAATATCGACTATAAGCATAGAAATGAGGATTTTGGAAGTTCTTCTTTTGATAAACTAATTCATTTCCATCTATATCCACAATATTTCCACCACTAGCTTTAATTAACGCATGTCCCGCTGCAATATCCCATTCCATAGTTGGACCAAACTTAGGATAAATATCCGCCTTCCCTTCTGCTACTAAACATAATTTAATTGAACTTGGTATAGTAACTATTTCAGTAATTAGATGTTTCTTTAGGAATTCCTTGATATCTGAATTTGACGAACGTGAGCTAACAACAGCCCTATAATGAGTTTTAGGTAAGGCATCGAAGTTTGTTTCTACGCCATTTTGTTCAATTCTTAAAGCATTATTAGCATCTGTATAATATAATTTCTGCACAGATGGTTGATAGATAAAACCAATAATAGGCATACTATTTTTTATCAATGCAATATTTACTGTATACGTATCCTCACCTTTTATATAACTTTTTGTACCATCAATCGGATCAATCAACCAAAATTGATTGTCATTCAGAGCAATTATATCTCTTTCTTCACAAACTACAGGAATATTAGGTGCTAGATCCTTTAAACCATTATATATAAAGCTACTAATTTCCTTATCAGCATTTGTCACGGGAGAATTATCATCTTTATAAGAAACTATTAACCCTAAATCTCTTCTAATTAAAGCAATCCCACCAGCTTCAGTAATTAAACTTTTTAAAGACTTAATTAAATTAAGCATCATTTGTTATTTATCATTTGCTATTTGTTATAAATTGTTTAGCCTCATCATCTTCTAACCACTTTCCTGTTTTTAATAATATTTCCTGTTGAAATTTCACTATATCCTCCTGTGGAGTACCTTGTAATTCTGTAACGGCTAAATATTCTACCCCATAACAATCTAGATCAATTGTTCTTAGAAAATTATCTATGTTATCTAATTCACTTTTTTTATTCTCAAAGATTATAATATTATTAGGTAAAATATTTGTGATACTCATAAACTCACGTAGTGCCTGAGCTTTATTTAGATAGTCGGTAAATATTATACCTTTATAAAAAATTGGTGACCTTTTATCAGTTTCATCAAATTTTAATATTTCTTTATTATTAATTTTATCAGTAAATTTAATACCGAGTCTACTTAGCTGCTCATATTGCCATTCCTCATAATTTTTAATCAGTCTACATGCTGGGTTAATTTTAGTAAACCCAAAAACCAAAGCCCCTGAACTTTTCAATTTATCGATAAATTTTGGCCAACTAGCTTCTACTAACATAACTTGTCTTTGCAATAGCAACTTAGCAATTATCTCATCCACATTAGGATGATATTTTGCCAAACTTGCCAGCTCTTCAACAAACCCTCTATAAGGATTAGCATAACGAAACATCTTAGACTTAGGCGTAACTATTGTATCATCAATATTGATTAGCACTAAGCTAGATGCATCAATTTTTTCAAGTAAATTTTTTACCGTAACAGAATCTATAGAATAAGTGGGAATAATTATTGCATAACCTGTATGTGGTAACATGATAAAAATTAATAATAATTTTAATAAAAAGTTATTTTTTATTATCATATGGATTTACACTCTCTTGATTCTTAACTTTGATTTTGTCATTGCTTCTCTTTACTGCATTTACCTTATTAACCAATTCATTAAGTGATTTTTTTAAATCACGAGAATTGAATATTGATTCTTTTTGGTCAGATAATTTATAATTATAGCCAATAAACATCACATTATCGTCATAATTTCTTAGTTGACTTTCCATTGCAGTCAACTCACTGGAATTTCCATCAACCATTATTAAAACTTTTGGCATAAACTTCACTTCTATTAAAAAATTTAATATCAACTGAAATGAAGCATTATTATTACTACTCAATATACCCTGATAAAACGTCGGATAAGTATTATCAAAAGGCTTCATATTATTAAAAATAAGATAATTATGTTGTGGAAAACTATTGGACAAATCAATATTAAATTTCTCTAAATACTCAGCCTCCCATATTTCTAGCTTCTTTATATTGTTAAAGTTACCAGTTAAACCATGATCACTCACAATTACGGGGCTACCTTTATCCATTATATTCTTTATAAAATTAGGCAAATTGACATCTAATAACTCATTTTTATACTCTGTAAGCAGTATTGTATCAAAATAAGCATCCTTTGAGGGTCTAACTGCTTTGAATATTTCATGTAGCTTAGATAATTCATTTTTATTCAATTGGATAATTGGGGGGAAAAATGATTTGAATATAACTTTTTCTCTACCCAAGACCACTAAGATATCTTTAGGGGAATAATTATTGCATAATTCTTCGTAGTCCTTATTTATTTGGTCTAAACTATTAACATCAATAATCTTACCATTTGCTATTAAAGGTAGTAGCAGTATTATGTAAGAGAGGAGTTTATATGTTTTAAATTTAATTTTTCTAATTAGCATAGAAATTGCTCTTATTTTTTGTTTATAACAAAAGTAGTTGGTCTACATCGTTTTATGTCATACGCAGGTAATCTAACTCAATGTCATTCCCGCGTAGGTAGAGGAATCCATATTATCTAACGACCTTTGCAGGTTATTTTTTGGATTGTATCTTGAATATTAGCTCTTTATGGAGTTAATATGGTCAGGAAGGAATGACACAGTTTAAATTAGATAGGTCCTTAAAGACCGAAGGTATCTTGATGACCTCCTCCCTTGAATCACAAAGTATGATACGAACGGTAGCAGAATCCTTTAGAGATCAAATTTATAATCATGTATCAAAACTTTGCAAAACAACCACTAATTATAGGTAAAGCAAATGACTAAAAAAAGCAAGATATTTATGGGAATAGATGTTTCAAAAAATACGCTTGAGATATCTATGAATAATAGATATCTTTAGCAAACTTGCTTATGCTGAGGAATTTAAAGAAACCACGAAACCTCAGCCCGCAGCGGACTATGATGCACGTGAGAAGCAGAGTACCGGTAGCACAAATAAATTACCAGCAGAAGTAGAATTTCGAAAAATATCTATTGAATATATTTGTAATATTGTGGTTAATTGCATTATAATGAGGTTTATGTATAATAACTTTACTTTTATTGACTTATTTGCTGGGATTGGTGGTGTAAGAAGATCATTTGAGTCTGTTGGTGGTAACTGCGTTTACACTAGCGAGATTGATACATCGGCATTAAAAACATATAGAGCTAATTTTAGCTGTGATCATAAAATTGATGGTGATATAGTCAATTCAGGAGGATTTGGTGCTAGGAGCGATGGAGCGACGCCTATATGTAATAGGCGAGCGACGAGTGACGACGTCACCAACTTCTCATCAATTGACTATATAACACAAGTACACGAACAAAATGTACCCCCTCACGATATTTTATGTGCAGGATTCCCGTGTCAACCATTTAGTATAGCTGGGGTTTCAAAATGTTTAATAGTCTTTTAGGCTATTTTTTTAGATTCCCGCCATTGCTTAGAATGACAGCTACTGTGTAGTAACTACAGTTAGCTATATAGTCTTTAAATTACAAGATTGCTGAAATATTTTACACTTTCTAATAAGGCTGGATTCTCCCCTATTAGGCTTGCCTCTTCTCCTAGACCATGACTTTTATAAGGATGACCTAAGTCATAACTTCCATAGTGATGATGATCCCACTGCTTTATAGAAGTTAGTACGGTATCACTAATTTCATGTAATGTACTACTAACATATGATTTAACTGCAGTCCACATAGCCCATATATTCCAACTAGACATGTGACTTATAACCATGGGGCTTTCTACTAATTCTGTATTATTAGCTTCTAAAGACTCAATCTCAGATTTAGTGCTATCAATCACTGTAGTAGTAGCTTCCGTACTATTTATATAAGATGCTTCTGTAGCTACATCACAACCTCTATCATTTGGTGATATATCAGATTGATTACTATCAACAGTATGTTGTTCATTTAAAACTGTTACCTCTGTATTATCAAGATTATCGCTTGCTATATTAATAGAGCTAGTTTTTTCTTGTTGATCATTACAATCTTGAAACTCAGTTAGGGATTCTTGCATAGGGCTAGATTGCTGTTCTACATCATGTTGTTCTACCGCTTCTACATCACAACTTAATTGATCAGTAGCTATGTCCATTTGAAACTCTCTTGTTTCAGGATAAGTTATTGTTATATTTTTTAGCTCCTCAACATCAGTAATAGACTCTATCTTTTCTTCTTCTATTGTTTCTTCATAATTTTCTACTACATGAAATATCTCAGTAGGCACAGGTTGCTGTTCTATATCATAATCTAGTTGATTTATTGGCTCATCAATATCTGTAATATGGTCTTCATCTTGAGACTCCATTGCTTCAAGGAAAGTTATTGATATATCACTTGACTCATCATTAATATCTATAGAATCCGTATTTTCTTCTTTAATATAAATCCCTTTTTCCTTATTATATGATTCAGTTATTCCTTTAGATATCTTTTCTAACTTTTTAGTAGAAGTATCGACCCATTTACTATACTTCCTAGTAAGATTTGCAGTAAGTTGTACTACAATTTTATCCTTATTGTTCTCTAAATATGTATCATTAAAATCAGCTAATACTGGCAATAATTTAGCTATCAGTTTTTTACTTTGTGTTGTTTTGGTTATTTTTAACTTCTGAATTGATAATAATATTATTTCCATAGAGGTAACAATACTATTCACAGAATCAGCAAATTTATGAATATTCTTTGAAGTGAACTTCTCCTGATCAAAATAACCCCACTCTCCCCCCTTTTTGCCTTGGTTTATTTCTACTGCAAAATGCTTAAGTCCGGTTCTATTAATGACTGTCTTAAAAGATGGAGACACACCATAACCATTTTTTAACATATAAGTTTGCACTTTATCAGGGATTGTTATATATTTCGTAACTTCCGAAGCAATATCTTTTGTACTAAATCTAGCCTCTTCATTCGAGTCTCTTAAAACTATCATACTAACAAGATCATCTTGTAAACGTCCAGTAACAATATCTGCGATTCCTTCATTAGTTGATAATTTTTTAATTACATCTGCTCTATATTGCTCAATTTCCTCTTTAAACTTATTAATTTTTTTTGCACCCTCTGATGTTGTCTCTATTTCATCAAGTCTTTTCTTTATATCTTTTATCGTCATAAATAGACTTAGTGCACCTTTCTGCTCATTATATAATAATGAGTGACACATTATCTGAAAAATATCCTTTGTTATATCAACTTCACCTTGATTGCCAGCTACTGTGCTAAAAAACTCTTTACGTAAATATTTCTCAAAAACATGCAGACTATTTTCCCTCAGCTTACTAATAATATCATCCACTTGTTGTGGCGTTTTAGATACACCTAATTCGCTTGAAGATTCTGTGTTATCTACTTCCTTTGTTAAAGGAAAAGCTTCCTGAACAAGTGTAACTGTATTTACTGTTAAAATATCTTGGGACATGTTCTTATATTTTTCTATAAAATTAAAAAAACTTACCTCCGTATCAAACGGATATTACGATTGCGACGGATTATAACATACTTATTCAAACAATGCAAGATAAAAATATATCTTCTGCTTCTCAGGGCAGTTTCAAAGCCACAATCAAGAGTTGGCATTGTAGTAGTATTAACTATTAAGGATGTCATCACCCCCTGCAAAAGTAGCTTACTATAGGCTATTTTTTTAGATTCCTCACCAAAGCGGGAATGACATACTAGTGATCCTGAATAAGAACGGAAGCAAATTTTGACGACAAAATTACCATAACTCTTCTATTAATGCTATGGTATTAACCCTTAGATCTAGGTCATAATCTATGGTATTATTTATTATTCGTTTGATATTTGCAAATTTTGTTATCAAATAATCAGGGGAATTAGAACGCAATTGATTAAATATTTTATTCTCTAATTCATTGAATTCAATATTGATATTGAGAGATTTTTTAGTAATTCTATTAACTAGATATAGCATGCTACAAGCAAAATCTCCCCATAATTCCTTGTTTTTACTGGTAAATTCTTCGATAAGATCTAACTTCACTTTAGGATTTGCATAGTTAGCAATGTACGTCGTAAATTTAACATATATATCGCTTCCCACTAAGCGATTTTGTGATTTTATGTTAATTTTAGCACATCTAGATCTTATAGTACTTATTATTCCGGCAGCCCTTGAGGTAATCAAGAAAATAAAACTATCCTTTGGCGTATCTTCTAAAAGCTTAAGACAGGAATTTGCTGCATTGAGATTCATTAAATCTGCTTGATAAATAACAGCTACTCTATATTTAGATATTGATGATGTTCTATAAAAAAATTGCTGTAAATCTCTAATTTGGTCAATAGATATGTCTTTGACACTGCTCGTCACAGAATTATCCCTAGCTACTAAACGATAATCTGGATGATTTATTAATTGAATTTTATCTACAATCAAACTGCTTTCTATAAATATAAGCAAATCTTCTAAAGCTTTTGCGGTATCATCAACATCAATCAGCCAACTATTATAAAGCCTAGCCTGTTTGAATCTACATTCAAGATATTCTTTGATCATTCTGCTAATGGTATAATAAAAAATAGGTTTCTAGGCTTTGCCAACATGGGTCAGAAACCACATCTATCGAAAGTTAGAAGAGGAAGCGGTTTTAGAAGTCATAATGGCAGTTTAAAAGTTACAGAAAAATAACCAAGGTCATTGCGAGGAGGTATAAGCCGACGAAGCAATCCATTTTTGGTTACTTTTATGGATCGCTTCGTCGACCTACGGTCTTCTCGCAATGACGTTGACCATATACAACTTTTAAACTGCCCTGCCTAAAACCCGCTCTACTTTCGACTTTCGACAGTTGTGGGGCAGAAATGCCAACGTAAGTAATGATACTTGTATGGCAAAAGCGATGGCAATCCCTACGTAGGCAGGGATGACACTAGCTTTGTTGTATTGAACTCAGGTTACTTAAACTTGCACCCTTGGTAAAAACTATAATATTTTACAGAAGCAGGTTCTAAGTAAAATACGAACTTACGAATTATTACAAGCTTCCTTCATTTTCTTACCGGCTCTAAAGACTGGTTGTTTATAGGCAGCAATATGCATTTTCTCACCAGTTTTTGGATTACGACCTTCACGTGCAGCTCTACTTTGTATATGGAAAGAACCAAACCCCACTAGGTTAACGTCCTCACCACGACTAAGTGCTTTAAGTACACTGTCTACAACCCAAGTAAGGGCCTTTTCTGCATCACTTTTTGAATGACCTGCTTCAGCCATTAATGCTACTAATTCTCCTTTATTCATATGCTCAACTCTCCAAATAAATTGTTAACATTTCAGACATTAATGTATTTAGTATACTCAAATGATTTAGAGAATTGGATTTGAAAATGAAGAACAAGCGGTGCGTACATAAGATACGTTGTTACGTTCGTCCTTGATATTAAAAAAACAATTCTTCAAAGCAGAAGAATATATACTAACATACCAGCAAGATTTGTTATATCTCGTTGGCTAGATTATAGCAAACACTAAATTGACTGCAACTGAGACTTCTTTAGAACTTTTGAATATATTATTTTATAATCTAATTTCAATAAAATTGTATCTATTTTACATCAAATTAGTTTCTTATCCTGTAGTTAGGAGGATAGTATATTATTTTTGCTTAAATGAAATAATTAGTTGAAAATCATAATAGTTTATATATTATAGCTTTCTTATTTAATATATAAAAAGGGAACTTTTATGATCACTAGACTATTCTACATATTATGTATTTCAATTTTTAGTTTAAATACTAGTGCCAATCCAGCTCCATTGGGTTTTGAATTAAATAAAGCAAGTATAGCAGATGTAGAGCGAGTATATCAGATTACTAAAAAAGAGAGGAATCATTGGGATGGATATAATTATTATGTTAATGTTAGAGAGGTCAAATTAGAGGGACTGACTGAATTATTAGTAATATGTAATGATGATAATATTATCCAAGCAATCATCTTAACGATAAATAACGATAAATTTACAGAGTTTTATGAGTTACTTGCAGAAAAATACAAACTCACCCATAGCCAAAACCCTAATTTAGGTAATAAGGAGATTAGATTTGCCGATGGTAGTTGTACTATTATATTAGATTCTCCATTCCTTAGCTTTAGTATGAGTCTTATATACATAACAGATGAGTTTCTGACAAAATTTAAAGGTAAGCAAAAAGAAGAAGAAAAAGCGAAAAAAGCAAAAGGTAAAGAATTGCTATAATTCAATTATAGGAGGTTTTGAGGTATAAGCCCAACAAACATAAGCCACTGCAAGGGCATCTGCTTCATCAAAGTTACTGATTGCAATTGCTCCTGGTAGTAAAAGTTTAATCATTTGCAGAACCTGATTTTTTTCAGCATGACCATAACCCACTACAGATTTTTTGATAACATTAGGTTTAAATTCTTGAAAAGCAATATCATATCCTCCTATAAGTGACATGACTGCTCCTCTAGCATATCCCAATTTTAACGATGAAACACTATTCATATTAACAAATGTCTCCTCCATAGCAACAATAGCAGGTTTATATTGTACTATTATCTTTTGCAAGGACGAGCTAATGAAAGCTAGCCTTTTATGCATTGCTTCGCTTGATTTAGTCTTTATGACCCCACTATCTAAATATTTCAGAGGATCGGTATCGATTACCCCCCATCCCATACCAGCTAAAGATGGGTCAATTCCTAGTATAATCAAAATTATTCCCCCACTAATAGATTTTTTGTAAAATTACTTCAGAATAATAAAGTTTTACATCTTTTATTATCTATTCATTAACCTTTTTTAAAAATACATTGTCTGTGATATTCTAAATAATCCGAACGTCTTGCATGCAACGATAAATCATATTGCTTATTTGGAATCAACCCCAATCTTTTTGTATTCAACGGTGATAAATAAGGTGAAACAAAAATTTTACCTTCATTTGAAAAAGTTATAAACCCTTGGTCAAATAACCTATCATAAGTTGGTGTTAAAAGTAATCCATTGTATTTATCAATACGTTCTCTGTCATTTTCGCAAACCGCCCAAGGTTTTATATGGCTTGCAATCAGCATTCTCTCATCATTTACTCTTGTTATTAAACATTCACCCATTTCATCAATAACACTAGTACGATATTTACCTTGTCCTTTTCTTGCATAAATAATTTCTTTCTTTTTATCTTGTCCTAGTGTTTTATCTTCTTGAATTTCCTTTTCTTTTTCTGCTATAATTGCACTATGATGCCTTGGATCATAAAAATAATTTAAATATGGTCTAAAATAAAAAACCTCTTTATTATCAATATTTTTCAGTTTCAAGATTGATATATAAGTAATTTCAGGTAAAACAATTTTTCTAAATTCTTTATAAAATACGTCTCCACGCATTGAACTGATGTAATATCTTGAATCTCCACCTGCCGGTGATTCAGTAAATTCAAAAAACAGTACCTGTTCTTTTCTTTCAAGCATTTTGTTATTTTCAAGCCAATAATCAGTTATATTCTCTCGATAAACTTGTTCTTTATTCTCATATTCAAATTTTGCGTCTTGCAAATACTCTAATAAATCTCTTTTTAATAAAAATCCCGTCATTGAGGTTTTTTTAAAAAACGATTGTATTTCTATGCTTTTTCTTGAACCGATGTATAATTTTGCTTCTCCATTACCTCTTGAATAATCAAGTTTATTTCGTCTATGCACAAAACAATCAGGTATTACAATACTATCAAATGTATTAATATTAATGTATTTCTGCCCCAATAATGTTAGTTCATTTTCCATAAATAGACTTAAGTAAATTTACTAATACATCAACAACAATGCTATTACCAGTTTGTTTATATGCTTGCGTATCGCTAACAACAATTTTGAATTCATCAGAAAAACCCATTAATCTTAAACATTCTCTAGGGGTTAGTTTTCGTAATTTATCGCCTCGTGTAATGTAATTATCAACTCCTGCCCTATGCATTTTTGCCATTGTTGATAAAAGAGGTCTTGCAATTGATAAATCTATTGCAGGTTTTGAATAAAAATCCCTTGTACCACTTGATAAAACGTAGTTTTTTACTTTCTCAGAAAGATAATATTTATCCATTACAAAATCCCCGTGCCAATTAAATTGTTGATTGGCTTTTTGACATAATGCAATTTTACCGTCAATTTGTGTATATTTCTTATTTAAGTTCTTGTTATCTGAAACAAATTTAATACCCTTTTCAGGTAAAAAATATTTTACCTCAGGGTTATCAACTAATAAATTTTGCATTGTTATTTCAAGGGGGATCGGTTTTGGGAATTCAAAACTTTGTTCTTCTAAAAAACCAATAACAAATAGTCTTTCTCTATTTTGTGGTATGCCATAATCTCTTGAATTCAAAACTTGTTTATAATATGTATAACCTAGTCCTTTTATGGTTTCTTCAATTGTTTCCCAAGTCTTACCACTATTATGAGATAATAGACCTTTTACATTCTCAAAAATAAAAATCTTGGGCTTTATTTCGTCAACTAATCTTGCAAACTCAAAGAACAAATTTCCTCTATCGTCCTCAAGCCCTTTCCTTTTTCCAACCATTGAAAAAGATTGGCAAGGACTTCCCCCAACAAATAAATCTATTTTATTTTTATATTTATTGCCATCGAGTACTTTTATGTCATTGTACCATTGATTTTCGTTGATTTTATAATTAGCAAAATATGTTTGTTTGCAATATTTATCAATATCACAAGCAAAAACAATATGGTGATCTATTTGCAATCTTTGCAATGCGTGTTCTATTGCACCAATTCCACTAAATACGGTTGCTATGTTAATTTTTTTCATGTAATCAAACTTAAATATGTGTTAGGTTTGTCTATGTCTGCAAACCATTTTGTATACCTAAGATATTTCACTTAAATCATCCTTTTTTAAAACTTTGATATAAAACTGGAATAACAAATATAGTGAAAAGAGTTCCTATACTCATTCCACCAACTATTACTAAACCAATAGAATTTTGAGCGGCTGCTCCTGCTCCAGAACTAATCACTAATGACATTGCCCCAAAAATGGTTGCTAGAGTAGTCATTAGAATAGGTCTAAGTCTTAAGCTAGAGGCTCTAGTTACAGCTTCTCTAACACTTAGTCCTTGGTCTCTTAAGTTATTAGCAAATTCTACTATCATAATAGAATTTTTTGTTATCAAACCAATTAAAGTGATCAAACCAATATTACTATACATATTAAGCGTATTACCACATATTAAGAGCATTAATACCCCTCCAGTAATTGAGAATGGTACAGCAATAAGTATTAATATAGGATCAGTAAAACTTTCAAATTGGGCTGAAAGCACTAAATAAATAAACAACAAAGCAAATAAGAAAGTAACAATAAGATTACTTTGTGATTCTGTCATTCTTTTAATCTCTCCAATATATTCTAATATAGTTGTGCTACTATCCAATAATTCATCAGCTATAGTATTTATCGAATTTATGGCATCGGTAATTTTTTGGTTTGGAGCTAAACCTGACGAAATCGTTACCGATCTAGAATTATTATAGTGGTTATAAGACTCAATAGACACTTTCTCAACCATATTAGCAACTACACTTAATGGCAGCAAATTATTAGTTGGTTTATTGGTTGGTATCAGTATCTTACTAAAATGATCGGTACTATTACGGTATTTTAGGTTATATTGCATAGTTATATCATACAGATTATTGCCCATTCTGAAATCACCAATTTTTCTTCCTGCCAGCAAATATTGCAATGTTATCCCTATATTTTCTAAACTCACACCAAGCAGATAAGCTTTATCTCGGTTAACAATTACGTCAATTGTCGGCATAGAAGAATTTAAATCACTACCTACATTGATAAAAACTGGATATTTCTTCATTCTATTAACAAATTTCTGTGATATTTGATCTAACTCATCATATTCAAGTGAGGTCTGTAAAGTAAATTCGACAGCATTTCTAGCATTACCACTAACCAATGAAGGTGGATTTTGAACAAAAATTGACATTCCTGCTATTTGTTGAAATTGCTTATTAAGCATATTTTTTATAGCTTCTTGTGACTTTGATCTTTCTTTCCAATCTTTAAGAGGTACGAAAGCAAAAGCACTGTTACTAGCTCCAGAGCCAATTATTGTCAAATAACCTGCTATATCTTTATGAGAACTAAGTATTTTTTCAGCTTCCACTACTGTTTTCTCTGATTGTTTAATACTAGAACCTTGAAGGCCAGTGAAGAAAACTTGTAAAAACCCATCATCTTCCTGGGGAATAAAAACTTTTTTGACAAAGATCAAACTAACAACTAGTACAACTAAAGATAGTGCAATAATAAGTGAGAATTTCTTTTTATGATCAAGAGCAAGATTTAAATAGTACAAATACTTGCTTTGTACTAATTTAATGAACTGATCAAATTTAACTAAAAACCCTAAAGGAGGTCGATCATTTTTACCAATCATGCGACTTGCCATCATTGGCGTTAAAGTAATCGCCACAAAACCGGAAAATAAAACGCAGAATGCTAAGGTCCAAGCAAATTCAATGAATAACTTACCAATAAATCCATCTATCAAACCTATTGGTAAGAATACTGAAACAAGTGTTATAGTCATCGCTACAATGGCAAAACCAATTTCCTTAGATGCAAGAAAGGCAGCTTCTATAGGAGAATGCCCCATCTCATTGTACCTAAAAATGTTTTCTAACATTACTATTGCATCATCTACTACCAAGCCAATAGCTAATATCATTGCTAAAAGGGTAAATATATTGATAGAAAATCCTAAATAATACATAACAATAAATGTACCAATTAATGATATCGGAACAGTTACAAATGGTATGAGGGTGATTTTTACTGATGCCAAGAACAGATATATTACTACCATAACCAAAACTAATGCTTCCATGATAGTGAAGAATACTGATCTGATTGAAGCCCTAACTGGAATTGATGAATCATGGGCTATATCAATTGTTATACCTTTAGGTAGATTTTTTTTTATTTTATCTAGTGAATATCTAACCTCTTTGGATAAATCAAGTATGTTTGCCTTCGATTGTTTTATAAGACCAAGTGCTATCGAGTTTTTTCCGTTATATCTAAAAATTACCTCAATATCTGGAGGGGCTAAATATATTTTAGCAATATCTCGTAACTTTAATATATTAGCATCTTTCACTTTTAGTATAATTTTTTCAAACTCTTCCGGTTTACTTAAAGAGCCATCTAATCTTACAGTAAAATCACGTGCAGCTGTTTTAATAGTTCCTGCTGGATAATAGATATTTTGTTTTTTTATAGCACTCTCCATTTCTAACACTGACATTTTATGCTGATATAATTTTACCGGGTCTGGTTCTATACGCATAGAGTACTCTTTAGCACCATATATCTCAACCTGACCTATTGTTTCAAGTTTTTCTAAAATGGTTTTTACGCTATCTTGAACAATTTGGGTTAATTGTAAATCATCATATACATCACTACTGATACTTAAATACAAACTAGGGAAATTATCTGCATCCATCTTAGCAACATAAGGCATGCTCATACCTTGGGGGAATATGGAACTTATATTAGAAATTTTAGACCTAACATCGTTTAAGGCTGTTTCTATATCAGCCGATGATAGAAATATTAAAGTAATATGACTGCTACCTGTAGAGCTTTGTGAAGTGATAGTATCAAGGTTCTTGACAGTTTTTAGTGCTTTCTCAATACGAGTTGTTATCTCTTTCTCCATATAAAGAGCATCTGCCCCAGGGTAATTTGCATATACTGTTATTACAGGAGAAGAAATATCGGGAATAGCTCTAATTTGCAGTTTAGTAAGAAATACCGCCCCTAAAATAACAACCACTAGACTCAATACTGTTGCAAATACTGGACGTTTTATACATATTTCACTTAAGTACATATTATAAATAAATCCTACTTATGCAAATTTGGGATAAGAATTTGTCAATTCTTATCCCGAATTGGGGTTACTCCACTCCAATTACTAGTCTTTTTTCAATAATTTTAGCTAATTTACTGATAATTATTACCATAACATAGTAACAAAGTCCTGCTATTAACATAGGGGTAAAATAAGTATAACTTTCAATCGATACTAACTGAGCTCTACGCATTAAATCCATTTCACCGATCATTGATATAATCGATGATTCTTTGATTAAATTAATAAGCTCATTAACCAGTGAAGGTAAGATATTTCTTATGGCTTGGGGCAAGATAATATCTTTCATCATTAATCTCTCGGGTATAGCTAATGCTTTAGCTGCCTCAATCTGTCCTTTATCAACACTATTAATTCCAGCTCTAATTATTTCCGAAACATATGCCCCGGAGTTTAATGAGAAAGCTATGCTACCAGCAACGAAGACACCAAGCTTAATGCCAATTACACTAGGTAAACCAAAATAAATTATGCTAAGTTGTATAAGTAACGGAGTACCACGAAAAACAGATGTATAGAAATTAGCAAACAGTCTTAACGCACAACTTTTACTTACCTTACAAATTGCTAGTAAGATACCAATAATCAACCCTAATAACACTGAAACTATACTGTATTTCAGTGTTACTACCATCCCTTGCATAATAAAATATATAGAAGAAAAATCAAGTAATTGCTCAAACATTTAACACTCTTAAATAACCTCAATTTTGGAATTGTTCCAAACTTACTACCTATTCAAATTTTCGTATATTACGAGCAACCTCAATGGAAGAATTCATCATATTAGTACAATATATTTCAAACATTTTCTGCTGTAACAAAGCTAAATCTGGTAACCCCTTACATTTTAACAAATCTTTAGTAAGTACAACATTCTCCTGCATCCCTTTACTCATCGATGATAAGAGTTGATTAAATATATCTTCGGTTACTCTAATACGACTATTAACAACTGCTAAATTTTTAGAAATTGCAGAATTTACTATATCAGTATACTCTTTTGATAATCTCGATAATTGACTAACCAAATTGTCTATTGTTTCAGATTTCATTTCAGAACTATCTGAATTGTCCTTTAATTGAATACCCGGGGGTAGTTTTTTATTTGAGTTTAACTTATTTTTGCCCATATTTTCTCCATTTTAATATAAATATACTCTAAATTGATACTACAACTAAGCATTATTATTGACGAATATGTCTTATATTATTAAGTTTTGTAACCTCTAGGTTGCAATTGGAGCGTATAGGGTTAATATCTATGCCACCACGTCTTGTATATCTCGCATAAACAGTTAATTGATCGGGAGTACAAAACTTATTAATATCACAAAAAATACGCTCAACGCATTGTTCATGAAATTCATTATGATTACGGAATGATACTAAATATTTTAACAAAGAACTATGATCAATTTTCTTGCCTCTATAACTAATTTGTACTGATGCCCAATCTGGCTGGTTAGTAACTAAACAATTCGATTTTAGCAAGTGAGAATATAGTATTTCATTTACTACTTGCGTATTGTCTTCAGACAATTTTGGCAAATTTTGACTAGTCTCAAAACTAGTAATTGTCACCTCCAGTTTATCCAAATTTATGCCTGAAAAGGACTGCAGCTTTATTCCCTCATATGATTCTAAATCTTTTATAGAAACAGTTACAGGTGCTTGAAATACCAAACTTAAGTCCTTTGCAATTAATTCTTTTACTTGCTCTCTATTATCAAACTTAGTATTATTAAAAGAATTTAAATAAAGCTTTAGTGATTTTGATTCTACAATATTAGGCGACTCACAACTTACCATGAACTCCAATATTTTTACTTCAGGTTTACCACTTGGGTTTAGCCAAGAAACTTCATAACAATTCCAAATGTCAAATCCATTAAACGGCAAAGAACCTACTATCTGTAAGCTATCTCTAGCAAATTTACGACTGATTGGGTGTAGTAAACTATTGTCATACAAATCTGCATATTTAGTTTGCTTTCCAAGTACGGTTTCAAGAAACATTATTTTATCCAGTAAGTCATATAGTTTGGATGTCCTGTATCATTCAACAAATATTTGAGACCTATAGCGATTCTTAATATAAACCAAACAAACAAGCATGCGTATAACACCGGACCAATTAGTATTATAGTGGTTATCATAGATATTATAATACCAATAAATCCTATGCAAAAAGTACGTAATATAAAAGTGTAATGGCTAGCTAAAAGTCCATCTTTAATATCCTTATTAATATATGCAAAAACTGCTCCAATAATAGGTAATAACGGTGCAACTACTCCGCACAGAAATAATATATAAATTACTATAAGGTTTGTTTTCCCTGCATTTATATATTTCTTAATCTCCTTATCCATGTTCATCTCTTAAATTTTTAACTACTAGATGCATTATACTACCATGTTTTATATAGTCTATCTCATTATCTGTAAAAACTTGTAATATTACTTTGATAGTCTCAACTATACCACTTTTTCTCTTTATGATACAATTAAGTTGCTCATAAGGCGTTATTTCATTACTCAAGCCGGTAATGGTGACATACTCAGAACCATCAAGTTTTAAGTCATTTACAGTAGAAGAAGCAAGAGCAAGCGGTAAAACACCCATACCCACTAAATTTGATCTATGAATTCTTTCAAAACTTTCAGCAATTACTGCTTTTATTCCAAGTAAACTAGTACCTTTTGCTGCCCAGTCTCTTGATGAACCAGAGCCATATTCTTTACCTGCAAAAATTACTAAAGGCACAGAATGAGCTTTATAATCCATTGCAGCATCATAGATACTCTCTTGATTACCTAGTTGGTTTATAGTTACCCCTCCTTCAATTCCGGGACACATGGCATTTTTTATCCTATTATTGGCAAAAGTACCTCGCATCATTACTTCATGATTGCCACGCCGTGATCCATAAGAATTGAAATCGATAGGTAGAATGCCATGCTCAGTTAAATACTTAGCAGCAGGACTTGTTTTACTAATATTGCCGGCTGGAGATATATGATCAGTAGTAATAGAATTGCCAAAAATAGATAATATTCTAGCAGATTCTATATTGTGCAAGTTACTAGATATATGTTCAATACCTTCAAAATAAGGAGGATTGTTGATATAAGTACTATCTTTACTCCAATTATAAGTATCAGTTTTAGTTACTTTAATATCTTGCCACTCTTTATCACCTAAAAATACCTCACTATATTTGTCTTTGAACATTTTAGAGTTAATAGATTGATCTATTAACTCTTTTATTTCTTGGTGGGTTGGCCAAATATCCTTAAGATATATATCCTTACCATTATGACCTTTACCTATCACGTCAGTTTCAAGATCAATGTTCATAGTACCTGCTAGGGCATAAGCAACGACTAAGGGAGGAGAAGCCAAATAACTAGCTATTGTTAAAGGGTGTACCCTGCCCTCAAAATTTCTGTTACCAGATAATACCGAAGCAACAACAAGATTGTTCCCGGCAATAGTCTCTTCTATTTCCTGCATAAGCGGACCGGAATTGCCTATACAAGTAGTACAACCATAGCCGACAAGATTAAAACCTAAATGATTTAGGTACTGGTCAAGTCCACTTTTTTTCAGATATTCCGTTACTACTTTTGAACCAGGGGCCAATGAAGTCTTAACCCACGGTTTTTTCATCAACCCAAGTTCTACTGCTTTCTTAGCAAGCAAGCCTGCTCCAATCATCACAGTAGGATTCGAAGTATTTGTACAGCTTGTGATTGCAGCTATTACGACATCGCCATGCCCTATACTATATTGCTCATCAACAGGGTACTTTTTATCAATATCAACATCACCTCTAGTTAGAGAAGGTAGTTCAGTTTTAAAATTACTAGCAGCATTTTTTAGGTTAACCCTATCTTGCGGCCGTCTTGGTCCTGCTAAGGAAGGTTCTAAAGTAGATAAATCCAGTTCTAAT
Organism: Candidatus Tisiphia endosymbiont of Temnostethus pusillus; assembly: GCF_964264675.1. Taxonomy (NCBI): domain Bacteria; kingdom Pseudomonadati; phylum Pseudomonadota; class Alphaproteobacteria; order Rickettsiales; family Rickettsiaceae; genus Candidatus Tisiphia; species Candidatus Tisiphia endosymbiont of Temnostethus pusillus. The sequence goes on along the minus strand of NZ_OZ183472.1, from coordinate 852,308 downwards.
ATATCAGTATATTCCGGAGTAATTATTGGATCAAACCATAATGACTGTAGCTTAGCATATTGCTCTACTAGCTTTATTCTATTTTGATCTCTAGCTGTAAAATTAAGATATTTTATAGTCTCATTATCAATTGGGAAGAACCCACAAGTAGCACCATACTCAGGAGCCATATTTGATATAGTCGCCCTATCTGCCAATGTCAGCGAATCTAGCCCATCTCCATAAAATTCAACAAATTTGCCGACTACATTTTTCTTTCTGAGCATTTGAGTAACTGTTAGCACCAAATCTGTAGCAGTAATCATTCCCTTTAAAGAGCCAGTTAACTTAAAGCCAATTACCTCTGGTAAAATCATTGATAAAGGTTGACCGAGCATTGCCGCCTCAGCCTCAATTCCCCCGACTCCCCAGCCAAGAACTGCTAGACCATTAATCATCGTAGTATGACTATCTGTGCCAACTAATGTATCAGGATAAGCGAAAGTTACACCATTTTGTTGTTTAGTCCACACAACATTGGCTAAATATTCCAAATTAACTTGATGACAGATTCCTGTTCCTGGAGGTACTACTCTAAAATTATCAAATGCTTCTTGCCCCCATTTCAAAAATTCATAACGCTCTAGATTCCTAGTTACTTCCATTGTAACATTTTTATCAAAAGAATCACTTGTACCATAATAATCAACTTGTACAGAATGATCTATGACAAGGTCAACCGGGATCAGAGGATTAATCTTTAATGGATTACCCCCTAGTTTTTTTATAGCATCACGCATAGCAGCCAAATCAACAATAGCAGGAACTCCAGTAAAATCCTGCATTAGTACCCTAGCCGGCATAAACGGTATCTCAGCGTCAGATTTTCTAGCCTTAAGCCATTCTTTAAATAGTAACAAGTTTTTTTTATTACCAGTTAGACGAAGGACATTTTCAAATAATATCCTTAAGCTATAAGGTAGACGCTTTAACTCAAGATTAATATCACTTGCCGCTTTATTTATATCAAAAATTTTATAAAGATTATCTCCTACAGATATTTCTTTAAGATAATCAGGATTCATTCCCGTTCCTCCAATTTTTTTAATCATTAGGGTTTACGCGAATTTGGTATAAGAATTTGTCAATTCTTATACCAAATTCGGTGAAATTATCGAAACAATCAGATTTGAGACGGCTCTGCATCTGATTGTTAAATTAATATTTTGCTAAAAACATGATTTTAAAAAATTAAAATCATGTTTTTAGCTTTAGAAAGGTTTAAAATGCATTTGCAAAACCGCTTTAAGAATGCATTTTTCCTTATATTAAAGGCAATTCGGGATAAGGATTAACTAATTCTTATCCCGAATTGGCATACTTTGAGTATACACTTAAAAATACCTACCACTAAGCCTTTCATTTAACTTAACTTGAAAAAATAAATATTTGAAGTAAATTATATAAAAAATTTCTTAGAATCGTATAAATGCTGTCATTTGAACAACTCACTCTTATTATAGACGAAAAAACTATCTTCACTAATATTAGTATGACTTTTTTACCATCATCTATAGTTTATTTACAGGGAGCAAATGGTTGCGGGAAGACTTCACTACTTAGAATTGTAGCTAATATACAAAATCCAACAAGTGGCAATGTTTTGTATAGATCATTGAACTGTAAATATTTAAAGAAACCTTATTGTAATTATATTGGACATAATCTTGGATTAAAATCCCAAATAACTGTATTAGAGCATCTAAAATTTTGGTCTACAATTTATGATTCCCTTGAAGCTTTAGAATCTTCTATATACTATTTCAAGTTACATAATATTTTGCATGAGAAATGTTACAAGCTGTCTGCTGGTAACCAAAAGAAAGTTGCCTTAGCAAAACTCATTGCTTGCCAGTCAAATTTATGGCTATTAGATGAAGTAGAAGCAAACCTAGATCAAGAAAACAAAGAATTACTATATAACTTGATTATTTTGAAAGCAAATAATGGTGGAGTTATTGTGGGCACCTCCCACTCTAATATAGATATTAAGACAGCACAAATAATCAATTTTAAGGATTATAATTGTTAGACCTTAGTAACCTTAATTCGATATAAGAATTATTAATTCTTATATCGAATTGGCTTCTTATAATGAAAAATGCATTCTTGAAGCGGCTGGCACGAATGCATTTTAATCTATTACCGCTAATAATTTTATTTTTATAAGTATAAAAATAAAATTATTAGCAAATTAATATTTAACAATCAGGTGGGCAGCCGCTTCAAACCTGATTGTTTCTATATATATCACTGAATTCGATGTAACAAGTTACATCGAATTCAGGTTTAGTAAGTTTTTGTAATATCGATTTAAGACTTTTACACCCAAAATCCAAGCTACACAAACAACAAGAAAAACAACCATCAAAAAACCAGCTAGATCGTTATGTACAGCATTTGGGAAAATACTGAAAGAGACGAATTGAATAATTGCTCCAGAAGATTTTCCTACTTTGTATCCAAGTACATCTACTGCTGCCTTTCCCTTAGTTTTCATTTCATTATCAAGAGGTATATATACCATTTCTTTAGTAGAATCAAACAATGAATATTTTACGCTTTTCCCTAAAACATGCCACAAACCACCTACAAAAACAATTATCATTAATGGAGAAAAATAACTAAGACCAGTCATAATTGCCAATAAAGGTTTTTCTAGTACAACAAAGGTAAAAAACATCATACCTGATAACAGTGTTACGATAGGGGTGATCACTGCTCCCCAAAACCAACCACAAACCCTAACTAAACTACTACCTAGAAAAGCACAAATTAAAGTAAGTACTCCTGTCCAAAAAAACACCTCACCAGTATAAGATATAAATGCTTGGGTACTAGGGTATAATTGCTTGGTTTTAGACATCCATAATCCTTCAATTAGGTTGATTGTCATGGAATATGAAATCATTAATACACAAATAATTCCTAAATATTTAGATGTAAAAATTATTTTGCTGCTGTCAACTAACCCCAATTTTAGTATATCGGTTCTTTTATTTTTGAATCTAATATTTTTAGTAGTTTCTATAATTTTCAATTCAACAAATCTATGCAAGATTAAACAAATTAGGCCGGAAATTATAATGATTAGCATAAACGATTTAAGGAGAATTTCTGTTTTGTCGTTAAGATGGGAAAATAGAGGTAACAAAAAATGTTCACCTTTGGCAAAATATATAATTATACTGCCAGATATTAGTAAGTTAGTTTGACCAAATAAGGAAAAAAACGTATAAAATCTTGGAGCTTCTTCAATACTGGTAATCTTATTAGCAAGTTGCCAGTATAATAGTGTAAATACAATTACTGGCCACAACTCCCCCATTATATAAAATAACACAATACTCCATTTTCCCCAAATGATGATAAACCATTTTAAATGTGGAAGTACGGTAACATAATATTCTATTACTTCAGGATCTGGATGAAGATATTCCCGGTATGGAAACAACACAAAAGCAAATAATATGAAGAATCCCAAGAAAAAAGATACTACTATCCTAAACACTTGCTCAGTTGTCATAATATTACAAAGTTTGGAGTAAAGAATGACAAATAAGACACCCATAGGCATCTCACCCCAAAGTTTTATAAAGCTTAAAACTTCCGTACTAATTAATGTTACTACCAAGCTATCTTTGATACTACGTACTAGATTTTGGTTAAGGAGAATACAAAACATTAGTAAAGCCATAGGTATAAACTTTACTAACTCGTTAGATCTAATAGGCCAAACAACGTGTCTAAATTTACTATTTCTAGCCCTATTCCACATATTGCAAGAAGAATTTACTGCATCCATTTAATACCCATGCTCATTTCCAAGCAACCTAAACTATAAAAAAAACCATGTCAAGTAGTTTTATAATTTAATACTCGATAATCAAGTTTTTTTATATCCCGCTACCTACGCAGGGACATCCTAGGCTATTAAACCAATGTCTTACATCGATACTTGAGGTTATATTACGCTTCCAGTAATTGCTGTTTGTTTAGACTTGGGAGATGGCAAATGTTTTATATCGCTGTTAGATGTCCTATTTGGCACAACATGTTTAGATACACTATCCTTTATATCATTAATGACCATTTCACTATTCTTGCTTTTAGTACTCTTTGCCACATAACTAGTTGCTTCTTGACCTATTTTTCTAGCCTCACTTTGAACATCTTTTTTATGTTCAGGTAATTTCGTCCTCTCGTCAAAACTAACCTGATCAAACGTAGCTTTACTAATTGTCTTGCTCTTAGAGTCTTCTGAAGTAAATTGTGCCTCAGTCAAATCCGTGCCTTTCATAGAAATATCTTTAAATGTTAGCCCACTTATATCGCCAACAATTTTAACATTATCTAAAGTTATTTTATTATTTGCATGATTTTTATTATATTGATTAATTGCAGGCAAAAGAGTTTTTAAAGATTTTGCATCAATAGTTGTCCCTTCGAAACTAATTTTATCTTTAAAAATAGCTCCTTTAAAAGAACAATTGCTAATTTCGCTATTTTGAAAAGAACGTTCTTTAAATATCGCCTTATCAAAATTAAACCCATTAACTATAACATTTTTAGTAGGTATCGGATTTTCTTTGTCAAAAACAAAACCTCTGAAATCTTTACTTATTAGAGAATATTCTACAGTTTTTGAGATTGTACCAATATCAGTGGCATCAGCTTGTTGTTGCAGTAACTCACTTAAATCAAGTTTCTGTCCATCTATTTGCTGAGAACTCTGTTGAGAATCTTTATCAGAAAAACTAAAATGAACTTTGCCTAAAGATTCACTCCATTTTTGTCTACGTGTTCTCAATGAGGTAAAACTTCTTTGTATTAGGAATCTAGCCCCTTCAACTAATGTTTCTGATACTATTCCTAGTAATTTCCTGTCAGATAATAATTTGAATATCCCGAACATACCCATGTTATAATTACCAGTCTTAAATTGTTCGGCTATCTTTGTTAAATCTGGTATCTTGTTGCCAGCTAATTCAATAATTTCCTGACCTTTTACTTTTAAATTCCTACCCACAACTGTTGTATTGAGAAATTCATCAACTACAGCACCAAATCGCTCAGCATTCTCGCCAAGAAACTTTGGAATATCTTTATCAATTATTTTCCTCACATCTGCATTTTTTGGTTTATTTATAAAATCTAAAATAGAATCTGCTACTGTAACAGCTTGAGCAATTTTCTCTTCTTCAGGACTATTTACTAGGTCTTGAATTTTAGTAATAATAGTTGTTACCCCCTCTTTATCTTTTAAAGTAGCATTAACCAAATCAGTTGCTATTGGTAATATTTGTGGAACAGTATCAATAGCTAACTCAGCCATCTTTAATACCAGCTCAGGTTTAACTCCAGCGGGATCTAGGCTAGCTTTAATCTCTTGTTGCTCAGTTACATTCTTTGTAACTGCTAAAATAGTAGCTTTATTTTGTTGTAAATAAGCAGGGATGCTCTTAGTTAATAGAGGAGTAATATTTTGAGCAACCCTACCTACATCATCAATTATATTAGACAAAATTCCTAGCGAAGCCTCATTACTAGCTTCATTTTGGTACTTAGCTAAATTACTATTAATTCCAACTAGCTCTGGCACTGTACTAAGACCAGTTGATACTATATCGACCATTAATGGTACTGTAGCATCTATCAATTCTTGTGGTACAGCATATCTTGCAATTTGAGGATTATTATTGCTAATATTATTAACTATAGCCTTGATAGTTTCTGTATTTTCTCTAAGTAAATTTGGCAAATCCTCCTTTATATTTTGCTGGATATCTGCATTTTCAAGTAGTCCTATAAATTGTTTAATTACTCTTCCTGTAGCTTGATCTTTTAACTCAATATCGCTAGTGTCTTGAGTTATTGTTTGTATATCTTGATAAAGTTCCTTTATTTGTTCTAGACTTACCGCTTTCATGGTATTTTGTAGTACATCAATAGCTACAGGAATTACCTTCCCATAAAATTCAGGGTTCACATTAGCTAGAATTGGAATAATAGGTGATGCTACTACTTTATAAATATCCTCCTTTTCTAAATTTTGAGTATTGCTTTGAGCCAAAGATTTAGCATTACTCTTTAGTGTTTCAAGTAATTTTGGCAGAACTTGAACAGCAATATTGGCAATCTCTGTTTTATTTTTTGCTAAAACATCTGGCAATTTTTCCTTTAATGTTGTTAAGGTTGCATCTTGTAACAAAATATTAGGTAACTGTTTAATAATAGCAAGTTTTTTAGCTCCACCTTGTTTATCTAGGTGACTTACTTCCGAAATAGTTTTAGCCTCTTGCACTTTATCATCAGTATCATTCAATATAACTGGCTTTAAAGCTTCATATATATTACTAACCCCTTCATGGTCTGCTAAAACGTTACCAATAAGTTCTGAAAGTACAGGTACTATTTTTGGTAATAATTCTTTTCCTATTCCTAAGCTACTAAGCGTTCCCTGCAATTCTGTATTGGATTCAATGATTATTTGCGATGCTTTTGCTATATTTTCTCCATCATTAATTAAGAATTTAGATAGTATATCATTTTTTATAAGTACACTAATATCTATTTTATCTAATATTGTACCAAGTAAATCTTTTTTTACTTGAGGGTCGTCAGATAAAGCTCTGTCAGCAGTTAGCTGCACAATTTCTATAATATTTTCAGGGGTTTTAAGTATCTCAACAACGATATTTTTGACAATAGGTAATAATTGACTGTTTATATATTTTTCATCAAAACCAGCTTTCTTTAATTCTTGTAATAAAATAGCCCTATCATACTTGGCTTGTAGAGATTTTAAAGAATCAATTTTTTCTTCTAATTCTTTAATTTTAGGTTCTTTTCTTATTGTAGACGATTTTAGCTCTTGTAATTCTTTGTCTAGTTCCGGTAATTTCTGTATATCATCTTTTTTAGAGTTAAAATCTTTTTGTATCTCATCTATTTTCCCCAACTCTTTTAATGCAATCTTGGTAAGAATTGGAGCAAGATTTTCCACTAATCCATTAATTATTTCAACATTTTGAGTAAGAAATGTTTTTGTATCAGGATCTTGTAACAATTTTATAAAGAAAGGAAGGTTAGATGGATCATATTTTTCTTCACCATTTAATATTTTCTGTAATTTCTCTATTTCCTTAGCATAAAACCCTCCTGAAGTTATAACGCCAACAGTTGTTTTAGCATGACTTACTGCGAATTGTATACCCTCTATGGCAGCTTTAAATGCCTGACCTTTACCAATACCTTTTTCTTTTGTTCTAGGCTCTGCTAAAGGAGATAATATTTTCTCTAAACGAGTTTGATCTTTTAAAATATCGCTACATATTTTAAAAAATTTTTCTTTTTCTTCTTGATAGGAAAGTTCTCGCTTTTGCTGTTGCTTTATCTCCTTTTTTTCTTGCTTTTTCTGTTGCTCTTCTTGCTTTTGTTCCTGTTTTGTCTCCTTTACTGCTTGCTGTTTGTCATGTGAGTTAACTAACTTGTTATAATCCTCTATCTCTTTGTTGCATGCATTAAGTTTTTCTTCCCATGACTTCAGTTGTTCTCTTGTCTTTTTTTCTTGAGGTTTTTGCCTTGCTAATTCAATTAACTCTTTATACTTAGTAATTTCTGCTAATAAATTCGCTTGCCTTTGCTCAACTAATTTTTTATATTCCTCTATTTTTTTTATCTTTTTTTCTATTTTTGCTGATTGTTTGGCAATTTTTTCTTTATCTTTGAGGTTCTTTATATCTAATACTTCTTTTTCTTTTTTATAAATATTTTCTTGTAGATTTTTCAAAGTATGATTAGCCGATTTAAAAACTTGCTTAACGGCTTTAGTAAAAATTGATACCTTATCATTTGTTTTACTCATATCTAATTCTCCTTTATTTATAGTTAACCTAAGAAGGTTTTAGCCATATGTTAATCTTAGCTTAACCTGAATTTGATATAACAAGTTACATCGAATCAGGTTATTTTAGACCCCACTACCCTAGGCGATGCACACAAAATTAGTAAGATGTATACAACTTTTAGTTAAACGCCATTGCGAGAAGCCGCTTTAGTGCTGACGCGGCAATCCAAATTACTTATTATATTTTTGTGGATTGCTTCGTCGGTTCATGCCTCCTTGCAATGATGGTTTTTAACTTTCAACAGTTGTACTCCCATTATCCGAACGAAAAGTTAAGTTTGGAATATTATAGTAGTGAACTAAAAACCTACTGACAAAAGCACCTGCAATTACTGTAATCATAGAATATTTTATTGTACTATAATTAGGGTTATAAGCATAAGCATCTAATAATATACTAAAAATTCCACCCCATAATATAAATATTTCAAAATTAACTTCTCTAGGTATATACTCCATATTCTTGTCATGCTTACAAATTAAATTCCGCAATATTATACCAGCACTAGAAGTCAAACACGCAAAACATGGTCCCCAAAACTCTAACGGTTCAATTCTTTGTACAATTACGGTTACAACGCCAATTATCATAAAGGATGCCTGCCCTAAAGAATCACAAATAACAAGAGTATTACTCCATATTTTTTGGATAAAACTATCCTCATATAACTGCTTATTATAATAAGCTAGGAGTTTAACGGTAAAGAAGCCAATAAGTACCGTTATAAAAACACGGAAAGTATAATATGGAGTCAAAACAAGATTTATATTATAACCATGGTGTACTATTATAATATCGAGTAAAATACATCCTAATAGAGACGGTAACATTGCTAATACAAAAGTACCAAACAACGTGGCATTTGTTTTAGAGGATATAGTGATAGCAGAAATCGCGAATGCTATACTCCCGATAACTCCAATAATATAACACCATTCTGAATCAATAGATTTTGGCAATAAAATATGATATATATAGCTTTTAACGATTTTTTTATATTCATCGCTATCGACAAATTCTTTTATTGAATCGTTAAACCGTGCAACTATGTTAGGAGTTACAGTTTTCTTACTGAACATTAAATGTACAGGGGTTTTAATACCAGTAGGGATTTCTTCTATTTGATCTTTTTTAATATAGTTTAATGAAAGAGCTACCCCTGAAATTCTGTCAGCAAGAAACCCGTCAATTTCATTACTTAGCAGCCCATTAAATAACTCTAGATTACTTCCATATTTAATGATAATATCGTTATTACTCACCTGATTCAGGTAATCAGTCGTTCTTGCATCACCATAAACAGCTTTTTTAATTATACCAAGACGAAAATTTAGTAAACGTATCTGAGCTAAAAATTCATTTATATTACTAAAACTCAAATGTTTTTTTGCTGAACGTAAAGTAAATAAGGAAATTTCTTCAAATCGATATGGAAGAGAAAAATTGGCAAAGTCTGCTCTCTCAGCAGTATAAGTAGCTCCCGCCACCATATCACTGCTACCCTGCCCTATATTTGATATTGCTCGCTCCCACACAGAATCAGCATATTGTACGCCAATGCTAATTTTGCTACTAATACTATTAATTAATTCAATATCTAAGCCAGTAACACAATAGTGACCATTTTTAGCTATATGACTAAATTGGTAGGGTTCTAGTGGATACCAATCAACAAGCAGATTATCTTTATCAGACATTTCTTCAGTACATTGAGTAAAATATTTGTCCTGAATATTAGATAATTGATTACTACCCTCAGGACTAGCAAAGGTAAAAAAGTTTTGCACAATAATAATAATCGGAATGATAATTTTAAGTACTTGCATTTTGCATTAGTTCTCCTAAATTAAGGTCTATTCCAAGTTTTTGCAGCATACATTAATATCACCGTCAAAGAACTTAATATTAAATTCTTGTTTTTTGCTTGCAACAACTTTTGATGTTATAAATTCTCCATTTTCTGATTTAATTACCGCAAAGCCACGTTTTAGTACAGTTTTATAATCTAGACTTGTAAGTAGCAAATTATTTAAATTTAATTGATGCTCATAATTTTTTAACTTAGTGCTAATAGATTTTAGCATATAATTAGATTGATGCACTAATTCCAACGACTGATAATTAACTATTTTTAGAGGATTTAATATTTCTATATTAAGTGAGTCAAGTTTTGCCACTTTAAATCTGAGTAGGTTAGGCAAAGAATCTGTTAATCTAAAACTGAGTTCATCAAGAAGTTGTTGATTATAGTCTATATAAGTAGTTATACTCCTAAAAATGTCAGTATTAGAGTTAACTGCTTGCTGTTCATATTTAACTAGCTGATTAATACGACTGCATAATGCATCATAATACGAACTGATTGTATAATGTAAATTAGAAAGCACAGGTACAGCAAATTCAGCTGCAGCAGTTGGTGTGGGGGCTCGCCTGTCAGCTACCAAATCGATTAAAGTATTATCCACTTCATGTCCAACTGCAGAAATAATAGGAATAGCTGAATTAAATACGCTCCGTACTACTACCTCTTCATTGAAAGCCCACAGATCTTCTATAGACCCCCCTCCCCTTGCAACAATTATAACATCAGGTTTTATATCTTTATCTAATTCATTAAATCCTGAAATAGCACTAGCAATTTCACTTGCAGCATTTTCGCCTTGAACAACAACTGGCCATATTAGTATATGAGATGGACAGCGGTCATTAATACGGTGTATAATGTCCTTAATTACCGCCCCAGTCATTGATGTAACCACCCCAATCTTATTAGGCAGAAAAGGTAGTGGCTTTTTTTGTTTATTGAATATACCTTCTTTTTCTAATCTCTCTTGCCGCTCCTTGAGAATTTGCATGATAGCACCAAGACCTGCAGGTTCAAGGACTTCTACCGATAGCTGATATCGTGAATTTTCTGCATACCCAGAAAGCTTACCTCTAGCTACTACTTCCATACCATCAATTGGTACAAACTTAATTTTTGCTAGTACAGGACGCCAACAAGTACAGGCTAGAATAGCTGTATTTTCTTTAAGATTAAAGTAACCATGACCAGAAGTTGCTATCTTAAGACCAGAAATTTCTCCCTTTACTCTAATATAACCAAAATTATTCTCTAGCAACTCCTTGATCTTACTAGAAATTTCAGTAACTGAAAATTCCTGATCTACTAGATTAGTAATAAAACTATCTTCTTCTAACATAATGATACACTGATTTGGATAGTGGGTTTTGAAAATGATTTTATATAAGCATTTTAAACTAATAAATTCAAGAACAAATAGACAATTAGTGTATTATAACCTCAAATATTGATGTAAGACATCGGTTTAATAGCCTAGGTTATGCCATAACTGCGAAAGTTAAAACCCGTCATTGCGAAACCATGTGAGCGTAGTGGCAATCCACATTAATTAGATTGCTTAGTCACTACTAAAAGTAGCTTCTTGCAATGACGCCGAGCTATTTTCTTCATAAATCTCTCCTTGCCAAATGTGCATAGTCGTCATACTTTAGTAAATCAATATCATATGGAAAGTTTTTATTCGTTACATAATATTCTAGTACTCGCATCATCCCCTGTTTATGACGATCTAAGTCTTCTTTCGTTAAGTCTATTTCCAAAGTTTGGATTATTGGCTTCGAGCTAGAAATTTTTACATAAGTAACCTGTTTAACGCTATGAACTTTCATAGCAAAACCACCTTCCTGTAACATTAAGCCTTCAATGATTAACTGAGGAGATAATCCAGCTTCTACATCTTTTTTACTCGGTAAGCTACCAGTCTTATAATCGATAATGACAGCTGCCCCAAGCTTATCTACCTCAATTCTATCAGCAACTCCAATTATTGTTAATTCTTGCCCTCCAATATTTAACAAAATTTCTCCTCTACATTCTGAATAAACATATTGGAAATCACTTCTGCGTTTTTCATCAAACTCAATAAAAGACTCAGCAATAGGAATAAATTTTATTTGCCAAATTTTTTGTGTATAGGCTGGCAGAATAGTATTCTGTAAAATATTATTACTAATCTCCAATATTAATCCAACTTTGTTATTTTCTAACTTATCATAATTTTTAGAGTATTGTTCTAAGACCTTATGAACAAAACTACCAAATTCAGATATTTTAGGCTCCTGCCCTATCATATCCTTGCTTCTCAAATTCAAAATCTTCTTAGCATAGAAACTATAAGGATTCCGTACCAACATTTCTATATCAGTAACTGAGATTATCTCAGGAAAAATTGGACTACTAACGTAACTAAGTAAATTAACGTCCATACCATCATTGCGAGGAACTGTTTTAGCAGCAAAGAAGCAATCTAGATTAGTATAAGTTTTCTTGGATTGCTTTGTCGATTCTACGACCTCCTTGCAATGAGGATTAGAGTTTATTTCCCCTACGATTTTTAAATCATCCTGTAAATTGGAACTAATATTAATAGGATTAGTTATAATTGACTCAACCATATTAACATTATTTGGTACATCCACTAAGTTATTTTCTGAAATCAAACTTTTCTGTAAAATAAATTGCAATTTTAATAATAAATTTGATGGTAACAAACCAGCTTTACTATCTTGTCTTTTTGCTCTAGTAATTATCACTTGAGCATTATGCAAAAATAAATAGAAATAATATTGATCCATGGTAGAGCCAGTAACAATATGTAATTTTTTAAGCGTCTGCTCATTAATCCACTGATTCACAGCTGATGACGAAGCTAAGCTCCCTTGATTAAAGTCAGATAAAATTACTAAGTCAAATTTAAGTAACATCAAATCTTCAGCTTTACCAATAATTATATTTTTAGAATAATTATTATGTGCAAAATACTTACAACTAAACATTAAAGATTTAAGTAACTCTGGAAAGCATTTTTTATTACTTAATGTTAGATCGCAATTATCTTTGATTAAGCTAGATAAAAAAATTGATAGTTCAGTAGCCGGTTGTTCATACCAAATATTTGGATAAAGTTTTTCAGCAATCTTAATCGAGGATTTTAATATTTTAACAAAAATACTACCACTATTTGTATAAAGTAAGTCTATTAGTTTCTTACACCAATTTATTAATGCATCATCATTGGTTTTTTCTACCAAAGACAGCATCTGACTAGGTTGCCGTATGAAACGGTTCTTGCCGCTCATTAAGAGTTCTAATTTTGCTACTAATTTACAATTAATAAAAGGATTCTTTAATAGTAAGAATAACTTTTTTATCTCAAAATCATTACATAATATTTCACTAACAGAAATTATTAGAGAACTAACTAGCGTTTTTGTTAAATTATCACCTAGTAAATCTTGGAATTCCAAAGAATATTTGGTCAAAAAATTACAGTAAAAACTTTTGCTTGTTTGATTATTAACAATAATAGCTATCTTCTTATCACTATACTGTTTACAGATCAGGCTTATTTGTTCTGCTTCTTGAAAAATATCCTCAAGCTCAAAATATTTTACTAGACCAATGTCATCCCTATTTCCTTCAATATTTAAATGTTCCTGCTTAGCAAGTGTTAAATCTTTATCTTCAAAAATTATCTGATCTAGAATAGAATGATGTTGTTGTTCCTGACCTAAAGGCTGAAAATCTGATAAATCTTTATTTAGAATTGTCAGTAATTTTTTTAGGCTATATAAATAATCTTCTTCAGGATTATCATATTCTAATAGAGATCTATTACTAATAGGCGGTAAAATTATAAAACCACATGGTGAATTAGCAACATTCTTTAAGAAATTCCATGATATAAGATTGTGACCCATGATACCCGCTACTATTAAATTGGTATCAGCTCTTTTCAACCGTGCTATCTCTGCTTCCATCATAGTTATTTGATAATTTACACGATCTAGCAATCCTAACAATTTTATCTGTTTTCTCCATTGCTGATGAGTATATTTAAGAAATTCATAAATAACATTCCAATGTTTTGATGGATTCATTTTTTCTATTTCATTTACAGAATCTATTGATAAATCATTACAATCTAGCTGATAAAATAACTCTGCTATTGTTGAACAAAACTGTAAAGATTGTGTTATACTGAATTGTAGCTTAGGGTAATTATGGATGATTTCTGCTAATATAATTCTCTCTTGCAAAAACGTTATAGGCTCTAGCGTTATAGGTTCTAGATTTTCTGATGTAATACCAAATATTTCCTCACCTTCAGCCATAATATTGGAAAAAGGGATAATATTCGGTAAAATCGCAATATTTTGCTTCTTAATCAAAATATTTTGTAAATTTAAACAAGCAAAACCACTAGGTAATATAATTTTAAGGTTGCTAATAGATTCTTTAGCAAAATTATCTAGAATAAAATCAGCTACTATATCCAAAAACGATGAAGACGGATTGACTCTATAAAGGTTCATTAAATTCCCTCATTATATCATACAAATATAATAACATAACTTGACAGCACCACTAATAGCTAAAACTCTTAAAAATTTTGTTTTAGTAAAACCGGCAATTAAAGGAATAAATTTGCCCCATAACGGTATTATCATAAACCAAAGTATAAATATGTTATATTTTAAAAAAAATTGGGAAAATGATTGGTGGTTAGTATGAACCTGTTCATTTTTAGAATAATAAAAAATTTTCAATAATATCAAACCAAAGAAATAATTTATACTAGTAGCAAATAATGAAGCAATGGTAGCGACAGTAACTATTATTAAATTATTATAAACACCAAATATCCTCATAGAGTGAACGATTAATTCACTATCTAAACTTACAACTAAATTACCTACTAAACTATCAATAAATAATAACGAATATGCCTCAAACTGACCCATAATTCAAACTGGTTTATAAAAATAATAGGTTTGACAAAATATTATCGATACTATAATTTGCTACCTTAAAATACAACATAATTATAATTTAAATTTTCCTGTGAATAAAGCTTTATCCTTAAAAAAACCACTTTTGCTATGGTCTCTTGCCACCCTGTTTTTTGCTTTTCAATTTATATTAAGACTCTCAACTGGAATTCTTAGAGAAGAAATTATACAAAAATTTGCCATTGATACCATAGCATTTGGCACGTTTGCTGGATATTATTATCTAGGTTATGCAGGAATGCAATTACCAATTGGTATAATGCTAGATAAATTTAATTTTAGGATTGTCACATTCTTATCTATCTTAGTTACCTCTCTTGGTACTCTAACTTTTGTTGCTAGCACTGATTTTAATTACTTACTCATTGGTAGATTTATGATTGGAGCTGGTTCTGCTGTAGGTTTTTTATCAGTAGCTAAGATTACTAGAAGCTCTTTCCCAACTAAATATCATTCCTTAATGCTTGGCTTCTCCTTTACCTTTGGCTTACTTGGAGCAGTATTTGGCATTACTCCAATGAAGCTATTATTTACACATTTTGGTTATGACGTAACTTTTAATAGTCTAGCTCTAGTTGGATTTATCATTGGACTAATGATTTTATTAGTAAAAACTGATGATATAAGAAGTAATTCTAATACTAGCGATCCTGAATCTTCAATATTGAAACTATTATTAAACCCTACTATTTTATTTATTGGAGTTTGTGGTGGTCTAATGGTAGGAACATTAGAAGGTTTTGCTGACGTATGGGCTATTCCATTCTTCAAACAAGTTTATCAAATGAATGATATGGAAAGTAACTTGGTTACCTCATTCGTTTATATAGGCATGTGTTTTGGTGGTCCAATACTTGCACTTATTGCTAATTTATCAAAATCATCTAATTTTATAATTATAATAACTGGATTGCTAACGATAGCAATTTTTAGTATCCTATTATATTGTCCTTCATTAAATTTCTTTATTAGTAGTACTCTAATGTTTTTATTAGGAGTTTTTTGTTGTTATCAAGTTCTAATTTTTACTGTTGTAGGTAACCTTGTTACAGATAAATCTGCTGGACTTGCTATTGCGATAGTCAATTGCATTAATATGTCATTCGGACATTTCTTCCATAAAATTATGAGTAATTTAATATCTTACAACTGGGATGGTCTAGTAAATGAATCATCTGTACCTATTTATAGTCGCTTTGATTTTATTATGGCAATTTCTATAGTTCCAATTTGTTGCCTTGTCGGAATCATCGGCTTTTACTGTTTGTCCAAAAAGTCAAAAACTCAAATATCAATCTATAGACCTGTGGAAAAGACTGTTTAAGCTTAAATAGTAATATTAGACTTGCTGCATAAATCAAAGAAGCTTTCGGGATTTTTAGGAGAAACGAAGCCGGCTACCTTCGCGTACACAGACGTACGTGAGGAGCGGAGGCGAGTTTCGACGACAAAATCACCAACTAGATTGACTTATGCAGTAAGTCTATTTTATAAAATATTACTAATAAAGCTTAGTGTACATTATAATTGTTGTATACTACATAAACATAACCATTTGTCCTAATAACAAAATGACCAACGAAACAATTAACAAAAATACTTTATTACTAATTGATGGTTACGGATTTGTCTTCAGAGCATACCATGTTCAACCACCATTAACTTCTCCGAGTGGCTTAGCTGTTGGAGCATTGTATGGTTTTACCTCCATGTTGTTAAAGCTATTGAACGATTTTAAGCCAAAGCATGCTGTCATTATTCTTGATTCCGGTGGTAAGAATTTTCGTCACCAAATTTATGAGCAATATAAAGCAAATAGACCTCCTACACCAAAGGACTTGAATGATCAATTACCACTTATTCGTCTAGCAGCAAGTAGCCTAAATTTCCCAATAATTGAAAAAGCTGGTTGTGAGGCAGATGATATAATTGCCACTCTAGCCAATAAAACAACTATATTACAAGAAAATACTATTATTATATCTTCTGATAAAGATTTAATGCAATTAATTAATTCGCATACTAAAATGTATGACCCTATAAAAGCAAAATACATATCTGAAGATGACGTGATAGAAAAATTTGGTGTAGAACCAAATAAGCTCAGGGAAGTAATGGCTTTGATTGGGGATAAGTCAGATAATATACCAGGTGTTCCAAGCATTGGTCCTAAAACTGCTGCAACACTTATAAAACAGTTTGGTTCATTAGCAGAGCTGTTAAATTCACTAGATCAAATCAGTAACGATCGTCAGAGAGAAATTATTAACTCCTCAAAGGATCTAGCATTAATTTCCTGGCAACTAGTTGGTTTAGATTATAATGTTGATATCGATTTAGACTTTAGTGTATTGCAATATACTCCACCTGATAGTAAGCAAATCTCTGATTTTCTAACAGAGTATGGTTTTAAATCTCTAAACAAACGAGTGGAAAATTTATTCCAAATACAAATTACCAACGAATCTTTACCTACTAAGCAAATTATAATTCAAGAAGTTTCTTCTCAACAACAACTTGATTCTATGATGATTAAAGCTGAAGAGCATGGTGTCATTAGTATTTATCTATCAGATCATCTAGGACAAAATCCTTCCATAATTTTATCTATTGATGATAAGTGCTACAACATTAAGTTTACAGCTAGAACCCCTAGCGATATGTCTGATTTACTTTCTGATGATTCTTGCCAAAATTATCTGAATCAATGGTTTATACCTGATATTCTTCAATTGCTAAAAAATAAGTCTATTAAGAAAATCACTTATAAACTGAAATCATTATTAAAATTCTTTTTATACTCTTCTGATTTAAATATACCCGATGAATTTCAAGAGTTGGCTAGGGGTGCGAGTGGTGAGCGAGCGGAAGGTACATGTAAGTACGTGAGCACGCGAAATCCCGATGCACAACAACGCCAGCACTTGAAAGGCGAAGGGTATATAGCATCGTGTGAGGATCTTGAACTGATGCAATATCTGATTTCTGCTGGCAAACCTCAGAAAAATCCATTTGATGGAGTACAGAAGGATAGCTTGGAAAGTGTAGCAGAAGTGGTTAGCAACTTCAGTGCTGATTATCAAAAACTATTATTAGAGTTAAAGGATAATCATGCCTTAGCGCTATACAAAGAAATTGATTTACCTTTATGCTATATAATAGATAAAATGGAGAAAGCCGGAGTTAAAATCGATTCACAGTATCTTAAACAGCTATCAAGTGAATTTGGTAATGAAATTACTAAATTAGAGCAGGAAGTTTTTACCATTACTGGGACAAAGTTTAACATTGCCTCGCCAAAGCAACTGGGGGAAATTTTGTTTGAGAAAATGCAACTACCCTTTGGTAAATTGTCATCGAAAGCTAAGTCTTATTCTACTAGTGCAGAAATACTTGAAAAAATTAGCGAGAGTGGTTTTGCTATTGCCGATTTATTATTAAAATGGCGTCATTTAACTAAATTAAAAAATACTTATACGGATAGCTTACCCCTGCAAGTAAATCCAATAACTAATAGGGTACATACCACATTTTTACAAACTTCAACTAGCACTGGTAGGCTTAGTTCTCAAGATCCGAACTTACAGAATGTACCAATTCGCTCGAAAGAAGGCAATAAAATCAGAGAAGCTTTTATTGCAGAAGATAAGCACAAATTAATTTCAGCTGACTATTCACAAATTGAACTCCGAATCTTAAGTAGCATGGCAGATATACCCTCCTTAAAGCAAGCTTTTGTTAATGGTGAGGATATACATAGTAAAACGGCTTGTAATATATTTAAAATTACTGAAAAAGATTTAACACTAGAACATAGGCGTAAAGCAAAAGCCATAAATTTTGGTATTATTTATGGTATCAGTAGCTTTGGACTGGCAAAACAGTTAAATATTAGCTCTTCACAAGCAGCAGAATATATAAAAAAATATTTTGAAGAATATCCAGAAATTCAAAAATATATGGAATATATAAAAAACTATGCCAAGGAACATGGTTATGTCCTAAACCTATTCGGACGGAAATGTTTTGTTCCCTTAATACATGATAAGAAACACTCCCTACAGCAATTTGCCGAAAGGGCAGCAATCAACGCTCCAATTCAAGGAACTAGTGCAGACATTATAAAAGTGGCAATGATTGATCTTGACCGTAAGATACGGAAATTAAAATTAAGAACCAAACTAATTCTACAAATCCATGACGAGTTACTTTTTGAGTCTCCTATTGATGAAATAGAAGTAGCTACTCACCTAATCAAAACCACTATGGAGAACTCACCTAAATTAGCCATTCCACTTATTGTTGAAACCAAGGTAGGAGATAATTGGCTAAATACATATACTCGGTGAACTTCACAACCCCTCTCCTTTTTCAACTGGCTCTATTCCATATAGTGCTACCATTCGCTCAAGAACTCTTCCAACAGCAGGAGCTGCAGTCCAGCCAGCAGTAGCAAAGCCAAAGGATTCTTTTGTTCCTTTTGGTTCATCAAACATTATAAAAATAATATATTGCGGATCAATGGCTGGTAATAAACCTAAAAATGATGACATTCTGCTATTTTTAAGATATTTTTTCTTGCTATGCCCATCTGAAGTTAATTTTTCAGCAGTACCAGTTTTACCACCGACAAGATATCCTTTAACATCGGCTCTACGTCCTGTCCCTTCTTTTACCACCAAACGAAATAACTCACTCATTTGTTTAGAGGTTTTCTCACTAAAAACACGCGTGCCAACAAGACGCTCATCGCACCTTTTGATTAAAGTCAGATCATATAATATCCCTCCATTTACTATTGGCAATACTGCTTGCATAAAGTGTAAAGGGCTAATTGAAATGCCATAACCATAGGCCATGACAGCAGTAGTAAGATCACTCCACCTCTTGTCAGATGGAAACAAAGGAGTACCTCTCTCTGGTAACTCAATTTTAAGCTGATCTAGTAAACCTAATTTCTTTAAATAATTTTTAAAATCATTCTTTCCAACTTCAAGCATAATTTGACTAACACCAATATTCGACGAATGCAAGAAAATTTCTGGAACACTGTGCCACCCTTGCCTTGGATGATAATCTTTGATATTAAACCCCCCTACCTTCATATAGCTAATATCATAAGCATCATTCATTGCTATAGCATCAGTATCAAAAGCTACGGCCATAGTCAAAGTTTTAAATACAGACCCCATCTCATAGATACCAAGACTTGCCATATTAAATAGCTCTTCTGGCTTTGCTCTACTCGGATAATGTGGGTTAAAATCCGGCTTACTAACAATAGCTAAAATCTCACCATTATTAGGGTTGACAATTATTCCTACTGCTCCTATTGCACTAAACTCCTTTAACGTCCTATCTATTTCTTCACTTAGAATATTTTGTAATCTTACGTCTATAGATAGTTCAAGAGGTTTTTTAAGTTGATCCGGCTGTATAAAGTCAGAATTAGTTAGAAACTTATCATAGGTTTTTTCTAATCCAGCAAGACCAACCAAATCCCTACCCACATATCCTATAATATGTGATAATAAATTGGAAAAAGTATAGATTCTTTTTTGTTCTTGTTCAAAACTAAAACCTGGCATTCCCAAATTTGATATCGCTTCTTGCTCTTTTGGCAATAAATCCCTTTTGATCCATACAAAACTTTTGTTACTTTGTAACTCTGCAAGTAACTTCATTTTATCAATCTCAGGCAAGATATTGGATAATCTTTCTAAACATTGCGAAGGATTAATTACTTTCTGTGGATTAGCAAACAATGAGGAGGAAGGTAAATTGACTGCTAATAAGTTACCATTACGATCTACTATCTCTTTCCTAAAGTCACTATTTTTTACTTGGTATTCTAGCTTAACATAGCCATTGGTCGCAACAATTATTAAGCGATATAATAAACCACAAAAAAATATAGCAAAACAACAGCTAACTATTAATAATCTGATTTTGGTATTGTTAGCACCTACATCCCATAAAATAATACTACTAAAATTTCTTTTCATTTTAGTTAGAATATTTTTTATAAATGCTAATAAAAATATATTATTATCCATCTACATACTGCTGCTAATTGCTTACTAGTATGTCATTCTGCAAAAGTAGCGGATATATAATACTGAATAGTCTTGCAAGGTATTTTTTCAGATTCCGCACCGAAACAAGATAACATCTTTTCTGCCATGTAAGTACTATACTAATGTTGATTTTCATCGAATATACTCTGATTTTCTAGTTGAAACGGTTTTTATGTATTTATTAGCAATTGTTTTATAACGCCACTTAACATTGGTTTTACTAAAATATGAACCACCTACCTCGTTAGACTTTGCATATTTCTTACTCTCAGGTAGCAAAGGATCACTAATCATTTGCTTAACTTTAACAGTATCTAATTGTAAATAAAGTGATGCTAATTTTCTTAGTCTAGCAGGAGAAGTAAGGTATGATTGTTCGACTTTTAACACGTGAATTCTATCACTCTCACCAGTCAACTGTTTTGAAACCTCTCCAAGCTGGTAATGCAAGGCAATAACCTGATCTTTAATTCTAAATAATCCATAAATAGAAAAAATTATAGTACATACAGTTATACAACTAAATATTCTAACTACCATATGTAGTACCATCTATTTTTTGTCCAGCCCTCAACTTTGCAGACCTTGCTCTTGGATTAAATGCAACTTCTTTAGGCGATGGACATAATGGTTTTTTTGTAAGAATTTTAAGCCATTCCTTAGAATTTTCTTGTAGTGCAATCTTTACACTATATTTAGACCTAGCGACTACCACAGCAGAATTTGCTTTAAAAAAATTCTTAACAATTCGATCTTCTAATGAATGAAATGAGACAATTACTAGGCGACCATTTGGTGCTAAAATATTCTTGCTATTACTTAGAAACCTTTCTAATTGCCCCAATTCATCATTGATGTAAATACGAATTGCTTGAAAAGTCTTAGTAGCGGTATCAATTTTACCTTTGCGAAAACCTATACTACTACGAACAATATGAGCAAATCTTGCTGTATTGGTAATAGGCTCTAACCGCCTATGTTCTATAATTTTTTTGGCAATTCTTCGAGAATAAGATTCATCACCATATTTATAAATCACATCAGCTATTTCTTGTTCATCAGCCTTATTTATAAAATCTGCAGCACTCTCCCCTATTCCACTCATTCTCATATCAAGTGGTCCATCATGAGTAAAAGAAAACCCTCTATCTCCAGAATCAATCTGCATAGAAGAAACCCCTAAATCCATAACTATGCCATCAAATTTCAACGAACCTAATTCTGAAAAGCTTTCAGCAAAACCTGTCTGAATAAATCTCACTTTACCAGGATAATCATTTATCAATTGCTTAGCATAAGTTATAACATTTGGATCACGATCAATTGCCACTAATTGACAATTACAACAATCAAGTATCATCCTACTATAACCACCAAAACCAAAAGTACAGTCTAGATAATTCCCCCCATCTTTAGGACACAAGACTTCCTTAACTTCATTTAACATAACAGCTGTATGAGATGATGCGGATTCTTGTATCATATATCCTTATTGATATTCTTAAGAGTTAAACGGTTATCTTGAGCAATTTGCCGAGCTGAAGAAAGATAAGTTGCAAAATTTTGTGGCTGCCAAATTTCAAAAACTAATCCCTTCCCTACAAAACAAGCCTGATCTGATATATCAGCATGCTCTATTAAAGATTTGGGTAAAATCACCCTACCCTCACCATCAAACGTAAGTTGGATGGCCTCACCAAGAATGATTGTTTCAAAAGCATCTCGTTCCTCAGAATATGGGTCTAAGGTTTGGATCATTTGACTTAATTCCTCAAGCCTCTTTAAACTACAGCCTTCAATACACTTATTTCTAAAAGACGGATAGACAATGACTCCGTTAAACGACTGACCAGACAAAGCGACTCTATAGCTAGCTGGCACTGAAACCCTACCTTTCTTATCAAGATTATTTATATATTTTGACAAAAAAATATTCATTTACCTATTTACCTTCCAAGAATTGGTAGTGTCGTCATTGCGAGGAGCTACTTTAGTAGCAACGAAGCAATCCAAAAAGTGACTAGGAATGGATCAACTATGTTCGCAATAAAAATTTAAATAAATTTGGTTTAAATTTTTATTGCTTCTGCAGAGCTAGTTAAATCACGTAACTTAGCGTTTGCAATCACAATGATTTTCCGCATTAATGCTACCATCGCCACCATTTTCTTTTTTCCTCTATTGATCAATTTTTCATAAAATACCTTCAGTTCAGAGTTAGAATTTCTAGCAGCCATAGCAGCTACAAACAACATAGGTCTAACAAAACTTCTACCATGACCTGTATGTCTATATCCGCTATATCTACCGCTATCATTAGATATTGGTGCAACACCTACTAATGATGCTATTTGTTTGCGGTTCAATGTACCAAGTTCAGGTAACAAAGCTATAAGCTCATTAGATACTACTGTGCCTATACCACTAATAGTTTGCAGTGTCTCTTTCTTAGCCTGCAAGAGTTTATCTTTTGCTATTAAGTCATCTATTTTTTTAGTAATAGATGCAATTTGTTCTTCTAGTACTTCGATTATTTTAACACAACTAGACTTGATTAAATCAGCTTTCGGGGACTGAAACCTATTTTTTTCTGCAATCAACATTTGTTTGAGGTCGTTCCTACGTCCGACTAATTCATACAAGTTTAAAGCTTGCTTAGATTGTACTTTAAATAGTTCTAATCTTTCTGACCGTTCAAAACCATAAAGTGCTAGAGCTTTAGCATCAAGACTATCAGTTTTAGCTGCATTCCCAAAAGACCTAATAAAGTTTTTAACTTTGCGAGTATTGGCTCTATGTACAGCAAAACCCTGATTGCAAAGCGTTAGTAATAGTTCCATTTCATATCCACCTGTGGTTTCTAAAACACACAATGCAGAACTAATCTCTTTTTTGTAATCCTTGATAAAATCAGCTATTCCATTAGAGTTGTTATTATATTCTTTAGTTTCTTTTTTTCCATGAATAGCAACAACAAAATTGAATTTTCCTATATCAAGACCAATAAAATTATTATATAATGGCATAATACCTCGAAGACTTTTAATGTTTACGATTGTAAGCGGGAGTGCAAAGGCATCCCAATCAACTATTCAAACGTCTCGGGGATTTGGGCTAGAGTACCAAGATCCATACGATCTTAAGACCAATTGCTTCACGGTCGCTCACGCCTGCACAGCGATAGTCATTTAGTATTATTAATGACTATCGCTGTAATACCCCCTTATAAGTCAGTATAAATCATTATTTATATTGACTTCAACATCTATTATATCATACTTTTAACTTACAATTGCTTCGTCGGCTCACGCCTCCTCGCAATGACATTTGGGTAAAAAGTACCCATCATTATGAGACCACGTGAGTGTAGTGGCAATCCACATTCATTGCTTCGTAGTACCTACCCACTCCTCGATAATAGATGGAGTAATAATAGACTTGCTACATAACCATACCCTGTACAAATTATTCCATAATTAGATTGGTTATATTTGGGATAATTTGGGATTATATGGAATTTTTAGGATATTGTACTATAATTATAGAGTCAAGAAGGTTTTAAATAGTTTACAAAAAATTTATAAAATTTTATCAATTGTGACTTATTTAATGCATCTAGAGCTTGTTTCACATCCAAATCATCCTGAACTCGTTTCAGGATCTAGATTATTCACACAAAATATCCTGAAACAAATTCAGGATGACATTTATTTAAAAAAAGTAGATGACAGGTATTAGTGCAAAGAAAAATTTTAGTATAATGATCTCATACAAGAATTAATGAGATTTTTATGATTACACTACTTGCTTCAATAACGGGCTTTATTAGCTCAATTATCCCGGAAATTTTAAAAATTCTAAAGGATCAAAATGATAAAAAACATGAGCTTAATCTTTTAGATCGGCAAATTGAAAGCCATAAATTAGGGAATACCAAACTGCTCACAGAGCTTAACGTTTCAAAAGATATGGCGGAGAATAATACTTTATATTCAACATATAAATTAGGCATTAATTGGGTTGACGCCTTAAATGGTTCAGTTCGCCCTGTTCTAGCATATAGTTTTTTTATTATGTATGCCTATGTCAAATATGTACAATATAAAACCATACAAAGTACGGCAATCCTTGTGGAATATCTTGATGTTTTATGGAATATAGACGATCAGGCTATTTTTGCTGGCATTATTAGCTTCTATTTCGGACAACGTATGTTTAATAAATTATGGAAGCGTAAAATGTAACACAACAATTATTGTATATTACAATATAATATGCTATAATAATGTTCAGAAATTATTATTTAATTAAAAATTAGATATATGCTAAAAAGAATCGTTTGGTCTATTTTCTTTGTGCTAGTTATATACCCTATTATACTTTCATATTTGGGTATAAAATACTATGCTAGCCATAAAATAGGTGTATTTGAGATAAGTTTGTTTATAGCTGGCTATTATGGTTCTAATATTGCTGTTGGTGTTGGGTTGCATCGGCTGTGGTCACATCATGCCTTTAAAACAAATAAGATGGTGGAATTTATTCTTGTTATGATGTCAGCTGGTACGTTACAAGGACCAGTATTGTCCTGGGCATCTAATCATTTCAAACACCATGCTTATACTGATAAAGATCAAGATCCGCATAGCCCATTGAAGTTTGAGAATAGAATTTTAGGATTTTTATGGTCACATATTGGGTGGATGATCATTGATGGAAGCTATAAGTCCATTGACCGAATTACTATGGTTAAACTTGGTAGAAACAAATTGCTAAGATGGCAATTAAAATATTATTGGCAAATTGCTGCGTTTATGAATATTGTATTTCCAGCATTAATAGGTTACTTAATAGGTGGTACTATCATCTCTGCCTATGCTGGTTTCTTGTTTATTGGTATTGGTAGAGCACTGCAACAACATGCAACTTTTTGCGTTAATTCTCTATGTCATTTCGTTGGTAGTAAACAATATTATAAAGGTACTGCAGGAGATATTTGGTGGATGGCTTTGTTCTTATTAGGTGAAAACTGGCATAATTTCCACCATGCCTTCCCATCAGATTATCGCAATGGTGCTAAGTGGTATCATTTTGATGTCCATAAATGGATAATATACGTAATGAGCAAACTTGGACTAGCTTGGAATTTAGAAGTTACACCTGAAGTTAGAATACAAGCAAAAGTAAATGAGACTAGTAAATACCTAATAGAGGGACGCAAACAACAATTAAATTTACTGCAAGATAAAATTAATCAACTGGTAGAACATGTGTATGTAAAGCTTAATGAGCTTGAGAATTCTTCTGTATCTATTAAAGCTCAATTACAAAAATCTTTTATGGAAATTCAGGAATCACTGAAGAAGCTTGCTGAACAGCTACATTCATCAATCCAATTAACTGAAAAGTCATCAGAAAGATTACTAAAAATTGCTAGTAAAAAGATTAAAGATCGAGAAATTGCAATTTATAGACTATATAACGAGCTAGATAGAAAGTATATTAGGAACTAGGGGGGCATGATGTCAGACTTAAAATCTATTGGAAATATGAGCTTTGAAGCTGCCTTAGCTGAACTAAAAGAAATTGTAAAAAAAATTGATACGGGAGAAGAAAGTTTAGATTCATCAATTAATAGTTTTGAAAGAGGGGTCTTACTAAAAGATCACTGTGAAAAGAAACTACAAGCCGCTCGCTTAAAGATTGAAAAAATCACTAAGCTGCCAGATTCAACCATTACTATAGAAAAGGTAGAGTCCTAATTTATAGTCAATTCAGGAGAATTGGATAGCAGGAACGATGGAGCGAAGCCTATATATACTGCTTGTAAATGAAGAGTTGATAGAATCAAAATCATGATAGTAGCGGGAATTAGCAAGTCGAGGAGCGAGCGGAGCGTACATATAGTCACACTACTGGACAAAAGAGATGGTATGGTTGAAAGAGCTAGTAAATAGAGTATTTTAGATTGAATACAAAAAAATCTGTGATACTCTATTATGCAATGGCAATAAAAATAGGAGCAATTGGAGAGCAAGAGCAACCGATAAAAATGAAGAAAATGCTAGGATGTAGGAGTTATTCTGTACTACAGTTAGGTATAAGATCAATTAAACAAGCTTATAGTCGTTCTAAGCAATTTTTTGATTTCTTAATCATAAAATTGTTTAAGTTACACTTTGTGCAACCAACCTAACCTTTTTGTTCAGTCAGTGTGACATTTAGTACGTGGCTACCTACGAGAACTATAGCTGTCGAAAGTTAGAAGAGGAAACGGTTTTAGAAGTCATAATGGGCAGTTTAAAATTGTGGGCTTATAAGCTCTGTCATTGCGAGCAGGCGTAAGCCAACGAAGCAATTCACTTATGGTTACTTTTTTGGATTACTTAGTCGGCTTATGGTCTTTTCCGCAATGATGGCATGGACTCCGTCCATATACTGCTCGTAAATGAAGAGTTGGTAGACGATAGTATAACTTCAAGAAGAGCTAGGCAGTAGCAAAGTCGAGCAGCGTAGCGTACATGAGTAACTAGGCAGCTTCGATCTTTGGTCGCGGGAACGCCAATTCTTGAAGTTCTACCTGAGTATATACTACGTTCAATCACCCCGTGTCTATTGTTGTTCCCGTTCTTCAAATCATTCGAGTATACTAGTTACATGCGAATTCGGGATAAGAATTAACTAATTCTTATCCTGAATTGGGGTAGTTATCAATAGACTTGCTGCATAAATCAAAGATAGTTGAGGGATTTTTAGGAGAAACGAAGCCGGCTACCTTCGCGTACACAGACGTACGTGAGGAGCGGAGGCGAGTTTCGACGACAAAATCACCAACTAGATTGACTTATGCAGCAAGTCTAATAAAGGTACAGTCTCTAATATCTTTACCTTATCTTCTACTTCTACTAATCCACCTATTACTTCACCCAATTTTGTATCAAACTCATCTATTTCATCTTGTAAAAATTTAATGTGTTTTTCTATACTATCTTTATCTATACCATCAATGCTATGATGTAATTTCTCTTTTTCATTGTTAAGTATTAGTACTAAATCTTCTAACCTTTGTTGATATCTCTTCAAAGTTTCTGATTCAGTTTGATATAGATAATTTGCTGTAATCTGCATCTTAATATAATATTGCCTTCATCTTATTTGTGCAAGACTGTTTTTTCCAGTATCTTCTGTAATGCACTATTCTCTTTGGGTATGCTAATTCTCCTAAACTCATCAAGTAACATTTTTACGCCCATTTCTACTTCATCTAAATGAATGGTCATGTGCAAAATATGCTGTTCTTTCTTGGTAGTTAGAGTGGTTATCTCTTTTAATTCTTTATGTAACAAAATTACTTCTTCTTTGGCTGTAATGAAACTATTTGAGAAATCCTGACTCATAAGCCAAATATTGGTACATGCCAGCCTAATACTATATAACCACTTAATACAAATTACTATCAATAGCATTTCAATAATGATTAAAATACTTGAAGAAATTGCTAATAGTTGAATCATTTCATTCCTCCTTTTATTGCCTTCCACGAGATAAGCTATACATTCGAATACTCGATTGGTATATACCCTTCGCCTTTCAAGTGTTGGCGTTGTGGCACGATGGGACTTCGCGTAGGAACAACGGTTTGACTACGCTCCGTTCGCTTTGCCACTCGTACGCCTAGCCAACTCTTGAAATTCATCAGGTATACTCAAATGCTTTGGAGAATGGAGACAACAAACAAGGGGTGAACGAACGTAAGCAGTACGTGAATTACCCGATAGTATTTGCAAGAACCAATTCTTCAAAGCAGAAGATCATATTCAAGTATACTTTTTTGATTGTTTATTACTTAGTAATAGACCTCTTTCGAAACTCGCTTATGCACAAGGGATTTGAAGGAGACGCTTCACCTCGAACCGCAGCGTACTCTAATTCCGTTACGGATTCGAGTGCCGCATCATTGTCCAAATCACCAGCAGAAGTAGAGTTTCGAAGGAGGTCTATTGTTATTTTATCCTACTAGTTCTTGGATATAACATTCTCTTGGTCTAATTTTATGGGTACATAGGAATTCTCTTTAGTTTTAGAGATGTGTATTTTTATATAATACAATAGATATTATAATATGCAAAGTGTTTTTAATAAAAAAATTTGTGATTATATTAAGTTTATTGAGAATTTTGCTAGGTTCTGTGAACCTAGTTTGCCACCATAGTACCCTACATTTTTATTTCACTACTGTTAAGGGGTCTTCCGAGCGTCATTGCGAGAAGCGGCGATACAGGATACGCGAAGCGTTACTCTAAAAAAACAGCTTAGCTGTTTACCTGGATCGCCACGGCATCTAAAGAGCCTTGCTATGACGATTATAGAAAAATGTAGGGTACTATGCACCTTCTAGCAGAGATAATTTTTGGAATTCATTGGAAGATATAGTATTGTATAGTAAACTGTGTTCTAAAAACCAAAAATCTTTCTAGGGTTTTTGGCAAGTTCTAAAAACATCTCTCGTTCAAATTGCAATAATTTTTGCTCATCAATTTGTTGCATGGAAATGATATCTTGAAACTTTGACAATAGCCATCCTTGAAAATTATCATACTCAGCTATACTCTTCTGCTTTAAAAAATTGGTTTCTGCAAATTCTTCAGCTAAAGTAACTTTAGATAAAATAACTTGCTTGCTTACTTTCTTTATTTTTTTTGGCAAATCCAAGGCAAAAGCCTCTTGCAGTATTAAATGTTTATTCATATTTACTTGCACGTTAGTAATATCATAATCAGCTATAAAATAATCAGCAGAACTTGATTTATTTGGTAATAGGATATTTCTTAAATTTTTTACCAACTTACTTTTATCGCTACTTGCACGATAAAACATTTCCTTAATGCCTCCCCAACTTGGAACTAAGCCAACCGATACCTCAACAAGACCAGCATTTAATTCCTGATTAGCTACAATAAAATCAGAATGTAACAATATTTCACAGCCCCCACCTAACGCAGCACCTAAAGCACAGCTAACAATATTAATATGCGAGTATTTTAACCTTATCATGGTTTTTTGACCAAGTTTTAAGAAATCTTCTAATTTAGCAAAATCTTGATTTTTTATACAGGAAGCAATGAATTTTAAGTCAGCACCAGCTGAAAAATTATTGGTTAATGGCATAATATATAGTGTTTGCTTCTCATTTTCTGCAATATCAACAGATTCTAACAAAAGTTTAAAAACATTTTCATTGAGGCAATTCATTTTAGTGTTAATAGTAAAAACCAACCTATTTTTATACAGAACTAGTTGAGCCGAATCATTCTTCAATAAAATCTTACTTTCTTCTAATCTGACTCTAGTCAAATGAAATTGACTTAGTTCAATAGTTTCATAGGAACTATTAGCGATATATTCCGGTAATGTTAAATTCATTAGCATTGCTTGTTTTTTAAGCCACTCAAATCCTCCTCCTATGTGATTAATTAACAACTCAAAAGGACCAATTTTCCAACTATAACCAAGCCTCATAGCTGTATCTATATCGTAAATATTATCAGTAACCGATGGAATTAAAGATGTTATATATAAGTAAAACTTCACTAGGATCTCATGAAAAAATTTACCATAGCTAGAGTTGCTATTTAACAACTGATCAATAGAACTATACTCAATCTTTGACTCTTCAAATGCCGCATAAGTTAAAGTTGTAAAATCTATGACTTCTTTAGTTTTTATGCCATTTATCTTTGATATACGGTAAAAACCTCCTAAAGCTTTACGACCAATCAAGTTATTCTCTATCATCTTATCAAGGATAGAAGATGCTAAGTAAACTTGGTGATAATCATCATTATTCGGTAGGGAATTAACTAGTGATGTAGAAATTAATCTCATTACGTCGTGACCTATCAAATCATATAAGCCAAAGATTCCTGTACTTGGTAATTTAAATAAATCAGTAAAAATTTTATCGATAATTACTGGACTTAAATTTTCATCTATGCTACTACGAACAACCAGCTCAAGTAGATAACAACCAACTCGATTTGCTATAAAACCTGGAGTATCGTGACATTTAATAATAGTTTTCCCTAAATCTCGTGTTAGAAAATCTGATATCCTCTCTATAACCCCTGAGCTAACCTCTGAATCCACGACAAGTTCAAGTAATTCCATATATCTTGGAGGATTAAAAAAGTGACTAATGACAAATCTAGACCTGATGGTAGATTTTATAGAATCAGGCATTTGCTCTTTTAATTTCCTTAAAGGTAAGGTTGAAGTATTAGAAGCTAAAATAGCATCTTCTTTTAGGTAGGCTAGAATCTTCTCATATAGAAGATGTTTTATTGCAATTTTTTCAATAATAACTTCAATGATCAAATCACATTCTGTAATCAGCTTTAGATCATCTTCTAAATTACCAATGGTAATAAACGCTAATTTACTTGGATGCGATAAAGGAGCTGGTTGTTGTTTCTCTATATTTTCTAGAGCCTTTGTAAGGATTGCATTCCTGTCATTAGGGTCGTTGCTTACTACATCTAGTAAAACAACTTGGTGAGAGGAGTTAGCTATCAAGGAAGCTATTGCTAGCCCCATTACTCCAGAACCAATAACACATATTTTCTCTATTTTATCTTCCATCTTATTCACCAAACCTTTGTAACGAGCATCGCAACTATTATATCATGAATTTCTTGTACACTAAGAATTGAGGCATTTATTTTTACTATTCTATTTGGAAATTTAGCTGATATATATTGAAATCCGTCATAGACTTTTTGATGAAATTCAATATTTTTGCTTTCAAATTTGTTATTATTCCCTCGTACTAATGCCCTTGGTAAGGCAATATTTGGATCTATATCAATAAAAAATGTAATATCAGGCATCACATCAGATATTAAAGACTTATGAAGATCATAAACTAAATCAATCCCTATATCTTGCCCTTGATAACAAGCAGTAGAATCTACAAACCTATCACAAATAACTGATATCCCACAATCTAGTTTAGGAATAATCCTTTTATGAACATGTTCATAACGTGCTGCCATGATTTGCAGCAATTCTGACATAGGTAGCAAATCTTGATTAACTAAAATGTCACGCATCTTCTCCGCAGAAATAGTCCCCCCTACTTCACGTGTTAAATCTGCTGAAATATTTTGTGATAGTAAATACTGGTATAACATATTACTTTGGGTGGATTTACCGCACCCTTCTCCACCCTCAAACGTAATAAATTTACCCTTTTTAATTGACATAGCTATCACTATTCATTTCATATAATCTTGAAATAGTTCTGTTAAATTCACCTTTGCGAAAACCATTCTGATATATTTTTATAGGTTCATCTTGTAATGTCATGAATAATACAACCTTATAAAAATAAGCATTATCAACAAAATTAATAAACCTAACAGCTAAGTCTGTGTTATCAGAACTTATTATACGAATATTTTCTACTATTATGATAGAAAATTTTTGGCAAATATTTACATAATCAACATAACCTAATTCTCTTACAAATAGCTCTTCAAAATCTGTCACTAATATTTTTTCACTAGCCATTTTAAAAGATATTTTACGCCCAAAAACTAGGATATCCTTAGAAATTAATCGGTTATTACTATTTAACTTGCTAATAATATTCTGTATCTCAAGCTTATTATCTTCATTAATGGGGTATATTATGCGTCTATTAGTCATGTGTATAATTTTATCTAATCGATAATCATGCTCACTATCCAAATGCATAACTTCAAACTTTTGATAAATCTCTTTAATTATTGGCAAAAAAGAATTTCTTTGTAAACCATCTTTATACAAATCTTTTGGCTCTATATTACTAGTAATGAAGATAAACACCTTATGTCTTATGAGTTCAAGGAGCAGCGGTCCTATTATCATAGCATCAGTTATGTCTTTAATTTCAAACTCATCTATGCATATTACTTCCACCTGCTTTGCATAATTTGCAGCAATTCTTTTGATAATATTATTTTTAGATTGTGATTTATCTTGCAACTGATAAATATCTTTATGTACCGATTGCATAAAGTTTTGGTAATGTACCATTAATTTCTTAATTTGCAATATTTGGAAAAAATGTTGCATTAATACAGTTTTACCATTACCTACATTACCATATAAATATATAGCTTTTTTTGCTAATAAACTGCTATTAAAGAATCTAAAAAACGACTTATCTTCAATTTGTTTAGCAAACTCTTTAATTCTGCTGAGCAAAAGCAACTGCTTTTCGTCAAATTTTAATTCAGGCAATATATTACATTCTCATTTTAGATTTAGTATAACCTGAACCTGAGTTCGATATAAGAATAATTATTCCCCCTGCAAAAGTGATGTCATTCCTAACTAAAAGCAGAAATCCATGATACTTAATAGCCTTTCAGGCTATTTTTAGTCCCCGCCGTAGCAGCACCGAGACTATTAAACTGATCTCCTATATCGAACTCAGGTGTATAGGTAAAATTAGAAAATAAACTAAAAATACTCTGAAATAAATAATAAATATATAACAATTTACACCAAGGCAACCTTATTAAAATATTACTCTAGTTTTTTCTAGCAAGAGTTCTATAACAATATAAATTTTACTGGTACTTTTTTGTCTAGTCATTTACAGTTTACCCAACGATTTATAGGATATGTGAATATAAAGGAAGTAGCTGTCTATTTATACAACAACAAAATGCAAAAATATTCATCTTTTGTAAAAATAGATAAAAAATCTTTAGTAATAATTTATATTTTAGTTTAACCTATAAATTGAATATAAAAATATTTAGGGTTTTTTATGGAAGAAGAAATCAATTATTGGGACAACTCAAAGTATGCACCTTGTCAATATGCTACTAGGTTACTGGACAAATTACGTAAGATGAATGAGGAAGTAAACCGACCAATAGATATTGATGAGGTTAGAAAGGCTATTTATTACGCCAAGAAATATCATGGCAGCCAAATGCGGCAGTCAGGCGAGCCTTATTACTCCCATCCACTAGAGGTGGCATATATGATCTCTGATTATCTTTTTCGCACTGACATTATTGTTACCAGCATACTACATGATACCATCGAGGATACAACACTTACCAAAAAGATGATTGCTTATATTTTTGGGGAGCAGGTTGCTAGTCAAGTAGAAGACTTAAGCAGGAACAAGTCTCACGGGAAGATTAGCTCGGCAGAAACATTAGATATATTACTTCAACAAGAAAAATATGATGTGGCATTGATTAAATTATTTGATCGAACTCATAATATACAAACTCTAGAAACTAAATCACCGGAGAAAGCAAAAAAAATTATAATAGAAACCCTTAGTAGGTTTATGAGCCTTAGTATGTATTTTAATACACCAACAATTGAGCAAAATTTTGCAGAATTATGTTCTAAAGTAATACATAATTATTATAAAACTAATAACTATTAGTTACAGTTATATTCTCCAACTTTGCAAAGTAAAATATCCCAAATCCATAACTTATTACTATAGGCAACATAATACATAGTATTCCTATCTGCCCCATATATTTTGTACAATATATAAAACCAAAAGATGTAACAATAGAAATTGTGGCATGTGCTAAGGCGTATACAATACTACTATAAGTAAAGCGTTTAAAAATAGGGAAATATTTATAAAAAATTGCACTAGCTGGAGCTGGGTCAGGTGCAAATAACACGATCAATAGTTGTATTATAAATAAATGTATAGGAGTGCTGACCCTATAAAGAAAATAAGGGCAAAATATTATAAAAGTAGAGAAAATTACCCACCTGACTTTAATAATCTTTAAAGGGTATATTCTATAACTTAAATACGCTAATAATAGCGTAGTGAATAGCTGTATTATTGAAATAAAAAAGTTATGATAAATGATATCTCCAATACCATAACCAAAAGAATTCCTGAGTATATTACCACAATAAAAATACACAAAGTATGTTGGTACTGGACCAGCACATTGAATTAAAAAATAATAGAATACTGTTTTTTTCTGTACTTTCTCTTCTAAAATCGGATCACCTTTTAATATTTTTCTATCAATAAAATGGTTATCAAAAAATGTTTTTAATCGTAATTTTGCATTAGCAAATTCTTGTGCTTCTCTTAAGTTAGTTCTAGCAACTGTACCTATAGTGGCAATTATCATCCCAAACCAAAAAAGATAGCGCCAATTAAATCCATAGTTAGTAATCAAAAAACCAAAACCTAATGCAACCATTGACCCCAAGGAGGCACAAACCGTAATCAACGTTACAACTGGATATTGTATTGGTGGTTTTGTTATTTCCATTAAATATAACTCTGCTCCCACCCTCTCACCTAAGGAAGATATACCTTGTACTGCACGACATATACTAATAATCCATGAAGCCGTAATTCCAATTTGTTCATAAGTTGGTAAGGTAGCCATAACAAAACACGAGGCTGCCATCATAAAGGTTGTAACAATGATAGTTATTTTTCGACCAATAGTGTCTCCTATCCAACCAAACAGCAATGCTCCAAATGGTCTAAAAACAAAAGTGATACTATATGCAATTGCAGTAAAAAAAGAGGCAGAATCTGGATCATTTTGGGGAAAAAACAGACTATTGAGTAAAACAGCCATATGTACATAAAGCATTAGGTCAAAATACTCTAAGAACGTGCCAATTGAGAGTAATCCAATAGCTTCTTTTTGTTGTTTAGTTAGATTGGTTTGAGTATATATAACTCTACCATCTGCTTGTACAAATTTGCTCATAGTTGTTTAAATCTTACTTATATATTATCTAGAATTATAATTATATATAACTGTTTTAAAAACCCCACATGTCAATTTGACATATGGGACTATAATTTTAGGGTTTGATACTACATAATTTCATAACACATATGGAGTTTCCAGCTAGTACGGTATCTGCTTCCGAGTCAGACGTATCAGGACAAGTTTCGTACGAAGCATTATGCTGGGAAGAAGATGCTCCCTGATATGAGTGAAATTGTTGACAATGCTATTCTAATTGTCTATCAGCCCAACTTGAAGCAGACACAGAAATTTCTTCATCCTTGTTAGGATATTTTGTGGTGATTGCCTTAATAGCATTAACCCATTGCCCTACCTCTGAAGAAACATCAGTATAGACTCGTGTAGCATCCTTCTTAAATATTCCTAAACTGCACTCTTAAACAGATCGAGACTTACCTTGTCTTCTTTCCCGTTACCTTTATCCCCATTATCAAAATCATCAACCATTTTATATTTTGCCATGCTATTAGGTTGATTTATGTTGCCATATTTTAATTAGAATCAATTCTAAAATAATAGTCAACTTATTTTAATAAAAAAATTAATTATTTTTCATAATATAAACAATATTCTACTCGTATGCGATACAACTTTGATAATCAACATCTCTTTGATCTCAGGCTATATTTTTACCAAATACCTCTTTCCCCCCTTCTAATTTGTTTATAGAACCGTGATATTGTTACAACCAAGATTTATTATTTCAATTTTCGATATTATAATTTTCTTGCTATCGTTCAACCAAATCTTCAATACTTATAAACACTATAATAATGGCATTACTCTTGCTAGCACTGTAATATGTGAAGCACCAGAACTTGGTAATATTACTTTTAGAAACTTAACTGCTTTAGTAGGTCTTGCTCCTTTTGCTAGAGAAAGCGGTAGTTATAAAGGTAGAAGAAGTATCTTTGCTGGTAGAGGTAATCTTCGAAGAGTTCTTTATATGGCTGCAGTAGCTGCCTTACGATGTAATAAGCGTTTACGTAATTTTTATGACCACTTAATTGCTAAACATAAACCAGCAAAAGTTGCTCTTGTTGCTGTTATGCGTAAATTACTAGCTTTTATGCACTCTATTGTCAAAAATAATTCTTCTTGCAATGAAAATTTATGGTAAGTTATTATTTTCTTATTGACTTCCATTACGGATGCTCGTGTATTTTCAAATCCAATTCGTAGGATCATTCGAGTATATATATTGATATTAGTAGAATAATTTGTTATATACACTATTTGGATTAACCAAAATTATTTAGGCTACTGGAATAATTTTATTAAAAACTTATTATTAATTGCGGTCGTGGCGAAATTGGTAGACGCGCAGCTTTGAGGGGGCTGTTCTTAACAGAGTGGAAGTTCAAGTCTTCTCGACCGCACCAGTTTTCTATATACTCTCAACTTAGTTGTCTTATAAAACCTAACATGTTAGAATACAAGTGACTCATCCTTCTTGGCTATTGAGGGTACTTTTAGAAAATTCAGTATATATACTCAAATCATTTGAGTATACTCGGTGAACTTCAAGAATTAAGGTCGTCGTATCTAAAAATCGAAGCTGCTCCGTTACTCATGTATGCTCTGCTGCTCGACTTTGCTACTGCCTAGCTCTTCTTGAAGTTGACCTTCGTACTAACTCTTGAAATCATAGCAGTATACTCAAACGAGGAGTTATGCAAAATCAATCAAAAAATATGTTATCGGTTCATCAAAACCAATTTGACGAAACATTTGAGTACATTAATAATCTTCTGAATAATGATGAATTTGACAAAGCAATAGAGATTATGAGTAATCTTCACTATGCAGATCTTGCAGATGTTTTAGATAATATAAATCAGAAAACTTATAAAACAATTCTTCCTTTGTTACAGGATACACTAAAGCCTGAAACTTTAGTACAGCTTAGCGTGAACAGTAAACCACTTATAATGCAAATTTTAGGTGTACAGAAAAGTGTACAGCTAATTAATCAACTTGCTATAGAAGATGCTGTTGAAGTTATCGAGGATCTTGATGATCTAACAAAAGAAATGATCTTAAATAATCTCAAAGCAGAAAAAAGACAGCAAATTATAGAAGGCTGTACTTACCCAGAAGATACTGTTGGTAGGGTAATCGAAAGAAATTTTGTGTCATTTCAAGAAGATTGGACAGTAGCCACGGCTATAGATTTTATTAGACACAAACATATAGCACAAGATTTTCATGCTGCTATTGTACTCGACAGTAAATACCGACCTATAGGTAGTATACTTCTAAGCACTTTACTGAAGCATAAAGGGGATAAGTTAGTAAAAGATCTTATGAATCCTGAATTTAAAATTACCGATGTATTCACTAATTTAAGTGAGTTAAGTTTTATTTTTAAACAATATGCTCTAACAATTGTACCAGTGGTGAATAAAAGCGGCAAGTTAATAGGTACCGTTTCAATAGATAGTATGCTTTACATCATTGAACAACAAACCGAAAAAGATATAATGTCACTCGGTGGCGTTCATACTCAAGATACATTTTACAATCTATTTTATACTGTGAGACACAGATTCCCTTGGTTATTTGTCAATTTAATTACTGCTTGTATGACATCGATAATTATTAACCAGTTTAGTATTACAATCTCAAAACTTATAACACTAGCAGCTATTATGCCTATTGTTGCTTCTATGGGAGGGAATGCCGGCACACAAGCCATGACAGTGACAGTTAGAGCACTTGCCAACAAAGATATTCACCATAATAATGTGCTGAGAGTGATTCTTAAAGAAATAGCTGTATGCGGATTTAACGGCTCTATATTGGCCTTAGTTGGGGCACTATTAAGCTTAGCAATGCTTTCTGATCCAAATCTTAGCTTGATTTTCTCCATAGCCGTTATCCTAACGTTTCTCATAGCTGGTCTTTTTGGCTCAGTAATACCAATTACTCTACATTATTTAAATATTGATCCCGCCACTGGCTCAGGTGTATTCTTAACCACCATAACTGATTCATTTGCATTTTTTACCTTTCTTACTTTAGCTTATACCTTTTTGGTGTAAACTTGCCTTGAGATTATCGAGTTTAAAGTGCTACAAGAAGTATTGAAGTATTAGTTACTCACACCTTACGCATAACCCCTATGGCAATTTAAAAATTGTAGAAAAGTACAAGACATCATTACGAGACCACGTAGTGGTCGTGGCAATCCACATTTATTGGATTGCCGCGTCGCCGCTTTGCGGCTCTTCGCAATGACATTTATGCATTTTAAAAAACAAACTTTTCTATCATTAGCTGTGACTTTTAAACTGCCCTGCTTGAATGCTTATATGATGATGCTTGACAGCCAGTAACAACAAATAGAGATATGTGTTAATAATATCAAAAAGAAACGTAAAGTGAAAATATTTTATAATATAGATAACTTTAATAGCTAATAATTATTGATTTGCAACATCTATATCTATATCTTTACCTGATAGACAAGCTATCATTAGCTGAATTAAATTAAACTAACTCACTTAAAGGAAAAATTTATGCACAAAGGTGAATTCATTGATTATATAGCAAACCAACAAAATTGTACTAAAATTGAAGCTGAAAAGATTATAAATACATTTACCAATGCAGTTACTTCTATTCTTGCTGAAGGTAAAGACGTAATACTGATTGGCTTTGGTAAGTTTTACTCTAGTAAAGTAGCAGCTAGAGCTGGCAAAAATCCTAGAACTGGTCAGCCTCTTAAAATTGAAGCTTACGTTCAACCTAAGTTCTCTGCTGGTGAAAAACTAAAATCTGCCTGCAATGGACGTAAAGACTCAAAACCAAAAACTGCAAAGTAAGTAATATACTCAAATGATTTGAAGAATTGGATTTGAAAATGAATGGTGAGCATGCAAACCCATGATATTTTTAAAAAACAATTCTTTAAATTATTTGATTATACTCTATTTTGAGCTAACCATGATCAAAATGAAACATCGCTTTAATTTGTTACTCATACTTATTAGATTTTATCAATTCTTTATTTCCCCCCTACTTGGTGATAATTGTCGTTTTAATCCATCATGTTCAGAATATGCTAGATCAGCAATAATAATGCATGGTAATATTAAAGGATTATGGTTATTTATTAAGAGAATAATTAGGTGTAATCCTTTCTGTCAAGGTGGATATGATCCTGTGCCTAATACTACCCAACCTGAAAATTAATTGGAAGAGTATACTCGAATGCTTTGAAGAATTGTTTTTTGAAAATATCAGGAACTCGCGTACTCATATACTAAATGTACACCTAGTTCGCTTGCTCCTCATTTTCAACTCCAATTTGTAGGATCATTCGAGTATATAGAGCTACTCATAAAAACAAAATCTTCACGAAGCCTAATTTTTCAAATCATTTTTGCTCAGTCTTTAATCAAATGTAGTAATTTTTCTTTTGCTTCTGCTTTAGCACGTAGGCTTGCATAAGTGTCTTGCTTACTGTCATCTGTAATATGGTTCACAAATACAATAGTCCTATTATCTCTTTGAATCCAACCAACAAACCATCCTTGCTGGAGGTCTAACTTCTTAGTTCTATTTTTATTAAGTTGAGAACCGTTGCCTGTTTTCCCATAAAGTTTCCAGCCGTTTGGTAGTTCCTCCACAAAGAGTATATTTTTTGTCATTTCATGAGATTTAAGACTTATTGGTAATTTGTTATCAATAAGATTCTGTAAGAACACGACTTGCTCTTCAGGTGAAATTTCCAACGAACTGGATAGCCATGAATTCGTTAATCCATTGTTTTTACCTTTATCGCCTGAAACATTTTGATTCCCATAGTTAAATTTTATAACATAGTCTTTGAATTTACTCATCCCAAGCTTTTGCGTCAAAACTTGAGAATACCAAACACAACTATTTTGCATCCATGTTGTTGGATTGTGGGGCTGTTTCCACCTGTCAAGCCAATCTACATAACCTTCTTTAAATGGTAACTCAGGATAAGTCTCATCAACTAGCAATCCTTCTTCATATCCCATTAAACTAATGGCGATTTTGAACGTTGAGCAAGGTGCATAGCGTGATGCACAATCACCTTCTTGTTTGATAATTTTATCATTTTCTTTAGCCAAAAAGCATTTGGTATCTGCCAGTGAAGATGTGTTAAACAATAACCCAATGCTTAAATATAAAATAAGTTTTTTCATTATACCTTCTAAAAATTTAAGTTTGTTTCTTCTTTTATTAAACCAATAAGCCTTATCGGAGCTTCTGTTGCCCCTCTTACCTTAATTGGCAAAGCTAAGATACAGCTTCCTGTTATAGGTATATTTGCCAAATTAGCAACATTTTCAACAATATATTTGCCATTGCTCAAAAACAATTTATGGACGGGAAATCCATCTGCTGGCGTCTAGTGACAAAGTGTCAATACCAAGTCCGCACACACCTCGTTTTGTCAGTATCTCCGCTGCTTCAATTGATATAGAAGGAAAAACGTGATTATAGCTATACTTTCCCGGATCACCCCAAAACTTTTCCCATCCTGTTTTGATCATCACAAAACTTCCCTCATTGATCATTCCGTATTGTTCTTCAAAATGTTCAATGTCCGTTAGGCTTAGACTATAACGCTCATGACAAGAGCTTGATACATCAATAACAACACAAGGAACAACCAGCTGCGATAATGGTATTTGATCAATGATAGTACTCCTGGAATACAGTGTGCTGGTGCATCCATATGTGTATACTCGGTGAACTTCAAGAATTGACGTCGTCGTGTCTAAAGATATCCGCTGCTCACGTACTAATGTACGCTCCGCTGCTCGACTTTGACACTCCTAGCTCTTCTTGAAGTTGACCTTCGTCTACCAACTCTTCATTTACGAGCAGTATACCAATCCCTGCATGCATTTTGAACTGCTGCACACGAAATTCTTCATTCTGTCGGCAGTCAGAATAATCCAATTTAACATCAATATTAAACCCACAACCTCCACTCCACGAAGGAGTCTGCTCATCAAGAGTGTGTGTGAGATCAATAATTTTGTATGGAAAAATCATGGCTATCCCTCCTTCAAACTTACCAAAAAGAATTAGTTCGCAATATTCCTATTATAAAGAAAGTAATATAAACAACTATACATAAAACTATATATAAAGTGTAATTAAATACGTAACCTGTCTGCGATCTACTCACCAAAAAACCAAAGTAATTTACCGTTTTGGCAAAGCTATTTGGACCAAATCTATCTATCACTCTTTGATCCATCAAATTGCATAACTTACTTAAGTTAGTTACTAATCTTACTATCACAAAGTCATAAACCTCATCAAAATAATATTTATGTACCAACAGCTTTTCTATAAATCCTATTTTTATTTTTTCTTTGATTCTTCTATAAAAATAAAGCCCCAAAACAATACCTATTAGTCCCGAAACCATTGGTAATAATTTTATATAAAGAGGAGGATGAATTGCTAGTATTTGGTAAATATGAATGTTAAATATACTATCAAGGAAATAACCATTTGGTTTGTCAAAAAACAATATATAATAACCTATCATTCCTGCAAAAAAACTACCTGCCACTAAAATACTAAGTGGTCCATTCATAATATTAGGTGATTCGTGAACATGATTAAATTGATCAGTAGTTAATCTAGTTTTTCCGTGAAATACTAATAAGATAATCTTCATAGAATAAATGGCAGTCAAAATTGCTGCAACAATTCCAAGAATAAACACGATAGTACCAATACCACCACTACTATATGCTAGCTCTAAAATAGCATCTTTTGAATAAAATCCTGCTAAAGGATAAATACCTATCAGTGCCAGTGAACCGATTAAGAAATTACAATAAGTAATTGGCATTTTGTCTTTCAAACCACCCATCTTAAAAATATCTTGCTCATGACAAGCATGAATCACACTACCAGCTGATAAAAATAATAAAGCTTTAAAAAACGCATGAGTAACTAAATGAAAGATACCGGCATTATAAGCTGACACACCGCAAGCAAGAAACATATAACCAAGCTGGCTACAAGTGGAATAGGCAATAATTTTTTTTATATCATTCTGAACTATGGCAATAGTTGCAGCAAATATACAGGTAACCCCACCAATAATAGCAATAAAGCTCAGTACTCCTACACTATACTCAAATAAATAAGAACACCTAGCTACTAAAAAGACCCCAGCTGTTACCATGGTTGCAGCATGAATAAGTGCCGAGACCGGCGTTGGTCCTTCCATGGCATCAGGTAGCCATATATGCAAGCCAATTTGTGCCGACTTACCCATACACCCAAGAAATAATAGCAAACAGACTATGTCAATTATTG
The DNA here is from genome assembly GCF_964264675.1 of Candidatus Tisiphia endosymbiont of Temnostethus pusillus. Taxonomy (NCBI): domain Bacteria; kingdom Pseudomonadati; phylum Pseudomonadota; class Alphaproteobacteria; order Rickettsiales; family Rickettsiaceae; genus Candidatus Tisiphia; species Candidatus Tisiphia endosymbiont of Temnostethus pusillus. The sequence continues at coordinate 809,258 of NZ_OZ183472.1, read as the reverse complement.
ATGCAGTAAAACCCAATATACTTAATTGCATATTAGACAATAACTGTGCTTTATCAAATACACTAGCAAAATCAACTGCCCCAAAATAAACAATAATGGTAATAATCCCCACTATAAAAGCAAAATCCCCTACCCTATTGACAATAAAGGCTTTAATTGCAGCTTTATTTGCCGTTTCTTTTTGATACCAAAAGCCAATTAATAAGTACGAACATAAACCAACTCCTTCCCAACCAAAAAATAATTGGATAAAATTATCTGCTGACACCAAAGCTAGCATAAAGAAGGTAAATAATGATAGAAATGATAGAAATTTAGGTAATCCATCATCATCTGCCATATAGCCAAGAGAATAAATATGCACTACAGCTGAAATCCAAGTAACCACTATAAACATAATAGCAGTCAGCTGATCAACATAAATTGCCCAATTTATGTTCATCTCACCAACCACTAGCCATTTTGCTAAAATTAGATGAATAATGACTTTGTGTACTGCTACATTATAAAATATCACGCTAGCTAATATTGCCGATAAACTTATTGCAATAGTGGCAATAAAAGCTGCTTGCTTCTTGCTAAAACACTGACAAAACAAACCATTGATCATACTAGAGATTAAAGGTAACATTACTGTAAGTGTTGTTGCCAAAGCTATCATATCAATTAGCCCTTCATCTGATTTATATCACCCACTTCTATTGAGCCTTTATTTCTAAAATAAACTAATAATATAGCAAGACCTATTGATGTTTCGGCAGCTGCTATTGTTAAAATTATTATACTAAAAATTTGCCCAGATATCTCATGTGCATAAGTAGAGAATGCCACAAAATTGATGTTTACAGCCAACAGCATCAATTCAATCGACATAAGAATTGTTATGACATTCTTGCGATGCATAAACAAACCAACCATCCCTATACTAAAAATGAGAGCCGATAAAGTTAAATAATGTTCCAAAGTAATAGTACTAATCATATTTGAGTCCTTCTATTCCCTCATTTAAATGTGGTTTGACCATTAATATGGAGTTATCTTTATTTTTAGCATGCTGCTTAGCAATATCCTGTCTTTTAACTCCACTACGATGCCGAATAGTTAAGGTAATACAAGATATCATTGCCACAAATAGAATAATACCCGAAACTTGAAAAGGTAAGATATAATCGGTATATAGTATTTCCCCAATAGCATGAGTATTAGTGACACCTGATGTTATCTCAAATTGGTTATTATCTAAAACTATATCTTTAGCCCCTAAGCAAATTATCAGGACAAGATCAGCAAACATAACGAGTGCTACAGCAATACTAATAAACAAGTTTCTTTTGAATTGTGCAATAATATCCGTAAAACGAACATTCAGCATCATGATAACAAACAAAAATAATACTGCTACTGCCCCAACATATATAACAATCAATATCATTGCTAAAAATTCCGCCCCTAGCAAAACCATTAGCCCTGAACCATTACAGAAAGTAAAGATTAGCCATAAAACAGAATAAACAGGGTTTTTACTAATGACTACCAAACAACTACTTACAACCATTAGCCCGGCAAATAAATAAAAAAACATCTCCATAATTATCTATATTTATAATCATTATGTAGCTTAATTGCTAATTCTTGTTCCCACATATCACCATTTTTCAACAATTTTTCTTTGTTATAAAGCAATTCTTCATGGGTAATAGTAGCAAATTCAAAATTAGGACCTTCCACTATAGCATCAACTGGACACGCCTCCTGACATAAACCACAATAAATGCATTTAGTCATATCAATATCATATCTAGTGGTCCGCCTACTACCATCTACTCTTTCTTCTGCCTCAATAATAATAGCCTGAGCTGGACAAATTGCTTCGCACAACTTACAAGCAATACAACGTTCCTCACCATTGGCGTAACGCCTTAATGCATGTTCGCCCTTAAATCTCGGGCTTATCCGCCCCTTCTCATAGGGATAATTTATAGTTACTTTAGGCTTAAAGAAATACTTCAAAGTTAGACTAAGCCCTGAGATTATTTCAAATAAAAAAAAAGACTTCAGGTAACTAATTATTTTCATTTTATTATACACCAAAAATTTGTAGCACTAAGCATGTTTACAATTTATTTTTTCTTCCTAGAGAAGGTTTTAGGTATACTATATACACTCTTCTGCTCCTACAAATTGTTTTTTGAAAATATCATGGATTTGCATGCTCGCCATTCATTTTCAAATCCAATTCTTCAAAGCATTTGAGTGTACTTAAAAAGTTCTATCTTTTAATAAATCAGCTATTGCCTGATAAGATTTCAGAGCTTTTTCTGGATCACTGGCAATCATTTCTGCTCCAAGTTTCTCATTATTATTCATATTCCATAAACGACAATTATCCGGGCTAATTTCATCAGCCAACATTACCATAAATTCCTCACCATTAAACACTCTGCCAAATTCTAGTTTGCATTCAACAAGCCTTATACCAATACCTGTAAATAATCCACTTAAAAAATCGTATGTTCTTATGGCTTTATGTTTTACTTCATCAATTTCTTGTTTACTTAACCAACCAAAATTTAGTATTTGGTGTTCATTAATTATAGGATGCTTTAACTCACTACTTCTAACTCTAAAATCGATAATTGGATGATCAAATACGTATCCTTCTTCCATAGAGAATTCTTTTACAAACCTACCGCAAGCTACTGTAGAAACTAATATTTGAACGGGGAAAATATCTACAGATTGTATTAATTGCTCACGCATGTTAATTTTTTCAATTAGGTGGTTATCTATTCCTACCATATCAAGTCTGCTCATTATGAAGGACGAAATATTATTATTCAGCACCCCCTTACCCGAAATATCAAAAATCTCTCCGTTTTCTAAAGTAATTTTGTCAGTAAACGCCATAATAAAAGCAAAATCTTCTTGTGACTGATAAAGAGCTTTACTTGAGCCTTGATATAATTTTTGTTTCATTTGAAAAAGATTCTATAGTAGCGGCTTTCACCTTTTGTACAAATTTAATATTTATTATATCAGAAGAATAGATTAAATAAATATTTAATACTAATCCAGCTAGCAGAGATTGCTATAAAAGCTATAATAAGTCCAACTATAGAGGTAATAAATCCAAGAACTATAGTTAATCCATCTCGGTTTAAAAGACCTAATGCCATTATTGTAATGCCCAGTGCAGGTACAGCGTTAGTTAGAGGTAAAGGTATTGATATAGCAATAGAGCAAATCAGCGATATTAAACCAATAAATTGTTCACAATATATAGAGGCTGCGAAACCAAATCTTGGTCGTATATATTTTTCTACAAATTTAATCTTTGGTACAATCTTGTCACTTATATTAATAAGTATATCATTGCTAATTTGATAGTTATTAATTTTGGATGGTAAAGAAACTTGTCTAAAGCCAAGCAACATCTGCATAGATAGAATCATCAAAGGAATACCTACTATAGTAGTAAAACCTGGAGGATACGGCAGCGGAATTGCAACTGGTATTGCAAAAAAAAGTATCGTTAATAGAAGACCGTTTTCATGAAAATCAACTAATAACTCACTAATTCTAGTCTTTTCTTTTTTTTCTTTTTGTCCTAATTTATAAAAAACACTAGATACTGTAGTTCTATCTAGTTGTTTATCTTTTGATGCAATGTTAAACATTTTTACTTAATTTTCTTGTAAATTATACTATATTTTAGATTATTGGAAAATAATTAATAATCAAAGAAATTAATTCCATCAATAATTTTCTTACGTTAGGTTATCTCAAAACTATGATTTTATAGTAATTGAGAAATGCACTACGGAATGTAGCACAATTGTAATGGATTTAGCAAAGAATATTTACTTTATTATCATTAGTTAACTTCAGTTTTGGATTAAAATTTTTAATTTTAATCCAAAACTGGCTAAAATATTCAGAAAAATGCATTCTTGAAGCGGCTGACGAGAGTGCATTTTAACTTTTTTTATCATTCAAGTTGACCATTTTACAAAAAGAGTAAGACCTATGAATAATAATTTACTTGAATTAATATCAATTACACAAAGTTTTACAAAAGATGATCATAGTACGCAAAAGATACTAGATAATGTTACTCTAAAACTAAAACCTAATGAGATAGTTGCGATACTGGGAAAATCTGGTTCTGGGAAATCAACATTACTAAGAATTATCGCAGGTTTTACAAAACCAGTTAAAGGTAAAGTAATACTAAATAAAAAACCTGCTTTTCGTGATCGTTGTGATATTAGTATGATTTTCCAAACATTTGCACTTTTTCCATGGTTGACTGTTTTTGAGAATGTTGAGCTAGGTTTAAAAAGTTTCAATATTTCTGAGTATGAACGTCGCAAACGTGCATTAGAGGCCATAGATATGATAGGACTTGATGGTTTTGAGTCAGCATATCCAAAAGAATTATCAGGTGGCATGAAGCAACGAGTAGGTTTTGCTAGAGCATTAGTTCTCAGACCAGAAATTTTACTTATGGATGAAGCTTTTTCCGCTCTTGATGTTCTAACTGCTAATACCTTAAAGAATGACTTTCTTGATCTGTGGAGTAGTGGAAAAACTCAAATGCAGTCGGTAGTATTGGTAACTCATTCGATTGAAGAAGCAGTAACTATGGCTGACAAAGTGTTAATACTTTCATCTAATCCTGGGCGTATTGTATCAGAATTAGCAATTACCCTCCCTCGTTTACGTGATGTTCAAAGTATGGAATTTCGTACTATGGTAGATAAAATTTATGCTCTCATGGTATCAGCCTATGAAAAACCACCTTTGCCTGTTAGTAATAAACAGAAAGCTATTGTTGGCAACATCAATCAAAAAATTCATTTGTCGGTAAATGAACTGATCGGTAGCATTGAGGCACTTTCTGCATCGCCATACAAAGGTTCTGCAAATTTATCAGAATTATCTAAGATTTTTCATATTAACAATATGGGGGAAATTTTACATATTGTTGGAGCTTTGAAAATATTAAATTTTGCTAATGTTACTTCTGAGAGTATAAAATTAAATAAACATGGCAAGCTTTTTTTCACAAGTAGTTTAGAAGATAGAAAAAAAATGCTTGCTCAGCATTTACTTGACAATATTCCCCTTGCATCCTACATTTGTGAAATTTTACATCAACGTTTAGATCATAAAGCACCTCTTTCGCGTTTTAAGACACAGCTTGAGGATACATTATCTAGTGAAGATGCCACTATAACTTTAAAGTCTATAATAGGTTTAGGAAGATATGCAGAAATCTTCTCCTATGATGATAATAAAAAGGTTTTTAGCTTAGATAATCCAACAGCTTGAAAGTCGAATTGTATATATCGTATAAGGTGATGTTATTGTATTACAATAGATATCTTCGGCAAACTCTACTTCTGTCGGTAATTTCATAGTACCCTACATTTTTTATGTAACCACTATTAAGAAGGGTTCTGACCGTCATTACGAGGAGGCGATGAAATCGCCGACGTGGCAATCTAGGATACGCGAAGCGTTACTCTAAAAAAACAGCTTCGCTGTTTACCTAGATCGCCCCGGCATCTAAAGAGCCTTGCTATGACGATTATAGAAAAATGTAGGGTACTATGCGGTAATTTGTACGTGATACCGGCTACTGTTGTTCCTCACGTACATCATCGTTCACTGCGGGTCGAGATTCCGTGGCTTCTTTAAATTCCTCAGCATAAGCGAGTTTGCCAAAAAGATATAATATTTATGGTGCCGATAGAGGGAATTGAACCCCCGACCTACGCGTTACGAATGCGTCGCTCTGCCAGCTGAGCTATACCGGCAATAGGTTAGCCCTAGGTTCTTATAATACCATTTCCGAAAACTAATCATCATATCGTCGTACTTCATGATCTCCGCTCCTCACATACTAGTTGTACGCAAAGGTAGCCGCCACTCGTACTCCGAGTAGCAATTTAGTTTTGGGAAATGGTATAATAACCTGAATTCGATATAACAAGTTACATCGAATTCAGTATTATATATAGAAACAATCAGGTTTGAAGCGGCTGCCGCCCACCTGATTGTTAAAATGCACTCGCGTCAGCCGCTTCAAGAGTGCATTTTTCCTTATAATAAAGCAAGTATCGATATAAGAATTATTAATTCTTATATCAAGGTTATAATATGTTTTTAAGATATAAGAACCTAGTCAATTTAACATTCTTGACCACTCAGGATCAGAAGCATCTTGAGGGGTGAGAATCTCTCTTTCATTATAACCAGTCAAATCAATGGAATATATACGATTTTTACCTGCTGTTTTGTTTCTAGGAGGCCAGCCTTTAGCAAACATAATTATCCTACCATTGGGTGACCAGCATGGACTTTCAACTAGATATCCACTAGTTATAATTCTTTCAGTATTCTCACCATAGGCAAAGGCTTTCATGACCCCAATTGTAAAACCTTCACCTTGAGATATTTTTGTAAACGCTATGTAATCTCCTCTAGGCGACCAACTTGGTGCAGCATAAACTCCTCCACCAAAACTTATACGTTCAATATTTGAACCATCAGAATTCATAATATATAATTGTCTTGTTCCACTTCGATCAGAATTAAAAACTATTTTACTGCCATCAGGTGAATAGCTAGGAGAGGTATTAATACCAACACCATGGGTCAACTGCTTAGTCGCCATATTATTCAGATCAATTTCAAAAATATGCGTAGCTCCCTTTCTTGCTATCGACATTATAGCTTTGTTTCCTTGGGGTGAGAATCTTGGAGCAAAGGACATACCAGGAAAATTACCAACCAATCTTTCCTTACCTGTTTTAAGATCACGAACATAAACATGTGGTTTCTGCTTGTGAATATAGGATAGATACATGATTTTATCTGCTTGTGGTGAAAATCTTGGAGTAAGAACCAAATTTTTCCCATCTGACAGATATTTATGATTAGCACCATCATGATCCATCATAGCTATTTTCTTTACTCGTTTTAGATAAGGTCCACTCTCTGACACATATACTATTTTTGTATCAAAATAACCTAAATCTCCAGTAATTTTCTCATAAATTTTATCAGCTATTTTATGTGCTACTCTACGCCATAAATGTGTTGGTATTTCAAAAACCTCACCTATAAGATCTTTTTCTAAGCTTGCATCCCATAATATAAAACTAACCTTTAGCTTACCAGAAGAGAGCTTTACAACTTCACCATTAATCAGAAGATTAGCATTAATGTGTCGCCAAGCAGCAAAAAGAGGCTTATGTTTTATCCCCACAATTTGTTCTATAAAAGAAGCAGTAGAAATTGGGTGGAACATGCCGGAAATCTTTAGATCATTAGATATTACACTAATTATATCAGCACCAATTACACTATTCGCACTATCATCTGCATCAAATTTATTAATGGCTATCGGTATTGGATCAACATGTCCTCGCTCTATAACTATAGTTTCTATGGCATAACTATTGAAGTTAGCAACTAACAACAGTATAACACAAAAATACCTGACCACTAATACCACCTAGATCTTTTTTTAACAATATTTAATATCAATTTGTATTTAGGTTGTTTTTGGCGACAGGACCTAAATACAAATTGATGTTAATATATAATAAAAGTTTGGTGGGCGATAGTGGGTTCGAACCACCGACCTTTACGATGTCAACGTAATGCTCTAACCAACTGAGCTAACCGCCCTTGCTTTTCTGATTTAATTTTATACTTAAAACAACAAAGTATACTCTTCTGCTTTAAAGAATTGCTTTTTCAAATACTTGCAGAGTCTATCGCGTACTCACGTAGCAAATGTACGCCTAGTCCGGTTACCCCTTGTTTGTTGTCCCAATTCTTCAAATCATTTGAAATATATATTAAGTTTTCATAGTAACATGTCTAATCTATAATAGCTTCAATTTCAAGTTTTATTTGCATTATTTTAAATATTCAGCTAGAATTCGGCATAAAATTATTAAGTAAATGACCTTAAAATCTCAAGCTTTTAATATTAGCAATAATTTTGTAGTGGCACTGGATGGTCCAGCAGCATCGGGTAAGAGTACAATTGGTCAAATGTTAGCACAAAAACTTAAGCTTACTTACTTTCAATCAAGTATTGTATATAGAAGCCTTGCTATTTCTTGTATAAACCAAAAAATTGATCTTACTGACATAAATGGAATAATTGAATTATCCAAATCTACGGAATATGTACAAAATTCAGAATTTGATAGTGAGATTGTAGGTAATGTAGCATCAAAAATTGCTATTATACCGGAAGTAAGAAATAACCTAGGAAAATATCTAGGAAAATTAATAAAAACAACTCCTAGAATTATAATGGAAGGTAGAGATATTGGAACAGTAGTGGCTCCAAATGCTGACTTAAAGATTTTTATCAGAGCAGATATTATTATTAGAGCAAAGAGAAGATATAAAGAGTTGCAAGAAAAAGGAGGAGAATATATATTTGAGACAGTTTTGGAACAACTAAAAATAAGAGACAAACGCGATATAGAGCGTGATATTGCTCCAACTCTTCCCTCACAAGGAGCTTTAGAAATTGATACTTCTTATCTATCACCAAAAGAAGTGATTGATAAGATCATGGAGTTTATCTCAGTTAGGTAACATCAACATATTTTATGTGCCATAGGTTGTTTTATCTACATTTTATTAACCCTTCATAGTTAATTTAGTTGAATTTGATTACTTAAGGCGAAGAACCACTTGCTTATGTAAATTCAAGTCAATTAACTATAATTTTTATACTAGACGGCACAACTAGTATTAGAGAATAATATGCAAAAATTTAAGAAAAAATTTGTTTCTCAGCTTGCTGAAATTAGTATTCAATCTCACGAAGATTTTGCACAAATGCTTGAATCCGTAAGTACTAGTCACGTAAAAGAAGGTACTGTTGTCAAAGGTCAAGTAGTAGGGATTGCTAAAGGCATTATCATAGTTGATGTTGGATTAAAGAATGAAGGCAGAGTTCCTATAGAAGAATTTGCTCTAGTTAGTAATCAACCTTTACCAGAAGTTGGCGAGATAGTTGATGTATATATTGAGAAAATTGAAGGACGTAACGGTAGAACTATATTAAGTCGTGAAAAGGCCATTAGAGAAGAATCATGGGGACATTTAGAAATTGCATGTGCCAATAAACAGTTTGTTGATGGTGTAATATTCGGACGTGTTAAAGGTGGATTTACTGTTGACGTATCAGGGGTTGTTGCCTTCTTACCTGGAAGTCAGGTAGATGTTAGACCAATAAAAGATATTGCTTCGTTAATGGGTATCAAGCAGCCATTCCAAATTTTAAAGATGGATAAGAAACTTGGTAATATCGTAGTTTCTAGAAGAGCTATACTTGAGGAATCAAGATCTGAGGCTAGAGACGAAATGTTATCGAAAATTAAGGAAGGAATAATATTAGATGGTACAGTAAAAAATATCACTGATTACGGTGCGTTTATTGCTTTAGGTAATTCAGGTAATGTAGACGGTCTATTGCACGTTACTGATATTTCATGGAGTAGAATAAATCACCCTTCTGAAGTTTTATCTCTAGATCAAAAGGTTAGGGTTATAGTTATAAAATTTAATGAAGAAACTAAGAGAATTTCACTTGGTATGAAGCAACTTGATCATAATCCATGGCAAAGTATAAAAGAAGAATTCCCAGTTGGCAAAATAATGACTGGCAAAGTAACAAATATTGCTGATTATGGGGTATTTATTGAATTAAAAGATGGTATTGAAGGGCTCGTTCATTCAAGTGAAATTAGTTGGGTAAAATCAAATCAACATCCTAAGAAAATGCTTACTATTGGTCAAGAAGTTCAATTCACAATTCTAGAAGTTGATACCGATAAACATAGAATATCTCTAAGTATTAAACAGTGTCAAGATAACCCAATTATTGGGTTTGCACATAGTCATGCAATAGGTAGTATAATTAAAGCACCAATACGAAATATCACTGACTTTGGTATGTTTGTAGCACTTGATGACAACATTGATGGTATGATTCATGAAACAGATATAAGTTGGGAAGGCAATGGTACTGAGCTGTTAAAAACATATAAAAAGAATGATCAAATAGAGTGTAAAGTCTTATCAATTGATATTGAAAAGGAACGTATAAGCTTAGGTATTAAACAACTAAGCTTTGACCCCCAGCAAGATGAATTTGGCATGTACAAAAAAAATATGGTCGTTACTTGCTCAGTTACTGAAGTTAAAGATGATGGGATAGAAGTTATTTTAGACGACAAAATACCGGGCTTCATCAAAAAAGCTGATCTTTCTAGTGAAAAAGCTGATCAAAAAACTGAAAGATTTGTTCCTAATGACAGAATTGATGCAAAAATCATTACCATTGATAAGGCATCTCGTAAAGTTACTTTGTCAATAAAAGCACTTGAAATAGAAAAGAGGGAAAAAGCTATCAAAGAATATGGTTCTGCTGATAGTGCTGCTAGTCTAGGAGACATACTTGGAACAGCTCTTGACAATAAAGGAGAGAAAAACGGTAAAACTTGATATTGATTAGACTTTGGCAAACTCACTTATGCTGAGGAATTTAAAGAAGCCACGGAATATTGACCCCGCAGCGGACGATGATGTATGTGAGGAGCAGAACACCGATAGCACGAATAAGTTACCAACAAAAGTAGAGTTTGTCAAAGATATCTATTATTGTTTTGTAGCAAAATCGAAGCCTTTACTTCAATTTTGCTACTCAATTTTTACCTTTTTACCTAAAAACTTGAAAAGTGGTAAACTAATTTTCAAGTTTTTGTTAAGTAATATATAGGATTTCCCCATGGACAGTTTGATAATTAAAGGCGGTATCCCTCTTGAAGGTAGTATTAGCATTAGTGGTGCTAAAAATTCGGCCCTACCAATTATGACTGCAGCATTACTTACAGATAAGCTTAGTATTAACAATGTTCCAAAGCTTACTGATATTCTCACAATGAAAAAATTACTTGAGAATTTAGGTAGCGTTGTTACTGTAACTGATCATCAAGATCAATTGAGCATGGATATCGACAGCAGCAATATTAATAATTTTACTGCACCATATGATATAGTACGTAAAATGCGTGCTTCTATTTGGGTTCTAGGGCCTCTACTCTCTAGATTTTCTAAAGCTAAGGTTTCCTTACCTGGAGGATGTGCTATAGGTGCTCGACAAGTGGATCTACATGTAGCAGTTCTACAAGCTATGGGGGCAAATATTGACGTCGATCATGGTTATATTAATGCTACAATTAAAGGTAGATTAAAAGCTGTACATTTTGTTTTTAATAAAATATCTGTTGGAGCAACAATTAACGCCATAATGGCTGCTACTTTGGCTGAAGGAGAAACAATATTATTTAACTGTGCTAGAGAACCAGAAATCATTGATCTGTGCCATTGTCTTAGCAAAATGGGTGCAGAAATAGATGGAATTGCTACAAACGAAATAAGAATAATTGGTAGATCTCATTTAAAAAATGTCAATTATTCAATTATGCCGGATCGTATTGAAGCCGGTACTTACATGATTGCTGCTGCTATTACTAAAGGCAATTTAAACATTTATGGAATCAGCAATAATATCGTTGAAAATATAGTATTAAAGCTTATTGAAGCTGGTATAGAAATTTTACCTATTGATAATGGTTTAAGAGTCTCTTATGTAGGTAAATTAAATCCTGTGGACATCCATACAAACCCATATCCAGGTTTTGCAACAGACTTACAAGCTCAGTTTATGAGCCTTATGACTCTTTGCAAAGGTTCTTCTATAATTACAGAAAATATTTTTGAGAATCGCTTTATGCATGTTCCTGAATTATGCAGAATGGGTGCAAATATAACAGTTAACGGAAAGAGTGCTATAATACGGGGTATACCTTTTTTGACAGGAGCGGAAGTAATGGCAAGCGACCTCAGAGCATCAGTATCCCTAGTATTAGCTGGACTTGCCGCCAACGATACAACAAGAATACACCGAATCTACCACTTAGATCGTGGATACCAAACATTGGAGAAAAAACTAACCAGTTGCGGGGCAAATATAGTACGAATTACTGGAGGTAATGTTTAAATAAATTTATTCTACTTAGGTAGAACTTCAAGAATTAAGATTCCCGTGACCTAAAGATTGAAGCTGCCCCATTACTCATGTACGTTACGCTGCTCGACTTTGCTACTGCCTAGCTCTTCCTGAAGTTATATACTCTTCTGCTCTGAAGAATTGTTTATCATGGATTCGCATGCGTGACTATACTATATGCACGTTCCGCTTGCTCACCATTCATTTTCAAATCCAATTCTTCAAATCATTTAAGTATACTATCGTCTATCAATTCTTGAAATCATAGCAGTATATCACCTCGGGAAAATGAATTTTCAATTTACGCAGCGAGCTTATCTCTCAATACTTCAATTAATTTATTAATTGCTTCGTCAGGATTTATATTCTCAAGAATTGCAAGCTCCCCAGCTAGCCTATTTAAGGCTGATTCATAAATAGTCCTTTCACTATAAGATCGGTCACTATCAACATTCTTATAGAGATCTCGTACCACTTCTGCTACAGATACTACATTACCAGAATTTATTTTACCCTCATATTCTTGTGCTCTTCTACTCCACATCCTATTACCTTGCTTAGCTTTACCCTGAAGCGTTGAATATATTACAGCTAAATCAGTTTTACTAACAAGTTTTCTAAGACCCGAAATAGCAGCTCTGTTTACCGGTACTTTCAAAGTCATTTTGTCTTGAGGGAATGATATTACATAAACCTTAATATCAGTACCAGCTATGATTTGGTGTTCTACATTTACTATCTCTCCAACTCCATGAGATGGATATACAATTCTTTCTCCTACTTTAAATTCAGACGATGTTGACATGCTTACTCCTTTCCATTATAAAAACTTAGACCATGGTCAATTGATTTGAATTTGTGTCAGTGAGTTGCAAATAATTAAATCATAAATATAGATATTTTGCAAATCACAATACTAAAGATAACACTCCCTAAATATACTTGAATGTGACTCCAAATTAGATTTGAAAATGAGGAGAGAACACACTAGACGTACATACGGTACGGGAGTCCTTGATATTTTCAAATAACAATTCTTCGAAACAGAATTAGTATACAATACAGACTAATTTTACTCTGTGGTAGTATAGCATATTTTAGAAGGATAACAAAGTATAAGTTATAAAAAAATATTACCCTACCTAAAACAAAAGAAAAATAAGTTGCCTTTTGCTCTAATATTGGTTAGTATCTCAGCTCTTTAGGCTAGGTAGCAAAGTGGTAATGCCGTGGACTGCAAATCCTCAATGCGCCGGTTCGATTCCGGCCCTGGCCTCCATTAAAACAAACTGTACGTAATATGGTAGAGTTTATCGAACAATTCCTAGAAATGATGATAGCGGAGCGTGGTGTAGCTAATAATTCCGTACTTGGCTACAAAGGTGATCTGTTAGATTTCCAGAAATTTTTATCACAGAATAAATTGTTAGAGCTGAATATTAAAGCTGAAAATATTAGAGACTGGATAGAATATTTGGCAGGAAATGGCTTGCAGGCAAGATCAATCAACCGGAAGATATCCACTATAAAAAACTATTATGAATTTTTAATTAGCGAAAAGCATACCAATTATAATCCTGTTTTGATGGTAGATTTACCAAGATATCAAGCTAAACTTCCTTCTACATTATCAATTGATAAAATCAAAGATTTACTTTTCTATTGCAATCAAGACAAAAACCCTGATTCCATACGCCTAAAAGCAATGATTCATTTATTATATGCAAGTGGGTTACGTGTTTCTGAGCTTGTCAGTATAAGGTTAACTGATATTTTAGTAAATCAAATGTCCCAAAATATTAGAAAAATATTTTCAATAATCGGTAAAGGTAATAAAGAAAGAATGGTGATAATCAATGAACAGGCTACCATGAGTTTGTCTGATTATTTAACTATTCGTAGTAAATTTATAAGCAAAAAACACCCTAAAAGTCAAATTTATTTATTTTGCTCTTCTTCAACTAATGGTCATATGACTAGGCAGAATTTCGCAATTCTGTTAAAACAAGCATCTATTAAGGCTGGGCTAGACCCAAGTAATATCTCCCCACATACTTTACGTCACAGTTTTGCAAGCCATTTGTTAGAAGGCGGTGCAGATCTTAGGGTAATTCAAGAACTACTTGGACATGCTGATATTAGTACTACCCAAATTTATACACATATACAAACAAAGCATCTAAAACAGGCTTTAGATCATCATCCGCTTAAATTATCTACACTCAAATGATGTAAAGAATTAGAGCGTAAAACAAGGGGTGAATGAGCATTTTCTAAAATAGCAATTTATAGTTTAATCCTCCTTTTTTTCTGAATTCTTTGTAATATCACTATTATCTTCTATATCAGAATCTACTTTAGGGTCTGTATCAGGTATGTCGTCAGGGTTTGCATCATATGGAGCTTGATATTTGGCAACACATATATCCAACACATTAAATAAGGGTGTATTATATAATGTTCCTTTGTCATTATGCCCAAATCTTGTAATGTCTTCACCCCAACCCTTACTATCCACTTGAGCTCCGTACTTAAGTAATATTTCTACTGCCTGATATTTAGCGTTCAATGCGGCTTCATGTAAAGCTGTCCTTTTTTCATAACCTAGCACATCTACCGTGGCACTAGACTTAATTAATAACTCTATTGTAAACCCTTCTTTTGCCGCTATATATAATGGAGTTCTGCCATTTATATCTTTGGCATTAATATTAAAGTTAGGCGACTTTAACATTCTGCGTACTAACTCAATATTTCCCATCTTAACTATATCATATTTTTCCTACCCACTAAGCATATTTATAAAAAAATTTATACAACATAGGTTAGAAAATATGCATCTTTTTAAAAATAAAAAGCAATAAATGCTTTAAATAGTCAGAATTTTAGTTTATAATAACTTTATAATTAAAATATCATGGTTTATTATGGAAGATGTTAATAACTATTGGGATAATTCAAAATACCAGTATTGTGCATATGCTGAGAGGTTGCTTAATGAATTAATTTTGCTAAATACAAAAGTAAAGCAACCAATAGACATGTATGAAGTCAAAAAAGGCATCTACTATGCTAAAAAATATCATGGCAGCCAAATGAGGCAGTCTGGTGAGCCTTATTACTCGCATCCCATTGAAGTGGCTTATATGCTTGCCCAGTACACAGCACTAGAACTTCCACAATATTTCAGAACAGACATGATTGTGACTGCATTACTACACGATACCATTGAGGATACACACCTGACCGAAAAGATGATTGCTTACATCTTTGGCAGTCAAGTGGCTAGTCAAGTAGAAGACCTGACCAGGGTCAAGCCTCATGGCAAGATTAGCTCGGCAGAAACACTAGATTTATTAATTCAGCAAAAAAAACATGATGTAGCACTGATTAAACTTTTTGATCGGATTCACAATTTAGAAACTGTTGGTGTAAAATCTCCAGAAAAGATTAAGAAGATTGTAGAGGAAACTTTTAAAAGTTTTATAACTGTCAGCATGTATTATAAAACAACACAACTAGAAAATATACTAACTGCTTTATGTTACAAACATTTATCAATTACTGCATGCCCCTTAGATTCTACAACAATTAGCCGACATAAATACCAGCTTCCTTCTCTAACTTTTGAAAATGACACAAACCAAAAGCAAATCCGAGATTTATTGGAATCATAATAATTAATAATCCCCACTGACCAAAATATTTTGTTAAAAAGATAATACCAAAAGAGGTAATAACAGTCATAAAAGCACGTGCTACAGCCATAATAACACTGCTGTAAGTGTAACGTTTAAAAACTGGAAAATGTCTAAAAAATATTGAATGAGCTGGTACACTATCAAGAGGAATCAGTACAAGGACAGCTTGAAATAAAAATAAGTAAAATGGCTCAGTTATATTGTTCAAAATATAAGGGGAAAACAGCATTAAAATAGAAGATATTGCTAATTTTATTTTTAGAATTTTCAGTGGATATATCCTATAACTTAAATAACTTATAAATAACACACCAGCCAACTGTATAATTGAAACAATAAAATTTTGGTGTATTACTTGTTCTGCACTATAGCCAAAAGAACTTTTTAGAAGATTGCTTGAATGTATATAAGCAAAATAAAAAGATATCGGCCAAGCACACTTTATTATAAATAAATATAACACTGATTTTTTATTAACTATTTCATTAACAATTGGATTATTATGTAATTCTTTTATATCAATATTAGCTTTCTCATATTTCCTTTTTAGTCGAAGTTTCGCATTGACAAACTCAGGTGTTTCCCTAAGAGCGGTTCTAGCAACCCCACCAACCAAAGCAATTACTGCTCCTATCCAAAAAGCAATACGCCAATTCAATCCATAAGATGTAACAAGCGAAGCCATGGCTAAAGCACCTGTTCCACCAATAACAGAAGCAATGTCAATAAAAGTTACTACTGGATATTGTATGGGAGGTTTTATAGTTTCTGTTAAATAAAGTTCTGCTCCTACTACTTCGCCTACTGATGACATGCCCTGTAATATACGGCATACGGTAATTAATATAGAAGCGGCAATGCCAATTTGGGCATAAGTTGGAACATTGGCCATTATTACACATGAAATTGCCATCATAATAGTGGTAATAATAACTGTTGCTTTACGTCCTACTCTATCCCCGATATAACCAAAAATTAATGCTCCAATTGGACGGAAAATAAAAGTAGAACAAAAGGCAAAAGCTGTCAGTATAGATGCAGCAAAAGCTTCATATTTAGGAAAAAATAACTCATTTAGTAATACGGCTAAATGCACATAAAGCATCAGATCAAAATACTCCAAAAATGTACCGATTGAAAGTAATCCAACTGCTTCTTTTTGTTCTTTAGTGAGGCTTCTTTGTTCTTGCTGATATCCTATCATTTATTCACCTTAATATATTTATTAATATTAATAGATATTGATGATTTGGTTGAACGATAGCAAGAAAATTATAATATCGAAAATTGAAATAATAAATCTTGGTTGTAACAATATCACAATTCTATAAACATAATTAGAAGGGGGAAAAGAGATATTTGGTAAAAATATAGGCTTAGATCAAAGGATGTTAAATATCAGAACTAATATAGTTATGCGAGTAGAATATTGGACATTGTTTATATATGAAAAAATAATTAATTTTTTTATTAAAAATTAATTTGACTATTATTTTAGAATTGATTCTAATTAAAATATGGTAACATAAATCAACCTAATAGCATGGTAAAATATAAAATGGTTGATAATTTTGATTATGGGGATAAAGGTAACGGGAAGGAAGAAGACAAGGTAAGTCTTGATCTGTTTAAGAGTGCAGTTTAGGAATATTTAAGAAGGATGCTACACGAGTCTATACCGATGTTTTTTCAGAAGCAAGGCAATGGGTTAATGCTATTAAGACAATCACCACAAAATATCCTAACAAGAATGCAGAAATTTCTGTGTCTGCTGCAGTTTGGGCTGATAAACAATTAGAATCGCATTGTTAACAATTTATTTAACGAATGTTTAGGTCCTGCTATGCCAATTATTTATAAACATTTTCCTGTATTTAAACGTTTCACCTGTGCTAGCATTATATTCGCTATATCACGTACTTTCGTATCCGTTATTACTGCTTTTGGCTTCACTTATCTTGTTAACCATTTTGGCTATTGGGGATTATGGGTTATTATGATCCCTACAATTGTGGGGTTCGCATACGGGCTATTACATTTTGAAAAGTTGGAGAAAGTGGCGAATTATCCATAGAATTTTGATGATTATGTTGGTCAAGCTGCTGTATGGATAAATTTTTATAACATAATGCAGTTAAGTCTTGTGTTATTGTTGGTATTTTTAAATGCATAGCAATGATTATAAAATTTTTTACGGTTTCTTCAATAATCTTCCTAGCTTTTTCAGGTGATTTAACTCCTAGAGTTTGTAAGTTGTGAACTCGGTCAAATAATTTAATCAATGCCACATCATATTTTTCTTGTTGAAGTAATATATCTAATGTTTCTGCCGAGCTAATCTTCCCGTGAGACTTGTTCCTGCTTAAGTCTTCTACTTGACTAGCAACCTGCTCCCCAAAGATATAGGCAATCATCTTTTTGGTAAGTTTTGTATCCTCAATGGTGTCATGCAATATGCTGGTAACAAGAATGTCAGTGCGGTAAAGATAATCAGAGATCATATACGCCACCTCTAGTGGATGAGAGTAATAAGGCTCGCCTGACTGCCTCATTTGACTGCCATGATATTTCTTGGCGTAATAAATAGCCTTTTTAACCTCATCAATATCTATTGACCGGTTTATTTTCTCATTCATCTTACGTAATTTGTCCAGTAACCTAGTAGCATATTGACAAGGTGCATACTTTGAGTTGTCCCAATAATTAATATCTTCTTCCATAAAAACCATAAATATTTTTTATATTCAATTTATAGATTAAACTAAAATATAAATTATTACCAAGGATTTTTTATCTATTTTTAAAAAAGATGAATGTTTTTGCATTTTGTTGTTGTATAAATAGACAGTTACTCCCTTTATGTTCACTTATCCTATATTGTGTAAATGAGAAATCTAGTAAATTTATCGTGTCCCATCTCGCTACATAACAAATCAGATAAACCAGTAGCTGTTGCATAGCTATTTTGACAAATTAAATAGTCTGTATAAATATCTAGTGTTTTGTGCATTCTAATCAATCTTTACTTATAGAATTATTATATCCAAACTTGCATTTTTATCCACCTTTTCTTCTCACTACGTAAAGTGAGTTATTCACCTAAAATTATTCCCCCTACCATAACTTCATTAAAAATTTCATTCCAACGTATTTTATGCTCGTATTTAATAGCTCTATCAACCTCTACTAACGAAACATATTTGTCTACAAAATTTGATGTATCTTGTAATAAGCGTAAATAGTATTTTATTGTGTCAATAATACCATTCACGATAACCTGACAGCCATGTAAGATTTTAATTTTTTGAATTATGTCATTAATAGCATCAAATTCTGATGCGGTTAACTTTAAATTTGATAAAATGTAATATCTTTGAATTTTAGTAATCCGAAATTTGTCAAATGCAATTTGCACGGTCTCTTTAGTGATTAGCCTATTCCACTTAACCTCTATAACTTCAAGAACTTGATTGTTTTTATCAAATACTTCAATATCCCCTACAGCACCACTTCGTAGATCAGATGATGTATGACTTTCAAGTTGAGCCAATTTACATGAATTAAATCTTTTAATCTCATCAATAAAACATTTATATATTGCTAATACTGGCAACCTACTTGCTCCAAAACCATCTTTGTATTTATACGAAAAATGCTTTTCAAGAATATAAATTGCATTAGCAATCGTTATCTCCGTTGGACGAACTAGATTAATCAGCTTCTTTTCCCTTTGAATTAAAAGTTGCTTAAAAATATACTTAAGAGTTACCTCTGCTGAATATTTATTAACTTCTAATTCATTGAGAATTAATAAGAAGGCTTCGGCTACTTCTTTTGGTGATATTCTTCCCTTGTAGTCTAATATATATGGATAAGGTTGCTCAAGAGAACGAGTTAGCCAACCACTTTCAGACATTGATGGAAATTCATATTTTCTTAAAAATGGAGTAATATATTTTGTATCAAAGCTTCTACCAGAATATCCATTTTTCATACTTGATTGATGGTATCTAACATCCTGAGAAGGATGAAAATACTTGTATACTACACTTGTAATTAGAACTGTTAGCACCCCCTTACTACGCTCTGAATTATCAGATATAATATCCAATCTACTTTTAATACTATCTTCTATAAAGAAATCAGACTCAATAGAAACTTTTTCCAAGATAGCAGCTAATTCTTTTCCATATTCCATAATAAACTCAATAAATCACAGTAATTGTTCAACTATCGCTTCTCCTATAATTCTTACCTTTGGAATGCATACAGAATTTCCAACTTGTTTATATAACTCAGATATTGGAGATTTTAGTTTATAGTTCTCAGGAAATCCCATAATTTTAAAACACTCATTTATTGTTAGTTTTCTTACACGTCCATTATCGAGTAATATCCAATAACGCCCCGAAGTTTCTTGCGATGATAACGTTGGATGCGTACCTTCAATTGAATATATTCTGTTTGGTTGTTTGTGAACTCTAGATAAATGCTCAGTTCCCTCCCTAACTCCTGTAGTTCTTATCTTTTTATTCCTATATCCACAAAATATTAAACCACTTTGTTGTCTAGTTGGATTATCTATAATTTTATATTCATTTGATTCTAGAAATTCAAAATCCCCTTCTTGATCCAAAATATCATGAATTTTTATACTTTTTTGTTTTTGAAGCTTAGAAAAATCAAACTTACCGTTTAAACTTGCAATAATAATTAATCTTTCTCTATTTTGCGGAACTCCAAAATTTTTTGCATTTAGTATATTGTAAGAAATGTTATAGCCTATCTTATTAAGGTTTGATATGATGTGTTGCAATGTCTCACCATTGTTATGATGTAATAAATGCTTCACATTCTCTAGCATTACAACTTTAGGCTTTAAATGACTTACGATATTAAATATTGATTCAATTACACTTGCACGTTCATCTTTTAATCCCATTTTTTTACCTGAAATACTAAAGGGTTGACAAGGAAATCCTGCACATAAAACATCACACTTTGGTATATCATTTGGATCTATTGTTTTGATATCTCCAGCTGGAGTTTCTCCAAAATTTTCTTGATACATTTTTTGGCAATGTTCATTTATTTCGCATGAAAAAAGACACTTTCCACCTATTGATTGCAACGCAATCCTAAAACCTCCTATTCCAGCAAATAAATCAATGAAAGAAAATTTGTACATTTGTAAATCAGTTTTTATAAACTTTATATTAAACAACTTAGCCATAACTCAATATATAATTTTTATACTCTATCGTCTATCAACTCTTGAAATCATAGCAGTATATTTATTTTTCCATATTAACCTTATCACTTATCCCCCTCCTCTAATTCCTTATGATATAATTTATAATATTCGGCTTTATTGTCTATAAGCTGCGAATGAGTTCCTTGTTCAAATATCATACCAGATTTCATAACAACTATGTGATCAACGTCCTTAATACTCGATAAACGATGGGTTATAATTAAGGTAGTCTTACCTTTGCGAAGATTTACTAAAGAATTTAAAATTAATCGCTCAGAATTTTGGTCTAACGAACTTGTTGCCTCATCCCAAACTAAAATTGCTGCCGGCTTCAAAAATGCTCTGGCTATCGCTAAACGTTGACGCTGCCCACCTGAAAGTGTTGTACCTTGGTTGCCAATCATCGTATCATAGCCAAATGGAAGGTGCGAAATAAATTCATCAGCATCAGCATATTTTGCCGCGGTAATAATTTCACTGTGAGTAGCATTTGGATTACCATAAGCAATATTTTCTGCAACGCTAGTGTCAAATAATGTAGTATCTTGCGTTACTAAAGAGATTTGCCGTCTTAAAGAGTCAATTTTTATGTCTTTAATATCGTAATCATCAATTAAAATTTGCCCACTAGTTGGGTTATAAAATCTTACTAATAAATTAGATAATGAAGTTTTGCCGCTACCAGAACGCCCTACAATAGCTGTAGTTTTTCCTTGCATTAATTTTAAATTAATTTTCTTTAAAGCTACTTTATCATTAAATTTTAGCTCGACATTGTGAAAAATTATTTGCGGATTAACTAATTGAACATTTTGAGCATTTACACTATCTTTAATAATAGGCTCAGTATCTAGAACATTAAAAACTCTTTTTGTTGCAGCAATACCCTCTTGTAAATTTACATTTAAAGAAACCAAGCTTTTAAAAGGTCTATAAGCTGTAACAAAAGCTGCGATAAAAGCAAAAAATGCTCCTGGAGTAGTTTTTCCTTCTATGATTAATAATCCACCATACCAAATAAGCCCTCCAACTGTAATACCACTTAATATTTCCATAATTGGTGAGACTAATGCATCCAATTTTGCAGTTTTCTTTAGAAAACGTAAAATATTACTAGAGAGCAATGAAGCTCGATTGCTTTCAATTTTCTCTCCTAAGAAAGACTTAACAATTTTAATTGACTGAAAAGTTTCATCTAACCTAGAAGTATAATTAGCTAATTCCTCTTGCGCTTGTCCTGATATTTTACGAATTTTTCTCCCTAATTTCTGTATTGGATAAATTGCTGCTGGAAATGCTAGAAATACTATACAGGATAACCTAGGTTCTAACTTAAACATCACTATAATAAGGCCTACTACTGTCAAAAAATATTTCGCACATCCTACTAGTAAATTTGACACAGCACCACGCATCATGGCAATATCGTTAGTAAAGCGTGATATTAAACGCCCTGATGATTGAGATTGAATAAAGAGAGTATCGGCAAATAATAGATGTTCATACATTTTAATTTGTAAATCAGTTAGAATTCTCTGACCGATAAATTTAACTAAATAACTTGAATAATATTCAGCTATCCCTTTAATAGTATATGTTATTACTATCATTAACGGCAAAAATAATAACATTTGACGATTGCCTGTTAAAAATATTTGATCAACAGTTGGTCGCACTAAATCAACGATACAAGCGGTACACACAGCCGTAATTACCATACAAAATACCGCCATGCCGATCTGTTTTAGATAAGGTCTTACATGATCAACTATTAACCTTCTTAAAGTATTATAGGCACTATAGTCATAATTTATTAGGTTATGTTTTTTTTGCAAAATTCTCTCCTTAGATCTAGTGGTTTGTTATAACGTTTGTACTATACAGAAAAATTACTGTACTGAACAATATTAGTAATAATAGCATAAAAAATCCTAGCACTAAGTATATTGCATTAAAATATTGCCATAATAACATACAAAAAAATGGTGTTGTCGATGAAAGTATCATACCGCCAAGTGAATGGGATAGACTACACATTCTTGCCCTAATATTAGTTATAAACATAGATTGGACAATAATTTGTAATGGCACTACGTAAAATGGGGCAAGTCCGATAAGCATTACTGGAAAGTAAATTACCGAGATTTTTTTATATAGTAAAAATTGTACAATAATTATCACTAACAAACTTAATGATAATGCGAGGATGATTTGTTTTTTAGGGTAAAATCTATCAGCTAAAAAACCAGACAATACTGACATAATAGCGTAAATGCTTATTAAAGCTATATTGATAATTTGTGATTGATTGCTATCCATAATTAATGCACTTTTTACAGCAAATACTCCCCAAAAATAAATTAGAAAATGGTAAATACCTCCTATGCAACCACTTATTAATATTGCTATGAAAAATCTGCCAAATGAATTTTTTATAATCTTTCCTAAATCAAAAAAGTTATAATCTATAGATTTATGATCCTTTCTAGACTTTAGAAACTCCTCACTTTCACGAAAATAGTGCCTTAGACTTATGATACATAAACCAAAGATTCCACCAATAATAAAATTTATCCGCCATAAATGAGATATTTGTTCAAACTTTGTTGAAAAATGATAAATTGCTGCAGCAAGCAATGCCCCAACCTGAGTACAAAATGACACGATACCATAAGTATAATTTTTGTGCCTCCTACCCACCTTTTCTACAACATAAATTTTTATTGCATCACTTTCCCCTGCAAAACTCATTAAAAATGTCATACGACAAAATATTAAAATTATTGTAGCATACATACCAATTTTATCAAAATTAGGGGTTAATCCTATAAGAATTGTAGAGATAGTAGCCAAAAATACTGAGATTTTAACTGATACAACTCTACCATATTTATCACTGATAAGACCAAAAATGATCGAGCCTATGGGACGAGCTATTACAACTATGCTGAATATAGCAAAAAATAATAATATCTGCCTATCATTTGATCCTAGAGGTAAAAAATTCTTGGACAGAACTGCTGCTGAGAGACCAAAAAGAGCATAATCATAATAACGCACAATTGTTGTAAAAAAAGCAATTAGGAATGCCGGTCTTGTCATACATCTATATCTATTATGTTTTTCATGGTATACTCCTCACTGCCCATATAGTAGCTAAAGTAATCATTGCAATGTAAATTCCTATAGATATAGAAGAACCAGTAAAATGCCAGAGAGCTATACATATTGAGGGAGTAAATCTTCCAAATATTGAAGTACCTATAGCATCACCAATACTAACCAACATATATTTATCTGAACCATGGAATAGACTATTAAGCCAATAATTTAGTGGGCATAAGAAAGTTACCCCTAATGTAATAATCCACAAACGGACAAAATTAATATACCATAAGGAAGCGTCAGACATATATAACCATAATGGTACTATGCTAATAAATAAAATGCTAGTACTGATGATCATTACATTTGTAGGACGATATTTCTTAACCAAAGACCCTATTATTGGAATCATTGCTGCATCCATAATTAATAAGATTGTATTAAACGTCATCATCCTCTCCAAAGATATAGAGGTAATAAGAGGTATAAAACTATTCATCACGACAAAAGGTATCACATATGTCATATAGGAAAAGCCACTAACTATAGACACACGCAGAATATTGCACTTATTATTCAATATCACATTTGATATATAGCTAACAAAGTCATTGCAAGCAAGAGTAAGCCCATGAAGCAATCCATTCCTCATTTTTCTAGATTTTTTCATTGCTACTAAAGTAGCTTCTTGCAATGACGTTTGTGAATTTGGCATAATGTTAGTCAAGTTAGCTATATAGGATTCTTGTTCTATTGCTCTTTGAGATATATTGGAATAACGTCTAAGATAAACCCCTACAATCCCTGTACTCCCTCCTAATATGAAACATAAACGCCAATATTCATGATGATTAGAACTAATCAGAATTGTACTAACAAAAGAGGCAATAATAAGTCCAAACATTGTTGATAACTCGTATAGATAGGATGCTTTCACTCCTTGAGTTTGCGTCTTATTTTCTACAATATACAATTTGGCAATACAATGTTCTCCTTCACCAAAAATTGCTAACATCATTCGAATAATGAGCAGCATCAATGGTGAGAACCAGCCAATCATTTGATAAGTTGGTATAACTCCTATTAACATAGTAGTAACAGCAACGCCTATTAATGAATAGGATAGAGCCAAAGCTGCTCCTCGTTTTTTTACAATTATACTAAAAATTATTGCCCCAATTGGTCTAGTAATTATTGAAGTTGCTAGTACGCTATAAGTTAAGATCAAAGCAACTATAGGATCGTCTTTGGGGAAAAAGATTATTGATAAAATTGGAGCAAGAAAACTATAAATAGCCGTATCAAAATGATCTAGACTATTACCTATTAAAATTGATAAATCTTTCTTTTTCATGAGAAACCCTAAATTTCTTATCAAAAAATTATCTACTAGCTTTACATGGGCTACTATATACTGCTATGATTTCAAGAATTGGTATACTCTCAAATGATTTAAGTATATACGTGGTAAACATACACATAAAAACTAATTAGGCTATATTTAAATTGCAAAAATTATTTGACTATTTAAAAATTACCTCTCAGATTGAACCTAATATTTTATGTTGTGATTCTAGACTAGTTAAATCAACTAGTCTATTCTTCGCCATTAAAGGAGCAAGTTCGGATGGTAATAAGTTTATTGATGATGTAATAAACAAAGGAGTAAAATTCATTATTACCGATGATGCTGAAAGTTTAAAAAACCCTAACATTATCGCTAATGGTGTACATATAACGCTTGTAAGTGATGCACGGGTGGCGCTAAGCCAAGCTGCTAATATTCTCTACCCTTTATTACCACAATATATGGTAGCTGCTACTGGTACTAACGGTAAAACCTCGGTAGTATCCTATTGTAGGCAACTATACACATTACTAGGAGTACCCAGCTGTTCTATCGGGACCATTGGCGTAGAATCTTCGGGTGGTTTGGATTTAACAAGCATCCAAGAAATTTTAGACGAATCCCCGGCTCTTACTACTCCTGATCCTGTAACTTTCAGGCATATTCTACATAAGCTAGCTGAGAATGGCACAAAATATCTAGCTTTTGAGGCTTCTAGCCATGGTCTAGAACAACAAAGATTACTTGGTATAAAAGTAGATGCTGCCTGCTTTACTAGTTTTAGTCAAGATCATCTTGACTATCATAAGAATATGGATAATTATCTTTTAGCCAAGCTAAGATTATTTACAGATAATTTATCGCAGACAGGAGTTGCTGTACTAAACTCGGAAATAGAACAATTAGATTATATCAAAAGTTATTTACAGGAACGTAATATAAAATTCTTAACCGTTGGTATGAATGGTGATCTGAAAATTATCGACAGGACAATTTGTACTTATAACAGGCAGAAATATAATTTTACTACCGATATAGTTGGTAGTTTTCAAGCAACCAACTTGCTGATTGCCGTTATGATGGTGCATTTGACTGGCTTTCCTTTTGAACAAGTCATATCGAAATTACCACAAATTAAAGCAGTTAAAGGGCGTTTAGAGAGAGTAGCTAATAGCAATATTTTTATAGACTATGCTCACACTCCAGATGCCTTAGAAAAAAGCTTGCTAGAACTAAAAAAAATAAAATTAAATAAGGGGTTATTGAAAGTAATTTTTGGTTGTGGCGGGAATAGAGATAGTGGTAAAAGAGCATTAATGGGGCAAGTTGCGGCACAAATTGCCAATGAGGTTATTATCACTGATGATAATCCGAGGAACGAAGAGCCAAAATTCATACGGCAGCAAATTATACAAGCTATTATAGCTATCACTAATAGTTTTATAGAAATAAATAATAGAAAAATTGCAATTATTGAAACAATAAATAATCTACAAGAAGATGATATTTTGCTGATTGCCGGCAAAGGTCACGAAAATTATCAAATAATCGGTAATAAAAAACTACCCTTTAGCGATTTCGATATAGCCAAGGAAGCTCTACAAAGCAGAAAAAGATTTTGAATTAAAAAATATCAAATAATAATAAAATTATATGCAAATTTTTAGAATATTCTTAGTCTCCTTCTATATAATTCTACCATCCTTATTAACTATACATTCTGTATATGCCACTCCATTTAACCATCCAGAAACATGGAAAAAAGTTGATATCTCAAAATTACTTAAAACATCTACAATACACCATATAGAACCTATGAGAAAGTTTCTCACAGAGAAAGGTAAAAAAGCGGAATTCAATGGAGAAGTTTTTTTAGTTACTTTAGATGATCA
The DNA here is from genome assembly GCF_964264675.1 of Candidatus Tisiphia endosymbiont of Temnostethus pusillus. Lineage (NCBI taxonomy): Bacteria > Pseudomonadati > Pseudomonadota > Alphaproteobacteria > Rickettsiales > Rickettsiaceae > Candidatus Tisiphia > Candidatus Tisiphia endosymbiont of Temnostethus pusillus. The sequence continues at coordinate 781,843 of NZ_OZ183472.1, read as the reverse complement.
GGTAAAAGCTGTATTTAAAAAATTACCTGCAGATGATTTAGGAGATGCACAAGCTGAAGTAGCAGCGTATCAAGCTTCTCTAATTCTAGGTTTCCCTCATATTCCTCCAACGGTAATGCGTAAAATTAATGGAATGACAGGGTCTTTGCAACTTTACATTGATACTAAAATTGATCCTTTAGTACCTGAAGAGTATGAAAAAGCTCTTCAAGAGGTTCCCATAGAAGATCAAATGAACCTACGAACTTTTTACTTTATTTTTGGGCAGTGGGATTCTGGATCACATAATTTATTAATATTTAAAGATATTAATAAAACATATTTTATTGCCATAGATAATTCAGGAATTCGTAATCGCCAATATGTTAAGCTTGGTGAACTTCCCTTTGTTAGAGTGCTGTATAGTGATAAATTAAATACCAATGATTGGGACAAACCATTTCCTTTTGATAAAGCAGAGGTTATTGATCTCCCTAATGAAGAAAAGCTAAAACAAAGATTTAAAAAACAAATACCTCATACCTTTTACAAAAATTTTCAGTCTTATAACAAACCTTTGCGGTTTGTTATTTATCAAAATAACCTATGGCGTCAGTATCATGCATTTGATAACAGTTTTATAATATCTTATCCAACACAATGTTATGATGACACTATAAAAGCTATAAAAAAATTAGACTTACCTCTTCTTAGAAAGATTTTTATAGCAGCAAAAGGTTCTGATTTTTTAAATAATTCTTACCTTAATGCTATATTAGAACGCCGTGATCAGGTTTTAAAGCATTGCCTTAAAATTAAATAAGAGAAATTTCATCCTATAATTTTATTAATTCTGCTTTTTTTGTTAAAGATTCTATGCCATTTAAGTCAGTCGCAGTCACCCATAGTTGTAATCCTAATTCTAGGAAGGAATCAATTAAGTACTGCCTCCTTTTGTTATCAAGATGTACAAAAACCTCATCTAACAGCAAAATAGGCATAGCAATGTTTTCTTTAATAGAATAATTAACTTGGGCAAGTATTATGGCAATGAGCATAGCTTTCTGTTCACCGGTGGAACAGTGTTTAACTAAGGCATTTTTTCCTTTATGAATAACTACAAAATCACTTTTATGCACTCCAAAATTAGTTCTATTAGATATCTTATCACGAGCACGAGATACCACTAACTCATTTTTTATAAAATCAATATCTATTTCAGAATTTTTTAATATTATATCTTCTATCACCCCATTAATTGATAAAATAGCTTTAGGAAAATCATTATCCAAATCTGAGATAGCTTTTTGCATATGTTCTAAAATTTTTAGCCTATTAATAGCGATCTCAATTGATAATTCTGCCATTTTTTCTTCAACCACTCTTAGCCAATTTGTATCCACTTGCTCTTGTGCTAGTATTTTGCTACGTTCATACATATAATATTCGTATTTACTAACTATTCCTGCATGCGATGGATTAAAGTTATAAACAATCCTGTCAAAGAATTTACGTCTATCGCTAATACCGGAAGAAAAAATACCTTCCATTTGGGGTGTAAGCCAAATCATAGCAGAGAACTTACTTAGTTCATTATTTTGTATTTTAACACCGTTAAATTCCGTAAAACGTCTATTAGATTCACGCTTTAAATTCGTTGAAATTTCAACTAAGCCAAGTTTACTGTGTAATAACGCATAAGCTAAGCAATGATCTTCTCCCCTTTGACAAATATCATCTAATTTAGCTGATCTCAAACCCTTACCAGGTGAAAATAGTGATATTGATTCTAAAATGTTAGTTTTTCCACTACCATTCCCCCCTATTAGTATAACAGGATTATTACCAGCACTAATATCTAAATTCTGAAAATTACGATAATTTAGTAATTTTAATTTTTGTAGATAAATATTATGCATAACTTATTTGAAATAGTGAGAAAAAAACCTAATCAATTAAAATCAAAAGCTCTTTTGAATCTAAACATATACTGCTATACTCAAATGATTTGAAGAATTGGATTTGAAAATGAATAGTGAGCATGCTAGGTGTACATATAGTATAATTACGCATGCGAATCCATGATATTTTCAAAAAACAATTCTTCAAAGCAGAAGAGTATATAATTTCAAGAGTGGGTAGACGATAATAACTTCAAGAAGAGCTAGCTGTGCGTTGTGATATTTAGGGTACGATGACCTTAATTCTTGAAGTTCTATACCCTTCGCCTTTCAAGTGTTGGCGTTGTGGTACGATGGGACTTCGCGTAGGAACAACGGTTTGACTACGCCTAGCCAACTCTTGAAATTCATCGGGTATACCTGAGTATATACTCAAATCTAATTCAAACAACTAAAATATATCCATGACTTTATCCATGTCTTTAGAAGAATTTCGCCATAAATATAATTATGATCAATCAAAAAAGATGATGCAACAATATTTAGACATCAAATTTGCTAATCTTGATTGTCTTCTATTGTTTAGAATGGGTGATTTTTATGAAATGTTTTTTGATGATGCAGTTCTTGCCAGCCAAGTTTTAGGTATTGCTCTTACCAAAAGAGGGTCTAATGGAGACTCTGAGATTGCTATGTGCGGAGTACCCCATCATGCTCTTGAGACATATTTAAATAAATTAATTGAAGAAAATTACAAAGTTGCTATTTGTGATCAACTAGAAACACCGGAAGAGGCAAAGAAACGTGGTGGCTATAAAGCTGTAGTAAATAGGGATGTAACGCGTATCATCACTCCAGGTACTGTTACTGAGGAATCTTTAATTGATGTTTGTGAACCTAATTATTTGGCAAGTTTAGTTTTACTAAAAAACGGAGCATCAATTTGTTACGTTGACATCTCTACTTCAGAAATTTCAGTTATAGAGATTCCGCAGAATGAGATTATCAACGAACTATCACGTCTTAAGCCTAAAGAGATTTTACTTAGCGAAAATTTGCAAGGAGGACAATTAGCTAATAGTATTCAGCACCAATTACATTTTCGTGTCTCGTATCAAGTTGATAGTTTTTTTGCTCCTAAAAAATGCCATAAAATTATTTTAGATTTTTACAAAATCAATGATCTAAAAGCCATAGGGGAAATATCTGAATGTCAAACAAGTAGTATTGGTAGTATCTTAGAATATTTATCACTAACGCAAAAGCAAAATATACCTTCGCTACCTTTGCCTCGGTTGGTCAATTACCATAATTTTATGATTATTGATTCGGCAACTCGGCGGAATTTGGAAATTACTAATAATTTATTAGGAAAAACCAAGGGTAGTTTACTGGCCACTATTGATCATACAGTTACTAAGGCTGGTAGTCGTTTACTATATCACTTTTTATCTACACCACTAATAGATATTGATGAAATAAATTATCGACAAAATATCACAGAATTTTTTTATTCAAATATTGAACTAGTAGGGAATATTAAAAAGTTACTCAAGAAAACTGGGGATTTAGAACGTTGCTTGGCTAGAATTACCATGAATCGTGGCTGCGGGCGAGATCTGCTAAATATTAAATATACGTTAAATGCTGCACTGGAAATAAAAGGAGCGTTTATTTCCCATTATGGGCTAAATTTGCTAGATTATATAGAGAAGTTAATTAAACCTCTATCTGGAGATGAACAGTTATATTCATTAATAGATCAAGCAATTAGAGAGGATGCACCTAATACTATCAATGAAGGTGGGATAATAAATCATCATTATCATCCTAAAATACAAGAATTATATGACTTAATTAACAATGGCAAAGCCCATGTAGAAAAATTAAAGAATGTATATCGTCTTGATACTGGCATCGACACCCTAAAAATATCTCATAATAATGTCCTTGGATTATTTATTGAAGTTACCCTAAGACATAGTGATAAAATGTACGCATCAAAATTTATTCACCGACAAACAACTTCTAATGCTAGTCGCTATACTACTATTGAATTACAAAAGTTAGAAAGCGATATGGTCAACGCTAGGAGTTTAGCGGTTAGTCTTGAACTAGAATTATATAATAAAATATGCCAGCAAGTTATTGATAAAGCTATATTTTTACGATTACTTAGCTGTTCCTTGAGTCAGCTTGATGTATTTTGTAATTTTGCTTATATTGCTGATGAATATAATTATGTCAAACCTAGATTAAGCAATGATTTGAGTTTTGAGATTATTGAAGGACGACACCCAGTTGTTGAACAAAGTTTATCAAATGATAAAAAAAGCTTTATTCACAATAACTGTACTTTATCGGAAGCTAATAGAATTTGGTTAATTACTGGACCTAATATGTCAGGTAAAAGTACTTTTTTACGGCAAAATGCCCTAATAGCTATATTAGCACAAATTGGTAGTTTTGTGCCGGCTAAAAGTGCCAAAATAGGTATTGTAGACAAGATATTTAGTAGGATAGGTGCAGGGGATGATTTACAAGCAGGGCAATCGACTTTTATGGTGGAAATGCTTGAAACATCAGCTATTTTAGCACAATCTACTAAAAATTCTTTAGTGATACTAGATGAGGTTGGTCGCGGAACTTCCACCTATGATGGTGTATCAATTGCTTTCGCGGTGTTGGAATATATTCATGATAATCTCAAATGTCGATGTTTATTTGCCACGCATTATCATGAATTAACCAGCATGAGTAATTTTTTGCCAGCCTTGCAAAATTATACGGTGGCTATTGAGGAATTAGGGAAAGAAATATTATTTTTGCATAATATTATAGCAGGGATGGCTGATAAATCTTATGGAATTCACGTAGCCTACTTAGCGGGCCTACCGAAATCTGTTATAATTAGGGCGAATGACATTTTAACAAAATTAGAAAAAACCGCAACGTACAAAAGCAAAAATATATTAAACACTGAATCAAATAATTTAAGTTTATTTGACTTACCAGTAGAGAGTAAAAAAGAAATAAAATTTAATAAGTTAGAAGAAGAAATTAATAAAATCGATCCCGATCAACTCTCTCCTAGACAAGCTTTAGAGTTGGTTTATAAATTAAAGAAACTAATTTTTTAAAATAGGGTTGCCTTACATGATAGTACCACTAGAACCCAAACGTTCAGTAAATGGAAAAATTTGGCAACAGCGATCAGTAAACGAGGATGATGTTTCAGAACTTTGTCGTTCTGTAGGAATCAGTGATTTTCTAGCACGGGTTCTATTTCCTCGCTTAGAGAACTTGTCACAAGCTATAGATTTTTTATCACCTAAGCTCAAGAATTTACTGCCAGATCCTTTTCATTTACTTGATATGCAAAAAGCAGTAGATAGGACTATAGAAGCTATTATAAATAAACAGAAAATCTGTATATTTGCTGATTATGACGTTGACGGAGCTACTTCTTCATCACTACTTAAGAATATATTTAGAGATTTAGGGCAAGAAGCTGATATTTATGTTCCAAACCGAATTGCTGAAGGGTATGGACCGACCCCAGCTGCTATGCAGAAAATTAAGGATAATGCTACTGAGCTACTTATTACTGTTGATTGTGGAGCAATGGCACATGAGGCTCTAAAATATGCAGCGCAAGTAAAGCTTGATGTAATAGTTATCGATCATCACATTAGTAGTGATATATTGCCTGACGCTGTTGCAGTTGTTAATCCGAATCGTATTGATGAGACAAGTGAGTATAAATATCTGGCTGCTGTAGGAGTATCATTTTTATTTGCTACCGCCTTATTATCCGAGTTAAAAAAACAAAATTTCTTTACCGATATAGCTTCGTGTTCGATACAAAATAGTGTATATTCAAAATGCCATACTCTACCAAATTTAATGCAATATTTAGACTTAGTCGCACTTGGAACAGTATGCGATGTAATGAAGCTTATTCACTTAAATCGTGCTTTTGTTGCTCAAGGATTAAAAATCCTTGGTCAAAGAAAAAATTTAGGTATGAAGACTTTATGTGATGTTGCTGGTTTAAATGAAAAACCAAACTGTTATCATTTGGGATTTGTCTTGGGGCCTAGGATCAATGCCGGTGGAAGAGTTGGTAAATCATCCTTGGGTGCTAGTCTTTTATCTACCGAATGTGCCATAGAAGCAAATCTACTTGCACAGGAGTTGGAGAAACATAATAATGAGCGAAAAGTAATAGAGCTGATAATGATAGAGGAAGCTACTCAAATAGCTTTAACCCAAGAAAATGATAGTTCATTATTTATAGTTGGTAAAGGGTGGCATCCCGGTGTTATCGGCATTGTCGCTGGCAGATTAAAAGAAAAATTTAATAAACCAGTTGCAGTTATAGCTTTAAATGATGGAATAGGTAAGGCTTCTTGCCGTTCTGTCAAAAATGTTGATTTTGGTAGTAAAATTATCAATGCCAAGACTAAAGAGTTAATTGTAGCTGGTGGTGGGCATGCAATGGCTGCTGGATTTACAGTATTAGAAGAGAAATTACTAGAGTTGCAAGAATTCTTAAATAATGCCTTTAAGATTGATATGAGTAATCAGAATGACCATATTTGTGAGGAATATGATGCGGAACTTACTACAAGTAGTGTAAATTTACCGCTAATGGATGAGCTAAGTAAACTCGAACCATTTGGTCAAGGAAATCATGAGCCAATATTTAAATTCTCTAATCTTTTTGTATTAAAAGCTGACATAGTCGGTGGTAAACATATAAGATGTTTGCTTGCTCCTTCTAAGGAAGCTTTTGGTTCTAAACCGCTGCATGCTATTGCGTTTAATAGTGTATCTAGTCCTATAGAAAATATTTTACTTAATATTAAGTCATATAATATTTCTGTAATTGGTTCATTAAAAATGAACAGTTGGAAAGAGTCTAATACTATTCAATTACAAATAAAGGACTTGATAATATGATATTTGTTAGCTATAGAAAATTAAGAGGATGGATATCCTCTTCTGCTTTAAAAAAATGTCATCCCTGCTTCGGTGCAGGATATCATAGTACATTTTTTATATAACCACTATTAAAATGGCTGCTGATCGTCATTGCCAGGAGTCGCGAGAAAGCGGCGAAGCGGCAATCTTTATGCAGTATTACACCTCACTTCACTAGATCGCCACGGCATCTAACGCACAACTGTTGAAAGTTTACAAATACCTATACCATTTCTATCCCATACACCGCATACTAACCTCGTTTTATGGCACAATTTTGATCCTATCCATCTCGAAGATAAGTCGCGTTAGCCGCTTTAAGAATGCATTTTTCCTTATATTAAAACCGCTTCCTCTTCTAACTTTCAACAGTTGATGACATCGGAGCTATTAAACCGATGTCTTACATCAATAGTTGAGGTTAACTATACTGAAAAACTTAAAGTATTTGTAAAAATATCATAAGTTACAAAAAAGTTACTATTTATTAGAGTTATTAATATAATTTTCGTGATGTTATTTGATATTACTTGATTACTGGCTATAAACCTGTCTTAATCTACTGAAAGACGTCTTGTATCGCTAAATTATGAAAGAGGAAGTTTTGGAAAAAAATTAAGTAAGGAGTATAAGTGGAACAAGATATGTATAATTCCTTACTTAATTTTGACAATAAGATTACCTTACAAGAATGAAGTTATGCAAGAGCCTATTTCTACATACTAAAATGTAATACTGGAGTACCAGTAGTACAAACGCTGTCATTCCCACCGTAACTCGGATGACAGCTCTATGTGTAGTAACACAACTAAAGTTTAGCAGCAGGTTTAGATAATATAAAATCTAACTGCTACTAATTAAATAATGAAAACAATAACTATACCAGGAGGATATTATGTCTAAAATAGCTCAGATATTTCAGAAGAGATCTAGTCCAAATAAGAGTACTAGTCCAGATAAGAGTACTAGTCCAGATAAGAGTGCTAGTCTAGATAAGAGTGCTAGTCTAGATAGGAGTACTAGTAATGATACTAGTACTGATCCTGTTTTAGCACTCAAATTTAAATATTTCCAAGATGCGCTTGGAGTTTTAAATCAACAATATGGTGATATACAAAAGATCCGTACGGCTCTCGAACAATCCAGTTATACTGAGGCTCAGGATAAATATAAACGTTTACATGACGAGATCAAAGAAGATCGTATCCTTAAACCTGAGGAAACAAAGCAATTATTATTTAAGATATACGAGTCCCAAGCTATTAGTGCTTTCCGAGCAAGCGAGTTTAAAGAACATAATACACATTTATTACATGCGTATAAAAATTATGCTCCTGGTAGAGATGAATCTATAATAGGACTAGAACGATGGGTGGAGATATATAAAGCACTTGGTGAAAATGCAAAAGACGTACCCAGCATTTCTAAAAAATACAATAGTTTATTAGAAAAGGTTGCAACAGAAGTTCAGTTACTAATTAAGCTTGGAAAACATGACCAAGCTCGTGCAGAAATGAAGTATTTGAATGAAAATAGCCATAATTTCCAAATATTTGATCTATACTTTAGTACAATAAAAGATCCAAAGGAAGCTTTGAAGTATTTTGAAGACAAATCAAATAATAATCTTACTACACAACGTCAAGATATTTGTAATATCCTTAAAAAATGGCAAGTTGACCTTAGTAAGCAAGTTGATGATCAAGAAGTTGCTGCCAAAGCTGCTACCTATGCTTCAAAGTACAACCCAAATCCAACAGTTGCTACGGCCCCTGTAAAGAAAGCTGTAAAGAAAGCTGTAAAAGAAGTTGAAAGAGATAAAGAGAAATATGACAAATCTACCCTTAAGTTAAAGACGGTTGTAACTGTTGATGAACAGGAGAAACAGATAAAGGAACTTACAGCTAAACACGAAGCTGAATTAAAAGCTGAATTAGAGAAACTTAGAACTGAACACAAAGCTGAATTAGAGGCACTTAAACCTAAAGATTCACCTACAAAAGATACTAAAGTGGGTGAAGCCGTTGACTTTTCTCCTACTTCATCTCTACTAACATCGTATACCAGTATCCCACTTGTTGTGGAAGTTGCTGAAAAGACTCCTACAGCTCCCGTAGTTAAGGTCGTTACTCCTCTTGCCGAAGGGGTTTTAAAAGAGTTAACTAAGTTAGCTAACTCGATTACGTCAGTTAATCATTATGAGGACGAGTATAAGATTGATAAAGATAAGGCTAAAAGTCTTTTGAGTGAAGCTGTTAAAGAGAATCCTGATGTATATAAAACTATAGATGATCCTAAAATTTTGGTGCTTCTTGCTGACGTTCTTTTGTCTTCAAATAAAATGGAGAAAGCAAGAATAGTTTGTAAAAAGGCTCTTGCTGTTGATCCAAAGATATGGGAAGCTACTGTGGAAGAGATAGTTTTGCTAAATTTAGCTGGAGTTCTTTTACCTTCAGATCAACCAAAGGCTGAACAAATTTATAGTAAAGTTATGAATTTTCGTTTTATTTATAAAAATGAAAAAAATACGTATGTAGTTGATACTAATAGGATGATGAAGATATCTAAGATTCTTGCTCAAGATGGATATGGAGATGAAGAGAGGGATTGCTTAGCTAAGGTCTGTTTAGGTGGTAAAGTATATCAGAAAGTACAAGCTCTAGATTGTTACCCACATACAGATGCTACTGCTACTAAAAGACAAGAGATTATTGAACAATTGCAACAGTCGATTAAGCAAATACCGAAGTCAAACCCTACTGGGTTTGAGGGCAAAGTCTATGCGTTCTATTCAATGCTTTATCCTTTTTTTAAAGAATCTTCAGAATTCTGTCGGGATATGCAAGAAGAATACAAAACTCATCACTTGAATCCTACACTCTATATTTATCCTCCTAATGAAGGATATACTGCCGATATCCTCGGTTTGTGTGCTGCTAGCGAGTCTAGAGAATAAAGTCCCATAAATTATTCCTCCTACTTCAAAGCCATTAACAGCTTTTGAGGTAGGAGAGGTAGTTGCTTAGGGTAATTTTAAAATTGGGCTGTTTAAACAGCCCGGCTTTTAAATTAGATATCTTTCGAAACTCTATTTCTGCTGGTAATTTGTGCGTCGATCCGGTACTCGAATCCTCACGTACATTTAGTACGCTGCAGTTCTGCGTTCCGTGTCTCCTACAAATTCCCTAGCATAAGCGAGTTTCGAAAGATATCTATTGTTCTGTTGCTATCCACAAGCGGCTAGTTTCGAGAGAAGTCCAATGTTAAAAAAATACTAAAAAGATAAAATATCGAATAGGCAAATAGTTTTTTAGCTTGTTTATGATCTTTATCACTAAACAGAGAGGCAGCATAGTATAAAAAAATTAGCCCCAGTATCAATGCAGTCACTAAATATACAATATTACTTATTCCTAAAAAAAAGGGCGTAAATGAAGTAATAACCATAATGATACTATAGGCAAGAATTTGCTTTTTAGTATAATATTCTCCCTTTACCACTGGCATCATCGGGACACCACAATCTTTGTAGTCTTCTGAGCGAAAAATTGCTAATGCCCACGAGTGTGGCGGTGTCCAGGTTAGAATAATCATAAATAAAGAAAAGGAGAAAAGTGAAATCTCATTAGTTACTGTTGCCCAGCCAATCATAGGAGGCAATGCACCTGCAACCCCTCCAATAACTATATTTTGCATTGTCGAACGTTTTAACCACATAGTATAAATGAAGACATAATACAATATGGTTATTAGTAACAATAAAGCAGATAGTAGATTAACACAAAGTCCCATCAAAAAAACTGAAAAGAACCCCACAACCACGCCAAAAGCTAAAGCATCCTGTGGTTCTATAACACCGGTAACTAGAGGTCTATTTTGTGTACGTTTCATTATCGCATCAATATCCCTATCATACCACATGTTAATAGCTGCACTACTACCAGCTCCAAGTGTAATACAAAGCATAGCGATGCAAGCTATAAATGGATGGATGGGGTATGGAGCAAGCCATAGACCGGAAAAGCTGGTAAATACAACAAGTGCCATAACTCTTGGCTTCATGAGTAGGATATAGTCCATAACTGAGCTATTATTAGACCTTTTTTTAATAGTATTCATGCCTATCTTAGCAAAAGAATTATTAATATAATTAGAGGAATTATTCATATATTTTCATCTTAAGAAAATTTATTATTTCTAGGGAATCCACTAGGAGGGATTTTACCAACCGAACCTCGTCGTCCAAGAAATGGTAAAATATCTTTCTCTACCCTAATCTTTTCTCCTACTTTCCAGCTTAGTCCTAAACTACTATCAAATATCTTGACATCCATAAGTTTAGCATTTTTGAACTTTTGTAGAATTACCCCTTGTCCTCGTTTCATTATTGGTATTTCGTCTAGTTTAAATACTAGTAATTTCCGGTTCTCACCTATACAAGCTATACAATCACCTTCTACAGGCACACAAGCAATACAGGAATGATTTGCAGGAATTTGCATAATTTGCTTACCGAGTTTAGTTTGTGCTACTACCTCATCTGAATCAATGATAAAGCCTTTGCCAATACTACTTGCCAATAAAAGTTTTTGGGTAGTCTTATAGACCAACATGCTTACTATTTCTTCATTACCTATATCTATCATCAATTTTATAGATTCTCCATTGCCTTTGCCTTTAAATATATTATCGGCTAGGATAGTGAAAAAACGCCCCGCTGCACTTAATATAAGAATTTTGTCAGTAGTATAGCCTTCTAGAATAAAATTTTCTGCGTCTCCTTCCTTATATTTAACAGTTGATAAATCGTTATTATGACCTTTTAAAGAGCGAATCCACCCCATTTTGGAACAAATTATGGTGATAGGTTCTTTGGTTATAAAAGCTGAAATATCAACAATCTGAGCAACAATATTAGCTTCTTCAAAACTAGTTCGGCGTAACCCCAATTTAGTGCTAAAACCAAACTTTGTTTGCACCATTTTAACTTCTTTCTTAACTATCTTTTTTAATTCACTCGGGTCTTGTAGAATTTTCTGTAAATTCGCATGTTCTTTTTCGAGTAGATTATGCTCGTTAATAATTTCTTGTTCTTCCAATTTTCTTAAAGATCGCAATCTTGTATTAAGAATTGCTTCAACTTGCACATCAGTTAAAGCAAACTTAGCTATCATTACTTGTTTAGGTTCATCTTCTTCACGAATAATTTTAATTATTTCATCCAAATTTAAGTAAGCTATTCTTAGACCTTTGAGAACTTCCAACCTATGTTCAATTTTGCCAATAAGAAATTTAGATCTGCGAGTAATAATATTTTGTCGGTGTAATAAAAACTCCTGCAATATTTCCAGTATATTAGCTACTTTAGGAATATTATTTGAACCTATAACATTCATATTAAGTTGAATTCTATTCTCTAGAACTGTTAATTTGAACAATGACTCCATAATAACATTAGGAGCACAATTACGATCTCTAGGTTCAATAATTAATCTTATATCTTCTGTAGATTCATCTCTAATATTGCTTATTAAAGGAATTTTTTTGTCTTTTAACAGTACAGCTATTTGTTCGATAAGTTTAGATTTTTGTACTTGATAAGGTATTTCAGTAATTACTATCTGATATAAACCATAACTTAGGTCTTCCTTTGCCCATCTTGCTCTTACTCTAAAGCTACCACGCCCTACGCTATAGGCTAGGCGGATTGAATCTATTCTATCAATAATTATTCCACCGGTTGGAAAGTCAGGACCTTTGACAAATTGCAAAATATCGTTAACATTTGATTGAGGATGGTCAATTAAATATATTAGTGCATCACATAATTCATGTAAATTATGTGGTGGTATACTGGTTGCCATTCCAACTGCTATACCTTCTGAACCATTAGCCAGTAAATTAGGAAACATAGCAGGCATAATGACTGGTTCGGTATCGGAATCATCATAGGTAGCACGAAAATCTACAGTATCTTGATCTATATCTGACATTAATAAGGTACAAATTTCTGTCATTCTTGATTCCGTATAACGCATAGCTGCAGCGTTATCGCCATCAATAGAACCAAAATTTCCTTGTCCATCAATTAGTGGATATCTGAGAGAAAAATTTTGTGCAAGACGTACTAATGTATCATACAGTGCAACGTCACTATGTGGGTGATATTTACCCATTACATCACCGACAACTCTTGCACATTTCTTATGGGCAGAGGTCGGTTCTAACTTTAGTTGGAGCATGCCATACAATAATCTGCGATGCACTGGTTTTAATCCATCACGAACGTCTGGCAAGGATCTTGACATAATTGTTGATAGAGCATAAGAGAGGTAACGCTCTGATAATGCATTACCAAAGTCTATATTTTCTATTTTAGCATCATCTATCATACAAAACTTTTTCTTATATTTATTCCGTGTTCAGTATAATATCCTAAATATATGCTAGCACTAATAGCAAAATGATATTAAATAATAGAAATTATACTTTTTCTTCAATACTTGAGGTTATTATAGGAATTATACCTTACTCCTGTACAAGGCATAATACTTTAAACAATAGTCCCATTTTATTGGGAGCGATTAGTCTGTCAAGTTGTTTTGCTATTATATTTGCTTCTATAGTGGATAATGTATTTTGCAAGATTTGACTTCGCAATAATATACCATTATTAATCAAAAAGTCACGCTGTGTTATTGAACCATAAACATTTACTCCTATATTGATGCTTACTGTTTTTAAGGCATAAAAGTCAACATGAGCCGATAAATCTGCTTCCCCTAAAGTTTCAAGCAGAGGATAATATTTATGATTTTTTATTGCTTGTAAGGTAGGATTATATTGGTTACGCGTCCTTTTTATTGGATCTATATCATAACCATAATCGATAACCAAGCTTGCCCCACCAAATTTCATGATATGCTGGCTGATAAATTTTATAATTTCTAATGATTTAGGTGATTCTTCTATCACTGCCCCATCACGTGCGTTTGAGTGTTCTTGCAGCAGATAACGTTGCAATTCCTTACTAACTTCTATTTTATCGAATTTAATTTTACCATCAGCTGGGTCAATAATAAGTGTTGATTCATACCAAAGTTCTTTAGCTTTAATATATTGCTTGATTGGCATAGCGTCAAAAAATTCGTTAGCTATTATAATAGAAGGAATTTTAGAGATATATTGTACTGCTGTATGGTGTTTGATAGGTAAACCCGCCATCTTTAGGTTTGTTTGTTGTTTCTTGATGAAATGGGGATTAATATCAATTAATTCTATTGAGAGAGATTGGTAAAATTTTGGAACTAATTTAGCAACATTGAGCAAATCCCGCATTAATACTCCCTGCCCAGGACCTAGCTCAACTAAATTAGTTTTTTGAGGGCAATCCATTTTATACCATTGGTCAATAGCCCATAAAGCTATCATTTCACCAAAAAGCTGAGAGATTTCTGGAGCTGTGGTAAAATCTCCTAGATAACCTAACTTGTCTTGTTTTTGGTAGTAAGAAGAAGAATTTACCGACATTACTTGAAGCATCATTTCATCAAGCTTAATACTACCATTCTGTTCAATAAGTTTTCTTATTTTGGAGTCGATTGGCATCTAATTTGTATTATTAAATAGATTCCTACTATTAGCATCGGTAATGATAAAATTTGCCCTACAGTTACATTATTAAAAATAAGACTTGTATAACAATCTTCTGGTTCACGAAACATTTCTATAATAATTCGAAACACCGAATAGAATATTAGAAATATAGCAGAATTCAAACCATAGATTTTTATGCTTTTATATCTAAAAGTAGCATAAGCTAGAATTAAAAATAATATAATTCCTTCAAAAAATGCCTCATAGAGTTGGCTAGGATGTCTTATTTGTAAGTCACTATTTGGAAAGATCATTCCCCAAGGCATTGTAGTCACTCTGCCATATAATTCGCCATTAATAAAATTGGCTATTCTACCTAAAAATAAACCGATAGGACCAACTGTAGCTAATATATCACCTAGGCAAAAGAATTTAATTTTATATTTGTGGCAGAAAAAATAGCAAGATACAGCTATACCAATAATGCCGCCATGAAAGGACATACCACCCTCATAGGTCTTTAAAATGCTAATAGGATTAGAAAAATATTTAATCGGATCATATAGTACTACCTGACCTAATCTAGCACCTATTACAATGCCTAAAACAACCCAAGTAATAAAATTTTCGAAGGCTTCCGTGGTAACACTAACATCGAATCTTTTTATAATTTTATAAGCATAAAACCACCCAAATATTACGCCAAAAACGTAAGCCATAGAGTACCAATAAACGCTAAATGGTCCAATAGAGAAAATAACAGGATTGATATTTGGAAAGGTCATACGGTCATTATATACGCAAGCTTCATCGATTGCAAGCAATCGGAGAAAAATATTAACTACCACTTAAATAGATATTATTTTTAGTCAAATATAATCTTTTTTATAAAATATTCATTATAATGCTTAGTGTACATTATAATTATTGTATACTACAAGAATTAGGTAGAAAAATAATTATTCTTATACCAAATTAATGTTATCTATCTTTAACAAAAAGGTTGGCTTATATGACAGTACAATATTTATTGGATATTTATCGTAAATATGATAAAGAGATTTTAATGTTAATAACTATGATAGCTTCGATCATTCCATTGATTATTTTTATTAAAACAATAATCTTTTCAATGATCAAAAAATATATTGATCAATGGCATCATGATTATGAAATAATATTTAAAAAATATTCTATATACACCTATTTATTACATACATTACTAGCTTTATATATTATATTTTGGGGCAATATCTTACAGTCATTTCCTACTTTACCTTGGATAATTAGCATCAAGAATATCGCGATAATCCTCTATACAGGCGGTTTCGTTACAATGCTAATCTTATCTCTTATCGATACTTTTGCAGATATTTATCGAAATAGACTAACAATTTCTATCCAATCCTATTTAAGTTTATACACTCAAATATTGAAAATATTTATTATTTCTATTGCTACCATTATAATTATTTCCAGTATTCTAAATGTTTCCCTTAGTGCATTTTTTACTAGCTTAGGAGCAGCAGCAGCGTTGTTAACCTTTCTGTTTAAGGACACTGTTGTGGCTTTGCTATCAAGCTTACAGCTAATTTCGCAGGATATAATACGAATTGGCGATTTTGTTAGTATTAGCCAGTATAATGTTGAAGGTACTGTAGAGAAAATTACTATTACATCCGTTAAAATTAGGAATAGTGATCAAACTATTTCGACAATACCCACTTCTAGTCTTTTAACAACTAATGTAGTGAACTCGCGTGGTATAACTGACTCAATGGCAAAAAAAATTCAGGGACCAATCTGTATTGACATAAATACTATTGCATTGGTGTCAACTGTATCTTTTATACAAGAATTGAAAAAATCACCATATTTAACAAAAGAAGCAATGGATAAAGTGAGTTTGGAACAGCTAGGTGACTATGTAACAAATATCAAAATATTTAGACTGTATGTAAAAGAATATTTGAGAAATCACCCGATGATATGTCAACAAGATTTTACATTTCTAGTACGTCAGCTGCCTGCAACTCCTAATGGTTTACCAATAGAGTTATATGTCTTTACTCATGAAATAAGGAAGGGTATATATGAAGATATTCAATCAGATATTTTTGATCATTTGTTTGCAGTGCTACCTGAATTCAAATTAAAAATATTTCAAAATAGTAATTAACTAAAATGATATAATAATGACTTTAGAGACCAAACTTAATTTAGCTTCTGCCTACCAAATTCTTGCAATTTTAGGCTTAGACGATCATACATATACTCATCTATCGGCAAGGCCTAAAGGAGCTGATTTTTACTATATTTATCCTTTTGGCTTAAGGTTTGAGGAAGTAACTAGCGATAATTTACTGCAAGTTAGTTTGGATGGAACAGTTTTAGAGGGTAGCGAATATAGTTACAATGAAACCGGTTATGTCACTCATGGTAATATCTATAAAACAAGAGAGGATATTTCATCTATCTTTCATTTGCATACTCCTGCAACTGTTGCTGTATCATCTATGCGAGTAGGATTAATGCCAATAAGTCAGTGGGCACTGCATTTTTATGAAAGACTATCTTATCATGAATATAACTCTCTTATACTTACGTCTAATCACAGTAATAAAATGCTTGATGATCTCGGGCAAAATTATGTTATGTTTCTACGTAATCACGGAATATTAGTATGTGGTAGGACAATACATGAAGCTATGTTTTATACTTATCATTTAGAGCAAGCATGTAAAACCCAATGTTTAGCATGTTCCACAAATCAGGAGTTAATCATACCATCTCAAGAAACTTGTAGAAAATCGGTGCAAGATTTATTATCATTTGAAGAAGATTTAGGTAAACGTGACTGGATTGCTTGGCTTAACTTACTTAAGACGGTTTGCGGCAAGCAATGAAGAAATTTTTAGTAATAGTAATTTTGCAGTGTATAGCAATGGAAGCACTATCAAGCATTGAGAGAATAAAGTTGCACTCTTTCGATGACTTAACTAAGAAAATTAGAGGTAAAGATACACTAGTTGTATTTGATATTGATGGGGTTATTCTTGCCGCTAAAGACTCTTATTTAAGCCATGATAATCGGGAAATGCGTCATAAATTTCTTGATGACATTGAAAAATCACATGGTTTAGTTCAGAAAAAGAATATATATGGACTCATTATTGCTCAGATGGAGTATAAGTTAATTGAACCAGTATTAGTAAAGCATTTTTGGTTTTTAAAATTTAATGGTGCTGATATTATTGCTTTAACATCAATGGGACCAAATAATCCATATTTCGATCAGGAGCAAGATCGTGTTGATGTGTTGAAAGATAAAGGATTAATTTTTGATGGAAGGTATCAAGGTTTAATAAAAATTGATGAACAAAACCGACCTCAACCAAAAGTCATTGAAGGAGTTATTTTTGCTAGAGGTTATGAAAAAGGATTAGTGCTTAAAGCATATCTCGATCAACAACGAGCTAATTATAGCAAGATAGTGATGATAGACGATATGTCTCAAAATTTGGATTCTGTTGAAAGATATCTTAAAAATCAGGTTGATAGTATAGTTCTAATAGAATATAGCTACGATAAGTTAGAAGAGCAAAAATCTATAAAAGCTCTCTCCGCTTTGCAGCAAGATTTGGTTAAAACTCAATCTATTTGGTTAAGCGATAAACAAGCCTCTGTTTTGTTACAAATAATAAATAAAGATAAAACTGAATGATAAAAAGTAAAAGAGACAAAATCGTAAATCATTGTTTTGCACGCGAATCACCGAAGTTTTGTGGCATCAATTTTTCAAAGGAGAAGAGTATATTTTTATGATTAATTTGATAATAATTGCAGTAATTTTTATTTTCTTTTACTTTGTTATCGTAAATTACAAAAGGATTATTAAATTCTTGCCAAAAGGTAATAAAAACTTACATATTAGTGATCTTACTATTAGGACGCGTACTTTAAATGCTGATGAAATTCTTAAATTTTCTCGAGAAAGACAAAATAACCAAAATGTTGCTTGGAACAACACTTTTTCACCAAAAAATTCAATGGAAAAGATTGATGAAGATAAAATACAGGAACATTTATATAAAAACAAAGTCACAGAATGCTTGGAATTAGTTAAAAAGGAGATAAAAGATTTCCAGTTCAATTCCATCACTAATAGTTTAATGATCCCTTTGTGTGTTCCATATTCAGATAGAAATAATGTAAAACAATTTGGAAGTGTTTGGGATCCTAGAACAAAATCTTGGTTCTGGTCATTTGATAAAGATACGAAACTAATTGAAAAGTGGTTACCTCGAATGTATCAGAAAAATGCAACTCCAATTATTCTGCCAAGATTAGTTCCTGAGCCTCTTTGGTATTTAAATTTACGTTCATTATTGCCAAAAGAAGAATGGGATTATTTGAGAAAATTAACTTATGAAGAGTCAGGTTATCGTTGTATTATATGCGGTTGCAAGGGTAAAAAATGGCCGGTAGAATGTGATGAAATATGGTCATATGACGATGATTATTCTAAAGAATACAGTATGGTTTGTTTCCAAGGATTGCAGTCTCTATGTCCATATTGTCACCAAGTTCATCATTTTGGTAAAGCTAGGGTTGATGGTAATGATGATATGGCAATGGCTAGACTTATGGTATTAAATGGTTGGTCTATTGAAAAAGCTCAAAAAATTGTTGCAGAATCTTTTGATAAGTGGGAAGAAAGATCATTAAAAAAATGGTTGTTTAACTCAGATGTTTTAGAAACAAGATATAAAATTTATATCCGAGATAATTCTTATCTAAAGAGAGTTGTTGACACTTGATTAAAAGTATAGAAATTGGTTTTTGTTGTCAATATGACTTATCCTAGGAATCTGTCTGACTTTATTAAAAAAGTACACTTCTAGTAACTAATAGCTAAGAATATATTTTAATAATACGTATATAAATAGCAAAAATTAGTGAATTTTTAGAAAAACTATACTATATATTATACTCAAAATATAGAAAAATTTAAATTTTGTTCACAGACCCTAGCTCAAGAATTTATAAGGTTTTGGTAAACCCGGTTAGTACATGCAAATGATTTGGAGAATTGGATTTGAAAATGAGGGACAAGCACACGCAACGTATATAAACCTGAACTCGATGTAACAAGTTACATCGAATTCAGTGTTATATATAGAAACAATCAGGTTTGAAGCAATTTTACACCTGATTGTTAAAATATGACACTCCATTCAATAATATACTTGCAGCAAAACTGCATAACTCTATTAAATTTTTTTGCTAGTATGAATTTATTGTATAAATTTGGATTTCTACTATGCAAATATCACCGATTAATAAAAAACAGATTAATAAAAAACTAGTTGAAAAAGTAGCAATCATATTATAATATTTGAAATATTAATAATAATGATAATTAATCAAATGAAAAAACCAAAAGTAGCGACCTTAAGTGCTGAAGAACGAGAAGAACTAATACAGCATGTCAAGGAAAGTTCATTAACGGGAGATGAACAGCAAACGATAGTAGAGCTTGTGAAGTTTTGTAACGAGCTAATAGACAAGCTAGCATCATCAAATATCAGTATAAATAAGCTTAAGGAAATGCTGATTGGTTTTAAGGCAGATAACAAAAAAAAGATAGTTCAGATTCATTAAAAGAACCGCCAGGTGAATCTGATAACGGGAATGGTGGTAATGAAGGAGAGTGCGATAAGCCCAAAAAGATAGATCGTAGTAATTGGCAAGGTAAATATGGGTTTGATGATTATAAGGATGCGAATACCAGCTATTTAACTCCTGAGAATTTTTGTAGTGGTGATAGCTGTCCTCACTGCTATAATGGCAAACACTATAATAGTGAAGCTAGAAAATTGCTACAATTTACAGGTAATGCTCCAATTACAGTCAACAGATATGTAAAGAAAACGCTACGTTGTAATGCTTGCGATTATACAGTTATGAACAATAAAAATATCAACAAATGGACAAATAGTAGCAGAAGTGCAATAGTGTTACAAAAGACCTATGGTACTCCTTTCTACCGTTTATCTAGGCTACAGAGTTTAAGCGGGGTTCCTATAGCATACAGCTCGCTATGGCAACAATATTTAGATGTTTGGCAAGAAGGTGGTGGAGCTGAAATTTACGGGGTATTATTGGAAATGGCTGCCGAATGTAGTTCACTGAACCTTGATGATACTAGAGCTAGGATTTTAGAAATTACTATAGCCAATAAAAAATTACGTACTCAAAATAAGAAAGGACGCAGCTGTTATACTACTACAATATGTGCTAAGACTGCAAATAATGAGGTGATAGTTTTATATTTTACCGGTAATAGGCATGGTGGAGAAAATATAGGTAACGTACTAAAGAATCGTAAGAATAGAACAGATTCTATCCAATTAATGACTGACGCAAGTAACAATAATAACCCGGTATTATCAGAAGCAGATAAAGAATTACTGGCAATAATAGTGATGATCAATTGTTTGTCACATGGTCAGAGAAAATTTACAGAGAATGAACTATATTACCCTGAAGAATGCGGATATTTTCTCAAACAAACACGTGGGATTTACCACAATGAACATCAATGTAAAGAGATGAGTCCTGAAGAGAAACTTGGGTATCATCAGGAACATAGCAGTAAATATATAGAAAACATATATAACAAAATAGACGAATTATTTAACGACAAGAAAGTTGAGCCTAATAGTAGGCTTGGACAAGCTATGAAATATTGGATAAATAATAAAGAAGGTTTGACCCAATTTTTAAAAATCCCAGTTAGCAATCTTGATAATAATTGGGCTGAGAGATCACTGCGTACCATTATTTTACAAAGGAAGAATTCATTATTCTTTAAAACAATCAATAGTGCTAAGATACATAGTGGTCTGTATAGTATAGTAAAGACTTGTAGTGAGAACGAGATCAATGCCTTTAAATATTTAAATTGGCTACAAGAGAATAGTAACAAAGCAAAGAAGCATCCTGAGGATTATACGCCTTTTGCCTATGCAAGATATATGAATAATACGGAATTAATCGAGACAGCAGCTTAAACGACAGGAAGCCAATCATTAGAGAATTTGGCAGAACTAGGATCGCCATTATGAATAAGAATGTGTAAGGTTCTATAACAAATTTGATAAGATGAATTATCAGATGGGAAAAGTTTTGCGGTAAATTTACCTTTGGATAGGCGTTTAGAGCATAGCCAAAAGCCTTGACCGTCAAAGGACAAAATTTTAATGGCAGTTCTGTTTTTATTATAGAATAAAAACAAGGAACCATTAAGAGGGTCGGAAGAAAGTTTTTGTCTACAAACAGCGATTAAGCCATCGATACCCTTGCGAAAATCGATGGCAATAGTGGCAACAAAAATAACTGACGCCGGGGTTAGTTGCAGCATAAAAATGTCTGAATTATAGTTTTTGGCTCTAGTGTTTGGATAATAAGCTTGGTACCATTTGGTTTAATAATGTGACAAGTATAGTGATTTTGTTTGGGAGTAGCTACAGGATCGGTACTTTATAGAGAACCACTATAGGGTAGTGATTTTACATAGTTTTCCATAAATTCCCAATCTAGTGTTCCCTGTCGTGTTGTTGGTAATTTAATCCTTGCACTACTAACAATATTTTTTCCATATTTTCTACCAAAGGAATATCTGTATCTTTCCAAATCAAGCACAGTTACTAAAAACATGGCATTATACTTATTTAATTTCTGATGATAACCTAAGGTTAATGTTGTAGAACCAATAAAATCAAATGGTTGGTAATTTGTGTATCCAATCGAACCCTGTCCATCGCCTATAAATACTATACTATTGCCTTTGGAGATTAGATTATCAATCTGTTACAACTTTTTCCATAACACCGTTATTGGTCTTTTTAGCTCCTATGTAAAAAACATCCTCTCCACTAGTTAACAATACTGAAGCATTACTGCATTTAGCTTTTTCTAAAATTTCAAATATATCTGAAATGTAGAAATATTGCCAATTTATAGTTTCTAAACTAATATCTTGATTAGAGAATACACTATTTGTTGCAAGTTGTATATAGTTATTCAGAAATAAAAATCCAACATAATCTTTAATAGTTTTAATAAAATCATTTTCTGTTAGTCTGGTGTAATCTGTTTCCATATATGCTTCGGCACACCATTCTTGTTCTGAGGTAACATTATTTATTATACTTATACCAGCAACGCTCTCTTTATTAATGTATTTTTCTAACCAAAAATCTTTTATATTCTTCCAGCAATCATTCTTGTCAATTCTACCGCTATTTTTTTGTTTTACGAATCCATCATTTTTAAAATAGCCAAAGAATGTTTTTTTATTTTTAAGATGTGTATAGTGTGCCTTAAGAATTAATATACAGCTATTGACATTGATTGGATGGAATAAATCGTTTGGCATAGAAAAAACTGCCTCTAAACTATGCTTCTCTAGCAATCTTTTTTTAACTTCAATTACTTTACTAGCGTCAGAAACAACCGTGGACATTTGACAAATAGCAATACAAATGCCACCTTTAGTCAAACATTCTAAAGTATTCTCTATGAACTCTAATTGTTCATCAGCATTTCCATCTTGGTAAGGTGGATTTAAAAAGCCCTTTGTTGGCTTTTGCTCTTTTATTATTTCTTTGTTCTTCTCATCAAAGCAACTGCCATACAAAATATGACTTTTACCATCTCCTCTCATCATCATGTTAGAGCAAGCATGAGAAAACATATCAGCTCTTTTCTCGATGCCAATTAATTGGCTTGATTTTATCTTTTTATGTTTATCTGTATTATTTCCTGCTTTTTTAAGCATGTAATTCATTGCAGCTACTAAAAAACCAGCTGTTCCACAACAAGGATCAAAAACAATATCATCAGTGCTTAATTCTGCGATATCACAAAAGAAATCTGTAATATGGCAGGGGGTTAATACAAGACCAGTTTTTTTGTCACTTCCAGCATATCTTATAAATTGGGTATAAAATTTTCCTAAAATATCAAATTGACTTTCATCAATATGGGGTAAAATATCTTGATTGATAGATAAAATAAAATCCCTCAAAAGAGTGTTTTTCTCATCTTTCTTTGTCTTTTTATTGTAAATTATATCAGAACTAAAATCATTATTGTTTCTAAATTTTGAGTATTCTAAAATTATAATTTGTCTTTTCTCAGAATCTAAATCATTTTGCTTCAAAACACTTTCACAAGCAGATAATAGGGCTGCAGTTAGCTCTTTGTTGGATGTGTAATATTTGTAGCTATTCAAAAAGGGAGCATGTTGCAATGCAATTAAAATTGCACTTATTAACGTACATCTTTCGACTTCTGGTATAGAATAATTATGCAAAAATGAATTATATTCTATTGCTTTCTTAATAAGCTCTTCTTCTGCAAATGGCTTAGATTGCTGTTTGATAATATTTCCAATTTCTATGGATTTTAGAAGAATCTTGTCGGGCATACCTTTATAGGTATAATGTTGTTTTAGCCACAAAAAAGTTGTGATTTTTTTCTCTATTTCATTTTGTCCACTAACTGCAATAGCGATTATATTAAAAGCATCTTTTAAATAACAAGCATATAATAAAACACCATCTACAGCATAATCTTTATATAGGTTTCTATTTTTACTTTCATGTTGTGATATGCTTGCCTTGCATTCTATGACAATTAAATTATCCGGATTATTTTTAAAAGATATAATAAATTCAGGACGTCCTGCACCATTACCACTTTTTGAAGAATTTTTTAGTAATTTATCTATTTTGGGATTTATTGATGATTGCTCTTCTATTATAAGGTTATCATCATTATAATAACCTTTCTCTCGTAATAGATTCCTAACAATATTTTCAGTTATACGTTCATTTAACATAAAAGCCAATAAATTAGACTTCTTTCGAAACTCACTTATGTGCAAGGGTTTGAAGGAGACACTTCACCTTGAACCGTAGCATACTTGAATGTACGTAAGGAGTAGAGTGTCGGTATCATGTACAAATCACCAGCAGAAATAGAGTTTCGAAAGAAGTTATTGAACCACAATACCCTATAGATTCGTTATAGCTAACTCGAATAGATTCCTGATCTAGAACATATAACGGATTAACTATAAAACTCATCCTTCCCGCATGACAATATATCACAAAAATCAACTACACTAATAGATATATGCAAATTATTTGATAAATTTTTTATAAAATCATCGACAAATCAATAATCAACTCTTCAAATTGCTGATTATTAGAATATTCTAGAGTTACCTTGTCCTTTATTTGGTTTTTGAACCAAGTAATTTGCCTTTTTGCATATTGCCTAGTCTTAATTTGTGCTAGATTTATGGCATTTTGCAAAGTAATTTCATTATTTAAATAGCATAATATTTCCCGTAGACCAATGGTTTTTATTGCAGAAGAATATATATCAGGAAAATCTTTTTTAATTTGAGCTACTTCTTCAATTGCTCCTTCATTAAATAATTTTTCTAACCTAGTATTACATGTTTGATAAAGAAATTCCCTCTTTGGATGTAGAAAAATTACCTTAAAATCAAATGCTGGAAGAATAGATTTATTTTGTAAGCTTTGGAAAGCAAATATAGATTGCCCGGTTTCCATAAATACTTCATAGGCTCTTATAACCCTTTGAGTGTCGTGTTCATTTAACTTCTGAACAGCCAGGTTATCTAGCTCTTTTAGTTTATAAAAAAACTGGGTCGAACCAATTTTAGAGTGTAGCTCTCTAACATATTGTCTAATTTCAGGAGATATTGTTGGTATTTCATTATAACCAAAAAGTAATGAATTAATATATAACCCAGTACCACCAACAATTATTGGTAACTTGCCTCTACTACGAATGTCTGTAATTTTCTCAAGAGCATGATTTACATATTGTATTACTGAAAATTCTTGTTCTATAGATAAAAAATTATAAAGATGATAAGGAATCTCATTACGGTATATTTGTGATGGCGAGGCAGTAATAATGGGAATCTGCCTATATATCTGCATAGAATCACAATTAACTATCTCACCATTATATATTTTAGCTAAATAATGTGCCAAATAAGACTTGCCACTAGCGGTAGGTCCACATATAACTAACATCGAGTCAATAATTTTTTTTGCGTAAGTTAGCTTGATCTATATATATTACGTTGATTAACTCAAGCTTTTATCAAAGCATTATATTGCAAATCTGTATTCTATCTTTCATTTTCAGACGAAACTCTTACATATTCAACCAATATTCGTAAAACATAATATTTTTTATTCATACATTATACCAAAACAGCAAAGTTTGCCGTATAGTTTTTTTGCCCTTTTTGTATATTTTTTGTTCTCTAACTCAGATGTCTGATAAACACATGTTATATATACTGCTTGTAAATGAAGAGTTGGTAAACGAAGAGCTAGGCAGTAGCAAAGTCGAGCTGTTAGGTGTACATGAGTAACGGAGCAGCTTCGATCTTTGGTCGCAGGAACACCAATTCTTGAAGTTCACCGAGTATATATATTAATATTCAAAAAAATATTCTATTTCTCTAGCATTTGTTATAAAATTGTATACGAGACACTATCAAAGATAGAAGTTGACGAGAAGTTTTGTTTAATTGTTTACCACTTATTAAGATTTCGCCATTCAGGTTCTAAAAGTAATATGTGAAGCACTAGAGCTTGGCAATATTACTTTTAGGCAGTTAACATCTTTAGTAGGTTTTGCTCCTTTTGCTAGAGAAAGCGGTAGTTATAAAGGTAGAAGAAGTATTTTTGCAGGGAGAGGTAATCTTCGAAGAGTTCTTTATATGGCTGAGTAGCTGCATTACGATGTAATAAGCGTTTACGTAATTTTTATGACCACTTAATTGCTAAACATAAACCAGCAAAAGTTGCTCTTGTTGCTGTTATGCGTAAATTACTAGCTTTTATGCACTCTATTGTCAAAAATAATTCTTCTTGCAATGAAAATTTATGGTAAGTTATTATTTTCTTATTGACTTCCATTACGGAGGCTGAGGTTATAATAGCATAATACCTCGAAATATTAAAGCCAATTCTGGATAAGACTTCTATTATGGGAAACGTGCTTTTCTTTAAGTTCATAGTAATCTAGTTTTGCAGTATTTTCATTAACAGACTAAGTTCCTCACGAAATTCTGTATCAATTTCACATAATTCTTCTACTTTTTTGATAGCATGCATTATTGTAGTATGATCTTTCTTACCAAATTTCTTGCCGATATCAGTAAGGCTTTTTGGGGTTAATGTTTTACTTAAATACATAGCTACTTGCCTTGGTCTAGCTATTGAGCGAATACGTCTAGGAGAAGACATATCAGAAAATTTAATATTATAACGATCAGCTACTTTTCTTTGAATATCTTCAATCGTTATAATTCTTTCATTGGAACGTAGTAAGTCACGTAAAATATTTTGGGTATTTTCTAAAGTTATCTCCCTACCAACTAAAGTTGAATGAGCAATAACTTTATTAAGAGCCCCCTCTAATTCTCTGACATTTGACGTTATTTTTGATGCTAAGAATTCTACAACATTTTTAGGTATGTGAATATTCATCTGTTCAAGCTTAGATTCTAATATCCCCAATCTTAGTTCATAAGTAGTGCTGTGAACATCTGCAACCAAGCCCCAACCAAGCCTAGACTTAATCCGCTCTTCAATATTATCTAAATCTGACGGTGAACGGTCACATGATATAACCATTTGACGATTATTATCAATCAAAGCATTGAAAGTATGAAAAAACTCTTCTTGTGTACTATCTTTACCAGATATAAATTGAATATCATCGATCATTAGCACGTCAACTGAACGAAATTCTTCTTTAAATGACATAACATCTTTATTACGAAGTGCTTTGATGAATTGATACATAAACTTTTCTGCCGACATGTAAATTACTTTGCGAGTCGGGTTATTATGTCTTATATACCAAGCAATAGCATGCATTAAGTGTGTCTTACCAAGACCAACACCCCCATACAAAAATAAGGGGTTAGATTCAGCTACGGCACTTTCTGATTCAGCAACTGCTCTAGAGGCTGCATATGCTAACTCATTTGGTCCACCAACTACAAAATTTTCAAAAGTAAATCGTAAGTCTAATGCTGAAAAAATGCCTTCGGAATTGATATCCATTCCTTCTTTTATTGATGGAATTTTTGCTAAATATTCAGGTATATTTGGATTTTGTTCTAGTAATTCTTTAGTAACTATCTCAATTGATTTAATATCTTTGTCATAAGACTGCCAAGATTGCAATATATCACGTGCATATTTTGATTTTATCCAATCTCGGATAAAATTTGTTGGTGTAGAAAGTATAACAGTAGTAGTAGAAGCTTCTAGAAAGTTAATCTTACTGAACCAACTTTTATACAAAGACTCACCGTAATGTTTATTAAGATCAGAACACACATGCTGCCAAATATCTCTATAATGAGCTACTTCCTTTTCTACAGTCAATTGATTTTGGTTAGTATTCACAGAACTTGCCATGGTAAATTATTTTGTTTCCAACCAGCTCCATTACCTCCTCCTTCAAAACCATCAACGATGTTGTAGCATTTTGTATAACCTAAACCACCAGCACACAAGGCCGCTTCATGAGATCGGGCACCTGAACGACAAAGGAATAATACATTATTTTTATTACTGACTTTCGACATGAACTGATTGTTAAATTCACAATTTAATGACATATCAGGTAATAAACGCCAGCTCAGAAACAGTACTTGATCTTTATCAAGCTTTGGAATACCTATTTTCTGCCATTCTTCAGTAGTTCTAATATCAACAACAATGGTACACTCATCCATTTCTAGCAACTTATAAGCTTCTAAGGAAGATATATTTTTGATACTTATAGGCATCTGCATTTTTTTGAATATATTAAAATTTATTGAATAAGAACAAGATTTAGACTAATTGAGTATATACTACTTAATATACAGTTTACATTTTATATTTTATATTTGGTAATTGTCAAACTATCTGAATCATATTATGATATTTTTTTATAAGATTATCAATATGGACTATTTAAAAAAATCATTCCTAGCTAAAAAATTACTATACCAAAGCAAAAATCGGGGTTGCAAAGAAACCGGGTTAATATTAGGTAAATTTGCTGAACAATTTCTTGCTAATATGGATATAGATAGTTTAACAGATTTTGCTTTAATACTTAATCAAAATGATATAGATATTTATGATTGGATTACCAATAAAACAACTCCTCCTGTTCACTTAAATTCAAAAGTGATGTTACAAATACTTAATTTTGATATTAACCGCCTATAAGCTTAATAAACAATGATACAACAACCTCTACCACTCAGTGCAAAAAGTTTTTTTGCTAATGAGTATTTCTCAAATAAACCAACTAAGAATATTTTACTTATTTTTGCCAGTGAAGATGATGCAATTAATAGCCATAAACAATTATTATT
Source organism: Candidatus Tisiphia endosymbiont of Temnostethus pusillus (assembly GCF_964264675.1). Lineage (NCBI taxonomy): Bacteria > Pseudomonadati > Pseudomonadota > Alphaproteobacteria > Rickettsiales > Rickettsiaceae > Candidatus Tisiphia > Candidatus Tisiphia endosymbiont of Temnostethus pusillus. The sequence goes on along the minus strand of NZ_OZ183472.1, from coordinate 752,872 downwards.
TTTTGCACAAAGCATTAAGACTAGTAATATATTATATTTTCCTAGTTTTGATACTATACCATATGATTGCATTTCGCCCCAGTCTAACATTTTATCAGAAAGAGCTAATGCACTAAGTTATTTAGCAACTAATAATGAAAAAAAATTGGTAGTTACTAATGCGGTGAATTTACTGAGCAAATTACCACCTTCGGAATTCTTAGTTAAGTCTTTTCTGAAATTACATAATAAAATGAATTTTTCAGCGGGCAAGCTCGCCGAATTCCTAGTACATAATGGTTTTACAAGGAGTAGTAGTAGCATTGATAGTGGTGAATTTTCAGTAAGAGGAGAGATAGTAGATATAATTTTGCCAGGGTATAAGGGCTATCGTATTAATTTTAGCTGGGATCACATAGAGTCAATACGAGAATTTGATATTGATAGTCAAATTTCTACTAATAGCTGTACAGAGTTAATAATTAATTCTGCCAGTGAGGTAATATTAAATCTAGAAACAATAAAGAATTTTAGAGATAATTATCTAAAAGCTTTTGGTGTTAATTACGTGAATAGCCCTTTATATGAATCAGTAATTGAAGGAAAAAAATTTCAAGGATATGAACATTTATCTCCTTTATTCTATAATTCTTTCAGTAGCTTAATTAATTATTTAGATGACCCTATTATTATTTATGATAATTTGTCGTTACAATCAATTATTGAGCAGGAGAATAATTATACAGATCTTTACAGGTCGCGGATTGAGTCTAACAAAATAAAATTAAACACATTCTATCCTGCATTGCCTCCTGAGCAGATTTACTTTACCAGTCAAGAAATACAAACTTTACTAGAACAGGATAAGAATATTTTAATTAGTCCTGAAGATTCATCTTATGCATATTCATTAGAAAAAATTATTGCAACTAGTTTTATTGAGGATAAGACAGTTTTTGATAAGCTATTTGAGATTATAGAGAACAATAATACTAAAATACCAATTATTTTTTGTCAGTCTAAAAGTAATTTGGAAAGACTGAAGAGCTTGATAAATAGCTACTCACGAGAATATATAGAGATAGACAATCTACAACAGGCAAAAATTGGTGTGATAAATCTTGCATATGTCCAACTTAGTCAAGGATTTTATAGTGATAAATATTTGTTTATTGCAGCTCACGATATTTTAGGAAAAAGTGCGGTAAACGTTCGCCAGCAAGGTGCTAAACGTAAGCTTAAAAATATTCTAATGGAATTAGATAATTTAGGTGAAGGAGAGTTAGTTGTTCATAAGGATCATGGTATTGGTCAATTTCTTAATGTTGAGACACTAGATGTTAAAGGCAAAGCTCATGATTTCCTAAAAATTTTATATGAGAATAATGATAAATTATATATTCCTGTTGAGAATATAGAGCTAATTAAGAAATATGGTAGCAGTGAAGCACAGCTAGCCAAGTTAGGTAGCAGTAGCTGGCAAAGAAGTAAGGCTAAGCTCAAGAATCGTATTACAGAAATTGCCGAGCAATTATTAGCAATAGCCGCTAAGAGGAAATTAACTGTAACTAATCCAATAGAGTTTGATCATGAAGAATATGACAAATTCTGTCAGAGATTTAAATATACCGAAACTGAAGATCAATTAAATGCCATAAATGATATTAGAAAAGATTTTGACTCAGGTATTTTAATGGATAGATTAATTTGTGGTGATGTTGGTTTTGGAAAAACTGAAGTGGCAATAAGGGCAACTTTTATGGTAGCTAAATCAAACTGTGACGTCTCCCCTCAAGTAGCCATTGTCGTACCAACTACTATTCTAGGTAAGCAGCATTATTTAAGATTTCGTAAAAGATTTAAGGATTTAGGGCTGAATATAGTACAATTATCTAGCCTAGTTACCAATAGTGAGGCTAAAATTGTTAAAGAACAAATCAAAGAGGGTACAGCTAATATAATAATTGGTACACATGCCTTGCTGAGTAAGAATATAGAATTTAGTAACCTCAGATTATTAATAATTGATGAAGAACAACATTTTGGTGTTGCTCAAAAGGAACATTTAAAGAAACTAAGAACTACAATGCATGTTCTATCTCTTTCGGCAACACCAATTCCTCGTACAATGCAGATGTCTATGGTAGGGCTGAAAGACCTTAGTATCATTGCCACACCACCGATTGATAGGCTAGAAGTTCGGACAACAGTTATGCCGTTTGATCCGGTGATTATTAGAGATGCTTTACTTAGAGAACGTTTCCGTGGTGGTAGAAGTTTCTATGTAGTGCCTAGAATTAAGGACATTCCGGATATAGAGAAATACTTACAGGAGGTTGTACCTGAACTAAAGTACAAAGTTGCTCATGGCCAAATGCCAGCTGCCAAAGTAGATGAGATTATGAGTGAATTTTGTGATGGTAAGTTTGACATACTCGTTTCTACCACAATAATTGAGTCAGGTATAGATATTGCCGAAGCTAATACAATGATTATTCATAAATCTGATATGCTTGGTTTGAGTCAGTTATATCAGCTCAGAGGTAGGATAGGACGAAGTAAAGTCAGAGGTTATGCCTATTTAACCTTAGCTAATTATAAGAAAATGACCGCACATTCAATAAAACGTCTAGAAATAATGCAGAGTAGCTGTACTCTTGGTTCTGGTTTTACCATTGCCAGCCATGATATGGATTTACGTGGTTTTGGTAACTTGGTAGGAGAAGAGCAGTCTGGACAGATTAAAGAAGTAGGAGTGGAGCTTTATCAGGAGATGTTAGATGAACAAATAGCAATTCTTAAGGATGAAGTTATTGAGCAGCCAAAAGCTTTTGTGCCAATAATTAATTTGGGATTACCTGTTTTCATTTCTGACAATTATATTGCAGATTCTGCTCTTAAACTAAGTTTGTACAGAAGAGTTGGAAATTTAATTGATGATGTAGATATTGAAAATTTTAAGGACGAAATGGTTGATCGTTTCGGTCCTATCCCATCAGAATTTAATAATCTACTTAATATAGTAAAAATAAAGCATAAATGCAGTAAGCTTAATATTGAAAATTTAGACTCTGGTGATCGAGGATTTGTTTTGAAATTTTATAAAGAATCAGATATAGCTGATAAGATTAGAAATTTTGTTATAAAGTATCCTCAGCAAACCAAAATAAAACCGGATACTAAGTTAGTATTTACCAAAACATTGGTAGGAAAAGATATTATAGAGGAAGCGAATAGTCTATTGGAGCAATTATTGGTTGCATAATATCATATAGGGCGAAAAGGAATTAAAATTAGGAAAGTGAGTAAAATTAAAAAGCAATACATATGTACAAATTGTGGTAATAGTACATCAAAATGGGCGGGACAATGTTTTGATTGTGGCTTATGGGGGGCGATTGAGGAAGAGGTAATTAGTCAAGTACAAGTTAGGTTAGGCAATAAACAACAAATACAAAAGCTTGATGGTGTTGTTGTGGAATCATTACGTACTCCTACTCCTATAAATGAATTAAATAGAGTGTTGGGTGGCGGGTTGGTTTCCTCTTCGGCAATTTTAATTGGTGGTGATCCTGGAATTGGTAAATCAACTTTATTATTACACTTAGTGGCAAGTTCTTTTTGTGATAAAATTAGAATGAATTGCTTATATATAACTGGTGAGGAATCCATTGACCAAATAAAACTCAGAGCTTTAAGATTAGGACTTAGCAATAAAACAGCATCTATCTTAGCTGCCACTAATATCGAAGATATTATCTCAACTATTGATGCTGATAAGAACAATATTGATTTGGTAGTTATCGATTCAATTCAGACAATGGTAACTCGCACACTATCATCACCACCTGGCACTATTTCGCAGATTCGGGCCTGTGCTAATGAGTTGGTTAGCTATGCTAAGCAAAATAATATTATTATTTTACTTAGCTGTCATGTGACAAAAGATGGACAATTAGCTGGTCCTAAGTTACTCGAACATCTTGTTGATACCGTGCTATATTTTGAAGGTGATCCTAATAGTCATTTTCGTATTTTGCGTTCTATTAAAAATAGATTTGGTGGAATAGGAGAAATCGGTGTTTTTGAGATGACTACTAGTGGTCTTATGGAAGTCTCTAGTCCTTCCGAGCTATTTCTGATGAAAAGGGATAAAAATGTTAGCGGAACAACAGTATTTGCTGGAATTGAAGGATCTAGACCGTTATTAATTGAGATTCAGGCATTAATTGCCCCTTCCAATATGCCAATGCCAAGACGTTCGGTTGTAGGATGGGATTTAAATAGATTATCAATGATAATAGCTGTACTTAATGTACGGTTTGGTCTTAACTTAACTTCTAAGGAAGTATATTTAACTGTTGCTGGTGGGCTTAAAATTTCAGAACCAGCTTCAGACTTAGCTGTTGCAGCTGCTTTAATTTCTGCAGCAAATAATAAAGCTGTGCTAGAACATAGTGTTTTTTTTGGAGAAATTGGTTTATCTGGTGAAATAAGAAAAGTCAATGCAGCAGAAATGAGAATAAAAGAAGCAACGAAATTAGGATTCAATAAATTAATTTGCTCCAAACTTGAAAAGTTAAGTAATAACCTAATTTGCCCAATTAGTAATATAAAAGAATTGAAAGAGTTGATATAGTTAAAATTCACACTTATGAAATTCTAATAACCCTAATTCAGGATAAGAATTATAATTCTTATCCTGAATTAGCTATGATATAAAGAAAAATGTACTCTTGAAGCGGTTCTGTGAGTACATTTTAACTTTTTTACCGTTCAATAGATGATTTTAATAATTAAAATCATCTATTGAACGCAAATGATATTTTAACAATCAGGTGGGCAGCCGCTTCAAACCTGATTGTTTCTATATATACAGCCGAATTTGGGATAACTTGTTATCCCGTATTCGCGTTAATAGTATTATTAGAATCTTATTTGACTATTTTACCTTAGTTCGATGGGAGACATCGGTTTAATAGTTCCGATTATCTGTTTCTTGAAATGTCTTAATTGTTTTTTGAATTGTAGCACTTATGAAACACTTATTTTAAGATGAGTTTTATAAATTAAGGATTCCATCTTTGACAAAGTAGCGTAAAAGTGTTACGCTACTTTTAACCACAAAAAAGCATAGAACCCCCATTTTGGATAAGAATTAGTTAATTCTTATCCAAAATTGGCTTTAATATAAGGAAAAATGCATTCTTAAAGCGGTTAACGCGAATACATTTTAAACCTTTCTAAAGCTAAAAACATGATTTTAAAAGATTAAAATCATGTTTTTAGCAAAATGGATTGCCACGCTCACATACGTTCGCTCGCTAATAGACATATACGTCTATAAAACGTCTATTAGCGAGGAGACCGTAGGTCGACAAAGCAATATATAATTTCACCGAATTTAGGATACTCAAATGATCCTACGAATTGGATTTGAAAATGGATGGTGAGAAGGCGTAGCATACATATAGTATAGTTACACATGTGAATCCATGATATTTTCAAAAAACAATTCTTCAAAACAGAAGAGTATATAAGAATTGACAAATTCTTATCCCAAATTCGCGTATAGAAAAATACCAAGTTTATTATAATAGGAGCAATTTAATTACTAATACTTCAAAAATACTTATTATTGATAATCAGAAAGCATTAAATGAATTCTGTCGACAGTTATTGGATTGTAAGACTATAAGTGTTGATACTGAGTTCTTGCGTAAAAATACCTATTTTGCTCAGCTTAGCATAATTCAAATTATGGCCAGTAGTTATAAAGTGATAATTGACACTTTAAGCAATTTGGATCTTTCTCCTATTAACGAAATATTTCTGAACGATAAAATTCTTAAAATAGTTCACGCCCCTAGAGAGGATTTTGAGATATTTTATCGTTTATTTAAGAAACTGCCAAAAAATGTTTTTGACATACAAATTGCAGCTGGTATTTGTGATTTTGGTAAATATTTGAGTTATTCGGATATATGTAGCAAAATTTGCTTAGTTCACATTGATAAAACTTACCAACGGTCTGATTGGTTAAAGCGTCCAATTAATGCTAATATGTTAAATTATGCTATTAAAGATGTTGAATATTTAGAGCCGATTTACAAGGTATTGCAACAAATAATTCAAGATAATAACTTACAAAACGAATATGACAAGCAAATAAAATCTTTGCTTAATATTGAAAATTATATTATTAATGTACAAAAAGCTTGGCAAAAAGTTAGATTCAATAATCATTCAGAGTCTTTTATTCATAAAATGAAAATTATGGCAGCTTATCGGGAGGAACAAGCCAGTACAATAGATTTACCAAGGAGACATTTTATTTCTGATGAGGAATTAGTACAGATTTGTCAATATTTACCTACCAGTAATAAAGATTTTGAAAATCTTAAATTAAATAGTCGCTATCTTAGTAAACAAAAATATAGAACTCAATTAGCAGATCTGTGTCTTGCTATACAAGAATTAGGTGAATAAAGGTACTTTATTTATGTTAATTGTGGAATAAATTTGCTATTTTCTAAAAGGTTAAGTAAAACAGCATCTGATATCTTTTGGCTTTTAGAGCATGGCAATTTTTACTATAGTTTTTTTTAAAACCATTTCTGTATTACTGAGTGTAGTAATTGGTTTTTTAGCAGGAAGATATTCTAAAGTTGAGAGAGATAGTATAGCTTCTTTGTTATTCTATTTTATATCTCCTATTGTTTTTTTTGCTATTCCCGCCAGTACTACTTTGACTTTATCAGCATTAAGCGTTACTGTAGTTGTTTTTTTCATTGCCACTTCGTTATCAATATTTTCCTACTATTTTTTTGGGCGATATTGGCTTGATCATACACGAAACATTATAGCATTATCTGCAGGTACCGCTAATGGTGGTTATTTTATGCTGCCAATAGCCGCTACTCTCTTTGATGATTATGTTTTAAGCATCTACATGATGGCAGTTATAGGAATAAATATTTTCGAATCATCAGTAGGCTTTTATATTTGTGCTAGGAGCTTTGCTAATAGTAGTGAAAGTATCTTGAAGGTTGTAAAGTTACCAATTTTAAACGGGTTTTTACTTGGTTGTTTATTTAGTTTTGCTGGTTTTACTTTACCTGATTTCCTAGATGATTTTATATATAACATGCGGGGGGCATTTTCTATACTTGGTATGGTTATGGTTGGTTTAGCTCTTTCAGCTTTGCAAAAGTTTGAAATAGACATAAAGTTTACTTTAGCTACTTTCATGGCAAAATTTTTATTCTATCCACTAGGGGTTAACATATTTATTCTTTTGGATAAGTTTGTTTTAGGATGGTATGATGAGAATTATTACAATGCTTTAAGGCTTCTTTCAACCGCTCCTATGGCAGCAAACGTAATTGTCATAGCCAGTTTACAAAAATTCTATCCAGAAAAAGTTGCTACCACAGTATTTCTTTCCCTGCTTTTTGGTGTAGTATATATACCAGTTATGGTAACTATATTTTTAAGTGATTTGAATTAATTATTATAGCTAACCTGATTAACGCAAAATTATAGATTGCTTCGTCGCTAATAGCGTCTGTGAATTTGGTGTAATGCTAGTCAGGTTAGCTATAGCACTAATGATATAAAAAAATGATACAAAAATTTATCCAAGTTGGACCTTATATTAATTGGTTAGGCTCACAATATATTCCAGCTCATAAAATAGCTTATCTTGAGTTTGGTGACCCTAATAATGAAAATGTAATAATTTGTACCCATGGTTTAACTAGGAATGCTCATGATTTTGATAAAATCGCTATGGTATTAAGTGATAATTTTCGAGTAATTGCTATAGATTATCCAGGACGTGGGGATAGTGATGTTTTTAAAACGAAAAAGCATTATAATTATCAAGTATATGTAAAAGATACGGTGCTTTTTTTAAAAAAATTAGGTATTAACAACTGTATTTGGCTTGGTACTTCCATGGGTGGAATAATTGGTTATGTGCTAGCTAGTAAATATAAGGAACTTATCAAAGCAATGATTATAAATGATGTAGGACCTTTTATTCCAGCATCTCCTCTAGTTAAAATTGGTCAATATGCAGGTCAAACTCCCTCATTTGTTGATTTAGTTAGTGCCAAGCAACATTTAAAGCTAATATATAGCCAATTCGGTATTAGTAGTGAGGAAGATTGGGATCATCTTACCAAATATAGTTTTATAAAAATCCAAGATGGAAAATATAAAATGAATTATGATCCTGCCATAGTACAAGGTATGAATGCTAATGCAAATAAGCCAAAAAATGTTGATATATGGACTATATGGAATAAGATTGTTTGTAAATTGTTGGTTATCCACGGGGCTAAATCAGAAATTTTGCAACAATCTACTATTGAGAAGATGAAAGAAACCAAAGATTTTGATTTGTTCGTTGTTGATTATGCTGGTCATGTACCTTCATTAATGACCGATGATCAGATTAGTTATATAAAATCTTGGGTAAATGCTTTGAAAATATAAAAATTTAGGTTGTTATGAATCGTTCTACTAAAGTACTTATTATAGGGTCAGGTCCTGCTGGACTGAGTGCAGCAATCTATACAGCTAGGGCAGCACTAAAACCAATATTATTGCATGGTATGCAGCCAGGTGGGCAGCTAACTATTACTACAGATGTTGAAAATTATCCAGGTTTTGCAGAGCCTATTCAAGGTCCATGGTTAATGGAACAAATGACGCAACAGGCAAAAAATGTTGGTGCAGAAATTATCTATGATTATGTAGAAAAGGTTGATTTTTCAAAAAAACCCTTAGTGGTAACCACCTCGTCTGGTATAATTAGGGCGGACAGCGTTATAATATGTACCGGTGCAGAAGCAAGGTGGCTGAATATTCCTTCCGAAGCACAATTCAAAGGATATGGTGTCTCAGCTTGTGCTACTTGTGATGGTTTTTTTTTCAAGAATCAGGATGTATTAGTTATTGGTGGGGGGAATAGTGCTGTTGAAGAGGCATTATATTTAACTAATCATGCACGTCAGGTGACTATTGTTCATCGTCGGGATAGTTTTAGAGCCGAGAAGATTTTACAAGAGAGATTATTTAGAAATCCCAAAATATCGGTCATTTGGAATCATAGACTGATTGAGGTCATTGGTACTGATAATCCTAAATCGGTTAATTCAGCCAAGCTTGAAAACACTCAAACAGGTGAGCTTAGTTCAATTAATTGTACTGGTATATTCGTAGCAATTGGTCATATGCCGAATACTGGTTTGTTCAAAGGACAACTAGATATAGATAGTGATAATTATATTATTACTAAACCAAATTCAACGGAAACCAGTATTAAAGGTGTTTTCGCTGCTGGAGATGTACAAGATAAAATTTTTAGACAAGCAGTTACCGCTGCTGGTACAGGATGTATGGCAGCTTTAGAAGTAGAAAAGTTTTTAAATCATTAAATTAAAATTATGTCTCGTAGTAAAAAAGAGAGTGATAAAATAGATAAGTCAAGTGGATCAAGTGAGACAAGTATAGTTTTGCCTGTTGCTCGAACTTTGCCAGCAAATGTTCAGGCCGAGCAAATGTTAATAGGAGCAATTTTAGTCAACCATGATTACTTAAATACTGTCTCAGAATTCCTAAGACCAGATCATTTTTTTGAGCCGATACATCAAAAGATTTATAATGCTATTGAAGTTATTACCGAAAAAGGCTTAATTGCTACTCCGGTAACGCTTAGAAGCATGTTAGAACGAGACGAATTATTTCAGCAATTAGGTGGCAGTGACTATCTAAATAAGCTAGCTACTCTGTCAATGATGGTAATTAATCCCCTTGATTATGGAAAAATAATCTATGATTTGGCAGTAAGGCGTAATTTAATTCAGATAGGGGAGGAGGTAGTTAATAATGCTTATGACTCCTCTTTAGAATATGATGCAAGTCAACAAATAGAGCATGCAGAGGGTAAGCTTTATAATCTTGCTAGTGAAGGAATTAATGACAAGAGTTTTGTTAAAATTGCTGTGTCTCTCTCGGAGTCCCTTGCCAATATTGACAGAGCTATGAAGAATTCTAATCATGTAATAGGTATTTCTACAGGATTAATTGATTTAGATAGGGAATTATCAGGTTTTCATAACTCAGATTTAGTTGTCATTGCTGCACGTCCATCAATGGGGAAAACAGCTTTTGCCATAAATCTTGCGATAAATGCTTGTAATTCTATGAAGTTAAAAAATAAGGAACAAGAAAAAGATAAGTCAGTAGGTTTTTTCTCTCTTGAAATGTCATCTGAGCAGCTTGCTACTCGTATTCTTTCCATGCATACTAACATTGACTCTTCAGCCTTACGGTCTGGTCATGTGACAGAAGAAAATTATAATCGATTACGTAGAGAAATTATAGCTCTTGACCTACCATTTTTTATTGATGATACGCCAGCTTTATCCATTGCGGCTATTCGCACTAGGGCAAGAAAAATGAAGCGTAAACATAACCTTGGTATATTATTTGTAGATTATCTGCAGTTAATTAGAGGGATAAATAAATCTGATAATAGAGTAAATGAAATTTCGGAAATTACTCAAGGATTAAAAGCTATAGCAAAAGAATTAAATATTCCAGTAATTGCTTTATCACAATTATCTAGAGCTGTAGAACTTAGAGAAGATAAGAGACCAATGTTATCTGACTTACGAGAATCTGGGTCTATTGAACAAGATGCGGATATAGTGATGTTTATTTATCGAGAAGAATATTATCTAACTCGTAAAGAGCCTTCTTCGAGTGATGCAAAATATGCAGAAAAACACGCAGAATGGTTGAGTAATTTAAATCAAGTATATAATATTGCCGATATTATAATAGCAAAACATCGTAATGGTCGTGTTGGTAGCGTAAAACTTCACTATGATGGTCAGTATTCGAAATTTAGTAATTTACAGAAAACACTATAGACCCCCATTCGGGATAAGAATTAGTTAATTCTTATCCCGAATTCGCATTATAGGGATAATAATATGTTCAAGAAACCTTTAATATTTGGTATTGCTGGTACTAGTTTGACTGTGCAAGAAAAGGAATTATTATCAAAAAATTCAATATATGGCTTTATTCTCTTTAAAAGAAATATTGTGGATCGAGAACAGTTACTAAAGTTAGTACAAGATTTAAGAGACTTATATGACTATAATATATTGATTTTTGTCGATCAGGAGGGAGGCAGGGTTGCAAGGTTGAAGCCACCTATCATAGATATAGAATATCCCCCTGCTGGTGATTTCGGTAGAATATATGATCAAGAAGGTGCAGAGAATGCATATTTAAAAGTTTTTGCAAATTATTCAAGCCTGATGAAGAGTTTAAAAGAATATAGAATAGACTCGCCATGTTGTCCAGTTGCTGATTTGCGTTACCCTTATACTGATAATGCTATTGGAGATCGTAGCTTTGGAGATTCTGTAGTAAAAGTAGTTGGCTTATGTGCAAAAACAATAGAGGCGATAGAAGAGCAGGGAGGCATTGCCATTATTAAGCATATACCAGGGCATGGTCGAGCTACGTGTGATAGTCATTATAAGTTGCCGCGTGTTACCAGTTCGCTTGCTGAATTAAATAATACAGATTTTGAAGTGTTTAGACAACTATCTAAAAATGCTAAGGCAGGATGGGCTATGACAGCTCACATTGTATTTGAGGCTTTAGATACCAATCTACCAGTAACTTTATCGCCCACTGCTATAAAGTTCATTAGAAATGACATTGGTTTTAAAGGTATGTTAGTTTCAGATGATATTTGTATGCTTGCTCTGCATGGTGAAATTGGAGCTAAATACTCAATAGTTAAAAAACCTCTGACGATTTTTGAAAAGCAGGATTCTACGACTACGATAAGTAATCAAGATTTAGAAAAATTTATTGAATACGGAATTATTAAAGACAAATCCGACCAAACCGGACTAAAAAAATATTTAGTAGAAGAATTCCCAAAACTGAAGGCAGAATTTGTTACAAGTATAGTTGAAGTTGCTAGACAAACTATTGTAGCTGGTTGTGACTTAGTATTACATTGTAGTGGTGATATACAAGAAATGACTGCTGTTTGCAGGGCAGTTTAAAAGTCCCAACTAATGATAGAAAAGTTTGTTTTTTAAAATAGACTTCTTTCGAAACTCTACTTTTGCTGGTGATTTTGACAATGATGCGGTACTCGAATCCGTAACGGAATTAGAGTACGCTGCGGTTCGAGGTGAAGCGTCTCCTTCAAATCCCTTGCGCACAAGCGAGTTTCGAAAGAGGTCTAATGCATAAATGTCATTGCGAGAAGCCGCAAAGCGGCGACGGGGCAATCTTGTGAAGGAGACCTTACTTCATGAAGATTGCCACAGCACCTAACGGTGCTTCGCAATGACGATTTTTTAACTTTCAAGAGTTGTTTTTACAACTCTTGAAAAGAGCAAATAGTAGGATACTTTATTTTATAACAGTTACAGCTCTACGGTTCTGTGCCCAAGCTGCTTCGTCACAACCCATAACAGCTGGTTTCTCTTTACCGTAAGAGATAGTATCAAGTCTGTTATTATCAATTCCTAGACCAATCAAGTATTTTCGTACAGCTTCTGCTCTTCTTTCACCAAGTGCTAAGTTATACTCTCTTGTGCCTCTTTCATCACAATGTCCTTCAATAGTAGCTTTAGTACAACAATGTTTTTTTAACCAAACGGCTTGTTTATTTAGCTGTTCTTTTGATTTACTTGAAATATCTGATTTATTGAAAGCAAAAAATATCCTATCACCAACATTTCTTTCGAAATCAGCAGCTAAAGAACTTTCCTCGACACTAGGAGTCACCTCCGCTTCTGTCGGTTTCTTTTTAGCACCACACCCAGAAAGCACAAATAGTGCTAAAAAAGCTATTGCAGTTTTTTGTATTAGCATAACAAACTCCTTAATTTAAATAAAGCTATTGATTATATTTGCTTAACAGAAAAAATTGTTAAACATCCTACCTGTGTATTATATATTATCATACTGTTACTTAAAAGCCTAAAATAGTTTTAGCATTAAACTCTTGGATAAATGTGGTAAAAATATCGTATATAGCCGACGTTTAATAATTCAGAACTTAGATAACAACTCCCTTATCATATCTGGTAATTTCTCTATTTTACTTACATCTGTGCCACCTGCTTGGGCTATATTAGCCTGACCACCACCGCCACTACCACCAAGGAATATAGAAATCTCTTTAGCTAGGTTACCGGCATGAATTTTATTAGTGATTTTCTTACTAACCGCAATAGTAATAGATAATTTACCCTGCAAATCAGGCATACCTATATATACAATCACCAAATTATCTGACTTATCAGCTATTCGCTGAGCAGATAAGCGTAATATTTTACTATCTATATTCTTTACTATCTTATAAATAAATTGTATACTCTTCTGCTTTGAAGAATTGGCTTCGCAAAACTTCGGGGCATTCGCGTGCTCACGTACTAACTGTACGCTCCGCTCGCTCTCCCCTTGTTTTACGTTCCAATTCTTCAAATCATTTGAGTATATATCCGATATACTGACTGATTCTTTGGCAATCTGCTCAATATTCAAGTCAAGCATCGAAACCTGAAGGTCTACTAACTTATCTTCTAATTGTTTTTTACTAGCAATTAGACTATTAACTTTATCAATAATTTCATTCTTACCTATTTTTAAGGTTGAAGATATGTTTTCAATTACCGTATCATTCTGCCTGATTAATTTTAAGACAAATTCACCGCAAACAGCTTCTATCCTTCGAACGCCAGCTGCAACGCTACTATCGCTAGTAATTTTAAACATCCCAATATCACCAGTTCTATTAACATGCGTGCCACCACATAACTCAAGCGAATTTAATTCAAGCGGATTGCCCATTGCTACCACCCTTACTTCAGAATCATATTTTTCACCAAATAAAGCCATAGCCCCTGCCTTAATAGCTTCATCTGTTGACATTAATGTTGTGGTAACTTTCGAATTATCCGTAATAATCTGATTTACTTTATCTTCTATCAAAATAATTTCTTCTGTCGTCAATGCTGCCATATGGCTAATATCAAAACGTAAACGATCATATGCTACGAGCGATCCTTTCTGCGTTACGTGTTTACCCAGCACTTGATGTAATACCGCATGTAATATGTGAGTCGCAGAATGATGAATTCTTAAATTATTACGATATTTGACATCAATAGCAAAATCAGCACTATCTCCAACCTTGATGCTAGTTCCTTCCTGCAAAATGCATATATGAGCAATTATTGAACCAAGATATTTTACAGTATCTACTACTCTAATTTTACTGTTGGTAGATTTGATATAACCTATATCTCCCATCTGTCCACCAGATTCTCCATAAAAAGGAGTTTGATTACTAATTAGAATAAATTGCTCTTCGCTAGTTTCTATATTGTTGACTAACTTATTATCTTTAATTAGCGCTAATATCTTACCTTCTGCCTTATCCAAAGAGTAACCAAAAAATTCAGTACTACCAAATTCGCCTTTAATATCAAACCATATTTGGTCAATTTGTGACTCATTTGAACCTAACCAAGCTTTTCTTGCCCTTTCTTTTTGCTCTTGCATCTTATTATTAAAGCTATCAAGATCAACTGATATCTGTTTACCTTTTAATATGTCTTCAGTTAAATCGAGAGGAAAACCATATGTATCATATAATTTAAAGGCTATCTCTCCTGAAAGTTCTGAATTTTTACTAAGATGCTGTGTTTCATCGTCAAGCAGCTTAAGACCTCGTTCAAGAGTTGCTTTAAATCTTAATTCTTCCTGTTCCAAGATACTACGGGTAAAAGCCTCAGCCCTCTTTAGTTCAGGATAAGTTGCACCCATAAGATCTACTAATTTTGCTAGCAATCGGTACATTAAAGGTTCACTGCTACCAAGTATATGGGCATGCCTCATACTTCGACGCATAATACGCCTAAGTACATATCCTCTGCCTTCATTTGACGGCATGACACCATCACTAATTAGAAAGGCACAAGCTCGTAAATGATCAGCAATAACCCGGTAAGAAAATTTTGCTTCCCCTTCTACTTTAACTTTTACTATACTTTCCGTATAAGCAATTATTTCCTTAAATAAATCTATGTCATAATTATCATATACATTTTGCAATACAGCACTAATACGTTCTAGTCCCATGCCGGTATCAACGGATTGTTTAGGTAAGGCAATCCTAGTATTGCTATCCAATTGTTCAAATTGCATAAAGACCATATTCCAAATCTCAATATAGCGATCGCCATCTTGATCTTTTGTACCAGGTAAGCCACCTGGTATCTTCTCTCCATGATCATAGAAAATTTCTGAACATGGTCCACAAGGTCCGGTATCTCCCATTGACCAAAAATTATCATTGGTTGCTATTTTAATAATTCGGTCATCACTTAAATTAGCAATCTTTTTCCAATAGCTTGCTGCTTCTTCATCAGTATGATAAACAGTTACATATAATTTTTCTTTGGCGATAGCAAATTCCTTGGTTAAGAGATTCCACGCGTAATATATTGCTTGTTCTTTAAAATAATCACCAAAAGAAAAATTACCTAACATTTCAAAGAACGTATGATGTCGTGCAGTATAACCAACATTTTCAAGATCATTATGCTTACCACCAGCCCGTAGTGATTTCTGACTAGTAGTGGCTCTTTGATAGTTTCTAGTTTCCTGACCGGTAAAAACATTTTTAAATTGTACCATCCCGGAATTAACAAACATTAAACTAGGATCATTATGAGGAATTAGGGAACTAGCTGGAACGTGTATATGATTATTTGCAACAAAATAACTTATAAATTTACTTCTAATTTCTTCAGTGGTAAGTTTAGTCATTAGTAATAATCCTTAAAAATTAGACATACTGTAATTGCGTATTAAGCCTTTCTATGGCTTCCAATAAACTTTCTTCTGAGCCAGTTATAGATATTCTTATATGATTCTCTCCGGCTTTACCAAAGGCTGTCCCAGGGACAACCGCAACACGAGTTTTATCTAAAATAAAATTAGCAACAGATTCACTTACAGAATTATTCTGATAGCTATTAGGGATTTTTTTGTATAAGGTACTAATGTTAGGAAATAAATACATACCTGAATTTGGAGCTTTATCAAGCTCAAAACCATCAATTTCTTGCAGTGAAGAGAAAAAGCGAGTTAGTTTTTTCTCTAACAGTGATACATTACTTTTGGTCGTATTTATGACCTCTTGATCATTCATTACCTCAGCTAGTGCTGTTTGTATCAATGTGTTGACAGCCAAACAATTATAAGTATGAGCCTTTAGTGCTTGTGCAGTAAACTTCTCTGATGCAACTAGCCATCCTACTCTCCAACCAGTAATGCCTAGTCTTTTTGAAAAGCTGTTTACAATAATTAAATTATGCATGTTATCACAAAATTTAATTATTGGTATATGAGATTGTCCTGTAAAGATAAAATCATCAAAAACTTCATCTTGCATAAGATAAATATCTTTTTCTACTATAATTTGGTACAATTTTTTTAATGTTTCTAAAGTATAAACTGTACCCGTTGGATTACACGGAGTATTAATGATGATTAATTTGGTTTTAGGAGTTATGCACTTTAAAATATCGTCAACATCTAATTCAAATCTATTAAGATGTGAAGTAACACTTCTTACAGGTAAACGTCCTAATGAAATAACAATAGGTTCATAAAGCATATAACATGGATCAGGAATTATTACCTCATCTCCTATGTTAGTTGCAGTAAAGATTGTTAACCAAATAGCTTCAGCACAACCGTTAGTAACAAGTATTTGGTTATTTGGTTGCAGCTTAATGTTGTATTTTATCTTGTATCTTTCTGCAATAGCGGTACGTAAAGGGTAAAATCCTCTTGAATCTGCATATTTATTAAGGGTACTATCATTGCTTTCTATTGTAGCCTTTAAACTATTCAAAAGTTTTTCAGGAAGGTTGAAATTTGGATTGCCTACTGTCATATTGATATAACTCTCCTTGCCCCCAATTTTATCTGATATGTCTTTAGAAGGATGGGGGTGAATTATATTCAACAATTTATTCATACTAAACTCTCTTTATTAAATTCACCTCTTCAATTGATTATACTGACTCTACATACTTGCAAATCAAGAGTTATTAAAACTTAGCAATCTCAAATTTGGGGTATAATTTAGGCTCTTAATATTGTAAAATTCTTGAAGATAGCAGTATTATAGAGAATTTGGGGTGTGGTGTCTACTGCAATAACAACTTTTTTAGTATATAACCGCCATGGTAGTTTAAACATTATGAAGAGAAGAAAAGATGTCATTACCGTGTAAGCGGGAATGACATTGATTTTATCCCATTACTGCAACTAACCTGTCCATGGTTATAGTTTAATGCATATCAAGATGTTCTCCTGCTGCGTTAACGTCATCATTTGTGTGGAAATTTTGCATTTTTAGATTAAGTTCATTCATTACTAGCTTTGGTAGCTGTGATCCACTTTGGTGAGAATTGATTCTATCACTTAGATACTTCACTGTGTGTTGTTCTTCGCTAGTTGATCTACTAAGATCAGATGCATAATCAGAATCAGAATCATTTTCAAATGTAGACAATAAGTTATTCAATTCATTTACAACTGTAGGTATAGTTGTATACTTATTGTCTAAATTCAGTTCGTCTATTATACGATAAGATACGTCGCTCATATTAAGTATTTGTTTAATAGATACATTTGGATCATTAATGGCATGAATCAAATCTAGACATTTTTTTACTTGTTCTAATTCTTGTTTTTTTGTAGCTAATTTTGTGCATAATTCGTTTAGTTTGAGTTTTTGAGACTTTGGGTCTATATGTGGTATTTCTTTTTCATCTTTAGCATAACTCTTTTTTAACTTTGGGAATTGTGTAGTCAATATCTTTTCAGCGTCTATACTAGCTTTACCAGTAAGTTTCTCTTGTATTGCACTAGGTAAACCTATTATTGTGTATATAGCTTTAATGTTTTTTGCTTGCACAGCTGTAAGTATCACCAAAGCATTATCTACATCCTGTTTTGTAAACCAATAATTTTGTTGTTTAGACATAATAATATAATCCTCAATTAGTTCAACATATTACTAATAATTGATTTTGTAATACTACAAAATATACTATTCTTACCTAATATAGCTGTATCTATATTTTGTATGCTCATTTTTCAATTATTAAGATCATTAGAATTTTATTAGGTTATCGTCCTTTATAATTCGTTATAATAACCTAACTCAAGGAGAGTATATTTATTATTTAAGAATGTTCAACAAAATATTACAAAAACAAAAATTTATTTTAAAATAATAGTAATTTAAGGTTTTGCACCTAATATCATTCACATAGCCATTATCCGTTTGAAACGGATAATATTATAATTATTCAATAGGATTTAGTATTTTTTATAGATAAATCATAAAAAAATACTAAATCCGCTTAGTGGAAAGATAATTGCTGTTATAATAGTCTATGTTTAAATATTTAAGTCTAAGTATTAGTTACATGATTAACATACCCAAACTACCTAAACTACAAGTTTTACTAAAAAAACTACATAAATTGGTTGTATATTTTTTATATAAAAGAAATATTATTATTTTAATAGGCGATAAAGGTACATTTCTTTGTGCTTTAATACACGATAAAGTTGTGGATACTTTATTTGTTCCTGCTGAAAACCAAGATAATTTAGACTCCTATAAAGAATTTTTTGGTAAATTCAAAAACTATTACGTTTTCTTCTTATTAAACGGTTCTGCATGTGAAGTACGCCATGATATAGTACCTGTACTACATTCAATAGTAAAAACCAATCCTGTAGAAAAGTTTATAGAGGAGTATTTTTCTATAGATGATATAGTTGCTTACAATGTCTATAACATCAATACCAAATATAGTGAGGTGTGGAATACCTTGCTGGTATCTACTCCTTATACCCCACCTTTAAGTAAGTTACTTGAGAATCTTTTGGCAAGTAAGAGGCAAAAGTTTGGTGGGATTTATTTTTTAGCTTTGGAATGGAAACCAATTATAGATAAAATTGTAAAAAATGTTGAAAATAATAAGTATAGTGAATATTTACAAATTTTTGTATGTATTTTAAGTACAAACGGTATTAAACTTGTTGTTAAACATCAAGGTAATATAATCTCAATTCAAACATTTGATTATCCAGCTGATAAGTCAGACTTATATATTCAAGGTATAATTGAACAAGAAGTGGAAGATTGTTTGATATCTTGTAAAAGCTATATTGATAGTTTAACCCTTAAAGTTTGTATAATTCTTATAGTAGACCAAAATCTAAAGTTGTTATTAGAACAATCCAGTTTTGGTGAACATCCAGTAATATGTAAGTCTAGCAGTGCATTATGTGATAATAGCAAATTTTCAGATGCAATGGTTGTCAAGTTATTTAATGAACAAAAAAGCTTTCTAGCCTCTAACAAATATTTAGAATCCATAGCTAAACTCAACATTATCAGTTCTTTAATTTTCAAACCATTTATCACTATAATAATAGTATTGATATTTGCTGCATGTGCTATCAAAATTAAAACCGTAGCAAATTACAGAAAATTGGATCTTTTAAATTCACACTATTTTAGTGCTGAACAAGATTATTATAATGTTAAGCAAGCCTATCCATATATTCAAAATACCACTAATTTAGCTGATTTATACGTATTTGAAGCATTATTGCAAATCCCCGTACCAACGCCATTTGACCCGTTAGAAAAGTTTTTAACAACTTTACCACCTAATCTGCACCTAGAGGAGATTAAATGGCAAAGGTCGGATCTAGATAATACGTTATTATCATCTAATCAGTATATAAAAATCGAGATATTATTAAAATTTATCGTTAGTGATATACTAGTTGAAGATGCTACTCAGCTCTTAAAACAAGAAATTGCAAATTTTAGTAAAATATTTAGCAATATGGATATTAATTTTACGATATTTACTGATCAAATATTAGAGTTACCTAATAGAGTAGTAATACCTGCTGAGGTTATTATTACTAAGAAAAAAGGATAAGAGATGCTTAAAAATTTTATTGTTCATCTAAAAAATGTTATATTCTTTAAGTTTATTATGTGTTGTCTGTGTATTTCTACTATTTTATGGTTGCTGCAAAGTATTAATAAAGATTATATGGAATCAATTGCCAAGAATCAAAATATAGAAGAATCTCTAGCTCAAGAAACGTTAAAGTTGTATTCTATAATAAATTCCAAACATAAAATACTAGAAACTTATGCAAGATATTCAAAACTATTATCTATTTCTGCTAGACAAAATTGTTTAGAACGAGCAAGGTTAATAACAACAATTGATAGTTTCTCAAAAAAATACAACTTAAATGAGCCTATTACTATATCAATTAAACAAGAATTCTTAAGTGGTATTAACCCAATGGTGGGAACAAAGCAGGATACTATAAGGATAAAGAATTATGATGTTTACATAAGATTTGCCACTAAAGATTTTGCAACTTTCTTGACAATTATAAGAGAAATCTACTCTTGTATGCCGGAGAATACTATTGTACTATCTATATACATAAAGAAAGAAGATGTATTAGAACCTAAGGTTGTTTATAAACTATCAACAGAAAGAACACCTGATATGATATTTACAAAACTTAACATGCGTATAAGAGAAATAACGGCAAATAAGTAATTGTAATCTCAAGTAGTTATCGTATATTGTTTATAACAAAATTATTAACAAATCTTAGAGAAGTATATGAATATTGTTGTAAAAAAGTTAGTAAGAGTTATCATTATTTTAAATATTATTTTTATTGCAGAAGTGACGATGGCTAGTAACTCCTCATCAAAAGAAACAAAAGATTATATCGCTACTAGTCAATATTACCATAATTTGATATCCAGTAACGATATGGCAGAGCTTAATATGTTTTTAAGTTTATTACCCAAAGGAGGGGAGCTTCATCATCATTTTAGTGGAGCTATATATGCCGAAAATTATTTAGATATAATTAATAAGGCTGGTTTTTGTATAGATAAAAATAGCTATCACGCACAAAAAAATAAACCAAATAAACTAAATAAAACATGCCTTAGTATTACTGCTCTCCAAGATAATTATGATCTATATACCGCTCTTTTAAGTCGCTGGTCATATGGTAGATTCTTTTACGATCATAACTGTACTCAAGAAGATGGATTAAAACATTTCTTTAATGTTTTTGGATATGTAGGTCCAATAGAAGCAGTTGATGTCAAAAGTAGTTTGACCTTATTAAAGGTAAGAGCTAAATCAGAAAATATCCAATATATTGAAACTATATTGTTCTTAGCCCCAATTAGTGACAATCCTGCACTTGATAAGGTTAATCAACTAACAAGTAATACAGATGATGCCACTATCAATAGTGTTTTAAGTCAGGCTGTTGATGTTTTAGATAAAGATAGCATTATACAAAATGAAATCGCGCAAAATTTACGTGAAATCGTATCTAACTCCCAAGATATTGATGATGATGATTTTAGTATGCGATTTCAACCATATGTAGTACGTTTCAACAACCCATCGCTGATATTTTCTGGATTATATTCAGCGTTTTTAATGGTCAAAAATAATAGCAAATTTGTTGGAGTTAACATTGTTGGTAATGAGGCTCATCCTATTGCTTTACGTGATTATAAGTTGCATATGAAAATGTTTCGTTTCTTAAAACAAAGATTTCCTAATGTAAAATTGTCGCTGCACGCGGGAGAGCTTACTTTAGGTCAAGTTACTCCTGAAGAATTGAGTTATCATATTAATGATGCGGTTAATGTGGCAGAGGCAAACCGTATAGGACATGGTGTCGATATTATGCACGAATCTAACCCCTACCAATTAATAAGTACATTATTAAACAAAAATATACTTGTAGAAATTAATTTGACTAGTAATGAAGCGTTACTAGGAGTACAAGGTGATGATCATCCAGTGAGACTTTATATGCGGTATGGAGTACCAATTGCAATTTCTACTGATGATCCAGGGGTGTCACGTAATAATTTAACAGATGAATATTTAAAATTTGTCACTCGCTATAAACCATCTTATGATAAGCTAAAAGAAATAGTGTCTAATAGTATTAAATATTCTTTCTTAACAGAAGACGAAAAAACTAAGCAAATTGACTTGCTAAATAAAAAATTTATTTCTTTTGAGGATACGATAGCTTCATTTGTAAAAAAACACTCTCATGTTAAAAAATAAAGAGCCAAAGACTAATGAACATCTTTAGCAGTATAAACATTTCTATATGTAAAAAAAGAATAAGTGAAGAGTTATTTAATAATATAACAAAACATGCATGTTTAACACTTGCTAATATAATAGCTATTGATTACGAAATTAGACTTAAATCAACACCTGAGATTGATGTCCATATAAGTAATTGTATTGGTAAATTAAGAATTTTTCTCGGTCAGAAAGTTATTACGGATGATAGTTTTTCAACAGTTTTAATGTTATTTTCGGTAGCAATCTCTCCTGATGAATATCAAGATGGAGATAATATTCTAAACAAATCAGAAGATATAATAATTGATACACTAATAAGTACAAATTTTGGTAAGGCAAATTCTGAAGAGAGAAAAGTAATAAAACAAGTGTTAAAAGATTTACTGGCAGCAAGGAATAGTTATGAATTAACAAATTTTATACAGCTTGAACCAGAAATATTTTGTACAACGGTAATGCATGCGGTAAAAAAATATCAAAACCCAAAGGAAGTCAGCACTAATGCTAGATTAGAAATTAATAGAATAGTAAATGTTGCAGTAAAACATAATAAGAAAATTGAAATATTTAAACAAGCAACTAGTAAAATTATAACTGCTATTTCTGTTCTAGCAGTTGGGGCTATCAGTGTTGCAACAGCTGGTGCCACATTTGCTTTTATGGTAGTACCAGCTTCTATTCTAGCAATAGAATATGCTCCCAAAATCGGCGAAAAAATTGGCGGGGTAATTCTGAGTCAGGATAAATCCATGAGTGTGCAAGAAGGAAAAATTACCGCTCTAAAAACTAATTTATGGAAAAATAATAAGGAATTCTTGTCTCAACAGCGAGTAGTAGAGCATAATGTATCCATGCAAAAATTAGATAGTCAAATAAAGTCGGTAGTCAATCTAAAATCTAACAAATTAAATATAATAAAAGATCAGGTATCGGTTAACTTACCTAGTAAAAAGTCTTTACAAAATAACAAAAATAGCAAATCTTCAGGACAAATTAAACAAAGGTAACAATATGCTAGTAACTTGGATTCTCCTTATATTTGCAGGATTATTTGAGGTAGGTTTCTCTATATCGCTGAAGTTGTCAGAGGGTTTTACCAAAGTAAAACCCATTATAGCTTTTATTATTTTTTCTATATTGAGTTTTGTTTGTCTAAGTAAAACTCTAGATAAGCTTCCTCTTGGTACTGCTTATCTTATATGGACTGGTATCGGAGCTGTAGGAACAGTAATAGCAGGGATGGTGTGTTTTAACGAGCCATACTCTGCCATGCGAGTTTTCTTTATTACGACTATGATAATTTCTATGATAGGGCTTAAGTTGTCTTAAACTTATGATCAGGCTTATTTATCCTAAATTTTGGCACACCAAGAACATTATAGCATATTTATTATTACCACTAAGTTGGTTATATCTTTTTGCTAGTTATTTAAGAAAAATAATTGCACGCCCTATAATATTTCCTTGTAAAGTAATTTGTGTCGGTAATATAAGCATTGGAGGTACTGGTAAAACTCAAATAGTGATCTTCCTTGCGAAAATGTTGAAGGCTATTAATATTGATTTTATAATTATTACTAAAGGTTATGGCAGTAAACTGCAAACGGCGTTGTTAGTTGAACCACATCATACAGCACTAGATGTCGGAGATGAAGCAGTAATGCTATTAAAATATGGTAAAGTCATAGCTAGTAAAAAAATTCAATATATACTGCCTTTTATACAGAGAATTAAGCCAAAGGTGATTATAGTAGATGATGCAATGCAGAATCCTAATTTTTATAAGGATATTGTTATTCTGTCAGTTGATGCTGACAGGTTATTTGGCAACGAATTGTTAATTCCAGCCGGTCCTTTGCGTGAGTATCCTAAACAAGCTATTGAAAAAACGGATATAGTTATTCTTGTCGGTTCGAGTAATGTTGCTCCTTCTTTCTTATATAGAGAGCTTCCCTTTTTTCAAGCCCAAATAGTTCCAACTATAGACATAGATAAAACAAAGAGATATTTTGCCTTTAGTGGTATAGGTAATCCTAAACGGTTTTTTTCTACATTAGAAAATTATGGATTGCAGTTAGTAGGTAATAAAATTTTTCCGGACCATCATCAATATCGTGAAGAAGATTTAGACTATTTAAAAGAACAATCAGAAAAATCTAATTCTCTTCTAATCACAACTAGAAAAGATTACGTAAAAATATGTGATACTGACTTGTCAGTAATATGTTGTGATGTACATTTATTACTAAATAATCAAAAATTATTAGCAGATTTAATATATGAAAAAATTCTTTAAAAATATTAAGTATTTGCTTGAGTATTTTTTCGTTTTAATAGTACTAAAGATATTAGGAACATTTGGTATCGACAAATCTGTACAAATTTGTCGGTATATAGCAAGGAAAATAGGTCCTCTATTGCCAGTCAATAAAATTGCAAAAGAAAATATTCAAAATATTTTTGGCAAGAATCAGACAAATGGTCTAAGCATGGAGACTCAAGTAACCATTGATCAAGTATGGGATAATTTTAGCAGTTTTATAGGAGAATTTCCATATGTTAATAATATGTCAGAGGAAGAATTATCTAGAAGGGTAGAAATAATCGGACTTGATAATATAATAGAATTTCAGAAATCACAGCAACCTTTCTTATTATTTACGGGGCATTTTGCTAATTGGGATTTTGCACTTAAAATTATAAATAAATTTTATCCTAAATTTGCTATTATCTATCGTAAATTAAATAATCCTTATATTGATAAGCTGATTAATGATAGGCGTAAAACTAGTGATATAAAGCTAATTCCAAAAG
Source organism: Candidatus Tisiphia endosymbiont of Temnostethus pusillus (assembly GCF_964264675.1). NCBI lineage: Bacteria > Pseudomonadati > Pseudomonadota > Alphaproteobacteria > Rickettsiales > Rickettsiaceae > Candidatus Tisiphia > Candidatus Tisiphia endosymbiont of Temnostethus pusillus. The sequence goes on along the minus strand of NZ_OZ183472.1, from coordinate 727,739 downwards.
GAGAAAAGGGTGCAAGAGATCTCCTATCTGCAATCAAATCAGGATACGCAATTGGCATGCTTGTAGATCAAAAAATGAATAATGGCATTGAAGTACCATTTTTAGACCGACCGGCCATGACTGCTCACGCAATTGCTAAAATTGCCTTACAATTCGGCTACCCGATTATACCATTACAAGTGGTTCGCACTAATAGTAATAACAGTTATTTTAAAGCTATTATCCATCCACCAATACAATTACAAAAAACTAATAATAGTAAAACAGATTGTTATAATATAATGTTTACCATTAACCAAATTTTAGGTAATTGGGTTAAAGAAAATCCAGGCCAATGGTTTTGGTTTCATAATAGATGGAAGAAGAATAACTATGCCCCAAATGACAAAATCTGCAAATAATAACATGTAGCCGAAAATGTAAATTTAATAAGTACTGGCTAAAAGTTTTTTTGCAAAAAAAGTATGGCTAAAAACTATATAGTAATCAAACATATCCAAAGCCCACCTCTAATGTCATATGTACGCTTGATTAGGATTTTTAGAGCATCTTCAGTTTTTTTAGCTTCTCTTATACACTCTGATCTCATGGCAACTATGTAACCTGATATAGTCATAATCTTGCTATATAGTTGTTTTAGATCTTTATCATTAAAATCATTTTGCATAAAACCCTCTTACTATGATTGTAGGTAAAATATTCCTATTCATTATTAGATAGGGTAGTTGAGGTTGCATTTTTAAAAAGAAAGTTGCTAAATAAGCAAGAATAAATTTGATTACTGAGCAAATATTGTATATATTCATAAGGCATTTCCTTTTATGATTGAGGTTTTGTGCTTAACTAACAATTTAGTATTATTTCGTTTTTATTCAACTTACCTATATTTGTAGTAGTTGAATTTATGTACTGAATAGTTTTAGTTTTTAAAGTTTATCTTACTAAATAATTCCTTGGTTCATTTAGTAAGATAAACAACTTTACTGTGACAATTTTTTGTTGTCAAGAAAAAACCGTTTTTCACGGATCAATTTTATAAAAAAATATTTACAATGGGCTGGTTTGAAAATCTAAAAGAATTCCTTCGGAATAAAATGGAAGAAAAACAACTGAAGGCTAGTGATCTTGCTGGACTTGCGGGCATTCCTATAACTACTATGAGAGGGATGTTGAGTAATCGACGTCCTGAAATAAAAAACATAATCAAACTTGCAAATTATTTGGACTGCTCTATGGATGAAATGTTCGGCAGACAGAAATTTGTCTCTAGCGAAAAGCAACAATATGCTCAACTATCTCTAGAAGAATTAAGTGATAATTTGAAGAGTTTTATCACCGACAAGATGAATAAAAAGCAAATGACTCAATACGAATTAGGACTGGAAGTTAGTGGTAGTCCAGACGGCTTTCGAGCTTTTTTAAGAGAAGATGATAATAAACAAAAAATGCTAAGTACTGGAGCAGTTATAGCTCTTGCTGATCATTTGGACTGCTCTACTGATGTAATGGTAGGTAGAACTTCGCAGCTTGAAAAAGAGCAACAGCTAGCAAAACCATTAGATAACAGCTTAAAAAACTTAAGTCCTGAAGTTCTAAAAGCCGCTCAACTGATTGGGAAATCTATGGGTGATATATCACCTAAAGCTCTGACCACAGATAATGTTGCTCCCAGCCATGTGAGTTCTTTAATTAAGAAATCGCCTAATAGGAGTAGAGGGTAATAAATCTCTTTCGATGATAATTTAATGCAAGAACGTATTAGCAATATTAGGGGTCTTTTCGCTAAGTATAAAATAGATGCCTATATAGTACCGTCTAATGATCAATATCTTAGCGAGTATGTTCATGAAAGTGCTAAACGACTGCAATATATGACTAACTTTAGTGGGTCAAATGGTATTGTGGTGATCTGCAAAAATAATGTTATATTTTTCACAGATGGTCGTTATCTAGAACAAAGTAAGCGTGAACTAGATCCAAAAATTTTTGAGATTTTTGATATTAAAGATTTACCCTATTTTCCTTGGGATGATTATTTAGGTAATGATGGTATATTAGGATATGATGCGAAACTTTTCACTAATGTTAAGTTAAAAATATTTTCTAAAATAAAGCCTCGTTTACATAAAGTATCTAATAATTTAGTAGATCAAATTTGGCGTAATAGACCAGCTGAGCCATCATCAAAAATATATATTTATGATGATAAGTTTGCTGGTCAATCGTATAGTGATAAAATTACCATGTGTCGTAATCTACTCACTAAATATTCTGCAGATACCATGATTGTTACTGCAGCAGATTCAATATGCTGGTTATTAAATCTCAGAGCAAGTGATATTCCATATTCACCATTGATGCTTGCTATAGTCCTAATCACTAAGGACCAACTATATTTATTTACTAATCCAAATAGGGTGGACCAAGATATTATACTTGCTCGTCCTCATGTAACTATCTTACCTTCTGCACAATTTGCTGATATATTGAGTCAAGCTAATAAAGTCCTAATTGACGAAAACTTCACTTCCAATTATATCATAGATTTGCTAAGCACTAAGATAATAGAAAAAATAAATGATCCTTGTCAATTAGCTAAAGCCCGTAAAAACGATATTGAAATTAACCATGCAATTAATTCCCATATTAAGGATGCGGTGGCACTATGCGAATTCTTTGCATATTTATTCGAACTACCAAATTTGCAAGATCAAACTGAATATGATTTAGGAGCAATATTAACAGAGTTTAGATTTAAGCAAGATCAATATGTTATGGATAGCTTCCCGACTATATGTGGCTTTAAGGAAAATAGTGCTATAATTCATTACCGAGCAACAAGCACAGGGGCAAAGAAAATCTTAGGTAAAGGCATATTATTAATTGATTCTGGTGGTCAATATAACGGTTGTACTACTGATGTAACTAGGACTTTTGCTATAGGTGGGTATCCTAACAAAGAACAAAAATTACGTTACACTCAAGTTCTTAAGGGGCATATTGCTTTGTCGATGATTAAGTTTCCAGTTAATCTTATTACTGGAGGTAATTTAGATGTGCTAGCTAGGCAGTTTTTATGGAGAGATGGACAAGATTACCCACATGGTACAGGTCATGGTGTTGGTAGCTTCTTAAGTGTTCATGAAGGACCACAAAATATTAGTTTACGCAGTAACATTATTCTAGAACCTAGTATGATTGTATCCAACGAGCCAGGTTATTATAAAACAAACGAATTTGGTATTAGAATAGAAAATCTGATGTATGTCAAAAATGCTTCACAGGATGAAAATTATCTAGAGTTTGATACTCTCACCCTTGTTCCTTATGCAAAAGATTTAATAGATCGCAGAATACTAAACGCAGATGAGATAAATTATATAAAACAATACTATCAAAAAATTAAACAACAAGTTTATCCTCTACTTTCAATTAGAGGACAGAAATGGTTAAGTAATCAATTACTTTTCTAGCTTGTTGATTTCCTCAATACTCAAACCGGTAATCTTGGCTATATACTCAGACGTCATATTTTCTTTAAGTAAAATTTTAGCTATATCTATAGCTTTTTTCTTTTCGCCTCTAGCCTCGCCTCTAGCTTCACCTCTAGTTTCAGCAGCTTTTTCAGCTTGTTCGATTTTGAACTGCTCTACTGCTAGATTATCTAGTTGAGTTTTGGTTATATGATCATAGGTATTTAACTCTTCTTCCGTCCAAGAGGCTTGATCTATTGCTTGGAAAGCTCTTTTAATGATAATATCGTGACCAATTAAATGCTCCATTTCTACTAAAGTACTATGATGGGCATGTTTAAAGAAATACATCCATTTTTCTTCAATATTCTCTAACTGATCAATGGTTTTATGGAATTTTTTTAGTTCAGCAAAGATGAAGTAAAAATCCTTAAGATCATGCTCATAACTTTTGGAATCTAACAATCTATGGGTTGATTTCCAATCTTTCTTGTCAGGAAACATGATAAAATCAGCAATAGCCAAAAATATCACTCCTTTAAGCTTAGCATATACTGCTAATTTTTTATGATTTTCATCTTCTTTAAGTATTTGCTGTGAATAGGCTTTAGCCGCATAAAATTGAGCTCTTTTCTCAAATCCCTTATGTTCGCCAACCTGCATTTCAACAATTACTTGCGTGCCATTTTGGTCTTTACACAAAACATCTACTATAGATTGCCGATATGCTGCAATAGCAGGGTCTTGTATGGTTTTAAGAAAACTAACCTCAATAATTTGATCTTTTCCCTGATATCCCAAAATATCATTAAGGAAGTGAATTAATATATCTTTATTTTTCTCTGTACCAAAGATTTGCTTAAAGCAAAAATCATTTTTTGGATCAAGAAAACGGGAAATAGCCATAATAAATAACTTAAATATATATGATACTCATTGGTAGTATAGCAAAAAAATTCTCAAGCACTAAGTAATATACGATAATTTTTTTAAGCTATCGATAAATAATGCTTGTATATACTCAATTAACCTGAAGAGTTGGCAAAATGATTAAAAGTTATAGTCTGAAATTGGTCAGTTATAAGAGTAAGCAAATTACCTTTGTATTTATCAATATTAGCAAAAAATCTATCTATAGCTTCTGAGAATTGAGCAAAATTATGGTAAAATTTATTATTTGTTACAATTCTATGCATAAATTTCCATAATCGTTCAATCGGATTAAGATTAGGGCTATAGGGAGGTGAAAATACTAATTCTATTTTGCTATTTACTAGATACTCCTTTACTTTCTTTGACTTATGATACCCAGCATTATCACAAATCAAATATATCTTCTCTTTATTAGGATTTTCTGCTTCTAATTTTTGTAGAAAATTGATTATATAATCACCGTTTACTTTAGGATTATCTGTGCTAACTAATTGCAAATCAGATAAATTAATTGCTCCTATTAAATGCTTCCTTTTCCAGCCACTAAATGTTGGTAAAGTTTTATTTTGATTCTTTCTGATCCAACCATAACGGGCTTTTGTTTGATACTGAGGATGAACGCTATCCATAAAATATATAGCTTCTTTAGCCTTGAGATTACCTTTTAACAAACTATATTCTAGCTTAAATAGTTCTTGCTTATCTATATCAAGCTTGCCGGGTACGATCTTTGGCTTCTTATATACAAAGCCTAATCTGATTAATAGTTTTGTTACTCCTGCTATTGTATAGGTAACACCGTATTTTTCTTCTATGTAATTGCTGATATCTTTGGCATAAACATAATTACATATTTCTAAATGCTCTATTAACTCTTTCTCTTCTAGCTCACTTAGCTTACTTGCACTAACACCGGTAGCTGTCTCTAATTTATTAAATTTTTGATAATCTCTTACATGCTTTCTTATAGCTTCTTCACTTAACAGCAATGCTTCTGCTATTTCCTCCATAGCTCCAACCTTTATCATACAGCAAAACTGCCTTAATTCGGTCACATACTCTCCTATCTCGTTCATTACCATGACTTGACTTCAGTACCGTTCTTTGTTCAGATGTTAAAATATTTCCCATTATCATATTCTAGCTTCTTTCTTCTCTTCCTTCAACTCTTCATTTACGAGCAGTATACTCAGGTAGAACTTCAAGAATTGGCGTCGCATGTCTAAAGATCGAAGCTGCTCCGTTACTCATGTACGCTACGCTGCTCGACTTTGCTACTGTCTAGCTCTTCTTGAAGTTATACTATCGTCTACCAACTCTTCATTAGACTTCTTTCGAAACTCTACTTCTGCTGGTGATTTGTACGTCGATGCAGTACTCGAATCCTCACGTACATTAGAGTACGCTGCGGTTCTGCGTTCCGCGTCTCCTTCAAATCTCTCAGCACAAGCGACTTTCGAAAGAGCAATTATCTTTTATCTAAATTTTATAAAAATAGATAAATATTATTTAATAACAAAAACACGTTTTTGTTGAATAAGTTTATGGCACACTTCAAGTAACTTACGCATACAAGCAACTATCGCAACTTTCTTAGGTTTAAAATTATTAACAAGCCTATCATATAAAATTTTTAAATATTGGAAACCATTCTTACCAGCTAATACTGCCATGTATAAAGCATCTCTAGGTATTTTCCTGCCTCCTCGAATAAATCTTCGTCCTTGCTTATTACCACTATCACGAGCATATGGAGCTATACCAACAATTGATGACAATTCATTGCTACTATAATTTTTATCTCCTAATTTAGGTACAAAACTAATTAGTTTTGTACCTAAACATTTACCAATACCAGGTACAGTCTCTAATATTTTTACCTTCTCTTTTAACTCTTCTGACTCATCTATTGTTTTGTTTAACTTTTTATCAAGCTCAGCTATTTCATTTTGTAAAAATTTAATGTGTTTTTCTATACTCTCTTTATCAATACCATCAATGCTATGATGTAGTCTTTTCTTTTCATTGCTAAGCATTAATACTAAATCTTCTCGTCTTTGCTGACATCTCTTCAAAGTCTCTGATTCAACTTGATATATATAATTCGCTGAAAGCTGCATCTTATCCGCATAATATGCTAATTTAAATGCATCCTTCCTATCAGTTTTACACAAATTCACCGATTTACTAAAAGAATTAAAACTATATGTATTGACCTTATGTATTTGTTGGTTATTATTATCCAGCTTTTGACAAATCTCAGCTTCGTATCCTCCAGTAGGTTCACATATTATTAGCTTAATCTCTTGCTCTTTTGCTAATTTAATCATCTCTTCATGACCAGTTGCATCATTGGCAAAACGATGATATTTAGGTTTATCTCTTGTATTATATACACATATATCAAGCCAGTTTTTACTTACGTCTAGACCTATTATTTTATTCATGATATAATCTCCTTCTTCTTATGGTGCAAGGCTGCTCTTTTTAAGACCACCTTCTGCAATTTGTTCAAGGTAAACTACCAAAAAGAGGGTACTTATTCTCTTAGCGACTATTTTAGTCAAGGTCTATTCAAGTCACCCTCTTTAATTACTTATAACACATTCTTAAGATATAAGGTCTATTTACGAGCAGTATACCAAGAAGCTACTTAAAAGACATATTTTACAACTTATACATTAGCTAGTCAATTAAAAAATATACCTAAAATTGAAATAATTATAACATTTTTTCAATTTTCAAAAAACTTGGTTAAGAAACTCATTAGGTTCTATGGAGGTTGTTATTTAATTTTGTAGATTTAGTTGACTTTCTATTATTGAATACACCATACTAAATCTCAATTGGTCCAGTAGTTAAACCATTAACAAACTGTTGCAAGTAAGGATTATCACTATTTTTTATTTCATCTTTTTTACCAAACCATAAAATCTTCCCTTTATAAATCATAGCAACCTCTTTAGCTATCATATAAGCACTATTCATATCATGAGTTATGGTGATGGTAGTAGCCTTTAGCTCTTCTTGAACTTTAATTATTAATTCATTGATGACATTAGCCATTATAGGGTCAAGACCGGTAGTTGGTTCATCAAGGAAAAGAATCAACGGATCGCCACAAATAGCCCTAGCTAAAGATACTCGCTTTTGCATACCTCCGGAAAGCTCAGATGGATAAAGACCCAGTATTTTTTTAGACAAACCTACAGAATTAAGTTTAGATGCAGCTAACTCTTCTTTATTTTTTGGAGATAATTTATACAGTTTTTCAGTAAAGAATGTAATATTATCTTGAATAGTTAAAGAATCAAAAAGAGCTCCCCCCTGAAATAGAAACCCCATGGTTTCCATCATTTTAAATCTATCTTTACTTGAAATATTTACAGTTTCCACTTCATCAATAACTATACTACCCTCATCAGGCTGAATTAAACCAATTATAGTCTTTATTAACACTGATTTACCAGTTCCTGATCCCCCAAGAATTACTATTGAACTATTCCGTTTTATATCTAAGTCTATACCATCAAGTACCTTATGATCGCCGAAAGATTTATATAATGAACGTATTTTTATTTTTGATTCATCCATAATCTATTCTCGAGTCTTATACTTTAAAAAACAACTCTGTTATCAAGTAATTACTGATTAGAATAAGAACTGAAGAATTTACTACCGCGGAAGTTGTACTCGTCCCAACTCCTTTTGCTCCTGTACCTGAATAATAACCACTATAACAACTTACTATTGAGATAATAAAACCAAACACTGCTGCTTTTACCAAACCAAAAATGACATCTATTGGTTCTAAAAACTTAAAGCTATTCGTTATATAATTAAAACTATTAAAATCAAGCTTATAAACACTTACCAAATAACCACCCATTACTCCTAATATATCACCTATTAATACTAAACATGGTAATGTAATAACTGCGGCTAGTACTCTTGGAAAAACTAAATATTTTATGGGATCAGTTGACAAAGTATAAAGTGCATCTATTTGTTCAGTCACCCTCATAGTAGCTATTTCAGCAGCAATTGATGCACCAACCCTACCAGCAACCATAAGACCAGCAAGAACTGGTCCAAGCTCTCTAGTTATTGAAAGGACTACCACCGTAGCTATTGAACTTTCAGCCGAGAAACGAGAAAAACCTGTATAACTTTGTAATGCCAGCACAGCACCGGAAAAAAAGGTAGTCATAGCTACAACTGGTAGGGAATAAAAACCTATAGACAATAACTGCTTTAACACTAAGTTGTAGTATAAAGGTTTTTTAAAAATACTAGTGACTCCCGCAATAGTAAATAGAGAAAAAGCCCCTATAGTCCTTGCAAAACCAATAGTATGTTTACCTAATAAATTAACGGTATCAAGAATCATTTTTGTATACTCTCTTATATCTGCTACCTAGTAGAGTGAGAATTTCATAACCAATGGTATTTATTATATTCGCTATTTTATCTAAAGTACAATAATTCCCTATAATTTCAGCTTGTTGTCCTAGAAAAATTTTGTTTGGTGGTAGTTCAGTAACATCAACAGTAATTGAATCCATTGATACCCTGCCAACTACAGGAGCTGAATGGGAATCAATAACTACTACCCCACAATTACTAAAAGCTCGGGGATAGCCATCAGCATAACCAAGGGGCAAGGTAGCAATTAGCCTATTACTATTTGTTTTAAAGGTCATATTGTAACCAATGTAACTTTCCGGTGGTAATTCTTGCAATTGTATTATTGGAGCAGTCAGTCTTATCGGATTATGCATTGGATTTTTAAATGTATTACCCAAAGGATTAATACCATACAATGCAGCACCAGGGCGTATTAAGTCAAAATGATATTCTTTCCCTAGAAATATACTACTAGAGTTAGCTAGACTAGCTTTGACTTTTGGGAAATATTTTAAATAATGCTTAAACTTTTTTAATTGTTGTAAATTATAAGGATCATCAACTATTTCAGATGCAGATAAATGACTTATAATATACTGCAATTCAAGACCAACTAATAGATCAGGTTTGTCTATTATATGTTGCATTTCTGTGTCAATCATTCCTAAGCGATTCATACCAGTATCAACATGGATTGTACAAGGTAATACTTCTTTTTTAAGAGAAGCAAACTCTTGCCAAATTTCAACTTGTTTTAAACTATTAAGCACAGGAATTAAATTACTATTTCTAAATTCCTCAACATCATTGCTAAATACACCATTAAACACAAAAATATTAGATTTTTGCCCCAATACTTTACGTAATGATATTCCTTCATCAACTGAGGTTACAAAAAAACTCTGACAATTCTCCATCTGTAAGGCTGGTGCGATAGCATCAGCACCAAGTCCATAGCTGTTAGCCTTTACCACGGAGGCAATCTCTGAAGTTTTACAAATTTTAGAAATAATACGATAATTAGCACGAATTTTTGCTAAGTCTATTTCAAGTGTACATCTATCAGTATGCATAAAGTCTTAAATTCTCATGATTTTGTAGATTTTTGTAATGCTGCTATAATAATTGGAGCAACTGATATTACATGGAACTTAGATGGTAAATCAGTAGTTTCTATTGTATCAGTTATATATACGTTCATTATATCAGAATTCTGAATATTTTCTTTGGACATGCTAGAAAGCACTGGGTGAGTTATAAAAGCATTGACAGATAAAGCTCCTACTTCCATTAATAGCTTAGCTCCCTTACACAGGGTTTCGCCACTATCAACAATATCATCAATTAATACACAATGCTTGCCGGAAACGTTACCTATTATTTCTGACATTTGGCATTTATCAGTAGACCTCTTGACCTCTCTACTTTTATTAATAACAGCTATATTCATGTTAAAAAGCCTATTCACATCACGTACACGTACAAAACCACCAACATCTGGAGATACAATAATAGAATTATTATAAGTTTCAATAATCGGAGCAAATAAACTTATTGGATCAAGATTTTGTATTGGAATTTTAAAAAAACCCTCTAATTGCTGTGAATGCAAATCGACAGTTATTACATGATTAACACCAGCAACTTCCAACATACTCGCTACAAGACGGCTCGATACTGGAGTAAAACTACAAGATCTACGATCTTGGCGGCTGTAACCAAAATACGGTATAACCGCAGTTACTTGTGAAGCTCCTGCTCTTTTTACCGTATCAACTAATAATAAAAGTTCCATCAAGTGGTTATTGGCTGGTCTAGAAGTAGATTGTACTATAACAACATCACACTTATGCATATCTTCAAGGATTTGTACCCTTGTTTCAGTATCATCGAAAGCTGTAATATAAGTTTCCACATATTCACAATTTAGTTCCTCAGCTAAATATCTAGCTAATTTTTTATGACTAAGACCTGCAAGAATTTTCATGCTAATTATAATAATTGGTTTAAGTTTTTGTAGTATATAATAATTATAATTTGCACTAAGTGTTTTATGAAAAATATTTTTATTCAATAGCAGAAAAAATTATTAACTATTCATTTACGAGTAGTATATCAATCTTCGTAGGTTTTATGACCTCTTTCCCAATTCATCTATTAACTTATCAAAACCACTATTACTGAGAATATTCATGAACTCTGACTGTTGAGAATTGATAAGACTAACACCTTCTGTAATAACATCTGAGACTTTTAAATTAGTTTTATCGCTTGTACCCTTTACTTGACGTACTAAGTAATTTACTTTAGCAGTTCCTATTAACATTTCTACCATAAACTCTCTTTCATCAAGAACACGCACTTGTTGAACTTTAGGTTCTTGACCATGGTAATTCTTTACTAAATCAGCATAGGCCTTGCTTACATAATTACTGTAAACTTCTGTGAATTGTTTAATTTGTTCAGGAGTTAGAGTTCTTCTATAAACACCAAGGGTGAATTTAGCCATCCAATTCAGATCTAAGTTAGCTAAAATTAGCTTTTTAGTTTTAGCTATTTTGGCATCTTGATCTAAACTCTCATCATTACATACATCTAGCCCAGCTCTTATTAGTTGATTAACATAATTATCAACCGCCATTTTGTCATCAGTAGCAGAATAGGCTGACAAAGATAGACAACTTAAAATTAAGCAAACAATAATTTTTTTCATAAATAACTACTCTTAATTAGGTTTAGGGCATTTAAATTGATTAGGATAGACAATTACCGATTCACGATTTTGATGCGTAGCTGATCTTACAGCTATGTAAGGGTCAGTAGAACTACATCCTATATAGTCAGTAAATGGTAATAATCCTAACCTAGTATGTATAACTTGTACACTAGAAACTATGATTTCAAAATCTCTATGTACCGGGTACATTATAGGATTTAAGTAACTATTTGTAAATATAGCATCTGTACTATCTCTTACATTAGTACTACCAAAAAATGGTATGACTAAATATGGTCCAGGACCAACTCCATAGTGGGCAAAAGTGCTGCCCAAAGTTTGTTTGGTAACTCTCAATCCAATTTTATCTGCTACATCAAATAACCCACCTATACCAAACGTAGCATTGATTAAAAATCTCCACAGACTCTTCATAGTTTGATCATAATTCATTTGTAAGCCATAATTGACAACAGTCAAAGGCATACTAATATTATCTAGAAAACTATTCACTCTAACCCTAGTATAATTATTACTAATTCGTTTATAGCCTATACTAATAGGGCGTAAGAATAGATAGTCTAAAACAGAATTAAAGGCAAAAATTTTACGATTTAGTTTCTCATAAGGGTCATAGACTTGAGCACACCCCTTACCTTCATTATAAACATACCTAAAATCTTCATCATCTTGAGTATTTTGAGTACTCGCTATTGCAGTTATAGTAGAAAAATTAACTAACAACAGTAATATAAATTGCTTCATGGCATCATTAATGGTTTTTCTTACAAATCACCATATAGTATTTATCATTTTTTTCTAGAGCTAATTCTTCACTATTTAATATGGTAAACTTAGTTTGATCCAAAGCTTTCTTAATATCTGCTATAGTAAAAATAAATTCTTTTCTCTTTAATGAAAGGTTTGTGACGTTATCTATTGGTAAACAAAATGCAAAATATCCTAATACATTAACTATAGAATAAATAGAATTAAAGTAATCTAATAGGTTTTTAGTAAACGCAAGAGAGTTAAAACTCAGTACTACATCATATTTATTAGAGTCGTGTTTAATAAAATCCGATATTGAAATTTCTAATAACTGATCATAAATATTGCCATATACGGTAACAAGCTTATTCATAATTTCTGAATTTTCAACACCGGTAAAAGTAAAGCCATCAGGAAAACGCTTTGTCACTTCATAACCCACTAAGCCTATATTACTACCTAACTCCAAAATATGGTAATTATCAGGTAAGTCTGTTATGTTATTCATAGTTGTACTTACAAAACTGTAAGGTAGGTATAGTTTATTATTACTACGAAATTTATTGCCATAATATTCAGCGGTAAGATTTTTATATTGATGCCAAATTTGCGGTGGAATCTCTGACAAATTATTATAATTTTGTAGAAAAGACGCTAACTTTATTTGATCAGCTTCAAAAGCTCTTTGTAGATGATACAAAGCTTTTTCATAGTTATTTTTTAAGAAATATGTCCAACCAAGCCAATAATTAGCTTGATGGTCGTTAGGAGAAAAAATTTTATCAACCAATTTAAGCCTTAGTATAGCGTCATTTAAGTTATTTTTATACAAATGTTCTATACCAAGATTAAAATTAGTTTCTTTTAAGTGTGTTACCTTATATTTTACATCGACAAAATAATTGATAGATGTAAAGATTTTCTCCCTATACCAAGATGGGAAATTCTTACTATAATTATAGTATAATTTTATTTTGTCTTTTATTGAGCCGTAACTGTTACGAATAATTTTGCTGCCGAACATAAATTGCTATAAATTTGATTTTTTAAACATATATTCATCATATGATAACATATATATCAAATGACACTAATACTTAATAGTAATAAATTATATAAAATAAATCATATTGTACTAAATTCTGCTTTCAAGAATTGTTTTTTTTAACAATTATAGTATAATACACCCCAATTTTGGATAAGAATTAACAAATTCTTATCCAAAATTCGCGTAATACGAAAATAATTATAAGGTTTTATAGAATCATGCCACTTATTGCTAAACGCTTAGATCTAATAAAACCATCTCCAACTTTAGCTTTAGTAAAAAAAACATTTGAACTAAAAAAGCTAGGTAGAGATATAATCTCTCTTGGGGCTGGTGAACCTGACTTTGATACGCCAGATAACATCAAAGAGACTGCCATTAAAGCGGTGCGAGATGGTTTCACAAAATATACTAATGTTGATGGTATGCCGGAACTTAAACAAGCGGTACAGAACAAATTCAAGTATGAAAATAATTTAGATTATGATTTAGATGAAATAATCGTGTCAAGTGGTGGTAAACAAGTAATCTATAATTTATTTATGGCCTCCCTTAACCAAGGGGACGAAGTAATTATTCCTAGTCCTTACTGGGTCTCATATCCAGATATGGTAATGTTAGCTGAAGGGATTCCAGTATTTGTTAATTGTGGCATTGACAGCAATTTTAAACTTACTGTTGGAGCTCTAGAGCAAGTAATTACCCAAAAAACTAAATGGTTAATTATTAATTCACCAAGTAATCCAACAGGGGCTGCATACTCTTACCAAGAGTTAGCAGATATTGCTGAGTTACTACGCAAATATCCCAATGTAAATGTTATGTCAGATGATATTTACGAGCATATTATTTTTGATGATTTTAAATTTTATACTTTTGCCCAAGTAGCACCGGATTTAAAAGATCGAATATTTACTGTTAATGGTGTATCAAAAGCTTATTCTATGACAGGATGGCGTATAGGATATGGGGCTGGTCCTAAATCATTAATTAAGGCAATGACTATTATTCAGTCACAAAGTACTTCTAACCCCTGCTCTATAAGCCAAATGGCAGCTATTGAAGCTTTAACTGGCACTCAAGATTTTATTAAACCTAATGCAAAAAACTTTCAAAAAAAACGTGACCTAACCTTATCAATTCTAAGTGATATCAAAGGTGTTAGTTGTGATAAACCAGCAGGAGCATTTTATCTATTTCCTAAATGTAATGAATTATTTGGTTTGAAAACTCCCACTAGTAAAATTATCAAAAATAGTAACGATTTTGGAGAATATCTGCTTGAAGAATGTAACGTTGCGGTTATTCCTGGTATTGCATTTGGTCTAGAAGGTTATTTTAGAATTTCATACGCAACTTCGATAGAAAATTTGGAGCAAGCATGCTCGCGTATAAAGAATGCTTGTAATCAATTAACGTGATAAAAAAAATCCTTAAAAAAAACAATTTTGTACTTAGTGTAGTTACTAAGTTATTGTATACTTATTTGAGAGTGGTTTATTTTACCTGTCGCTGGCAATTTGTTTTTTCAGATAATTACAATAAGCAAGAATTTTTGGCACAAAAAGGGGTGATTTTTGCTTTTTGGCATAATAGGCTGGCTTTCGGTCCAGGAATATTTGCTGGTCATAAAGATATTTATGCACTTATTTCTCCTCATTCGGATGGTAAAATAATTGGTAATATTGTCAATAAGTTTGGCTTTGGGGTAATAAATGGTTCGACTAATAAAAATTCCGTAACAGCTTTAAAAACAATTGTCAAAAAGTTACATAACGGTAGTAATATAGTGATCACACCAGATGGACCACGTGGACCTATTTATAAAATAAATAGTAATATTAACAAAGTTGCTCAAAAATATAATATAAAATTGATACCAGTTTCTTGTAGTGCTTCTAGATATTTTTTACTCAAAAGTTGGGATAAACTGATTATGCCTCTACCTTTTGGTAAAATAACAGCTTTTATAGGTTTACCGCTGGCTTTTGTAGGAAATGAAAACCAAGATAATATTAATTTAGCACAAGCATTAACAGGGTTGAAGTAAATCTATCTATGATCTATTTATACCATATCTTAAGTTTTCTACTTCTTCCAGTGTATTTCTTTTTATTAGTATTAAGAGTTATTGTTGGTAAAGAAGAGATAAAAAATATTGGTGAACGTTTTGCTATTGGGCATACACATACTAAACGAAACGAAACTTTAGTTTGGATACATGCCGCCAGTGTAGGAGAATCTATGATAGCTCTTACCTTGGTTGAAAATATCAATAATCTTTGGCTAAAAAGAACAATGCCAAGAACCGCCTTAAAATTTTTGGTTACTTCAGGGACTAAATCTTCTGCAAAAATATTACAACAAAAGTTACCTGTAAATGCCATTCATCAACTAATTCCTATAGACAATATTATTTTTGTTAAGAAGTTTCTTAGAAATTGGCAACCGAGTTTAGGAATCTTTATTGAATCAGAATTATGGCCATGCCTAATTAGTGAAGGAAAGAAACATTGTAAACTATTATTATTGAATGCACGTATTTCTGATAAATCATTTGAATCATGGAAAAAAATAAGTTCATTTTTTAGGTTAGTTACCGCTAGCTTTAGTGAGATTATTGTGCAAAGTAACCGTGATTTCCAAAAATTTACGCAACTTGGTGTAACAAATATAGTTAATTTAGGTAACATTAAATTTGCCAACAAAAAATTACCTGTAAATGAACAAGAATTAACAATTTTAACACAACATATGAGTGGTAAAAGAGTTATTGTATTTGCTAGCACCCACCTAGAAGATGAATCAGTATTACTTAATGTTATAAAACCAATAAAGCAACGATATCCAAATTGCTATTTTATTCTAATTCCACGCCATCCTGAACGTAAAAATGATATAGGAAAAGCATGTACTCAATTAAATTTAACCTATAGCATTAAGTCTGAACAAAACATACCTCTTCTGACTGATGATCTTTACATCGTTGATAAATTTGGCGAACTTGGATTGTTTTTTAGCATAGCGTATATCTCATTTGTTGGCGGTTCATTTAAACAAGGTGGACATAACGTACTTGAACCAGCATATTTTGCTAATTATATTATATTTGGACCAGATATGAGTAATTCTGCTAATATTGCTAATGAAATGCTTACTAATAAAGCTGCTACTCAAATTCGAGATGAAAACGATTTGCTGAATAAAATTGAGTATCTTCTATCTGAGACTGGTACTCAGAAAGCTAAAGTTTATCAGGCTAATGCTTTGGAATTTGTCAATAAAAACCAACAAATTTTAGGTAATTATTTAAATATTATAGAAAAACACTTAGTGGGAAATTAGTGTTATGTTATACTCAGAACATGTGGTATTAGTTGATGAACAAGATAATATCCTTGGAATAGAGGATAAGTTAAAAGCTCATAATTCTAATACTCCATTGCATAGGGGTTTTTCTGTATTTCTTTTCAATAGTCAAAAAGAAATTGTCATACAAAAAAGAAGCTTACTCAAAAAAACTTGGGGTGGATTTTGGTCAAATAGTTTTTGTGGACATCCACAAATTAACGAAACTTATGAACAAGCGGTTTATAGGCATGCAAAATTTGAATTAGGTTTAGTAAATCTGCAGAAAGTATATTTTATTGCTAATTATCGTTATAAATTTGCTATAAATAATATTGTAGAAAATGAAATATGCCCGATATATTTAGCTTTATCAGATGATATTATTAAAATAAATGAACAAGAAGTAGCAGAAGTAAAATTATTTAAATGGCAAGATTTTAAGTTATACATAGAGGAATACTCCGAAAATTTCTCCCCTTGGTGTAAGGAAGAGGTTAAAATATTAGAAAATAACGAAATATTCAAAAAATTTATGGATTCAGCTCTGTAACTATAGTATAAAACTGAACTATGGCTAACCCGACTAATATTTAGCCAAATTCACAAACGTCATTGCGAGTAGCTACTTTAGTAGCGACGAAGCAATCCATAAAAGTGATTAGCAATGGATTGCTTCGTCGGCTTCTGCCTCCTCGCAGTGACACCAGTTTACTATGGCTAAATGCTAGGCGGGTTAGCTATAATGAGTATACTCACCGCAAAAGAATATATAGGGTATTTAGGGGTCATAGCTCAGTTGGTAGAGCGTTTGAATGGCATTCAAAAGGTCGGGGGTTCGATTCCCCCTGTCTCCACCAAATACCTCCAACCTTTCAAAGGTTTTTATAATTTTTTATCTATAGAACAAGAATTTTCAGTAATACAATAGATCTCCTTCGAAACTCTACTTCTGCTGGTGATTTGGACAATGATGCGGTACTCGAATCCGTAACGGAATTAGAGTATACTCGGTGAACTTCAAGAAGAGCTAGGAGTGTCAAAGTCGAGCAGCGGAGCGTACATTAGTACGTGAGCAGCGGAGATCTTTAGACACGACAACGCCAATTCTTGAAGTTCACCGAGTATATACCATTACTTACGTTGGCGTTTTTGGTCTACTTTTTCTGTACTCGTCTGTGCTATAACTTTATTTACAAACAGATAGCAAGGTAAAAATAAGAGTGCTAACCCTAAGTTAAACGTTGCTATCTTTAAGAATCCTTTTTTATATATCTCTAAGGACTCTAGACAATCTACTTCCCCATTTATGGAAGGGATTGACATGAACTTCGATATTAAAATTCCTGCTAAATTAGCAAATGCTGCAAATAACATTATTATACCCATTACCAAGCCTTTTAAGTGTTTAGGTGCAAGTAAAGTTGCTTGTTCTTGTATTAATGGTCCTATACATAGTTCTCCAAGCCCTATAAATGCTATACCACTTACTAAGTATAGTAATCCTATCTTTCCTTCTATATTTGCATTTAAACATCCTATATATAATATAAAAAAGCATATAGCCATGGTAGAAATACCAAAAGCAAATATAGGAGTGGCATATTTTTTATCAAATTTCATATATGCCCCTAATAGAGAACCAAATATTATAATTGAAAAAGGGTTTATTGCTTGAAAAGCAGCAGGTGGAATTGTTAAACCCAATATTTCATTTACAACATTTCTTTGAGTAAATAAGTTGACTAGTGAGCCAAGTTGCATTTCTAATGCAAAAAAACACATAAAAAATGTAATTAGTATTAATAATACTGTTAATCTTTTTCTTTGTAGTGGCGATGATTTTACTATTATGTAAATAAATATACCTAAAATTAGAATACCACACAAAGCAAGTATATTAGCAAAGAACTCACTTGATATAAGCATTCTAGCAACTACAAGAGCAAAAAGAAGGCTAGCTATCATTAATATAGTAAAAATATTTAACCCTAGTATTTTCTTATTCATCAGTTTTGGTCGTGGGGAAATACCATTATCTCCTAACAAATGTTGAAATTTGATAAAAATAGTAAGTCCTAAGATCATACCACCCCCAGCTATACCAAAACCATAGTGCCAACCATATAAATAAGCTATATAACTACATGATATGGATGCCATGAATGATCCTAGATTTACACCTACATAAAATAAAGTAAATCCTCTACTTCGTTCTGGGTCGTCTTCCTTGTAACATGAACCTAACAAATTAGTTATATTCCCTTTAAACATACCAGTACCTACAGCAATTAACGCCAGGCCTATATATATTAGCTCAGACTCCAATTCAACTAAAGTTAAGGACAGGTGACCAATAGTGATAATGATACCGCCAAGTAGTACCATACTACGAAATCCTGTTAATTTGTCAGCGAGGAAGCCGCCAAGCACAGGACCTGCATAACCAACCGCTGCAAATAATGAATAGATGGCATAAGCTTTTGCATCTTCATACCCTAGACGGGAAGTCAAGAAAAGCACTAAAAGAGACCTCATCCCATAATAACTAAACCGCTCCCACATTTCAACAAAGAATAGTATTATTAAAAATTTGGGAACCCTCGTTGAATTTGGTACATTTAAAATTGTACTCATAAAACACCTACAATATAATGTTAGAATTTGAATGTTATATGAAAGTAGGTCATTCTAAGGTCAAGCCAAAGAACTTACTAAAACTTAATAAGATTCTTTAGCACACACGTCAAACGACAGCACTTTTCAATAACATTTTTTAAAAATTCACATAAATTAAGCGAGAAAACAAAAAATCGCGGTTAAATTATGTGTTATTAAATTAAGAATTAAAGCTTTTTGGAAAAATAGAAATAAGGTGATTAGCACCAATACATGTGAAAATGATGAGGATATGCGGCAAAAGGAAAGAAGATAGAATTTTCGTTAGTATTTTTAACGATTATTGATAATCGAGGGTTTTTTAAATCATCTGATTCTTTTAACATAAAAATAACCTATAATAGATAGAAAATGTTATGCCATATATTTAATATGACATATTTAGTATAATATAGTAGGAAAAAGAGTCAAGTAATTTAAATATAAAGAATTTAAAATACGGTAGCATTTCACCAGCTTCTATAGTAGAATGAGCAAGTTTACTCTGTATAAAAAGGTTATTAGTATGTTAAAAAATTATTCGTGTTTAAAGGGAATCGTATCACAGGATTTAGAAGATCATATAAAACATACAATGACTCATCATAATCTTATAGTACAAGCTAATGGATTAGACTATCAAGTAAATATAGACACTCAGTCCGATTCGATACCTAATGTTAAGGTGTACTATACCGATCAGTTTAGTAATGAGCTAT
Source organism: Candidatus Tisiphia endosymbiont of Temnostethus pusillus (assembly GCF_964264675.1). Classification (NCBI taxonomy): domain Bacteria; kingdom Pseudomonadati; phylum Pseudomonadota; class Alphaproteobacteria; order Rickettsiales; family Rickettsiaceae; genus Candidatus Tisiphia; species Candidatus Tisiphia endosymbiont of Temnostethus pusillus. Next base: position 707,666 of record NZ_OZ183472.1, on the reverse strand, counting down.
TAACTAATTTAGATAAACTAGGAAATGAAGGATTATTTAGTTTGGATAAGTTACCTTACACTTCTAGGCTTGATTATCTTCGTAGTGAAATTTTAAAAGTAGCTGATTTAAAGAATATGCTACCAAAATCATGGCAAGAAATATCAGCTTTGTTAGACCAATATCTTATATGTGGTACAAAAGTGTGTATTTTAGGTGAATCGTATTATGATAGTGAAACAATACAAGAGATACCTTATGGCTTACATCTAAGACAAACATATAATCATCTACCTCCTAGAGGTATACATGATATACATATGAACCAAGGTACTTCTTTAATGATGCCGCAAAGTGCAAGTAATGGTATTTATCAAGATGGAGCTATATTTGTAGAAACGCCTAATAATGCAAATAAAGCTTTCTTCTTTAAATTCACGGAGCAATCTTTGGTTACTGATGATGACGGTAACCCTCTTGATGAACAAGGTAAGTCAAAAGCTTGGGCAGATGAATAGGCTCTTAATACAGATAGGTAGGAAAAGGAAAAGATTGTTATGAAAAATTATAGAATTGAAACTGATTCATTTGGAGAAATTAAAGTAGATGATCAATTTTACTGGGGTGCGGGAACTCAAAGGTCTCTTGAAAATTTTAAGATAGGTAATCAAAAAATGCCTATCCAATTGATTAAGGCATTGGCAATTTTAAAAAAATGTGCAGCAAAGGTCAATAGGGAATTAGGTGATCTTAAGCCTGAAATAGCAGAAGCAATAGATCAAGCTACCACTAGAATATTAAATGGGGAATTTGATGATCAATTTCCTTTAGTAGTATGGCAGACTGGTTCTGGTACTCAAACTAATATGAATATCAACGAGGTAATAGCTTCTATTGGTAATGAGCAATTAGTAGGCAAGAAGGGTGGTAAGTCACCAATTCACCCAAATGACCATGTAAATATGGCTCAATCATCCAATGACTCCTTCCCAACTGCTATGCATATAGCAACTGTATTGGCTAGTAAACAACAATTAATCCCAGCATTAACCAGTCTGCATTCAGCGTTAAATACTAAAGCTACAGTTTGGAATAACATAGTTAAGATAGGACGCACTCATTTGCAGGATGCCACGCCAATAACGCTTGGGCAAGAATTCTCTGGTTATGTAACACAAATAGCATATGCCATAGAACGAGTTGAAGAATCACTCAAAAGAGTATATTTTTTGGCACAAGGTGGAACTGCAGTAGGTACTGGTATTAATTGCCGTAAGGAATTTGCGGTAAAATTCTCTGATCAAGTTGCTGCATATACTAATCATCCTTTCAAAAGTGCTACTAATAAATTTGAGGCATTAGCTACTCATGATGCATTAGTAGAATTTTCTGGTACCCTAAATACTATAGCAGGGAGTTTAATGAAAATTGCCAATGACATTAGATTGTTGGGATCAGGACCAAGATGTGGTTTTGGTGAATTACATCTACCGGAAAACGAGCCTGGTTCTTCAATTATGCCAGGTAAGGTCAACCCAACACAAATTGAGGCATTGACTATGGTTTGTGTGCAGGTTATGGGAAATAATCTTACAGTAACTATAGCCGGATCAAATGGTCATCTAGAACTCAATACCTTTAAGCCAGTGATAATCTATAATATTTTGCAGTCAATAGAGTTAATTTCTTCTAGCATCAATAGTTTTGTTACGCATTGTGTTGAAGGTTTAGAGCCAAATATAGAACGTATTGATAAGCTGAGAGAGCAATCGTTGATGTTAGTAACAGCATTAAATCCACATATAGGTTATGATAATGCGGCAAAAGTTGCAAAAAAAGCCTATCAAGAGGGGATAACTTTAAGAGAAGCGGCTATAAAATTAAATTTTTTATCAGGTGATGAGTTTGATAGCTTAGTGGTAGCAAAAAATATGGTATGATATAATGGGCAGATGAAGTCTTGCAAGAAGTCTATTGACATATATCACGATATATGTCAATGTTACGTACCTTATATGTATAATAAGGGGGATTTATGGATAATGTTGACATTAGGCTACGTATTTCTTCAGAAATTAAGGATGAAGCAGAATTAGTATTTCATGAGATGGGTATGACATTGTCTGAAGCTATCAGGATATTTATAAAGCAATCCATCAATTCTAGAGGACTACCCTTTAGACCGCATGTAAAAAAGCCAAACCTTGAAACTTTACAAGCATTTAAAGAAAGTGAAGAAGGTGATTACACTAAGTCTTCCTTGACTGAATTTAAACAATCTTTAAATATTGACTAAAGTTGAAACAGATTATACAGGTTACAGTTTTTAAGCGTGACTTAAAGCGTATTGTTAAAAGAAATAAAGATTTAAAAAAAACTATATAAGGTGGTAGAAATATTGGTACAAGGTATTCCTTTGCCAAGTAAATATCGTTCACACAAATTAATTGGAAATTATGGTTCGAAATATGAATGTCATATTGAACCTGACTGGCTTCTTATTTATGAAATAACTGATGACTTAGTTATATTACACCGCAGTGGTACTCATGTTGATTTATTCGAGTAATTTAAAACAACTCTTAACTATAAGAAAGGTTATTTTATGGTAGAAATTTTTGGATTCTTTACTATACTAACAACAATTTAACTTAACAGGTAGAGTATTATTATGGCTTTACATTTCAAAGCACCAGAGAATATAGTTCTTAAACCAGTTATTACAGTATTTGGTGTTGGGGGAGCTGGTGGTAATGCGGTAAATAATATGGTACTTGCAAAATTACAAGGAGCAAATTTTGTTGTTGCTAATACTGATGCACAATCACTGGAACATTCTTTATGTGATAATAAAATACAGTTAGGAGTTGCTATTACTAAGGGTCTTGGAGCTGGTGCATCTCCAGAGATTGGTGCTTTAGCCGCTGAAGAATCAGCTAACGAGATTAAGGGATACTTAGAGGGTAGCAATATGGTGTTTATCACTGCCGGGATGGGTGGAGGCACTGGTACAGGCGCTTCTCCGGTTGTTGCAAAGATAGCCAAGGAACTAGGAATTCTTACTGTCGGAGTGGTAACTAAGCCTTTTCATTTTGAAGGAAAACATAGAATTAGAACTGCCGAGCAAGGTTTACTAGATTTACAGAAATTTGTTGATACTTTGATAGTAATACCGAATCAAAATTTATTTCGTATAGCAAATGAGAGTACTACATTTGCAGATGCCTTTAAAATGGCAGATGATGTATTACATGCTGGAGTTAGAGGGGTTACTGATTTGATGATCATGCCAGGGCTTATCAATCTAGATTTTGCCGACATTAGAACGGTGATGAGCGAAATGGGTAAAGCTATGATGGGTACAGGGGAATCCTCTGGCGAGGATAGGGCAGTTAAAGCTGCTGAAGCAGCTATCTCTAACCCATTATTAGATCATAACTCAATGCGTGGTGCTAGGGGGGTTTTAATTAACATTACTGGTGGTACGGATATGACATTATTTGAAGTTGATAGTGCTGCTAATAGAATTAGAGAAGAAGTAGGTGATAGCGATGCTAATATTATTTTCGGCTCTACGTTTAATCCAGAATTAAATGGTGTTATTAGAGTATCGGTAGTTGCTACTGGTATTGATGCTGATCACTCAATAAGTAGCAAATCCCAACCTATTGAATTAATAGCAAGTACTACTACGAGTTCTGAACAGATGGATAGTCAGTCCAATTCGATAGAAACAACAATATTAGAAGAAATTCCAGATTTTGCTCAATATACTGGTGAAAAGCCTAGTTTAGTGGATTCTGAAACACAACATTTAAATTTAAGTGTTCAAGCAACATCAATTGATATGCTAAATCAGCAAACTATAAGCAGTAATGATGCAAAATCATCTTTACTAAGTAGAATGTGGAATTCACTCAGATCTAATACTACTCAAACTCAGGAGCAAATAAAAAAGCCTACACCACCTATTCTTCAGAAGGATAATGTAGAAGTTGATATCCATGATATTCCAACCTTTCTAAGGAAACCAAAATAATTTGTTAACATAATTTATTTTTTTATGAGAGATTTTTTTAGGGTAGGCTTTTAAATTACCCTACAATTTTCAACAAATATATTTTACTAAAAATATTTATTGTCTATTATCATCAGATTATCCTATAAGTATAGTGTGCAAAATGACCAAACTAGATTTTAGACATATTTCATCTGTAATAGATGATTATGATGTTTTTTTATTTGATCTTTGGGGAGTGGTAGTAGAAGGTAACCAAATTTATCCCGGAGTAGTTGACAATATTAACAAGATACTTACACAACAAAAGAAAGTTTTTTTTGTTACTAATGCCCCACGCAATACATTTTCCTTATTTACTAAAATTAACAGCTGGGGCATTAACGCAACGAAAGAAATGATTATTAGTTCTGGTGAAATAGCAATTGATATGATACTAGAAAGTGATAAAAGATTTGGTATAAAAAATCCTATAGTTTATCATCTTGGTCAAGAAAGTAACGATCTTATGGATGGATTACAGACACCTACTACCACAAACATAAATGAAGCTAATATTTTGCTGTTAACGCTTTATCGTGATGAAGAAAAAAATTTAAATTTGGATGAGTTTGACGATTTATTAAAAACTGCAGTTAAAAGAAACATGGTTAGCATATGTGCGAACCCAGACCTTGGAATTAGACAACAAGGAATACAGAGATATTGTGCTGGATACTTTGCTGCAAAAATAAAACAATTTGGTGGTGAAGTAATTTTTACCGGCAAACCCTATATAGAAATATATCATAAAGTATTAACCCAATTACCAAATATTGCATTGGAACGTATTCTTATGATAGGCGATACTTTCTATACTGATATTTTAGGAGCTAATAAAGTAGGAATTAATTCAGCTTTAGTATTAACAGGTAATGCTACAAAGTTTCATAACCAGTATCATACTATTGAAGAAAAAATGTACCATTTGGAGATTGCAGCAACTGAGCAGGGAGTAATGCCAAATTTTGTTATTCAATTGACTGCAGATTGACCCAGATACTTGAATACTTTGAAGAATTGGCTCTTGCAAATACTTGCGGGGTATTCGCCACAACTGTTGAAAGTTAAAAAAACATCTATTAGCGAGAAGACCGTAGGTCGGACATGTGAGTAGACCTAACCAATTGCTTGGTTAAGCTCCTCCTCAGAACCGGACATGCAGAGCTACCGCATCCGGCTTCCGAAAGGTAAGATAGGCTACAAGCCTATCTTGTTGGTTTTAGAACATTGAAATGGTCTTCCACTTGATTTGGAAAGTCAACCCTTTTGAGTATTTCACCTAATCTTTGCCAAATGACCCAACAGGACAATATACCGCCGCTGCGAAAGTACGCGAATCTTTACAACAAGGTAAATGGCAACTAACATCTGAAAAAAGAGTGTCTATTATACTTTCCCTACCAAAGATGGTCGGTATTTGCCGGTTGTGGCAAAGGATGGTAAAATATTAAAATTTGATTTGCTAGAATTAAATAACCCTAAAGCTTTAGAGCAACAAAAGCAAAGAGTATTACAAATTATCTCTGAGTATCCACAATAATAATTAATACGATGGAAAATGATGACAACTTTGCCACCCTCCCTTTACGTCATTTTAAGCCTAACCACAACTTAAGACTAGTATTTAATTTAAACATTTCATTAGGTGATAATTTACCAATTTTTGGGTAATTTTTTGGGATTTTATAGAGACAATTTTATCAATCATAATCTGAGATACTGATGCAAGACCAGTTAACTTATCAGGCACTAATACAATACGAAATAACGGTGAGTCTATTAGATGGGATGTTATAGGACACACTACGACACTAGCATGAGTCGGATTAAACAAGTCAGATTGAATAACGACAGCAGGTCTTGGTTTACCATAATCTCCATTTAAAGCACAAATTACAATATCCCCCCTTTTCATTAATGATTCCACCCTGTATGGTCACTATTCATTTCCCATAAATCAGCATCTGGATTTTCTTGTTTATTAGCTAATAATGATTGCCTTCTAGCTTCCTCAACTATATCAGGATGTTCCAGTTGTTCAAGATACATACGCACTGCTTCAATAATTAAACAATTTTTATCTTTGTGTAAATTTTGAGCTGCTGTTTCAAGTTTTTTACTTAATTTTGTTTCCAAGCGTATAACAGTTGCAACGCTTTTGGTCTTTGGTTCTAAACGTATACTAGTTGTAATGCTTCTGGTCATTTCTTACCTTCTTCTTTAAAACTATTACCTATTACGATAGTATTGCATATTAAATTGTATTTTTCCAGTTTATTATTTATCTATTTTTGTAGGAAAATAATTGTGTTTTGAATACACAATTTTTCATTGACTTTTGTTAATATTATACCCGATATTTTACTAGAGGAAGAAGGCAAATTACAGCAATTACATCAGGAGCATATTAATAACCCGGAGTTTCAGGAATATTTGATAGCAGTAAAACAATTAGATCAGCAAATTATCAATAATTTACGGCATCAGCAATGGGAAACTAAAGGCTATGATTTATCGCCTGAGGAGTTATATATAGCAAGAAAACAGCTAGAGGAAGGCAAACATATAAATCTTGAGAATCCACAAGAAGCTGAATCTTTTTACAAGTTAATAAGCCCTTTAACTTACTATATCATAATTTACAAACTTTGCTTAATAGATATGGGATTAATGAAAGTAATTGGCATCTTTATCAGCATTTAGTACAGCAAATAGACAATAAGCCATATTTAATACCTGATATGGCACTACTACCTGATCATTTACTAGAGCAACATTTACAACAACAAAGTGGTAAAAGTACAATTAGTAGTCTCGATATAACTAGATTCAAGCAAGATTTGACCAATAATTTACGAAGATATTTACTTGATCGGGTTGATACAGCTATTGCCACTCCCCATACTGCCGAAAGAAATGCCGTGTTACTCGGCAATTTAGGTATTAAAGCAGGTTCGCCAGCTGCCGCAGTGATTCAGTGTATAATGCAATTCAAAACTTTTGCCTATACTTACATTACTAGACCGTTAAAATCAGTAACCATCGATCAGATACCACTTCATCAACAAGTAGGTAGTGGCAATTTATTGGATTTAGCAACATGGAAGGATATTGCTAAAGCAATGAGAAACCCAACTACTATTAAAATGTTGTTTCAATTATTACCGGGTTCTATAGGGCTTGGTTACTTATCAATCAATGCCAAAAGGTTGGTAGAAGGGAAAGAATGGATTGCACCAAACGAAGAAGGAGTATTTATGGCATCCTTATTACAAGGTGGTGGTCTTGGATTATTTGGGGATTTTTTCTTTAATGAGTATGATAGTTATAATAATCTGCTTAAAGCTTTAGCAGAAACTATGGGTAGTGATATTATTGATTTTGGCACAATACTTACTTTAATCAAAAATGGTGAGTTGGATAAGGCAGAAAAGTTGCTTAAAAAATCCCTTCAAAGAAACATCCCGGGTAGGAATTTATTCTACCTACAACCCGCTCTATGTGGTTTCCATGACTGTCATAACTTGAATTGGTAGGAGAAAATTATAGACCAAGTTCACCTGTGAGCCAAGGCGAACTAATTCCAGTGTGTTAGGATTCGTTTTCCGATAGATAAGCACAAGATCAGGTTTAATATGACAATCTCGATGATCTTTCCAGTCACCAATTAGAATGTGATCACGCATACGCTCAGGTAATCGTGCATTCATAGCTAATAACTCAATTACCTTTAATAAATCATTATCTAAAGTTAGACCATGTCGTTTACGCTTCTCCCGCTTATAGTCCCGTTTAAATTGTATAGTACGTTTAATCGCTCGCATTCAAATCAGCTAACAAATTATCTATACTACCAATAGTTATTAGGTTACCACTTCGTGCAGCTTTCATAGCCTCAATTGTTTTAGCATTTGGTACAAGTGGTTCAAAAGGTAGAACTTTCTCACGAGCAATACGGATTAGAAGCATACGAAAAGCATCTGATACAGTAAGACCCATAGTTGCTAATACAACAGATGCTTCCTCTTTAATATGCTCATCAATACGAGCCCGAACAGTAGTATTAACAGACATAACAATTTTCCTTTTTATAGTTTATGAGCTACATTGTAGCCCAAAGCCTATAAAAAGTCAATTAATATGAAAAAATATACAAAATTTGATTTTACAGAAACAGACCAAATAAAACTTTATCAAAAATGCAAAGAATTAAACGATAAAGGGGTGTATTTTATGCTTTCAAATTCCAATATCCAGTTTATAAGGCATATGTACAAAGATTTCTATATAGAGATTATAGAAGTGCCTCGTACTATCAATTGTAAAGTTGATGGAAGGAAAAACGCAGAAGAGGTTTTGATTAGGAGCTATATTTAGGTAGTTACTAATCGAACTTTATAGTTTCAATTTAACGGATATTGATTAAAAACTCCAACGAACTTGACAAAACAAATAGGATAACCAAACTGAAATATACGCCGAAATAGTCATCAAATTTTTATATTTATTCAATAATTCTAATAAATTTAATTTAGCTTGACAATGAGTTTTAAATGTATATACTGCATCACGAAAACCGGATAAAACGGATTATATAGGAAATTAGTTAGTTTATCTATTTTCTAGTAACAATCTTTTTAGTTAATATGGAGTAAATTTATGGCGAAAACGAAAATAACTGAATTTCAAGACATTGATAATGAACAAAAAGACTTAATATTAGGAGTTTTACAAAATGCATCTACTGCACCAGATGGGTTAGTAACCAATGGTGGAATCAACATTACTTTCGAAATGTTAAGAGAAATAAGTCTTAAAGATATTGCCTATGCATTAAATCATAAAGAAGAATTTGGCGGACTTCTTGATGAAGTTGAGTATATAAATTGTCAAAGGTGCTATGGAATCGACTATAATTCTGATACATTCAAGGATTTTGTCTCATCATTTGCTGATAATTCATCATTTAAACCAAAGCTTATAAAAATCTTCAAAACAACTAATAAGACTATAGCTTTAAGTGTAAAAACTGGAATAAATATTAGTGATATACATGAAAAAGAACAGCAAAAGAAAGTGTTAATTGAAAAATTATGCAACCAAATTAAAGGAAAGAATGTTAATAGCCTAACCGCTGATGAGTTAGATCAACTTGTTATAAAGGCTTGTAATGAAGCTAAATCTACAGATGGCTTTCCTATGGAACATATACGCGCTTTGGGGATTCTTAGTGAATTTGATGATTTCAGGGAAATTAATGAGGACTATTCTTATATCAAAGAATTGCTTGTAAACTTATATGCAAAGCAAGAAATAACATCTGAGTATTATCATATACAACAAGAAAGGTTACATTTTTATTTAGATAAAGTTACCGGTAAGAATGCTAAAATGTGGTTAAAATATGCAACCGACTCACTAAAGGCAATTAAAAATTATCATGGTGATCATATTGGAATTAAGAATGCAGGTGCTGGTATTAATGCTTTTATATCCAGCATAAGAGATTATTATGACCAAAATGATACGTGGGTAGCATTTATTTCAAATAAATTGCAAGATTTAAACAATATTGATCCAAAATCAATTGGAATGTCAGTTGCTATGATGACATTGCCGGATGCTTGTTTTACTACGAATGCTGGGATATCAAAAGGAGTATTCTATGCAGGAGAGTTGCCTAGAAATATTTCACCAATGCTTCTCAGTTTTATTGCTGCTGTTACTTTACAACATTATGGAAATACTTTGGATAGTGTGAACAAACATTATATGATAACTGTTCCAGTCACAACAATGAGAGAAATATTGATTAAAGCATTACAAGAACCAAATATTTTTATAGGAGATAATACTACAAAATGTAGCGAAGAAACGTTAGAAGTTTTAAGTAATAATTTAGAGGCTATGAAGATTGCTGGTTTCGATACAACGGATCGTATGAGATATGAAATCGAAAAAGCTCAACTTGACTTCAATATAAAACAACAAGCAGAATCTTTAAAAAAGACTGATAGGATTGTACCTATAAAAGTCATAGATGGGAAAGAGCATAACAAACCTTTAAACTGGGTTCTTCTAGACAAGGAAGGTAAAGTACTACATAATTTAAATCCTCAAGATATGGCAGGAAAATATGCTTGGTTTTTCAAAAATCCATACATATGGCATAATTGCTCTAATCATGACCCAGTAACAACATGTGATACCAAAGCCCTAGAAGCTATTGGGGGGTTTGATACTTCGTCTTTTGAACATGAATGTAGAGTAGAAACTATTGGAGATAGTTATACATTAAGTGAGTAAAGATAGTTGGCTGGAAAAATGCTCAAAAAGCTAAAGAGTTGATTGATGAAGGTATATCAAGGGCAAAGGGTTGATTTTCTTGTACATCGTTACAAGCACTACGAAACAATCCAAAAAGTGATTAAAATGGATTGTTTTGTTCAGGTTTCATACCGCGACCTAGGAGTCTGCCTGCAATAACTAAAGTAATTCTATATTTGGCTCTTTTTGGCTGCTAATAAACAGGATTTTCTTGAAATAGGTACACATCCTATCAAAAATCCTGTTTATTCTCGCCTAAAAATAGCTCAAAATATAATTAATTAGTTATTGCAGGCAGCCTCCTAGGTTATAAGAACGAATAACCGTCATCGCGAGCCACGAAGTTGGCGCAACTGTCGAAAGTGGCTTCTCACAATGACGCTGACTGTTCCCCCTGTGACGTTTAAATACCATGCGTAAGGTGGGCTAATAATCTTATTTTTATATAGTATAAAAATAAGATTATTAGCGTAAATCAGTTAAAATGCATTCGAAGAACTGCTTCAAGAATGCATTTTTCCTTATAACAAGACCAATTCGATATAAGAGAGACTAAATTTCTTGTAACTGCCATAATCTTTTGTATAGGCTATGTTTGTCACGAATTAATGTAGTATGTGTACCTTCTTCAATCATTACCCCTTTATCTAAAACAATTATCCTATCCATATGCTTTAAAGTGGATAAGCGGTGGGCAATTGCAAGCACAGTCTTTCTTTTATCTTGAATTAGGAAGTTAAGGCTATCTTGGATAAAACGCTCAGTTTGACTATCAAGTGCAGAAGTTGCTTCATCTAAGATAAGAATAGGTGCATCTTTTAGAATAGCTCTCGCTATTGCCACCCTTTGCCGTTGTCCACCAGATAATTTGATACCTCGTTCTCCAACATAAGTATTATACTCTTCTGGCAATGTTGTAATAAATTCATGGATATGTGCCTTTTTGCTTGCCTCAATTACTTCTGCATCAGTTGCTTCCTGTTTTCCATATCTAATATTTTCCATCAGGGTTCGATGAAATAACAAAGTATCCTGAGGGATTACCGCGATGTTTTGTCGTAATGAGTCTTGAGTAGCATCGTCAATATTTTGTCCATCTATCAAAATTTGACCATTTGTAACTTTAAAATAACGTAACAAGAGATTAATAAGTGTTGATTTGCCACTACCAGAATGACCGACTATTCCTACCTTCTCACCATGACTAATAGAAAAAGTTAGCTCTTTAAAGATCAGTTCTTTGTTATAACCAAAATTTACATTTTTAAATTCAATAATAGCTTTATCAACTATTAGCGGACTTGCACTAAGTTTATCCAAATCTTGCTGGTTGATAGTAACTATTGACAACGCACTTTTTAAATCACCCATTGATCTAGTAAAATCCTGCAATGAAACTGTTGCATTCCAGATATCGTCTGCAACAACCAAGACAATACCAAAAACAAAAGCAAAATCTCCAACAGAAATTAAGCCATGTATTCTTAAATACAGCATATAGAATAGAATAAAACCAAACAAAACAAAATAGAAGCACACACCTACTATTTGAGTCTTAAAGTTATATTTGTATACTTTTAGCTGTTTGGGAATAAAATCATTTAATATATTATTATCTAGTGCCTTTAATTCTCTTGCCCTAGAAGCAAAAGAAAAAAGCGAAATAATATTAGTAATTTTATCTGCAATCTGCCCAATTATAAAATGCTTACTTTCGGATTCTAAGCAAGATAGTTGGTTTAATTTAGTTGAGAGTTTATACATAATTGGTACGTAAAAACTACACCATATTAGTACAAATATGCCAAGATTTGTGTTAACAAGACTAAGGGTACAAAAATTCACAACACATTTAAGAAACTTTTGCAGCAATCCGTGATGCATTTCCGCCCAAAATTTATCATACCCATCCAAAATACCTTTGATTTTGCTGCTTATGGCTCCTGTAAAACTTTCTTGGAAGAACAAATAAGAATGGTGCTGAACATAGTCGTATGATTGGAGCAATATAGAACGTCGCACATAAGGCTCAGCCTTCCATTCTGCTATGTCACCGATACGCCACACCAAAGGTAAAATCACTTGTGCAGACGTGAATATTATAATCGGTAGTAAAACTAACTTATAAGTTAGATTCTCTTGTGCTACTATTGTATCAAGAAATAATTTAATCGCATAATAATTGGCAGACGGGTAAAAACTACTTATAGTAGGGGCAAGTAGCATAACCAAGTAAAACCATTTATATGGTTTTATATGTTGCCAGAAAAATGCAATAATGTATTTATTTTGCATAAGTTATTTTTTGTTTAAGAATTATAGTAACTATTTTAAAGGCGAGGAAATGTCATTGCGAGGAGTGCGTAAGCACGACGAAGCAATCCAAATTTAATCATTTTATGGATCAACTATGTTCGCAATAAAAATTTAAATAAATTTGGTTTAAATTTTTATTGCTTCTGCAGAGCTAGTTAAATCACGTAACTTAGCGTTTGCAATCACAATGATTTTCCGCATTAATGCTACCATCGCCACCATTTTCTTTTTTCCTCTATTGATCAATTTTTCATAAAATACCTTCAGTTCAGAGTTAGAATTTCTAGCAGCCATAGCAGCTACAAACAACATAGGTCTAACAAAACTTCTACCATGACCTGTATGTCTATATCCGCTATATCTACCGCTATCATTAGATATTGGTGCAACACCTACTAATGATGCTATTTGTTTGCGGTTCAATGTACCAAGTTCAGGTAACAAAGCTATAAGCTCATTAGATACTACTGTGCCTATACCACTAATAGTTTGCAGTGTCTCTTTCTTAGCCTGCAAGAGTTTATCTTTTGCTATTAAGTCATCTATTTTTTTAGTAATAGATGCAATTTGTTCTTCTAGTACTTCGATTATTTTAACACAACTAGACTTGATTAAATCAGCTCTCGGGGACTGAAACCTATTTTTTTCTGCAATCAACATTTGTTTGAGGTCGTTCCTACGTCCGACTAATTCATACAAGTTTAAAGCTTGCTTAGATTGTACTTTAAATAGTTCTAATCTTTCTGACCGTTCAAAACCATAAAGTGCTAGAGCTTTAGCATCAAGACTATCAGTTTTAGCTGCATTCCCAAAAGACCTAATAAAGTTTTTAACTTTGCGAGTATTGGCTCTATGTACAGCAAAACCCTGATTGCAAAGCGTTAGTAATAGTTCCATTTCATATCCACCTGTGGTTTCTAAAACACACAATGCAGAACTAATCTCTTTTTTGTAATCCTTGATAAAATCAGCTATTCCATTAGAGTTGTTATTATATTCTTTAGTTTCTTTTTTTCCATGAATAGCAACAACAAAATTGAATTTTCCTATATCAAGACCAATAAAATTATTATATAATGGCATAATACCTCGAAGACTTTTAATGTTTACGATTGTAAGCGGGAGTGCAAAGGCATCCCAATCAACTATTCAAACGTCTCGGGGATTTGGGCTAGAGTACCAAGATCCATACGATCTTAAGACCAATTGCTTCACGGTCGCTCACGCCTGCACAGCGATAGTCATTTAGTATTATTAATGACTATCGCTGTAATACCCCCTTATAAGTCAGTATAAATCATTATTTATATTGACTTCAACATCTATTATATCATACTTTTAACTTACAATTGCTTCGTCGGCTTATGCCTCCTTGCAATGACTCTAGGCTGTTTTTCCTATAACTTTTAAATCGCCATGGGGATTATACGTAAGGTAAGTGATTAAGAAAGTTCAATTTATCAAATGTACTTCTTAATGTGGGAATGTAAGATCTAATATTATTATAAATTTTACCCGCTAGCTGCTCATCATAAGTGTGAGAGGTAATATTTCTATCTAGCAGCATTTTTAACCACTCTTGTTCATGATCAATCAGATGTCCTTTAAATGCTTCTCTTAAAACATCTTTAGGATATTGCACTTTTACTCCTTTGCTTTCAAGAATTACCCTTAATAATTTCCAAAATAGTTCTATTGTAAACTCAAATCTTTGAATGCTAACATCTATGTTACTTCGATCTTCTAGCACGGGCTTAAATACAATATCTTCTAAAGATATTAAAGCTCTACTTAGCTTTGAAAAACCTAACTCTATTTTAGTATATTTTTTAGGATCTTCCATACAATTTCACCCCTTCTCGTATTATAGATAATTTTAAGTCTGATGAATCCTCTAATTCGTCAAGCCTTATACAATCTATTTTTAAGAGTGTATCAGCATTATCAACAATTTCTTGTAATTTCAACCAATCCTTAGTAGTAGCATTATGACATACTATAGCTAAATCAATATCTGCTCTATCCTGATTATCGTTCCTTGCCCTAGAACCAAATAACCAAACTTCCTCAACCACAATCTGTGATATTAAATCATTATAAAATTTATAATCCTGAACTTTCATTTATTAATCCCATACTTCTTGTTTTTTTATTATCTAGATTAATGAAATTAATCCAAAATTGAGGTTTTTACCCCCACACAACTACCCAATGTTAAAAAATAAGGTACATGATCAGAGGGCATAAGCCAATTCCTAGCTTCTGATAAGGAGCTAACAGATAGCATCTTATCTTGTAAGTTAGAACTAGTCCAAATATGATCTAATCTACGTCCCCGATTAGATTTTTGCCAGTCTATATTTCTATAACTCCACCAAGTATAACATTTTTCATTATACGGTATGAAATAGCGGCTACTATCAATAAAACCTAAGGAATCCTGTAATTCCAACAGAGTTGAACGCTCTATGTCTGTATGGCTGACAACATTACGTAATTGACGGCTAGACCATACATCATGCTCATGAGGGGCAATATTTAGGTCTCCCGTTATGATAATCTTACTATCTTTACTCCGATTATTGGTTAACCATTCTTGTATTAATTTTACATATGCCAATTTATGTTTAAATTTTTCATTAACATTCACATCAGCTATATCCCCGCCAGCCGGTACATAAAAATTATGTATCTCAATACCTAAAACTTCTACTGCTATATGCCTTTTATCACTATTATACAATTCAAGAATGAATTTATTGGTAAAAGGCAATTTTGATAAAATTGCTACTCCATTATAAGACTTCTCTCCTGAACAATATATATGCTGATAGCCCATATCATTAATAGCTTGGTAAGGAAATAGTTCATTAATTGTTTTAATCTCCTGCAGTGATATAATATCAGGCTGATGTTCATCAATTAGCTTTTTGAGCAAACTCAGTCGCAAGCGTACAGAATTAATATTCCAAGTTACTATTTTCATTTATTAAATCTCTCCAATATTTCCACTACAACATGCTTTAGAATTCTAAGAATTTTTGCCTCTGGGCTAAGATTCTTAGCCGCCCATTTCTTGATCCATGGTTCTATAAGCTGCCATACGTTAATTTCTGGATCAAGCTGCTGCCCTACCCCTTCAACTACTACTATAGTTTTCTGTAATAATAGCAATTGTGGTTGTACCTCCATACCAAAATCTTCGGTGATTTTAAATAATTGTGCAAGTAACCTACCTATGGAAATATTTTTAACGGCATATCCTATAATCGGTTCGCTTACTGCTCTACACGCCTGAGCAAAAAGATCAAGATCAGTATTCTGAGGAATATAACCAGCCCTAAGATGGACAAGTGCTACTAACTTATAGTTCCTACTTAAAAAACCAAACAGGCTTTCAGCAATTGCCATTCTATCTTTATCAGATAACCTACCCATAATACCAAAATCTAGTAACACTATGCTACCATCCGACCTAACTAAAATATTGCCAGGATGTAAATCTGCATGAAAGAAACCATCTCTATATACTTGATTAAAAAATATTGTAGCAAATCTTTGAGCTATTTTAGTTAGATCTAAGCCCTGCTCTATAAGCTTATCTCGAGCATAAATTGATATTCCATCTACCCATTCTGTGGTTATTATATATTCATGAGTCAGTTGCCAATAAACTTTAGGAATATATATATCAACATCATTTTGCAGATTATCAGAGAGCTCTGAAGCTGCTGCTGCTTCTAAACGTAGGTCAAGCTCAAATTTCATAGTAGTATTAAATACATCTATTACCGCTACTGGTCGCAATCTTTTAAATTTTATAAATATTCTTGCTACTAGTTTAGCAAAAATATATAAAAGCTTAATATCCTTATTATATATATGATGAATTCTCGGACGTAATATTTTTACTGCAACGAATTCACCAGACTTCAACTTAGCTCTGTGTACTTGAGAAATCGAAGCTGCTGCAATTGGTATATCCTCAAAGACGGAGAATAACTCATCGGCACTTTGACCAAAAGACTCATCAATAATCTTTCGTGCTATATTACTACTAAAAGGTGGCAACTTATCTTGAAGAGACTGCAAATAATGGGCAATCTTAACTCCTATAAGATCCGGTCTTGTGGAAAGAGTTTGACCAAATTTTATATAGACAGGACCTAATTTTTTAAAACAATCGGTTAACCTTATACCAAAATCGTCTTTTGGTGGCTTAAATAAACCAATTGGGTAAAATACTATGGTTATCATCCAGCCAAGAAATTTTAACCTAGATGGTAATTTTATGGTATCTGGATAAGTCAGAATTTGCTGCTTGCTTACCACTCTTAATATATGCAAGAAATTCAATAATAAGCTAATCATATATACTCAAATGATTTGAAGTTTTAAGCTACTTACCTAAGCAGTAAAACATCTGCTAAATTCCTTGGGATTAAGTACTTAAAAAAACGTCGTATTACAATTTACTGTGCTTTAGTAGACTTGCTGCATAAATCAAAGAAGCTTTCGGGATTTTTAGGAGAAACGAAGTCGGCTACCTTCGCGTACACAGACGTACGCGAGGAGCGGAGGCGAGTTTCGACGACAAAATCACCAACTAGATTGACTTATGCAGTAAGTCTAGTATTTATAAACTTGACGGCAAATTGTAGCCCCCTATCATCAATAGAATGCATAAGATTTGGTATCTTGTAGTTACTATAAGCAATATTATATTTCTGTAAATATTCTATTATCTCGTCCATGCTATTTACATCAACCACATCATCTAATTCGCCATGTATTACGCAAACTGGCGTAGTTTTATTGATACATTCTAGTGGGGCGATTAATTTACCAGAAAAGCCTATCACACAAGCAAAAGGCTCTTTTTGCACCAAATTTAAATATAGTCCCATCATAGTGCCTTGTGAAAAACCAATTATGATAGTATCTTTATTAGTTAAATTTAATTCTGCTTGTTTTTTTTTAATTATCTCTGTAACTAAACCACTATTTTTAGCAACTAATTCCCTTATTACATAAGGGGTACGATCATTTAGACTAAACCATTGTCTGCCATACGGTGCATTGTCAAATTTTTCAACTCCATGCGGCGAGATAAAATGACAATCTAGCAATTCCTTAGATATAAATGGAACTAAGCTTATTAAGTCATGCCCATCTGAACCAAGCCCATGTAACAATACAACAAGCTTCTTACATTCACCATTCAAACTTTTAACTTCTGGGTAAGATAATATTTCATTTTTAATCATTTTTTAAGCTCTTAAAAAGTTTCCACAGGGGTAATACCCCGTTAACCTAGGCAATGCACACAAAATTAGTAAGATGTATACAACTTTTAGTCAAACGTCATTGCAAGAAGCCACTTTAGTGGCGACACTGCAATCCAAATTACTTATTATATTTTTTGTGGATCAACTATGTTCGCAATAAAAATTTAAATAAATTTGGTTTAAATTTTTATTGCTTCTGCAGAGCTAGTTAAATCACGTAACTTAGCGTTTGCAATCACAATGATTTTCCGCATTAATGCTACCATCGCCACCATTTTCTTTTTTCCTCTATTGATCAATTTTTCATAAAATACCTTCAGTTCAGAGTTAGAATTTCTAGCAGCCATAGCAGCTACAAACAACATAGGTCTAACAAAACTTCTACCATGACCTGTATGTCTATATCCGCTATATCTACCGCTATCATTAGATATTGGTGCAACACCTACTAATGATGCTATTTGTTTGCGGTTCAATGTACCAAGTTCAGGTAACAAAGCTATAAGCTCATTAGATACTACTGTGCCTATACCACTAATAGTTTGCAGTGTCTCTTTCTTAGCCTGCAAGAGTTTATCTTTTGCTATTAAGTCATCTATTTTTTTAGTAATAGATGCAATTTGTTCTTCTAGTACTTCGATTATTTTAACACAACTAGACTTGATTAAATCAGCTCTCGGGGACTGAAACCTATTTTTTTCTGCAATCAACATTTGTTTGAGGTCGTTCCTACGTCCGACTAATTCATACAAGTTTAAAGCTTGCTTAGATTGTACTTTAAATAGTTCTAATCTTTCTGACCGTTCAAAACCATAAAGTGCTAGAGCTTTAGCATCAAGACTATCAGTTTTAGCTGCATTCCCAAAAGACCTAATAAAGTTTTTAACTTTGCGAGTATTGGCTCTATGTACAGCAAAACCCTGATTGCAAAGCGTTAGTAATAGTTCCATTTCATATCCACCTGTGGTTTCTAAAACACACAATGCAGAACTAATCTCTTTTTTGTAATCCTTGATAAAATCAGCTATTCCATTAGAGTTGTTATTATATTCTTTAGTTTCTTTTTTTCCATGAATAGCAACAACAAAATTGAATTTTCCTATATCAAGACCAATAAAATTATTATATAATGGCATAATACCTCGAAGACTTTTAATGTTTACGATTGTAAGCGGGAGTGCAAAGGCATCCCAATCAACTATTCAAACGTCTCGGGGATTTGGGCTAGAGTACCAAGATCCATACGATCTTAAGACCAATTGCTTCACGGTCGCTCACGCCTGCACAGCGATAGTCATTTAGTATTATTAATGACTATCGCTGTAATACCCCCTTATAAGTCAGTATAAATCATTATTTATATTGACTTCAACATCTATTATATCATACTTTTAACTTACAATTGCTTCGTTGCCACCAAAGTGCCTCCTCGCAATGACGTATTTCTTAATAATTCTAAAAAACTTGATTATCGAGTAGAACCGCTTCAAACCTGATTGTTTCTATATACAATACTGAATTCGATGTAACTTGTTACATCGAATTCAGGTTATAACATATAAATAAGCTAGCACTAATAGTTATTATCTTAAATATCTACTAATTCTTGATAGGATACTTCTAAAACCTCATAAGATTTTGAACCTTTAGGAGTGGTTACTTCTACTATATCTCCGACCCCTTTACCGATGAGAGCCTTAGCAATTGGCGATACTATGGATACCCTCTTTTTGGTTATATCTGCTTCATACTCTCCAACAATATGATATATAACTATTTCCTCTGTTTCATCATCGATCAACTTAACTAATGCCCCAAATTTTATGGTATCACCGGAGAGTTTTGAGGTATCAATAATTTTAGCTCTTGCTATTTTATCTTCAAGATCCACAATGCGACCTTCAATAAAACTTTGTTTTTCCCGTGCTGCATGGTATTCTGCATTCTCAGATAAATCTCCAAAATCTCTAGCTGTTGCTATAGCTTCAATTACTTTTGGTCGTTCTATGTGTTTAAGATGTTTAATTTCTTTTTCTAAACTATCAAACCCTTTATGTGTAATAGGAAAATCTGCCATAATAATATGTCTTGTCTAAGTTAAGTTTTCTAGTATATTTGTTGTGTCAAACTTTGTCAAATAGGCCTTTTAGGTTATTATGCAAACTAAACTCTTTAATTTTGAAATACAACGTAAAACTTTCCACTTATACAGCTTGATTATACCACTTTTTTATTTATTTTCATCTAAATTAGTTGTTACTACACTATTATTTCTACTTATAATATGTGTATTATATATAGATATTACAAGGCATTATAATTTATATGTTAAGAAATTTACAGATAAATTTCTTGGAAAGTTTATGAGACCTGAAGAACAGAGTGGTTTATTCAGACTAAGTGGTAGCAGTTTTATGGTAGTTGGATTTTTCTTAACTGCTCTTTTATTTTCAAAAGGTTTAGCGATTTCATCTTGGCTTATATTGATAATAGCTGATTGTCTTGCTGCACTAGTGGGTACAAAAATAGGTACGCCTCTAAAAAATGGCAAGTCATTGGAAGGTTCTATTGCCTTTCTAATTTCTGCAATTTTTATTAGCATATTAGTGTATTTTTTCATCGGCTATCACACTAGTTTTACTGTTATTATAATTAGTTCTATAGTTGCTACTATTAGTGAATTCTACTCAAAAGAGTTATCAATAAACGATAATTTATTAATACCTCTTAGCTACTGCTTCTCTACAATCATATTCACCTTTATTTTAAGTTTATGAGAATTCCATTAGAATTTTATGAACTTCTTAGAACTCGGATTAATTTATCAGATGTTGTTAGACAAAAAGTAGTCTTAACTAAGAAATCTGGAAATTACTTGGGACTATGTCCTTTCCATGTTGAAAAATCTCCATCATTCACTGTAAATGATGCCAAGAAGTTTTATTATTGCTTTGGCTGTGCTGTTCACGGGGATGTTATAAAGTTTGTTTCCAACTTTAGCGGTTTATCTTATAAGGAAGCAGCCATTAAACTTGCTAATGATTATGGCATTGAATTGCCTAAATTAACAGCAGCACAACAAAAACTCTATGAAGAATCGGATGAACTATTTGATATCTTAGAGATGGCTGAAAGATTTTTTACATCACAATTGTCACAAGAAGTATGTAGCTACTTACATGACCGCGGTATTAGTAAAGAAGCAATTAAGGAATTCTCCATTGGTTTTGCTCCTCCAGCTAAAGCATTACAGAAATTTTTTGAAAAAAAATCAATATCTTTGACAAAACTTCAAAAAGCAGGCTTAGTGGGCAAGCGAGATGATGGTACAATATATGAGATATTTTATAATCGGATAATCTTTCCGATTAAAAATGTTTATAATAAAGTAGTTGGTTTTGGAGGGCGAGTGCTTGGTGATGGGTTACCTAAATATTTAAATTCTCCGGAAACCATATTATTTCAAAAAAATGAAACATTATATGGGGAGAATAATGCAATTAGTGTTGCCTATAAAAAAAATCATTCAATCTTAGTTGAAGGGTACTTGGATGTTATTGCCTTGCACCAAGCTGGTTTTAAAGAGGCAATGGCAAGTCTTGGTACTTCGGTTACAGAGAATCACTTGCAAAAATTATGGCGTGCCGGAGATGAAATAGTACTCTGTTTAGATGGTGATATAGCAGGAATAAAAGCCACCCATCGGGTAATTAATCTAGTACTACCTCTGATAAATGGCAATAAGAAAATTTCCTTTGTGATGTTACCTAGCGGAAGTGACCCTGATGATATTATAAATAAAGATGGAGCGGGAAGTTTCACACAAATTTTTGATAAAAGAATTAATCTATCTGAAATGATTTGGCGTTCCGAATATGAAGGTAAGACTTTTTCAACTCCAGAAGACAAAGCTATTTTGGAAAGAAATCTTGGAGATTATTGTAAACAAATAAAGGATAAACTACTTAGCAATAATTATTATCGATATTTTAAAGAGCAAATATGGCAAAATTTAATTAAACGGCAAAATAAAGTAACTATAACAAGTTCAAATATTACATCTACCACTCCTAACTATTCAGAAATCGAAATATTAGAACAAGCTGTTTGTATAATATTGGTTAAATTTCCTGAAATGACCAAAAAGCAAGAAATAAAGGATTTCTTGTTAACGTTAAATTTCCAAAATAAAATGCTTGAAGCTTTTCGTGATTGGTATTTTGCAGAAATTATTAGCAACGATATATTAGATCAGGAAAATATTATTGCTTTGGCAGAAAAAACTGGATTTTATGACACTTTTTCAGTATTGTCAAAATCCAATAATCTATTTCTAGATTTGTCATTTAATCAGGATGATATCGATTCTGACTTACTTTGGCAATGGTTGCATAAAAAACATCACCTAGTACTATTAAAACAAGAATATAGCTCAATTATTCAAAATGGCTCAGACGAAGAGCTAAAAAAAGCTATATTATATCGAGAAGAAATTTTGAAAATCTCCAAAGAGATTTATAATCTAAACGAATCTTTTACTAATTGACCCAAGGTTTATAAATTATGACAGAAGCAAAAGAGAAAATAGATGTAAAAAGTACTGCAGTTGATAACCTAGTTAAAACAGCTAAAGAAAAAGGCACTGCAGTCACTTATTATGATCTAAATAAAGTCATTCCAATGACTAATAATATATCAGTAAAAGATCTAGAAAAGGTAATATCAAAGTTTTCTGAGGCTGGAGTTGATATTATAGAAGGTGATGATGACGAGATCAAACTTGATATTAATGTAGATGATGAATTTAAACTGTCTAATAATGTTGATCGTGAGCCTGAAGACGAAAGTGAAGAAGAAAACTTAGGTACAACCGATGATCCAGTAAGGTTATATTTACGAGATATGGGAGGAGTTGGGCTTTTTTCTCGTGAGACTGAAATAGAAGTAGCCCAAGATATTGAAGAAGGCAAAGAGATAATGGTTAAGTCACTTTGTGAAAATCCAATATCGATGAAATTCTTTATAAAATGGCATGAAGATTTAGTTAATGAAAAAATACTACTCCGAGATTTGATTGATCTAGAAGCTAATATGGTTAACGGGGATGATAGTAATTCTGAAGAGAATCAAAATAATTATATAGAATCAGATCATGAAGAACATGAAGAAGCTAGTAATTTATCAATAGCTACTATTGAGTTACAGTTATTACCTAGTGTTGTCAAGCGTATGGAAAGAGTTTCTAGACTTTCTGAAGAGTTGTTAATTGAAGCAAAAAAACATTACACACGTTATCCTCAACCTAAGGGATTGCATGATAACAAAAAATATGCCAAAAATCTACAATTACTAATTATTGAAATTTCTAGTATCCATTTTCACTCTAAAAGGACAGAAGAAATTCTTAATAGAATATATAGTCTAAATAGAGAATTAGTAACTAAAGAAGGGAACTTCCTTAAATTAGCTGAAAAATATGGCATAAGTCGTCAGAACTTCCTAAATGAATATATGGGAGCAGTAATTGATGAAAACTGGAAAAGGCAAATGCAAAAAAACAAGCCATCTAATTGGAAGAATTTCCTTGCTAAAGAATCTGATGCTATTGATCAAATGATTAGTGAATTAAAAACCATGGAAATGACTATTGGTTTGCCAATTATTGAATTTAAAAAGTTAGTGCATACAATACAAAAGGGTGAAAGACAAGTCCTTAGGGCAAAAAAAGCTATGATAGAGGCTAATTTGCGTCTAGTTATCTCAATTGCTAAAAAATATGCAAATCGTGGATTACAGTTTTTAGATTTAATTCAGGAAGGAAATATTGGGTTAATGAAGGCTGTTGATAAATTTGACTATCGTAGGGGATATAAATTTTCCACTTATGCTACTTGGTGGATTAGGCAAGCTATTACTAGAGCTATAGCTGATCAAGCTAGAACCATACGTATTCCCGTGCATATGATTGAAACGATCAATAAAATTATTCGTACCTCTAGGCAAATGCTTAACGAGCTAGGTTATGAACCGACTCCGGCAGAAATTGCTGCTCGTCTTTCTATGCCAGTTGATAAAGTACGAAAAGTAATGAAAATAGCTAAAGAACCAATTAGCTTAGAAAATCCAATAGGCGATGATGATGGTAGTTATCTTGGAGACTTTATTGAAGACAAAAATGCTATATTACCGCTTGACGCAGCAATTCAATCGAACTTACGAGAGGTCACAACTAGAGTTTTAGCAACTCTTACTCCTCGTGAAGAAAGAGTTCTAAGAATGAGATTTGGTATAGGAATGAGTACCGATCATACACTAGAAGAAGTTGGACAACAATTCAACGTTACTAGGGAACGTATTAGGCAAATAGAGTCCAAAGCACTACGCAAATTGAAGCATCCGACTAGATCTAAAAAACTTAGTAGTTTTCGGGGTGGTTCTAGAAAGCAAAACAATTCTTCAGAATCTGCTTTTGGAGGCTGATTTTCTATAGGTTTTATTTTATGTGAATGTTGCAAATCGAATAATATATTCTATGCAATTCTCTCGTACATGTAGTTGTTGTTGGTTGTGAAAGAAATACCGGTTAAAAAAATATGTAGTTAAATTAAAAGCTTGTTTTTTATCATTATTAGTAATTTGGCTATTAGTGGAGGTTAAGAATTGTGGTAAGATTAGAAGCCTGTCTTGATATGGTAATCCCTCTGATAAGCATACAGCTCTTCCAGATTTTGGCGAGACGTAAGATAGATTTTCCCTAGTACCTGTTACTGCACATTTATGCAAATCAAGACCATAACCTGATTCTTGAAGTATGGCTAATTCAAATTTAATATATTCCTCAAAAATAAAATTATTTGCTAGACTACTTAAATATTTTACAAAAATTGGAAAAAATTTATTGTGATTTTCTCTTTCATGAAATGCCATCTTAATAAGGCTAATAATTGAATTAAAAGCGTAAAGCTTAATTTTATTAGTTATTAAAAGACCAGCGTAAGATTTTATTAATTCGCATTTAGCCATTCCTAGATGTTCGTGTAATCTAGCTTGCCAAAAAAAATCAACAATATTACCTTGTTGATTTACAGAACCAAATTTTTTAGATGTTTCTCGTATTACACCGGAATATAAGCCATGATTCTCAGTAAAAACTGTAATAATAGCCGTATTTTCTTTTAGTGGTTTTTTGGCAATTATTATACCTATATCTTTAAAATTCATATTTAAACTTGTTTCAATCTCATATGGCTATATGAGTGCGGATCATTTTCCCAAAGCTCACGTACTTTCACAAAAAGGAAAAGATGAATTTTACAATCAAAAGCTAGCTGCATTTCCATTCTTGCCTTAGAGCCTATTTCTTTAATTTTACAACCATTTTTTCCTAAAATAATAGTCTTATAAGAATCTCTTGAAACAACTATTACCTGATGAATTTTGATAGACTTATCATTATTCTCTTGCCACATTTCAGTTTGAACAGTTAAATTATAAGGTAATTCTTGGTGGAGATTCAAGAATAATTGTTCCCTAGTTATCTCAGCAGCTAAAAATCGCATAGGCAAATTAGTAACATCATCTTCTTCGTATAGCCAAGGCGACAACTCTGCTTGGCTTTGTATGTAATTTAGTAGGTTATTGATATTTTCTCCGTTTAAAACGGATATTTTAAATATATTAGCATCTATGAACTGAGACCTTATAATATTTTCTATTTCTTCTGTATATTGAGAAGGAATATCTATCTTATTTAACAGAAATATTAAATTTATTTTAAGAGTTTGCAACTTTTTAAGTATTTGTAACGTAAATTGATCAATAGGTTTCGTACTATCTATTATCAATAAAACTAAATCTACGCCATGTAAGCTTGACCATGCACATCGTACCATTGCTTTTTCCAGCTGTTTCTTTGGCTCGAATATACCTGGCGTATCTAATATTATCAGCTGCGTATCTTTTATGGTAACTATTCCGGTTATAATAGAGCGGGTTGTCTGAACTTTATTCGTTACTATCGATATTTTTTGTCCTATAAGTTTGTTTAATAATGATGATTTACCAGCATTTGGTTTGCCGATTATACATAGAGAAATTGTCTTTTGAGATATTTTCACGGATTAAACTTTACAACTTTACAACTTTACAAATTGTTGAGGTAGTTCATTAATTTACGGGCAGCAACTTTTTCTGCTTCTTTAACTGAATGACCAGTACCAGTTTGTTGGTAGGCTTCCATTTTTACTAATACAGTGAAGATAGATGCGTGTGGTGATCCTTCTCTTTTTATCACTTCATACACGGGTCTTTCAATTCCCTTTCTTTGTGCTAATTCCTGAAGAGTAGTTTTAGGGTCATAATCAGCTAAATCAGTAATAGATATAAACTCATACCACAAATTATATACTATTTTTTGGGTCGTATCAATGTTACTATCAAGATAAATGGCAGCAATTAATGCTTCCATAGTATTCTCAATATTATTAGGATTTTGCCTTCCCCCTAATACTTCCTCGCCATGGGTCATAATAATATAGTCTGACAAATTGATTTTTGCAGCTACTTTGCAAAGTGATTCTTTACAGACTAGATATGCTCTAATTTTTGCTAATTTCCCCTCATCATAAGTAGAGAAATTTTTAAATAAAATTTCAGTAATGATAAAATTAATTATTGCATCACCAAGTAATTCTAAACGTTCATAGTTTTTTTGAATTCCATGCTTTAGTACATGTTGCTTAAGAGAAGGATGACTTAACGCTTCAAGTAAAAGAGCTTTATTATTAAAATTATATCCTATATCTTGTTCAAGCTTTTCCGGAGCAGAAAGAGCTGATTCTTTACTTGTTATCATTTTGTATTTTATCTGTATAAAGGGACGTAAATATTCTGTTAAATCTAATAGATGCCAGCCAAGTACCAACACGGAGTATTTGATTAATTATCCCAATATCACTTTGCCATAATTCTTCTTTTGTAGAAAAAATAATAAATTGTCCTTTGGCAATAAAGTTTTTAAACGGTACAAATCCTAGGTCTATCCTACTATCATTCGATTCATCTCTGTTATCTCCAAGAAAGAAATACTTACCTTCAGGTACATAAAAGCTTTCCGTATTACCATATTTATTTACTAATGAATGATTATTTTGTTTTAATTTATAAGAAAAATAACTTACACCATTAGGTAACATTTCCTTATATTTTATATAATTTTTTCCTTCTTCACTTGTATATGTACCAATTTCAGTGCGTTCTATGGCTTTATCATTTATATACACTACATCATTGATTAATTGTACTTTATCTCCAGGTAGCCCAATTAATCTTTTTATAAATCGAATATCCATATTATTTGGTGGGCGAAAAACTATTATATCTCCTCTTTGTGGCTGTGACGCCCATATTCTCCCATTAAAAATATTGGGACTAAAAGGAAAAGAATAATTACTATATCCATAAGAATATTTTGTTGAAAAAATATAATCATTCTCTAGCACTGTTGCTTTCATTGAACCTGTTGGCACAAAAAAAAGTTCCATGACAAAAAATCTTATCATCAGTGCCAAAAATATTGTAAAGATAAAAGACGTATATTCTTTAATTTGTGTTTTTTTGTTGGTAACCGCAGTTGTTGTTTGCATAATTATTATTTAATAACGAACTAAATTCAGCCTACAATACCTTATTACTATGTTTAAATCCAGCAATTTTTGAATTGCCCCTAGTTCATGTATGGATCTACCCTATAATGCAAGAAAAAAATAACGTCAATAGCAAAAAAGCAAATGCATCCATGTATCCGGGCTTATAACAAAGTGAATTTTATTAATATTTTCAATAATACAGATAAAATTTACTCTACAACCCTGATGGAATTCGCTGGCTTACAAACTATACTTATCAACTCGTCGCCTTTAAAGAGCCATTGGATAAATCAGTTTTTTTGTAAGCTAAGGTTGTCTTATTTACCATCATTATCATTTTCTTTCGCATATTCTAGGTTGGAATCTCTTAATATTCTGTTTACCTCTACAATGACCTCTTTCGAAACTCGCTTGTGCTGAGGGATTTGAAGGAGACGCGGAACGCAGAACCGCAGCGTACTCTAATGTACGTGAGGATTCGAGTACCGCATCGACGTACAAATCACCAGCAAAAGTAGAGTTTCGAAAGAAGTCTAATGTTATTTCATTACATCAGTTGATTAGTTAACCTGAGTTCGATATAAGTGTAGAAGGATTATATAAAGATATAAGGGTTGCAGTGTAGTGGGAAGTGAATTAAAGTTACTAATTTTAACTGACAATTAAAGGAGGAAATATTCTGTTCAATTGATGATTTTTGTAAGTATTTTGATAAAAATAATCAAAATTATTTTTTAGCAAATTCAGTCAAGAAAAGAAATAAGCCCTGTAGCATGAGTTTAAGGCAAGAGCATAATAAAAAAGTATTAGGGGAATTGCACAGTTGCCAATATAATTAGATTTACGCTAATAATTTATACAAGGATCAATGACTATTTTTTTGACAATCATTATTGTTCTAATGATAGGATGTGCCGCACTGCTTTCAGCTACTGAAACGGCCATCACCGCGTCTTCTCCAGGGAAAATACAAAAGTTTAAGGCAAAAGCTATTAAACGTAACACTGTATTACAAGTTCTCAAGAATAAAGAAAAAGTAATTGGCACATTATTGATTGGTAATACTCTGCTTAATACTGTTTGCACTACCATTGCTACCAGTATATTTATCGATTGGCTAGGTGATAGTGGCACTGTCGTAGCTTCAGCAGTGATGGCTTTCGTGATAATTGTTTTCGGCGAGATAATACCTAAAGCTATTGCTGTAGCAAAAGCAGAACAGTTAGCATTATTCACTTCTCCAGCAATTATATTTTTCCTAAAGCTTTTGAAACCAATTAATTCTATTTTTGAAGTTATAGTTAAGCTGTTCTGTTTTATTTTCCGTATTAATCTACAACAAAATATCTCGGGAACAGAAGAAGTCAGAGGAGTTATTGAACATTATCATCAAGAAGGTAATGTTTATAAATCTGACCGTGACATGTTAGGGGGTATATTAGATATTAGGAAAATGACAGTATCTGAAATTATGATACATAGAAGTAACATAGTAGCCATTAATGTAGATTTGCCTAAAGAGGAGATAGTGAGGCGAGCATTATTATCTAGCCCCCATACAAGAATACCATTATGGAAGGACACTCAGGACAACATAATTGGCGTACTTCACATGAGAGATCTACTCCGGGCTCTTTACGAAAAGAATAACGATGCAAAAAAAATTAATATCAAAGAATTAGTAAATCAGCCTTGGTTTATACCTGATAATGCTTTGGTAACTCATCAACTTCATGCTTTTAGAGAAAGAAAGAGCCATTTTGCCTGTGTTGTTGACGAATATGGTGATCTACAAGGTATTATTACTCTAGAAGATATTCTAGAAGAGATTGTTGGTCCTATTATCGATGAGCATGATTATCCTATTAACACAATTGTAAAAAAATCTGAAACGGAGTTTATTATTGATGGATCTGTAACCATAAGAGATGTAAATAGAGAATTAAATTGGAGTCTACCTGATGATGACGCAAATACCATAGCTGGCTTAATTATCCATAAACTTGAGCGTATTCCCAATCAAGGAGAATCTATCAAGATATTTAATTTAAGTATCACTATTAACAAAAAAATAGGTAACAGACTTGATAGCATAAAAGTCATTATTCTACCAAATAAAGAATCTGAAAGTGATAAGTAGTCTTGGCAATTATTTACAAATATCTGCAATTTTATTCAGTATACTAACAGTTGTTAGTTCTTTATATTTATATCGTTCTGCTACTTTTTTTTTCTATCTTAGTTTCCTGTCAACATTACTAGCTTTTTTGCTACTAGTATGTGGATTTATCATATCGGATTTTTCTATACAGAATGTTTTTTTTAATTCTAGTACATTAAAGCCTCTAGGATTTAAGATTGCTGCTAGTTGGGCGAGTCATGAGGGGTCTATCCTATTATGGCTATGTTTATTACAGACTATAGCTGTTATTTATATTGCACTATTCAATAGCCGTCCAATTCAAGTCTATCACACAATTATACTAGCACTAATACAAATCTTGTTCGGTAGTTTCATTTATTTTACCTCTAACCCATTTGATAGCCTATCCTTCCGTCCCGCCCAGGGACTCGGCTTAAACCCCATGCTGCAAGATATTGCCCTAATAATACACCCCCCTATATTATATTTAGGCTATGTCTGTTACGTCGTACCTTTCACATCTGCTTGCGTAATCTTGCTTACGTCTAGTTTAGACTTTGTTAATCTCAGAGCAATTAAAATATTTACCAATTTAGGAATGCTATTTTCAACCTTAGGAATAGCACTAGGATCATGGTGGGCTTATAGAGAGCTTGGCTGGGGTGGTTTCTGGTTTTTTGATCCAGTAGAAAATATTTCCCTACTACCATGGCTGTCGGCTATCGTTCTACATCACTCAATCTTGGTAACGATAAAATCTGGACGAATGACAAACTGGAGCATAACCCTATCAATTATCACTTTTTTACTAGTAGTATTTAGTACGTTTTTGGTACGC
The DNA here is from genome assembly GCF_964264675.1 of Candidatus Tisiphia endosymbiont of Temnostethus pusillus. NCBI lineage: Bacteria > Pseudomonadati > Pseudomonadota > Alphaproteobacteria > Rickettsiales > Rickettsiaceae > Candidatus Tisiphia > Candidatus Tisiphia endosymbiont of Temnostethus pusillus. The sequence goes on along the minus strand of NZ_OZ183472.1, from coordinate 677,068 downwards.
TCAGGGCTAATCACCTCAATTCATTCTTTTGCCTCATCACCTGAGCGAGCAATCTACATGTTGGTAATATTTGCTATTATTGCTATATCAAGCTTAGTGTTACTGTTAGTAAAAGGACAAAATATCACTCAACCCGATCCAGCAGGATTAGACAAACATAAATTTAAGTACAAACTTATTATTTGGGGTAGTATATTTTTCTTAACAGCCCTAGTAATATTACTATGTGCCACCATTTACCCAGTAGTTTATTCTTTATTATACCAAGAATCTATTACCATTAGTGAAAGATTTTTTATCAATAATTTTATAATCTTCCTTATTCCAACAGTTCTACTAGTTGGCATTGCTTATAATACCAGAAAAAAACAGCTACTAATTTTAGCTAGTTCTTTTGCAATAACTATCATTAGCTCATACCAAATTCAGTATGGTTTTATTTCAGCATGTGCCGTGACATTTTCTCTTTTTCTAATAATACAAAATTGTTATTATATATTAGCAAAAAGCAATTTTTTTAGAACCAAACTAAAAGCTAATATTGCTATGATCTTAGGGCATTTAGGCTTTGGCTTACTTGTTTTAACTATTACTGTTAATTCATTATTACAAAGTGAAGTAGATTTTATAGGAAAAGTTGGAGACAAGGTAACAGCAGGTGGGTTTGAAGTTACCTTAAAAGATATGAGAGTATCCTCAGCCCAAAATTATTATCGGCAAATTGCTGAATTTTGGATTGAGGATCAACAAAATAATATCACCATCTTAAAGCCTGAGAATAGATTATATATAATAGAAAAACAACTATCCCAAGAAAGTAATATATATTCTTATTTAACTTATGATCTTTACGCAGTATTAAGTAAAATTGACGATGATGTAATTCATGCAAAAATATATTACAAACCGATGATGAGTTTTATTTGGATATCTATTATGCTTATGGCTGGAGGATTCTTAATCGGATTATTGAAATTAATCCGAAATTGAGGTTAAATATGGTTTAAGTTAATAAAAGAAGTGTTGCTAACTTTCATAGCAACTTTGAGAAAATAAATCAATATTTCGTATTAGATAGTGTTATTTCAGGGTATTTTTTTGGTTTAGCTAAAAAATAACCAATATCTTCGTTATCATAGTGCATTTCTATATAAGAGCCATAAATACGATTATCAAAGCCACCATCCTTCTGTTTCTTAATAAGACGCTTTGCTTCAATTTGTTCCATCGATAAGTTGTATTCTTTGCCTAATGCATAAATCACTTCAAGCAAATCAGCTAGTTCTTCAGAAATTTCATCTGGTGTTTTTGCATCAATCACCTCCTGTGCTTCTTCCAACAATTTATCTTTAAGACGCTGGATATATTCATCTTTTTTCATACTACGTTCAAATACCGAAATACCACGCGAACGCATAATTCTTGGGACTAAATCACGAATTAGTTTATCAATTTTGAAACAATATTTTCTCATCATAATTTCCTATAATAGTAATTATATAGCTAACCCGAGAAGGTTTTAGATGGATAACGTTTGTCATCCCCGCATAGGCGGGTATCTAAAATAAAGCCAGAAAAGCTTTGAGATATTGGAGATTCCCGCCTACGAAGGAATGACAACTTAATATCAAGAACTTAGTCGGGTTAGTTATACCTATCTTCTATGACTAACAACTGCTAATCTTACCAACACTCATTGATAGGCTGGCTGAAACGAATTTCTCTAAATCTCCGTCAAGTATCCCCTTAGTATCAGAAGTTTCATGGTTGGTACGTAAATCCTTAACCATCTGATAAGGCTGTAATACATAAGATCTTATTTGATGTCCCCAACCATTTTCAGTCTTGGATGCATTTTGTTCATTAATATCATCGGTACGTTTTTTTAACTCCGACTCATAAAGCCTTGCTTTAAGCATTTTCATAGCTTGTGCTTTATTTTTATGCTGCGATCTATCATTTTGGCACTGGGTTACGATATTAGTCGGTAAGTGGGTAATCCTTACTGCAGAATCGGTAGTGTTTACATGTTGCCCCCCAGCCCCGGAAGACCTATAAGTATCAATTCTAAGATCTTTTTCATCTATTGTAATGGAAATATCATCGTCAATTTCTGGATATACCCAACTGCTAGCAAAACTAGTCATCCTTTTACCTGCGGCATTAAAAGGTGATATCCTAACTAGCCTATGCACACCAGATTCTGTTCTAAACCAACCATATGCTTGGTAGCCATTAATTTTGATAGTACATGATTTTATTCCAGCTTCTTCGCCATTAATAAGATGAATAATTTCGCTTTTAAAACCCAGCCTTTCTGCAAAGCGTAAATACATACGCATCATAATTGATGCCCAGTCGTGGCTTTCTGTTCCTCCAGCTCCAGCGTTGATTTCTAGAAAGCAATTATTACTGTCAAATTCTCCAGAAAATAAACATTCAGTCTCAAATTTTCCGGCAATAATAGATAGTTTCCCTAAATCTTCTTGAACTTGCTGCAAAACTTGTTGATCATTTTCAGTAAATGCCAAATCCTCAAGTTCTAAACATTCCGTAAAATTAGACTGAAGTTGTTTAAACGAGTTAAGCTTGATATCTAGAAGTCTTTTTTCTTTTAGAATACTCGAGGCCTTCTCTTGATTATTCCACAGATCCGGATCTTCTGATATATTTTCTAGCTCTAGAAGCCTTTTGCTTGCGTTATCGAAATCAAAGAGACCTCCTGAGCAGCTCTAAAGACTGTTCGATTTTTTTTACATAATGTTCAATTTCAGCACGCATTATTAATTTTCCTACTATAAAATGGAATTTTATTATATAAAGATAAAACTTCTTTCTAATTTTAACATTATACCAAATATACCATGAATAATCAAAACTTTATCAGAAATTTTTCAATCATTGCTCATATTGATCATGGTAAGTCTACTCTAGCAGATAGATTAATTGAATATTGTGGGGGGTTGGCAGCTCGGGAAATGAGTCATCAGGTACTGGACTCAATGGACATAGAAAAAGAACGTGGTATCACTATCAAAGCACAGACTGTTAGATTAACTTACAAAGCAAGAAATGGTAATACCTACTATCTAAACCTAATGGATACTCCTGGTCATGTGGATTTCTCTTATGAGGTGAGTAGATCGTTAGCTGCTTGTGAAGGTTCTTTGTTAGTAGTGGATAGTAGCCAGGGTGTTGAGGCACAAACTCTAGCAAATGTTTATCAAGCGATCGATAATAATCATGAAATTATTCCAGTCCTAAATAAAATTGATCTACCAGCTGCTGATCCTGATAAAGTTAAGCAACAGATAGAGGACGTAATTGGCATAGATGCAAGCGATGCATTATTGATTTCTGCAAAAAGTGGTATAGGAATAGAGGAGGTACTGGAAGCAATTGTTAATAGGCTGCCATGTCCAAAAACTAATCAAACAGATATTCTAAAGGCATTATTGGTTGATAGCTGGTACGATTCTTACCTAGGGGTAGTAATTTTAGTTAGAGTTATCGATGGAGTTTTACGCAAGAATATGCGTATTAAAATGATGGCTACCAATTCTACTTATAATGTTGACAATGTTGGGTATTTTACTCCTAGAAAACATATATCAGATATTTTATACCCAGGAGAAATAGGCTTCTTTACTGCTTCAATAAAACAAGTTGCTGATTGTAAAGTTGGGGACACAATAACTGACGAGAAAAGACCTTGTCAGGAATCTCTGCCTGGTTTTAAGCCGCATTTACCGGTAGTGTTTTGTGGTTTATATCCTTCAGATGCTTCGCAATTTGAGCATTTAAAAGATTCTTTAGCTAAATTAAAACTTAACGATGCTAGCTTTGAATTTGAAGCAGAGAGTTCAACAGCCTTAGGTTTTGGCTTTCGCTGTGGATTTTTAGGGTTACTACATCTTGAAATAGTACAAGAAAGATTGGAACGCGAATTTGACCTTGATATGATCACCACCGCTCCTAGTGTGATTTATAAGATTAATATGCGTGATGGAAATCAATTAGAAATACATAATCCAGCTGATTTGCCACCTGTGCAAAATATCGACTCAATGTTAGAGCCTTGGGTTAAGGCAACAATATTAGTACCAGATGAGTTTTTAGGTAATGTGTTATCTTTATGTACCGATAAAAGAGGGGTACAGATTGAATTAACTTATGTAGCCGGTAGAGCTATGGTAATTTATCGATTACCGTTAAATGAGATAGTATTTGATTTTTATGATAAGTTAAAAAGTTATACAAAAGGCTATGCTAGCTTTGATTGGGAAATAGATGTTTATCAGGAAAGTGATTTAGTAAAATTATCTATTTTGGTTAATAGTGAGCCAGTTGATGCTTTATCTACTATAGTACATCGTTCAAGATCAGAATATCGGGGGCGGGAGTTGTGTAAACGTCTTAGCGATTTAATTCCAAGGCAATTATTTCAGATTGCTATTCAAGCTGCTATTGGCAGCAGAATAATTGCTAGAGAAACCGTTAAGGCAATGCGTAAAGATGTTTTATCTAAATGCTATGGTGGGGATATAACTCGTAAGCGTAAATTATTGGAAAAACAAAAAGCTGGCAAAAAACGTATGCGTAATATTGGTAATGTTGAGATACCTCAATCTGCTTTTATAGCTGCTCTTAAAATAGGAGATGAGTGATATCACGCGACTTATCTTCGAGATGGATAGGATCAAAATTGTGCCATAAAACGACGTTAGTATGCGGTGTATGGGATAGAAAATTAAATTTTCTTTACTGACTACATTTTATCATTTTGCAGATTTTGTCATTTGGGGCATTGTTAGATCAAATAAATTGAATAAATGTTGCTGAAGAGACGTTAATTTTGATAATCTTGCTACTTTACAACCTTTGATAGTGTAATATAAAAAACATTTTTTCCCAACTCTCTTAATGCTTCATAACACATTTTTAAGATATAAGGTCTAATATAAATCTCAGGGTTTGTGGCTTATTGCTTCAAGCCACGCAAACCAGCAATAAAGCCTAATAAATTAAAAGCACAAAAATTGCTCCTTACGTTAAACTGAGGTTACTATACCAGTTTCTAATTATACCAAATATGTTTTTAAACAAATGATAGATGGTGGTAAAAGTTTGCAGGAAATCTTTGATTTAATTAGAGAAGAATTGCAACAAGAAGTTAGTAATGAAGCATTGTTGCATGAAGTAAAGGCTATATTCGCTCCATTTTTTATTACAGGAATTATGTTGCTTCATAACAAATCAGTGAAACTTTTTTAAAATATTAGTTACTCACCTTACACATAGCATTAAAAAGTCACAGGGGAGAAAACCCTTGGGACTTTTAATGCTATGCGTAAAAGATTCCTTTTGCGTTGAAATGTAGTAGATGTTATCTTCTAGACTTTTTGACGGAGCGACTATTTCTTTGACAAACAACAATCACTATCTGCCCAAAGTAGTTAGGCACGAGATAGTTTTATAGAATGTATGCTAAGAACCTAATAAGAAGTAGATTCACCGCCATCCAGTAGAATATTTGAGCCATTTATATGACTAGACTTATTTGAGAGCAAAAATACTACTAAATTTCCGAGATCTTCAGTTTCACCATAAGATTTCAAAGGTATAGAAGAGGTATCTTTTAATAATTGTTCCTCATATGAAATGTTATTTAAACTAGCCTTTTCTGTTATCATATTCTTATGATGTTGCGTTAAAATTGGTCCTGGGGAAATAGCGTTAACACGAATTTTACGTGTAGCAAACAAATGCATCAGATTTTTTATTTCTCCACTCCAAGCAAGTCGTACAACATTGGTATTAGGGTAGGCTGGTAGAAAATTCTTAGAACTACTACCTGAAATTACAACAATGCTACCATTATTATGAATTTTAGGGGCAAAAAAACGTACAACCTCAAGTGGAGCAATAAAAGTTTCCGCAAATACTTTAGTCCATTCGTCTTTACTAGGAATGTCATTTTTATTCAAGGATGGTCTTGGACCAATAAGCACAATTCCTTCGATAGAGGAAAGAGTAATTTTACTTGCCGCATTTTCTATAGTTTTAGTATCTGAAAAATCAATTATCAAGGTTCTAACTGTAATATTAGGGTATTTCTTTTGTAAATCCTTTTGCAAATTAGTTAGTTTATTATTGTTCCTACCAGATACTAGTAGATTATACCCTTCTGATGCTAGCACATCGCATATAGTTGAACCTAATGCACCGGTTGCTGCAGTAACAAGTATAGTACCATTTTGTTTGTGATCACTAGCATTACTGGAGAAATAAAATAGTAGGGTGAAAATAGTAATTAGAAGTTTCATATCAACAATCCTTTAATTTTGATAATAGATTATTTTTTAGTCCAGTTCTAGATGAATTATAACTCTTCTCTTCTAAACCATATTTATAGAACATTTTTACAATAACAAATATATTAATGTTATTAATAATAAGAAATCCTAACATGAACTTCAATATCTATATTAATGATCAGCTATATCAGAAATTAGAATACCTAGTACTAAACCGCCATACGTTTTTTCGTAGGTTTTACATAATTTTTTGGGGTAACTACTGGCTGAGCTGTACCATCTATAACATCTTTTGAAATATGTACATGCATTTTTTTTAGATTGGTAACATTATACATGCTGTCAAGTAGCAGTGTCTCAATTATCGATCTAAGACCTCTAGCTCCGGTTTTTCGTGCCAGCGCTTTCTCGGCTATTCCTTCTAAAGCATCATTATCAATTGATAGTTCAACATCGTCTAACTCAAATAATTTATGATATTGCTTGATAACAGCATTTTTGGGTTGAGTTAAAATTGCCACCAAAGATGCTTTGTCTAGGTCATCTAAAGTTGCTACTACTGGAAGCCTACCGATGAATTCTGGAATTAACCCAAACTTTACTAGATCTTCAATTTCTAATGATTTGAGTATTTCGCTGTGGTTTTTTTCTTGTTTTGATTGGACATTTGCCGCAAAACCAATCGAACTTTGAGCAGTACGGGCATTAATGATATTATCTATCCCCATGAAAGCTCCACCGCATATGAACAAAATATTGGAAGTATCTACTTGAACAAAATCTTGCTGTGGGTGTTTTCTGCCACCTTGGGGAGGAACAGAAGCAATAGTTCCTTCCATGATTTTAAGTAATGCTTGTTGGACTCCTTCTCCTGATACATCTCTTGTTATGGAAGGGTTTTCAGATTTTCTAGCGATTTTATCTACTTCATCTATATAAACAATGCCTCGTTGGGCTTTGGCTATATTAAAGTCTGCTGCTTGTAATAATCTTAGCAAGATATTTTCAACATCTTCACCAACATAGCCAGCTTCGGTTAAAGAAGTGGCGTCTGCCATAGTGAAAGGTACATCAAGAATCTTTGCTAAGGTTTGTGCCAAAAGGGTTTTACCAGAGCCAGTAGAACCAATAATTAGGATATTTGATTTATTTAATTCGACATCATTATTACCTGACTCGATATATTCTAATCGTTTATAGTGATTATATACCGCAACTGATAAAACTTTTTTTGCCTGATCTTGACCAATTACGTAATCATTAAGAGTAGAAAAAATTCTGTGTGGTGTTGGAATTAAAGAGGCAACTTGTTTAAGAGTTACTTTAGTCTCTTCTTTTATAATATCACGGCACAGTTCAATACATTCATTACAAATAAATACTGTTGGTCCAGCAATTAATTTTATTACTTCATATTGATTTTTACCACAAAAAGAACAGTTTAATTCTTTTTTTCCAACTTCCCCTGACATGATTCCGCTTTATTTAATTTATGAGTTTAATATAGCTTATATACATCTAATATAGATAAGTTATTTAGGTAAGTCTAATATATTTTCAAGACACGCGAATTTAGGATAAGAATTTGTCAATTCTTATATACTCAAATTCGGTGAAATTATAATTGCTTCGCTTACGCTTGCAATGACGTATTTTTTAATAATTCTAAAAAACTTGATTATCGAGTATTAGGCATTTTCTTTTCAAATATTCTCTTTTAGCCAAATTAGAAACTTTTTAAACCAACTAGTATCGTTATTATCATTAATATCAAAATTATTTTTTTGTATTTTTAAAGATTGATTTTTTACCATACCTATAGAAGTGGAGTATATATGGGGATTATAATCTTCAGCAAAACCTAGTAAGACCTCTGGTTTACCAATTCGTACTTGTTTTTCAAAAATTTTGCTTGCCAGTTCTTTTACTCCTCGAAGCATTGCCCCACCGCCGGTAATAACGATGCGATACGCGATCATATTACCTGCAACAACCTTGTCATATTCTGCTTGAACCATCAATAATATTTCTTCTACTCTTGGATTAATGACAGATGCAAGATACTTTGAAGTAATTGTTGGTCTGCCGCTATCAGGAATCTCCATTTCAGAATCTTCTAAACTAATAACACTATCTTTATCAAAAGAAGACGGCATAGCATTACCATAAAGAATTTTAAGTTTTTCTGCAACGTTAAGGCTTACCGAAAAGACTTTTGCTATGTCAGATGTAATATGAAAGCTACCTATATCTATGTAGCTTGTATATAGTAATTTACCTGAGACGAATACACCAAATGAGGTAGTTCTAGCACCCATATCAATTATAATAGAACCAAGAGCTTTTTCATCTTCTGAAAGACAAGCAATTCCCGAAGCGTAAATTGCTAATATAATATTATTTATTTCAACATGACATTTTGCAAAACAATTGGTAATATTCATCAGCATATTAGAATTTGCTGTAATAATATGTAATTCACACCCTAATTCTTTGCCAAACATCCCAACTGGGTCTTCAATAGCATTATTATCGTCAAGAATAAATTCTATAGGAAAATAATGAATAATTTCTTGGTCTTTAAGCTTGAACTCCAATAAGGCTTTTTTGATAAGTTTTTTGATATCTTGCTGTGAAATTGGCTGATTAGAAAGTTTTATTTTATTATTTATGTAATAAGACTTAGTGCCATAGCCTGTTAGTGATATAGTTATTTTTTTTATGTTTTTACCGCAATCTTTTTCTAATGCATAAATCGCCCCGACTATGCTATTTTCTGCCTCTTTTAAATCTAATATGACTCCTGATTTAATGCCTTTTGAGTAATACAGATTTTGGCTTATTATTTTTGCTTCCTCTCTTTTGTCAATATATGCCGCAATGCAAGCTATTTTACTACTACCAAGGTCAAGAGTAACAAAGTTAGACAATTTGGCTTTCATAACTTTTAATATTTTTCCATGTAAACTTTACTCGAATCTCGTAAATCTACAATTTTATAGTTCTGATTAAATAATATATTTTCCATATTCAATCCTGCAAGATAATCTAAAGCATGTTCAAACCTTAAGTCCGGCATTTTAACAGTAATACCTTGTTCTAGATTTAAATCCCAACGTCTTCCTCCATAACGTACAGAAGAGATAATTTTTTTAGCTAATTCAGGGTGTTTAGCTAAATCCTGAATTAATTTGCTAGTATAAATATTAGCATCTGATCCCACAACATGCAAAAGATTAGAGAAACTACCTATATTATTGGTAATTTTATATCCTTCTTGATCAATAAGAAAAACTTGCCCGTTAATCTGCCAAATAGCAATAGGCACTCTCTCAATTAATCTTATGTAAATAGTGTTAGGTAATCTTCTCTCGATAATTGCAACATTTTTAATCCAAGGATTGCGTTCCAAATTATTCTTTATTGCCTCCATATCTAGAGAAAGAATAGGTGTACCCTTATCAGCATTTAAAGTAGCCAATATATCTTCTGCCTTAGTATTATATTGTCCTTCTATTAAAACATTTTCAAGTTTAAATCCAATATCAGAAGTAAATTCGTAAGTATTTTGGATAATTTCTTGTCTTATAGGAGCAAAATAGCTAGTAAAGAAAAATGCAGACAGCAAAATCACTAGGGCAATTTTAATAAAAAACACCACTCTAATATACAACACTGCCAACTTTCGTCGTAAAGGTATATTGGCTTTTTTCTTCTTACTAGACGCTTTATTCCTCTTCATGTGTCAATACATGCTGTTTCTAAAATTCTTTCAACTAGTGTACGGAAATCCATCCCCTGTAAGGCAGCTATTTCTGGTATAATCGATAAGGAAGTCATACCAGGATGGGTGTTAACTTCTAGAGTAAAAAATTCATTCTTGCTTTCATCAAAAATAAACTCCGCTCTAACTACACCTCTACAATTCATGGTTTGATATATTTTTTCCGACTCTTCTAATAATTTATTATACATATTCTGTGGTAGTGGAGCTGGACATAAATGCTCAGCAAATCCATCTGTGTATTTAGTCTTATAATCATAAAAACGCTGTTTCAGGAGTTTTATTTCCAATACCCCTAAAGCTTTGCCGTTTAAAACGGCTACCTGCATTTCTCTCCCCTTAATATATTCTTCAATCATTACCTGAGCACCATAAGGAAAATCATAATCAGCAAAGTTAAAATCATCTTCAACAAATATTACTTCAACGCCTATGCTTGATCCTTGGGTGAGAGGTTTTATCACATATGGTCTTGGCATAGGGTCGTTGCTAATATTGTCAGATTTATTAATGACAATACTCTTGGCTATCTTAATATCATTAGCAACAAACCATGCTTTTGCATGTGTTTTACTAAATGCTAAAGAAGAAGCAAGAACACCACTATGAGTATAAGGAATTCGTAGGATATTGAGTAATCCAGGCAAACAACCATCTTCACCATAAGTGCCATGCAAACAATTATAAACTATATCAGGCTTTATCTGCAACAATACTGAAGCAATATCTACTCCCATATCTATGAAAGTAACTTTATACCCACTATCTACCAAAGCTTGGTTAACCCCCGAAGACGATACTAAAGAAACTTCTCGCTCAGCCGACATACCGCCACCTACTACTGCCACATGTTTTTTTCCTTTATCGCTTAATATTGTAACCTTAGAATTGGCAATAAAGCTTGTTTGATATTTATGCATATTTCCCTATTCGTTTAATCTCCCATTCTAAACTAATTCCACTATCTTCAAATACATTTTTTTTAACAAGATCACCTAGATCTTCTAAATCACGAGCAGAGCTATTACCATGGTTTATCATAAAATTACAATGTAGTTGTGACATAGAAGCCCCGCCAATTCTGTATCCCCTCATACCAGCTTTGTCAATTAATTGCCATGCTTTATGATTATCTGGATTAGCAAATGTACTGCCGCTCGTCCGTTCTTTAATCGGCTGGGTTGCTAGTCTATTTTTATTTATTTCATTCATTTTTTCTAAGATCATATGACTATCTCCTATAGCTGTCTTAAAGATCGCCTTGGTAATAATCAACTCTTGTGGTAAATTATTACCACGATATTTAAAACCTATCTCCTCGTTAGGGATTAGGATAAAATTCCCTCTAGAATCTATTGCTTCAATTGCTATTATGATATCTTTAAACTCTGAACCATACGCCCCAGCGTTCATAACCACTCCACCACCTATAGTACCCGGTATACCGCTGAGAAACTCAAAGCCAGTAATTGAATGTACCTGACAAAATTTAGCAAGGTTAAAATTAAGGCAACTACTCCCTACCGATATTTGATTATTCGGCATTAATTCTATATTAGTAAAATTTTGACCAAGTTTTATTACAACTCCCTCTATACCACCATCTCTAATAATAATATTTGATCCAGCCCCTAAAACAGTTATTGGTCTCTGTTGTTGGTTTTGTGCTACAAAATCTGCTAAAGTCATTGAGTCTAATGGTTTAAAAAATATCTCCGCAGGTCCACCAACTTTAAACCAAGTTAGATGACTTAGATTGTAATTATTCCTATATTCACCAAGTAATGCCATAATTATAAAATATCTATCTTTGACTTATGCAGCAAGTCTAATAAATTTGTTAAAATAACGTCATCGTGAAAAGCTACTTTAGTAGCGACAAAGCAATCCAAAAAATGACCAAAAATGGATTGCTTCGCTGGCTTACGCCTTCTCGCAATGACGTTCTCGCGTAAATTGCTGATGCAAATTATTTGCCCAAGTAGAAATACTCCCAGCACCCATCATAATTATTATATCATTTGGCATAGCCTCCTTGGCAATAAGGCCAGCTATATCTTCGTGATTCTCAATAAATGATACCATTGCATGGGATTTAGTATTTTTGATTTTGTTTACTAAGTTTCTTCCCGTTATACCATCTATTGGCTGTTCACCGGCAGCATATATATCTGTAATATACAACTGGTCAGCGTCAGAAAAACAAGTTACAAAATCATCAAATAAATATTTAACTCTTGAATATCTATGTGGTTGAAAGATTGCTATAACCTTACTATTTCGCTTATTAGCAATATTTCTTGCCGTAGCAAGTGTAGCTTTTACTTCCTCCGGATGGTGAGCATAGTCATCAATTATCGTAGCATTGTTATATTCTGCCACTTTAGTGAATCGGCGTTTTATCCCTTTAAAGCTATTAAATCCATTTTTAATAATTTTGATACCAAAATCAAGCTCCACAGCTATCGCGATAGCAGCAAGAGCATTAAGGATATTATGTCTTCCTGGGGTAGGTAAAGTAATTCTCTCGATAGTTGTTACGCCATTTACATTAGGTAAACTAATTCGTACATCAAAAGTTGACGATTCAATATCAGAATCTAAATTAAAGGCTTGTATGTTAGCATCGTTCGAGTCTATTCCATAAGTTATGATTCTACGCTCAACTATGTCATTTACTAGTTTTCTAACAGCTTGATGATCAATACAAACAACTGCAAAACCATAAAATGGTAAATTAGTTATAAAACTTCTAAAAGCTTGAATTAAACTATCAAAATCATGGTAAAAATCTAGATGTTCAGGATCGATATTAGTTATTACCGCAATGGTTGCTGGTATGTGAATGAAAGTTGCGTCAGACTCATCGGCTTCGGCTATCAGATAATTACCAGACCCAAGATAGGCATTAGTAGATTTACTATTAACAATACCACCATTAATTAAAGTTGGACAAAGCCCAGCTGCTTCAAATAAACAAGCAACTAGTGATGTTGTAGTAGTCTTTCCATGCGAACCAGAGATTGCTACAGAACATTTTAGCCTCATTAATTCAGCCAGCATCTCAGCCCGCCTAATTATTGGTATCTTTCTATGTAAGGCTTCCTGAATTTCAGGATTATCTTTATTTATAGCTGATGATACCACTACATATGAAACATTAGTGACATTTTGTCCTTGATGACCTAGGAAAACCTTAATACCATTATTTTCTAGTCTTTTGGTATTATAATTTTCTGCTATATCAGACCCTTGCACTTTATATCCGAGATTATGTAGTATTTCGGCAATGCCACTCATACCGATTCCTCCGATACCTATAAAATGTATCGTATCAAGAGTTCCGTTTATTTTTTTTAGTTCTAATAAAAACATTTTAATAATAGTTATAGTTGTTTATCTCTTGCATAATCAGTTTTTAACCAAAGGTCAAGCTTTAAGAAAAAAATTTCGATTGATTTGAGTATACTCGGTGAACTTCAAGAATTGGCGTTCCCGCGACCAAAGATCTCCGCTGCTCACGTACTAATGTACGCTCCGCTGCTCGACTTTGACACTCCTAGCTCTTCTTGAAGTTGACCTTCGTCTACCAACTCTTCATTTACGAGCAGTATATATTCCAAAATCTTGAAGTTCACCGAGTATATATATTTTATTATAATAACATAATATAACTAAACACTAAGTACCTTAGATAAATTTTTACAATTAATATAAGAATTCCCACGATAAGAATAAAAAAAGTTGACAACTCTACATGATGATTCAATTACCCGGTGCTTTACAAAAAGGTCAAGTATGCGTATATATGTTCTTCTAGTAAAAGTTAATTACTGTAATTTAATAGTTTTGTAATATTTATCTTATATTAATTAACATTTATTAGATTATATCTTTAATTAATACTAATGAGCATAAATTTATGACTGATAGTCTTCCATCTAATAGCTACTTTAGTAAATCAGCAAAAGTAGAGGATGATACTCTTGTTGTTAATCCTACTGTTAATCTTGATACAGTTTCTGATGATTCAGTTTCTCCCCCGCCTTTCTCCTTGCCCTACCCTGTTGCTAACTCAACGTTTTACACTTCCCTTGTCGATTTACAGGGAGACACGAACAACCATAATAACGACCACAATTAGGGAATATAAAATTATAGAAACCCATTATGAAAACAAATATGACTATTGCTAAAAAAATATCCACCTACACTTAGTGCAGCTATATTACATGATATAATGCCTTATATACTGCTCGTAAATGAAGAGTTGGTAGACGAAGGTCAACTTCAAGAAGAGCTAGGAGTGTCAAAGTCGAGCAGCGGAGCGTACATTAGTACGTGAGCAGCGGAGATCTTTAGACACGACAACGCCAATTCTTGAAGTTCACCGAGTATATAACTATAAATATAAGGTATTAATATGTTTGGTCAGATTCTAGGTAGCGTAGGAAGTAGCATTGGTGGTGTTTTTGGTGGTGGTATATTATCGACCATTGGACGATTTGCAGGTAAAGCATTAGGTGATTATTTAGAACATTTAAATTATGAACCCGAGGAATATTATCATTTTAAAAATATTAGAGAAAGTTTTTCCTTATCAAAAGCCGTTTATGGGCATCCAATAACCTTAGTTTTTGGTACGGCAAGGGTCAATGGTAAAATAATTTGGGCAAATCAAATTAAGGAAGTACAAGTTACCAGCGTTGCACAACAAGGTTTATCAGCTACTGCTGAAACTGCTTCTATCCACAATTTAACGGAGTGTGAATATTATTTATCCTTTGCAGTTAGCTTATGTGAAGGCGAAATAGCTGAAATTGGTAGAGTATGGGTTAATGATCAGTTACTCAATCTTGAACAATATAAATTCAGGCTTTATTTAGGGTCAGAAGAACAATTACCCGATCCTTTAATTGCTGCGGCTGAGCCTCAAGGTCAAGCACCAGCATTTCGTGGATTAAGTTATGCTGTATTTGAAGACCTACCCTTAGCTGATTTTAATAATTCAGTGCCTAATTTTTCCTTTGAAGTAACTAGGAAGGCTAATATTCCTGATTACGTAGAAAGCAAAAGTGTAGAAAATTTAGTTGAGGCTGTTGACATAATCCCAGGATCCGGAGAGTTTGTTTACGACACTATAATACAATACAAAACTATACAAAACTCTTTAGGCGGTATCATTAGTAAAAAACCAATAAATTCAAATAATTACCGTAATATTGCTAATAGTCTTTATAGTCTAAATCAAATGAAAATTATATGCCCTAACATCAAATGGGTTGCACCAGTTGTATGTTGGTTTGGCGATAGTTTGGATATTGCAAGTTGTACTATTAAACCTGCTGTGGAATTTAATGATCCAAATACACAATACTCAGAACAATGGCAAGTTGGGAAATATTTACGTGATACGGCAAGGCTAGTATCACGAGATGCAGATGATTTTCCTAAATATGGTGGCAGCGTCAATGATGCTAGCTTAATCCGTTACTTACAGGAATTAAAACGTAGAAACTTTAAAGTTATGTTTTATCCAATGTTTTTTTTGGATGTTTGGCAAAAGCCATGGCGTGGTCATTTAACAGGCTGCATAAATTCAATAGTAGATTTTTTCAATAAAGATGAGGGTTATAATAATTTTATCCTACATTATGCTAAATTGGTTAAAGATCATATTGATGCTTTCGTAATCGGTTCTGAACTAATAGGTTTAACTAGTGTCAAGGATCAATATAATACTTTTCCCGCTGTTACCCAATTGATAAAATTAGCAAAATTAGTCAAAGAAATCGTGGGTAATAATGTACTTGTTACTTATGCAGCAGATTGGTCAGAGTATCATCACACACAAGATGGATGGTATAATTTGGATAAATTATTTGCCTCAGAATATATAGATTTCGTAGGTATTGATGCTTACTTTCCTGTAACGAGAAGCATAAATTCAGGAATTTTACCAGAAGAAATCATGAAAGGCTGGCAATCAGGCGAAGGATATGATTACTTTATAGATGAAAATGGTGGCAGGCATCAGTTAGCTGCCGATTATGCTTGGAAGAATTTAAGACATTGGTGGGAGAATTATCATCGTAATCCTGATGGTGTTACAACAGAATGGCAACCAAGAATGAAAAAAATTTGGTTTACGGAATTTGGCTTTCCTTCCATTGATAAAGCAACTAATCAACCTAATATATTCTTTGATCCTTTATGTAGTGATGGTGGAGTACCGAGATATTCTACTGGTGAAGTTGATTTTTCTATTCAGCGTAAAGCTATTCGAAGTTTTATTGAATATTGGCAAACACAAGAATATATCGAACAAATGTTTTTATGGACTTGGGATGCTAGGCCTTACCCAGCTTGGCCACATAGTAATATTTGGCGAGATGGTAACTTATGGGCAAAAGGGCATTGGGTTAATAATAAGTTTGGGGCTTGTAGTTTAGCGGCAATAATTCTCGAATTGTCTTATAAATGCGGTATTCCATTAAAGCACATCGATATATCAACTCTTGATGAAGCTGTAGAAGGGTTGGTATTAAATAAAGCTTTGTCTTGTATTGATGTTATTAACCTTTTGCGTATTATATATTTCTTTGATATCATAGCTTATCAGGAACAAATTAAGTTCACTAAACGTGGATATTCTACCCCTAGTCATATTAGTCCCAAAATATTGGTTAAACTATCAAGCAATAGCTACTTAGAACAAATAGAAATTTCTAAAACTAGCATTATTAGTAAACTAGCACTAAACTTTATCGATCGGTATGATGATTATAATAATAGCTTTTGCCAAATAAATAGTGAGAATTTTTCACACAGACCTATTCCTAACTTAAAACTACCTATTATACTATCTTATCTTGAAGCTGAAAGATTAGGGCAGTTAATCCTAAAAAATGCCGCTACTGAAACTAAAATTTTAAGATTTATCATGCCAGCAAATTTTATTAAATATCAACCAGGAGATTTTATCATATTATATTATCGGAATTATCAATATCAGATTAGAATTATCTCCATGAGATTATTTCGCCTAACAACTGAAATTCACGGAATTATTGATGAAGTTGAGAGTTATATATTCAAGTGAATAGCAGTATATATACTGCTCGTAAATGAAGAGTTGGTAGACGAAGGTCAACTTCAAGAAGAGCTAGGAGTGTCAAAGTCGAGCAGCGGAGCGTACATGAGTAACTAGGCAGCTTCGATCTTTGGTCGCGGGAACGCCAATTCTTGAAGTTCTACCTGAGTATATAAGCAGCAAGAATTTATTTGGAATCTATCCAAGATATATTCCCATCCCGACGGTAATAAACTACATTCATGCGATTAGTATGACTATTTTGAAACATTAAAGCAGGAAGGTTCTCAAGATCCATTTTCATCACTGCTCCACTTACTGATAGAGTTAATATTTCTACAGATTTTTCTGCTATAATTACAGGATTATCATATGCTGCCACATTATCTTCGTCTTCATGTTCATATTGATTGGGTGTTATAGTATATTTAACTGCTTTATTAGATGTTACTTCGGATATTTTAACTCTATCATGACGATCCTTGAGCTTAGATTTATACTTCCTAAGCTGCTTTTCAAGTCTAGCAAGAGCAATATCAAACGCTGAATATATGTCATCTGAAGCAGCGTTACCTTTCAATATCATATGTCTGCCTGTACCATCATTCACGACAATATCACAAACTAGTTGGAATCCTTGTTTAGAGAAATGCACGTTTGCACTAATTATTACATCACAAAAATACTTTTCTGACACCTGCATAGTACGGTTTCTTACATAATCTTGCAAAGAATTCCCAATAGAAATATGTTGACCTGATACTGATATTTGCATAAAATCCTCTTTAATTTAGTTAAGTCAAATATTATATGTAATAGAAAAGAGCTAGCATATACCCAACTACCTATCTATACAACTAATGCATAATCATGTGAATTTCAAGCCATTATTTTGAAATTTTCATAATGGCTTGATAATTGTGGCTTGATAATTGCGTTAAATAGAATGTAAGCTTATATATACTTACTTTAAATTGCTTTTTTAAAATATTGTTCAGTTAAAAAGCGATTCTTTGACCGTAATTTTACCTAAATTGTAACATTTTATAGCTAACTTAAATAAGGTTATAATTTTGTTCTAAATAATGTTTTTTTGTTTTTACTATCTACTGAGTTTTGTTGTGATGACTTTCTAAGCCTAGATTTATTCTTATGTAGCTTTATAATTGCTTTGGTTACTCTTACTACAAAAGATGGCTCAATCCCACCTTCTAGACAAGTTTCTTTAAAAGATTCACTACCACCAAAAATCCATAATTTTGCTTCTTGTTCTAGCTTTTTTGCTGTGCGGAATTTTGATATATTGGTTGCGTCAATAATTGCCTGAGTAATAATAGCTTTACGTAAGATAACATCAGGTGAATTAGTGTATGATTTAAGACGTTCAAATGGGGATTGGAATTTAATAACATTATATATATTTACTTTGTTGACCATAAATTTATTACCATATATTGATTTTAATTAAGTTCTGCGTGCAGAACCTAAAGAAGTATAATGATTTTTATGTGTGTACTAATAGTTTCAGGGTAAAAAAGTGTAAATTTTTTAAACTTTCTTAATATTTTAACCTGTATTCGATGTAACAAGTTAATACTAGGCTCAAGTAATATACTGCTCGTAAATGAAGAGTTGGTAGACGATAGTATAACTTCAAGAAGAGCTAGGCAGTAGCAAAGTCGAGCAGCGGAGCGTACATGAGTAACGGAGCAGCGGAGATCTTTGGTCGCGGGAACGCCAATTCTTGAAGTTCACCGAGTATAATCCCCATTAGGAGGATATCAGCCCTGCGTAGCTTACTATTGAGCACATCTTTTTTTCGTTCGCTATCAAATAGCTCACACTAGACTCATTGGTTATTTTGTAGTACAATATAAATGTTTTGGTATATTCGAATGATCCTACGAATTTCAAAGCAGAAAAATATAAATAATCTATGGTTTTAAAGTACTATGTCTCTGTTACCTATTGTGACTGCTCCAGATTCAAGATTAAAACAAAAATCTTTGCCAGTAAGGATAATCGATGATAATATAAGAAAGTTAATGGATGACATGGTTGAAACTATGTATCATGATCATGGTGTGGGGTTAGCTGCCATTCAGATTGGAATAGCTCAGCGTATATTGGTAGTTGATTTGCAGAATAATGATGATACAGAAAGACCCGCTGGGTTTTATCCATTATTTATCGCTGACCCGAAGATAATAGACAAATCTAAAGAATTAGTTGTGGCAATAGAAGGCTGTTTATCTCTACCGGAACAACGGGTCGAAGTAGCAAGGTCTGAGTCTATAACTATAAGATTCTTAGATTATCATAATAACCAACAAGAATTAAAAGCTGATGGTTGGCTTGCTAGGGTTATTCAGCATGAAATGGATCATTTAGATGGTAGACTACTAATTGATTATTTAAGTGATATAAAAAAGGACATAGCATTACGTAAATTAAAAAAACTGAAAAATAATATTTTGTGCAAGTAATTTTCATGGGTACGCCTGAATTTGCTGTACCTACTCTTAAGAGTTTAATTAACAGTAAAGATCACCAAGTGGTTGCTGTATTCACTCAATCTCCAAAATCTAAAGGAAGGGGGCTAAATGAGGTAGCATCACCTATCCATAGTTTGGCATCAAAATATGATATTCCAACTTATACCCCTAAAACCTTGAAAACCGAAGAAATAACCAATTTAATTAATTCAATTAATGCGGATATAATAGTAGTAGTTGCTTATGGATTCTTGATACCACAAGTTATCCTACAAGCCAAGAAATATGGATGTCTTAATATCCATCCCTCAAGTTTACCACGTCATAGGGGAGCTGCTCCATTGCAGCGTACTATTATAGAGGGAGACTCTGAAACTTCCGTATGCATAATGCAGATGGATGAGGGGTGGGATACTGGTGATATTATATTGCAGCATTCGTTTTCACTCTCTCCTAGAATAACTTTACCAGTTTTGCATGACCAATGTGCAGAAATAGGGGCTGATTTATTGGTTAAAACTTTAGATAATATTGATAACCTACCAAGGATTGTCCAAGATAAAGATGGAGTAATTTATGCTCA
This sequence comes from Candidatus Tisiphia endosymbiont of Temnostethus pusillus, assembly GCF_964264675.1. Classification (NCBI taxonomy): domain Bacteria; kingdom Pseudomonadati; phylum Pseudomonadota; class Alphaproteobacteria; order Rickettsiales; family Rickettsiaceae; genus Candidatus Tisiphia; species Candidatus Tisiphia endosymbiont of Temnostethus pusillus. The sequence continues at coordinate 656,796 of NZ_OZ183472.1, read as the reverse complement.
TAAACTCAAGAAAGAAGAAGGGAAGATAAATTGGTATGAGACTGCTTACAAAATAGATTGTAGAATTCGAGGTATGAATCCATGGCCTGGAATATATTTTGAATATAGAGGTAAAGTTATAAAGATCCTAGAAGCGTATTATAATGATTTGGATGTTAAATTACAGCCTGGTACTGTGGTTAATAATAATATCTTAGAAATAGCTTGTGGTAAGGGTACTTTGATCATCAGAAAATTACAGCAAGAAGGAAGAAAAGCTTTAAACGTTGAAGAATTTATACGTGGGGTACAAATTCCCCTAGGTACTTTATTGGATTGATGTGGGAGAATTAGTATATACTAACTCCAGCCACTCGTCTTCATCAATAATTTTAATTCCAAGTTCCTTAGCTTTTTTGAGTTTACTACCGGCATCGCTACCCGCCACCACTAAAGCAGTAGCAGACGAAACACTACTACTTACTTTAGCTCCTAATTTCTCTGCCTGAGATTTTGCTTCTGCTCTTGAAAGAGTAAGTAAAGAACCGGTAAATACTACAACTTTACCAGTTAATGCGGTTTTGGTGGTTTGATCACTATAGTCTTGAATTTCTAAAATTTTACTTAACTTATGAATAATTTGTAGATTTTCTTTAATATCAAAGAAGTCTATAATATCCAGCAAAATTTTATCTCCTATTCCTTCTAGATCATTTAACCTTTGGTACATAGGCTGATCACCCTTTAATAAAGATTCCATAGCTTCTATAAAATTACCATAATTCTGAAATTCTCGAGCAAGTAATTTGGCGGTTTGTTCGCCAATATGCCTAATTCCTAAGGAATAAATGAATTTATTTAGGGGGACGGTTTTGGATTTTTCAATGTTTGCGAATAAGTTTTCTACAGAAATTCGCCCCCATCCTATCATATTTTCAAGCTTGACTAAGCTTTTTTCATTATTATTTTGTAAATAAAAAATATCCACCGGATTTTCTATTAAAGATTTTTCCAGCAAAAATTCTATTTGCTTCTTTCCTAAACCGTCTATATCTAAAGCATTTTTAGAAGTAAAATGACAAATTCGTTCGTAATTCTGAGCAGGACAATTTAACCCATTATCACAACGAATTATTATTGTCTCTTGATTATAATGTAAATTAGAACCACAAGACGGACAAAGTTTTGGCATATCAATTTTTTGTGATTCACTAGAGCGTCTAGTAAAATCTACCGCAGTAATTTGCGGTATGACGTCCCCTGCCCTCTGCAAAAACACATAATCGTTGATCCGTATATCTTTTCTGATGATTTCTTGATAGTTATGTAAGGTAGCTCTTGATACCCTAACTCCACCAATAGAAAGCGGCTCTAACTCAGCAACCGGAGTTAATACGCCAGTTCTACCTACTTGTAGAGTAATATTAATTAGTTTAGTTTGACCAATTATCGCAGGAAATTTATGAGCAATAGCAAATCTTGGGCTTCTTGCGATAAAACCCATCCTTTGCTGCAAAGCAAAATCATTTAGCTTATAGACAATACCATCAATTTCATAAGGCAGCTCTTCTCTAGACAAATTCAAATATTCATAGAAAGATTTCATATCATTTTCAGAATATGCTAATTTTCCTATATTATTAACGATAAACCCTAGCTCTTTTAACTTATCTAATAAAGCATCCTGAGAATCAGCTATTTTGTTACTACTACTTCCCACAGCATAAACAAAATACCTTAGAGGTCTACTTGCTGTAACGTTTGGATCTAACTGCCTTAACGACCCAGCAGCCGCGTTACGCGGGTTTGCAAATTTATCTTTTTTTGATAATTCTTGTGCTTGATTTAATAATAGAAAATCTTGTTTATTGATATAAACCTCACCTCTTACTTCCAAAATTGCTGTATCCAAGACTATTGAATGAGGGAAATGCTTGATAGTCTTAATATTTTCAGTTATATCTTCTCCAATAAAACCATCACCTCTTGTCGCAGCAGCGGTGAGTATGCCATTCTTATAGGTAGCAGAAAAAGATAAACCATCTATTTTAGGTTCGCAAAAGATAGGTTGAAAACTATCAAGACGTAAGAAATTCTTTATTCTATTTATAAATTCTGATACATCCTCATTATCAAATGCATTACTAAGAGAAAACATTGGATTTATATGTTTTACTTTAGAAAATTTCTCTGCAGCTAGACTACCGATTTGTTTAGTTGGACTATTTGCCAGCACAAGATGAGGAAATTTTTTTTCAAGTTCAAGATTTAAATTAAATAATTGATCATATTCAGCATCAGAAATCAGAGGAGTATCTTCTTGGTGATATGCTTTATTATATTTTTCTATCTCACTTGCCAATTGTTTTAGTAAATCTTTTGCCTCTAATTCAGAAAGCTGTTCAATATCAGTTGGAATATTTTGCATATTAATCGTAAAAGTTTGAGGATCAGATTTAATTGTAACTAGGTATGAGGTACGGTAATGTTGTATGAACTCAGGTTAAATTATTATTATCGCATAAACCTTGGCAACATAACCTAATAAGACCTATTTAACGTAAACTCAAGTAAAGAAGCTAAATGATCTTTATAAATATTCTGTATAGGGATTTGCTCTAATAAATTACTAGCCTCATTCTTAATGTTTGCTAGATGGTCGATAATTTGTTGCTTAATACCATGTTGTATCATCAAACTTCGTATTATCTCAAATTCACTCTCAGATCTATTATCCGCCTTAATCATTTTCTGAACTGTTAATTGCCCGGTATCATCAAGCTTCTTATATAAAAAGATTAGGGGTAGAGTTATTTTTCCTTCTAAGAAATCATCACCTATATTCTTGCCAATATCATGACTATTTCCTAAATAATCAAATAAATCATCAATAATTTGGAAAATATTTCCTAAATATCTACCAAAATTTTGTAAACTTTCACAGATCTCGTTAGATTGACTAGAAATAATTGCTCCTACTTCACAAGATACTCCAAATAACTCTGCAGTTTTAGCCATAATTATTTCATTATATTCTGTTTCGTCAATAATTCTCCGCTGATTCAATTTCACAAGCTGAGAAACTTCACCTTCTGATATAATTGCTGAAGCTCTTGATAAAGATTTCATAGCTTTAACAGATTTGGTATCTACCATTAACTGAAATGATTGACTAAATAAAAAATCTCCAACTAGAATACTAGCCTTACTTCCCCAAACAACATTAGCAGTAGGTTTGGATCTTCTAATTGTACTTTCATCTACTACATCGTCATGAAGTAAAGTTGCTGCATGAATAAATTCTACAGCTCCAGCAAGTTTGATATTATCTTCACCGACATAACCAAACATTTTACTAGTTAGAATTGTTAGTAATGGCCGGATTCTCTTTCCACCAAATTCTAGTAAATATTTACCTATTACGCCAACTAGTTGTTCTTTGGCAGCTAAGTGGGTCAGAATAAGTTTATTTAAGCTAGACAGTTCTACTGCTAAATCTTTATGTATTATTTTTATAGTATCCAATTTACATCTCTAATGCTATTTTAACCTCAAGTATCGATATAAGAATTAATAATTCTTATATCGATACTTGCTTTGTTATAAGGAAAAATGCACTCTTGAAGCGGGTGCATTTTAACTTTTTTCATCATTCAATATGTGATTTTAATTATTAAAATCACATATTGAATGGAGTATTATATTTTAACAATCAGGTGGGCAGCCGCTTCAAACCTGATTGTTTCTATATATAATACTGAATTCGATGTAACTTGTTACATCGAATTCAGGTTATTTTATGACTTCCTGCCAAACATCACTATCAACCTCCAAAAAAGGCTGGATCATTAATTGTTTTAACAATGAATGATGCTCATTAAAATCAGGTACTAGTTCTTGTATCCTTTTTGTTACATTATCACCAATATGTATTTTTTCCGAGGCTTTTTTGTATAATGCTAGATAATATAATGGCAAAAATTTATTAAAGTCTACGGAACCTATTTTGCCTTTTTCTATATTACTTGAATCTAAATTATACTCAAAACTTATGTCACCTGAGTTAGAATCAGGATGATCTGATATGGTTCTTAAAAAATACCTCGTACCTTCTTTGTATACAATACGACTATCTTCTGAGAATGTTTTAAACCTACCCAAGTTAAAGAAATAATTGGTTATAATATCCGTTGCCTTTAAATAATTATTGAAGACAATAAGTCCCTTAATATCAAATTTTCTAAATGCATCTAGCCTGCATTCGCTTGATAATCGAAACCCGGTATTATTAGAAAACAAACTAAGATTATTTATTTGAGCTCTCATTATATCTTTTTTTCTAGCAAAAAAATTTATATCTAAATCAAAAATATATTGATGATTTTCTAATTCAGTTAAATTGAATTTATCTTTATTACTGTTAATATACTGTAATTCTTCTATTAAAGATGAACTATTAGGGAGTAGCGATATATATGACAATAAATACTGTATAGAATTCAATATATTATCAGAAAATCCTGGCTTCAAATCAATTTTTGATTCAACCTTAAGATGACTATCATTGCTACCTTCTTCTACTTTACTTTGATACAATAAAGTAGTCAAGGATTCTTGGATACTACTTGAAAACTTGCTGGATATCATTTTTATTTCCAAATCTTTAGCAAATTCACTATATAAAGATTTATTAGTTTTTATATAAAACTTACCTTCAAAACTAAAAGGTATCGGCCAAGCAAATCTATATAATAAAAGACCAGCTGGTATTCTTCTGTTTATAATATTACTTTCTAAGATGTTTGTTGAATAAGTAACATTTAATTTTTGTGGCACATTATTTTTAAAATCTTCTAGATCAGTATAATATTTATTCCTTTCTAGTGAAAATGAAATAATTGTATGATCTTCATCATATAATTTCTGCCCGTCAACTAAATCAAAAATTTTTGTTTTCTCAGATGTTAATTCCAACTTTTTTATAAAATTTATAATTTCAAACGGATCTTTTTTTTGTATAAAAATCTTAAATAATTTAAAGCTTAAAGGCATTTTGGCTATAAAAGAATAATTACCACTTTCGAATTTTGTACCAAATCCCAACTCAATAGGTTTATAGCGACCTGTTGCGTCACCAAAATAACTAACAAAGCAAGCCTGTTTCAGTAAATCATAACCTATATAAATCGGGGAATTAAATTCAATTATACTATTCTCTCCCTCTTCATGCCAACCAATTACTTGCAAGGCAATTTTAAACGGAAAACCATAGCTAACAACTTTATTAAATTTAATGAAATATTTTTGTTCACTATCTATCGAATTAGCAGCGATATAGCGGTTACTATATTGCCCATTAATCTTACTAGCTACAGAAGTAACAATTACCAACCATGAAATGGTATAAATCAATAGGATTACAGCAATTATAACTGATATATATATTAACTTTTTTCGCATGCTAATTACATAATTTCACATATTCCCGGTTTAGTTGTACTATATTCCAAAACCACAAAATAACTATAATAATAAAAATTGTTAGTAAATAAACTACTATTGAATCACATGTGGCAGTAGGCACTATAATAAATATAAAAGACTGGATAAAAGCTCCTAAGGACTTACCAAATTTAATACCAATAACCTCAACAGCAGCTTTACCTTTTGTTCGAAGTTCTAATGATAAAGGAATATATGCCATTTCTTTTGTTGAATCAAATAACGAATATTTAGTTGATTTACTTAAAATATTTTGTACTCCTCCGATAATTACAGCCACATAAATTGGATTAAAGTCTTTTATACCAAAACTTATATATTCTGAAAAAATAACAAAGATAAAAAACATTAAACCAGTTATCAAAAGCATTAAGGGTGTTAATAATGCTGAAATTAACCAAGTAAATTTCCTAATCACATTACTACCAACTATCATAAAAGTAACGCTGGAAATTCCCATCCAAATATTAAACCTACCCATAAAATGTATATAATCTAACATATTGGGATTAAGCTCCCTTACCTTAGCTTTCCATGGACCTTCCACTATATTAATTAGTAGTGCATAACAAATTATCAATAAAGCAATGCGTCCAATATATTTTGAGTTAATAACCAACCTTATACTATCCATAAGTGATAAGGAAGTTTTTGCCTGTATTTGAACTATTTGGAAATCAGCCTTTAGCACCTCGTCATTCAAAATAAGATAATTAATTAACCTAAATAACAGCATGGAAATTATACCAACAAACACTATTATAGAAATAACAGGTTGTAGCATTAGTTCTGATTTATATTGCAAATCTTCATTTATTATAACTTGAGCATCGACTACCCCTCGTACATTTGAGAAAGCTACTAATACATTGCCAGCTAAAATCAGACCAACATTACCTACCATTCCTAAAATTGGATAGAAACGTTTCGCTTTACTGGTATCAAAAATATTATTAGCAAATTGCCAAAACATTAGATTAATAATTACTGCACTCCATAATTCTGAACAAATATACATGAGAGCATAACTCCATTTACCCATTATCTTGATAAACCATCGAAAATTAGGATACAATGATACTAAATGTTCTACCTGCTCAGCATTTGGATGATAAAACTCCTGATTAGGGTAAATGATATAAGCAAATATCAGGAAAAAAAGCAAAAAACTCGAAATTACTATATAAAAAATATATTCAAAACGTACGTGATTACTAAGTTTTACATATATTATAGTAAATAATATAGAGGAAGGAAGAACAAACCAAAGTTTTAGGAAACTAATGACTTCTGCTCCTATTGATGGTATGACCAATCCGTCTTTAACGGATCTAAGTGTTCCAAAATTAAAAAGAATACACAGCATCATTAATGCCATAGGCAAAAAAAGTTTCAATTCCTCTCTTTCTATAGGCCAAATGATTTCCTGAATTTTAGTAAAAATACTTTTGAATGGTAACATTATTTTATACAAAAAATTACCTAAAGACTAACACTATTTAACATAGATAATGTAATGAAGCCGAACTAAACCTTTTAAAGCTCTATGTTAATAAAGTCAATGAAAATAAGCATATTTTTCTATTAACAAAATATTTATGTGACAAAATTATAGGACAACGAGACATAACTTGCCTTGTAGGAAAATTTCTAATATGCTCCAAAAGATAAAGTAAAATGATAATAATTATGTCCATTAGGTCAATATTAGCCCTATATTTATTGTTTCTTTTTCCATTATATTTACATGTTAATGTAGCATATGCTAATATAGACATAGAAATTGCTGAATCACATAAATGCTCAAGGATGTTTCCTTACTTTGAAAAGGTACATAAAATTCCTCCTAATACGTTACACTCGATAGCTTTAAAAGAATCGGGCAAAAAACATACTGAATATAAAATTAAAGTGGTTTGGCCTTGGACTGTCAATGTTGAAGGTAAAGGCTATTATTTTAATACTAAAAAAGAGGCAATATCATTTGTCAAAAAACAAATTATTCAAGGCAAAGAAAATATTGATGTAGGATGTATGCAAATCAACTTAAAACATCATTTAAATGCATTTAACTCTTTAAATCAAGCTTTTGATCCTAAGAAAAACGTCGCCTATGCTGCTAAATTCCTAAAAGCTAAATATGATCAGTTAGGTAGTTGGCACAAAGCAATTGCTCATTACCATTCAGCCACCCATGAGTTTGGCTCTAAATATAAACAAGATGTTATCAAAATTGCTAACAATATGGACTTGTATAAAAACTCTATTAACATGTATAGTGGGTACAATTATTATAATAATACACCTCCTCTGCCAACAAACATGCTTTTGAGGAATAAACAGAGAGCTTCATTTGAAAGTAATATTAGGAAATATAAGAGTAATATTATGGTAGTATTACCAAGAGCTAGCTAGAGGTAACAATTATATTTGATCGTGAGAAGTTAAAATCTAATCGTGACAAAGTGGTGGATAATATCGCTGAGTGTTCGTTTTTTAAATATGCAGCATTCGATATTATTGAACGTCTAAATATTATTGATAAAGAATTTCCTGATATTTTAGATTTAGAATGTCGTACTGGTATACTAACTAAACTATTAGTGCAGAACTATAACTATGCTATAATTGTAGCGGCTAGTGCATCAAATGTTATGTTACAATCGTTTGACCATACTCCCAAATTACTAGTTGATGAAGAAAACTTACCATTTAAAGCAGCTAGTTTTGACCTAATAACTTTTTCCTTGGGTCTACACTGGATCAATGATGTACAAAATTTTCTGTTACAGATAAAACGTATTTTAAAACCAAATGGTCTATTTATTGGTAATTTTATCGGTGGTAACAGCCTAAAAGAACTACGAATGAAATTCATTGAAGCTGAAATAGCATTAAGTCGCCCTCACTTTCAACATGTTTCCCCTTTTATCCATTTTGATCACGTAACACCTTTACTAGGACAGGCAGGATTCACAGAAATTATCGTTGATTATGAAAATATTCAGCTGAGCTATAAAAGCCCTTTAGATTTCATTAGAGAATTAAAGAATATTGGAGAATCCGGAGCATTATTAAAAAACTCTCATAATATAATATCGAAGCAAATGCTTTCTATTCTACGCAATGATACTAACACTTTTACCGAACAAATTAATATAATTAGCTTCATTGCCTCTCCGAGTAAGAATAGTATAAAAATAACTCATAATTTAAAATAGTAGGAAAAAATAAGCATTTATAGCTTGCTCTTACTTTCTCCTTACATTATTATAATAATCATAGCAAATATATACTGCTCGTAAATGAAGAGTTGGTAGACGAAGGTCAACTTCAAGAAGAGCTAGGAGTGTCAAAGTCGAGCTGCTAGGCGTACATTAGTACGTGAGCAGCTTCGATCTTTAGACACGACGACGCCAATTCTTGAAGTTCACCGAGTATACATAATATGGTATCTTATGAAATCACAGTACTCAACAGTTACAAGTAAGGGACAAGTTACTATCCCATCATATATTAGAAACAAGCTACACTTATCTTCTGGCAGTAAATTAGAGTTCATTATACAAGATGGCTCTTTTATAGTAGTGCCAATTAATAAGCCAGTTAAAAATTTAAAAGGAATACTTCCCAAACCGAAAACACCATTAAGTATCGAAGATATGAATGAATCCATTAAGAGTGGATATGATCGGAATTGATACTAATGTTTTAATTCGTTATTTGATTCAAGATGACAAAGTACAAAGTAGCAAAGCTACAAAATTAATTGAGCAATATTCAGGTATTAGTGGTTCTATATTTAGAAATAACATAGTAGTTTGTGCAATAATTTGGGTTTTAGGACGAGGTTATAAATATTCAAAAAACCAAATAATAAATGTACTAAAAGAAATATTTGCTACTATAGAATTCCGGTTTGAGGATCACAAAACTTTATCGCTAACTGTTAGAGAATATGAGAACTGTAATACAGATTTTGCTGATATTTTAATAGGTAAACTAAATGAACTAAATGGTTGTAGTACTAGTTTCACTTTTGACCATAAAGCATCAACTCTGCCAATATTTACTACAATAAAATAATCAAAAAATAATTGAATTAAATTCAAATTAGCTATTAGTGTTCGTATATTTATGGTTTATAATGCCATTAATTATTATATGTAAGGAAAAATATATGCAAGAATTTGATTTAATAGTAATTGGTGGTGGTCCTGCTGGTTATACAGGAGCAATAAGAGCAGACCAGTTGGGTATGAAGGTTGCCTGTATAGAGAAAAGGGTGACGCTTGGTGGTACTTGCCTAAATGTTGGCTGTATTCCTTCCAAGGTATTGCTAAATTTCTCTGAGAAATATCATGAAGTATTGAACCATTGTGCCGATATTGGCATTATGACCTCAGCCAAACTTGATTTACAAAAAATGATGACTAAAAAAAGTCAGATAGTATCAGACTTATGCAAAGGCATAGAAAGCTTGTTTGCAAAAAATAAAATCACTAAATTTACAGGAAGTGCCAAATTTATCTCAGCCAATCTTGTGGAGATTACTAATGGTACATCAATTGAACAGATATCGGCTAAGAATATTTTAATTGCTACTGGCTCTGATATTATTGAAATGCCCAATATTGTTGTTGATGAGGAATATATAGTTTCATCAACGGGAGCTTTGAATCTTGCTAAAGTCCCAGAAACTATGGTAGTGATTGGTGGTGGTTATATCGGTTTAGAGCTTGGTTCGGTATGGAATAGGCTTGGTTCTAAAGTAACGGTTATTGAATATGCTGGAAGTATTGTGCCAGCTTTAGATAAAGAGATTATCGGTCAATTTACCAAAATCCTGCAAAAGCAATCTATTGAATTGCGATTAAATACTAAGGTGCTGTCTGCTGAGAAAAAAGCAGGAAAAGTTATTTTGAATATACAACAAACAGCCGATAACTCAGTGCAACAAATAACTACTGATATAGTGTTATTGGCTGTTGGTAGAAAAGCCCATACAACAGATTTAGGTTTAGATAAATTAGCTATTGAAACGGACAAACAAAATAGAATTACGGTAAATAGCCAGTTCCAAACAATAATTCCGAATATTTATGCTGTCGGTGATGTAATTGCCGGACCTATGCTCGCTCATAAAGCAGAAGAGGAAGCTGTTGCTGCCGCTGAAATTATGGCAGGCTTAGCAGGTCATGTTAATTATAATCTTATTCCAAGTGTTATCTACACTTATCCAGAAGTGGCGAGTGTTGGTTTAACAGAAGAACAATTGAAAGAAGCTAAGATTGATTACAAAGTTGGTAAATTTCCGTTTTTGGCAAATAGTCGAGCGAGAAGCACAGGTTCTACTGATGGGATGGTGAAGATATTAGCTGATAGCGTAACGGATAAAGTACTTGGAGCACATATAATAGGCTGTTCAGCTGGAACTATGATTGCAGAGCTTGTAGCATTTATGGAATTTGGGGCTTCTTCAGAAGATATAGCAAGAACTTGCCACGCCCACCCTACCCTAAGTGAAGCTATAAAAGAAGCGGCTTTGGCTGTGGATAGGAGGAGTATTAATTTTTAGTAAGCTGTTTAAATAGTAATTGGTTTTTACACAACAAAGCCCATTAATTTTTTGATTTCAGTGAGAGTTTTATCCGCAATAACTCTAGCTTTATCTGCCCCGTTATGTAGTGTACTTACTAGATAATCTTGGTTTTTCATTAACTCTGCATATTTGGTATTAATGGGAGTTAGAGTTGTGATGATAATATCAGCTAGATCATCCTTAAATTTAGCAAAACCGGTATTTTGGTATTGATTAACTATTGTGTCAACATTACTACTAGATAGACTGCAATAAATGTTAATTAAATTGCTAATTTCTGGTCTATTCTGAGGATCATAACTAATCTCAGCTAAATGATCAGTTTTAGCTTTTTTAATTTTTTGGTAAATTTGATCTCGACTATCATTTAAATTAATACGAGATAAATCAGATGGATCAGATTTACTCATTTTTTTACGACCATCTTTTAAGCTCATTATTCTTGATGAGCCTTGAATTAATGGCTCAGGTAATTTTAGGATATCTTGATTGAATTTCCTGTTGATGATAGCCGCAATATCTCTAGTAAGCTCTAAATGTTGTTTTTGATCATCGCCAACAGGTACTATATCAGCATTATATAATAATATATCAGCTGCCATCAATACTGGGTAAGACAATAATCCTAAACCAGCACTCTCCTGGTCTTTTCCTGCTTTGTCTTTAAACTGAGTCATCCGTTTAAGCCAACCAAGCGGAGTAACGCAATTTAATATCCAAGCAAGTTCAGTATGCTCCTTCACCATACTTTGGGCAAATATAGTGGTTTTCTCCGGCAAAAGTCCTGTTGCTATATATGTAGCAACAGTTTGCAATATGGAAGAATTTAGCTCTATAGGTGAACGATCTATAGTAATAGCATGCAAATCGGCTAAAAAGAATAAGCAGTTATACTCATCTTGGAGCTTAGACCAATTGACAATTGCCCCGAGATAGTTTCCTAAATGCAGAGTCCCGGTCACTTGACATCCGGATAGAGCTGTTTTTTTCATTTAATTTCCCCGAGATAGTTTCCTAAATGCAGAGTCCCAGTTACTTGACATCCGGATAGAGCTGTTTTTTTCATTTAATTTCCCCGAATAATTACTAATTATATCTATATGTAGACGCAATTTTATGCTATTGTACCCATTAATTATTAACAACTAAGATTAACCAACTATGTTTTGGCGTTTAAGAGTATTAACATTTTATGCATTACTTGCTATATTTACCATTACATTCTTCCTTATATGTTACATACCCGTAACATTTTTTAATGTCAACTATTATATACGTTACAGGATTGGAGTTATTTTCTCCTATGTATTTATTTGGCTGGCTAGAATCTTTTGTGGTTTAAAATACCAAGTTTCTGGTCTAGATAAATTGCCTTCATTTCCTTCTATAGTATTGTCTAATCACCAATCATGCTGGGAACAAATATTTGTACAATTAATTATACCTGAACATTCTTGGGTATTAAAAAAAGAGTTATTTAATATCCCATTATTCGGTTGGGGATTGGAAATGGTTAAGCCAATTGCCGTAGATCGTAATGCCAATATTTCAGTTGGTCAAATTTTAAGAGAAGGACAAGAAAAGATAAAAAGTGGTTTATGGTTGGTTATTTTCCCTGAATCTACTAGATTCAAACCAGAACAAAATGCTAAATTTAAACCCAGTGCAGCAAAATTAGCATCACTAGCAAAAGTACCGATCGTGATGATGGCTCACAATGCAGGGGTATACTGGCCAAAGGGTTTTTGGATTAAGAAACCAGGGGTAATCCAAGTAAAGATTATTGATGTTATCCCGATAGAGGAAATAGAGCAATCTGATGTTCGAGAATTGACAAGTAAGATAGAACAGGTAATCAATACTGAAAAGCAAGTATTATTTGAACAAGCTGGTATACTCAAATGATTTAAAGAATTGGATTTGAAAATGAGGGGCGAGCAAGCAGAAGAATATACTTCCGAAGGAACAGGGATGACACCCACAACTGTTGAAAGTTAAAAAACCGTCATTGGCGAGGAGACCGTAGGTCGACGAGAAGCAATCCATATGCAAGCTTCATAGATTGCCCCACGCTCACGTACGTTCGCTCGCAATAACGCATAGGCGGAAATCTAAAAACACCTTAGAGTTAAAGGTTTTTGTCATCCCAGCTTTCGCTGGGATGACATAATGGCGGTGACATCACCCCTAAGAACATTTTTTATTACAGCAATTCTGATTAAGCATCATGTTCAAGATCAACAACACCTGCTAAAGTTACATTAGGGTGAAGTTTATCTAAAACAAATTGACTTGCCTCACTCCACTCATTTGGAGGGGATTGTTCAGGAACATAACGTGTATTAAATTTCTCAAACCAAGTGGCGGTTTTATCACCACATTTTCCATCAACTTCAATACCATAACCATGGTCTTTTAACTGTTCTTGAACATGAGAGACTTTTTTAGAGACTTCTGTATCTTTATCACCTTTTCGTATTAATATCTGTTCTGCTTGTTCTTTCGTAGTAGGTATAAATTTACCAAAGCCAGCATCTGCAAGTTGTTTCCAAGGGAAGAATTTTCCGGGTGCTACATGCCTTTCAGCAACTTCACCAAGCCCTACTACAATCTTCAAGTTTGGATATCTAACTGTGATATCTTTAAGTAATTCTATTAATTTATTTATTTGAGAGTCTGTAAAAGCACTTTCTGCATCATTAATAAGCATAATGCTTATGCCAAAATCATTAACGTTCTTTTGACCTTTCCAACTACTCTCACCAGCAAAAAAGGTTTCTGACCCTAAGTCATCATGGTATTGGTATTGCTGCTCTTTTTTTTTTGTTGTTTGGTTCTTTATCTATTATGTAATGTACGCTTGTTCCATTATATTGCATAGTTTCTATTGCAGAAATTAATGTGTCACAAACAGAATAGGTTAGTACTACGCAACTTGGTTCTATTCCCAGTTCTCTAGGTGCAAAAAATTTACTATCATTAGTAGTGCTAACACCCTTATTTTTACTCATTACAACCTCCATTAAATAATTTTAACCTAATTATATTTACGCTGAACAATAATATACAGCCAAATTGTTTAGTGTAACTCGCTAGATTGTTATATCTAGATATAACAATCTAGTACTTAATATTTGTAGCATTGTATTTTTATTGAGTCAATACCTTAATCAGTTAAAATACTTACGCTCCTTAGTTACAACTTCATCTTCATTAGAGGAGGCTGTTTTGTTATTTTGCCATTTCTTTGCATATTCGCGTTTATTACCATTATTATCGCTGTTATCTTTATAAGACTCAGATTTTTGATTAGTTGTAACGTCCCGAGTAATTTCAGCATCGATATTTTTTATGGTTAATTTAGCTTTGCCTTTATTGTCGAAACCAATAAGTTTAACTTTTACTATATCTCCATGTTTTAAAACACTAGATACAGATTCAATACGTTCTTTTGAAATCTCACTAATATGTATGAATCCATCACGATTACCTAAATAATTGATAAATGCTCCAGAGTCTAATATTTTAACAACAGTTCCATTGAATATGCCACCTATTTCAGGATCAAAAGCAATTGACTTAATTTTTTCGACAGCCATATCTAGCTTCTCTTTGCCTACCGCCGAAACAGTTACATTACCATCATCACTTATGTCAATTTTAGCTGATGTTGTATCACAAATTTCACGTATTACTTTACCGCCAGGTCCTATAACATCTCTAATTTTGTCTTTATCAATTTTAAAGCTATGAATACAAGGGGCGTGTTGGCTGATATTGTTATTGGTTTTATTAATAGCCTTATCCATTTCTTGTAAAATATGAACACGACCAAGCTTTGCTTGGACTAAAGCATGTTTCATTATTTCAAAGGTTACGCCGGATATTTTAATATCCATTTGTAGGGCGGTTATGCCTTCCGTACCACCAGCTACTTTAAAGTCCATATCTCCAAGATTATCTTCATCCCCCATAATATCGGATAATACTACAAACTTATCGCCTTCTTTTATCAAACCCATAGCAATACCTGCTATAGGAGTTTTGATCGGTACTCCAGCATCCATAAGAGCCATGGAGCTACCACAAACAGTAGCCATGGATGATGAGCCATTACAGGAGGTAATTTCTGATACCACTCGAATGGAATAAGGGAACTGTTCTTTAGTTGGCAACATACGGTTAATGGCTCTCCATGCTAGTTTGCCATGACCTATCTCTCTGCGACTAGGAGCTCTTACTGGGGTGGCTTCTCCTACTGAGTAAGGGGGGAAAATATAGTTAAGCATAAAACGTTCTTTATATTCTCCGTCTAAACTATCAACAATTTGTTCATCTTGACTAGTGCCTAGTGTAGTGACTACTAAACTTTGTGTTTCTCCTCTAGTAAATAAGCTTGAACCATGTGTTTTTGGCAGTATCGCAACTTCACAAGCTATGTTTCTTATATCTGTTGGTTTTCTACCATCTATACGAATATTTCTCTTTAATACGTCATGACGTAATACTTCTGATTCTACTTCTTTAAGAGCAAACTCAATCTGAGCATTAGTAAGATTATTATTAGCAATATCTTCTTCAAAGTGCCGCTTAATTGTATCATGAATTTGCTTTACCGCTAATAGTCTTTCTTGTTTTAATTTAATAGAAAAAGCATTTTTAATATCTTCTTGCACTATGCTGCTAATTTGTTCTTTTAAGCTAGTAGGGAATAACTCGGTAGGCTGTATTTTAGCTTTTCCAGCAATTTTTGCTAAGTCATTAATCAACTCAATTACAGGCTGTAATGCCTTGTGACCAAACTCAATAGCTTCCAACATTTTTTCTTCGGACAATAGATCGGCTTCAGACTCAACCATCATAACTGACGTCTTAGTGCCTGCCACTACTAAGTCTAATTTACTATCCTTTAATTGACTAAATGAAGGGTTTAATATGAATTGATCATTTATCAAACCAACTCTGCTAGCTGCTACTATATCTTGATAGGGTGCATTAGACAAAGCCAATGCAGCCGATGCTCCAATAATTGCTAATATATCACTGTTATACTCAGGATCGTATGAAAGAACAGTACAAATTACTTGGGTTTCATTAAGAAAAGCCGGATGGAATAATGGTCTAATTGGTCGATCGATCAAACGTGAGACAAGTACTTCTTTTCTCGATCCTTTACCTTCTATTTTAAAAAAACCGCCAGGTATTTTACCAGCAGCAAATGCCATTTCTTTATAAAGGACAGTAAGAGGAAAGAATCCTATCCCTTCTTTTGCTTCTTTGGCACTCACGGCAGTACATAATAGGACAGTTCCCCCCATTTTTACCATAACTGCTCCATCAGCTTGACGAGCAATTTTACCAGTCGTTAATTCTAGTAGTTTCCCACCTAATTCTATCGTTTTAGTTATTTCTTCAGACATTCTTTATTCCTATTTAATTAACGAAAAACCCGGCTAGTTTTTTGATTTTTTAGCCGGGTTTTATTTTATTTTCTTATTCCTAGTTTATTAATCAACGACAAATATCTGCTTAGACTTTGCTTCTTGATATAATCCAACAATCGACGCCTACGACCAACTAACATTAATAATCCTCTCCTTGAGGAAAAATCTTTGTGATTAGTTTTAAAATGCTCTGTTAAGTTGCTAATTCTTTCAGTTAAAATTGCACATTGCACTTCACTAGAACCAGTATCATTTTCTTTAGTAGCATATTCTGTAATTAATTGTTGCTTACGCTGTGCTGTAACCGACATCAGTAATCTCCATGTTTATTTTATAGGTTAAATACTCGTAAAGAATTAAAGCAATTTTCACTCAAGCTACCAATTGCTAAGAGAGAGTCATGATACCGAATCCAAATTAATTCAATATTTTCAGGATAATCAAAATAGCATTTCTGACCATGAATGATTTTCTTAGCTTGGTCAGTAGTAGCATCAAGCACCAGGATGTCGTCCAGTACTGCTTCAATTTTTATAGCTTTTTCTGCAAGGAACTGTTTCATTTCTTGCTTTTGTATATCAAGTTCTGATAATTTAATAGCATTGATTGCTGTAAATATTCCAACCTTAGTACGCTGTAATTCTAACACAAATGCTAAACTTTGCAAGGATAAAGCAATATCTTCTGCTAAGGTTCTTACATAGGTTCCTTTAGAGCATTCTACCCTATAGGTAGCTTGATTATTTTGATGGTCAAAATTAACACATTCTAGATTATATATTTCAATATTCCGAGGGGTTAATTCGACTGTCAAATTTTCTCGTGCTAATTTATAGGATCTAATACCGTTAACTTTTATAGCAGAAAAGGCAGGAGGACGTTGTTTAATTGTACCTATGAATTTTTTACAGATATTATGGCAATCAACTTGATTAGGAATATAATCAGTAACGCCTATTACTTTACCCGAGGCATCTGCTGTATCAGTTTGTTTACCAAACTGTACGGTAAAAATGTAAGTTTTCTTTGCATCTACCAAAATTCGTACTAACTTTGTTGCCTCACCAATTGCTAAAGGTAACACCCCTTCTGCTTCAACATCTAAGGTTCCACAATGACCAACTTTAGCCCCTGCAAGGTTTTTTTTCACTATAGAAACAAGCCTTGCTGAACTGATGCCTTTAGGTTTATAGATATTAAGCCAGCAATTATTAAGGTAAAACGTCATTTGTTTGGTTATTTACGAATACTGTTAGCATAAGAGTAATTTAAATCTTAGCATAACCCTATCCTATAAAAAAACACTATTTTTCTTTTGCATAATTGTCACTAAACTTAATATTTACTATTTTTTTTACAAAAGACACTTTACATATTAAAATATATATTGTAATATACAGAATGTTTGTGATAAAATAGATAATTATGGATCTAATGAAGATTAAAAGCAATAAATTAATAAAGGGGTTTAATATGAAAGCAAAACTAGATCAATTTATAGACACTTTAGCAAAACTAGACTTATATCCGTTTGGATACAATCAGGCGTCTGACGCTAATAATTTACCATTAATTTTAATGGGACTTGATACTCTGAACACTGATAATGAAGATACTCATACAAATACTCATGATAATACTCATACAGATAGTGTATATGCATAATAAATTTAAGGTTCTCTATAATGAATAAGCTAGGCATTATTTTAAAAATAGCAGAAAGATGCAACTTAAATTGCACTTATTGTTATTTTTTTAATGGACCAGATGATTCATATAAACAAAGACCAGCAAGGATTAAGAATGAAACTATAGAAAGATTAGTGGAATTTTTGCTTGAAGGGATTCAAGAATTAGAATTAAATGCTTTGGATATAGCATTTCATGGCGGAGAACCTTTATTATATGGCATAAAAGAATTTGACGCTTTATGTAATATACTAATTACTAATTTATCTTCAAAAATAAAGTTGCGGTTAACAATTCAGACAAATGGTTTGCTTATAAATGAAGCATGGATAGCACTTTTCAAAAAACATTCTGTAGATGTGGGAATAAGTATTGATGGACCAAAAGAATATAACGATAAACACAGGGTAGATTTTTTTGGTCGCGGTTCATACGATAGACTTTTAAAAAAGATCGAATTGTTACATAAATCTTCTATGAGATTTGGTGTATTAACTGTTGTCAATCCAGATATAGGGGGGGAAAAGATTTATAGTTTTATTACAAATGAGTTAAAAGTTAAGAGTTTTGACTTACTGCTTCCTCATCTCACTCACAATGAAGTTTCAACTCATAGTATGGATCAATATGCGAAATGTCTTACAGACTTATTTGAAATTTGGACTAAGGCAGATGACCCTACGATTAAAATTAGATTTTTTAATTCATTTTTAAGAATCTTTTTAGGAGGAGAGCGATTAATATACGGGATTGGAGCACCTAATAAATTATCTTTGCCATTGATAACTATTCGTGGTGATGGTGAACTAGGTCCTGCTACGGGTTTAATGTATACTGATCCAAATACTGTAACAAATACGGGGGCTAATATTACTGACATTAGTTTGAAAGATTTTTTAAACTATCCTATCTTTTTAGAATTAGCTAAAGCACAAACTGAGATGCCCCCAAAATGTAGCTCTTGTTGTTGGGAAAAAGTTTGCGGTGGAGGTAATATAATTGACAGATTTAGTAAAGAAAATAGATTTAACAACCCTTCGACATATTGTGATGCATTACAAACATTATATGCACACATTACCAAATATTTATTAGTCTCCGGTATATCTATAGACAAACTTAATGATAGGCTAACTATATATTAAACGTAAACTTAAAGATATTTGCAGTATGTATCTTTGTTTTTTTTATTAGCAAAGCTTTTGGTAGCTTATCATATGAGGTTTATCATTTTCCTAAGGATAAGAAGCTTAGAATTAAGTTGGAATTTACTTCTCCTAATTCAAATCAAACAGAATTATATATTCCTCATCAAGTTTGGGGACATGATTTGTCTAATCAAATAAAAAATATTCATGTAGAAAATGGTGTTTTTATAAAAAATGCTAATAAAATAACGCATAAACCCAATCAAAAGATTATTGTATGGTATGATATATTGAATACTCAAGAAAAACTTGGATCAAGCTATTATACTTACATAATCGACCAGGGATTTTATTTTTTATATAAGTTTGCCTTAATATGCCCCAAATTATATACAAACGACGAAAGTATAGATGTAGATATTAAATTTGCTAGTCATAATGATGTATTTACTAATTTTGGCAATATTGCTGCTAATAAAATACAAAAGCTTAATCTTACTGCAGATAACTTAATTTCAAAGGGATTTGCTATATCTGGAAACCATAGTATCTTACAAAATGTAAATTATAAGGGTAACAACATAATATTTTTTAGTATAGATACCAAATCACAAGAAAGCTTAACAAAACTTTTGTATGAAATAATAAATGCTCAAGAGAGATTCTTTGAAACAAAGAATAATGATAATTTGTTTGTATTCATAAATAACCATAGAAAACATAATAGTTTCTATGGTACTTTAATTGGCGGTAATACTGTTCTGTATCTATTACCTGAGAAGTTTAATGTAAATGATTTTAATATTAAGCACCTACTGGCACATGAAAATTTGCATAAGTGGATAGGCAATACTCTGATAAAGGAAAAAGAGGAAACACTATATAAGTGGTTTACAGAAGGATTTACACAGTATTTTACTGACAAGATTAATTTAACTAATGGAATTGTAACATTTGAAGAATATTTAGGGAACTATAACAAGATTTTACAAAAATATTATACCTCTCCTTACTTATTATTTGATAATGAAACTATATCAAAATTATATTGGGATAATGCTCTAGCTAGCGAGTTACCATATGACAGAGGCTATATAATAGCATCTGTACTAGATCTAAAAATACAAAATCTAACTAATACTCAGTTTAGTTTGGATAATCTTATAAAAACAATAGTGGCAAATCATACTCATAGTAAAAAAGAGAAATTCACTACCACAATTATGTGGCAATATATTAACAATATTACCAAAAATAACTTGAAACGTACAGTTAATAAATTTGTAAAATATGGTAATTTTGATTTAAGTAATTTCTTAAATAACTCAAAATTACATTATAAAAAAATTGCCATAAATGATTATGGGTTTGATATTACAAATTTTCAGAAGATAGTTAGCAACTTAAAAAAGGATAGTACAGCATATAAAGCTGGGCTACGTAATAATGATAAATTCAAGAAAATTCATATTTCACAAGAAAATCAAGAAGCTATAGCGAAAATAACCATTGAACTAATTAATGGAAGATTAATAAAATATTATGCTAAAAAGAAATTAATAAAAATTCCTGAATATACCAGTATTTATAAGTAGGCAGGATTATCAAAAGCTAAAAAACAGAAACTTGATTTTAATGAATTCTTATTGAGCGGTACAAAATTTGATCAACTAGAAATCAAGAGAGTGAGGGAAGAAACTTGGGAGACTTGAGTTATGAGATATCTTCTAGTACAGGGCATTTAAACATTGCAGCTTATCTAGCCATATTATATAATAATTATCTTAAAAATTGTTTCGGTATTTATGAACAAATGGATCTATTATTTTGGTACTAAAGGTGGGGATGGTAATGCCCAAATGAAAGACGTACTTGGCAGTAAAGGGGCTGGTCTTGCTGAGATGTCTAACTTAAATTTACCTATTCCCGATGGTTTTACTATTACTACAGAACTTTGTAATTATTTTTATAAAAATAATTACAATTTGCCTGAAAATTTTAATAAGGACTTAGCGGTAGCTGTTAAAAATTTAGAAAATACTACTGGTAAGATTTTTGGGGATCATAAGAATCCACTATTATTATCAGTCCGTTCAGGTTCAAGAGCTTCCATGCCTGGTATGATGGATACTATACTTAATCTTGGGTATAATGATCAAGTTTGCGATGCACTATCAAATATTACTGGAAATGAAATTTTTGCTCTTGACAGCTATCGACGATTCCTAGAAATGTACGGATCAATGGTATTATCAATTTCAAATGGTTTATTTAAAAATGCATTTGAGATGCATAAGGTCAAATGTAATATTTATCAAGAGAAAGAAATTACAGGAGATTTCTTAAGAATCATAGTTGAAGAGTTTAAAAAGATAATTTCTAATCATTACGACGAATCATTTTGTAACCCATATAAACAATTAGAGCAATCAATAAAAGCCGTATTGAAATCTTGGGTAGGTGACAGAGCGGTAACTTATAGAAAGCTACATAATATACCTGATGATTGGGGTACAGCGATTAATATACAGTCAATGGTTTTTGGTAATCAAGGGAGTAATTCTGCTACAGGTGTAGTATTCTCACGTTGTCCTGCAACCGGTGAAAACAAGCTTTTTGGCGAATATTTAGTAAATGCTCAAGGTGAGGATGTTGTATCAGGGACAAGAACCCCAAGCCCTATTATGTCAGATAAGCCTGATATAGACTACTCAATGCAAGTAGTTATGCCACAAATATTTGAACAATTACAAGGTATTTGTAAGAAGTTAGAGCTACATTATTTGGATGTACAAGATATTGAGTTCACCGTGCAGAACGGTGTTTTGTATATTTTGCAAACACGTACTGCTAAAAGAACAGCTTTAGCTAGTATTAAAATTGCCACTGATATGGTACAAGAAGGGCTGATTTCTAAACAACAAGCAATAATGCGTATAGATCCAGAATCGCTAACTCAGCTTTTGCATACGGCTATTGATTATAGTAATAGTTTAAACCATATCTCTAAAGGGTTGCCAGCATCTCCTGGGGCTGCCACTGGTATAGTAGTTTTTTCTCCATATGATGCCGAGAAAATGTCGCATCACCATAAAGTAATTTTGGTACGCCATGATACTAGCCCTGAAGATATAAATGGTATGTATGTTTCAGCCGGTATTCTTACAGCTAGAGGCGGAATGACGTCACATGCGGCTGTAGTCGCTAGAGGATTAGGAAAACCATGTGTTTGCGGGGCAAGTGATGTGGTAATAGATGAAAAAAAACAGCTCTTTAAAATAGGGGAAACTATCATTAATTATGGTGACTTAATAACTATAGATGGTGGAACAGGAAAAATTTTTTTAGGGGAAGTACCACTTATTCAGCCTAGTTTTACTAAGGAATTTCAAACAATTTTAGATTGGGCAGATGAATTTGCTACTTTAAAAGTTAGAGCCAATGCTGAAACTATTTTAGACGCTGGTGTTTCCATGAAATTTGGGGCGTGTGGAATTGGACTATGTAGAACAGAACATATGTTTTTTGACCCTGATAAAATTCCATTAGTACGAGAAATGATAATTGCTCCTGATATAGAACGGAGAAAACATGCGATAAATAAATTATTGCCCTTGCAAATTCGAGATTTTAAGGCATTATTTAAAATTATACAGGGTAAAGCTATAAATATCAGATTGCTTGACCCGCCTTTACATGAATTTCTACCAACAACAGAGGATGATAAAAGAAACTTAGCAAATGTGATGAATCTACCGTTAGCTGTTGTTGAACAACGTTTGCACGCACTATATGAAGTGAATCCTATGCTTGGACATAGAGGATGTCGCCTTGGTATTTCTTATCCTGAAATTTATCAAATGCAAATAATGGCAATTCTTACTGCTATCAGAGAATTGCAAATTGAAGAGAATATAAATACTATTTTAGAATTAATGATTCCTTTAATTAGTGATGTTAACGAACTAAAAATATTGAAGACCCATATACAAGATGTTATTACTAACATGGAAGATACTAACAAATGCAAGTTTTATTTCACTCTTGGTACTATGATCGAACTACCAAGAGCTGCTTTAAAAGCTGGCGAAATTGCCGAAGAAGTAGATTATTTTAGCTTTGGTACCAATGATTTAACACAAACAACTTACGGCATTTCTCGAGATGATGTGGCATCATTTTTCCCAGATTATTTGGAGAAAAAAATCTTTGCATTTGATCCTTTTAGTAAATTAGATGAGGAAGGGGTAGGGGAGTTAATAGAAATTGCTATAAAGCGTGGGTTAAAAAACAATCCTACATTAAAACTTGGTGTATGTGGAGAGCATGCTGGTAATCCCCACTCTATAGAGTTTTTTCATAAAGTTGGTTTGCATTATGTATCCTGTTCACCATACCGCATTCCTATAGCTAGGATTGCCGCAGCTCAAGCGGAAATAAAGAAATGTGGGTAAAAATATCCCGGTAAATCTATATTAATTATTATTTCTTTACCAAATATTTTCTCCGGTAAGATTATTCTTTTGGCATGTAATAACATTTCCTTGGATAAAGCCATGGCTTCTTGAGTACCATATTTTGTGTCACCTATTATGGGACAACCCAACATTTTCGCATGAAATCGAAGTTGATGCATTCTGCCAGTAAGAGGAGTGAACTCAACTAGAGTCAAACCATTATTTAAGTTTTTCAGCAATTTATAGCAAGTTATGGCTAATTTGCCATGTTCTTCATCATTTTGTACAGTCTCATACGCCCCTCCCCTATTCTTCCCTATCATACCACTAATTTCTCCTTCATGTTGCGGAAGGTTACCTAAAACTATAGCAATATAGGTTTTCTGAATATTCTTTTCCTTAAAGGCTTCCACTAATTTTATACTACTCGCATAATTTTTAGCGATTAGTAATATACCTGAAGTATCTTTATCTAACCTATGTACTAGTTTTAAATCTGCCCCTTGGCTATTTAAATATTGTAGTGCATCATCTATAGATAGGCTTATTTTACTACCGCCTTGGGTTGCAAGACCTACTGGCTTATTAATTGCTATAAGCCACTCATCCTGATAAACTAGGTAATCCTTCATTAACTTACCGGCTAGTATAACTGCAGAACTAGAAAAAATCTTATCAGAAGCTTTTTTAGGTTCTAAATTTAAACTATCCTCTATAAAAATTTGATCCCCAGCCTTTATTCGCAAATTTGCCGCTACCTTACAAGAATTAACCATTATCTGTTTAAACCTTAAGGCACGCTCAACCATCCCTTGGGTAAAGCTAGGATATAATTTCTTCAAGTAACGATCCAACCTACAAGGTAGTTCTATATCTACATTTAATATTGCCACTAGCTACTCTTTAACAAAAAATACCCCCATAATATACATGATAATAGTATAATAGCAAAAATCTGATGCACTAAGGCCATTAATATAGGTACTGAATATAAAATAGTAATTATGCCAGCTAACATTTGTAATATCAGCACACCAACAATATAATAAGCAACTTTGTTTAATTTAGGATGCTTGGTTTTTATTAGACTCAACACTAATAAACCAACACTAGTACAAACAATATACGCTCCAATTCTATGGATAAACTGAACAAAAACAGCATCACTTAAACTATCTCTACTCAATAGTTTAAAAGCTATTTCTTGAGGTATAAAACTATTCCCCATTAACGGAAAGCTATTATATACAAGCCCTGCATCAAGACCTGCAACTAGACCACCTAAAAAAATCTGTATATAAACTATAATAATAGTGAATATACAAAAGAATTTTGCTAAATTTAAACTTATTGACCGTTCAACTAGTAAAATATCAAAACTATTTTTCATCAGCTGATAG
The DNA here is from genome assembly GCF_964264675.1 of Candidatus Tisiphia endosymbiont of Temnostethus pusillus. NCBI lineage: Bacteria > Pseudomonadati > Pseudomonadota > Alphaproteobacteria > Rickettsiales > Rickettsiaceae > Candidatus Tisiphia > Candidatus Tisiphia endosymbiont of Temnostethus pusillus. The sequence continues at coordinate 631,575 of NZ_OZ183472.1, read as the reverse complement.
AACAGTAAATTATAGATAATAACTGCAATAACCAAATGACAAGCTAAACGGAAATGACTGACATATGGCTGCAAAATTAGACCACTTTTCACCATATACCATCCCATAAATCCTTGGACTGCAAATAATAACGATATCGCCAAATATACAGGCAGTAACCTTGTATCAATCCGTCCACGTACAAAAAAATATAGTAATGGTACTAGATACAACAAACCTATTACTCTGCCAGCAAAACGGTGAATAAATTCAAGCCAAAAAATAAATTTAAACTCTGAAAGAGTCATATTAGTATTTTTTTGCTTATATTCGACAGATTGTTGATATTTAGCAAATTCATCCTGCCAGTCAGCATTACCCAGCGGGGGAACGACACCTGAAACCGGTTTCCATTCAACAATTGATAAACCAGCATCAGTAAGCCTAGTGAGACCTCCTAAAAAAATCATAAATATTACCATGCAGCAGCATACCGCCAACCAACGCTTTACTAATATGTGTGACATTAGACCCGCTACCTTTAATATCTATAATATAAAATATAACAAATTTTTATCGTCCACTAATACTCTTTTTCATTATGAACCTCATGTATACTAAGGTAGAACTTCAAGAATTGGCGTTGTCGCGACCAAAGATCGAAGCTGCCTAGTTACTCATGTACGCCTAGCAGCTCGACTTTGCTACTGCCTAGCTCTTCTTGAAGTTATACTATCGTCTACCAACTCTTCATTTACGAGCAGTATATGATATTTTTACCTAAATATTCTATCAATAACAGCACCCACATCTAATTCTTCCATTTTTCCAGTCCTACGATCTTTTAGTTCGACCACATTATTTTCAGCTTTTTTAGGACCAATGATTATTTGGTATGGTGATCCTATAAGATCATGCGTGGCAAATTTGCTACCGGCTCTTTCATTGGTATCATCGTATAATACTTCTATTTTACTTGCCACAAGTTTATCATATAGATTTTGTGATAGTTCATTGCATTTGCTATCAAGTATGTTCAAATTTAATATTGATACCATAAAAGGAGCAATATTTGTAGGCCATATAATCCCTTTATCATCATGACTTGATTCGATTATGGCAGCTAAAAGTCTTGAAATACCAATACCGTAAGAACTCATTTCCACTGGCACAAGATTACCCTTATTACTATTTACTAAAGCATTCATGGCTTCGGCATATTTTGTGCCAATATAAAAAATATGCCCAACTTCAATACCCTTACTACTGGCAAGGTCATGTTCTGATAACAGGCATTTATCAGGATCATGTTTTTCTTCTGCTGCCGCATATAAGGTTTGTAATTTTTCAATATCTAAACTTTCCTGATCTGTTAAAGATAGGAATTTTTTATCATAAAAAATTGTACTCTCACCATTATCAGCAAGAATATGGAACTCGTGGCTTAAATTGCCACCAATTGGACCATTATCAGCAAGTACTGGAATTACACGAAGTCCCATGTCACAAAATGTTTGCATATAGGCTAGATACATCTGCTTATAGGTTTTTACAGCACTTATTTGATCTATATCAAAAGTATATGCATCTTTCATTAAGAATTCTCTACCACGCATAACCCCAAAGCGAGGTCTAATTTCATCCCTAAATTTCCATTGAATATGATATAAGTTTTTGGGCAAATCCTTATAGGACTGAATATTATTCCTAAAAATATCAGTCACCATGTCTTCATTAGTAGGTCCAAACAATAACGTATTATCATGGCGATCTTGGAATTTTAGCATTTCTTTGCCATAATTCTCAAATCTTCCAGATTCCACCCATAAAGATGCTGGTTGAATACAAGGCATTAATATTTCAATAGCCCCTACCTTGTTCATATTAAGTCGAACGATATTTTCAACATTTTTAAGGGCTTTTAAGCCTATCGGCAACCAGCTATAAATCCCAGCAGATTGTTGTCTTATCATGCCGCTCCTAAGCATCAACTTATGAGAAATTACTTGCGCCTCCACTGGTTCTTCCTTCAGCACAGGTAAAAAATATTTTGATAGTAACATGAGTTTACCTTGGGTTATTTTTTAGAAATAATATTTAGGAATTCGTGGCGATATTTCTGCTGCTCTACATATATGCCTGTATAATGCATAGTATTCATAATACTATCATTTTGCATAACTCCTCTAAGAGTCATACAGCTATGTAATGCAGAAATCTTAACCGCAACACCTAGGGGCTTAATATATTTCTGTAATGTTTCAGCAATTTGTACAGTCATCTTTTCTTGAATCTGTAGTCTCCTAGCAAAAACATCAACTATCCTAGCGAGCTTGCTGATACCTATTATACAATTATCAGGTATATAAGCTATATTTACCGTACCAGTTATCGGTAACATATGATGTTCACAAAATGAATTAAAATGTATGTCTTTTAACACTATGAAATCCTGAAAATTACAAGTATCGTAAAATTTAGTCGTTAATATTTCTTCCACATCTCTATCATACCCAGAAAACACTTCTTGGTAAGTTTTTATTACTCTATCAGGAGTTTTTAGTAGCCCTTCCCTATTTGGATCTTCACCAATAAATCGTAATAAAGTTTTAACTGCCTCTTTGGCTTCTTCTGTAGTAGGTTTTTTCAAGTCCATTATTTTTATTCCAATTACTTAAACAAGATTCTTCTACCACAAATAATAACAAACATCAAGCCACCAACAATAGCAATCAGCCCACCACCACCCATTATACCCATTAATAATTTACTGCCAATAGTCATTTCTACCCCTGGTGTTTTTCGCATCACCCCATACCCACCAGCAAAAAGAAGAGCTATAATATGTAACATTTGCCCTATAGTTATCGTTATAATTGCTGTTGTAAAATATGAGTTCTTCTGCTGTTTATCGTCACATAGAAGAAAGCAGAAACCCATACAAGCTACACTAATCCCAACAATTGAACCATGATAGTGTGCAGGAATAGTAACATTCATACCTGTAATTAATATACCAATAAATCCTCCAAACAGAAATAATATATTGGAACAAATTATGGTTGTCTTCACCAAACGCATTTGAACCTCCCTGATGTCCTTACTAGGGTTAATGTCATTCCCTCCTATGCGGGAATGATACCACTTCACCTCATAAAACATTATTATCAAAGACAAAGTTGCTGCTATCCCACCACCATATTTCATTTGTTTAGTGTAGTATTCTTTGAATTCAGCATCTATAATATCATATAATAAATGTCCACTAATAGCTGCAACACTTATAACAAAATTTAAATATAATAGTGCAAGGTACAGCTTTTTTAATCTTAATTCCTTACCTATCCAAACATGGAATAATACTATCATTACTAATATCAAAATTTGCGTGTAAATAAACTGTAATAAATGCCCACCACTCCAAAAAAGCAATTCATAGTAAAATTCTATATCGACTGGTACAAGTTTAATAATTTCTTGTAATTGGTAATAAGACCAAATAAAACATACCCATACTAACACCCACATTATTACGGTAGAAAGGATAGTAAAATTAATGAGGGAGTTAAAGCAAGATATTTTGCAACAGTTCCATAATGTATATAAGGCAAATAACAATACAGATACACCAAATAAACTAATTCCGAGAATAAACATTATATTCTCCAGCATTGGTATGTAATTATTCATTACAGGAAAATTTTGACCACAGAATGGTGATAAAGCTATTAGTGCAGTAGAAATAAATGCTATTATTACACATGTTATGCTGGGAGTCGTTGCCTCTAGATTATAGCTCCAAACACATGCTGTAACTGACATCAACCAAACTAAGATTGATAAATTAACATGAATAACCAAAGCTGATTTAAAGATTTCTGTATTGGGGAATAGGTTAACTAACATTGGAGTGCGAAGCATTACCAATATTATTGAATACACCCCAGCAAGAGCAAGCGAAAATACACCATTCCTAAGCCAGTAAATAGCTAACTTATTACGGCTTAATTGTGGAATTATATTCTCAAGATTCATAAAGAATACTTACGAATGGTGGGTTTGAGAAGACTTGAACTTCCGACCTCACGCTTATCAGGCGTGTGCTCTAACCAGCTGAGCTACAAACCCTTAATACCCTTAGCATTTCAAGTGTTAGCAGTGTCTGCATCAGATATACTTTTTTAGCTGGCTTCACTTAGGATTATAAACCCAACATACGCAGATATGTTTATGGTTTTAAGTACCCTAAAGTGGTGGGCTCGCCGGGATTCGAACCCGGGACAACCTGATTAAAAGTCAAGTGCTCTACCTGCTGAGCTACGAGCCCTAAACAATACTACTTAAAGACAAATTGTCTCTCAAGAACCTGTCTAATAAGCTTTACTTTATCGTTTAAAAAGCGTATCATGTCAACAATTATTTTGATAAATATCTTTAATATGGTAGTTTATGCACTCTGATGTTGCAATTATTATTCCTTCAAGACTTGATTCAGTAAGACTTCCCAAAAAACCTCTACAACTTGTAGGGGGAATCTCAATAATTGAGCGTGTTCTTAGGCAAGTATATTTAACCAAACTAAAAAATATTTATGTGGCAACTGATTCAGAAACTATAGCTAAAAAAGTTACTGATTGCGGTGGACAATTCATTATGACAAGCCAAGAATGTCAAACTGGTACCGAACGTGTATACGAAGCGTTTCAGCTAATCCCTAATAATCACCATATTAACTATATCTTGAATGTACAGGGTGATATGCCTTTTGTTGAACCGGAATCAATTATTAAAGTTATTGAAAACCTAAAATCTAGTAGCCATGATATTATGACCCCAGTAGTAAAAGTCGGTATAGACGCCGTAAATGGTCATAGTAATGTCAAAGTTATTACTGACCATAATGATAAGGCTTTGTATTTCTCTCGTAATCTCATTCCACACGGTGCAGAAGAATTTCTATATCATGTAGGAATGTATGGGTTTAGCAAAGAAGCATTAACTAAATTCATAAACTTACCTGTTTCAACTTTAGAATTAAGCGAAAAACTTGAACAACTAAGAGCATTACAAAATAACATGTCCATAGGGGTATGTTATGTTAACAATATTCCTATCTCTGTTGATACAGTAGAAGATTTAAACAAAGCTATCAAATTTTATCAACAACTTAATGTTACTGTGTAAGTAAGAATCTACGATATCTCAGGGCTAAGTAAGGTAACTACCTTTCCATCATCAAGTTGAATTCTTATACCACCATATTCATCTATATCTTTAAAAATTCCTGAGATTTTTGTGTTTCCATCATTTACGCTAACCATCTCACCTAATTTATAAGCATGTTTAAGCCAATATTGTCTTATTTTGCTAAACCCTTGTTCCTTCCATCTACTGAAACATTTTTCAAAATTAATCATCAATATATCTAATAAATATTCTATATCTTTTATTTCTATCCCCTCATCGAATAGATTAGTTGCAAATTGTTCAATATTTACAGGACTTTTCTTGATATTAATACCAATACCTATAATAAGATAATTATTGTTATTGATACTAATAGATTCAAGCAATATACCAGATACTTTCTTGTCATTTATCAAAATATCATTAGGCCATTTTAATTTAATAGAATTTTCTGATCTAGCGGACAAAGAATTGATAGTTTTATAAACAACAATAGCCATAACAAAAGATAATTGTGGAATATAGCTAAGATTAATCTTATGATTTAATAATATACTAACATGCAAATTCCCTAGACTAGAATGCCAAATTCTACTATTTCTTCCACGCGATTTTGTCTGATTTTTTGCCAATATTACATAATTTTTATCAGGACAATCCTTAGCCATCCTAATAGCTTCAGAACTGGTACTATCTATCTCATCAAAAATTAGTAGATTATATTTTTCCTGCCATGACATAGCTATAAACCATCCATAGTATCAGCAAGTGGTTGGATAAAAACACACAGAAGCAATAAAACTCCAATAATCAAATAGCATATAAATTTTAAGCTCTTAGGTGTTGGTACTAAAACTAGTTTCAAACTTTTACTTGCCTCAAAAAAATACATAGACCTAACTATTTTTAGGTAATAATAAGCCGCTACAACACTTGTGCCAATAGCTATAAATGCTAGAGTAAATTGTTTCTCTATAATAGCCTGATAGAAAACGCTGTATTTCGCAAGAAATCCTGCCAGTGGTGGAATGCCTATCATAGAGAACATGATAATCGCAATCCCAGCAGCTAACGCCTTACGGGTAGAAGCAAGACCTTTAATATCATCAAAAGTTGCTGAATCTGATTTTTTACCTAGCAGAGTAATTAGGCAAGCAAAAAAGCCAATGACAGAAGCAGCATAAATAACCATATATAGTAATGCTACTCTATCACCGTAAGGAGTATGAAAAGAAATAGCCATTAAAACATAGCCTATATTTAGAATAGTGCTGTAACCCATTAGCCTTTTGAGGGAGGTTTGTCTAATAGCACCAGCTGCCCCAATAAGCATGGACAAAATCGCAGTGATTTTTATTAGATCAACTGAAATTTGCTTATAATCTCCAATTACCATAGTCATTATATTTAATAATACCACCACATTACCAATTTTTGTGGCAGCAGAGAAATAGGTAATTGAAGGAACGGGAGACCCTTCATATACATCTAACGTCCAACTATGCAAAGGAGCAGCTGATAATTTAAATAAGATACCACTTAAAAAAAGCACTAAGCCCACTATTAAACCAATATTTGGCTGCGGTGAATGATTTAATTTCTGAAAAATATTACTATAATCTAAACTACCGCCAAATCCATAAATAAAGGAAATGCCAAATAACGTTAGGCAGCTAATCAAAGACCCAAGGATAAAATATTTTAACGCTCCTTCTGATGCTTTAATATTATTCAGATTAAAGCCAGCTAATACATAGGCTACCAGTGCCTGTAACTCCATAGCAACAAATAAAAGTAAAAAATTACGGGCTGATATAGTAATACAAATACCAACAGTTGATAATATTACTAAAGTATTAAATTCACTTTTAAATTCTTCCCCAGTAATTTTACAATAAGCATGATAAATTATCATCGTTATCCATGCAAATATTATCACCAAAAATCTACCACCACTAGTAAAGCTATTATTTTCAATTGAATGATGAAAAGCTGTACCTATTAAATGCCGCGGTGCAATATACATAAATAACATAAAGAAGATGCTCATCAACCATATAATAATATTAAGAATGCTTCGTGTTTTCCTACTAGATAATACCATAAATAGCTGATATAGCAGAGCAAACAAAGTAAAATACAACTCAGGTAGAATAATTATAAATTGTTTAAAAATTGGGTCTGTCATATTGCAAGTTTCTAAGTTTTTATATAAATGCTAATATATACTATAAAATCGCTAGCACTAAGTACGAATAGTAAAAAATATTCAATTATATTTATCAAGTACCATAGCCATAATCTTACTAGCTATAGGGGCTGCTGCCCTGCCTCCACCTCCACCATGATCTACAAACACTAAAACAGAGTAACGAGGTTGTAGGTAAGGAGCAAACCCAGCGAATATAGCGTGGTTACGCCTTTCCCAAGCAATTGACTCTCTATTTAAATCATCATTGATATTAGCCTTTGATTGCACTTGTGCCGTACCTGTTTTACCAGCTAATTGATGCCCTTCTGTCAAAATTCTACTATAATAGGCAGTCCCACCTTGCGTATTAACTGCTCTATACATGCCTTCTTTTAAAATATCTAGATATTGTTGATTTATATTAATCTGATCGAATACTGACCCATCTTTTACTGATATATCTTTAGCAATTTTAGGATTATACAATTTCCCATTACTGGCAATTGCTGTTACAAATCTAGCTAGCTGAATTGGAGTAGCTGATAAGAACCCCTGCCCTATCGATAAATTAAGAGTATCACCAATCGTCCATTTAGAGTTAAATTTTTTCATTTTCCACTCTTCTGAAGGAACAAAACCTGATGCTTCTCCGGTTAAATCAATGCCAGTTTTTGTACCAAAACCAAAATTTCTTGCCATATCTAATATTCTTTTATGACCTATCAAGCTAGCTATTTCATACATATAAGAATTACAAGAATATTTGATAGCATTATACATATCAACGATGCCATGACCATGACGATTCCAACATCTAGCACTATTATTACCTAATACTGAAGCACCAGTACAATTAATAGTTTTAGTCGGTTTAATGCCATTTTCTAATCCAGCTAAAATTGTAATAATTTTAAAAATAGATCCAGGTGGGTAAGTACTTTGTATGGTCTTATTAATCAACGGCTTATAGGGATCATTGATTAAACTTTGCCAGTAATCTTGGGATAATTTTATAAAATTATTAGCCTCAAATACTGGTGACATAGCCAGCACTAGCACATTACCATTATTGGTATCGATAACTATTGCAGAGCAACCTTGTTTATTTAAGTATGGCTGCACTCTTTGTTGTAGTTCCACGTCAATATTTAGATGTAAGTCCTCACCTTGCTGGCTTTGAATATTGGTGATTTCTCTTACTTGTTTACCCAAGGCATTTACTTCTATCTGCTTATAACCAAATTTTCCACGTAACTTGTCTTCATAATATTTTTCTACACCAAATTTTCCAATATTAAAATCCCCTAAATTGTTAATTTGTAAATCTTGTTTTTCTTGCTCATTAATCTGTCCAGTGTACCCTATCACATGACAAGTCGCTTCTGAAAAATGGTAAAATCTTGAATAACTAGCATCTACAAAAATAGAACTTAAATTTAACTTTTGTTCTTCAATAAGTGACATTTGTTGCCAGCTAAGATTATCTAGTATAACCAAAGGAATATGTTTATTGGCTTTTTTTATTTTTTGCTTAATGTAATTTTGTTCTTCTTCAGATAATTCTAGGATATTGGCAACTAGAGCTAATTCGTTTTTGTAATCATTGCCATTATGTATGTCAAGTAACAACCTAAAACAAGTTTGGTTTGTAGCCATAATGTTACCGTTGATATCATAAATTTGCCCTCTAAAAGGTGGAATTAGAATAAAACTTATACGATTTTTATCAGATAAAGTACGATATTTATCATTTTCAAGCAACTCCATAAAAAACATTCTTCCAGCCAATAACGAAAGCAATGTCAGTTTTCCTGAACCTATGAGAAAAGCCCTTCTTGATATTAACTGGCTATATAATATTTTACTATTTAGCATGTTTTCTAAAATATTCTAATGCTTTATCAAGTGGAATTCGTAGCAAATTATATGAGAATATAGTAGTTAGATACTGCATTAATATCATAAAATACCCCTCCGAAGATAAGCCTTTGCTTAAAATCAGCAAATATCTAAAATGTAATATAAAGAAATAATAGAAACAAAAGACGATAAAATTTGTTAAATAACTTCTAAGTACAAAAAATCTTCCTGTGAATTCTAAAATTATGTGAGCAATTATCAGAACCAAAGAATTTGTACCAATTGGCATGGAATATAACTGGTCAAAAATTATTCCTGCTAAAAATATTAGCCAAAAACCAATATGATAAAATGTGGAAAAATAGTAGAGTAAACTAACTTCAAAAGCTGGGAAAATAATAGATTCTCCATTAATTCTAAAATTTTCTAACGGAAAAATTAATAATAACAAACAGAATTCTAATAATATTATTTTACCAAATATTGGTGATAACATTTGTGATAAATTGCCAAAAAACTTCATACTAATTTCAGTTCTTTAATTACTGATGAAATAATCGGTAATGTTAGATCATATTTTCTTATGAGATCCAATACCAGTTTAGCAGATTCTCGACCCTCCACTAAGTATAAATTTTCATTTAAAAATTTATTAACATCTAAGTGCTTCCCTAATTCATAACCAAATCTACTATTTCGTGATTCTTTAGAGTAACAAGTTAGCACCAAATCCCCTAATACACCTGGAGCATATAAAATAGAGTTATCCCCTAATTCTCCATCAATTGCCTCAGATAAAATTTTTATTTCTTGAAGCCCCCCCGTTATCAGACCTGCTTTAGCATTCTGTCCATAACCTTTTGCATCATACCAACCACTCTTTATCGCTATAATATTCTTAACAGCCGATGCCACTTGCATTACTACCACATAGTCAGTTATGGTAACCTTAAATTGTTGCGATGCTAAACTAATTGCTAGTCGTTTGGCAAGATCAACATCTAAAGAGGCAATGGTAACTGAAGTTAATAAATCTTGAGCAACTTCTTTAGCTAGGTTAGGTCCAGCTATAAAGGCTAAAGGATTAGCTGGCAATATGGCTTTTACTTTATCAGATAATAACTCCGTAGGGTCTCTACCAAATCCCTTAGTTGCAACTAATAACACCACGTTGTCAGATATCCCAGCATCTTTTAATATCTTCAAAGTTTCCTGGAAAACAAAAGATGGTACTGCAATAATTATTACTTCTTTATCTAAGATGTCTGATAAATTACTACAAGGAGTTATATTACTAGGAAGGATAATATCAGAACCAAGATATTTGCTATTAGTTCGATTATTTAATATTTCCTCAATAATATTATTCTCACGCACCAATATCGAGACATCCTCATAACATCTTGCCACCTGGCAAGCTAGTGCAGTTCCCCAACTACCACCACCATAGACAGCAATATTTTTAAATTTTTTCATAATATTTCTGAAATCATGTGATTACCCTCTATAGCAACTAACCGAGCTTTAATAATTTGCCCAACGTCAAAATTATCTTGCAATTTTACCGGAATAAAATTTTCTGTATGAGCCATGTTATTTTGTTCTACAAGTAGCTCTACTTCCTGCCCTATATTCCTTTGGAAAAATTTTTGTAATTGTTGTTCTCCGGCAGTTCTTAAAATTTCTGCTCTTGCTTTTCTAATCGATTTTGCTATTTGCGGCATTCTTGCAGCCGGAGTTTCATCGCGTTCAGAATATGGGAAAACGTGTAAATACTGTAAATCCGCCTCAGAGATAAGTCTTTTGGTATTGTCAAACATTACATCAGTTTCCGTCGGAAAACCAGCTATAATGTCTGCACCGAATGATACATTTGGTCTTAAATTACGCAATTTATGACAAAAATCAATAATATTTTGACGATTATGGCGACGTTTCATACGCTTAAGTATCATATCATCACCAGCTTGTAAACTAATATGAAAATGCGGCATAATCTTTGGTATATAGGCCATAAGATCGAACAAATCATCATCGATCTCAGCTACATCAATTGAAGATAATCTAAGCCTCTTTAGTTCTGGAACCAAGCCAATAATTCGTCTAATCATCTGAGCAAAAGTTGGAGTTCCTGGCAAATCTGGTCCATAAGCAGTCACATCAACACCTGTAAATACTACTTCATTGTAACCATTTTCTACTAATGCCCTTAACTGTCGTACTATAGCACCCATCGGTACTGACCTACTATTACCTCTACCATAAGGTATCATACAGAACGTACAACGATGATTACAACCATTTTGCACCTGAATGAAGGCACGAGATCTACCATCAAAACTACTCACCATATGATTAGCAGTTTCAGTAACCGACATTATATCATTTACTACCACTTTTTCTTCGGTAAATTGATAATGGGCAGCTATCAATTTTTCTTCATTACCAAGTACTTTATCAACCTCAACCATATTAGCAAAAATAGCTGGGTTATTCTGAGCAGCACAACCAGTAACAATAATTTTTACATCAGGATTATTTCTTTTGGCCTTACGAATTGCTTGACGTGATTGTTTTTCAGCTTCCTTAGTAACAGCACAAGTATTAAATACTATGACATTTTCTAAACCAGAAAGAGCTAGGTTAGTTCTGATCACTTCACTTTCGTAAATATTTAATCTGCAACCAAAAGTTATAACTTCTTGGGTTACAACTTCTTGTAATTTAGTCATAAAAAAACTCCCCTCGCGAAACTAAAGTAGCAGGACCAGTCATTATTATATTCTCACCTTGCTTTGACATTTGTAGACTACCCAATTGAAATACTACTTGACAAGGAGAGCTAATAAATCCTAGCTTGACCCCAGAAGCAAAACTAGCACATGCTCCACTACCACAAGCAAGAGTTAAGCCTGTACCTCTTTCCCAAACCGATAAATAAATTTTATTATCCTTGATTGAAGCAAAATTAACGTTAACACCATCAGCAAATAATTCTTTTCCCTGTAATTTTTCTCCTATTATTTCTTTATCTTCAATAGCGAGATCACTAAAAATAACAAAATGTGGATTACCAATATCAGCACAGATAACTTCCTTGATGTCGATCATATAACGTTCTACAACCGGCCAGATTTTTTCGGATGAAGGCATCCAGTCTTCCTCGAAACTAACTATCCCACTATCTACTTCAATCTCGTTCTCATTCAGTATCTTGCAAGATAATTCTTTTCCATATACCCTCAAAGTGATTTCCTTTATACCTAAATCAAGATATATCAGCTTGGTAAGACACCTTGAAGCATTACCACATAATTTGGCACTTGATCCATCTTGGTTATATATAATCATCTCATAGTAATTTGGTTTTTTATCATAAATAATAAACTGATCACAACCAATACCAGTATGGCGATTGGCAATCTTTAGAGATAATTGTTGCAAATCACAATTTTTAGGTAAATCACGCTGATTGATAATCACAAAATCGTTACCTAATCCATGCATTTTAGCAAAATTGATTTTTTTTAACACGAGAATATCTTTAGTTGTTTGAGTTTAGGTTGCTACAAAGCAACTTAGCTATTATACCAAATATATGAAATTTATGTAGAAAATAATAGACTCCTTGTTAGTATCATACCTATAATGATATTAACAACTAACTAATAACTATTAAAAATATATCATTGAATTAGCCAAAAATTAAAAGAACTTTATATGCCTTATTTGCAAAAATTTGTATTTGACTCACCTATGTTATGTGTTTTCTATTTAGGAGGAAAAGTTGAAGGTTGCAATATAGAAATGCATGATGTTGTATTTGCAGTCGGGAAATCTGATATTGAAATTTCTCAAAAAATTAAAAACAAATGGTGTGGTATAAAAACATCTCTACATGTTGATTCTTGGTTCATACTAGCTAGTCTTAACGGTTTTGATGTTAAAATTACGGAAATAAAACCTCAATCTAGTACCAATCATTTATATTTTGTTAACCTTGGTTCTTATAAGAGAAACTTCTTTGGAGAAAATCATTTTATCACTTTTGTTGTTGCACAATCGAGAAGCCAAGCCATTGAACAAGCAAGAAGAGAAGTGTCTAAGGGTACAGAAATGTTACATACTGACAATATCTATGATATAGATGAATGCATTAGAATTACTGAAGTTGATAATTACCATATTGCACTTGAATATACTGGCATAAAAAAGAAGTTAAGTATAATCAATGGTTATCAGCAACTCAAATAGATTGACTTATGCAGTAAGTCTTTTGTTTTAATAGGAAATGACTCCTTGCATAACTAGTTGTGAAGAGTTATTTTAAGGTCATTGGAATCTAAATAAGTGATAAAATGGACTTTAATTCAAGCAAACTTAAAAATGGTCTAACTATTCTTACCTATAATATGTCTAATGTAAATTCTGTAGCTATTAATGTCATTGTTAATGTAGGTAGCCGCTATGAACAATCTTCAGAAATAGGCATATCCCATTTTCTTGAACATATGGCATTTAAAGGCACAACAACTAGGTCTGCTAAACAAATTGCTGAAGAATTTGACTCTATAGGAGGACATTTTAATGCATATACCTCGCATGAACAAACTGTTTATTATTCAAAAATATTGAATGAAAACTGCTATAAAGCTTTAGAAATACTGGCAGATATCATCCAAAATTCAGTTTTTTCAAAGGAAGAAATAGCCAAAGAATATCAGGTGATTCTACAAGAAATTGCTCATGTTCAAGATAACCCTGATGAACTTATCCACGAGAAATTTTACAGTAGTGCTTATGAGAATCAAGCACTTGGCAGGTCAATTCTAGGAACTCACGACAGTTTGGCTAAATTTGATAGAGAACATTTTAGTAATTATGTTGACAAACATTATAATGCCGAAAATATTTACTTATCAGTAGCAGGAAATATTTCCCATGAGCAAGTTGTAGAATTTGCCAAAAAATTATTTTGTTCATTAAAAAATAAACAAAACAGTCATTTTGAGAAAGTTAGATATACAGGGGGACATAGCTTTATCACCAAAGATCTTGAGCAAACTACTCTAGTTCTAGGTTTCGAGAGTGTGCCGTATTTTAACATACAACAATTATATCATACGCAAGTTCTTTCACTAATACTTGGCAATGGTATGTCATCGAGATTATTTCAACAAATCAGGGAAAAACTTGGACTGGTTTATTCAATTGGTAGCTATAATAGCTCCTACTATGATAGTGGGATTTTTGGCATATATGCCTCCACTAATCATGATAAACTACCATTCCTTACAGAACAATTAGTTAATGAAATAAAAAAAGTTTCTACAGACATCAAAGACTCAGAAATTGATAGGGCTAAAGTACAACTAAAAACTAGTATCTATATGGCTCAAGAAGAATCTTCTTATAAATCAGAAGAAATTGGTAAGAATTTTGCTGTTTTTGGCAAATATATACCTACTGAACAAACTATTGAACATATTATGAATATAACAAAACAAGATATAATAAATATTGCTAACAAAATATTTGTTACAAAACCTACTTTATCTATTATTGGTCCTAAACCACTTGCCATAGATTATCAAGAATTATGCCATAAGCTAGCTTTATGAAATCGGTGCTATTAACTAGAAGTTTAGAGGATAATAATGAAACCATTAGAGAATTGGAGAAAAATTGTAGTTTTAAATATATCTGTTCTCCTTTAGTGGAATATCAAGCTTTGCCATTAAATAGCACCATTTTGCATAATTATGTTAATATAATTGTCACCAGTAAATTTGCTGCTAGAATCCTTGCTGAGCATCAAGAGGTAGAACAAAAGAACGTATGGATAGTTGGCAATTCATCAAAGTTAATTCTAGAACAAAGAAATTTTGTAGTACGATATGTTGCTACAAATATTCAAGACCTACTAGAAAACATCCCTCAAGAAATATATGAGCAAACCATATATTTATCGTCAAATGAAATTACTCAAGATTTGCCTCAAAAAATAAAAAGACACATTATTTATCGGGTAAAATACGCGACCCAGCTGTACCAAATAGCAGAGATTGAAAAGGGCATCAATTTTATTTTACTATATTCACAGAACAGCACTAAGACTTTCATTGAATTATTAATAAAAAATAATTTGCTAAAACTACTAGATAATAGTTTAGTGATTACTATAAGTGAAAAAGTAGCAAATATTATTAGATATTTTGCCAAAAATGTGGTTTATTGTGATAATGGACAGCCGCAACAAATGTTAGAGTTATTAATTTATAATGCAAAAATCAGAAACTAATATAATAAAAGGTCGTAGTAATAATCCTATTATTCTTACAATTATTCTAATTGTGTTATTTGCCATATCAATAGGTTACATGACTTTTTTAAATAATAAAAAAGTAGATACTGAACTACCTGACAACCCAACTACTTCTAAACCAGCTACTATATCAGAAAATGTTGTACTTCAAAAAGATAGTAGTTTGAATCAAGAAGAAGTCTTATTAAACCACCAACCCAAATCATCTAAGCCCCCCCCTAATTATAGCATTTATTTACTTAGCGTTAATCTTTTAGTGATAAATTTTTTACAAGATAAAGATTATACACAGCAAATTCGTCAAATTGAAACTGTAGAGTTACCTACAAAAATAAAAAATATTTTGCTAGACCTACACAATTATAATGAAAATTATTTACTTAATAATAGTCTAGGTTTAGTCAAGATATTTCCAAAAGCAAATTGTTGGATCGAGAAATTTATTAAGATTGAAAGGAAATCTAGTTTTACCAAAGATAAAGAAAAACTAAAGTTGAGAATAATAGGCAATCTAGATTTTTTTATTAATTTCTTTTATTCAGAAGAATTACAGCAAAAATTTGTAGAGTAAAATAATGATAAGATTATTAATAATTTGTATTACATTTTTGTTATTATATTTAGGCTTTTCTGTCTTAAATCAGCTTGACTCAACATTAACCTTAAATTTATATGATTATTATATAGAAACCTCCTTTTTTACTTTCATTACTTTATATATATTATTTACACTTTTTAGTGCTATTTTTTTTAAAATAATATTTCTAATTATTGACCTACCTACTAATTTAAAAGATCTTTTCTTTTCCAAAAGAGCCACTACTGATAATTACCTACTGATGAAGGCTATGGCAGAATATATTGCTGGTGAAAAATCAAAGTCAGTAGCAACTAGTCAGAAAATAGCTTACCGTTTAAGCAAAGAAAACAAGGTATTTCATACTTTACTTTTAGCAGAAGCAGAATTAGATCCTTCAATAAGAATACAATATTTTCAGGAATTAGAGCAATCTAAACATTATAGTGCCTTTGTTACCAAAAGACTTGCACAAATATTTTATCAAAATAATATGTATGAAACAGCTGAGAATTATGCTGTTAGATCATTTAACCTAAATGAATTTGATAGTGAAACTTTAGAAATTTTACTTGATTGTTATGCTAAACTTTCTCTGTGGACAAAATTTATCTTTGTGGTATCCAAACTTAACAGAGTTGACACACAAAAACTAGAGTCTATAAAGAACAAAATAGCTGATTATTATGTTGATGCTGCCAAAAATATGCTAGAAGCTAATGAGACAAAAGATGCTATCCATTATTTAGAATCAGCTATTAAACTTATACCTTCACATATCTCCGCATTAAATCTTTATCTACCTATGAACTCTTCTAGCTGGAATAATAAAAACATTGAAATATTAAAAGCTGCCTTCGCAAATAACCCTTCTTTTGAGATTGTAGAATTATATAAGCAATTTTCTTCTGTACCACCTTTAAGAATTTATGAAGATCTAGCAATGTTAGTAAACCCTAAACAATATTTAGGGCTATTTTTAGCTATAGCCGCTTATTTAGGCTTACCGGAAAAGATTAAAAATCTTAAAAATGAACCTGAACTATTACCTTTTCATGATATTTGAGATTAATAGACTTACTGCATAAGTCAATCTAGTTGGTGATTTTGTCGTCGAAACTCGCCTCCGCTCCTCACGTACGTCTGTGTACGCTGCGGTACTCGGCTTCGTTTCTCCTAAAAATCCCTCAACTATCTTTGATTTATGCAGCAAGTCTAATATATCTCCTGAGAAGGATCTTTTTCTGGAGGGATATTATGGAAAGCATCATTATCTTGACCTTGGTGTTCTTCTTGATAATCTAATACTGGTATATCATGAATTTTGAATGCTTCCATAATACTACTAGCAGAAGTAATTCTACCAGTTGTTGGATCTATTGGTAACAATTTAATTGATTCTGGTACTTTAAATGCCAGTGATGGAATATCAGAATAAGCCTTCTCCATAAAATCAATAAATATAGGCAAGGCAACACTTGACCCTGTTGCAGTTCTTCCTAGTGTTTTTGGCGTATCATAACCAATATATGTTCCGACAACTATTTTTGGAGTAAAACCAATAAACCAAGTATCCATACTATCGTTGGTAGTACCACTTTTACCAGCTATAACCTTACCAAGTTTTTTTGCAGCGGTTGCCGTACCTCTTTCAACTGCTCCAGTGAGAAATGAGATAATCTGATAATCACTTGCTTCATCGGTAATCATCCGATAGTCGGGTTGAGGTAGGATAGGGAGTGATAAGTTATCAGTAAGCTGGGAGTCAGATACATTACAATTTTTACATTCCCTATTATCTCTACGATAAATTATTTTACCATTACGATCTTTAATTAGCTCTACGAAATGCGGCGTAACTTTTTTTCCTGAATTAGCAATTATTGCATAAGCATTGGTCATTTTTTCTAGTGTGGTTTCGAGCGAACCAAGCACCATAGAGTAAAATCTCTTCGGCTCATTATTAATACCAAATCGCTTGATTATCTCAGCAACTTTGCTTAGCCCTATAGCTTGTGCTACCCTAACAGTAACAAGGTTTCGTGATTTCTCAAGCCCTATACGCATAGTAATTGAACCTAGAAAATTCCCTTTATAATTTTTTGGTCGCCAAACTGGCATGCCAGGACCTTGCGGAATCTCTACTGGACCATCTTCAAAAATTCTATTTGGCTGGATTGCGTTTTCTAAAGCAGCAAGATAAACAAAAGTTTTACTGAGTGACCCTGGTTGTCGCAGTGCCTGAGTAGCACGATCAAATTTACTAACTGTGAAATCATATCCACCAACGCTGGCAAGTACCTGACCTGTTGTAGGATTCATCACTATAATCGCACCATTAACAGTAGGAATTTGCCGCAAATAGTAATTAGCATTTACTTTTTCGACTACTACAACGTCACCTTTCTTTAAAAGAGTTTTTACTGATTTAAGATCATTTTTTGCCCACTTCATTTCTGATAAAACTATTTTTGACTGACTCAAGTCACAAAGACCAATTTCTGCTTGATTATCCGAAACATTTAACACAACAGCTAATTGATATTCTAAAATAGCTGGAGGCTTTGCTACTTTATTTAAATTATCTTGCCAGTTATTTAGATCAATATTAGTTATGACTCCTCTAAAACCATGCTTCCTATCATATGCTCTTATGCCTTGCCTAAGAGCATTTTCTGCAGCTTGCTGATAACCAGCATCAAGTGAAGTAATGACCGTTAACCCTCCAGTATAGAAATATTCTTTACTGCCAATTTTACTAATGACTTCTTCCCGTACTTGTGCAGCATAATAACCGGCTGTAACGGTTTCATCACGATCCCGCTTTTGCAAAGTAATAGGACTATCTACTGCTTCTTTTGCTGTCTCTTGCGTTATATAACCATCTTCCAACATTCTCATAATAACATAATCTCTACGATCTTTCACCCTAGCATAATTTCTCTCCGGATTAAAATTTGATGGTGCTTTTGGTAGACCAGCGATAAAAGCTGATTCGGCAACAGTTAAATCTTCAATAGACTTATTAAAATAATTCTGAGCAGCCATGGCAACTCCATAAGCTCCCCTACCAAAAAATGTTTGATTAAGATATAACTCCAAAATTTGATCTTTAGTAAAGGTTTTTGAGACCCTATAGGATAAAATTGCTTCTTTGATCTTACGTTCTATCGATACCTCAGAGCTTAATAAAAAATTCTTAACTACTTGCTGGGTAATAGTTGACCCTCCTTCCACTCTACGACGGTGTACGATATTAGAGATATTTAATATTGCTGCTCTGATTATACTTATAACATCAACTCCTGGATGTTCAAAAAAATTCTTATCTTCTGCTGAAATAAACGCCTCTATGAGAGAGCGTGGTACACTACTAATAGGTACAAAAACTCTACGTTCCAAAGCATACTCCTCCATTAATTTTCCATTTTGGGCATATACTCTTGTTACCGATGGTGGATGATAATCGGCAAGTTGAGAATAGTCCGGTAAATCCTTAGAGTAATGATACAACAAATATATACAAGCACTAAGAGCTATTATGCCTGATATTATAAATAATTTAAAAGATATATAAAAAAATTTGAGCATTTTTGATAGTGTGTTTCTTACATTTATTCAAGTAAAAGTTTTATTTTATATAATATCATCATCTAAAACATCCTTCCTGTTTATTTTTTAGCTCCCAGTTTACGTTGTGATGACTGGGATAAGAATAGTTAATTCCTATCCCGAATTCGCGTAAATTGGATCACAGCACCATTTCTCCGCTCAAACTACTTGCCCCAGCATTGATAATTTTTACATCGATAATCTGACCGAACAAATCTTTTGCAGGGTTTATTACATGCACCGACTGCATATAACATGTTTTCCCTATCAGTTGATTGTCCAATTTACCGTCACGATCAAATAATACTGGCATTATTTTGCCAATACAACTTTCATTAAACAATAATTGTTGGCGAGATATTTCTTGCTGTAAAATTGCTAAACGCCTAGATTTTATATGTTCAGGCACTTGCTCTTTAACCGCAGCAGGTGTACCAGGTCTTGGACTATATTTAAAAGAATAACACTGACCATAACCAACCTTCTTTACTAGATCTAAAGTGTCAGCAAAGTCTTCATCCGTTTCTCCAGGAAATCCTACAATAAAGTCAGATGAAAAGACTATATCTCTTCTCGCATTTCTTAAACGATTAATAATATCAAAATAATAATCTCTGTTATGTCTACGATTCATTGATTTTAAAATTTTGTTAGAACCTGACTGTACTGGCAAGTGTAAAAACGGCATTAATTTTGGCTCAGACCCATGTAACAGTATTAAATCTTCTGTCATATCAATAGGATGAGAAGTAACGTATCTAATACGCTCAAGACTTGGTATTTCTGCTATGTAGCTGATTAGATCTGCTAAACTACACTCTTTGCCTTCAATAGTTTGTCCATGATAAGCATTAACATTTTGACCTAGCAAGATTACTTCTCTTGCTCCGTTTGAAACGGAGCTTGTAATTTCCCTGTATATTTGTTCTAGACTCCTTGAGAATTCTGCACCCCGAGTATAAGGTACAACACAGAAAGTACAAAATTTGTCACAACCTTCTTGAACTGAAATAAGGCTACTTACTCCTTGTATATTAGACTGTTCAGGCAGCTTATCAAATTTAGCTTCTTCAACAAAATCTAATTTAATTACATGTTTTTCATGTCTAGCAATTTTTGCTATCAACTCTGGTAAATCGTAGTAAGATTGTGGTCCTACTACTATATCTACATAACTAGCTCTTCTAAAAATTTCATCACCTTCAGCTTGTGCAACACATCCAGCAACAGTAACGATTACATTACCTTCTCCCTTTGATTTTCTATCATCTTTAATTTGTTTGATGCGACCAAGCTCGGAATACATTTTTTCTGCAGCTTTCTCCCTAATATGACAAGTATTTAAAATAATCATATCAGCTTGGTACATAGAATCAGTTGGCTGATAATCAAATGGCTCTAGCAAATCCTGCATCTTGAGGGAGTCATATACATTCATTTGACATCCGTAAGTTTTAATAAAGAGCTTTTTTTTCACGTTTTTTACTTAACAAAAATAAATTTAGGTTGCATTATATATAATACTGTAAAAAATATGACATATTTTTTTGGAATGATTTTATTTGAGGTTATTGAGGTTTGGAAAGTTATGAAGCTTATAGTATACTCGGTGAACTTCAAGAATTGGCGTCGTCGTGTCTAAAGATCTCCGCTGCTCACGTACTAATGTACGCTCCGCTGCTCGACTTTGACACTCCTAGCTCTTCTTGAAGTTGACCTTCGTCTACCAACTCTTCATTTACGAGCAGTATACATATGTTTGTGTAATACTCTAACTATGATAATACCATATTCTTGTTTTAGATAATACAATATATGTTTTTTTGTAGGGAAGCTCAATAAGGTAGGATATATATCATTTCGTAAAGTACCTATATTAGGATTAAGACTTAAAGCAATAGCTTTGTTATGTATCTCATCTAAATATTTTATAGTTTGCTGCCTTCCCCAATGTTTTAGTGTATAATCTGTAATATCTTCAAGATCACGTTTCGCACTATTTGTAAATTTACACTGAACCATTAAGCTTTATTTTTAAGTTATCAAAAACAACCTTATGAGAGTGTATTTTATTTTTTGCTAAGTCATCTAATCCTTCAGAAATTGCAAGTTTTAATACTTGTTCTTTAAAAGATTCTAATTCATGAAACTCTTTATCAGAAA
Source organism: Candidatus Tisiphia endosymbiont of Temnostethus pusillus (assembly GCF_964264675.1). Lineage (NCBI taxonomy): Bacteria > Pseudomonadati > Pseudomonadota > Alphaproteobacteria > Rickettsiales > Rickettsiaceae > Candidatus Tisiphia > Candidatus Tisiphia endosymbiont of Temnostethus pusillus. The sequence continues at coordinate 609,681 of NZ_OZ183472.1, read as the reverse complement.
CTATTACAGCTATAGGCTTGCCATGTCTACTAATGCTGATAGGTTCTGTTTGCACTTTGATAAGTAATTCACCAAACTCACGTTTTGCTTCAGTTGCATTTAATTCTTCCATGATAATAATTATTTTAATTAATATGATTAATTAAAACATAAATTATTAATATAATCAAGTTAATTACAATGTCTTTTTCTTTTGGAACATTACATTATGCCAATCACTAAAAGTTTGATTCTCAGTTCTTGTTTGTACAAAATTATAGAATATTTTTAAGGTATTATAACGATCCCACTTCCATTGACAGCGATAATTTTGATCACTAGGCTTACAACTTGGGACTAACTTATAACCATTACTCACAGATTCTACATATGTTAGCAAATCATCGAATGGTTGTAACTCGCCAGCTTCTTGTTGTTTTAACATCATAAGCTCAGCTATAGCTGCCATGGTACGACCTCTTCCACCTAAGCAATGTAAATAAACCCATCGACTTGGATTTAATTTTAATTTTTGATCAAAAAGTGCTACCATTCTATCTAAATTATCACGATTAGGTTCTCGATGATCTAATGTGGTAATTCTATAATAATCAATATTCAAACCTGCCATTATATCAGCTTCAGTCTTAGTAGAAATAGGTATACAGATTGTTAGGTCCTTCTTTGTTGGCGTAGTCTTCAAATTATTTACATATATACTAAGTTGCTTGTAAGTTGGTAATATTGAACCAAAAAGATATTGCTCCTGTAGTATAATTTCCTCTTGAGATTTATTAGCGTTAACGTCATTATATGGTAAACTGATAAAGGACACTGGGTTTAGATCATTGAATCCATGATACTCACTCCTTAAATCAACATCAATAATATCTGTTTTACACCCAATAGCATTTTTAAATTGGTTAACACTAAATTGTCCACTGGCGATTATATTATATTGTTCGATATATCTAATATTTTTAGGAAGTAATTCTTGTAGTTTATTATAATGATTAAATTGGAAATATGCTAAATTTCCATTATTTAAATATTCTGATGGTAACATGTAAGTAATACAAGATGAACGACTACAGCATGGTATAAGCAATAATAACCCCATTATAGCAAATGCAATAATAAATTGAGATTTTCTACTTATGTTCAGAGCTATTATTTTCTTCATTTATTATTATACTAATTTGCTAACAGTAACAGAGCAATCTAAACTAAACCCCTTGCTTGGCTAGCCTTTCTTCAATCTCATGACGGAAATGACGAATTAACCCTTGAATAGGCCAAGCAGCAGCGTCTCCAAGGGCACAAATAGTACGACCTTCGATCATTTTTGTAACGTCCAATAATTGATCTATTTCATCTATTTTTGCCTGACCGCGTACCAGTCGCATCATAACTCGCCACATCCAACCTGTACCTTCTCGACATGGGCTACACTGACCACAAGACTCATGCATGTAGAATTTGCTAAGCCTAGCAATAGCGTAAATAATATCCGTAGAATTATCCATAACAATGACTCCACCAGTCCCGAGTGCTGAACCAGCTAACCTTAAACTATCAAAATCCATTGCAACATCCTGACATAATGACTTTGGTAGCAACGGTACTGATGAACCACCTGGGATAATAGCTTTCAGATTACTCCATCCACCCCGTACACCCCCGGCATATCTCTCAATCAACTCCTTTAAAGGTACGCCCATGGCTTCTTCAACATTACATGGCTTATTTACATGACCAGAAATACAGAAAATCTTTGTTCCGGTATTATTAGGCTTACCGATTCCAGCAAACCAATCAGCTCCACGCCGGAGTATAGTAGGCACAACGGCAATTGATTCAACATTATTAATAGTTGTTGGACAACCATATAAGCCGAAATTAGCCGGGAATGGTGGCTTTAATCTAGGGAAGCCCTTGTTGCCCTCTAAGCTTTCGAGCAGAGCTGTTTCCTCACCGCAAATATACGCCCCAGCCCCTCTATGCAAATGAATGTCAAGATGATACCCTGTACCACAAGCATTACTGCCTATAAAACCGGCATCATAAGCCTCATCTATAGCACGCTGTACATTGGAGGATTCATTATAAAATTCACCCCGAATATATATATAGCAAGTATGTGCGTTAATAGCAAAACTGGCGAGCAAACAACCTTCAATTAATTTATGTGGCTCATACCTTAAAATATCACGATCCTTGCACGTACCAGGTTCTGATTCATCAGCATTAACCACTAGATAGCTAGGTTTCGGGTGATCTTTAGGCATGAACGACCATTTGGTGCCAGTCGAAAATCCAGCACCACCCCGCCCTCGCAGACCTGATTTTTTTACTTCATCAATTATCCATTCTCTACCTTTAATAATAAAATCTTTTGTATTATCCCAATCTCCTCGTTGCTTACTGCTTATTATATCATATTTTTCCTGCCCACTAAGATTAGAAAAAATTTTATCGCTAATTTGTAACATAATTAACTCTTAGAATATCTACATATGATATTATAGCTGAAGGCAAACAATTGTGAAGAATAAATATTAGCAGGGTTTTGCACAAAAATACAACAACACCAACTCTGAAATGCGTTAAGTACATTTGTTCTACATCAAAATGCTTGCAAGAATCATCAATTCAATAGAGATTCTTTATGTAATAGGGATTATATGTCCTCTAATTTTATGATTAATATAATACCTCAATTCAGGATAAGAATTAACTAATTCTTATCCTGAATTGGCTTTAATATAAGGAAAAATGCATTCTTAAAGCGGCTAACGCGAATGCATTTTAAACCTTTCTAAAGCTAAAAACATGATTTTAATCTTTTAAAAGCATGTTTTTAGCAAAATATTAATTTAACAATCAGATGCAGAACCGTCTCAAATCTGATTGTTTCTATAACTTCACCGAATTTGGGATAAGAATTGACAAATTCTTATCCCAAATTCGCGTATAATGAAAGGTTTTTATGTCAGACGATAGAGCAACTATAGAATCCAGTAATTTAAATATATCTAATTTTAAGAGTGATAAGGAGTCTATTCTTTCTGAATATAGTACGAATCAAGATGATAATATATCAGTAAGATCTGTTGATTCTGGGTACGAAAGTGATAGCCATTTAGCAGATAAAAAAGATGATATTATTAGAGTTAACACTAAAAACGAGATTGAAAATATAAATAAATTAATAGGAAGGGCATACACATATAAACTTAAATTTCTAAAACAACCAATTCCACAATTATCAAAAGAATCCATAGATAACGGATTACTCATTGGTACTAACGAATCATTTATGAGTGCAATGACTGGATTAGCAGTAGAAAGTTTTTACTGTAATTTATCTGATAAAAAGACAGAAGAACTGCTTGATAATTTTAGTTTAAATATAGAACGTTCTAAAAGACTTATGAACGATAATGACAAGGCAAAAGCAGACAGACAGTTTGCAAATTTAGAAGCTAGTTTAAAGGGGTTTGTATTAAATGATATTAAAAGTAACAATGATCAGGATAAGATCGCTCTTGAAACTGTTAAAAAAGTAATATTAGAGCTAAAAGGTCAAGCAATTCCTAAATCAGATTATGCCAGTACAGTAATTAACAAAACTATGGAAAATTTACAAGCATATCCAAGAGCTTTTAGTACCGAACAACTTAATGTTTTTAAAGAAACTATTAGTCAAGGAAATAAAACTGTTAAATTTGCTAAAGAATTCACAAAACTTAATAAGACAGAACGTACAGTTCTTTCTAATGCAGTTAATGAATCTGCTAATTCTTTTATAAAAGAATTAATAGATAGTAGGAATAATGGGTTAAGTCCAGAGTTTGTTAATTATAGAGAAAATGAAACTAAAAAACTTTTATTGACTCTTAGTATAAATATACAAGATACTGGTTCTATAGAAGAAAAAAAGATCAGACAAGAGGCTTTTTGTAAACAGCTTCTACCTTATGTCCATATACCCAGTGAATTAGCAACTGAGTTATTTGAAGAGTGGAAACTAACAGAGCTACATAGCTTAATTGGCAAGGAAGCTCAGAAATTTTTTAGTGTAGATAATGCTCCAAAAAATTCTTCGTTTCTAACCTTAGATGCAACAAAAATTACAGAAGAAAATATCAAACGATTTGCCGATTCTATTAATCCAATTATTAAAGATAAAGATGCAGAATTAGTCTCAAAACCAATCCTTAAAGAATCTATTAACAGAATTCAAAATAAAACAGATATAAAGATTACAGAACAACAAAATAATAAAATCTCGGAACAATTATCTCCGACTTTAATAGAACTTGGTTCTGAGCAATTAATAAATCATAAAGACGAGATAATATCTGACATAACAAACAAAATTGCATCAGATAAATCTTGGTATTCTTCTGTGATTAAAAAATTACCTATTTCTACAAATAATTTACAGGATATTGCTACACATCTTACAGACAAATATAGCAATCAAACTGCACCAACCATGTCAACTTCAGTGTCCACACCACCACCTCCTCTTACTCAACATTCTAGCATAGAAACAAAACAAATACCCGAACCTAGTAGTTCTGATTTTGTGGTATCAACACCAACAGAAGCTAAGTTAGAAAATATAGAAGCACACAGGTTAAATGAGTTAACTACGGACCAACTAGATAACAGAGTCTTGGTGGATAAGTTACAGAGCAATTCGATAGCACAGATGGACAAACCTAGATATCAAGAGCTAGCTGAAGATGCTACTGACCTGCCCAACCCAAAGGTAGAAGAAGTGCATGCTAGGCAAGATACCATAAATACTTCAATGATAGCAATAAAATCAGAGCAAGAAATACCTACAAAAGCCCCAATAGTTCAGGAAACTCAAACGCCGCAAAATAATCCAAGCATGTCTAGGATTATTAGTAATAATGTTAAAATAGAAATTCAACAAGTAAAAAAAACGTTAAGGCATGTAGAAACAATTAAAAGAGAACTAGCAACACCTACTAAACCTACTAAACCTACTAAACCTGCTCTTAAAGCAGTAAATAAAGGAAGGTTATGGTAAATTGACTGACTTTGTTGCGTGGGTCACTCATAGTACCCTACATTTTTTATATAACCACTATTAAAATAGTTGTTGATCGTCTATTAGCGAGGAGTCACTGAAAGCAGCAACGCGGCAATCTAGGATACGCGAAGCGTTACTCTAAAAAAACAGCTTCGCTGTTTACCTAGATCGCCACGGCATCTAAAGAGCCTTGCTATGATGATTATAGAAAAATGTAGGGTACTATGGTGCTTTAGACACGACGACCTTAATTCTTGAAGTTGACCGAGTATATACACATGTGCATCAACTATTGGTTATACTTTTAAATTATCCTACCATGTGTAATTTGTTTGACAACCGCAAAATAATTTGATAAATATAAATAATTAAGTTAGTATTAATATCAATTCCCAAATTAAGTTAGTTACTCGGAAATACGAATGCTCTCTAGGTCCACATAGTCTAGCTGAGCTGTCAAAATTTTGTGATGCTAATTTCAATAAATTTCTTGCAGAGTTCACTTATGTGCAAGGATTTAAGGAAGCCACGAAATCTCGACTTGCAGCACACTCAAATTCCGTTACGGATTCGAGCCTAGGCACGATGAATAAATTACCAACAAAAGTAGAATTATGCAAGAAGTCTAATCATTCGAGTAGTAGTCTAACCTTAATCTTTAAGTAACTTGACTTTCGTAGGTTTCGTGATTCTCCCAGTTTTTAAAGCAATAGACCTATTTCAAAACTAGCTATGAAAGGAATTTTTACTAAAAAATTAATCAAAAAATCGTAAGTAGTACTGGTGTACATGAGAATTCCTTCGATTAATTCTAACAACAAAATGACTTAGAAAGAATAAAGTTTCTAGAAAAGTTTGATCTTAACTAATCTAAAAAAAATAGGTATGACCCAAAATACAGTTACTAACAATAAGGAATCACCTGATATTTATTATAATAATAATACTAAGTATGATAATCCTAATAAAGATGGTATTGTTATCATCAATCTTAAACAATTAAAACGTAAGTCACCTGAAGAATTGCAAATACAAGCAGAAAATCTTAATATTGAAAATTCTAGTGCTTTGCTAAAACAAGAGCTAGTCTTTGCTATACTCAAGAAATCTGTTGAGCAGGGTGATTTGATTTCAGGAGAAGGCGTACTTGAAATTTTACCTGATGGGTTTGGCTTCCTTAGATCTCTAGAAGTAAATTACTTAGCCGGTCCTGATGATATTTATATTTCCCCAAGTCAGATTCGTCGTTTTGGACTACGTACAGGGGACACGGTAGAAGGGCAAATTAGAGCTCCAAAACCAGGAGAACGTTATTTTGCCTTGTTAAAAGTAAACAAAGTTAATTTTGAAGACCCTTCTAAGGCATATCATAGAGTACATTTCGATAATTTAACACCACTTTATCCTGAAGAAAAATTATCCCTAGAGCTAGAAGATAATAGTAAGGATTTTAGTACAAGAATAATTGAATTGGTTGCTCCTATGGGTAAAGGACAACGTGCGTTGATTGTTGCTCCACCAAGAACGGGAAAAACTGTTCTATTGCAAAATATAGCTCATGCTATTACCACCAATAACCCCGAAGTATTTTTAATTGTTTTGTTAATTGATGAACGCCCAGAAGAAGTTACTGATATGCAACGTTCAGTGCGTGGTGAAGTAGTTAGCTCAACTTTTGATGAACCCGCTATTAGACACGTTCAGCTTGCTGAAATGGTTATTGAGAAAGCTAAAAGGTTGGTCGAGCATAAAAGAGATGTAGTAATATTGGTTGACGCAATAACAAGACTTGCAAGAGCTTATAACACTGTTGTACCCTCGTCTGGTAAGGTTCTTACTGGGGGAGTTGATGCAAATGCTCTGCAACGTCCAAAAAGATTCTTTGGAGCGGCAAGAAATATCGAAAGTGGTGGTTCATTGACTATAATAGGAACTGCTTTAATTGAAACCGGTTCTCGTATGGACGAGGTAATCTTTGAAGAATTTAAAGGTACTGGTAATTCTGAAATAGTCCTCGATCGTAAAATAGCTGATAAGCGTGTTTACCCTGCGATTGATATTACTAAATCTGGTACACGTAAAGAGGAGCTATTGGTTGATAAAGCCATTTTAACCAAAATGTGGGTTCTTCGTAGAATCATTAACCCAATGGGAACTATCGATGCAGCAGAATTTTTAATTGATAAACTTAAAAACACTAAAACTAATACAGAATTTTTTGATTCAATGAATTCATAAAATGCTTTTCAGGAGGAAGTATGGCTAAAAGAACAAAAATTGCTTTAATTGGTGGGGGAAAGATTGGCGGAACACTTGCACATTTGATCAGTCTTAGAGAACTTGCTGATATAGTTATGTTTGATTTATCTGAAGGTCCTTCGCAGGGTAAGACTTTAGATATATCACAAGCTGGAGCAATTACTGGATCAGATATAATTGCTAAAGGTACTAACAATTATAAAGACATAGAAGGTTCAGATGCTATAATTGTTACAGCTGGAGTACCACGTTCACCTGGAATGAGTCGTGATGATTTAATTAATGTTAATACTACTGTTATAAAAACTGTGGCTAGCAACATTAAGCAATATGCACCGAACGCTTTTGTCATTGTTATAACCAATCCACTTGACGCTATGGTTTACGTAATGTTAAAGGAAAGTGGACTAGCTAGCAATATGGTAGTTGGTATGGCTGGGGTACTTGACTCATCAAGATTTAATTTTTTCTTAGCCAATGAATTTAATGTTTCCGTAGAAAATGTTAGTAGTTTTGTACTTGGAGGTCATGGTGACTCAATGGTTCCTTTGGTTAGATATTCGACAATTAACGGCATACCAGTTTTAGATTTAGTAGAAATGGGGTGGTCGACGAAAGAACGTATTAATGCGATAATAGATCGCACAAAAAATGGTGGTGGAGAAATTGTTTCACTACTTAAAAATGGTTCTGCCTATTACGCTCCGGCAACTTCTGCTATTGAAATGTTAGAGAGTTATCTAAAAGATAAACGTAAAATATTAAGTTGTGCTGCTTATCTTCAAGGAGAATACGGAGTAAAAAATATGTATGTCGGTGTGCCGGTTATTATCGGTAAAAATGGCGTGGAAAGAATAGTAGAAATAAAATTAAATGATGAAGAACAAAATTTATTTAACAAATCAGTAGATGGAGTTAGGAAGTTGATTGAATCAGTTAAATTGTAAATTTCTTGTCTAAACTACAGATATGCTAAGTATAATTTCACCAGCTAAGACTCAAGATTTTATCTCGGAAATACCGGATTTACCATGTACGCAGCCGCATTTCCTTACTAAAATGCAGTATCTCTTACAGATATGTAAAAGCCTATCACAAAATCAGATCAGGCAATTAATGGGGATTAGTGATAAACTGGCTGAGCTTAATTATCATAGATTTCAAGATTTCGATAACCATCCTCAAAAGCAAGCGATATTTGCCTATGATGGGGATGTTTATGATAATATTGATAGACGCAGTTTCTCTAAAGAGCAATGGGATTTCTTGCAAGGACACACGTTAATTATATCAGGTTTATATGGACCACTAAGAGTTTTAGATAAAATAAAACCCTATAGGCTAGAAATGTCAACAAAATTGCCAAATTTAGAAAAATTATCCAGTTTTTGGCAAATTGATATTACCAATTATCTAAATCAAATATTAGCAACTCACCAAAATAAATATCTAATCAACCTAGCCTCTAATGAATATTCCTCCGCCATAAATCAAAATGATCTTAAATATCCAATAATTAATATATATTTTAAAGAAAAAAGAAATAACAAATTACAAATAATAGCTATAAACTCCAAAAAAGCTAGGGGCAGCATGCTTAACTTTATTGCAGAAAATCTTATAGACGTACCTGAAAAATTAAAACAGTTCTCTAAACAAAACTATTATTATAGTGAAACTGAGTCTTCCGATAAAGATTGGGTATTTGTGAAAAATGAATAAGTTGTAATATTACAACTACATTTAAATTTAAAGATAATAACTTGGAATTATATATTAGTTATATTTAAATTCTTTACTATTCTGATTATTATTTATTAGTAGTTTATAAAATAGTAGTATCTATGCAATTTAACCGTAACAGAGCAATTATTGGTTTCCTTAAAGCCAATGAAGGTCGGAAATTTACTTCTAGAGAAATAGCTGCATGGCTAGTAAAAACTTATCCTGAGGAAGTCAAGAGAAAAGCGGAGAACAGTAAATGCAAATCAATACTCAATGTAACTGATCCAGCAAAAATAGCTCAAATTATTATAGTACTCTTTAGTGGAGAAATGACTAAAGAACGTAATGAAGCCATACAAAAACAAGAGCCTGGTATTAAAATAACACAAGAGTGTCCGCGCAAATATTATTTTACTAAAAAAACTGATCAAGCGGAGATAGAAGAAGATGAAAAATGGTCAAACATAAAAGAAAAAGAGGTGTATCTAAAGCTTTCAGAATTTCTTTGGGATGAGCTTAGTATTTATAACATGACTATTAATGATAAACGTTCTTCAAATCGTAGTGGTACTAATGCTAATAAATGGTTATATCCCGACCTAGTGGGAATGGAGGCTATGACGAAAGGTTGGGCAGAGCCGATCAAAGATTGCGTCAAACAATATGCGGATATAAAAGCTAAACTTTGGTCTTTTGAGGTGAAAGTAACAATTAATCACTCCAATGTACGAGAATCTTTTTTTCAAGCATTATCAAATTCGTCATGGGCTCACTATGGATATTTAGTAGCTTTCTCTCTAGTAGAAAGCAAGGATAGTAACACTTCTCGTGAACTGGAAATTCTTTCTGCTAGGCACGGTATAGGATTCATTTTATTAAACATAAACGAATCCGAAAAAGGTCGAATACTAATTCCTGCTAAAGAAAGATTAGAGATTGATTGGAATATGGCTAATAGGCTCGTTAAAGAAAATCCGGATTTTGAACATTTTATAAAAGAAGTAACTTCTTTTTATAAAACCGGAGAAACTAAACGCTCCGACTGGAAAAATGTGAATTATTAAGGCTCTAGGCTCTGTCCAATTGATTGTGTGTGCGTCAAGATAAGGTGCATTAATCTTACGGATGAAAATCCTATTATGGAAGGAGTAGATAGCTCCACCATATAGCGAGTCTTGTGCAGCTGAAGGTAACGACAGTAGTAAAGCGTAGACAACGAAACATCCGAGCCGAAACCAAATCTAACAGTTAGCCTTAAGTTTTAATTGCAAGGATTAAAAAGAAATAAGATAATATTAAATTTTATTTTTTAAGATTTGAGGTAAGCAATTGGATAGTTTGGGACTAGGAGAAGGAAGTAATAAGTTATTTTTTGAATCAGAATTTGAAAGTTTAGTTTTAAAAGATCAACGTCTTAAATCAAAAGCTTTAAAGATTTTTACAGCTCTAATGGCAAAATTTACAATCTACCCCAATTCGGGATAAGAATTAACTAATTCTTATCCCGAATTGGCTTTAATATAAGGAAAAATGCATTCTTAAAGCGGTTTTGCAAATGCATTTTAAACCTTTCTAAAGCTAAAAACATGTCATGTTTTTAGCAAAATATTAATTTAACAATCAGATGCAGAGCCGTCTCAAATCTGATTGTTTCAATAATTTTACCGAATTTGGGATAAGAATTGACAAATTCTTATCCCGAATTCGCGTAATCTGTATTAAGAATCTTTTTGATAATCCACAAGATCAAAGACAATCTTATGATTTGTTAATAGCAAAGTTAACAATGATTATTTAATAGAGTCGTATTTTAGCAAACTACTGATAGAAATAACAACAATAATGATAATTTATTGCTAGTGATACAAGACAGTACTTATCTTAACTTTACTAACCACAAAGCCAAGATTGACATTGGTATAGTCAATTCAGGAGAATTTGGTGACGTCGTCGCTCGCCTATTATCTATAGGCTTCGCTCCTCATCTTCGAGATAAATATGAGCAAAAATTATGCTATAGAAGTGGATTATCATGCGGCGGGTGGAAAAACTAAACCTCATTTCCATCAACTTTTTATCTACTCTTAATCGGAAATTTAGGTTTATAGAAAATATCGTGAGATAATATCATTACTTACATATTCTCCGCTAGAGTTATTTTTAATCCATTCTTCATCCAAAAAATTCATAACTACTAAATCATTAGAAAATTTGTACTTTTGATTATATACTAATTCTTTCACTATTGATTTTTGTATTTTAGGATGTAACATATATTGTTGTGGCTTGTGATTAACCTCTTGAACTAAATGAAATACTGCTTGCACGATTCCACCAAGTAATAATCCTCGAGTAAGTTGTATATCATTGGCTGGCACAGATTCTCCAGAATTATCCAAATTTACAGGGTATCCTCCTCTAAAAATATTGAACGTTGCACTATCTGTAGAATATTCGATATTATCCAATACGTTAGAGGTATTAATAGAAGAATTATCTTGAATAATATGCAGTAATGACTGAAATTCTATATCTTGTGATGAGCAACTAATTAGATTCTTTGTTCCTCGTATTTTATTGACGTCAAGAGATAAAGTAATATCTTCTCCTGTACAACCAAAAATATACTCAGATTTTTGAAATAAAGATAGAATATTATTTGTAGTTTTAATCTGCTTCATAAGATTATACTTACTGTCAGATCTATCATATATTATTACTTTATGATTTAAAGATAATAATTTTTGTGCAATAGCTCTCCCTATAGCTCCAAAACCTACTACTCCACATACAAGAGTACGAGATTGTAAAGGCAAAATTTTATCAAGTTTTCGTATGACGGTCTGAGCAATCATTGGAGACTCTAATATTTGCTTTGCAGCAGAATAAGCAACGTTAATAAAAGGTAACGTGGTATAATTGTTTTTAATAATATGAACAACCCCTGATGATGTCTGCTCTACAGCAAAGACCTTGTAATTATCACTTAGTAACTTTGGAATAGTTGTTGTACATTTACTACCATCATCTAGTATGATAATAGTGTCAGATTTTACATTTATTATGGTAGTAGCAACATTAGCCCACATATTAGCTATATCTGTATTAAAATAATAGTTAAAATAGCCAAATTGTTGCGGTTGGGAACTAGGGTAGTAATTTACTCCCATTTCTATAAGTTGGGCAATTACTATAGGACAATTTGAGTATATTTTACCCATTATATGAATATTATTCGGCTTAGCACCTAATCTGATAAGAGATTTTATTAAATCTATTGTTGTAAATAACAAATGTTGTACACAAACAAAGGTAACATTTTTTAAATTAAGATACTTACATCCTTTTAATTTATCTATTATACTTTGTAGAGTTTCTAATATGGGTGTATTTAAATTACTCATAATAAACTCAAAAAATTACTCATTATTACAGATAGCAATACAACCATTAAAAAAACTAGATGAGGAGCAAAATACTCTTGCTTCCTTACCATTACTATTATACTCTAAAAACCTAGCATCATCTTCAGATATAATTTTACTAGATAATATCTGACCAAATGGATCGTTTCCAGAATGAAATAACTCAAATTTTATGTTTTTAAGGGAGTTGGCACTATGATTCTCAATTTGGTGAATAGTATTTATTAAAATATCTAATAATCTTTTAATCTCTCTTTGATCTTCAATTATACTCGGAGGATTTCTACAATAAGGAGAGCTATTAAATAGAGTAGGAAAGCTAAGAGAATAATAGACTTTACTATTTTTAGTAAATTTTGCTGGTTGCATAATATTTGGTATATAATCTTTTAGATTATAATCATTTACATATATTTGCTGTATTAAACTCATTGGCAAACCTGTATCATCCGTAGATGGCTTAAATGCTACAGCAGAACCTTTAGAAATCAAAATTACATGTCTAACAGTGTCTATTAGATATGATCGTGGTTTTAAATTACGTAGATTAATTGCATGAGTAAAAAATGACCATAATAAACTAAAATCTGTAAAATCTTCTAACAATTGAAATTGTTTCCAACATTGAGTAACTAGATAATTATAAAAACCACTATATCCAAGATCATTTGGTTGAAGAAACCACTCATTAGAAAATACTAAAATGCTATTATTCCAATTTGAATTATGAAAATACTTATTAATATCTACAAATGTCTGCCAATGATCTGACAAACCATAGGGAGCATAGATATCAGCCCCTAATTTCTTTTTAATCCTATTATGACCCACTGTATCAGAAATACTTGGAATCATGACAGTAGAGCGAGCTCCAGCTGACACATTCCAAATAGGCATATCTAATGAAGATGTTTGGTTTAACATATGCATTAATTCAAATAGACCAAAAAGTTCACCTGTCAAAAGAACATTAAGGGAAACAATTCTATTTTGTATCTGAACAAATACTTCGCTCAAACTATTAAGAATTAAGGATAAGGGAATATGACCATATCCCAACTTCTTTTTTAGAAATTCTGGAATTCTTGAGTCATTTATAGAAATTAGTTTGCCGTCTTTAGTTGGTAGATGAAACTCCCCCCTATTAACAATATATGCTCCATAAGGATATTTTATTTTGAATAAAGAATATCCTCCACATTGATTAACATTATCACATTTTTCTGTCAATTCAGGATTAACCTTATACACTTCATCCTTAACTTCAGACCATTTTACTTCTTCAATACTAAAATTCAAGTCTTCTTCCATACCAAATTCTCGTATAATTAAATAAACTTAAAGTGATTAAAATTGGTGAGTCTATTATATTTATTTCTCTGCCTCTATTAATAAGAGTATATTAGATTCTTTTATAAGGTTAAATTCTTGTTCTGTAAAGCTCTGTAAAGCATTTTCTTTTAAAAACAAGTTATGTTTCCTCACATTCTTGAAGCCCAATTTTTCCATTAATCTCTTTATAGTATCAAAATCCATATGATAGCACGTTACAACACAATCATTTGTAATACTAATTTCTATGGGGCAACCATCCGTGTACTCATCTTTCAAAAACTTCGTGGGAAATTTTAATATATCAAAAACCTCTGGATAAGAATATGCACTTATAATATCTAAAGTGCATATTACAACTTTTCCTCCTTGTTTTAAGCATTCATAACAATTTTTGATAAACATTTCTAATTTACTTAAAGCGTCTATATATAAAATCACAAAGATATTATATACAATATCATATTCATGTTGTCCTAAAATTGCAGAACTTTCAACATCAGAAAAATCTAACACATGTAACTCAATATTACTATTTTTGATATTTTCTTTACATAGCTCTATTTGATAAGGAGAAATGTCGCACCCTACTAATTTCAGTGGATTATCAGCATAGAAAATTTCTAAATATCTACCAAATCCACAACCTATCTCCAATAAAGTCTTGTCTCTTACATTTCCTATAATATTTTTTACGTGTGGGTTAATAATATAATTATTAAATCTAAATTCCTTAGTTTCTCTATAAGAATCAGTAATAGTTTTTAATTTCCAGTTATTCATAATTTTACCATTGAACAATTAGAGGAACTGCTTTTTATTATTTTAACATAAGAATTAAAATTAAAAAGCACTAAATTATAATAGCATAATTTTAGCATGCTATTTTTGCCCCCTATTTTCAGTCTTACCAAGTGTGTTTATATATGGTTTCTTTATATTTATTATAAAAATACGAGACTTTATGAGAGATCAGAATTATTGGCAAATAAAATTCAAAATGTGTCAATACTCAAAAAGATTGTTAAACCAGCTTTTAATATTAAATAAACATATTGAAGACAAGGTGGATATTATTGAAATTAAGAAAGCAATATATTATGCTAGGAAATATCATGCTGACCAAAAAAGACAATCAGGAGAACCATATTACTCACATCCAATAGAGGTAGCTTACATGGTTGCTACTTACACGGCTCAAACACGTCCACGATTTTTTAGAACAGACATGATAGTTACCTCATTACTTCATGACTGCCTTGAAGATACAAATATAACTGAAGAAACGATTAATATTATCTTTGGTAGTAAAGTTGCTAATCAAGTTCAAGACTTAACTAGAATAAAACTAGAAAAAAAGATTAGTGTCGTGGAAATGATTAATTCTTTATTTATTCAAGGAAAGTCAGATATATTGATTATTAAAATTTTTGATCGTTTGCATAATATGAGAACTCTTTACGCAAAATCCTCTGAAAAAATTGATAAAACAGTTAATGAAACTTTATGTTATTTTGTACCACTTGCTATGCATCTTAATATGAATGATATAGCAAACGAATTAATTAATATATCTTTAAAATACCTATTAAGTCGTAACTATAAATTATAAACAGTGTTTGACCCTCTAATAAAAATTAACCATCTAATACCATTTCCGAAAACTAATCATCACATCATCGTATTTCATGATCTCCGCTCCTCACGTACTAGTTGTCATATCTTTACCCACATCTTTTAAAAGCGGCATACTTATTAGGCTTTAAAAATACATCTTTGATATTAAAACCTGATATGTATAACCTATTTAAAAAGATGTGGGTAAAGATATGACTAGTTGTACGCTCCGGTGCACAACTGTTGAAAGTTTACAAATATAGTCAATTCAGGAGGATTTGGTGCTAGGAGCGATGGAGCGACATGTAATAGGCGAGCGACGAGTGACGACGTCACCAACTTCTCATCAATTGACTATACCTATACTAACCTGAATTCGATGTAACAAGTTACATCGAATTCAGATTCAGGAGTAATTTTAGCATTAATCTAGTAGTAGGTCCATGTAGTTCTAGTACTTCTATATTTTCATAAGCCTCAGATGCTAGAAATGTTATAATACAGGTGTTGATTTTTTAGTAACGAGCCTTGACGCGGTTAGATATACAAGATATAATTATATACTAAATTTCTTTTATAAGATATTAGTGCTAACTATATTTAGTGATATAATATACAAATTAACAAAAAGCAATAGTAGAAAATGTTTAATCGAATATATACTCAGGTTCTAAGAAAATCCCCTTGGGGAGATTCTGAAGAGGAAGAAAAAAGTGAATATAATATATTTACTAGGCCAAGGAAAAAAAATAAGTTTAACCTTAATGATTTCTATAATAAGTTTGGCTTCAACAATAACATAATGGTGTTAGTTTTGTTGTCGTTAGTTGCTGTTTGGTTTGCCTCCGGAGTTTATGAAGTTAAGGAAGGAGAAGAAGCTGCAGTAATGAGGTTTGGTAAGTTTGTTCGTAAAGGATTCCCTGGTTTGAATTATCACCTTCCATTACCGTTTGAACAGGTAGTAGTTGAGAAGGTAAACCAGTCTCGTAGAATTGAGATCGGCTATAGATCAACAAGTAGCCTTAGGTCTAATGTGGACAACACCAAAGCTGTGGCTGCTGAAAGTACTATGCTTACTGGCGATGAGAATATTGTTGCACTAAATTGTGATATAATGTGGCATATTACTGATTTAGAAAAATATATTTTTAATATTGTTAATCCAGAAGATTCTGTAAAAACTGCTGCTGAAAGTGCTATAAGAGAAGTTATAGGCAATACTCCTATCTCTTCGATATTATCAGACCAAAAACAAGAAATCACTAATAAGATTGAAGCTTTAACACAGAAAATCCTTGATCATTATAATGCTGGTGTTGGTATTGAGAAAGTGCAGTTACTAAAAGCTGAGCCGCCAGCTGAAGTAATTGATGCTTATAGGGATGTACAAACTTCTAAAGCCGATAAAGAACGTGAGATAAATCAAGCACAATCCTATAATAATGATATTTTACCTAAAGCTAGAGGGCAGGCAGCTAAAATTGTCCAAGAAGCAGAAGGTTACAGACAAGAGGTTATCTCAAGAGCTGAAGGAGACAGCAAAAGGTTTGCTGCTGTATATACACAATATGTTGCTAATAAGTCAATAACTAAGGATCGCCTTTACTTAGAAGCTATAGAAAATATTCTAATGGATACCAGCAAAGTTATTATGGGTACTAATGGCGTTTTGCCGCATATGGCAATTCAGCAAAATAAAATTAAGGAGTAGTGCTGGATGAAGACAATTTATTATATAAGTTTCGTAGTTTTCGGATTATTATTATCAGTTACCAGTGCTTTATTTACTGTTGATCAACGCCATTCCGCTGTGGTATTTCAATTTGGTGAAGCAATGAGAACCATTGAAAGTCCAGGATTAAATATAAAGATTCCATTTATTCAAAATGTTGAATTTTTTGATAAACGTATCTTAAATGTAGAGGCGGAAGCAAAAGAGCTAACTGCTTCTGATGGGAAAAGGGTAATCGTAGATGCTTTTGCCAAATTTCGTATTGTTGATCCTGTGATGTTTTACAAAACTGTACATAACTACCAAGGTGTTAAAATTAGACTTAATAAAAACCTAGAATCTTCAATGAGAAAGGTTATAGGTAGATTACCTTTGACTAGTCTTCTTACAAGTGCAAGGTCTGACATAATGTCAAATATCTTAAATCAGGTTAATGAGGAAGCAAAGAATTTTGGGCTTGATGTAATTGACGTTAGAATCTTAAGAGCTGATTTACCGAAAGAGAATAGTGCAGCAATTTATCGTCGCATGCAAACTGCTCGTGAAAAAGAAGCTACCCAAATAAGAGCTGAAGGACAAGAAGAAGGGGCTCGTATAAGATCAAGAGCTGACAAAGAAAGTAAAATATTACTTGCTGAAGCTTATATGCAATCTCAAATCATAAAAGGTGATGGTGACATGGAGGCAGCTAAGATATATAATCTTGCTTATTCTGTTGATCCAGAATTCTATAAATTTTATAGATCCTTGGAAGTATATAAAAATACTTTGAAGAAAGATGATACTTATTTTGTGTTGTCTCCGGAAGCAGAGCTATTTAAATATCTAAATTTGGGTAAATAGAATGACATTGAGAGAGTGAAAATGATTAGTAATTGGGTAGATGATATGGTCCAAAATATTTGTAAGTTTAACAATTTACTAAGGTATTTAATTGTCACTTTTCTGATGACTATGTGGTTGGCATCTTCTGTTTTTGCTGAAAATATCCAGCCAAGCAAAATTACTCCTGAGGAATCTAATAATTTACAGTCAGTGCCAATAAAGATACCTGAATCCCATAATTATAGTTTTGCAGACATTGTTGAGCCACTTATTCCAGCTGTGGTAAATGTGTATACAGTACAATATAACCAAAAATTAGAGGATTCTCATAAAAAATCTTTTGAGCGTTTTCCATTCGATCATTTTAATGAACTTTTGGAGCGTTTTAATCTACCTTTTGATTTTGATGAGATGTATTCAAATCCTAAATCTGTTCCCCTTGGCTCTGGTTTTATTATAGATCCTACAGGTTTTATTGTTACCAACCATCATGTAGTTGCAAATGCAGATGAGATTCACATAAAATTAACGGATAATAGGGAGCTATCAGCCAAATTGGTAGGTAGTGACAAAAAAACTGATCTTGCTCTTTTAAAAATTGAGATCGAAACTCCTTTGCCTTTTGTAAAATTCGGTGATTCCAGTAAAGCTAGGGTAGGAGATCAGGTTATTGCTATTGGTAATCCTTTTGGTAGACTTGGAGGAACAGTAACTGCTGGTATTATATCTTCAAAGGGACGTGATATTGATAACACTAACGGTATAGTAGATGATTTTATACAGACTGATGCGGCTATTAATAATGGTAATTCCGGTGGTCCAATGTTCAATATTAATGGTGAAGTTATAGGAGTCAATACAGCAATATTTTCACCTTCTGGGACTAGTATTGGTATTGGATTTGCTATTCCATCTAATACTGCTAAATCAATTATTGACCAGCTAAGGCAAAATGGAAAAATTAATCGCGGTAGGCTTGGGGTAGTAATTCAAGAAGTAACTAATGAAATAGCTGAAGGGTTTGAGTTAAAAGAAGCTTCGGGAGCGTTAGTAGTGGAAGTACAAAAAGATGGTCCAGCTGATAAATTTGGTATAAAACCTGGGGATGTAATAATAGAATTTGCTGGACAACCGGTAAAAAATTCTAGAAGGCTGCAGATAATGGTTGCTGAAACTACCGTCGATCAAGAGGTAAAAATTATCGTTGTACGAAATGGCAAAAATCAAGAATTAAGTGGCAAGATTAGTAGTGAAGAGGATATAGAGCCTAAAAAAGTAAACGACAAGGTAAGCGATAAAACTTCTGATAATAAATTTTCTGTTGTAAAAAATAATGTTACTTTTAGTAATTTAACAGATAACCTTAAACGAAAATTTGCTATTAAAAGTAAAGTTGAGGGCATTATTGTAACTGATATCGCAAAAAATGGAAAAAATTATGGTTTTAAAATTGGTGATTTAGTAATAGCGAGCAATCAACAACCTATAGCTTCTATAGATCAATTAAATGTATTGTATGACAATGCCCAATCTATTAAAAAGCAAAATATAATCTTGTTGGTACAGAGACGGGGTGTTTCTATGTTTATAGCCTTGCCAGTTACCAAATCTGAAAATTAGTAGTAATGAAGTCAGTATGGATAATGATAAAATAGCAGTATTAAGTTTTTATAGTTTTACTAACCTAGAAAACCTTGAGATTTTGCTGCCAAAGATTTTACTTATTGGTAAAAAAAGAAGAATTAGGGGTACTATTCTTTTAGCTCTAGAAGGATTTAATGGTTCAATTTCTGGGACAAAAGAAGATGTAAATTTTTTAGTAGATGAAATTATAAAACTTACATCTGCGAAAGATGTAAATATTAAAATAAATTATTGTGATATCCATCCCTTTCAAAAATTAAAAGTAAAGCTGAAAAAAGAAATTATTGCTATGACAGTTGGGGATCTTGATATTGCAAATCTTAAAGGAGAGTATATTGAACCAAAGGACTGGGACAAGTTTATTAGCCAAAATAATGTGGTATTAGTAGACACTAGAAATGACTATGAAGTTTGTGTAGGTACTTTTAAAGGGGCTATAGATCCGAAGACAGAAACGTTTAAGCAATTTCCCAAATGGGTAGAGCAGAATAAAGAATTACTTGCTGGAAAAAAAGTAGCAATGTTTTGTACTGGTGGGATTAGATGCGAGAAATCAACAGCCTATTTGAAGAAACTGGGTTTTAATGATGTGTACCATCTTAAAGGCGGTATTTTACAATATTTAGAAGTGACCCATAATCGTAATAGGTTATGGCAAGGAGAATGTTTTGTATTTGACGACAGAAGAGCTGTGGCAAGTGACTTGTCACCAGCTGAAGGACATTGGTTGGAACGTGGTGATCAATAGATATCTTTGGCAAACTCTACTTCTGTTGGTAATTTATTCATGCTCCCGGTACTCTGCTCCTCACACACATTTGAGTACGCTGCAGGTCGAGGTTTCGTGGCTTCTTTAAATTCTTCAGCATAAGCGAGTTTCGAAAGATATCTAATAAGCTATTATAGGCAAGATCAGATTTTAATATGAATTGTCATCCCAACATAGGCTGATATCTAAAAAAAAATAGCCTAGAAGGATGTGTTAAATATCATAACCCCCTGTTTACACAGGGGTGAGATAACATGACGAGTAAGCTGCACCGAAGCAGGGATGATATTTAGTCTCTTAATTATCTTGAATAGAGTTCAACTACTAAATGTACTTCTGGTTCAAATGGGTACGGAACATCAGAAATTACTGGGATTCTGACAAACTGACCAGACAATGAATTGGAATCAAAAGTTAAATAGCTTGGTACAATGTTTCCTTGTTTGCTAGCTGTCTCGAGTATTACAGGGATTTGTTTTGCTGATTCCTTTAGCTCGATGACATCTCCTTCTTTTAGTCTTATACTTGGGATATTAACCTTTTTACCATTCACTTTAATGTGACCATGGGTAACAAATTGTCTTGCAGCAAAAATCGTTGGTGCAATATTCATTCTGTATATAACAGCGTCAAGCCTTCTTTCCAATAGGGCTATAAAATTTTCACCCGTATTGCCTTTCATTTTTTGTGCGAGAGTAAAAGTATTTCTAAATTGCTTCTCGTTAATTCTACCATAATGGCATTTAAGTTTTTGTTTAGCCTTCAAATGTAGACCATAATCAGAAGTTTTAACCATACTATTCTGACCATGTTGACCAGGACGATAATTTCTTGTATTGAAGGCATCTTTACTATCGCCCCACAGGCTCACACCAAGTCTTCTGCTAGCCTTATATTTAGAATTAATAATTTTTGTCACGCTCTATGTCTCATAATTTTGATATCATACTGACGTCATTATGACGTTAATTTAAGTATACTCTCCTGCTTTGAAAATATCATGGATTCGCATGCTCACGTACTATATGTACGTTCCGCTTGCTCACCATTCATTTTCAAATCCAATTCTTCAAATCATTTGAGTATATATATTTTAAGTATATATATTTTAACAATTAAAGTCAATTCCTCATTTTTTGAAATTATGATAAGCAAATTATGCAAGAGGTCTATTCTAATTCCTTGATTTTATCGGATGATTCGAGTAACTGGGCATCAATAATTTCAGATTTTGATGAAACAAGCTGATAACGCTCTATAGGATGCTGGATTGTTTTGTTACCAATATCTATGCCTAATTTTTGAATATTCCTAGCCTTAGATAAAAAATGTCGATTAAAAGAAGCGGCAAATTTATCATAATTATTGACTATATGCTGAATATTATTGCCAAGTTTCTGCGAATGCTCCGCTAACGAAGCAATAGAGGTCAATAATTTTCTTACCTCTTCTATAATTAATTTGTGATTTTCTGACCGTCTATAATCTGAAATTTGGAATTTAGCAAATGATAGCATATTCATAAGTCCTGCTGGACCAACTGGGAAAATATTGCTTTCCCAGGCCTTGTATAAAAAATTATTATCTGCAATCAGAATTTTTTCAATTGCCTGTTCAGTAGGGACAAACATCAAAGTAACTATATTAGCAAAATGTTCCTTTTTATCTTGGAAACTAGCTAAAATATTTTCCGCGTAATCTTTACTATTTAAGGACTTTAAATGATTATTCATAGTTTTACTAAGATTAGAACTATCTTGCCCTAAATCTACTAAAAACTTTGAAGCTTTTGCATCTATAACCATTAAGTTACCAGAAGGTAAGAAAACTAAGGCATCTGGTCTAAGTTTTAAATTATCGGTAGTTGTCACAGAATATTGTATGATAAAGTCTAAATTAGAACGTAGACCTGATGATTTTAGAATGTTCTCAAGAGTAATTTCAGCAAGTAATCCAGCTCCAGATGGAGAAAGAAGAGATTGTTTAATAATGTCTACTGTTCCTTTAGATTGTTCGATATCCCTACTTAATGACCCAACCATGTTTATTAAACGTTCAAACTCGTTATTAAATTTGCTTGTTGCTCCCGAAATATTTTTTTCTGATAATTCCCTTGCTTCTTGATTTTCCCGTCTATGAATTTCAATTAATTGTTTAGACAGCTCATTACCAAGATCAAATAAAGCATTTTTTGCCGATGCATATGACTCCTGCCTTGCTTTATCTGCTTCAGCTATCAATTGATTCTGATAGTCTACTTTACTAGATAATTGCTCAATTTTTTGGATATAAGAAATTTTTTCTTGCTGCAAAATTTGATTCTGCTTATTTGCTTCTAAATAGTTATTTGATAGAAAGCCTAATTCTGCATTGAGCTTGGTTGTCTTATGATAAAACCAAACGAACAAGCTAAATAAAACAACAAGTCCGGTAGTAAGCAATAATGAAATATAACTCATTGATAAATTTACTCTTTAGTTAGTAATTTCGGAATCACCCGGTCTTCTAAAGGACCAGTTGGCATAGCTGGCTTTAATAATTTCGGAGTTAAAGTAAATTTAGTCTTTTTTTCAATAGGTGAAAGGGTAACATGGAAATTATGTGGTTGTTGAATTACAGCATATTTGTCCCATTCCGGATAAGCTCTATCTAAATTCCCTTTAAATTCATTAGGGCCATAAACTTCAATCTCACCAAATTGATATTTTCTTAGTGGAAATAATTCATTAACATAAAAGAAATCATTAGGAAATCTATCTAATGTTTTTAAATTACTATATAAAAATTTGTTGCCTTTTTGTCGGAAGATAAAGATATCTACACATCTCTTATCGCATATTGTATAAAAGTATTGATGGCGAACTTTGTAACCTAATTCTGTAAAATCCGGTAATATATCTTGTAATTTTATTTCATCAGCATGCATTATGCCAATATCTAGGTCATCATCAAAAGGTATAATACCTTGATGTCTTACCGCTCCAATAAGTGTACCGCTTGTAATCCAATAATTTATGTTATGCTTAGTTAATATTTCATGAGTATCTTTCATTAATTGATATAAGTGTAGGGCGTGTTCTGCACTAATTGTATATTTCTGTACTTGTTGGTCGGTAGGAGTAACATACCTCCATTGGTGATCATAAAACTCTACATAACCTTGATATAAACCATAAATAATTATAATTATTCCAACTATTTTAAAGAAAAAATTATTTTTCTTAAGGGGTTTGTGCATATATTATTTCTCCTATTTATTTTTAGTGGACTTCTTTTATATTATATACTATAAGTTGCTTTAGTTAGATAATTATATAATTAATGATATATGAAAGTAAAACCAGTAATTATGGCTGGTGGTCTAGGAACTAGATTATGGCCATTATCACGACAGATGCAACCAAAACAATTTATAAAAATATTTAAGAATTTGAGTTTAATACAAAAAACTTTGATTACAAACAGAACTTTAGGCAAACCAACTTTAATAATTGCTAAGGAATATGAATTAATAGCAAAAGAGCAACTTAGAGAGCTAAATATTGAAGCAGACTTAATAATAGAACCTATGCCTAAAAATACAGCTTCATGTGCAATTATATCAGCTATTCAAGCAAAGAATAATGGTTATGATACGGTCATACTACTGCCTTCTGATCATTATATACATGATATTGATAAGTACCTAATTACTATTAATGAATCTTTGAATTATGTCGCAAAATTTGGTATTTGTACTATTGGGATTAAGCCTAGTTTTGCAAATACCGAATATGGTTATATTAAAATAAATAAGTTATTAGCAGATAGAACTTACAACACTCAACAATTTGTAGAAAAACCTACTCTTCAACAAGCACAAAATTATCTAGCAAATGGCAAATATTTTTGGAATTCAGGAATTTTTATTTTTAATATAGATTTTATTTTAGAGCAGGCTAAATTATGGCAAAAAGAACTCTTTAAACATGTGTATGATGCATATTATTTTGCAACCAAAGATCATAATAATATAACACTTGCTTTAGAACCATACCTATATATTACCCCAATTTCTTTAGACTATGCTATAATCGAAAATATTAGTCAAATGATTATGATAGAAGCCAATTTTAGTTGGAATGATATTGGCAATTGGCATTCTTTATGGCAAATACAAAAAGAAGATATAACGAATAATTACTGCGAAGGCGATGTTATAAACATTGATAGTACAAATTCATATATTAGTTCTAATAATAAGCTTACTGCTGTAATAGGAGTTGATAATATAATAATTATTAATACTGAGGATGCTTTATTGATCGTAAATAAATCAAGAGTTGAGAAAATAAAGCAGCTTGTAATGGAAATGACAGAGATGGGACGAAAAGAAGTATTATGAACTTACGTG
This sequence comes from Candidatus Tisiphia endosymbiont of Temnostethus pusillus, assembly GCF_964264675.1. Classification (NCBI taxonomy): domain Bacteria; kingdom Pseudomonadati; phylum Pseudomonadota; class Alphaproteobacteria; order Rickettsiales; family Rickettsiaceae; genus Candidatus Tisiphia; species Candidatus Tisiphia endosymbiont of Temnostethus pusillus. The sequence goes on along the minus strand of NZ_OZ183472.1, from coordinate 584,910 downwards.
AGAGTATAAAAAACTATGTCAGCAATTTTCAAGAAGAATATAAATATAAAGAAAGGATGTTGGACTTTCTAGATAATTGTAAAAATCCATTTAGTAGGGAGACAAAAGAAGGACATTTTACCGCTTCAGGATTCTTGCTTAATTCTGATAAAACAAAGTTCTTACTGATGCATCATCGTAAGTTGGATAAATGGTTGCAACCAGGAGGACATTGTGATGGTAATAATAACATTTTGGCTGTAGCAATTAAAGAGGCACAGGAGGAATCGGGTATTTTAGAGATTGAGCCGATTTCTAGACAGATTTATGATATAGATGTTCATCTAATTCCTAGTAATTCTATAGACCAAGAACATTATCATTATGATGTGAGATTTTTATTAAAAACCGTTTGCAACGACTATTTTGTAAAAAATTCTGAATCAAACGAATTACGATGGATAGAATTTGCTTCTAATTATCAAGAACTTGTGCTAGATAATTCAGTAGAAAGGATGATAAAAAAGTACACTCTTATGCTTTGAAGAATTTGCTTCGTAAATATATGCTGCTATGATTTCAAGAGTCGGTAGACGATAGTATCCCAGCTTTCGCTTGGATGACATAATGGCGGTAGGGGCAACATCACCCCACAAATGTTGAAAGTTAAAAAATCGTCTATTAGCGAAGTGCTGTTTTAAGATATCTCTTATCATGCTTTTCTAGTTCGCTGTAGTGTTGTGAATCTGCATAGGAACAAAGGTCTTGATATTCCTTTACATTTACTAATGATTTTTCTAATCAGTATGCTTTCTTTTCATAACTAATTACCTTAATTATTGATTGTATTTTTTCTAAAATTAAGTTTCAAAGATGACTCTCAGCAAATTGCCAATTAATCATATGTTCTATATAAACTGAGACATAGTCTAGACGCTTATTACGATAATCTATATAGTATGCATGCTCCCAAACATCACAGGTAAGCAGAGGTTTCATAGATTTAGTAATAGGAGTTTCACCATTACTAGTTTTTACTATTTGTAATTTCCCATTATTAGAGACTAACCACGCCCAGCCGCTACCAAATTGACTTACTGCTGCTTGCTTAAATTCAGTAGCAAAATTCTCATAACTGCCAAAATCTTTATTTATCTGTTCCAATATCTTACCAGTAGGCTTTCTTCCACCTGAAGGCTTAATAGAATGCCAAAAGAAAGTATGATTCCATATTTGTGCTGCATTATTAAATATGGCTGCTTCAGTTGGTTTTATGCTTGTAGAAATTATTAATTCTTCCAAACTTTTTTTCTGCAATTCCTGATTATCTTGTAAAAGATTATTCAGGTTAGTTACATATGTTTGGTGGTGTTTCCCATGGTGGTAGTCAAAAGTTTCAGGGGAAAAATGCGGAACAAAATCACTTTTACCATAAGGTAATTCCGGTAAGACAAAAGGATAAGATGTTTGGTTAGATTGTTTGCAATATATCATAATTTCCTCAATTTTAGTATAAAATACTTACTTTTTTATTAAGCACTCTCGTTGTCATTCCAATTTTGGATTAATAAAATTAATCCGAAATTGAGGTTTAGTATATCATAACTATATAACTTTTGCAGGCTATTTTTTGAATTCCCACTTTTAGCTAGGAATGACATCGAAGACTATTGAGCTGGATTGCACTGTTTTGTCGGTTACCTAGTATGTGTATCTGTTTTTTTTACCCCCAAATTCGGTGTAGGTGCTTCTGTTTCTTTTTGAGAAGAAGTAACTGCTTTTCTCAACCCTGCTAGTGCATTTGTGATATCTGCTGAGCCAACAACAAACCCCGGTCTCTTTTGCTCAGTCTGCGGATTGGTTGTTGGAGATACTTCTACAGCTGTTTCTAATTTTCTAATATTAGGTAGCGAGTTTGTACTAGGCGGAGGAGGTGGTGGTGGTGGAATTTCTCCAAGCTTAGATTGAGCATTAGGAGGAGATAGTATCTTTTCAGCTGCTGCCTTCTTTTCTGCCTCTTCCTTTAGTGCTGCTGCTATCCTTGGAGCCTCTATCTCCTCTTGTCTTTTTTGGCGTGCTTCTTCTTCTCTTCGCAGCCTTTCAAATTCAGCAGCATCTTTAGCATATGTTGGAGATACCTTCTTATTGCCTTGCCCCTCAACAAATCCTCGACGTGCTACCAACTTTTCCTGCAACTCATTCATAAAGGGATCATCTGCTTGGTCTGCAGGTAATTCATTTAATGTTCGGTCTTCTACTTTGTTTAACTTAAAGTTACCTTTTGTTATAGCCGCCAACAAATCAGCTTGAGATATCTGTTGCAGCACTACATTAGAATGAAGAGGTGAAGGCGGAGGAGGTGGTGGCGGTGGTGCTGGTGGTGGCGTAACTGGATCGTTAGGAGGAGTAACTGTTGCCTGCACTGAGATAGTAAAGTGTGCAGTTTCATGTACTACTACCGGTGCTGTGGTAGCCGTCGTTATATGAGGTTTCTGCTGAGTTTCTACCAAAGATGGGGGCAAAACCCCGGTTTCTTTTACTGGAATGCTTGTAGATATTTGTTCTTGCACAGGGGAAATAGCATTATAGTAACTTTTTATAAGTTCAAGCTCTTTAATAAAATCTGATTCTACTTGTTTTAACTCTTCTTTATGTTGTTTGCTAAATGGAAATTTTAAAAACTTAATAAGAGAACGAGTCCATTCCCTTGCTTTAATAACAATTGGGGAACGATTTTTACTGTTTTCAACCTTTTTGGTTAACGCTTCTAGATTTTTCTGTAAGTTACTTCCATCCGCAACATTTATCGTACTAGTTATAATCTCAGCAACATCTTCTAAATTTTTCTTATCAGGAGAAGATGGTGGTAAGCTAACATAGGCTGCTATTGCAGCCTCAGCTAGCTTATTCACAGATTCATTGGCAAACCTTAAGTTTTCTTTACCACTTGTCATACAACTACTCCTACTTGATTAATATTTCTTAAATATACAATATAACGTTATTAATTTAATGAAGTCAAGGACTCTAAGCAAAAAAACACAAATTGCGATGTAATAAATTATCAGTATAATTCCCTTAGGGCTGAAGCATTGATTCCCTTTCGATGTCACCCCCCTGCTAGCCACAACTGTTGAAAGTTAAAATCGTCTATTAGCGAAGTGCTGTTGTAAGCCTTAAACCGTCATTGCGAGGAGTCGCTGCAAGCGGCGACTTATCTTCGGTGTACCAAGAGTACGAGTCACTGTAGAAGTGAGGAGTGGTGCTGTACTTAACATGGTGGTAGGTCCACCGTAATCGGCTGGTATGAGCAATTATGAACAAAAATACAAGAGCAAATTAGTACAGGCTCTTGAAAAACGTGCAAAAGAATTAGGATTTACTTTAACAGCAGAAAATACTGAAAATCAATATGTTATGTAGCAGTTTGTTGGAAGAGTAAGCAAATGAGCAAAGAAGTAACTGATAATAATTATGAAACTAACCCTACTTCTATATCAAGGCATTTTCTACTTACATCTAGACCTATTATTTTATTCATGATATAATCTCCTTCTTCTTATTGTGCAAGGCTACTATATTTCAAGCACCTTCTGCAATTTGTTCAAAGCAAACCTTGTAAGAGGGTACTTATTCTGTGAACAACTATTTCTGTCTAGAACCTATCAAGTCACCCTCTTATAACTACTTATAACATGTTTTTAAGATATAAGAGTCTAATTTGAGTAAGTAAAAAGTCAAAAAATATGCCAAATCCAATAACTTACACAATAGAAAACTTAAGCGATGCACGAGAGTTCTTATCCAAATTCCATGAGCCGGTTATTTTAACTAACAAAAGTGGTAGCACGAGATATTACGGTATGCTAGTGTGGGATTATATTTTTAAAAAACTAATTGAAGAATTTCCCCAAATCGTAAAAATTATTGTTAATGTAGGAAACGATCACGCAGCTTTATTTACCGCTATCAAACTTAATTACCAAAATATAGTTTATACTGGTAAATCAGCAGAGGCTAGGAAGTTGGCTTTGGCTAATAGTATAACATGAGAACGCGAATTCGGGATAAGAATTATTCCCTCCCTTTTCCAAAAGCCTAGCGATGTCCACGATAATAGACAGTTTTATATGACCGCTCACTATTGGGAAATTTCCGCTCCCTAATTGAGAAGCTACCGAAGCCTCTAATTTCAATACGATTTTGCTCAGCGAGGCTAGACTGTAAATAATCAAATACCAAATCTATAGAATCTTTTATATCTTCCTTAGAAAGATAATTAAGTTCCTTAGATATTTTATCCACTAAATCAGACTTTCTTGCCATAAATTAAAAAATTGCCTTTATCCCTTGAAATTTATTTTTAAGAAAATTTGGTAGAACACTATCAAAATCCTCCATAATAATTTCAAGAAGTTTTGATTTCGGTTTTATTTTAAATTCTTTTACCTTCAAATCTTTATCAATTTTTTTGACTTCCTGTAACCATTTAATCGCATCATCCTCAGAACCCACAGCATCAACAAGTTTTAGTTTCAAAGCTTGGCGACCAGAATATATCCGACCATCAGCTATTTTTTTAACTTCTTCAATTGCTAATCCCCTTCTTAAAGCAACGAGTTCAATAAAATAATCATAAGTATCCTGTACATTAGACATTATAGCTTGACGAACAGCTTCTGTAACTTTCTCAGTAGGATTAGGAGCAGCTTTTAATTCCCCAGATTTAAAATTATTGAAGGTAATACCTAGTGTCTTTGCTAAATCTGTTACTTCTAGAGTTTGGAAAATCACACCAATTGAACCAGTAATCGTTCCATTATGACTAATTATGTAATCCCCTCCTAATGATATCAAATATCCTCCACTCGCTGCCAATGTACCCATAACAATCACTACCGGTTTTTTTGCTGATATTTTTCTGAGTATATTGTAAATTTTCTCTGATCCAACCACAGTTCCACCAGGAGAATTAACATTAACAATTAGAGCATTAATCTTATCATCATCAATGATTTTCTCCAATCTTTTATCACGTTTTGTATCCTCAAAAATTATATCTTCTATTGAAACTGCAGCTATATAGTTACTATTAGTAGTTACATATTCAGAACTTGGCAAATTAAATTTCTTAATCATCACAACAATTAAAACTATAAACATTAAAATTGTTGCTAACTTCCACAGCCTTAATTTTAATTTATTTTGTTTTCTTTCAATTATGTAGTCAGGAGTTATGGTCATTCACTTTACCTATTTGTTTATATGGAAGTATATTCGGTGAACTTCAAGAATTGGCGTTGTCGTGTCTAAAGATCTCCGCTGCTCACGTACTAATGTACGCTCCGCTGCTCGACTTTGACACTCCTAGCTCTTCTTGAAGTTGACCTTCGTCTACCAACTCTTCATTTACGAGCAGTATATAATGGGTGCTTTAGACTATAAGAAGTCAAGGTGCTGTAGGAGTGTGGCATAAAAATTATTTTTATCCTACTTCGCACGCATAATCCGACCTTGATCCCTTTTCCAATCTTGTTCTTTAATAGACTGTCTTTTATCATGTAATTTCTTACCTTTTGCTATGCCTAACTCAACTTTTACTTTATTTTTTTTATTGAAATATAAAGAAAGAGCAACAAGAGTGTAGCCTTTTAGGCGAATTTTACCAATTATTTTCTTTATTTCACTAGAATTAAGAAGCAACTTACGGGTTCTTCTAGTCGAATGATTAAACCTGTTAGCTTTTTCATATTCCGCAATATGACAATTATACAAAAACACTTCGTTTGCCGAATTTTCGGCATGACTATCTTCTATACTAGCTTTTCCTTGACGTAGCGATTTAACTTCACTACCAGTCAATATTATGCCAGCTTCAATTTTTTCTTCAATAAAGTAATTGAAATATGCCTTCTTATTTTGAGCTATTACTTTTTTATATTCCGACATAGTCCATAGCTTTATTTATTTTCTCCTCAGTGACTTTGCCAGCTGAAGTTAAAGGAAGCCGTAACTCATTAGAACATAACCCTAATCTTGCCACAGCATATTTTACCGGTATTGGATTGGATTCTGCAAATAATGCCTTATATATAGGCAATAATTGCTGTTGAATTTGCAGAGCTTCTTGGTAATTACCATCACGACAATTATCCTGTAACTTCTTGCACAAGCTAGGCGTAACATTAGATGCAACAGAAACGCACCCTACTCCCGAATGAACATTATAAGATAACGCTAATTCATCATTACCACACAATAAATTAAAATCTTTGCTTACAGCAGCCTTAATTCTCAAAGGACGTTCTAAATCATTACCTGCATCTTTAAAAGCTACAATACGTGGTAGTTTACTGAGCCTAACTATCGTGTCATCTGAAAAGTCAACCACAGTTCTACTAGGTACTGAATACAGCATTATGGGCAAATTACTTGCCCTATCTATAGAAGCATTATGTATAGCTTCAAAATGTAAATAAATTCCTTCTTGCATGGGTTTTACGTAAGAAGGAATACTACACATAAGCCCATCAACAGGAATTTTTGTACATATTTTTATCATATCTATGGCTATACTGGTAGTAATAGCGGAACAACCTGCTATTATTTGGATACGGTTTTTAGTAATTTCTACAGCTATTTCTAACAAAGATTGATATTCCTGTAAACTTAAGCTAGGACCTTCACCAGTAGAACCAGCAATCACTACTCCATCAACTTTATTATCAATTTGATAGTTAAGTATTTTCTCCAAAGAAACAAAATCTAATTTATTATCCTTAAACGGGGTTATAATGGCTGTAATAAGCCCTTTAAATATATTATTGTTCATCGCATCAGTTCCATTATATCACTATTTATTTACGCACTAAGTCTTTATATTCTTTTTTTAACAAATTAGTAATTTTATTATCTTCAAAGGTAATATTTTGATCACCAAGGTTAATCGATTTAATCCCCTTAACTTCCACAGCTGTACCAGTCATAAAACATTCTTTAAACTCCATTAGCCTATCTATAGTTATGTACTCTTCTATAACCTTGATATTTAAATCATTAGCAAGTTTAATAATTGTTTGACGCGTTATACCATTTAAGAAACTATCGGCTATCGGGGTGAATAATTGCTCATCTTTAACAAAAAAGATATTTGACGTGCTGCATTCAGCAACATACCCCCGCCAATCTAATAAAATTGCATCATCATAACCCATAAATTTAGCTTCTTTTTGGCATACTATCATCATATTATAATGCCCTGATGATTTACATTGTGGTGGTAGTGAGTTTGGATGGCATTTCCGCCAACGTGCAATATGCAAACTTAAATCATCAGAAGGTCTAGGAGTTGATGGAACAGCAGCAATTAATAAATTAACCGATAAATTCGTATTAGTCAGATTAAGAGATTCACTACCATACCAAATTAAAGGACGAACATACGCATCTTTAATATTATTCTTTGTTATAAGTAACTGGTGAGCTGTTATAATATCTTCAAAACTATACGGTACCTCTATACTTAAACTTTTTGCCGACTCTATCAAACGTTGTGTATGTTCTTCTAATTTAAAGATTTTGCCATTATAGGCTTTTTCTCCTTCAAAAACTCCACCAGAATAATGTAAACTATGAGTAAGAGCGTGTATCTTAGCCCCCTGCCAATCAATAAATCTACCATTAATCCAAATATAACCTGATAGTTGATTAAGATTTTTAAACGGCTTTTCAGTTAATGTATTTTCTTGTATTATTGTCATTGTCAATGTTCCACTATTAAACTATAGTAATTCTTATCACCGAAAATTTATTTATGCAAAGCTCAAAACCCCACATTCTTGTAGTCGATGATGATACTCGAATACAAAAACTTTTAAAACAGTTTTTGTATAAAAACAACTTTTTAGTATCAACAGCAGCTTCTGTCCAAGAAGCTGAGGAACTATTAAAATCCTCTATTTATAACTTAATTATTCTAGACGTTATGTTGCCGAATGTTACAGGGCTTGATTTTGCCCATACTATAAGATCAAGTAAAAACCTTATACCAATTGTTATGCTAACTGCACTATCACAACCAAGTGATCGTATCAAGGGATTAGAATCTGGTGCATCTGATTATCTGACCAAACCTTTTGAACCGAAAGAATTATTACTCAGGATTAATAACCTATTAAATAGCTATAATAATTATAAAAAACAAGATGAAATCAAGCGATTTGGCAATAATTATTATAATTTAGAATCAAAGGAATTTATAAAAAATAATCAACCTGTACAATTGAGTTCTACAGAACAAAAATTGCTAGAAGTATTATTAAAACACAATGGACAAGAAATGAAACGTGATGAGTTGTCAAAAATAATGGGAGGGCTTAGCCCTCGCTCTATCGACGTACAAATTGTCAGAATAAGAAGTAAGATTGAAGATGACCCTAAAGAACCAAAATATCTAAAAACCATACGGAATAGCGGTTATGCTATTTATACATAAACTTATACCACAAACTTTACTGGCTAGATTTGTTCTCATTATTATTGTTCCAACATTAATAGGACAAATTCTAGCAGTGTTTTTGTTCTATGATCGTCACTGGTATAATGTTTCTTATTATACTAGCAATATTATTGCTAATGAAATTATTTCCCTTCTTGAACAAGACGACAATAATCTATTAGAAAAAAACACAACAGAGACAAATTATTTAAATTTGTCGTATCAGTTTCATCAAAAATTAAACTTGCCACGCAAACAACCTAGAATTAGTGAAGAATTAGAGATTTTTAAAAATATTATTAACGTAAAAATTAATAAGAAAAATATAGTACAGATTAATGATGCAGGAAGAATTGAAGTATTATTCCAATTGACTGATGGTTTACTAAAAATCACTTTCCCCGCAAAATTATTGATGAATCCAACTGCCTATATTTTTGTCTTATGGTTAATTTTCTTAACTATTTTATTACTTTCTGTTTCTTTGATCTTCTCTAAAAATCAAATTAAGTCCATTTTAACTCTTGCAGATGCTGCTGATCAATTCGGACAAGGAATTACAAGATTACAAACATTTAAACCTTCTGGTGCAAAAGAAATTAAAAAGGCTGGTATTGCTTTTCTTAAAATGAAAGAACGAATTGAAAAACAAATTAGCAAAAGAACTAGAATGCTTGCTATGATTTCGCATGATTTATGTACTCCTTTAACAAGAATGAAGCTACAATTAGAGTTAATGAACAAATCCGAGGAAACGGAAGGGCTTAAGGAAGATATAGTTATTATGCAACAAATGATAAAATCATATCTTGACTTTGCTAGAGGGGAAAATGGCGAAGAAGATCAAATAATCGAATTATCCTCTTGGATATCAAATATCATAAATAAATGGTCTATGACCAATATTGAGTTAATCGCCACAGAACAGTCAGTATATGGACAAATTAAGCCTACCAACTTTGAACGTGCAATATCTAACGTAATAAATAACGCGATAAAATATTCTACAAAGATAAAAATTACTATATGTTCTACCTCTACTAATGTAATAATAAAAATTGAAGATAACGGTATTGGCATAAAGGATGAAGAGAAATTATTAGTATTTAAAGCATTTTATCGTTCAGATAAGTCACGTTCGCTTAATAATTCAGGGAATGTTGGACTTGGTCTTGCTATTACTAAAGAAATAATTATTGATCATGGCGGTACAATATCTTTGCAGGATAGCAAAACTTTAGGCGGTTTATTGGTTGAAATTTCACTGCCTAATCTCAAGTGTTGATGTAAGGCGTCGGGTTAATAGCCTAGGGTATCTTCCTATTACCCATAAGTTTTTCTTGACATTTATGGTAATAGGAAGACTAATAGCTAGGGAACGCCAATTCTTGAAGTTCTACCTGAGTATATGACGTTAATTTAGATATATATGATAAAAACACTGTTTCATTTTCCTATTGTTAGAATTTACCTAATATTTCAGTTTATTACTCGTATTCTATTAAGCTCATATGCTTTATGGCAACAACAAATAACCATATCTGATCTAGTGTCAATTTTTGTTATTGGTACATTTAATGATCTAATATCTCTTTGTTATTTTTTACCAGTAATTTCGCTTGTTATCATTGGCTTCTACAAGTTATTGGCTCGGTATAAATTTTTGTATGTAAGCTGCTCTTTTATCGCTTATTTTTGTACTATTGCTTTACTAATATTTATTGCCATTGCCGAGATTATCTTTTGGGATGAGTTCGGTGTTAGATTTAATTTTATTGCTGTAGATTATCTAATTTATACCCATGAAATCATTGGTACTGTAAAGGAATCTTTGCCCTATATAGAAATATTACTAGGCATTATAATTATTACACTATTAATTGTTTTTTTCTTGAGAAAATACATAATTAATCAAGCAAGTACTCTAAATGGCAAGAAACATATTTTTTGTGTGATAATGCTATTTTTGCTTAGCCTAGTTGCTTTTAATTTCTATAACCCTAATAAAATTGCTTTTAATTCTAATAAATATGCTATCGAACTTGCTAAAAACGGTCCATATGAGTTTTTCTCTGCCTATTTTAATAATAGCTTAGATTATAATAAATTTTATCCAGTAATTGATAAAAACCAGGCTTTAAATATCGTTCGCAGCAATTTATCGAAAGAACAACAAATATACTCAAATGCTACTACTATAGAACGTAATATCAGGGCAAGTTCTTTTAACAGTAATAAATATAATATTGTTTTTATTACCGTAGAAAGTCTGAGTAGCGAATTCATGGGTAAATTTGGCAATCAACAAAATATTACGCCAAATTTGGATAAATTAGCTGAACAAAGCATATTTTTTACCAATCTATATGCAGTAGGAACTAGAACAGTACGAGGTTTAGAAGCTATTACTTTATCAGTACCGCCAACTCCTGGCTCTTCTATTATCCGTCGTCCTGATAATCAGTCATTATTTAATATAGCTACTATTTTTAAGAATCAAGGCTATGCTGTTAACTTCCTATTCGGTGGCTATAGTTACTTTGATAATTTACAAAATTATTTTCATGGTAATGGCTATAATATAGTTGATCAAGGCAATCTAAAATCCAACGAAATAAGTTTCTCCAATATTTGGGGAGTAGCTGATGAGGATATACTAATAAAATCACTGGAGTTAGCTGATCAAAATTATAAGGAAGGCAAAGCCTTTTTCTCATTAATTATGACTACCTCTAACCATCGTCCTTATACTTTCCCCGAAGGTAGGATTGATTTGCCATCTGGTGGTGGACGTAGTGCAGCTGTTAAATACACCGACTATGCTATTGGTAAGTTTCTTGAATTAGCTAAAACTCACCCTTGGTTTGATAATACTATCTTTGTTATTACGGCTGATCATTGTGCATCAAGTGCTGGTAAAACTGATTTACCGGTTAATAAATATCACATACCTCTATTAATATATGCTCCCAATATATTAAAACCACAGATAGTTGATAATTTAGCCAGTCAAATTGATATTGCTCCTACTATTTTGGGATTATTAAATTTTTCGTATAATAGTAAGTTTTTTGGTCAAGATATATTAAACATGCCAGCAAACAGAGCTTTTATCAGCACTTATCAATTGCTTGGCTTCATGAAGGATAATCACTTAGTTATCTTACGACCACAGGAACAAGCAAAAACTTATAAATTAATTGCTGAAGATAAAATAGAGATTGAGAATATTCCTAGTTTAGTGGAAGAAGCTAGTAGTTTTTATCAGGTAGCTCATGATTTATATATTCAGGGTGAAATGAGGGAATAGAGTTCTTGAATTACATCTAATAGTAGCTTATTTTAAGTAAAAATCTACTATTAGATGTAATGACCCTAAGAGATTATAAATTAATTTTTAGACTTGCCAAAAGCATTTTAGAACAAGAATATCACAATCTCAGCCTTTGGTATTTTGTTAGTTTCATTTGCGGTATTGGTACTTATTTTACTTTAAGTAGCGAACCTTCCTTTATATCTATTCTAGCTATTTTCACAATTTCTTTGTCACTAATAATCTTAAGAAATAACATATTTGGGCGATTTATTGCGGGGATAATTATCGCTTTTTCCTGTGGTATGCTAGTTGGCAAATATCGTATATCAAATTTACATGTTGTTGGTATTAAAAAGCCAATAATTTCGAGAATAAGCGGCATCGTAGAATCGATGAAACCGACCACTCATGGTATGCAGGTTATATTATATCAGGTAAAAATTCAAAAACTTAAGCAGGTTTTGCAAAAAGTTAGGATAAGCATGCCGGCAAAATATGCTCAAGAAATTAATATTAACGATAATATTAGCCTAGTGGCTCAGCTTTATAAGCCTCAAAGTAGTATCCTACCAGGTGGCTATGACTTTGGCTTTTATGCATATTTGGCAGATATTAACGCCACTGGCTATGCACTGTCCCCCCCTCAAATTATAGCACATAGTAATCTTTACACTAATAGTTTTATCTATAAAATTAAAAAAAATATTTACAACCGCCTGCTCCAAATACTCGGTTCTATTAAAGGTAATTTCGCCGCAGCAATATTACTAGGAGAAACCAAAGCCATTGATAGAAAATTAATGAAAGAAATGAGACAAAGCGGTATATCTCACATACTTTGCGTTTCCGGTCTACATTTATCATTGGTAGCTATGCTGTTTTTCATATCAGCAAGATTCTTATTAAATCTATCAAATTATATTGCTTACAATTACAACATAAAGTCAATAGCAGCAATTTGTTCTTTAATAGGAAGTTATGGTTATTTGCAACTAAGTGGCACACAAATCGCAGCTACCAGAGCCTTCATTATGACGGCAATTTTTATTTATGCAGTTATGATAGGACGGAAGCCCTACCCCCTAAGATCGCTCGCGATTGCAGCTTGCATAATATTATCGGTAAATCCCGAATATATATTTCATCCAAGCTTCCAATTATCTTTTGTGGCAGTATTATCGCTAACTGCTGGTTACGAATTTTATATAAGAAATCAATGGATTTTAGGTAAAAGCAAGGGCATCTTTTCTTCCATAAAATTTTATATTGCCTCTAATATTTATTCAAGCTTCCTTGCAAGCATAGTAACTGCTCCTGTAGTAATAAACCAATTTTATACATTTCCTACTTATTCTATTCCCATGAACCTTATTGCTGTACCAATAATGTCTTTCTTTCTGATGCCGTTATCTATTATCTCATTATTCTTAATGATGTTTGGTATAGATCAATATTGTTTAAAATTAGTAGGTTTTTTCATTAATATAATTATTGCAGCAGTGAAATTTACTAATAGCTTACCATTATCAGTATGGTATTTTGGTTATATAACCAAAATTAGTTTAATTACTTTCTTATTTGGATTTTTTTGGACTTGTTTATGGAGAACAAAGTGGCATTTCTTAGGTCTGATTATAATGATTATATCTGTAATCTTAATGCTAAATTCTCCTAAGCCTAATTTCATATTTGATATGAATTTAAATGCTGTTGGTATAAAAAATAACAATGGTGAACTTGACATTTATGTCAATGAGATGCCAGAATTTAAACGTATATATTGGGCTAACTGGTTTGGTCAAAAGGATGCTAAAATATTTCCTATAGAAAAAAATATTTTTACTTCCGATGGATACACAATTTTGGTAAACTATAAACCAATTGCTCCAAATAAAATATGTGAAAATGTCGATATATATATTAACATATCAAGTAGAAACCAATGTAAAGGTAACAAAATTACTATTACTAGAGAACTTCTAAGAGAGTTTGAAGTAATAATGATATTTTGTAATCAGCACGAATGTACAATTAAAACAAATAATAAAAAAAGATGGCAGGGTAACTGCAAGAGTTTTTAGTGATTGCTAACATTAATTAAAGATATTTTTATGCCCAAATTAGAGAAGTTTAAATCAGATATAGCTAATATTGTTGGTGAACCAAAGGAAGGCTTTGTACAGGATATAGATAGGTTCAAAAGTCTACTCAACTTTAGCTTTGATTCGAAATATACTCCTGAACTTGCTGAAGCTATGGAAAGCATGGGAATAGAGAAAGAAGTAAAAATACAGGTGTCGTTGGATGATGACTCAACAAATGTACTTTCACAAGCTGTTGAAACTACTGACCAGAAATTTGGTGAATTTAAAGGCAATATTAGCACCACCCTTGATGCTCATGGTAAACTTGCTAAAGGATATTCTGCCGAATATGTTAAAGGACAACCTAATTTAGATAAATTTGGCAAACAAGCTAAACAAATGGATACATTGATAGAAGAGTTTCCACATAAATCCTTACAAAAAACCGAACAAATTGAAACAATTGCAACTATAGGAGCTGGTACAGAGAAAATGTATTCGGCATTGGAATTTTCACCGGCTGATCCAGTACATGTTAGAACCATTACAGATTTAGGTGCAAAACTGAGGCATTATATTAAATCATTTGTTAAATCACCTGAGGAACAGAAAAAGTCTTTTATTGAAAATGGTGTCGGAACAATCCAAGCTATTGATAAAGCAAATAGAAGTGATGGATTGCAAACTAGTAAGACTGCATTAGAAAAGATATTAAGCAAACTTGAGAGTACAGCTGGATCTCAAATATATCACCGTCTGAGAGAAACTTTCAATAAAAACGATATATCTATGGGAAATGGTAGTAGTACTATTAAACCTAATACGACCCCTTCTAACACAAAGCATTCTAATAAAGATAAGGGGCGGTAGATCACCGCCGTAGCCGTAACTCATGGGTGTCAATTTAAGCAGTTTAAGTTCTACCTGAGTATATAAGGTGGGAATACATAGAGTGTCATTTTATGGGAGGCATGATGTTTACATTAGAACAAAAATATTCAGGATTGGTAGCTGGAGTAGATGAAGCTGGCAGAGGTCCGCTAGTTGGTCCTGTAGTAGCTGCATCTGTTATCATTGATCAAACAAAAATCATACATGGTATCAAAGATTCTAAAAAACTTACTAAAACAATGAGGGAGTTGTTATATAAACAAATAACCCAAAATTATGTTTGGTCTGTTGGTATAGTGCATCACGATGAGATAGATATAATTAATATCCTTGAAGCAACTAAAAAAGCTTGTACTATATCAGTAGCAAATCTTGCTGTTAAACCGGATACGGTATTAATAGATGGTAACATGAAATTTCACGATCCAAGATTTATTAGTATAATAAATGGCGATAATTTATCAATTTCTATTGGAGCAGCGTCTATTATTGCGAAAGTTACTAGAGATCGCTTAATGCTTGAATATGCCAAAGAATTTCCGGAATATATGTGGCACAAAAACTCCGGTTATGGTACTAAAGAACATTTAAATGCTATAAGCCTTCACGGTCTTTCGCCTTATCATAGAAAAAGTTTTAAGATAAGAAGTTCTACATTATAGGCTATAACAGGGTTATTTAAAAAAACTTGATTATACTCTTCTGCTCCTACGAATTGTTTTTTGAAAATATCATGGAAAAGAAAAATGCATTCTTAAAGCGGTTTTGCGAATGCATTTTAAACCTTTTTAAAGCTAATTATACTTCTCTGATTTGTTTAAATACTAATTTTTTTTTACTAAATATGTTTATTTTACGAAAAAAATTAGTTAGAGATCTTGGCTTTGACATATCACGTTTATAGCTTTGCTTAGTCATTAATACATAGTTAGAAATTAAGGAAGGTATAACTTCGGAATAATATACTTTATATAATCCTTGCATTGTTGCCATAGTCGTTAAATATCCCCATTTCATCACTTGTTGGGGTACTCTTGCTAGAGCTTCTATACAGGCAATTGTCTCTTCGATCTCAGGGTCACTATTTTTATAAACATCTGCGACTGGTGCTAAATTAAACTTCATATCTTCGATCATAGCTCTAATCATCAAACCCATATATTGTTCCCTTGCAAATCTCTTAATAAAGAGCAAGCCCTTCCTATTAACAGAAAATAAAAATTTCTGTTTATGGATTAATCCAAGTAATTTTGCCCAATAAACCCTTATGCCATGTACCTTGTTTTTATTATAAAATTCTACCTTTTCTTCATAAATAATCATTTGCCTCATCCCCATAGAGAGAAGATTAGCTAATAATTTATTGCAATTAATAATATCATCTTTCCTCGCCTGTTTTACATGAGGCGTTGCTTTCGTTCCAGAGAAATTTGCTGAATGACGACTAATTTGACGACCATTTGCATCTCTTTTAATATCAGCAAAATGCCCAAGTTCCTGCCCAGCTATAATTTGCAACCTAGCAACTGCTGCCCATCCATCACCATAAGTTGGGTGATTTTTATCATTTTCAGCAAATGGATTTCCACCACAGGAAACAAAGACTGCTACATTCTTACCGTCAGTACTTTGCATACCGCTATTAGAACCAGAACGTTGCCAATCAACTATATCCATCATATCACCAATATTATGGGAATAAGTAATAAATACTTGGACCTTATCATGCAATAACCACCTGATAACTATAGGATGTGCTGACTGAACAAAAATCCTTGTTAATCTTTCAGTAACTAGTGGATTAACTGGCTGTAACTTTTGAATTTGTTTTTTCAAGTCTGTATAAATCGATGCCAATTTTTTATCGGATATAGAAGATTTATATAAAGATCTAAATAACTGATTAGTTTGTTCAATTAAATTTGGCTCGGTTATTTCCTCTTTACTTACCATCAAACTAATATTGAATTTTGGATCAGAGAATCTTGCAAAATTACAACTATTATCGGTATCTATTCTAAGTTTACCTGATTTGATTAATTGCTGAGCTAATTGTTCATATTCTATTTGCATGTCCTCAGGATAAATAGCAGGAATCTTATCAAGTATATGATAAATTGAACTCATAGGGGTATACTGCTCGTAAATGAAGAGTTGGTAGACGATAGTATAACTTCAAGAAGAGCTAGGCAGTAGCAAAGTCGAGCAGCGTAGCGTACATTAGTACGTGAGCAGCTTCGATCTTTAGACACGACAACGCCAATTCTTGAAGTTATACCTGAGTATATACTGAATATTTTAAAAGACCTCAAAGACTTTATCCTTAATAACTTCATCAAACTGATCTAACGTTATATCAATACCAAGTTTCTTAAACGAGGTCATAGGCATATCTCTCAAACCACAAGCAATAATTCCGGAGAACATATCAAGATTTGTTGAAATATTTACAGCAACACCATGATATGTAACCCATTTTTTAACTCTAATACCTATTGATGCAATCTTTGCGGGTACACCGTTTTCTTTTACCCATATTCCCACTATACCACTTATAGTAAAAGCTTTAATCCCAAAATATAAAAGGCTATTTATAATCCATTCTTCTAATAGTTTAATATATAGTTTTAAATCCTTTTGCCTTCGTTCTGAGGCTAAATCAAGAATGGGGTATATTACTCTTTGTCCGCTACCGTGGTAGGTAAACTTCCCCCCCCTACCAGTATAAATTACCGGTATATCTCTAGGATTTAATAATTCATTTGCCTTAAAACTAGTACCTGCGGTATAAATATCCTTATATTCAACTAAATAAACAATCTCTTGTGAAGATTTATTGATTAAACTTGTAACCTTATCTTCCATCAACTTTACTGTGTCTTCATATTCTGAAAAGCCTGATAAGGTAACAAATTGAACCATAATATTAACCAAGGGTGAGCGAACGCAAGCAGTACATGAAGTACATAAGTACGCGAAATCCCCGCAATTATTTGCAAAAACCAATTCTTCAAAGCAGAAGAGTATATTATAATAACCTAAGTTCGATATAAGCACCAAACAAAATACTACGCATTATGTAAAAACATAAACAAACTATTAGAACAGTTTATTAGAAGAATTAATAATTCTTCTATAGAACTGGCTTTGTCATAAGGAAAAATGCACTCTTGAAGTAATTCTGCGGGTGCATTTTAACTTTTTTCATTATTCAATATGTGATTTTAATAATTAAAATCACATATTGAATGGAGTATTATATTTTAACAATCAGGTGTAGAACTCGATAATCAAGTTTTTCCTTAACCAAGGTCATTGCGAGGAGGCGATGGAATCGCCTCCTCGCAATGACCTTGGTTATTTTTCTGCAACTTTTAAATTGCCATGACGAGCTTTAAAACCGCTCCTTTTTCTAACTTTCAACAGTTGTGGGGGCATCGTTCTGATGATTATTTTATTCTGTTAACCGATGCCGGTGAGAAGAAATCGCCTTGCATATTATCAATTTTTAAGTTGATTAAAAAATTGGCTATCTCCCCATTTTCAACAAATTCTGCTACAGTTTGAACGCCTAAATTCTCAGAAATTTTAATTAATCGTTTAATGAAATCTTGACTTTGTATATCGCTAGTGATGTTACGTACGTAACTACCATCAATTTTAATAATATCTATCGGTAGATTTTGTAATTGTTTAAATGAAGTAAACCCAGCTCCAAAATCATCCAAAGCAAATTTACAACCGTATTTTCTTAGTCTGTGCATAAAGGATTTTATTTGTTGGTAATGCTGATTAAGGGTAGTCTCAGTAATCTCAATAATTAACCTTCCTGAAACATCATATGTTTGTAATAGTTTTTCTGCTATCTCTAGGAGAGAAGCATCTAATATACCAATATTTGAAATGTTAACTGCAAGCACTAAGCTAGGGTTAGCATCTAGTTCTTTGATTGCCATTTCTAGCACTATTTGATCTATTATAAAAATTAAACCTTTCTTTTCAGCTTCTAGAATTATTGCTCCTACAGAAAATAGATTGTTATTTGTGTCAGGAATCCTTAGTAAACATTCATAGTAATGAATTTTCATTGTTTTACGGTCAATAACTGGCTGATAAGCAAAAACCATTGTTTTGTTTAATAAAGCTTTTCTTAAGAGATTCAGCTGCTTATTAGACTCTTTAACACACTCTATATTATAATATTTATCATACTTACGATAATAACTTTGGTCACCTTGATAAGAACCTAGCCAATTTAATAGATTATATACTTCTTCAGCTTTATTGGTAAATTTGGGAAACTCTATGCTAGCACTACTGCAATTCATATAAACTGCAGGTAATAGATCATCGACATAAAGTTGAGATAATAAATATATTTTTAGGACAACTTCCTTAACTAGATTTTGGTCTAGTGTGGGTAAAAGCAACAATATTCTATCATGCTCAATTTGTTTATAAACTGATATAGAAGGAGCAGTAATTAATTTATTACAAACTTCAGAAATAATTTTATTAAATTTGTCAATTATATAAATATCTCCTCCCATCATAGCATTCAATTCGTCGTAATTTAATAACTTAAAAGAGATACAATACCCATGCCCGGCTTTATCAAGCTCAGATTGCAAATTTCTAATTTTTGTATCTAATTCTGCCATAACCAACTAAATAATAATATTTGCTAAATACTAAAATCCCAGTAGACTTGATACAAGTAAAAGTTTTATATATATATAACTATGACCAAAATAAATAGAATAAAAAGAAAACTAGATGTGTTAAAACCACATTATTGCGAAATAGTTGACGAAAGTTACAAACATGCCAGCCATAATGGTGGCATTACTGAAAGTCATCTTAAGATCAAAATTTTTACAGCAGTTTTTATAGGAAAAAGTTTGCTAGAACAGCATAAAATAATTAACAATCTTTTAGCAGATGAACTAGCGAGCGGACTACACGCATTATCAATTGATACGAAACCCCCCACTCACCTTACTCGATCTTGAAATAAATTTATTATGCTTAATATGTGTAATTGGAACAAAAATTTACCTATTATAATGCTTGTTATTTTAGCTTGTGTAATATGGTATATACCGGCCCCTGAAGGACTTGATGTTAAGGTGTGGCATCTTTCTATTATATTTATTACCACTATTGCAGCTATAATTCTTAATCCTTTACCTATGGGTGCTATAGCCTTATTTAGCATACTCTGTTGTATTCTGACGCAAACCCTTTCCTTAGAACAAAGTCTATCCGGGTTTAGTCATAGCATTATATGGCTGGTGCTGTTTGCTTTTTTTATTGCTCAGGGTTTTATAAAAACAGGCTGTGGGGAACGGATAGCTTATCACATCATTCTACTTGTCGGACAAAGTACCCTTGGTCTTTCATATGCTTTGGTAATTGTTGATTTTATACTTGCACCTTTTATTCCTAGTGTATGTGCTAGGGGAGGAGGGATAATTTTTCCTATCACTCAGTCACTCTGCACCGCTTACTCTGATAAAACAAATTACAAAACATCCGTTTCAAACGGTGGATTTCTCATGAAAGTAGTCTTTCAATCAAATGTGATAACTAGTGCTATGTTTATTACCTCTATGGCCGCTAATCCTTTAGCTGTTAAGTTCGCAGCTGATGCTGGGATTATAATTACATGGAGTGACTGGGCAATAGCAGCTATAGTGCCAGGCGTGATTTCTCTTGCTGTAATGCCTCTTATTATTTATTATTTACATCCACCCTCAATTAAATACGATCCATCTGCTATACAAATAGCTAGGGCAAAATTGCAAGAAATAGGTGATATATCATTGCAAGAGATTATTATGCTAATAACTTTTGTAATTCTAATTTTTTTATGGATGCTTGGCAGCAAATGGGGATTATCAGCTACTACAGTTGCATTGTTGGGAGTATGTATTTTATTATTATGCAAAATAATTAAGTTTGAAGATACTCTTGCAGATAAAGGGGCATGGCATACCTTTATTTGGTATGGCACTTTAGTTATGATTTCAAGTTTTTTGTCTGATTTTGGTTTAATATCATGGGTTAGTGATAAACTTAGAGACAATTTATTAAGTTTTTTCTCTCCAATGATTGGTATAATTATACTTTCTATAATATATTTTTATATACATTACTTTTTTGCCAGTACTACAACCCATATTGCTATACTTTTTCCTACTTTTCTAGCGTTATTTATGCATGCTAAAATGCCTGGTTTACTATCTGCATTGATACTCAGTTTTTTATCAATATTATCTTCGGGGCTTACTCATTATGGACTTAGTAGTGCTCCAATATATTTTGAGACAGGATATATGAAGATCAGAACATGGTGGTATCTTGGTTTAATTTTGAGTCTAGTATATGGCATTATATGGATTTTTATAGGCGGTATGTGGTGGAAAACACTAGGTTTGTGGTAGAATTGCTACTAGAATATATAGCAATCATTGCTGACTAATTTTATTTATTATAAAATTAGTCTTTAACCTTGTATAATTTGCTGTTAGACTCTCTTTTAAGATTAAATATGATAGGAGTCTATACCAATAGGTTATATATTATGACAGATGACAAAAAAGAATCTACGCCGTTTGAAAACCTTGAAAGTTCTGAGATAGGTAGTACTACAATTGTGCCTAAAGAGATAGAAATAGCTAATACCTTAGACAATCAAACAGTGCAACCCAAGCAAAGAAAAGCAGAGCTTTCCAAAAGCTTTGATGATATGGAGCTTGAACGTGAAAATAAGTTAAAACGTACTCTCTCTCAAAAATCTGTAAAAAGTAAAGATGATTTACATATAATTGAGCAAGAGAAAAGTGAAAGATTAAAATCGGTTAAAACAAATGAAGTTAAAATTTCAGATGAATTTGCAAAATCTTTAGAACAGGAAAATACAGAACCAAAGACAGAATCAAAATTTAAGAGATTTTTAAATAAAATTAAAGCTGCTTGGGATTGGACAAAGAGTACGAGGCTTTTCAAAGGTATAGAGTGGCTGTTAGATACAAAATTGGCGAAGGTGCTATTTGCTAGCGCTATAGGTCGTACTGTTACAATTGCACTTGCAATAGTAACACTAGCTGGAGTTTCCCCTCCAGCAGCCTTGGCCGCGGCTGCAATAGCATTAGCTGGAGTAACTAGCGAAATAATAGTTGATGTTATCAAAACAAGAAGACTCCGTAAACTTGCCCAAGAAAATGACCTATTGATGCAAAATAGAGGGGACATAGACAAGCAACAATACTTACTACTACTCGATCCCAAATTAGCCAAGGCATTAGAAAATAAATTACATGTCCCAAATAATCATGTTCCAAATGGCAAAGATAAAAATTACCACTATGTAGATCCTAAAATAGAAATAGCATTTAGTACAAGCAAGTTCTTAGTTGATAATCTTCAAAATGCCGCTAATTTAGCGTCTAACATAACTGCTGCTACTAGTGGGAATCCTGTTAAGATTCTTACAGCACTAAAAAGTGGTACACTTTCAGCTATTTCTATAGTTGAGTCAGGTGTAAAGGCAAAGGACTCAGCTAACTTTATTACAGCATTTAAAATCAATATTAATAATGAACGCCGTAAGAATGATGTCCCCTATTATGGGGGTTTACCAGAGTTACTTGATATCACCCAAAAACAACATATCCAAACTGCAGCTTTGGTTGAATTAATGCAAAATAAGGATTATTTTAAGTTAACCGATGAGCAAAAACAAGATAAATTTGATATATATAAACAAGTTTTAACTGAACTGATGTTTGACAAAAATTATAATAAGTTAACCGATGAGCAAAAACGAGCTACACTTCATACAGCAGTCAATAAGTTTGAAGAAAAATCTAATGAAAAAGCAACTGAACCTGAAACTAAAGAAAAGAATAAAAGTAATAATATACTGACAGCAGCTGCAAAAGGTACACTAAGCCTTTTAAAAGATATAGGTAGGACA
Organism: Candidatus Tisiphia endosymbiont of Temnostethus pusillus; assembly: GCF_964264675.1. Classification (NCBI taxonomy): domain Bacteria; kingdom Pseudomonadati; phylum Pseudomonadota; class Alphaproteobacteria; order Rickettsiales; family Rickettsiaceae; genus Candidatus Tisiphia; species Candidatus Tisiphia endosymbiont of Temnostethus pusillus. The sequence goes on along the minus strand of NZ_OZ183472.1, from coordinate 562,162 downwards.
CATAATCCTTTTTATGAACAACCTAAGGTAATAAGGGATTATAGCCCATTAACGAAAGCTATGGAGGCTGCTAAAAAATCTGCTAAAGAGATCGTAACACCTGAGGTTATAGCACAGTTACGGAAAAGTAAATCTGAACCAAATTTATTACAAGAAGAAGAACGCTTTCTTCATCGGAAAAAACTGCAGAGAAGTAATTCTATAGATAACCATAATCAACATTCTATGTGACTGATCTACCACTCCTATCGTTCTTATTTACTGGTGGTTTTACTGGAGGAGTACTAGGAGGTGAAGTAATAGATGAAGTACTAGAACGCAAAGGTTTATGAGTATCATGCTGTGCTAAATTATGCCTTAGTCTTTTTGCCCTAGATACTTCTCTGCTTGTTTTTTGTTCTTCTTTTAACAATTTTGCTTTCTTTTGTGCCTGTATTACTGGTGCTAATATTTCTTCTCTTCTCTGCCTAAACTCCTCTATATTTTGTTGTTTAGGAGATGGAGTATCTTTATTTTGTGAATTGTTCAAGAGTTCTTTAACAATATCAATAACCTTATCTATAATCTTTGCAAACCAGCTTTTTTCCGGCTTTATATCATCCAAAATAGCGTTTTCCTTTGGAACATCGGGTTGTTTATTATTATTGTTAATCTTCGGTTTAGATGGGTTCTGCTCCTGTACCTTACGAGAATTAGCTGCTAAATTATTATTCCTTTGGCTATTATTCCTTGGGCGTGGGGCTACTTTACCTATTGGTTTTGTTGACTGAAGTATTTTTTTCTCATCTTCTTTTAATTTTTTCAGTGTTTCTCGCAAATCGTCTACAGTTGGAATTGGACCTTCCACAGTTGGAGTTGGATCTTTTTTTAATTTATTAAGTCTAGCTTCTATTTCTTGATCTTTTCGTTTACCTAATTCAGCAGATTTATTATCTAAATTAACTTCAGACTGCATTTCTTCCATCAACTTATCTACTTCCGAAGACGAAACAGAACCACCCGTTCTATCTAATGAGTCATTAATCATATCTGTCACCATCTCGGATTCCAACAATTTCTTATCTAACTCGCCAAGTGTTTTCTCAAATTTTTCATTAATATTTTGTATTTTCTTACTCAAATTATTAGATTTTTTCTTGGACATAGTAACTAACCCGCTATTTAAATACATGAATTATTATAGTTTATTCTATTAAATACTACTAAATAATTTTATCAAATGTATATTTTTTAAGATATTTGCTTGTAAGATTGTTACTTTTGTGATATAAGTTATATGCTATAATTATAGCTTATTTTCTATGCAACAAGACCTTGCTCCTCCACTATCAAATAAGCAGTTACTTGCATTCTTTGCAATGATAGTGGGAATGTTTATGGCAGTGTTGGATATTCAAATTGTTGCCAGTTCTTTATCAGTCATTGCAGCCGGTCTTTCTGCTTCTAGTGATGAATTATCTTGGGTTCAAACATCATATCTTATAGCAGAAGTGATTATAATACCAATAACCGGTTTTACAGCCAAGCTTCTCTCCACTAGAATTTCTTATTTTATTGCTGCTCTTGGTTTTACCGTTATGAGTATTCTATGTTCGCTTGCCAGCAATATAGAAACAATGATTATTTTTAGAGCTTTACAAGGATTTTTTGGTGGAGCAATGATACCAACTGTTTTTAGTACAATATTTATAATTTTTCCTGCCTCAAAACGCCCAGTAGTTACTGTGATAGTAGGATTAGTCGTAACAATAGCCCCAACACTTGGACCAACACTTGGTGGTTACATTACTGAAAACTTATCTTGGCATTTTATGTTTTTACTCAATGTAATACCTGGTATTTTTGTTTGTGTGGTCGTATATTTATACGCTGATTTTGATCAACCTAATTACAATTTGCTCAAGAATTTTGATTTTGTTGGCATTATTTTATTGACTGTTACTCTTGCTTCTTTGCAATATGTTTTAGAAGAAGGAAATAAGAAAGGTTGGATAGAAGATAATTTGATATTATTCCTTATCATACTAATTGTTGTTGGGTTTATTATGCTAGTTATTAGAGAACTGACATTTATTAATCCAATCTTAGATTTAACAACTTTTGCTAACAAAAATTTTACCTTTGGTTGTATCTACTCTTTTGTCATAGGTATAGGATTGTATGGTGCAGTCTATTTATTACCTTTATTTTTATTTACAATAGCTGGTTTTAATACTGTACAAATTGGTTTCACCATGATGGTTACTGGTATAGCACAATTTCTGTCAGCTCCACTTGCAGGAAAAATGCTTAGTTCTGGATTAGATTTAAGAATTATTTTGGCTATCGGCCTAGCTACATTTAGTTTAGGTTGCTACCTAAATAGTTTTCTAACAGCAGATGCTAAATTTGCCGAATTTTTTTTACCACAATTTATTAGGGGACTGGCGATGATGTTTTGCTTTTTACCTACTAATAATATTGCTTTAGGCAGTATGAGTAAAGACAAGGTGGGGAATGCTAGTGGGTTGTATAATCTTACTCGTAATCTTGGAGGAGCTGTTGGTCTTGCAGTTATTAGCACCCTTCTTACAGATAAAACTAAGATTTTTAGCCAATATTTAAATGAGAATATTTCTTCCACTTCACCCTCTATTCTAATGAAATTACAATTTCTAGGACAATTATTGGATGGTAAAGTGGTTGATCCAGAAAAGGCTTCGTATTTTTGGTTAGCCAGTAATATAAATAAGGAAGCATTTGTAATTGCGATAAATAGCATTTTTGGTATTATAAGTGCATTATTTTTTGTGGTAATGATCTTTCTACCGTTTACATCAACTGTTAAAGGTGGAGGAAAGTATGATGCACACTAAAATCTTTACTTTAATTACTTTGTTATTGGTGTTGTTTGGTCTAACAGGAATACCTACTGATGTTTTTGCATTGTTGGTTTTCTTGATTATCCCCAGTATATCTTATCTTGTGGCAATAAAACTCAATTTGATCCCTGATAGGATCTATTTAAATTATCGTTCTATATTATATTTTATTTGGTTAATTAAAGAAATAGTTGTATCTAGCTTAGGAGTAATGAAGATTATATGGCGTAGAGATCTTAAACTACAGCCAGTCTTTGAGTGGATTAATTCAGAACAAAAAAACGATACAAGTCTTGTAATATATGGTAATTCTATTACTCTTACACCAGGAACTGTAACACTTAACATATCAAATAGTATGTTATTAGTTCATGCTCTAGAACAATCATCAATCGACAATCTAAAATTTGGTAATTTTACTATGAGTAAAAGAGTTCAGCACATTTCAAAGAACAACTAAAAAGAACGACTATAGTCAATTCAGGAGAATTGGATAGCAGGAGCGATGGAGCAAAGCCTTATAGATATACTCAGGTAGAACTTCAAGAATTGGCGTTGTCGTGTCTAAAGATCTCCGCTGCTCGACTTTGACACTCCTAGCTCTTCTTGAAGTTATACTATCGTCTACCAACTCTTCATTTACGAGCAGTATAATAGGCGAGCGATCGAAGACGACGTTACCAAATTCTCATCAATTGACCCTATCATGAACGATAGGGGCGAATTCCTTAACTACAGCTTTGTAAAGCTTGCGTTTAAAGGGAATTATAATTGACAATAACTCATCAAACTTAGCCCAACGCCATTCCTCAAACTCTGGGTTATGAGTATTAATATTAATATCTTCGTTAGTACCGGTAAACCTAATTAGAAACCATTTTTGTTTTTGACCTCGGAAATTACCACCCCATAATTTAGGTATTAAAATTTTAGGTACATCATAGCTATACCAATATTTGCTTTCTGCAATAATATAACCTTTATTACAACCTATCTCTTCAAACATTTCTCTAAGGGCAGCAACACTAGGCGTTTCTCCTAGATCTATACCGCCTTGAGGCATTTGCCAAGCTGCTATTTTGGTATCTATTCTTTTACCAACAAATATTCTATTAGCACTATCTATTATCATCATGCCTACACTTGGCCTATATGGCAATTCACGATAACATTTATAAATAGTTTCATTTTTCATGATTTTAGGTTTTTATATGAAAGGTAGACTTCTTTAAGAACTACCCTCTCATAAGCTAATTTTACAATAGACCCTTTTCGAAACTCTACTTCTGCTGGTGATTTGCACGTCGATGCGGTACTCGAATCCGTAACGGAATTAGAGTACGCTGTGGTTCGAGGTGAAGCGTCTCCTTCACACCCTTGCACATAAGCGAGTTTCGAAAGAGGTCTAATAAGTCTAGTATACCTGATTAGTCTTCATTTGTGTATCTAAATTATTCTTATCACTTTATTTCTTCCGTCCTCCTTTGCTTGATACAGAGCTTTATCGGTACGTTCTATAAAATCACTAATAGATTCCCCTATTTTGTATTCAGTTACTCCTATGGAGATAGTTTTCTTAATAGGGTCTTTTTGCGTTTTAACTTTAAAATCGATAGACTCCACTCTTGTTCTTGCCCTCTGCGCTATATACATAGCTTCGTCAATCGTTATGTCATTTAAAAGGATAGCAAATTCCTCTCCGCCATATCTAGCAACCAAGTCTGTAACCCTAAAAATACTCTTCAGAACATTAGCAATGGTTTTTAGCACTATGTCTCCTGCTTGATGACCATAAGTGTCATTAACTTGCTTAAAATGATCAATATCACACATAAGTAAGCATAAAGGTCTTTTACTATCAGTAGATTTTTTTACCATTTGCTTTATGTGTGTATCAAAATAATGACGATTAAATATACCTGTCAAACCATCTTTGATCGACAAATTTACGCTTAACTCTAAATCATTGCGTAAAGTATCTTGGTAATGTTTTCTTTTCAATTGAGTTCTGATTCTAGCTAATAGCTCGTTTTTGTCTACTGGGTATGTAAAATAATCATTAATACCCAGCTCTAAACCTTTGATAACTATCGATGTATTTTCTTCTTCAGCTTGTAATATGAGTACCGTATCATGGAATTTAGCATCAGACCGTAGCATCACGCTTATTCTTAAAGGATCTCCTTGCTCTAATTGGCAGCTGATAATTACTAAATCCGGGGTATATTCGCTATCTTTCTCCAATTCATTAATATCAGATATTATTTTGATATTGGGGGTAAGGCTTAGAAGCATTTTATTTATGTTTCTTGCCTGCACTATATCATCGTTAACTAAAAGTATTTTACTATCTGAAAAATTATCTTTTACCTCTATAACGTCACCACCTAATTCAGCATTAGTAGTGTTTCTAAGCTTGAGTTCATCAATAACCGCCTTCATTCTAGCAAGAGATCGTACCCTTGCAAAAAGAGCAGTGTCATCAATAGGTTTTGTTAAGAATTCATCAGCTCCAGCTTCAAGACCTTTTATGCGATCCTCAGTATCAGAAAGAGCCGTAACCATAATCACTGGTATATGAATAGTGTGAGGATTAGACTTAATTCGTTTACAGATTTCAAATCCATCTATATTAGGCATCATGGCGTCAAGTAATACAATATCAATTCTATTAAGGGCAAGAACATCCAATGCATCTTTGCCGTTATTGGCAGTAAATACTGTGTAATATTCTCCTAAAAGTTTAGCTTCCAGTAATTTAACATTTGATTCTATATCATCAACTACTAGTACATTGGCTGTCATAAAGTAATATATTTTTCTACAGACTCTTCAAATCCTTACACATAAGTGAATTTTGTAATAGGTCTCATGTTTCTTGGAAGAAATTTTTTTTTATTTTAGCATGAATTTCTCATAGCACTAAGTAATATTACTCAAATAATTTGAAGAAGATGTTTCAAAGATCAATAAAATTTGGTATAATAGCCTAGAAATTATCATTTATACGCGAAAGAATTTTATTCTGAATTTTTTGTACTGTTTTGTCAAGAAAATCAGTTACTACAATTTTATAGTAGGGGTTGTAAGATAAAATTTATTACCCTAATTCTTTAGGTACACTAAATAAGTTTAATAAAAAGTCCGCATTCATTAGCGAGTTCAATAGTTCTTTCTATCTCTAGAATAATCACTTTATCTTTTTGTATGACTAACCCTTTATAACCATAATTAGCTAAGTTACTTATTGTCTTTGCTCCTATTGTAGGTATATCAATTCTAGTATCTTGACCTTTCTTCATCATTTTAATAAGTACACCACCTGTAGAATTTTTACGTAAATATGAACATCTTTCTATTAAATTATCTGTACCCTCAGCCGCTTCAATACCTATAATATACCCATTATCAACAATTACTGACTGTCCTACATCAAGATATCCGATACTATCTAATAGCTTTATCCCCAGTTCGATATCTGTATTATCTATTCTAGATGGAACAGCTATGGTCATAACATCATTATTTGTTCTTAATATTTCATAACTAGAAACTACTTTAAACCCTTTTTCTTCTAGGAAATCTGTTACTATACCAAGAAGTTTATCATCTCCTAAAAATTTTTGTTTCAATATGCGTGCAAGTAACCTTGATCCCATTAAATCTACTTTAATTGATCGCAAATTAGGACGATTTACACTACCAGCAAGAATTATATTTTTTACATCATACTTACGAAAATATTCAATTATTGGCTTAACCATACCAATTTTAAAAAATTGGTGGGTAAAATCCTGATACAATACCGGATTTGCTTCTCCCTCCAAAGCTGCGATATAACATTGCCCGCCTTGCTTAATGAAACTATTGGCGAGTGAAATTGGCAATAAGCCATTTCCTGCTATAATTCCAACTATACTCTTTTGCTTTAAAGGGTATATTTGCAACATTTTACTTACTTACCTTATCATGTTCAACTTGTCTTGGCTGGCAAAATGCTCTACTAATATCCTGTTTTATAAAAGTGATAATTTGTTCTACAATAGGATTACCTTTATATTGCTTTAAAACTATCTCAATTCTATCAGTAAAAATACCTTCTCCAATAAAAATCTCATCTACGGCTTTTATAGTATCAAGCGTTTCCTGATTATCAAAGCCACGTCTTTTCATCCCAACTAAGTTTATTCCTTCAAGAAATGCCCTTTCATTTGTAGCTAGCCCAAATGGAATCACATCTTTGCTCACTGCAGACATACCACCCACCATCGAATGTTGTCCTATACGTACGAATTGCAGAACAGCAGAAAGTCCTCCTATAATGGCATAATCATCAACTTTAACGTGACCAGCTAGGCTAACATAGTTAGCAAGAATTACATTATTACCCACAATACAATCATGTGCTATATGCACTCCAACCATCAATAAACAATTATTACCTACAGAGGTAACCATACCACCACCTTTACTACCGGCTTGAATAGTGACATATTCTCTAATAGTATTATTATTACCTATGATAACCTCTGACTCTTCTCCCTCATACTTAAGTATTTGAGGGGGCTGACCAATAGAAGCAAATGGATATATAACTGTATTAGCACCAATTTTTGTTTTTCCCTCTATAACTACGTGTGATTTTAACTCAATATTATCTGCCAAAACCACATCCGACCCAACAGTACAAAAAGGACCGATTCTGACATTTGCACCAATCGAAGCCTTTGGATCTACTATGGCAGTTACGTGTATAGCTGATAAGGTCATTGTTAATTCCTATTTTTAACCATTGCAGTAAATTTGCTCTCTGCAACTATCTGATCATTAACTTTGCTGTTACTTGAAAATTTCCAAACAGAGCCTCTATTTTGTTCTATTTTAGCATAAATATGTAATGTATCACCTGGCTCAACAACTTTACGAAATTTTGCCTCTTCAATAGTCATAAAGAAAACATCTTTATCTTTGAAATCCATTGATTTGGCTACTAAAATAGCAGATAATTGAGCCATAGCCTCAATAATTAGCACACCAGGCATTACTGGTTTTGTGGGAAAATGACCAGTAAATTGCGGCTCGTTAAAAGTGACATTCTTGATACCAACAATAGACTCATGAAGCTTAAATTCTAGTACCTTATCTATTAATAAAAATGGATAACGATGAGGTAGCATTTCCATTATTTCTATAATATTAATTTTCATCTATATCCCGTTTTTTTGTGAGCTGTTTCATAATTACTGATTGTTTATGCCAATCTCTAATAGGTACGGCAGGGAATCCACCAACTGTTACTCCTGATTCAACATCTTTTATAACACCGGCTTTTGCTGCTACTTGCACTTTATCGCCTAATACTATATGTCCGGATATGCCTGACTGCCCCCCTAAAGCACAATATGCTCCTATTGTAGTGCTACCTGATATACCGACTTGGGCGACAATAATCGCCCCCCTTCCTATTATAGCATTATGTCCTATCTGCACTAAGTTATCTATTCTACATAAATCTCCTATCACCGTATCATTCATTGATCCTCTATCAATAGTAGTATTACTACCTATTTCAACATTATTACCTATTTTTACCATACCAGTGTGGAAAATCTTTTTATGAATTCCTTTATCTGTTGCAAAACCAAAGCCATCTTGTCCAATCCTTGCTCCCGGTAATATTACCACATCATCACCTATTATACTGTAACTTATTGAAACATTTGAGTATATTAACGCTCTATTACCTATTACTACTCCATAGTCTATAAAAGTTCCAGATTCTATAACACAATTATCACCTATTACAGCATGAGCTTCAATAACAACATTATGTCCTATATAACAATTACTTCCTATAGTGGCAGAATCTGAAATATAGGCAGATGGCATAATTTTGTTAGGATAAGTTTTTGCTTTACTATAAAATAGATCCACTAATTTTGCATAAAAGAAATATGGATTCTTTACTCTTAATAATATTGTTCCATTATTAGATTCTTGTAAAAAATTCTCTGGAACTATGCAGCATGAAGCTTTAGTGTTTTGGAATTGAGTAATATATTTGATATTACTTAAAAAGCTTATATCACCAACATCAGCCTCTTCTAATGACTTAACATTATGAATTAACAAATCATTTGAGTATGCTATCTCAGCATCTATTAATTTCACAATTTCTGATAATTTATAAGGAGCAGATTTCTTATAAAAACGTGAGTTTATCATGATTATTTATTCCCATAAAATATGGGAGTAGTATAAACGCTAGTTAGAAAATACTCAAGTTTTCTTACAATAATTTGTATTTCAGGATATTGTTCATTATTGTATAATAGTTATTCTACAATCTAGAAGTATAGTATAAGAGATTTATCATAGAGATGGTGGCTAGAGCCGGGATCGAACCGGCGACACAAGGATTTTCAGTCCTTTGCTCTACCAACTGAGCTATCTAGCCGCATGAACAGACCTATTGTACCCCAATTTGGGATAAGAATTGACAAATTCTTATCCCAAATTTGCGTTGTAGTCCCATAAATCTAATTTCGTTACAACTAACTTTCGGATTTGATATCAGATATCTGAACTTGATATTCCTTATTAAGTCCTTTAATTGCATATAGCCACAATATTACGATAACAAAAAATATACTAGCAAAATAAGGGGTGGCCTCAACAAAGGTAAAAGTAGGAAGCAAAATAAAGAATGTTGACTGGATGATACCTCCTCCAGATTTACCGAATCTACCACCTATAACTTCTACTGCCGCTTGACCTTTTGTTCTAAGATCCTTATCAAGAGGGATATATGCCATATTCTTGGTAGCATCAAATAGTGAGTATTTTGTTGCCTTACTTAAAATATTTTGAATCATCCCAATCATCACTGCTACTGCCAAAGGTCCAGAAGAGAATAGACCAGTAACATACATCGCAATAGTGCTATCAAAGAAAATAAAAGCAAAAAAAGCAACCCCAGTAATTAACATCATCAAAGGAGTAATCATAGCGGCGGTAAACCAAGAAACCCTTCTTAAAATGTTAGAACCAACAATCATAAACAATATAGCTGCCACACCTTGCCAAGCCTGGAACTGCCCCATATACATAGTATATTCTTCTTTAGTTGGATATAGTTGCTGAATTTTTGACTTCCATACACCTTCTACAAGATTTACTGACACCCCATAACATATAATTAGTAAGGCAATAAGCCCTAAATATTTTGAGCTAAAAATCATTTTAAAGCTTTCCATAAGAGATAGCTTAACCTTGCTTTTCTTATTGCTAGCTTTACTTGTTGGATCATATAAAGTAGGATCGGTTAAAACATGCTTATTCATCCATCTATACAATAACATGATAACTACAGCACTACCCATCATAATAAGAAGCAGTGGGGTAAATTTTAAATGTTCTGAAACTATTTGAGTTTCTTTGCTTAAAAAATAACCAAGTATTAATGCAGTAACTGGTAAAGATAAATTTGCTAACATACCAAACATAGAATAAAAGCGTTTCGCCTCTTCAGTTTTAGTAATTTGGTTAGCAAATTGCCAAAATAATAAGCTAAGCATCATACTTCCCCAAAGTTCGGATATAGCATAAAATATGGCAAAACTCCACTTACCAACTACCCTAATAAACCACTTAAAATTTGGATATGCAATACTTAATGCATCAATTGTCTCAGGATTAGGATGTACCAACTCTGGATATGGATATAATACAAAAGTAAACAGCACAAAATATGCTAGAAAAAAACTGGTCACAGTGTAAAAAACATTTTCTGCTTTTAAAAGATCACAAAGCTTTACATAAGCAACCATAAGCAGTATTGCCATTGGTAAAACTACATAAGTTTTTACAAAACTTATCGATTCAGGACCAATAACTGTTACCACAAATCCATCTTTTATCGATCTAAGAGTGGAATAGTTGAGCAAAATACAAAACATCATAGCCGCCATCGGCAAAAATTTCTTATTTTCATGCCCTTCAATTGGCCAAACCACTCTTCTTATTCCTGAGAAATAACTATTATCTTTCACCTTATCCATACTGTTTTATTATTCATTATAAGTCAGTGGACTTATACAGATATATACAAGAAAAGTCAAACGAAATGATTATTTTTTGCTAGATAGATATAATTATAGGTCTAGATGTAATACCAATTCCCAAAATTAATTTATTCTGAGGAATTTGAAGGAGACACGGAGCACACAACCGCAGCATACAAAATATACTCTATTAACTCCTTATCATTATTATGTGCAACCAAAATAAAGTCGAGTAATCCACTCCAGTTACCTGTAGTTGATACGGAGTAGAGAGCATTCAAAAGCATGGGCAAAGCTAAATTTTGCTAAAAAATATGCCTAGCTTTTTATAGTAACTGATAAATTGCTTTTATATGTCTGATAATACTAAGATTTACCAATTTAAAGTACATTTTAAAGATATAAGTCCAATGATTTGGCGTAGATTTCTAATTCAAATTTAGCTTTGTCCATGCTTTTGAATAGTCTCCAATTGCCAATTTGACTGCTGATTCTTTAAATTCGGTCGAATAAACCTTTGGTTTGCTATTAGTCATTTTTGTACTTCCTTTCTGTTAATCTTTCTGTTAATATTGTCTCGTATTAACTGTCCGGAAAACTGTTGACAGAACAATTTTTTCATAATACATTTAATCAGTAAAATGAGGTTATATTCAATAAAAATATTTTTAAGCTTTCTATTATAGATTTTCGTATTTGGGTTCATCTTGGATGTACTGAGGAAGAGAAGGCTCATCCCCAAATGGTTAGTTTCAATATTGACTTGTGTTTTAAGGTGTGTCCTCAAGGTGCTTATACAGATAATCTAAAGGATGTTGTTTGTTATCTTAAGATAGTTGAGTTAATTACCGTTTTTTGTCAAGGAAAGTGCTTTAATGTTGTTGAGCATTTGACAGAATCTATTTATAAGGCAATTTTTGATTACTTAAATTCATTCCAACATCTAATCCAATCAATTAAAATTGAGACTCGTAAAGTTTCTCCTCCTGTACCCAACATTCATGGGGGTATTAGTTGGACGCATTACATTAATTTTATTAATAGACCTCTTGCGGAATTCGCTTCTGCTAGGGAATTTGTAGGAGACACAGAATCTCGACCCGCAGCGTACTCAAATGTACGTGAGGAGCAGAGTACCGGTATCACGCACAAATTACCAGCAGAAGTAGAATTACGCAAGAGGTCTTGAGGATGCGTGATGATTTATATAAGCTTGGGATCAAATTTAGGTAATCGCCTTGATAATTTATGGGAATCTGTTAACTTAATTAGGAAATATTGTTTATCAAATATTAGATGTTCTATTATTCTTGAAACTAAGGCAATTTTACCATGCAGTGCTTCTGCTGATTGGGATAAGCCATTTTTAAATATGATAGTTGCTGGAGAAACAAACTTATCACCAACAGAATTATTGCAATCATTGCAAAATATAGAAGTAACTATAGGACGTCCTAGAAAGTATGAACTATGGGCTCCACGTATTATTGATTTAGATATTTTGTTTTATAACGATCTAATTATAAATACAGAAAATCTTATTATTCCCCATCCTAAACTGGAAAATCGTGATTTCCTCAAACATCTATTAGCATTAATGGGTAAAGAGCCGTGGAAATTCCAATCAAGTATAGAGAACTCTTTTATAAAAAGCTCTGTTTTAAATCCTCGGTTGGTAGGAATCGTTAATATAACTAAGGATTCTTTTTCAGATGGCGGAAATTTTTATGAAACAAATAGAGCTATAGAACAAGTGATAAAGCTTGTAGAAGATGGAGCTAGCGTTATTGAAATTGGTACTCAATCAACAAGGCCTAAGGCAACTATTCAACCTATTGAATCTGAATATGCTAAGTTAGATGAAGTGCTAGGGGAACTTGCACCTATTATTGCTGATAAAAAGATCGATATAAGTGTTGATACACTACATCCTTTTATTGCTGTAAATCTTATAGAAAAATATCATATAAGATGGATTAATGATGTTGGTGGAGGATTTGATGATAACACATTAAGGGCTATAGCAAAAGCTGGTTGCAAATTTTGTCTTATGCACTCTATTACTATTCCACCAAGCAAAAATCAGATTATACCTTTAAACGTCAAGCCAATTGATTATATGATTCAATGGGGCAAGTGTGCTATACAAAGACTTACTAAGCTTGGATTTACTTTAGAGAATATAGTTCTAGATCCTGGTATAGGGTTTGGCAAAACGGCTTATCAAAATATTGAAATATTAAGAAGTATAGATCAGCTTAAAACCTTAGATTCCTTGATAATGATAGGTCATTCTAGAAAGTCATATATTCATGCTTTTTCTGAAGAATCCCATGCTTATGCTAGAGACATAGAAACAATTGGAGTTTCCTTGGCTATTAAAGATAAAGTAGATTTTTTACGAGTACATAATGTGAAAGATCATATGAAGGCTTTGGTTGCCTATCACTCATCTAATAACGAGTAATGGCATGATAAGTAAACAATCTAGATCTATTATAGGAATCATGGCAGCAACAAAAGATGGGGTCATAGGTTGTAATAATGCCTTACCATGGTATTATCCAGGTGAGATCAAGCATTTTAGAGCTACTACCCACAATAGTATAGTTATTATGGGACGTAATACTTATCAATCTATGCCGAAAACACTATTTATAGACAGGCAGGCCTTTGTTTTATCTGATGATAACAACTTACAATTGAATAACGCTAAGTTTTTTGCCTCTCTGCAAAAATGTTTAGAACATCTTAAAGAATCGAAAACTAACGATAAGATTTTTATGATCGGAGGGGGGCAAATAGCTCATTTATTTCTAGAACATAATTTAATTTCTTCTTTTATCCTTACAGAAATACATAAATTATATTCTGGTGATGTATATTTGGAACTTCGGTATTTTAGCAGGTGGACAAGATATATACTAAAGAAATCAAGTGATTATACAATTTATCTATTAAAAAACCCTGAGGAGGTTTCATGGAATTTATAAATAATTTAGATGATGTATTGGAAAAATGGTCTTTACTTAAACATCCATTTTATCAAGCTTGGAATAATGGTATTTTGAATAAGAATACACTGAACGTTTATGCTCAAGAATATTATCATCATGTTGCTGCTTTTCCTAGATATATCAGTCAGATTCACGCTTTATGCGTTGATATCCAGGCAAGACAAGTCTTATTAGAGAATTTGGTTGATGAAGAACAAGGGGACAATAATCATCCGGAGCTATGGTTACGTTTTATTGAAGGATTAGGGGGTTCTCGAGATGATGATAAGAATCCAAAATTTGAGTCAACAAAAAGATTGGTTAATGGTTTTTTTGAGTTAACTCAAACAGATTATCCTACTGGACTTGGAGCCTTATATGCTTATGAAAGACAAACTCCAACAGTATCAAAAGTCAAGATTGATGGTCTGAAAAAACATTATAATATTCACAATCAAAGAACCTTAGAATTTTTCGTTGTCCATGCAAAAACTGATATATGGCATACCAATGAACTTATTAAGCTGATTAACAAACTTAATAGCATAGAACAAAAACAAGTACATTATGGAGCTGTGAAGGGGGCTAAATTACTCTGGCAATTTCTTGATGGGATGGAAGGGTTATATGCAAATTCATGCCATTAAGACTCATAAAATCCAATATGGTGAGTCATTACAAACTATATTGACTCAGTATATTGCAGATTTAAAAGAAGGTGATGTTGTAGCTATAACTTCAAAAGTAATTAGTGTATTAGAGGGAAGGTTTGTTAAAAAAGGTGATATTGATAAATATACATTAATTCTACAAGAGGCAGATCAAATATTAGAGACAGAAGAAAATAGGTATAATATTTACTTAACTATAAAAAATGGCTTACTAATTCCCTCTGCTGGTATTGATGAATCTAATGTCGATGGTGTTTATGTATTATATCCTCAAGCTGTTCAGAAAACAGCCTATTGGATTTGGCAATATTTACGCAATAAACATAATATTCGCGATCTAGGAATTGTTATAACCGATAGTCATACAACTATTATGAGACGAGGTGTAACTGGAATTGCTCTTGGTTGGTGTGGTTTTAGCCCCGTATATTCCTATATTGGTAAGCATGATATTTATAATCAATCTTTAAATGTTACACAAATTAATATATTAGATTCATTAGCAGGAGCAGCTGTTTTTGTTATGGGAGAAGGCAATGAGCAAACCCCTATCACTATTATTAAGCATGCTCCCCGTTTGACCTTTCTTGACAGACCTCCATCGGAAGAAGAAAAACTTAGCATTGTCATTAGTATGGAAGAAGATTTATATGGTCCATTATTAAAATCGGCGAAATGGGTGGGTTAAAAAGCGTGCAATAATGATCCGGTAAATGGATTAATGTGCGTTGAAAAATAAGATTATTAACGGTAAGAGCTTTATTTTACTTAAAAACGATGATTGATATAAACCAGCAACAAATACTAAATAAAATTTCAGATATCACTTTTAGTGACAATACAAAATTAGTCAGTATTATATCTAATATTATAATTAAGGATAAAAATATTGGGTTTGCCATTGATATTCTTGGTAAAGATTCCAAGGAAATCGATGAAATAAAAATTAAAGCTATTAAAAAATTAAATGAAATACCTAATATTGGGAAAATAACTATAGTTTTAACTAGTAGTAAAGGTGTAGCTAAAAAATCAACTAATTCAAAAGTTAAGCATTTCATTGACGGAGTAAAGAAGATAATATTGGTGGCATCCGGTAAAGGGGGAGTTGGTAAATCTACTATAACAGCATTGATAGCGGAGCAATTAAATCTTGAAGGATACAAGGTAGGAATAGTGGATGCTGATATTTATGGTCCGTCAATTCCGCAAATATTTGGTATTAGTGGTGTACCTGAAATAGTGTATAATAAAATGACCCCTTTAAAATCGCGGGGCATTGAAATTATTTCTATTGGATTTCTTATTCAGAATAATTCTGCTATTGTTTGGCGTGGTCCGATGGCCAGCAAGACAATTTACCAGCTATTATCTCTCACTAATTGGCAGGAGTTAGATTATTTAATTATTGACATGCCTCCTGGTACTGGTGATATTCACTTAAGTATTTTAGAAAATTACCAACTAGATGGAGTAATAATAGTAACTACTCCACAAAAAATGGCTGCAATAGATGTCGTTAGATCGATTGATTTATACAGAAAATTTAACCTACCAATTTTAGGTATTATAGAAAATATGAGCTATCTAGTTGAACCAAGTTCGGGAAAAAAAATTCAGATATTTAACGGTAATAGTGGAGAAAATTTTGCCAAAGAATATAATATACCTTTAATCTGTAAGATTCCTATTGAACCCAAATTATCTTACAACTGTGATAACAGCACTAGCCTTACAGATATAGTTAAACTACCAATAAAACAATTTGTTTAATGATATACTAAAATGATTTGAATATAAAATTCATAAAAAAGCAGGCCATAAATAAAGCAGGATTATATGTCAAACATAATCAAGATAGAAGAAGCTCAACCCCTTAAAAGACCTGATTGGATAAAGGTTAAAGCACCAAATTCATATCAATATCATGATACAAGAAAACTAATTGAGAGTTTAAAATTAAATACAGTTTGTCAAGAAGCTGCTTGCCCTAATATAGGGGAATGTTGGGCAAAAAAACATGCTACAGTTATGATTTTGGGATCTGTCTGTACTCGTGCTTGTAGATTTTGTAATGTTAAAACTGGTCGTCCCGATTTACTCGATCCTCATGAGCCACAGAGACTAGCACAAGCCGTAATGAAATTAGGGCTTGAACATGTGGTAATTACTTCAGTTGATCGAGATGACTTAGATGATGGTGGGGCTGAGCATTTTGCCAATTGTATAAAGGAAATAAGACTAGTTGCTCCTAATACCACAATTGAAGTTCTAACCCCAGATTTTCTTAAGAAAGATGGGGCAGCTGAAATAGTAGTATTAGCAAAACCTGACGTTTATAATCATAATGTAGAGACAGTGCCTTCTCTATACAAAACTATCAGACCAGGAGCGAGATACTATAATTCATTAAGTCTTTTGCATAATGTGAAAAAATTAGACTCTGAGATTTTTACTAAATCAGGTATGATGGTTGGTCTTGGAGAAACAAACGATGAAATTATACAAGTAATGGACGATTTAAGGGAAGCTAAAGTTGATTTTCTAACTATAGGACAATATTTACAGCCAACCAAAAACCATGCATCAGTTGCTAGATATGTTTCTCTAGAAGAATTTAAATATTTTGAAAGAGTAGCAAGAGTTAAAGGGTTTTTGATGGTTTCCGCCAGTCCATTAACCCGTTCTTCTTATCATGCTGGTGATGATTTCCAAAAATTAAAGGGGGCTAAGGCCTTAGCTTCGGCATAGTATAAGAAAATGAAAAAACTACCTAAAAAGCTTAATCTACCCGTAATAATATCGTTCTTACTCGGCATTACTATCGGGATAGGATATAATGAGGTACGAGAAACAGCTTCTTGGCACAGTTTTCATACCGAAACTGATAATTTAAATGTTTGTTTTACCCCGCCATCCGGCTGCGGATCATTAATAGCAAAAGAAATATCCAAGGCTAAGGATAGTATTTATGTTCAAGCATTTGGTTTAACTTCGCAAAATATAGTGGATCAACTAATTAAAGCTAAGCAAAACGGTGTTCAAATAAGGGTATTATTGGATCGTAGTAATTTACACGATAGATATTCTAAAATGCATGAATTAAAACGGGCTGGTATTGATGTCTCAATAGATAAAGTACCAGGTATTGCTCATAACAAAGTTATGATCATTGATAAAAGTAAGGTGATTACTGGTAGCTTTAATTTTACCAATGCAGCTGATAATAGAAATGCTGAAAACGTCTTATTAATAGAGAATAGAAATATTGCAGCAACTTATTTGCAAAGCTGGTTTAATCGTCAAGCAAAAAATTAATTAATTGAGGTATACTCGAATAATTCTGCGAATTTGGGTTAATTAGTTCTGACCGAAACTATAGCAGACATTCCTGGTATCAAATTACTAGTAATATCTTTAGGAGTCTCAAAATCTATTAGCACAGGAATCCGTTGAACAATCTTAGTAAAATTACCAGTTGCATTATCAGTCGGAATTAGACTAAATTTTGAGCCGGTAGCTGGTGATATATTACGTATTCTGCCGTATATGATCTTTTTTGGTAAAGAATCAAACTGTAATTTAACTTTTTGCTTTGGTTGCAATTTTGCAATTTGCGTCTCTTTAAAATTAGCTTTTACATACATTTGTTCATCCTGCACAACAAAAAATAATACTCTCCCTGGATTAATAAAATTACCTACCTGCAAGCTACTATTTGCTATTATTCCGTTAACTGGGGCTATAATTTGGGTATTTACTAAACTTCTAGCTACTATATTTTTATCTTCCAGTAACCCTTTCATTTTTTCTTCCTCAGCAGTTTTCTGTAAAGCTAAAAGTAGTAAGTTCTGCTGTGCAATTTGCAAGTTTAACTTTGCCTGATTATAATCAGTCTTTGCTTTAGTAAAAGACATTTTAGATTCATCTAATGTCTTTTTACTAGCAAATTTTTCTTTGTTAAGTTCTTGAGTTCTTATATAATCAACTGAGTTAATCTCCAAATTAGTACTAGCAGAATCAACAACCTCTTGACAAAGCTCTAAACTAATTTGAGCTATTAAAGTCTTTTGTTCTATGATTTCTATATTTTTAATAGATGCCTTAATAGAAGCTTCCAGTGAAGCAAGACGCGACTTATAATCCTGATCATCGATCTCAGCAATAAGATCACCTTTTTTTACCCTCATATTATCTGAAATAAATACATTCTTAATCACTCCATTAATCTCAGAGCTAACGTTGGATATGTCAGCCTCAATATACGCATTATCAGTCGATTCTGTATGACTCCAAATATAAATATGATAAGCTAGGTAGACGACTATTACGCCAAACAAAATCAGAAAATATTTAGCAAATGGATGAGACTTATATTGTTCAAAGATTTTTAACATAAATTAACCTCAGTTTGATATAATAAATTAATAGTAACCTCAAGTAATCATCGCCATTAGGGGTGATGTCCACAACTGTTGAAAGTTAAAAAACCGTCATTACAAGTTACCCACCAAAAATAAATTTTTAGGTACAAAAAAAATGACAAATGGTATAAAAAGTGTTAGCAACCTAGAGACCGTCGAGGCAATAGTGCCGAAAGAGCCTGATTGCGAGTTTAGTACGCAGAAGCTCCATACATGAGTTAATAGTCAACTCTAAGAAAATACAACCCACATGCTGGAGCTTTTATACCTGCTGCCTCTCTTTTTTTAGCATCCAAAGCTTTTTGTATATCACCTTCCTGCCATATATTGCGTCCAACTAATACTAAACTACCAACAATATTTCGAACCATATGATGTAAAAAAGATCGAGCAGAAACATATATTTTTATATCGTTGTTTTCTTGTGTAATAACTAACTTAGATAAGGTTTTTATAGGTGACTTTGCTTGGCAATATTTACCTCTAAATGAGCTAAAATCATGATTTCCTATGAGATAGAAAGCTCCATATTTCATTGCTTCAACATCAAGAGGTTGTTTTATCCACCAAGCACGATTTAAATCTATTATCACTTGACTAGGTCTATTAATAATTCTATATACATAATGACGTTCTACAGCAGAAAATCTTGCATGAAAATCTCCGTCGACTAGAATACAATCAACTACCCCTATATGATAAGATCTTACAAAATAGTTAATAGCCTGTATAACTTTATAGGGCTGCATATATTTCACTAAATCGAAATGTGCTACTTGCCCTAAAGCATGAACCCCTGCATCAGTCCTGCCAGCTCCATGAACCACTACTTTTTCACCAGTAAATTTGTATATACCATCTTCCAGTATTTGTTGAATAGATATAGCATTACACTGCCTTTGCCAACCAACAAAAGCAGTTCCTAAATATTCAATGGTAATTTTATACCTATAAAAATCTACTAGTTGATTCATGAATTTATTTACCGCCTATTTCAGCTCTCCATACTGCAATTCATACACTCTATGCATCTTATGTGCCATTTCATGATTATGAGTTACCACAATAATAGAGGTATGTTGTTGTTTGGCGGTTTTAAGTAATAAGTTAAAAACCTCATTAGCAGTATTAGGATCTAGATTACCAGTAGGTTCATCAGCTAAAATAATTTTAGGATTATTAATTAAGCTACGAGCGATAGCTACTCTTTGTTGCTCTCCACCAGATAGCTCACCCGGCATATTATGTATTTTATTGGCTAGTCCTAACTCTGATAATAGCTCTTCTGCCTTCTTAAGAGTTAATTTATAACTATCGCCAGCAATTAATTTTGGCATTGCTACATTCTCTAAGGCAGTAAAATCTTTGAGTAAATGATGTTGTTGATAGACAAAACCTATATTACGCAGTCTTATTATATGAGCATGATTTTGGCAATAGTTTGTTGACTCTATCTGCACCTCTCCATTATTTGGGGTATCAAGTAGACCAGCTATATGCAGTAAAGTTGATTTACCGCTACCAGAAGAGCCTATTATGGCAACTAGTTCCCCTTGCATTACAGTTAAGTTAACATTACTTAATACTTCAATAATAGATTTTCCCTGCTTATATTTTTTAGAAATATTTTTTAACATTAATACAGCTTTATTCATAACGCAAGGCATCCACAGGATTTAACTTAGCAGCTTTATATGAAGGATAAATTGTTGCACAAAAACATAAAACTATAGAGATAGTTGATACTAATATAACATCTTCTAATCTTACCTCTGACGGTAGAGTGTATAAAAAATAAATCGCTGCTTCAAAAATTTTAGTACCGGTTACTTTCTCCAAGATATTTCTAATAGACTGGATATTATAAGCAAAGCTTGTACCCAATATGATACCTAAAATCGTACCGAGCAAACCTATAAACATACCATTACAAATAAAAATAAGCATAATCTGCCTAGTACTTGCACCAATAGTACGAAGCACTGCAATATCTGAAGTCTTATCTTTAACTAACATAAACAAGCTAGACACGATGTTAAAGGCTGCTACCATAATAATCAAAGAGAGAATAGTAAACATTGCTATCCTTTCAACAGCTAAAGCATTTAGAAACTGTAAATGTGATTTCTGCCAACTTGTCACTCGTAATTTTGATCCTAAAAGATTTTGTATCTCCCAAGCATAAATTCCCGCGTTACTCGGCTCTATCGTTATTACTTCGATTAGATTAATAACTTCCTTGAAAGACAGAAAATTTTGGGCAGCAATAAGTGGCATTAAAATAGTTGCTGAATCATAATCATACATACCACTAGTGAAAGTAGCCACAACCCTGAATTCTTTAGATCTAGGCATACTACCAAAAGCAGTAGAAATTGAATTGGGAGAAATTAATTTTATTTTTGTACCCGCTTGAACTCCTAGGTTACTAGCAAGTTCATTACCAACTGCTACCACATCTGTACCAAAAAAATCGGTAAAATCTCCAGTATTAACATTCTGTAAAATTTGATTTTTATATTTGAGTTCAGTTAAATCTATACCTTTAATTATAGCACCACTATTCATTCTTTTACCTAGTGCAAGAGCTTGACCGACAATGCTTGGAGAAATATGTTTTATATAATTCTGACTAATTAATTTTTTGTTAATTTCATCATAATTTGCGATAGAACGTGATACTGGTGTTATGCTAATGTCACCATTAAGACCAATAATGTTTTTAGTCAGTTCATAATGAAAACCGTTCATAACGGACATAACCACTATCAATGCAGCAACACCGATAGTTACACCCATCAAAGAAACACCAGCAATAATAGAAACAAATCGCTCATTCTTCTTAGCTCTAAAATATCGAACTGCTACTTTTAGAATAAAATTATCTTTTATCATTTATTTAGGTTCATCAAATATTCTATCTACTTGCAATAATTTATAACAACCAATCAATGCTATAACTATAGTGATGCACATAACAATTGCTAATGGCTTAAAAGTACCCTGATAAAAATAACTAACCAACTGCAAACATAATGCGGTAACAATCAATCTTCCTGATACCAATATAGCAGTAATTCTGCCTTTAGCATTTGGTATAATCTCTATCGCCAAAGGCCATAAAATATTACAAGGGAATATCATACCAATAGCCACTAGTTGTGTTACTATTGTTATGGTTAATGGGTCATTAGTCTTGCATATCACCAAAACTATAGCGGCAATTATAAAAGCTACAAGTGCTAAAATACTAAAGAAAAAACATTTTTTTTGTCCAAAATTCTTTAATAAATAACCACTGCTAAAGCTTACAGCCGAAAATACTGCAGCCATTGCTCCCTGATAAAAACCAAATTCTTGAATAGACACTCCTATATCTCGCATATACAAGATAGGAGAGATACCAATAAAAATCCAATAACCTTGAAAAAGCATTAATAAGGTTATTATATAATAAATAGCTTTTCTCGATTTAAAGACCAAGCCATACTCTTTTAGAGATATTTCAACATTATAATTTACCTGCCCTTTGGGAATAAATAATAGACCAATTATCAAACAAAATATCCCAAATATTAACAGTATAGCAAAATTACCTCGCCAACTAAGCAAAAAATTTACATAACTTCCTATTACCGGTGCAAAAGCCATGGCTAAACTAACTGCACCATTTAAAGTCCCCATCATTTTTTGTTGTTGCTTAACCGAATATAAATCAGCAAGTACTACATAGCCTAACACAGCTACCCCAGATATACCAATTCCTTGCAGAAATCTACCAAGTAGTAACATGTAATAATTAAGACCAAACACACAAAAGATACTACCAACAATAAATATTATAAGACCTATAATAATAATTACTCTTCTGCCAAACCTATCTCCTAAATTTCCTACTATCAAGGAAGTAACACAGTGGGCTATGAGATTTATTCCTAATAAAAATTCCACCTTAAAAGTAGAAAGATTAAAAGTATCTTGTAAATCTGGAAAACTAGGGACAAATAAATCCACTTCAGCCCCAGATAAAACTTCCATAATTAAAATAGTAATAAACAAATTCATAAAAAAATATATACTCCTTACAAATGAAGAGTTGATAAACAACAAGGCAATTTAAACTTCATAATCAACAGTTAATATAAACATAAGCAAAGCTACCTGCTAACCACCTGCTTTTTTGTCTAAATTTTCCAGTTCATTATATACTTAAACTTCACAATTTGTAATACTTACTCTATAACTCCTTAATATTCAATCTTAATGTTCAATACTAACTTTAGGAAATAATATTATGACAAATTATCATTTATTTACTTCTGAGTCTGTCTCTGAGGGACATCCAGATAAAATGGCTGACCAAATTTCAGATGCTATACTGGATGCAATTCTTAAGGAGTATCCAAAAAAGAGTCGGGTAGCATGCGAAACACTTATAAAGACTGGACTAGTATTTATAGCTGGAGAAATCACAACAGATGCTTGGGTTAACATTGATCAAATAGTACGCAATATTATAAGAGAGATAGGCTATACTAGCTCTGATATAGGTTTTGACGCAGACTCTTGTAGTGTGATTACTTCAATAAGTAATCAATCTCCGGATATTGCATTAGGTGTAGATAATCGTGAAGATCATGAAATAGGTGCTGGTGATCAAGGTTTGGTGTTTGGGTACGCAACGAATGAGACTCCTACATTTATGCCTGCACCAATTATCTATGCTCATAAATTAGTTATGAGACAAGCTGAACTCAGAAAAAAGGGCATTTTGCCTTGGTTAAGACCAGATGCTAAAAGCCAAGTCACTTTTAAATATGTTGAGAATAAACCAGTTGGTATAGACACCGTTGTACTTTCTACGCAGCATCACCCTAATATCTCTCATGCTGATTTAGTAGAAGCAGTAATTGAAGAAATCATTAAGCCTGTGTTACCAGATGAATGGATTGATAAAAATACTAAATATCTTGTGAACCCAACAGGAAGGTTCGTAATTGGAGGGCCTTTGGGAGACTGTGGACTTACAGGAAGAAAAATAATAGTTGACACTTACGGTGGAATAGCACGCCACGGTGGCGGATGTTTTTCTGGTAAGGATCCAACAAAAATCGATAGATCTGCATCTTATGCAGCAAGATATCTAGCAAAAAATATTGTAGCAGCAGGTGTTGCACAGCGTTGTGAGATTCAAATTTCTTATGCTATTGGAGTTGCCCAGCCAGTTTCTATAAGTATTGAAACGTTTGGGACTAGCAAAATGAGTGAATCAGCAATAATTGAATTAATAAAGAATAATTTTGATTTGAGCCCAGGCGGTATTATAAAAAAACTATCTTTATATAATCCAATTTATCTTAAAACAGCATCATATGGGCATTTTGGACGGGAAGATCAAGATTTTCCTTGGGAAAGAATAGATAATATAATGGGACTATAAAATAAGTTGATAATGCAATATATGAGTAAGATTTTTAACTATAACCCCAATAAGAAATTAGCCATTATTGCTCTTAAGGTTAAAGCTAACGCAAAGACAAATAAGATAGGCGAGTTTGTCATAATTAATAATCAATATCATCTAAAATTATCTATAAAAGCAGTTCCAAAGGATGGTAAGGCTAACGATGCTATTGTCAATTTTCTATCCAAAGAATGGAAAATTTGTAAAAATAATTTTGAGATAATATTAGGTCACACTAATATTTTAAAACTCTTAGCAATAAAAAATATTGAATTAGACTATTTAAATTTACATTTAAAACACTATATGCATAACATTAAATAGTATTATAGGACTTAACTATGACCCAAGAAAAAAAGAAGTTTGACGCTGAAGTTGGTAAGATTTTAAACTTAATGATCCATTCTCTTTATACTAATAAAGAGATTTTTATGCGTGAGTTAATATCTAACGCTTCGGATGCTTGTGATAAATTAAGATATTTAGCCGAAAGTGATGCAAAACTTATTGCAGATGATCCTATCTTTAAAATTACTGTAAAAATTGATAAAGATAAAAGGCAGATTATTATTAGAGATAATGGTATTGGTATGAACCGAGAAGATTTGATCGATAATCTAGGAACTATTGCAAAGTCTGGTACAGGGAATTTCTTAAACAACCTGTCTGGAGATGCTAAAAAAGATAGTATGTTAATAGGACAGTTTGGCGTTGGATTTTATTCAGCTTTTATGGTTGCTGATAGCATTACTGTTACCTCACGAAAAGCAGGAGAAGAGAAAGCTTATGTTTGGCAGTCAGATGGTCTTGGGGAATATATTGTTGATGATTTTGCTCATGATTTTACCAGGGGAACTGAGGTAGTTATTCACGTTAAGCTAGAAGAAGATAGTTATATTGATCATTTTAGATTGAAGCATATAGTTAAAAGTTATTCTGATCATATTGCCATACCTATATACTTTTTTGATGAATCAACTAATAATGAAATACAGCTCAATTCAGCTTCTGCGTTGTGGACAAGACCGAAATCTGATTTGACTTTTGAACAATATAAAGAATTTTATAAAGCTTTATCTTATTCGATGGACGATCCTTGGTTAACTATTCATAATAAAAATGAAGGTACTGTTGAATTTACTAATTTGTTATTTATTCCGTCAACTAAGACTTTTGATTTATTCCACCCCGATCGTAAGAGAAGAGTAAAATTATACATTAAGAGAGTTTTCATTTCTGATGAGAATGTAGACTTAATACCTTCTTACCTGAGGTTTCTAAGAGGGGTAGTAGACTCAGAGGATTTACCTCTTAATATTAGCCGCGAATCTTTGCAGCATAATAGTACTTTAGAGAAGATTAAAGCTGCAATAACCAAAAAAGTATTGGGGGAACTCAAAAAGAAAAAAGACGAGTCTATAGAGGAATATAGCAATTTCTGGTCCAATTTTGGGGCTGCTTTAAAAGAAGGATTATGTGAGGCAACTAGTGATCATGATAAATTACTTGAAACATGTATATTTAAAAGTAGCCTTTTAAGTAAAATGATTAGCCTTGATGACTATATTAGTAACTTTAAAGAAGGACAGGATACCATATATTATCTTAGCGGTGATGATCCAGCAAAATTACTCTCTAGCCCTCAAATAGAAGGATTTTTAAGCAAAAATATCGATGTACTGCTATTTACTGATACAGTTGATGATTTTTGGGTTAATGTTAATAGTAGCTATAAAGGTTATGCTATCAAATCAGTTACTAGAAGTGATATTGATTTAGAGAAATCTGAGCAAAAAACTGAGGATATCAAAGAAGACAATGATGAATATGCCAAATTAACAGAGTATTTTAAAGAAATATTAGGTAATTTAGTAAAAGATGTAAGGATTTCTAAAAAACTCACTTCTAGCCCAGCTTGCCTCGCCGTTGGAGACGGAGCTATGGATATTCGTATGGAAAGATTCTTAATTGAGCAAAAACAATTAATGGCAGCATCTGCTAAAATACTTGAACTAAACCCTAAGCATAAAATTATTGAGAAAATTAATGCTGATATAATCTCAAATAATAAAGATTCTGCTAATGAAGAATTGGTTAGATTAATGTATGACCAAGCCTGTATTTTAGAAGGTGAGCCAGTCAATGATACTGGTGGATTTGCAAAAAGACTTAATGATATTATGCAAAAAGCTATCTTATAAACTTAACAATCAGATGCAGAGCCGTCTTAAATCTGATTGTTTCTATAATTTCACCGATTTGGGATAAGAATTGACAAATTCTTATCTCAAATTCGCATTATACGGGTTTACTGGGTTTCCGAAATTTGTCCAAAACTATTATATTATCTACTGAATTAGATTTACTTTTAGAATCGCTAGACACCTTAATTGTTTCTCTTTTCTTCTCGTTAGGCAATTCATTAGATTTGATTGTTTCTAGCTTAAACTTTAGGCTGTAACCATTATTAGGATCAACAAAGCTGATAAGCGAATCAAATGGTACATAGATAGTTTCTTTGATACCATCAAAACTAATTGTTACAGAAAAGCCATTGAGTCCTACAGTTAAATCTTCAAATTGATATTGTATTACTATAGTTATTTCTTTGGGATAACGTTCTTTTATCCTAGAAGATAAAACTACGGCAGGATTATCAGTTTTGTAAGAAATATACAAGAGTTGATTCAGCTGCAACTTATCGGTACGAATTTTTGAAAGAATCTTTTTTACAAATTCCAACATACATTCGTTAAGAAATTGTTGATATGGGGTCTTCATAGTTATAAACTAAACAAAGAAAATAACACAAAACTAGATATAGCTAATCCGAAAATGTTTGATCCATAGTAACAACCTTGATGTCATTCCTAGCTAAAAACGGGAATGACATAGCTTATAGCTAGGTCACATTATAACTAAAACCTTTTCAGGTTAGCTATAGGCTGAACAAAATTTAAATAGTCTTATTCAAACCTTATTCATATGAGGTTTTGTATATCTCTAGTTATGCAAGATAAAATTCTAGCGGGGCTTTTTCTGTTGCCCGGTTAAGCCCCCAACCGCGTAGGACTAGGCAGCTAGTGCTGCAGTTCTTACGAAACGTTCATTATCATTTGCGTTTCTTTTTTTAACCCAACGACACGAGGTCCGGCGGAATTATACCGAGTAAAGATAATTTTTTTATTAAGCACGTCGATCCTATTTCGCCCCCATGAAAGCTTATGGATGGAATCTGTAGTATCCTTCTATCACAACTTAATTTGGTGGAAGCGTCGGGTACCGCCCCCGAGTCCGCAACCTCTATTCTAAATCACGTTTATTACTATAGCTACAAAAGTAGCAATTTTATACTACAACAATTATAATAGGATGTAAAGGGCAAATTTTAAAAAAGTCTATTGTATATACTTATAAGAAGTGCGATAATCAATTAACATGAGTTCGATTCTAATTCCCTCTATGCCATTCCCGCGTAGGCATTATACCCAGTATAGAAGGATAATTATTACATCGAACTCACGCGAATTTGGGATAAGAATTGACTAATTCTTATCCCAAATTCGGGTAACTCAGATTAATTAAAACAGTTATTTGATTTTTATGAAACTAATAAAGCTATTCTTCCTTGTTATATGTTGTTCCTTTTTAATGATTGGTTGTGATAATCAATCTAAAGAACAAAATTTAATAGTTGCAACTTCTGCAGATAACCCCCCTTATGAATTTATCCAAAATGGTCAAATAGTAGGATTTGATATTGACATTATTAATGCTATAGGAGAACAAATAGGGAAAAAAGTTATAATTAAGAATTTTGATTTTAATGGTCTACTTGCATCTTTGACTACTGAAAATGTTGATATAGTGATAGCTGGGTTATCGGTAACCGAAGAGCGTAAAAAACATATTAGCTTTTCAGTTCCTTATATATCAACAAATGTGTCAATATTGTATAGATCAGCAGATAATTTAAAGAATACTGGAGATTTGGATAATAAAGCTGTGGGTGTACAACTTGGTACAACATGGGCGGTAATAGTTCAGGATTTAGCTAAGCAGTTTAATATTAGAATAAATTATTTATCAAATAATTTAATGCTAGTCGAAGAGTTAAAGTCAAAAGTTATAGATGCGGTGGTACTAGAGGCATCCCAATCTAAGAAATTTATTGAGAATAATCCTGATCTTGCTAGCTTCGGTTTAACAGAGTTTTCATCTGAACTAGCTATTGCTATGCCAGAAAATTCTAAACTTATTGATAGTGTTAATAAAGCTATTGCTGAATTGACAGAAGATGGAACAATTAGCCGTATTACTAAAAAATGGCTTCAACAGTGAATTCCGAACGATTTAAACAAGCTCTTAGCACTTTGCCTACAGGTGTTACTATTATCACTACTTTATACAATAATAAGCTATTTGGTTTTACTGCAGATTCCTTTACCTCAGTTTCCTTGTTACCACCTTTGGTATCGTTTTGTCTTGGTAAACAGGCTTTTAGTATGAGTGCTTTTACTAGTAGTAAATATTTTGCTGTTAGTATTCTAGCTGAGAATCAAGAAGATATTTCTAGGCATTTTTCTAAGTTTAACACTGATAAATTTGCGGGTATTTCGTATAATTTAGGATGTACTACTAATTGTCCTTTGATTGAGGGGGCAGTTTGCCATATTGAATGCAACAAATTTAGTCAATATGAAGTAGGAGATCATGTTATATTGGTTGGTGAGGTGATAAATACTATAGTGAACAGTAACTTAAACCCACTAGTACATTGTTTAAGACAATATAGAGGATTAAAATGACTGTTTGTATAGGTGTTTGTGGTGCAACTGGTAAAATGGGGCAGATGATAATTCAAAGAATGAATGGATTTAATGCTTGTACACTTTCTACAACATTTACTAGAAAAAATAGCATAGATGATCTTGCTGAGTTTTGTCAGAATTCTGATGTAATTATCGACTTTTCTAGCAGTGAAATATTAGAAAAATTACTTGATTATGCTATTAGCTACAACAATAAATTAGTGATTGGCACTACTGGTCTAACTCAATATCAGCTTGATCACTTAAACTCAGCTTCCAAAAGCTTGGCTATATTATATTCAGCTAATATGAGTTTAGGTGCGAACTTACTTACAGTACTGGCAGAAAAGGCAGCAAAAATTCTAGATAATACTTACGACATAGAGATTCTAGATTGTCACCATCGTATGAAGAAAGACGCACCTTCTGGTACAGCTATAATGTTGGGTAAGGCTGTAGCTAAGGCTAGAAATTTAGATTTTGATGAATATGCAGTATTTGATCGTAGTCAGAAAGGTCAAAGACAGCCTGATGAAATTGGTATTAGTTCTATTAGGGGAGGGCAGGTACATGGGGAACATGAAGTGTTATTTTTAGGTAATAACCAAGTTCTTAGTATAAAACATCAAGCATTAAGTAAAGAATCCTTTGCTGATGGGGCAATTCAGGCTGCCATTTGGTTATTTGATAAACCAGCCGGTCTTTATTCAATGCGTGATATGTTCTCGCTACTTCAAAGGTGTTGACGATTTTTACATTAAAGTTTACATAATATTAATATACATATTGACATAAGACCTTATTATATAGTATAATCCTGTGTTATAAATTATGGGAAGGGAGATCACGATGTCTCGTAGATGTGAGCTTAGTGGAGTAGGTGTTTTATATGGTAATAAAGTATCGCACTCACAAAGAAAAACTAGAAGACGATTTGAACCTAACCTAAGGGTGGTGAGGTTTGCAAGTGATCTGACGAAGCAAGAATATAAGCTTTCGGTAAATGCCAAATGTATGCGTTCTGTTGAGAAAGTAGGTGGTTTTGATACATATATGCTTAAAATATCATGTGATGTACTCTCAGATAAAGCAAAGGTAATTAAAAGAAAGATAGCTGAGAAAAAAGTTGGTGCTTCATTATGAAAACTGGAATACACCCAAAATATAAAAAATTCAAAATTATTATTAGTAAGGATGTTTTTGAAACAAACTCCGGTGGTCATGCAGAAGAAATTTTGATGGATGTTGATTATAGGAAACATCCAGCATGGACTAAAGAATCTGGAAATGTTGTTAACCAATCTAATAAAAATATCAGTGACTTTAATAAGAAGTTTGCTGGGCTTAGTTTTGGTAAAAAAGTATAGCTAGGCTTTTACTCAAGGTGGATGTCATCCTAAGCGGGGTGGAGGATTTGTTAAAACTAAGTAGTTTAGGTTCTGAAATAAATTTAGGGTGACGTCATGGTAAGTGTGTGCGTGTATTATAGGAGTGTCTACGAATTGAATAATTTTTAGGAAAAATGTAGAAGAGTATACCGCAAGCAGTACGCAAATATACGTAAGGAACGGAAGCAAGTTTTGACAATAAAATTACCAAGAAGAATCAATTCACAGGTACTTCCATTATCGTGGGGTGGAGCAGTTTGGTAGCTCGTCAGGCTCATAACCTGAAGGTCGTTGGTTCAAATCCAACCCCCGCAACCAATTATGGTACGAGTTTTAGTCTATCTGAGTTTGTTCTTGCAGTGTCCCATATATACTGATGAAAATCAAGAATTGCGTTGTCATTATCCAAGATTCTAGCGATACTCACGTACTAATATGTATGCCTAGCACCTCGATTTGGTAATTCCTGCTACTATCATGATTTTGATTCTATCGTCTATCAACTCTTCATTTACGAACAGTATATGACGTCTATGTATTTTTATTACACTAGGATACACTTAGGTTCTGTGGAGTTTCTTAATAGAATCTAAAGTAGTTTCTAAAATCATACTTGCTGCGATTGAATCATCTTTTTGGTTACGTTCTCGTCTTTTGATTCCTAGCGATTTTAATAAACTATTGGCAGCAAGAGAAGTAAGTCTTTCATCTTGTAGATATATAGGAAGATTTATGGCTAAGCTAAGCTTTTTGCTAAATTTTAATACAATCGCAGTTTGATCACTAGCCTGACCATTCATACTAATCGGTAGCCCTACGACAACACCACAGCTAGAATAGGTTGTGATCAAGTCTAATATTGATTTGATCTTATTTTCTTCTGTTATCTCATATATAGTTTTTATAGGCATAGCGATGGTATGTTCTTGATTTGAGACAGCGATGCCTGTTTTTCGTGTCCCATAATCAACAGATATAATTGGTCTATTAACTTGTAAAAGTTGAAAAAACTCTTGCAGTGTTGATGTTATCATGATACCTAAGTTACAATCATACAAAAGCACGTTATTTATATGTTAAAACTAATCCAAAAACATTTAGATAGTAAACTAATCAAACTATCTTTGGTGTTCTCTTTTATTTATTGTCTACTTTTTAATTCAGCAGTTATTGTTTATAAGTTCAGCTACTACAAATTCACTTTTTTAAAAGCAATATTGGAGTTAAGTAAGGACTCTATTTATATTTGCTTTACTTGCTTTATCATTTTTTTTGGTTTAACTATCCATCGACTTGTTTTTATAATAGGAGCAATATTTTTATTTATAACGGGAGCAATTGCCAGCTATTATCTATATCTTTTCAAAATTTCTCCTACAAAAGAGATGATGGGTAGCTTTTTCTCTACTGACTTCAATGAAGTATATGAGATAGTTAGTATTAGGCTAATTGTTTGGCTAATTTTTAGCATAGCTACTTGTATTTATACGATGAAGCATTTCTCTATTTTAGATAGTAAACTATTTGTTACAAAATTACTAGCGGCAATTTGTCTTTTAATTACCATTAATAATATTATTATGCCGCAGTTTAATTTGCTAAGGGGTTATTTTCCTATCCAATATTTACATAACACATATTTATCTTTAAATAGCAAAAGAAGTGCAATGCGTGATGATATAAGTAAGAAGTTTTCTTTCATTGATCAATCGGATCAAAATATTACAGTGGTACTTGTAATAGGAGAATCAGCACGATTTGATCATTTTGGTATTAATGGTTATCACAGGGACACTACGCCATATTTAAGTTCTGTTGAAAATCTTTTTTCATTTAAAGCACAGTCTGCTTCCAATCACACACATCTTTCTGTTCCATCTCTTCTATCTCGCCATCCTGCGAGTAGCTTAGACAAAAGTACAGAAGAAACGAGTTTTTTGTCAATTTTTACCATGCTTGGTTTTAACACTAATTGGATTGGCACTCAGAATATAGTAGGATACTTAAGAAGTAAAAACCCAATTACAATTTATGATGAAGTTAGGTTTACTATGATATCTGGTGGTTCTATTTTATTAAGGAGGCTTGATCACGATGGAAAAATGTTACCTCATATTGAAAATAATATTGTAAATTCTACTACTAGAAATCTTTTAGTTATCCACACAGCTGGTAGTCATTGGAAATATTCTGCTAGATATCCTAAAGAATTTCAAAAATTTACTCCTAAGTGTAATTCCATTACTAAGGTAGATCAGAGCAGTTGTGATATTGAAGAGTTGATTAATGATTACGATAACACCATTTTATATACAGATTTTTTTTTGTATAATGTAATAGATCTATTAAAAAATAGTAACGCTATCCTAATATATGTTTCTGATCATGCAGAATCTTTGGGAGAACATGGTTATTACGGTCACGGTGGACCTATGATCCCAGAACAAACCACAGTGCCTTTTCTAGTTTGGATATCGGATGAATTTAAAAAAAGACATCCTGATTTGGTAAGTTCTATAGCCAATCATTTAGGCACTGAAATTAGTCATGACTATGTATTTCATTCGATCCTTGATTGTGTTGGCATTCATTCTGCTGTGATTGACAAAAATTTAAGCCTATGTACCCCAATTCGGGATAAGAATTAACTAATTCTTATCCCGAATTGGCTTTAATATAAGGAAAAATGCATTCTTAAAGCGGTTTTGCAAATGCATTTTAAACCTTTCTAAAGCTAAAAACATGATTTTAAAAGATTAAAATCATGTTTTTAGCAAAATATTAATTTAACAATCAGATGCAGAGCCGTCTCAAATCTGATTGTTTCGATAATTTCACCGAATTTGGGATAAGAATTGACAAATTCTTATCCCGAATTCGCGTTATGTAGTAAGCAGAGGTTAAATGGCTAAAATTTATCTAATTGCTGGTGAAATCTCGGGAGATTTTATAGGGAGTCATTTGATGCAAAGCCTAAAAGATCTCTATAAGCTGGAGGAGATACAATTAGAGTTCGTTGGTGTAGGAGGAAGCAAGATGGAAGAAGCGGGGTTAGAGCATAGCCTTTTCCCGATTAGTCAAATAAATCTTATGGGTTTCGTCGAAATTATACCACATATTTTTAAGATCACTAAGCTAATCAAGCGTACTATTGCTGATATAATTCAGCATGCCCCAGATTTGTTAATTACCATAGACTCGCCAGGCTTTACTTATAGAGTAGCAAAGAAGATTCGAGCAGCTAGACCCAATTTAAAGATTATTCACATTGTAGCACCATCCGTTTGGGCATACAAACCTTCTCGGGCTATGAAATACGCTAAAATTTATGATCATTTGTTGGCTTTACTGCCATTCGAGCCACCGTACTTTCAGAAGGTAGGTCTAGATTGTCGGTATATTGGTCATCCAATATTAGAGCAGTATTTTTATGATGATAAAGATAAAGAGCTATTAAAGCGAGAATTACAAATACCTGTTCATTCAGAAGTGTTATGTGTCACTTGTGGTAGCCGCAAAGGTGAAATAACAAGACATGCCCCGGTATTCACGGCGGCGATCAATCTACTAGCAAAAAAATTCCCTAATCTTGAAGTGATATTTGTCACGGCTGAGTCTAGTCATAAATCTTTAATTGAACCATTTTTATCAGATGCAGCATTTAACTACCATTTCTCAAGTGATAGACTTAAGATTTTTGCTGTAGCTACCCTTGCTCTAGCAAAATCTGGCACTAATACCTTAGAAATTGCCGCTTGTAATACTCCAATGATTGTTGCTTATAAATTAAATATCTTAAGCTTTTTATTAATAAAGTTACTAATAAAAATACCTTATATTTCTTTGATTAATATTATTGCTAATAAAGAGATATTACCAGAATTTATCCAGTTTAACTGTACTAAATCAAATATAGCAGATAAGCTTACATCACTATTAGTTGACAGGAAAAAAGCAGCACAGCAAGTGAAAGAAAGCAGGAAGATTTTAATAGAATTAGGTTTTAAAAGTCCTAGCTCTCCTTCAAACGTAGCAGCGCATATTATAAAGTCAGAATGTTTAAACTGATATATATAATAAATATCAAGTTTGTAAGAACTCGAGAACAAAAATAACGATGAAGTTGACTATTAGATACAAGAACCAGTTATATTAGACTTACCGCATAAGTCAATCTAGTTGGTGATTTTGTCGTCGAAACTCGCCTCCGCTCCTCACGTACGTCTGTGTACGCTGCGGTGCTCGGCTTCGTTTCTCCTAAAAATCCCTCAACTATCTTTGATTTATGCAGCAAGTCTATTAGAAGAAAAGTTATTATTTTTTGCACTTGAAAAAGATCACCTTAGCTGATATAAAACAAACATCTTTGTATATATACTCTTCTGCTTTGAAGAATTGGCTTTTGCGAATACTTGCAGGAATTTCGCGTACTCACGTACTTTATGTACTGCTTGCGTTCGCTCATCCCTTGTTTATTTATTGTCGTAATTCTCCAAATCATTTGAGTATACGCACCCTTAGCTCAGCTGGATAGAGCAACGGATTTCTAATCCGTAGGTCAGAGGTTCGAATCCTCTAGGGTGTGCCATTCTCCGATTTCAGTGCATTTTACGAATGCGTCAAATGGTGGACGTAGCATAAAGTCTAGCTTTCCGTCTTTTAATTCTAGGTTCGCAAATACTAAATTCATCAATTTACGTTTTCCTTCCGTAGTCGAACCTTTAAAGGTTTCTAACGCTCCGGAAGCCAGTTCTACTAGGTTAACCAAGCATTCTGAAAATTTATCATCAGCATAATTATGGTTTTCTATTTCTCTCACGATATCTTCACGTTTTTGTATTAATCTCTGACGTTTTTCTTCATGATATTCCTTGCTAATATCACCATCTAAAAATAAATCAGTTAACCTATCCATACGAGTTTTGATCTTAGTATGCTCAGTATGTAGCTCTCCTATACGCATTTTATGAAAACCTTGCTCTATTTTTGCCGAGCTTTTAATATAAGCAATTCTGAACAAAGAACGGCACTGAAGTCACGTCATGGTAATGAACGAGATAGGAGAGTATGTGACCGAATTAAGGCAGTTTTGCTGTATGATAAAGTTTAGAGCTATGGAGAAATAGCAGAAGCATTGCTGTTAAGTGAAGAAGCTATATATTTTATGGATAGCGTTCATCCTCAGTATCAAACAAAAGCCTGTTATGGTTGGATCAGAAAGAATCAAAATAAAACTTTACCAACATTTAGTGGCTAGAAAAGGAAGCATTTAATAGGAGCAATTAATTTATCTGATTTGCAATTAGTTAGCACAGATAATCCTAAAGTAAGCGGTGATTATATAATCAATTTTTTACAAAAATTAGAAGCAGAAAATCCTAATAAAGAGAAGATATATTTGATTTGTGATAATGCTGGGTATTATAAGTCAAAGAAAGTAAAGGAGTATCTAGTAAATAGCAAAATAGAATTAGTATTTTTACCTTCCTATAGCCCTAATCTTAATCCGATTGAACGATTATGGAAATTTATGCATAGAATTGTAACAAATAATAAATTTTACCATAATTTTGCTCAATTCTCAGAAGCTATAGATAGATTTTTTGCTAATATTGATAAATACAAAGGTAATTTGCTTACTCTTATAACTGACCAATTTCAGACTATAACTTTTAATCATTTTGCCA
This sequence comes from Candidatus Tisiphia endosymbiont of Temnostethus pusillus, assembly GCF_964264675.1. Taxonomy (NCBI): domain Bacteria; kingdom Pseudomonadati; phylum Pseudomonadota; class Alphaproteobacteria; order Rickettsiales; family Rickettsiaceae; genus Candidatus Tisiphia; species Candidatus Tisiphia endosymbiont of Temnostethus pusillus. The sequence continues at coordinate 525,797 of NZ_OZ183472.1, read as the reverse complement.
ACTCTTCAGGTTAATTGAGTATATCCATGGAAACTCAATGCATTTATAGCGTAGCGTGCATTGAGTTTTCATGGATATGCTATTAGTTTCTGCATTATATTTTTCACATTATATTACTTAGTGCTTTATAATTTCTGTGCTATACTAGCTTTATAATTGATAACTACCTAATAGCATATATGGATAAAATAACTCCTCGAGTCGATTTGGCATTTAAGAAAATCTTTGGTGTAGAAGAGAATAAGGACTTGCTGATATCCTTGATTAATTCTATCGTTGGACAAGTGGATCAAGTGGCAGAGATAACGCTGCTTAATCCATATAATCCTAAAAACTTTAAGAAGGATAAACTCTCAATATTAGACATTAAAGCCAAATCTGTTGATGGCAAAAGGTTTAATATTGAAATTCAAATTAGCGACGAAGCTGATTATGATAAGCGAGCTTTATATTATTGGGCTAAATTGTATACTGAGCAATTAAAAATTGCTGAGGACTACTCTCTTTTATCTAAAGCTATTGGTATTCATATTCTAAACTTCACTTCTATTCCAAGTGTTGATAAATATCATAATGTTTTTCATATAGTTGAAAAAGATAGTGGATTGGTGTATTTCAAGGATCTCGAATTACACACTATCGAACTCAATAAGTTTACTAAGAATTCTCAAGAAGAATTACCTGACATCGTAGCTAAAGTAAAAAACTCTTTAGATATGTGGACAGCTTTTCTAACAAGACACGATCTACTGAACAAAGATAATTTGCCTAAAGAATTAGACAATGCCAGCTTAAAAAAAGCTCTAACAGTGCTAGGTGTTATGAACTTTACTGACGAAGAAAGGGAGGCTTATGAAGATCATCTTAAATGGCTGCGTATCGAAGCTAATACTCTGAAAAAACAACTAGAAAAAGGTAGAGTGGAAGAAAGAATAGCTATAGCTAGAAAATTACTTAAAGAAAATATGACATCTGAGCATATAGCTAATATTACTAGTTTAAGTATTGAAGAAATCAACAAACTACTAAAATAGTATATTAGCCATATGGTTATTGGAAGTTTTAGGGTTGTGTACTGGTATTATAATATAGATGCTGATTTATAGCAATTCTTACATCGATTTGGGTTCGTAAATCATCCACTAGAGTCCACCAATACTTTTAGCAACATTTCGGTTAGAAGCATGATACTCATGGTATTTCCTCCGGTTAATTAGACTAAATATTTAATAGTATAGAAAATTTTATTACTTGTCAATTTACAATTAATTTGTAGGTTTTTTTGGCAGAAGAGTTGATAATAACTATATACTGCTCGTAAATGAAGAGTTGGTAGGCGATAGTATAACTTCAAGAAGAGCTAGGCAGTAGCAAAGTCGGGCAGCGTAGCGTACATGAGTAACTAGGCAGCTTCGATCTTTGGTCGCGGGAACGCCAATTCTTGAAGTTCTACCTGAGTATACTCAATTAACCTGAAGAGTTGGCAAAATGATTAAAAGTTATAGTCTGAAATTGGTCAGTTATAAGAGTAAGCAAATTACCTTTGTATTTATCAGATACTGGACTGAAAAATCAAGACAAAAAAAATAATAATTTTGTTTCCCATTTTTGCATTTTTCAAGCTGCAATTTGTTCATAATTTTGCATAGAATTTAGATAGACATTCATGGGCTTTTTGTAACCAATACTTGAATGAAATCTTCTATAATTATAGTGATTGATGTAATCATCAATACCACGCTTTAGCTCTTTAACATCTTTAAAATCATTAATAAATATACAATTATATTTTAAAGTTCGGAAAAATCTCTCCATTATTATATTATCAATACTTCTTCCTTTACCATTCATCGAAACTTTAATGTTATGCTCTTGTAAAATTTCAATGTGTTCATGACTAGTATATTGACTGCCCTGATCACTATTAAATATCTGCGGTGCAGGATATTTGTTAAGTGCATCCCGCAATACTTCAGTTACCAAACTTACATCCATACTATTTGACAATTTATAACTCAACACAGCTCTACTATGCCAATCTATAATTGCCGCCATGTACATAAATCCCGAATTAGTTCGAACATAAGGGTGAGTAGACTGAAGCATTGCAGCTTCAGCCCCTCTCAGAACGGTGCGTGAACCTCTCAGCTCACACCGCTCCCACCATTTTAGCCTTTGGATATATTCCTAATTTCCAATGTATAAAAGCTTCAGGATTAAGATTTGCTAATCTATTTAGATATTCTCTTGCACGTCTTTTATGCCATGCAAGTTTCTTATATTTTCTTCTAACCCACCGCTCCAAATACCAATTCAGGTGCTTCCATATGTTGTGCATTGCCGATGGATAAAACTGCCCATAATAGTTATACCAACCTCTTAACTCAGCTTTAAACATTTCCGAAAGTTCAGATAAGGACTTGTCATTCTTAAGCTGAATGTGCCAACTCCTTATGGTTTGTATGATTGCTTTCTTAGAGTTATTACTTATCGCAGGTAAGAAATTTGGATGAACCATGCCTTGTTTGTTTACACATCTTCTTGGTCTAAAACTATATCCGAGAAAGTCAAAGCTGATTCGTTCATATTCATCACGACGATTATTGTCCTTACAATATATAATACCCGACTTATCAGGATGTATCGTAAGGCCACATTCCTGGAATCGTTGTCTAATAACTTGTAACACATATTCTGCCTGTTCTTGACTCTGACAATGGAGTAAACCATCATCAGCATAACGACAAAATGCTACACTTGGCATTTCTCTTCTTACCCATGCATCAAATACATAATGTAAAAATAAATTTGCTAATATTGGACTTATCACTCCTCCTTGAGGTGTTCCCTTATCGCGCATAATAATATTTCCATCTTTATCTTGCAATGGTGCTTTAAGCCACCTTTGTACGTAAAGTAGTACCCATTTGCACTTACAATGTTTCTCCAATGCTTTCATTAATAGTTTGTGATCGATATTATCAAACAAACCTTTGATATCAAATTCAACAACAAAGTCATATTTCCAGCATCTTGCTCTTGTAACTGCTATGGCATCATGTGCAGATTTCTTTGGGCGATAACCATATGAATCTTCGTCAAATATGGGCTCAACTAATGGCTCAAGTACCATCTTCACTACAGTTTGTGCTATTCTATCCGAAATAGTTGGAATCCCAAGGATTCGTTCTCCACCTGATTTCTTTGGAATAGGCACAGCTTTTACTGCAGGAGGAAAATAGCTGCCTGAGGACATACGATTCCATATCTTATACAAATTATCTTTTAGGTTTCGCTCAAATTCTTCCATAGTTTGTTGTTCAACTCCTGCTGCACCTTTATTATTCTTAACACATTGGTATGCTTGCCATACATATTGCTTAGAAATTTCAAAAGGCTTTACTGTCTTCATAAGCTCCTCCTAAATAAATTTAGTTGACACTGTGATGAACAGCTAAAATGGTCAGACACCTTCACTCCATTGCCATTACAGCAACTTCATCATTACTACATGTCTGTCCGCCCCTGTGTATACGCATCAGTACTATCAGCCTCACGGTTTTATTTCCGCTTGTACCTTTCCTTTAACATCGTTGCACAGGTTCCCGTGTTCAGCTTGAAAGCCTTGACTTAAGCTCACGCCACCTCTATGCCGGATGCCACCTAGCCAGTAAACAGGTTCCCGCTAAATTTATCCCAAAGCAACATCACCTCCTTGGTTTTGACATCATCTGAAGCACTTTCGACACTTGAACGGTGGTTCACTGTTGTTCGTCTTCTTAAGTCTATACCTGACACCTCAAGGATGCCTTTTCTGCATCGCTCACGACAATGCCCTTAAACAATTGCCGCATGCAGTGGTTTGCAGCCTATTCCTGTAAATCGACTGCGAAGGACCTACCTTCATCTCTCAAGCCGCTTGGCACGGCACACTGATATCTCCGCTCCAAACCTCGTTAGCGTTAGGTACGTGTACAGTCCTAGTTGTACCTAGATTAGTCCAATATTTATCAAGCAAATAACTATAAATTTTATGCTGTTTATCTTTTCCAGATGTTAACTTTTTCCTCTTTGGATAAATAGCCTCTATGCCAATCATGTTCATATATTTTAGAACCCGATCCTTACCAATAAACAAGCCATCTTCTAATAATTGTCTATGGATATAACGATAACCAAATTCAGGATTATCAGTATATATTTCATCTATTTTATTTAAAATATTTAAGTTATACCCACTAAATGGTTTTGCTTTATAGTACATTGAAGAACGATTAATCTTTAATAATTCATATTGCCTTGTCTTTGGTAACATTGCTAGCTTGGAATCGACAAGTTCTTTTCTATTTGATAAGTCCAAGCTTTGTAGCTTTCCCACAGCCCAATCTCTCTCTACTATTGTTTTTCCAAGCGTTTTCGCTAATTCATCATTTTGTTCTTTCAGCATATTAATTTGTTCCTGATATTTACTTACCAGTTTTGCTGGTTCAAAAGCCAATGCTGCATTTGATATAAATTGTTTCTTCCAATTACTAATTGTCTTGGAGTTTATCTCATATTTTGATGCTATCACTGATAATGGACTCTCTTCTTTCAGCACTTCTAATACTATCCTAGTTTTTTCTTCAGCACTAAAAACTCTTGCTTTTTCTTTTGTCATTTTTCCTCCTAATTTTTTCTTATTATTTTATCTTAATTAGGAAACTTTTTACTCTATTTTCTTGTCCATTTTCTTCAGTCCATTATAATTCACTGAATTCATAATTCTAAACCACCACATACTTCTGTATGACCGATAAACTCAACGCTCTTATCATACTCATCATAACACAAACTAGGGTTAAAATTTTTGGTGCTAAAATACAACGCTTTTGGATTACTATATGTACGTACTAGGTTACTACCATCAAATAAATGCTTCAAAGCATCTCTTTCTTTTGTATTATGCAAAGAAACAGCTACCTCTCCATCCCCACCTTTAAAAACACCAACATCACCAATTTTTTGACTATGACGTACTATAATATGATCTCCTTGTAATTCTAGTGGGTCCATTTTATTATCAAATATAACCTTTAATTGATCCTTTTCCCCAGCCTTTATTGCATAGTACTTCTTCATATTATGTGCCACCGAATAAGAAGCAAACTCTATATCTAAGCCATTTACTGTATGAGAAACTTTGCATTTATGTAATTCTGACACAAAAGGCTTTAATGTTGTATTTAATTCACGTACAAAAGTAGTTAATGTGTATTTTAATTCTACGTTACTAGCACAGTAATGATCCAACATTTCCATAAAATGCTTACCTTGTTTACCACAAAATGTGACATGCAGCATTTCATAAGGATCAGACTGCTGATTTAAGTGAGTCCCGTGTCCTTTCATTTCCACATGTTCACATTCTGTTCCTTTTTTTATAGCTTCAAATACTCTTTTTGTTGCTCCTACATACTCTGCATCAGATCGTAGTAAATGCGATCCCGATCCACTACTCGTATTTATGATACTATCAAGCTTTGTTAACGCTTCGTTATATCTACTAAATAAACTTGTTAGCTCAGGTTTTATTGCGTTTTTTACAGAAGTTATGCTTGATAGTGGCTCAGAACTTGTTCTTGACTTCATATATACCCTCTATATTTCTTTGTTAAAAAAGTATTCTTAAAGGGAAGATATTACATTTTCTTACTATATTCAATAGATTTACAAAATTCTTTTATCAGGTAATTTAATGGTTACCTATCAAGGTTACATTTCATCAATTACCCTTGTAATTTGGTAAAATCTTTGCCTTAGCATAGATTTTTAATATACTAACTGGATAAGGCTTATCGACCTTAAAAGTCACATCAATATCAGTTTTAATTTCTCCGTGCATAATAAAATTCACCCAGCCTGATTGGTAAGGAGTGGCAAATAAATCACATACTTCTTTAGTGGCTGTTGATGTTAAATATTTTTTATCATTAACCAATCTAATCAACGCATCACTATCTACATATCTACTATTGATATGTTGCCTGTCTATTTGCCCATTATCAAGCCTTTCTTCAATATAACCACCTTTACTATTAAAGAGTTTTAATCCAAGTTCCGCATCTTTTTTCGGAGCGTGTTCTACTTCATCCGGGAATATCAGAGGAAAAGTTTGTAATATCGAAGAATAAGGAAAACCTACCGACAAATGTCTTACTGGCTGTTTTAGCTTAATCAGTTCATTATCGATAATTCGTAAATCATGTAATTCTTCGTCACCAATAATAGATACGACAATTTTCTGAAAAATTGGCAATATAGTTGCAATATTTATTTGCTGAAATGATGGCAAGCAGTTACGGGCTATACTACTTAATTCATAACCACCAATATCAGGAAATAGTTTTTTAAAAACTGGAAAATATCTTTTTGATAATAGTAAATATTTCTCTAATTTTATGCTCTTCTCATCTTCAAGGATATCTTTCAGTAAAACCGGATGAAAACTCGGCATAATTAACTGACAATACTCAATAATGTTACGCTGCAAATAAGCTAGCCCTTCTTTGAGTTCTTGCATTTGCTCAAATATTCTATCCGCTAATGGCTCAGTATAACCTTCTTCGCTATATATCGATGCCCTAGAAGACGATAATGAGGACTTACGATCTCTTTCCATTATCGGGGCAATTCTGTTTGTTACTTCATCTACAATTTCATCGATAGTTTGACTGAAATCATTAGACAAAATATATTCCCTAACATCTTTACTTAATGGTTTATCGAGTATGATATTTCTTAGACAATCAACTATTTCTTCTCGTCTTTTTGAATTGGTCAGCTCATAAATCTTGTTATCATTATGTATTTGTTGTAATTTATCGATTAATTGATTAGTAATAGCTGATAATTTATCATTTATTTGTTGCTTACTAGTATGTTGATTAAATCCAATAATTTGCTGGTCAATTAGTTGTTTGGTTTGCTCACCAAATATATATTTAGTCAGTTCCGGATGAGCGATATATAGCAATTCTGGGTAAAAATCTACTGCAGTTTTGGCAAAAAACTTTTCTAAATTAACTAGCAGTCCGGATTTTTTATCACTATCCTGCTCGGCATAATATAGCAATATTTTCTTATTGAGGTGACTAACCGCTAGTCGCATCTCTTGTATTTCTCTACTTATTTCAAATTGCAGATCAATATTTTGCTTAGCAGTTGCCATAATATCTTGCACCGTACCAGCAATGAACCTAATTAGTTCGGTATTTAGCTTCTTTATTTGTACACAAATAGTTGGACGAAAGGAAAAAGCACTATTAGGCAGATATTCCATCAAACCACCATCTCTTAAAATATCCGGCACATCTATTTCGTTTAGTAGCTTCACGAGTTCAATAATATCACCACCAAGTCGCTCCCCATCATATAATAATTGCTCGATTGTCACAAAGCTTTCAGGATTATTTAAAAACAGATTGTCTAACTCTGCATAAATACGCGAGAATATTCGATGATAGGCAAAAGATACCGCCAAAATATTCATAATCTTAGGCAAATAATTTTGATAATATTTTTGTAAAAAATTCTCTATCTCAGCTCTATGTTCATCATAATTAGCAACTAGCCTATTTTTGTATTTAAAACAATTACCAACATTATCGAGCTTAAGTCTCAAAATAGTTTCTGCTTGAGCTTGTACAATATGCTCTAGCTTGGTTATATCGCCTCTAAACTCATAAGCACTATCGTCTTTTAATGCCTGTATGATTGTTCGGTAGGCGGCATTCTCTCCGGGCTGTTGAATATTCACATGACAATCAGCATAAACTGCTTTATCGGTAACAAAATGCTTAGCAGAAAAATAACGAGTTTGCAGCACTTCTAGATATTCCTTGCTGCTTGTCGCAGTATCATCACTTCTCCGAACATGCAAATATAACATGTCGGCACTTTCCGCATAGATTGGCGTGACGCCTAATACTTGACCGTTGCCACCTAGCCAATGTTGTGACCAGCCCATAATTTTTAAATCATGCGAATAGATAAAACTAGCAAAAGAGCCATTTTTTAGCACTGCTACTATCATTGAAAATGGACTATTACAGCCGACAATTTGCCTAATACCACCAGCAAATATATGCTCAGCATAGGCAGTGATGTCTGATATCTGAAAACCGCCTTTTTCTTGTGAATAATACAAACTATTGATTTTACAACCATTACCTTCAACAAAAAAGATAGTCTTACCGATTACTACTGGTTTCAGTGGTGATATCGGTAACTCAATCTCTTTATGGATTTTAACAAACTCTCCCTTAGCTCGATCTCCTTCTTTGACTAAATAAATGCCATCACTAGTACCTAATAATAATTCATCGGCAAAAGGCACTGACCATAGGACATTATCAAAAGTCGCGGAAGAGAAAGTAGCTGAAAAAGCAGTTAAAGGATTACGAGCCTCTAGTAAAGTTCTATATGCCATCCTAAAATCACTAAAATCTCCTTTATAGCTTGCCCAAATTGAATGAATATTTTTATTAACCCCAAAGCACCATAATCGGTTTTCAAAAGTAACCACTGAAGTACAATATAATTTCTCCGACGTGGCTTGGTAGATATTGCTTTGCCCAGTTGATAGGTTAGCTGCTCGTTGGTGAATAGCTTTTAGCTCATCATTAATTTTGTCTACCTCTGCTCCGTAGATTACTTCATTAAAAGGTTTTTGTATTAAGCGTTCTCTTTGGTCACTTCGTCCTGTCGAAAAATAGTTAACTTGGCATTTTAGTGGTTCAATGATAAACATCTTATCTTTGTTAGGGAAATTGCTGGCTAGCTCATAGCTGCTACTGGACGCTATCTCAGCTCTTTCACCATATTCTACCTGTCTCTTTCTTGCCTCCGTTTCAATATGTTGGTAAAATTGCTCGACAATTTGCGGATCAATGGAGAATTTAAAAATTGGTCTCTTATCACCAAATGAAATATAAGCAATTCCTTGAAACACTACATAAGAAAAATCCTTAGGACGAAAATGAAAATTTTGCCCTTCATCCTGTATAACTTTACTAGTTAACAACAATTCACCACCAACAAAGAATAAGCAACGAGTTTCTAGCTGATGCGATTCAAAAACCAGCAAGTAGGATAATTTCCTTGAGAACATCACAGCTGCCATTTTCCTTGGTACATTGTCACTGAACAAATGAACAAACTGCGTACCATGTCTTCGCATAATGCCCCCTGAGGGTAACAACATGAAGTTGATCAGCTTCTTAACGCCGTTCTGATACAAAGCCAGCTCTGTTCTTCCCTCAATAGTTGGGGTTAGCTCACCACCTGAGAAGTTATTTTTTTGCGAGTAAACAAATTGTTCTTGTTGCATAGAATATTTACACTTCGCCGGAATTAATCAGATTATAATCAACCGCGTAAATCCTTCTTGTTTCTTCTAATTTGATCAAATATTGTTTCTTTAGTCCATCAGTAAACACACTATCGGAATACATAGCAAATGATACTTGTGAGGCTAACGATAAAGCCGCTAATAACTTAAAGCTGCTTGGCACTTGTTGCCAAATAGCCGTATCGTTATTTAGTAAATTATCAACAATCTTTCTGCTGTAGTAAAAAAGCGAGGTAAGTTTACCACCTTTGAAGTAAATCTTACCTGCTTCCGTATAAAATTGTAGATTAGATGGCACTATTACCGCACATTTAATACAATCATTAATGTCCGGCACTTCGGTAAAGTTTTGTCTATTACCTTCGATATTATCGACTCTCCGTAAGGCAAATGACCATTTAACCATTAGCACAGTATCTTCAATGGCAGGATTAACAAACTCCTCACACAATTCCTCAGTTTTTGATACTCTACCACCACCAATGCTACTAATACCAACATTTGAGCCAAGTAGCACTACTGCCTTCTTGATAATCTCATATTTCACGGTAGTTACATTATTGAATAAATTTTGTAACTATGCATCCTCATACTCACTCTCAACAACACCAAAGTTATCATCCTCAACAATAGCAACATCATCACCAATAGCAACATCAACGCCACCAATACCAATATCATCACCAATAGCAACATCAACACCAGCAATGCCAACACCACCAACACCAACGTCAACACCAGCAGCAACAACATCACCTGCTCTTCTCATTACTACTACTTGTGGCTTTTTAGTAGTAGCTAAGTTATTGTTGGCTATTACTGCTAAATCATTTTCATTGATATTCGCACTATCATCAATATTACGACACTGATTACCAAACATCTGCCATGGCATTGTTATGCTATGTATTCCTCTTTGGTGAGGACGATTGCCTACTGCTCGCCACAGTAAGCCATTATGGCTGGTTCGGTCATAATTCTCTAAACATTTAATTACTACTACTGCTTGTTCATTATCACGGCTAGCCCCAAAGGCTTCACTATAATATAATACTTTGGCATAGTGGTATTGTACCAGCTCTTCAATACCCTTCTTGTTAGAGCCACTGACCGTGTTAAATCTTATAGCTCCTTCATTAAAGGCATAGCAATCCTTCACAGCATATCTAGATTGAACCGCATCCCCAGTATTATCAAATATACCACCCAACATCTCACTAGTAATAAAAGTAAAGCCTAAGAAGCTATTAACTTCACCACTTACTAAAGCTCTAACGTTATTATAGTCATAATTGGTAATTTGTGGATCGCGTAGTAAGTCTGAGATTTGATTGCTTGAACATAGTAAGTATAATTTATCATACATACCAAAGGAGCGTTTTTTTAAGATATGATGAGCTTTTATTAGTTTATCAACAGTTAGTCCGGCTCTTTTCGAGTCAATGATACCTCTGTTGTCAGCAACTGCAGCTTGAGCATTTAAGGTTAAATTAGCAGCAGTAACCCTAATTCCTACTGGTACAACATTATTAGCGACGTCAAAGTTAATAACATTATTACCTGTCCGTCCTGCTCTGACTGGACTGGCAAAAGCACTAATAATTACCCGATCTTGTTGTCTACCCATTGCCCAGCCTGCCATTTTAGGAAAATGTGAGGTGGGGTCGGTTAATAGGTTTAGCTTATCATTCCTATCCATGGTAGCATTCCAATGATAGGCAGAAGCAGTCAAAAAGCGTCTTGAAATAGTTGGTATTTTAAATTCTATTTGTTCTAGCCTAGCAGGGTGTCTAGCATCAGCATAATGCCCATGCAAATGATTATCAGGGTCAATTGGGTGTCTAGTTCTACTCTCCACCTCATGGGTAGTCATTGACTCAAAGCTAATTACCTCAGTATCTTGCGTGCCATTAGTAACGCATTTTCGTAATTTAGAACCTTCTTGTTGAATAACTAGGCTGATATTTTTGGCAAATTGTTCTTTAAGGCTATCGGTTATTTGTTCCATTTTTCCTCCTCAAATAATCTATCAATATTTAAAGTGCGATATCATTTATACTAAAATGTAGTCGTTGTCCGCTATGCAGTTGACGACCTTTCGGGTATATATGCTATTAGTGGCTCTTTTATGATAGGTTATTGCGAAGTTGCAGCCTTAAAATGAGTTGTCACATCATGACTTTAATGATTGGTTGGTTACGTTATTTTTTCAGACTTCTTACAAAAGTCGCTTATGCTGAGGAATTTGAAGGAGACGCGGAACACAGAACCGCAGCGTACTAAAGTACGTGAGGATTCGAGTACCGCATCGACGTACAAATTACCAGCAGAAGTAGAGTTTTGTAAGAAGTCTATTGTTCTTTATCATAAGCAATTTTATATAGTTGTTGCATACGTTTAACAGCTTGATCATGTCCCGTATGCTCTTTAGTCCTTAATTTTACCATAAACTCAGGGTCAGAATCAAGTTTTTCTATCTCTGACAATGCAGCTTCCCGGCTATTAATTGCAGGTAGCTCTTTACCAGTTACCAACGAATCGGATTTTAAGGTTTCACCAACCCTAACTAACAAATCTACTAAGGCTGGCGAGTAATTGGAATCTTCAATTAATTCAGCCAGTTCTTTAGTACCAAACTTAGACAAGGCTGCCTGCATCACTGTCATCTTACTGTCAAAACCTTCACCATAAGTGTTTTTCAACCAACCAATGTGAGAGTGACGTGTTTGCTCGATAGCATTTTTTTGCTGTTTCTGTAAATCCTGCGAAAAACCATACAGAGAATTAAGCAGCTTCTCACCTTGCCTTTTAGATAATCCGCTTTGGTAAAACATGTCTTCATAGCGAGCTAGATATTCTTCATCTTCTTTACTTCGTTTATCAGTATATTTCTTATCCTCAGGCAGCCCCATCCTAGAATAAAATTTATGCCACTCTTCATCAGAGCTGTCATCCTTTGGCACAGCAACTCGTTGATTCAAGCTCTTCTCTGCTTCCAAATAGCTCTGTGCCAAAGATGAAACATCTTTAAATTTACTCAATGACTCAGCTTTGCGGATGTCCTCAGGCATGTTAGCTAGCCAATCGCTAGCAGAGGAAGTAGGGTTAATTTCATAGTTATTAGCAGTTCCTTCTTTGCTCATCGGCTTACTCTTCTTTTAACTCTTCTATTTCTTTTTTTAACTGTTCTATTTTTTCAATAGTTAGTTTTGTATATTTAGCTATTTTTTCTATTGGCTCATTATCAATTAACATTTCTTTTGCCACAACTATAGCTTTTTCTTCAATACCTTCAGCTTTGCCTTCAGCTTTGCCTTGATTAAAATTTTCTGCTAGAGCAAGTTCTTCTGCATCTTCCTGCAATTTGGTTCTAATATATAAGTCATATTCTGCTGGGGTAAGCTTATACCGTTCAATCATATGGTAAGCATCTAATACCTTACTGCTCTTAATATCTTTAGGTGGTTCTGTCTCTTGTGTTGCACATTTGAATAGATGTAACCACTCATCAGCAACACTCGCTAATTGTGTTTTTTTAAATTTTCCAAGCTCTATGAATACATAAGAGAGGTCAAATAAATATTGTTTATTAGTAGTAGTCTCAATATTTTTATGAATACTTATATAAGGCACTTTTTTGTCAAATATTCTATTTTTTATCAATGAAATAACTATTACTGGCAATAAATCCAAGTGAGTTAAACCTTCTGTAAGTTGCCCAACATATGAATGGGCAGAATAATATTGTACTCTTTTTAGATAATCGGTTTCATTTTTTTTCTGCATTTCGATAATGTACCAGTTTCCTGATTCATCCTTAACTTTTAAATCAAATACACTTCTCCTACCCTTATGAATCCCTGCTAATTCTTCTACTGGAATAAATTCAATTTCCTTAATTCTGTACATTTCAGATAAATCAAGAACACTATTAAGAAATTCTTTTAAATTCTCCTTATTACGGAAGATTTTCTTAAACAAACTATCATTTGTTGGATCTAAATATTTTTCCATATCAATTACTCCCTTTTCCTTCAATATTATCAACTCCATCATCTTCTGAAGCCTGCGAGCATATATATAGGAACAACGCCCGATGTCCTTCTAGAAAGGCAGTGTACTCACTTTCTTGCCGAACAAAATTGCTGCGATATATGCCACTCATTTGAGCTAAATCCTCTAATATTATTTTACCATCTTCTCCACTAAAAAGCTTGCAATAAATTGATTTTAATTGCTCTTTTGTTAGTAAATTTGATGGGGATGAGGAGTTAATTGATAGTTTCATGTACTCCTTACCCTTGTATCTGTTGTTGTTGCTGTTGTAATTGTTGCATTTGCATCATCTTACGTTGTTGTCTAAGCTGTAGTACTTCTTGTTCACTCTTGAGGATTGAGTTTGGGGCTTCTCGTAGTTCAAAAAATAGTTTAAAACACTCATCCCAGTTAATATTATCATAAATCTCAGGAAAAAAGTTACTTATACCACTTCTTTGGAAAAAACCTAATACCTGTTCAACGCTGGATATTGCTGATGTTTTCTGTACCCTTGATAATGGTGACACATATTCAAGCTTTATCTCAGGCGGGCTATTTGCTCCCTCTAAGATTGGTACTCTGTTATATTTAATCAATGTTTGATATATTGCCATGATTAACGGATTTAACAACTCACTCTCAATTCTTCCAACCATCGGGGACATTAAACGGTATTGTTCTTCTGTTCTAATTTGTACCTCAGTGGCAGTCATTTCTTTGTTTTCTTTCTGCATTCTAAAAATATCAACATAGAATGCCTTAAATATAGCATCGCGGCATTGATTCTGCTCGATTTCAGTCGGTAGGATATTCTCCATACCAGTTAGGGGTATTATTTTATCTGCCATACCATTACGGTAAAAATTAACACTGCCCGGCGTAGTATATAGCGGTAAGTAATATCCATCTTTTGGCACTAATAATGGTGGGTCTAGCTGTTTCTGTGCTACTTTTAGGGTAATTTGTCTTAAACTATTGAGTAGTTTAATATCAGGTAGCACATGATGAGCAGGAGCGTAGCCATATACTTCACCTTCTTCTTTTACCCATCGCGTGACAAAAAATGGGAAATAAGAATAACCTGACTGACTAATAATTTTTTGCTCAGCTAGGTAGATATATTCTGAGCTATAATCTAATGTTGATGAGCTAGATGTTGAAGGACTGGCTGCCGTTGATTTTCTGCCTCTACTTTTCTGATTTTGAGCTTGCGGGCTAACTATGTGCAATATTTCTACTATTTCATCAGGATTCCGGGCTAACCTCTCCTTGAAAGGGGCAAAATCTGACCATTTAGCTGACGCGGTTTTAATTGGCATGCTAAATAGTCGGTACATTGTATTAACAAAACCAAACTTGTTCTCTTCAAAATAACATTCCTGTAAATTAATATTACGAAAGAACAGAGTTTGTGCTAATTCTAAATCTTCTTCAACATAGAATATCGCAGTGCCAAAAGCTGATAAATTCAAGAAAAATTGATGAATCTGACTATAAAAATTAGAAGCTGGATTATTGAATATATCCATTAGGGTTTTTTCTAGCATTTGGGCTAGCATGTTGCGTTCGGCGGTGGTTAAATATTGCTGTTGCTCATCATTTTCAGCGACTATAGTAAGGTTAAACCAGTTCATTGCTGGGTTTACCAGCAAGCTCTGTAAACCTGATGCTAATTGCTCCCTTGACCAAATAGAAGTTGAGTCAAATATTACCTTATTACTCTCCGTTTGTGGACAAACATATTTCTTCAACTCATCCCATATATGATGCCATTTCTCCCGCTTGCTCTTGAGATTATCAAAATATTCAATTTTTTTGTTTAAATCATTATCAGCCATAAGATGTCACCATATTTGTGTTGTAATTACTACGTGTTGCGTTTGGATTTATGGTTGAGTTTGTGTTTAAATAAGGCTCGCCCAACTTCTTTGACACTTTCTTGAGTTTCTTAATAAACTCATTGTCATATAACACCTCATAGTTATACTTTTTACCACTAGCTGCCGTCATACTAGGCAAACCAAGGGTTAACCCCTCAATATCCTTAAGCGACACGATCTTGCCAAGAGATTCGTGTAATGGCGGCAAATCTTTTAATCGTGGCACTGACCTCATGCCAAAATGTTCCAAAGCTTGTTTTAGACCACCAAGCTCAGGTATGGCTCTTTTTTCTAATCCTGATGGACCGTATCTTGCTATTCGTGACAAATCAGCACCTATACTCGGATCATTGTTGTTAAGATTAATTCTGTCAAAACCAGCAAGTTTACGACTAATATCGGATTTGTTCATATAATGACCAATACCAACAAGCGGTGATAACATTTTGATTCCCGAACCTATCCCAGCAAGTATTGAACCCTTAACACCAATCGCTCCTAAGCCTGCCCCAAGTCCAAAAGTTAAAGCTGTTAGCCCCAATCCTTGTGCTAGCCCAGTATCTCTTGCAGATTTTTGATACTTACCAGCTCGCCAGTCTAAATCCCTGCTATAAGCATCTAACTGGCTTTGAGCAGCTTCCCCATAACTTCTTAACTGGTTTTGCAACCCTTCAGCATGCGACCGCTGCCTTGTATAGTTAGCAGTGATTTGCTCTTGTCTATTCTGTTCTTGTTTGCATTGTTCAATCATGCTGAGCAATTGTTGTCTAGCATTATCAAAGTTACTAGTATCCTGCGACAATCGATTTTGCTGTGATTGATAGTTAGTAAGCTGATGTTCAAGATTAGCTTTCTCCCTTGTTAGCTGTTGATGCTCTTTGGTGATGCTATCCATCGAATGGCGTATTTTGCTTTCTGTTTCACTACGTTGATTTTTTAACAATTCAACATCTTGCTTATATTTATTAATATGGCTACCGGCTTCCTCTTCGGTTAAACCTTTCAAGCTTTCTTTTCGCTGGACTACTTGATCATACAGGTTTTGGAACTGACCCGGTAATTGCTCTACCTCGCTTATCTTTGCATCAAGAGCAGGAGCTTTTTGTGTAAATGCTGCAAAAGCTTGTTTTAGCTGATCAGCTGATGTGACCAAACTAGCTCTTTGTGATTCTATATTTCTTAAGCCACTCTCATATTGTCGAGTATGATAATCTAGTTGGTGTTGCATATCATAGCTTCTCATGCTAGCTTGATACTGTTGCTCCTCTAGAGAGTGTAAGTCCTGCTGAGCTTGTTGCAATTGCTGCGACAAATTATTGATAGTATTTTGTGCTTCACTCGCATAACTACTATAACGATCTCGTGACTCATTATAGAGGTGCTTCTGTCTTGATGTATCAGCTCCAGTAATGTACCTGTTCCTAGATGCACCAACTGCTAAAGCACTAAGTCCTAGTAAACCTAATATTGGCCACATATATTACTTTGCCTTAATTATTTATTAATTACCATTATCTATTATTGCATCATCAATTCTTGCTTCTTCTGCTCCATCATCTTTCCAACGCATTGTAATCATTCATTACTTTACGATATTGTAATATATTATATTGCGATTGTTGTTGCTCATTACCAGTTTTTACATCCATCGCCATATAACAAAAGCTTTCGGGGTGAGTAGACTGAAGCATTGCAGCTTCAGCCCCTCTCAGAACGGTGCGTGAACCTCTCAGCTCACACCGCTCCCACCATTTTAGCCTTTGGATATATTCCTAATTTCCAATGTATAAAAGCTTCAGGATTAAGATTTGCTAATCTATTTAGATATTCTCTTGCACGTCTTTTATGCCATGCAAGTTTCTTATATTTTCTTCTAACCCACCGCTCCAAATACCAATTCAGGTGCTTCCATATGTTGTGCATTGCCGATGGATAAAACTGCCCATAATAGTTATACCAACCTCTTAACTCAGCTTTAAACATTTCCGAAAGTTCAGATAAGGACTTGTCATTCTTAAGCTGAATGTGCCAACTCCTTATGGTTTGTATGATTGCTTTCTTAGAGTTATTACTTATCGCAGGTAAGAAATTTGGATGAACCATGCCTTGTTTGTTTACACATCTTCTTGGTCTAAAACTATATCCGAGAAAGTCAAAGCTGATTCGTTCATATTCATCACGACGATTATTGTCCTTACAATATATAATACCCGACTTATCAGGATGTATCGTAAGGCCACATTCCTGGAATCGTTGTCTAATAACTTGTAACACATATTCTGCCTGTTCTTGACTCTGACAATGGAGTAAACCATCATCAGCATAACGACAAAATGCTACACTTGGCATTTCTCTTCTTACCCATGCATCAAATACATAATGTAAAAATAAATTTGCTAATATTGGACTTATCACTCCTCCTTGAGGTGTTCCCTTATCGCGCATAATAATATTTCCATCTTTATCTTGCAATGGTGCTTTAAGCCACCTTTGTACGTAAAGTAGTACCCATTTGCACTTACAATGTTTCTCCAATGCTTTCATTAATAGTTTGTGATCGATATTATCAAACAAACCTTTGATATCAAATTCAACAACAAAGTCATATTTCCAGCATCTTGCTCTTGTAACTGCTATGGCATCATGTGCAGATTTCTTTGGGCGATAACCATATGAATCTTCGTCAAATATGGGCTCAACTAATGGCTCAAGTACCATCTTCACTACAGTTTGTGCTATTCTATCCGAAATAGTTGGAATCCCAAGGATTCGTTCTCCACCTGATTTCTTTGGAATAGGCACAGCTTTTACTGCAGGAGGAAAATAGCTGCCTGAGGACATACGATTCCATATCTTATACAAATTATCTTTTAGGTTTCGCTCAAATTCTTCCATAGTTTGTTGTTCAACTCCTGCTGCACCTTTATTATTCTTAACACATTGGTATGCTTGCCATACATATTGCTTAGAAATTTCAAAAGGCTTTACTGTCTTCATAAGCTCCTCCTAAATAAATTTAGTTGACACTGTGATGAACAGCTAAAATGGTCAGACACCTTCACTCCATTGCCATTACAGCAACTTCATCATTACTACATGTCTGTCCGCCCCTGTGTATACGCATCAGTACTATCAGCCTCACGGTTTTATTTCCGCTTGTACCTTTCCTTTAACATCGTTGCACAGGTTCCCGTGTTCAGCTTGAAAGCCTTGACTTAAGCTCACGCCACCTCTATGCCGGATGCCACCTAGCCAGTAAACAGGTTCCCGCTAAATTTATCCCAAAGCAACATCACCTCCTTGGTTTTGACATCATCTGAAGCACTTTCGACACTTGAACGGTGGTTCACTGTTGTTCGTCTTCTTAAGTCTATACCTGACACCTCAAGGATGCCTTTTCTGCATCGCTCACGACAATGCCCTTAAACAATTGCCGCATGCAGTGGTTTGCAGCCTATTCCTGTAAATCGACTGCGAAGGACCTACCTTCATCTCTCAAGCCGCTTGGCACGGCACACTGATATCAGTTGCTCTAGATGAACTAGAATGTACTCCTCTTTTTGTAGCATCAAACTCGTAAAGTCCGTTAATGCCACGCTGACATTTCTCAGCATCTATTCGGCACGTGCCTAGCAAATTTCTTGCTTTAGTTATCATCTCTTCCCGTAAATATTTCCTACCAATAGCAAAAGGTGAGAAGCCTACTTTCTCTGCTACCTCATTAGCTTGTTGTAGCCTAGTATCCAAAGTTGGCATTTGTCTTCGGCTCATATCATGGGGCAATACGTTACGTCCATATTGATACGGTCTAGTCCTTAAATGATTCAAGTAAAACTCTAAATCCTTACCCCTGTTCATATAAAAGTCAATAATATCGATAGAATCTTTTTTTTCTTGAACAAACCAAATCACCGTATAATCAACAATCCCTATATCCCAGTAAGTATGAACCTGATAGCTTGCATCAAATGGCACATAGCCAATACGTCCTTGACTTTCAGCAAGCCGTAATTGTTCAACAAAAGTACCACCTTGGTCAGCTCTCTTGTAACGATAAGCAGCAAAGTCACAATAAAACTCTCTTTGAATCTCTTCGTTACTCATGTCGACTGAAGTCAACTTGTCTTTATCAACTAATGGCTGCCCCTCATGATCAGTAGTATCTTCAATAGTTTTTATTTGGCAAAATACTTCAGGATTATCTTGGTGTTTCCGGTATAATTCTTCACCATGTGTCAATTTTGGATTATCGGAAGGAGTATACAAATAAAGCAGCCATCCATTATTACGAATTACCATCGGCTCTATAACGCAGCTCATAGCTCGTGGATCATGGTAAGAATATTCCGAGATAACTGCTCCCTTAATACCGCTACCCCTGATAGTAGCATAACGGTCACTACCAACAAACTGAATCACTGAGCCATTTTTAAATAATATCCGTTGCTTATATTGCTGACTACGAGCAATAATCCCTTTAGGAATAAACGACATATAAGGACGCCCTGATAATGTCATACCATCCCATATGCTCATTTTAGCTTGATTATAGGTAGGATAGACATACCAGTAAATGCCTACTTCTCGAATGGCACTAGCAGTGATCCAATTAATACCCATAATATCCTTGCCAGCTCTTCTATGCCAAATGGCTATAGCTTTCTTACCACCTGAGTATAAATATCTCCACAAAGGTAGCTGGAATGGGTAGGGTGACCAATCTACCGGAAATTTAAGACTTTTAGAAGCAGAGCTAGCAACCTCTTTGCTGGCTTTAGTTGTACCAGTAGTCTTTATCCCCTTGCTCTTACTGTCCTTTGGCAAGTGCATATTCTGCTTCATACGATTCTATTTCAAAATTAGCTACATCTATCATTTTTGACATTTCTTGGGCTTTTGCTGCTTGTTCAGCTTCATCACTATTTTTCCTATGGTCACCAGCATCATGCTTCCTCGTTTGATATTTTGGCGAATTAGCTTTAAGATATTCCAGCAACGACTTAGAACAATATTTTTTCTTAGTAGCAATTGCCTGATTATCCTTGTTATAAGTCACTTCCTCATAACCATTAATAGCCCTATCATATAACACTCCTTCTGCCCTATCTACCGCAATGGCTAAAGCTAAATTGACGCATTTGGCTAAATATTTATCGCTATTAATAATCCGGTGCAACCTAAGTGGCGAGATACAACCAGCCTTCTTAGCTGCAATAACGATGTTACCATGTTCACAAAGATATAATAGGAAATTAGAGATATCATCTATTGAGCCAAACTTACTAATGGTACTAGATGATATCTTTGCTAAATATTTTTCAAACAAACCATAATTTTTGATCATGTACATCTCTTTAAAAATTCCTTATAATTCCCTTTATTATAGCTGATTTTCAGGTTTTTTACCACTTGAAAAATAAAAACTAAAAAAGTGAAAATTTTTAATAACAAGTGATTAATTACCTCAAAAAAAGTTTTCGCGTGACGCCCCCTATACCCCATTTTTCGACGCGTACACCCCCCCGGGTGATTCCGCGGACAATTTTTGCCAAAAAATGTAAAAAAGTGACAAAATTTGCTAAAAATCTCAAAAAAATAGTTACAAACTGGTGAATTTAAGGACGGTCTTCTGCTTGGCAAGCAGAGGTTCGACCTTTGTAACCTGCATTACTCTCATATTTTCCAAATCCTTGCAATTTCATATGTGATTTTTATGTACTCTTCAACCTTCAGTAACTGGTTGATTATTATTAATTTGTTTGTAATCATCTTTTTTCTCAACTAATACAATTAGTTTCATCAACTTAACTACTAATTCAAGTTTTTGTTTATTATTGAAAGAATACCTTAAAATTTCGCAAATACAGACTCGTACAATAGTGTTATTTGTTTTTAACATATTTTTTAGCTAAAAATTAAAATCCTCTTATAAACATATTTAAAATAGCTTTAAGTGCTATTTGCCATAGCTTACAGTCCAGCCCTGCTATCAACTTTCATTAACTCAAAAGTATAATTTTGGCTATGGCACGCATCTTCCAAAGCTCTCCTGTAATTACTCCTAATCCAATCCCCAATAAAGGCAGTAGCTGGTTTGAGAATAAGCTTATTGCAAGTCGTATCTTCTTCAATTGCTTCTAACTTGCTAAACCAGGCTTTGTCCAAGTTCTCACCGTATAACTTTAACAAATATTTCCTTACTTTATACCATACTGACTCTGGATTTAGCCCACTTAGCTCTAAATCATAATCCGATACCTCTCTTTTGTTGGTAATACGCAATTGCTGAACATCTTTGCCATATACTTCTTGCACTGTCTTGAGCAATGTGCATTTGTCAGTTTCTGACAAAGAGATATCCGCTAGATCAATCTTGTATTCATCGTCACATACTCCAAAAAAACTGCACCTCTTCAGCAATTGATAAGCAGTACTAGGCTGCTGCTCAAAAGCTTCAACAATCTTGCGTTTCAACTGATTCAGTGGTTTAACGCCCTTACTATCTCTTATCTTTTGCAAATAAGCCTTTCTTGTCCTAGTAGCATTGTTCAGATCGAAGTTAAAATTTGGGTTATTTGCCACAGATGGTGGACGCCTTTCATGAATCAAAGTTATCTTCATGTAATTCAGTACTGCTTGCTTGCAGGCAAAGCGATTGTTAGGAGAATCTACGCTATGTTTAATCAATAGCTTGTTGACAAAACTCAATTCGTAATTACGACCTGTTGTCTTTCTTAACCAAGCAGCATCTTCTTCGGTCAATGGGTAAAACATCTCTAGCTTCCTACGTGAATACCAGCCTTTAGCCTGTTTGGTAATATCACTGAGCCACCTAGGCAATTTCCCACTAGCTTCTTGCTCAGACTCGCTACCTCCTGAATAGCCATCTGTTGAATCAGAATCAGAATCGTAATCTGACTCGTCATCAGTTGGAGCTACCTCAGAGGAATTGCAGGGTGATGCTTCATTTGCTGAGCTTACCGTTACCTCTGTAGGTAAATTAACACTTTGCTCCGTAGTTGAATCAATATCTGACAAAGTTTTTTCACCTCTTTTCGTCGTTACCTCAAGTGGTAAATTAACGTTTTGTTCCTCAGCTGATTCAGGCTTTGACACAGTTTGTCCACAGACTTGTCCACAATTTTCTTGATTTTTTCCATATCTAGATATTATAGATATATATATAGATGCGTTTTTTTGAAAATTTTTTACAGTTGGGTGGTAATTTTTTTCCGGTTGAATTGAAATTTTTTTATGGCTAAATTGAATATTTATGTAATTAGAATGATAAGAACTATTATTTCTTTTACAAAAATTCATAAATTTCTTAAGGAGTTTGATACATAAAATATTACGGCATTTTACGTTATGTTTGATCGTAGTAGTAATTAAAGTAAAATCAATGAATCCACTTGTTTGTAATTCTGTTAGACATTGTTTAACCCGTTTTTGACAAACTTCTAGTTCTTTCTCGAAAAAATGATAGCCTTCTTGTAATTCATCCGAATTTCTATAATTATCAGTCTTCATGCAAGAAACTATCAACGATAAAAGTTGACGAGACGTTTTACTTAATTGTTTACCACAATTGTTGGTAAGATTCCGCCACTCAGGCGGGACAAAATTACCGACTATGTTATAAAAGATAATATCTTGATTTTCAACTACAGAGCGAGAAAAAGTTAACGATTCTGTCATATTTCCTCCCCTTGTAATAGGGTTAAAAATAGATTTTCTTGTAGGTCAAATTTCAGGAAATTTGTCTGAGAAGTTACATATGAATTACATATGAAATTTTTAGTAAAATAAGAAAACTCTGAAAGGCTGATAAGGACTGGCGGGGCGTAGTGGACAATTTCAGAACCTCAACAAACACTAAATTACTGATTATTCAAACGCTTACAGTCCATTATTAAAGCTCTGTAACCTGATATTGTAAATCCATATTTTTCCCACAAAAAGCCATGCAGATTTTTAGTATTTGTTTAACATGTTGATGCTCTTTTATTTTAGTATCATATTTCCTATCAATAATTTGTTGTAGACCAAACCCTGCTATAGTCGTTAAATCTTCTGAAGGTTTAGCGATTTTATACTCAATCACCATGGCCTTATCACCTTTACCAACTTTAGGAATCATGATTACGTCGGCTCGACCACTACCAGATTCTTGCTCACTTGATACTATATAGTTAGAAGCTAGCATATTAACAAATCCGAGCATAAAGCCACTATAAAATAATTCGGCTTTTTTTTCTCCTACTTGGTGGAAACTAGTGCTACCCAGCAGTAACTCCTGCATTCTTTGCTTAAACTCCTCTATTTTGCCATCTATTAACAAGCTAATAAATGAGTAGTACCTAGAACTATCAATGTTTATTTGTTTGCTGACCCATTGGAGTACTCTTTTTTCATAAATATATTTTACCTCATAATTAGGAATAGATAGTTCATAAATATCTCTTTCTGGCATTTTAGCATGTGGGTTTAAATAGCCACTAAATAACAATAAACTTAACAACCCTTCCGGCTGACCAATGTCCGTGAAACTGATATGCTTGGTAATGCTAGAAACGATAGGTTTACCAGCGGCTAATGTTTGAATATCCTGCTGCATCTCATCCGATAACAAGACGTGGTCGATCCACCCAGTGCCACCACTATCAATCCAATAATGATCTAGCTTCCCTTTACTTGCTAAGCATCGCATAATTGACCAAGGATTATAGATAGTTTCACCACCAAATTTATAGCCATTATACCAATCCTTAATTTCTTCTAGGCTAGTATCAAGTGGTACTTTAGTTAATAACTCTTCTACTTCTCTTGCTGTGAACCCGTAAACTTTGCCAAATGGCTCATCTAACAAACTATATTCACTAACATTGTTTAAACCAGAAAATAATTCAGCTTTGGCAATCCGTAAAATTCCTGTAATAACTCCCCTTTCAACTGGCAATTCTTGATCGCCAGTTTCCTTTTTAAAGGTAGATTTCATGATGCCACGAAAAATTTCTAACACTTTCTGAAATTCTGCCTCATTAGTGCCAAACCAGCGGTAAGCACTATTAATTGGCGTATCATATTCATCGATCAATACCCAAGGCTTTCTATTATAATGTTTGTAAAGCAAATGGCTTAAAATAGCCAAACTATTTTTGATATTGTCTAAAGTTACCTCGCCAAATAAATATTGGTTGAAATCTGCTATCTCACTTGTTTTAAGTTTGTTACTATCACTTAAATAACTATGAGCCTGAAATAATTTCCGTAACTGGCTTTTTACACCTTGTTCAATATCGTGATAGCTTGAACCTTCCACGCTTTTAAAGGTGATGAATATTACGGGAAATTGCCCTTGACGTTTCATTGCATTTTCACAAGACGCTATCTTTAAAGGTTGCAATTTTTTTGCTTCGTCAAACCCCAAATCTACTTCTCCCCCAACAAATAATTTATAATTTACTCGTTCTTGTGGTGGCAGAGGATTCCCCTCATTGTCTAGCTCTATTTCTAGAAAGCGTCTGACCATATCCATATTAATACTTTTCCCCCAACGTCTTGGTCGAGTAATTAGAGTCACTGCTCCATTATCCTCTAGCAATTCTTTGATCATTAGGCTTTTGTCAACGAATACATCACTGTTTAATAATAATGTTTTAAAGTCATCAGTGCCAACAAACATCTTTGGCTGATAATTACCATTACTCTTAGTTTTTTCTTCTGTCATTGATTTTACTGTTTTCTACTAACTATATAATACTATTATACACTTTTTTATTGTACACTAATAGCAACTTAAGTCAATTCGGGATAAGGATATTGAGAACATGTAGATTAAAATCAAATTTTGTTGAAGGTTTATTTTTCTTTAATGAATAAGCAACAAGAGTAGATAATATATGGACAAAGGCATTTATTGGTGATCTATGTCTAGTATGTTCAAGGTTCATTTTATTTTTTAGATAATCAAAAACTGTTTCAATTAAGTTACGCTTTCGAAGTAAGATTTTTTCTTTCAAATCCATTAATTTATTTTCCATATTCTTCTTAATTCCATGAATCATTTTTAAGCCTCTTTCATATAAATTTAAGAACAAATTTTGCTTAATATAACCTTTATCAGCTGCTATAATTCCAGTTAATCTTTTTGTTAACTCCGGTACTGGAACCCTATCATCTACATTGCCTTTGGTCACTTTTAATGCCATAAACTCCCCTTTATTATTGATTATTACATGTAATTTAAAACCATAAAAATACCCCATAGAGGATTTACTATGTTTGGCTAATCCTTTAAAAACTTTATTGCTATAACGCCTTTTATTGTGACAAGCTCTAATCGTTGTAGAGTCAATAAAATAAATACCTGTTTCCTCACCAAACAACAAATGAATCAACATATTTAGCGGTATGAATAATCGTGCCATTAATTCAACAAATCTATTATAACTCAAGGCTTTAGGGAAATCATCCTTATGCATGCACTCTATATAACTTTTATAGAAAAATTTAAAATTCTTAGCATAGGATGTATGAAACATAATTATTATTGTTAACATTTCACTTAAACTCATGCTACAACAGCGATTTCTCTGCTTATTTGATGGTAATAACTTTCTCTGTTCATACTCCAAATAAATTTTACAAAAATCATCTATAAAACTATATAATTCTGTGATATCTTTTTTCATGCCTGTAGTTTGTTTTTTTGTTTAAAAATATAAATACTGCAGGCACTCCTTTTTGACAATCCTTTTATCTATTACTATTTCATCTATATCTTATCCCGAACTGACGTTATACCATTTCTTTCCTTAAAAAATGATAAAATTACTTCCCATGCTTGTTCTTCTATGTAATACTTCATACTGGTAGTTCCTTTTTTTGATAACTAGAAACTACCATTTCTTCTTACTATGGCAACTTTTTATTCCTCTTTCCTAACTATAATTTTTGTCAACAGAACCTAGCACCCACATATATAGATCTCTTTACATTTGTGTTTGTTAAAGTATTTTATGTGATTAGGTTGCTCTAGTAGTGCTAAAGTTCCAATATATTGCTCAGGAATATGTTGTAGGTCTATCAAATAATAAGGCTCATAAGATGTATGCCGATTATTTACCAACTTTATCTTTTTATCCTCAGTAAAAGCTATTTCTACACTATTTAGAGGTATAGAAAGTCCTATTCCTAAAGCTTTTAGATAGGCTTCCTTACCTGACCATAATTTATAAAAAATTTCTCTTGTATTGGAATTAACCAAATCCTTAAATAAATTAATTTCACTATTGGTAAATATATTTGCATTTATCAGCCAGCTAACATCGTCTTCTTTAGTTAATTCTATGTCGATACCCACTTCATTATGTCTAGTAAATGCTAGAACTAGCAACTCATGAGAATGCGAAACATTAAATGATAATCCTATTATGTTGTTTTTTAACTTAGGTTTGCCATATTCATTATATTTAAATTGTACATCGTTCACTGATATTCCGGTATAACCAGCTATTATGGACCTCAATAAACATCGTCCCTGAATAAACTTTATTTTATCTCTTGCAAAATAAAATTTTTCTGCCCGTTCTTTCTCATCTGTTGACAGGTAAGAATATTGTAAATCTAAATCTTTCGGATTTTCTAGTAGATAAGTACTCCAAATATGCACCTCATTTATTTTTAGAGACTCAGTATTAGATATTTGCCGAGTAGAAATCATAGCTCTTACCATCTATAATGGACTGAAAAATCAAGACAAAAAAAAGATAAATTTGTTTCCTATTTTGCATTTATTAAGCAGCAATTTGCATGTAGTTTTGTATATAATTAAGATAAACATGCATAGGTTTTTTATAACCAATAGCTGAATGAAATCTTTGATAATTATATTTATTCATATAATTATCAATACCATTTTTTAGTTCTTTAATATTGCTAAAATCATTAATAAATATATAATTGTACTTCAAGGTTCTAAAAAATCTCTCAATAATTATATTATCAATACTCCTGCCTTTATACTCAATTAACCTGAAGAGTTGGCAAAATGATTAAAAGTTATAGTCTGAAATTGGTCAGTTATAAGAGTAAGCAAATTACCTTTGTATTTATCAATATTAGCAAAAAATCTATCTATAGCTTCTGAGAATTGAGCAAAATTATGGTAAAATTTATTATTTGTTACAATTCTATGCATAAATTTCCATAATCGTTCAATCGGATTAAGATTAGGGCTATAGGGAGGTGAAAATACTAATTCTATTTTGCTATTTACTAGATACTCCTTTACTTTCTTTGACTTATGATACCCAGCATTATCACAAATCAAATATATCTTCTCTTTATTAGGATTTTCTGCTTCTAATTTTTGTAGAAAATTGATTATATAATCACCGTTTACTTTAGGATTATCTGTGCTAACTAATTGCAAATCAGATAAATTAATTGCTCCTATTAAATGCTTCCTTTTCCAGCCACTAAATGTTGGTAAAGTTTTATTTTGATTCTTTCTGATCCAATCATAACGGGCTTTTGTTTGATACTGAGGATGAACGCTATCCATAAAATATATAGCTTCTTTAGCCTTGAGAGTACCTTTTAACAAACTATATTCTAGCTTAAATAGTTCTTGCTTATCTATATCAAGCTTGCCGGGTACGATCTTTGGCTTCTTATATACAAAGCCTAATCTGATTAATAGTTTTGTTACTCCTGCTATTGTATAGGTAACACCGTATTTTTCTTCTATGTAATTGCTGATATCTTTGGCATAAACATAATTACATATTTCTAAATGCTCTATTAACTCTTTCTCTTCTAGCTCACTTAGCTTACTTGCACTACCACCGGTAGCTGTCTCTAATTTATTAAATTTTTGATAATCTCTTACATGCTTTCTTATAGCTTCTTCACTTAACAGCAATGCTTCTGCTATTTCTCCATAGCTCCAACCTTTATCATACAGCAAAACTGCCTTAATTCGGTCACATACTCTCCTATCTCGTTCATTACCATGACCTGACTTCAGTACCGTTCTTTGTTCAGATGTTAAAATATTTCCCATTATCATATTCTAGCTTCTTTCTTCTCTTCCTTCAACTCTTCATTTACGAGCAGTATACCATGCATTGAGATTTGAATGCTATGATCTTTCAATATCTGTGTATGGTCATGGCTAGTATATTGACTGCCTTGGTCACTATTAAATATTTTTGGAGCTTTGTATTTATTAAGGGCATCTTTTAATACATCAGTTACCAAAGTCACATCCATTGAATTTGATAATTTATAACTCAATATGGCTTTACTATACCAATCTATAATAGCACATGGTCTCACTAGTCAAACTAGTGGCTTACCTATCATTGAGTTAGCTGCAACCTATAACGTAGCGAACGCGACTTTTTATATTCACACTCTGCTTCAAGAGGCTTCTTTAACACATCCTACACAGTATTAGTAGGGGGTTCATTTGTTAAATTGTAATAACTCCTTGAAACAACTTTATAAATATTAAGTTGGCTATGAATTTGGTGAAGATATATATACTACATGCAAAAATATTGAGACTTTGTGGTACATAACACAAAGTGCATCTAACAGCTATTATATTAAAAATACCTATCGCAAAACCTTGTAGAAAGAATGATAGTATATACAAAGAAAAAAATGAATATTGATATAGCAAAAAATATGCAAATATGGTTACAATAAGACTAAGGCTTAATAATGAATTGGGTTTATACTTTTTTAAAATACTAGGTACAGAAATAAATGATATGCACCCACCAAGCCCTTTAAAAAACATTAATATCCCTACGCTTTCGATTGAGAGGCTCATATTCCATTGGATAAAGAATGACGCGAAAGTTACCACACTCGTGGAAATGCCAAAATAGCAACAAGATATCACAAGATAAATTATAAAATTTTTATCCTTGTATAGTTTGTAATTTCTATCCATTAGAGGAATAGAGTTGCTCCAGTTACTTTGTTCCGCACTAGAATAAATAGCGGCAAGCAAGTTTAATATAACTAAAATAAAAAGGATATTAATAAATAACATGTTATTCCAGTTATAAAAATGTACAATAACATCGTATATTAATGGGACTATGGAGCCTATACTAAGTATTACAACACCATAAATAGAAGACACCTTAACAAATTGCTGATCTCTAAAATAGTGATTAATTATAATTAGGGAAGACGGATTAAAAACCCCCACCCCTATTCCTTGAAAACACCTCGCAATAATGACTAGTATAAAATTGTTGTTCATGTAATAAATAGCAATAGTGCCAAATAAATACAGGTAAGATGCGAATAATAGTATCCTATATAAAGAGATAAATTTAGTGGCAAAAGGTAATATTAGTGTAGTGATTGATGAACATAATAAGTAAACATAAAGAATCCATAATATATTATCTATAGGAAAATCAACACAATGATGGATTTTGGGTAAAACTAGATTAATTAGTGATGTATCAATGACATCAACACATGCCAAAAAACTAGCTAACATAAGAATGTTATTCATAAATAAGTAAGATTATAATATCATTATTGCTTCTATTTCTATTTGCGCTCCTTTAGATAAACTGGTCACAAATACCCTAGATCTTGCTGGATAAGGTGGATTAAAAAATCGAGGTATTACTTTATCAAGGTAATAAGATGAGTCTTGATGGGTTAAAAAAACGTTTAATTTAACAATTTTATTTAGAGTACCACCTGCTGCCATACAAACCTCACTTATATTCTCAAAACATTTAATAAACGCTTGTTCATAATTATCTTTTACTAAAATATTAGTTTTGATATCGATAGGTAACTGCCCACTTAAAAACACCACATTGTTAACTTTTATGGCTTGCGAATATTTCCCTCTAGGCTGTGGAGCCTTACTTGTTGTTATTTCGATCTTTTCTATCATATAGAACCTTCCAATGTTATCCATGGATAATTCTTTTTATACTCTTCTTCAAATTTCTTTATCTGAACTTGGTATTTTAACACTATTGATAGTTCATCTTCTCCTTTTAGCAAAAATTTTTTATCTGATTCTTTTAGCTGAAAACTCGCTAAAAATTCAGTGGTTAAAATGGTAGATTTACCTACGTCAATTTTTAATAGCTGTCTAGACTTTGCATAGGTTACTAAGTTGTTGTAAGTGTGCTGATCAACCGTAACCAGCAAAAGAAAGTTTCTTATAGAGTTTTGATAGAAGATGTCTGCAAATGATGGAGCAATTACTGCCTCAATGCCGAAATCCTTCAAAGCCCATACAGCATGTTCTCTACTTGAACCACAACCAAAATTCTTACCACATACTAGAATCTTTGACTGAGAGAAAGTTTGGTCATTTAAGATAAAATCCTTGTTTAATGTATGATCTTTATTGTACCTTAAATATGAGAAGAGATGTTTACCTAATTTCTTTGAACTGACCCCCTTTATATAATCTTTTGGGATAATCATGTCTGTGTCTATATTATCTTGATCGATGCAAGCAGTGAGTCCTTGTATTATTTCTTTTATTGCTTTTGTTGTCATAACTTTCTCACATCTATTATTTCACCAGCAATTGCTGCTGCAGCTACCATTGCAGGACTCATTAAATGAGTCCTGCCTCCTCTACCTTGACGACCTTCGAAGTTACGATTTGAGGATGAAGCACATCTTTGCCCAGCCTGCAACCTATCTGCATTCATACCGAGGCACATTGAACATCCTGGATTCCGCCATGAAAAGCCTGCATCCTGAAATATATGGTGTAATCCTTCATTTTCTGCCATTCGTTTTGTATATTCTGAGCCTGGTACCACAAGTGCCTCAACATGGCTTTTAACTTTTTTTCCCAAAACAATTTGGGCTGCTTCACGTAGGTCCTCTAGTCTGCTATTTGTGCAAGACCCAATAAATCCTTTGTCTATCTTAATACCTGCAATCTTTTGACCAGGTTGAAGACCCATATACGAGATAGATTGCAAAAATTGCTTTCTTATTGACTTATCCACCTCATTTATTTGCGGTATGTTTTCTTCAATAGAGACCACTGAATCTAAGTTGGTACCCCAAGTAGTCATAGGTGCTAGTGCCTGCACATCTAGGGTAACTCTCTTATTAAAAGTAGCATTATTATCTGAATATAAAGTACGCCAAAAATTAACAGCTTGTTCCCAGTAATGGGAAGTAGGAGCATATTTTTTGCCTTTCAAATAATTTATAACTTTATCATCAGGAGCTATAAGGCTAATCTGGAAACCAGCCTCGATTGCCATATTACACAAGGTCATTCTCGCATCTAACGATATATCACTAATCAGATTCCCTTGATATTCTATAGCATAACCTTTCCCCCCAGACGAACCTATTGTTCTAATCAAGTATAAAGCTATATCTTTGGTGTATATCCTTGGTCCAAGGTTTCCACTAATATTCACTAGCATTGATTTTGGCTTCTTTATGGAGATAGTTTGAGTAGCTAATACTTGCTCAATATCCGATGTTCCAATCCCAAAAGCTAATGCACCAAAGGCTCCATGCGTAGAAGTATGGCTATCACCACAAACAATACTTATGCCTGGTTGTGTAATACCAAGTTCAGGTGAAATAACGTGGACAATACCGTGTTCCTCAGTTTTTACTCCAAAATATTTTATATTATGACGATATGAATTTCTTTTCAGTGCTTCAACTTGTATTATTGATTCGCTATCATCATCTCGAATATTATCTTCTGTAGGAACGTTATGGTCAGCTACTGCAAAATGGCTATTTGAATTCCAAACTTTTAAGTTATTTTCTTTGAGTCCTTCAAACGCTAATGGGCTTGTTACTTCATGGATTAGATGCTTATCAATATGTAACAGTGATTTTCCGCTATCAAGTTTCCCTATTAAATGTATGTCCCATAGTTTATCAAGTAATGTTTTGCTCACTATCAAGTACCTTTTTCATTTTGTTAACTAAATTTATTGCAACTTCGCTTAAAGCATCATCCGTGCCAGCTGCAATATGAGGAGTATAAAAAACTTTAGGATGATTTATCAGTGGATGAGCGTAAGTGCATTTTAATGGATGGATGTGAAACGGCGGATCTGGCTCTAAAACATCCAAGCCCGCGTAACTTATTATACCTTGATCTATCGCGTCAATAAGTGCTTCATTGTCAATTATTTTACCCCTTGCAGTATTAATTAAGATTATGCCTTTTTTCATAATGCTAAAATAGTATCTAGATATAATATGAGTTGTGGATTGACATAGCGGGATATTAATACTTAAAATGTCAATATTACTAAAAAAAACCTCTAAGTTATTATACAACTCAAAATTAGTAACTCTATCTAAATGTGTACTACGTTGCTTATAATCAAAACCGTAGGTTTTAAGGCTAAGGTGTTCTAGTTTCCTGACAAGGCATGAACCAATGACTCCAAGACCTAGAACGCCTACCTTCATGTTTGAAAGATTACGACCTGTCCACATATCCCGCCTAAAATCATTTGCACGAGCCGCGTTGTGAGATTTTAAGATATTATGACTGAACATCAAAATTAGACCAATAATGAATTCTGCAACTGAAACTGCATTGCCCTCAGGTGACGTTATAACTTGGATACCTCTTTGTTTTACACTTTCAAAGTCCACGTTATCAACACCACTTCCCGCTCTCCCAATAACTTTGAGATTAGATGCTTTTAGTATAAGTCCTCTAGTAATTCTATTGTTACTTTTAATTATAATTGCATCATAATCCTCAATTATATGAAATATCTGTTCATATGTGTAAGTCCACCCTTCTTCAACTTCAGAGAAAGTCCTAAGCAAATTTATGCCACTCTCATGTATTTTGTCTAGTATTAATGTTTTAATCATGTCATTGCACCTCATTGCCATAATGCCTATGAAAAATTTCTGTAATATATCTTACATTATCAGCCATCATGGAAATATGATTACCCGGTACTTGGTATTTGTGTATTTTGCCCACTACTAGATATTCAAGCCCATTGTTTGCTAAACCATAATTCCTTTCATTGATTCTTACATTATTTGGTTTGATTAGTACTACACTACCCTCATACCTCTTTGGAGTGTATTTATTAATGAGTTCTGCGTCTGAATACAGGTTGTTCATCATTTCTTGTAAAATCTTTGAATTCAAATTTGTTGATTTTAAATTTTTGTGCATAATTGATTCTATTTGTTTTTGGCTAAAACTTTCATATTTGCCATTAATGCCAAAATGTTTTAAGTTAAATCCTGGATCTATCAAAAATAAACTAGATAATTGATGTCCCAACCTTTGAAGTTGACATGCTACTTCATATGCTAATGTTCCTCCTAAAGACCATCCAACTAAAAAATATGGCTCACAAAAATTATGAGCTTTTATTAAACCTATGTAATGGCTTGCTAATTTTTCTATTGTATCGGCACCAAAATTAGATGGTGGCTTGTTAAAAGCTATCAATTGCCTTCCATGTAACAACTCCCCAAATTTTTTGTAATTATATGAACTCCCTCCTGCAGGAGGAAAAGCAAAAATATTAGATCTCGCCTCTTGATTGATTACTACAAAATTGTTACTATGAGCCTTATTACAAATTTCGTTCAAAGCTAATGCTAAGCTTTGAATATTTGGGTTAGAGTAAATTAGCGATACAGGAATGTTTGTCATAAAATATTCTGAAAGTTTGTATGCTAAGGTTTGAGTACTTAAAGATGTCATCCCTAGCCTAAAAAAATTAGTTTCATTTGTGTTATTTTTGTAAGAGATAATATCTTTTAGGAACTCCATAATTATTCGTTCTTGTTCATTTTTATGCTTAAAAGATATAATATTATTTTTTACTACGTACTGATTTAAGCCGATATAATCGATTTTACCACTATTGGTTTTTGGCATTTTATCTATTAAATTAATATTAGTTGGTATCGAATAATACGGGAGTTTTTTAGAAAGTTGTGAGAGTATTTTTTTTTGAAAATTATTTTCTTTAGGATTGTTGAGTACAACAAAAGCGTTAATGGTATCATTCTTGCTAGAATGCAGTACTGCTGAATGTTTGATTAACTTTATTTTACTGAGTTCATGCTCAATTTCTTCTAAATTAATCCTGAACCCCCTAACTTTACATATTCTATTTTTACGACCCAATTGGAATAACATACCATTTGGCATTATTTTTCCTAGATCACCTGTGTTAAAGAAGTTGACACTGGTTAGGTTTGGACTTAACGGATTTTTAACAAAATTGTTATTTGTCACCTCTTTTAAATAGCCAATTGCACAGCAGTCTCCACCTATTACTATCTCTCCCACACACCCAATAGGCAGGATTTGCATCTTGTCATTAACCACATAAACTTTTGTATTTTGGATAGGCCTTCCCACTGGTATAGATGGGTAGTTACTTTCATATTCTGTTAGATCCAAATATACCACTGAAGCAATTTCTGTTGCACCGTATCTGTTGTAAATTTTTGTACTCGTAAGTGTTTTTTTTAGTAAGTTTAACAGTGAACTGGTAATAGACTCCCCACTAATCTCTAGATGCTTTATACAAGTCAAGTAAGAAGCAGAATCTTGACTAACTAATAAAGCCGCTAGATGAGAAGGAGTAAAAAATATTCGACTCAAATTATAAGCTTTTACTTTAAGCAAAAACTTATTGGCATCTGATAAATCATCCTCTGAAAAAACGTATAGGCTTGCCCCTTGTATTAGCGGTTCAAAAATTTCTCTTATGCTAGGAGCAAAAGTTAATTTGGTTTTATATGCACAGACTTGTTCTTCTTTAATTGGATAATTGTTTTTTAGCCAATGTAGTCGATTTAAATGGCTTTTTTCAGTACTAACTACTAGTTTTGGGTTACCAGTTGAACCAGAAGTATAAGAAATAATGCGTTCTTGTTCTGGATCATATGCATCGATAGTTTCATATAAAACCTCATCATCTCCTATTTCATCAACATTAATTACATTAATACCTAAATCTTGTATTAAATTAACGTAACTTGTACTAGTGATAACATACTTTAAGCCAAGATAGTTACATATTTCTTTTAATTTATATTTTGGGAAAGTAGTCTCAAGTCCAATCAGACAAAAATTCGTACGAAACACTGAAATGACTGCTGCAACTTGCATAAATGATCTTGGTAAGAAAATACCAATATATCTGATTTTCCTTAAATTACTTAATCTGCTACTAATTTTAGAAACAGCTATAGCAAGATATGAATAACTGTAATTCTTCCCGTCGTGATCATATATTGCAATTTTATTTCCATCTTTCTCTATATGTTGTTTAACTAAACTCCATAAAGAAGTGTGTATGTCGTAAGGAATATCTGTATTGGTAAAATAGGATAATATGTCTTGCTCCCATTTATCGATAATGTTAATTTGTGTGACTGGTTTGCTTGCAAGTGTTTCTATATTTTCTAATAAATAATGAAGTTTATCAGAAAATGCTGTAAGTGCTTCTGCATCAAAACAATTATTGTTAAACTTAGCATTGATGTGTAATTCGTTATCTACTAGTTCACATATAAAAGTACAATCAAAATGTGCACTAATCTTCCCAGAAAATTTCTCTATTGTTATTAGAGAGCTTTCATCCTCTTTTTGTTTCTCATAATTTTGACAAGCAAAAAGAAAGTTAAATAGCTCACCTTTGTCAATAAGGTTACTAATAGTACTGAGTGCTACATTACCGTACTCAACTGCTTCAGCCACCATGACAGCAACTTGTTTGCAAAATTCTATTAAATTTAAGTCCTTATCAAAATCAAAACATAAAGGTACAGTTGCAACGCAAGGACCTACAATATTTTCTACTCCCTTTATGTTATGTGGTCTTATGGATAATGTATTACCCCATATTACTTTTGATGATTCAAGCATATGGCACGAGATTAAAATACCAACAAGGGCATTCAAAACTGTAGAAAAAGTTAAAGAATTTTGCTGTAGAAAGCTAAAAATCTTATTAGAAATACTATAAGACCTTATAAGATAAGAAAAATCTGTTTTATTTTCTTTATCTGATAATTTATAAATAAAACGAGTAGGTTCAAAATCTTTTAATATGTTTCTCCAATAATTATAAGACTTATGAGCAGATCTAGTATTAATCCAATTGGCATAGTCACTAAAGTCTGTATGCAGTTTATCATTGATGTTTTTATTTGCTAGAATTGCATTATAGTTATTAACTATATCTTTTTTCAATATATGCATTGACTGTCCGTCAATTACAGCATGATGCACAAGGATTATTAAATCATATGTTTGATTTGCTCTTTTAATCAGGACAAATCGTATAACTTTCCCATTTTTTATATCGAAACCATTTATTTTTTCAGCATCTATTAAATCATCTATATTATTATAGTTATTAGCTATTTCAGAGGAATTATATGCTATATAAATTGAATCAGTTGGTGCTTGAACTTTAAGCAGCACATTTTTTGTGTCTATTTCATCATATACTAACTTGCTTCTTATTGTTTTATGCCTTTCTACACTTCTTAGGCATGCTGTTTTCAGAGCATTTTCATTTATGCTATTAGCAATTGTAAGTTGCCAAGCTGAAATGTAATTATTATCTATAGAGTTATTATAAGTGAGTATATCTTTTTGGAAGGGTGTAGCAATATAATAATTTGGTAATTCTCCTGAACTTTGAATATAATTAAAGTTCCTTGTAAAAATTTCTAAAAACTCCTTTGCTTTAGCTCTCGATAAAGTTATGTCAAAACTACATTCTACTCTATTGCCTTCAACCCAACAATTTAAATCAATTAGATATAGGGGCTTGATTTTTTTGGATTTATATAGACCAATCTGACCATCCATATCATTAAGCAATACTCCATAGCTATTTTTCAATCTAGTTTGCCCTAAAAAATTAAAAGAAATTAAAGGCTTATACTCTTGAAATAACTTAGATATTTGATGATTTGATAAATATTTTAAAATACCAAAATTAACCTCATTTTTTTGCACTGTTTTTAATGAGTTTGAGCAATTATGATATATAAATTCAAGAGGGCTATCCTTGATATTTCTATAATTAATAGGGTATTTAGCAGTAAACCAGCCTATTGTACTCGCAAGGTTGACTGATTGGTTAGTAAGATCATATCGCCCATGTGACTCATGTTCTACTAAAATTGAATCAATATTTAAGGTTTGAGAGAGAGCAGATATTGCACTTGTCAATACAGTAATTCCATAATCAATAGATGATTTAGTATTCTGCACAGGAAAACTTAAAGAATATGAATCTGCTAAGGCGTTTGCACTAAATGAAGTAGTTGAGGAGGCTAAAAGTTGCGAATGAAAAAACTCAATTTCAGTTTCCTCCACCTCAATATTTCGTGCATAATTATTTATACTATTACTCCAATGTAGATACCCTCTATTAGGGGCAAAATTAATTGAGGATTGTCCTTTATAGATCAAGTTTAGCTCATCAAAAAAGAGATTCCATGATACAATATCTATAATCAAGTGGTGGCATGCAAAAGTTATTTTTACTTTTTGATCTTTTGCATCGCACCATAGGCAAACAGCAAAAAATATTCCTGTTTCTATATCAATTTTTGTAGCTAGTTGTTTAAGTACAAGATCCTTAGTTAACTTTTGACCTTCAATTAAATTGTCAAAAGTATAATTTGGCATTTTTGCACTTTCTTTTTTAATCCATATCCAAATACTGTGTTGTCTTCGAAATATAGTATTAAATATCTCGTGATTTGCCAATAATGTAGTAACAGCTCGATTAATTTCCGTTATCCCATCTATATTATCTACAATGAAAGTGCAATGTTGGAAGAAAATATTATAATCTTCATTTATTTTATCAAAAAACCAGTGTTGTATAGGGGTTAGCTTGTAACTTAAAGATAATGTGTCTCTAGTATCTATGTAGTCAACTAATGTTGTATCTTCAGTTAGGTAAGATAACACTGGATTGCTTAAAAATTTCGGAGGTTTAACATTTATGTTTAATGACTGGATTTTAGCTAGCATATGTAGCATTTGTAAAGAATCACCACCAAGCGTGAAGAAATTACTATTCTCTGTTATTTCTTCTACTTTAACTTCCAATATTTCAGCCCAAATATTAGCTACTTTTGTAATTAAATAATTTGTAGGTTTAATTACTGCATTTTGTATATTATCACAGCTATTATTTTCTTCAAAGTTTTTGATTAAGCGTTTTTTATCTATTTTGCCACTAGGAGTTAAAGGGAGCTCAGTAATTACGTTGTAATGACTAGGTATCATAAATTCTGGTAAATATATTGCTAATCTTTTTTGTAACTTCTCTAAATTAAATTTATTGATATTATGCTCAGCTACTTCAATAAAAGCTACTAATTTTGAATTTACTAAAATAGTACAACTGTTGCTTACATATGGGAATTTAGCAATATTGTTATTGATTTCTCCAAGCTCAATTCTTATCCCCCTTATTTTTATCTGATCATCTGCCCTACCAAGATATTCTATATTGCCATCACATAAAAACCTTGCTTTATCAGCTGTTTTATACATTATTTGATAATTAGCTAAATTATCCGAATATATGTTTTGCAGAAAAGATATTTTACTTAGTTCTAGGGCATTCAAGTATCCAGAAGTAAGGCATATTCCGCTAATATATAAATCTCCACTAACCCCTATAGGTAGTAATTTAAAGTTACTGTCAAGAATAAAACATTGCGTATTTTGTATAGGTTTACCTATTGGTGGAGTAAGAGATTCTGTGTTTTCCTCACAATCCCAATAAGTAGCATCAATACTGGCTTCGGTTGGACCATATAAATTCGATAGTTTAGTATGCGGAAACTTTTGTTTAAAATCTTCTATAATAGCGTAATTAATGGCTTCACCACTTGCAAATACTCTAGTTAAGCTTTGAGCCTGCCTTACTTCTTTGAATTGTAAGAATGCGTTTAGCATAGAGGGTACAAAATGCATTATATTAACCTTATGGTCTACAATATATTTTGAGAGGCTTATAGGATCCCTGTGTATTCCAGGTGGTGCAATTATAATAGTCGAACCATACATTAATGGCCAAAAAATCTCCCAAACAGAAACATCAAAACTGTACGGAGTCTTATGCAAAACTCTATCATTTTGTGTTAACTGATATTTATTCTGCATCCAGTCTATTCTATTCAGAAGAGCATTATGCTTTATGGGAATACCTTTAGGATTACCTGTAGAACCTGAAGTGTAAATTATATAAATATTTTCGCCAGTAGGAATCTTTTTAGACACTTTGTTACTGTAGTTACTAAATTCCCGAGAACTAATATCTATTTTTTTGTTTTTGAAGTTAATAAACTTTTTTAAATTTTCACTGTCAGACAAAATCACCTCTGACATAGAATGTTCTAGAATATATACAAGTCTTTCTTCTGGATAGTCTGCGTCAAGAGGTATATAGGCACGTCCTGACTTGACTACTGCTAGAATTGAGATTACTTGATTAATTGATCTTTCTAAGCATATGCCAACTGACTTACTATTTCCTGCTACAGAGTTAATTAAAGATACAAATTTATTAACCAAAACATCCAAATCCTTATAAGTAATCGAGGTATCACAATAAACTAGAGCTATGTTATTGGGGACTTGAGAAACTTGGTCTAGAATATATTGATATATGTTTTTACATGGCTTAACATATACATCATTACCTCTTGATAAACCAAGCAGTCTTTGTTGTTGATTGTTGTTTACTAGACTATAATCTGCTATTAATTTACTAGGATCTATTACAATATCAGACATTAATGTGATAAAACTTTCTTGTAAATTAGCAATAAATTCTGGATTATATTTTTCAAGGTTATACTCAAATTCGAAGTGAATTTGGTTATCACGTACCTCAAAACTAATTAGTAAATCACATTGAGGATCGATTTCATTGATATGAAAGTTAGTACATTCAACTTCTGGAATTTTAAACGTTCTTACAAAAGATAGAGATTGATTCACTACTACATTTGGTAGTGTTTGTTTTTGTGTTCTTAATATTTTTAATACATAAGGGGTTGAGAAATACTGATATTGTCTATCTGCCTTCCTTAAATGTTTAATGTGATCCACTAAATCGACAAAAGATGCATCACTGCTAATATTGCATAACAATATTAGCATATCAATATGGAAGCCAATAGATTGACTATCCTGTGCTTGTCTATTGTTCACACTATAGGATACAGATACTTGTTCTTGATGAGTAAATCTATATATTAAACAGTTAACGAATGCAGTGATAACAATAAATAGGGTACTATTAGTACTTTTTACTAGGCTTAATAGCTCACGAGATAGTCTGTTAGATAAAGTAAAGTAACGCCTTCTCCCTCTAAATTTTTTTATTGAAACCGATCTTTCAAGGAATTTAGTGCTTGTTTGTGCATTATGTAGCCTTGTACTCCAATAATCCTCTAACGTTTTAATATGTGACTCACCTAACTGTTCTTTTTGTGACCAACTCAGTACATCTTTTTTGTATAGCGGCTTTATATTATTTTCATTGCTCAGATTTGATAGATATAAATCCTCAATACAGTCAATTAACATATTGCCACCAATATTATCAAGTATGATATGATGAAAAGTCATACATAATAGATATTCATCTATATCTAACTTAAGTAATAACTGTCTGTAAGCAGACTGATTTAACAAATCAAAAGGGGTCAAGTATTCTTTAATAGCTGCACTAATTCCATGCTCCTCAGGTTGCAACGAAAGGTCAACAAAAGTTGTATCTAGTCTATCTGCAAATTGATCCAATAGATACTGATAAGGAGTACCTTCATTCTCGCTAAATCTTAAAGTGAGTACTCCTGTTTTATTTAAAGTTATTAAAATTGCATCAAGGAGCTTGGGAACGTCTATTTTACCTTTGAATCTATAACAAAAGTTTATATTATATGATAAGTTATCTAAATTATTTTTCCACTCCCACCAAAGTCTTTTTTGGGAAGCACTAAGTGGTAATTGATTCGGTATAGTCATTTATGTTTCCTTCATTAGTAAAGTATCAAAGCTAAACTCAACTCTCTGGAATGAGTTCATTAAGTCTGAGACTTGGTTAAAAATTTTAGGGGAAATTGTATCATTGTTCTCCTGTGCTTGGTTAATAATCTCTTTTATTACTTTAGCCATTAATGTTATTTCTGCTTCTCCCATACCTCTCCTAGTAATTTCTTGTACGCCAAGTCTTAGTACTGGCATATCAAAAATGACTCTAGCATTAGTGCTGATATTATATCTTTGTAGCAAAGCACATACTTTTGTAGATAGTGTGCTTGTAGGTAAACACAGAAGAACAATATTACTTTGCGTAAAACCTTTGCTGAACTCTGCTACATCTAAGCCATGCTCAATTAACTTCTTTGCTAGTATCTGTGCATTGATTAGAGTTTTCAATGCATACTGTTTAGAGAAGAAATACATTTCCAGTATGCTTATATATAATGATATCGATTGATGAGTATTTTGGGTTGATACAAAAGCACAATCTAGTCCCTCCGTTAAAACATTTAATTCTTGATCCAACCAATACGTTATAGCTTTATGTGGACCTGGGAAAGTTTTGTGCGTATTACCTTGAACTAGGTTGCATCCTAAGTTTATCGGATTAGGAAACACACCACCACTAATAAGCCCAAGTGTATGCGATGCATCATAAACTATAATTGTTTCATCCCCACACGCATCCCGTATTTCTTCTAAATTAAAAGGGAATAACGTAACCCCGTGATCAATTAGTATAATTTTAGGTTTTTTAGAAGTAATTTGCTGTTTGAACTTTTGTATATTAATTTCTTGCTTTGACCTATCAAATGGTAAGAATTGGCTTATTCCGCCTAAATACTGTACTAGATTTCTAGTTGCAAAATGCCCACCATCGTTAGGATCAAGTGATAAAACTAAGTCTCCCGACCTCATTAAAATTGCAAGATTAGTAATTACTGCATGCATTCCAGATAAATACCTAGTTTCAACTTTTTTAGCATTGAACAGCTTGATTGCAGCATGTTGAGCTTTTTTTTCAAGATTATATATTTCAGGCAAGCCTCGGAATACTAAACCATTTTTGTTGACAGAGAATTGACAATTTTTGTAATCATCCAATGTACCTAAATGATACCTATTTGCCCAAATAGCACTATTAAATTTAAACGCTGTCTCAGAGACGATATTTTCGTTAGCCGTGATATTTAAAACTTGCTTTTCTCTCTTCTCAGCATCTTTTAAACTATTATATAAGTTTTTAATCTCTCTAAATTCTAGTTCTTTCATAAAAGTTTACCTAAAATGTTTTACCCCAATATATAACACCCTTAGTACCTATATACTCAATTAACCTCTCTACTGTCCGAAAAGAGTTAGGATAGTATTTTTTTATTAAATAGGTCATATTTTTCTAAATTTCCATCAAATAAGTTAACAATGTCTCTAGTAAGTAACACTCGTAATTCTTCCTTAAATTTCTTCCTAACAAACATATAACCACTAAGGTTATTTTGTATTTTATACACTGTAAGTAAAATTGCTAAAATCAGTATCATGTATAAAGTTACCTTGATACCATTTAAGTCCCTATACAAAAAATGTTTAGCATTTAACATGTTGTTTGATAAACTTAAAAAACACTGAGATAAATCTTCTTACGGCATTATCTAATTTTTGGTATATCTATTTAAGCTCTTGATCAAATACTAATATGCACTCACATTTTATATCCATGTCAAAACACTAAATTAGAAAATTATTATTACCAATGCTCACAAAATCAGTAGGTACTGTACGTAAGTAAAAAATACTTAGAGATAATTTTAAAAATCTTTCTATTTATCTTTGCATTTAAAACAGATACCTATAATCTTAAATTAGAAATTTTTAACCTTGTAGGATAATAATAGTTAAAATAAATTAGATTTTATGGAAGACAAAGAGATACTGTGTCCACAAGAGATTTATGAAAAATATCTGATGACTATTGACGGCATAAGATTCACGCCAAGGGAAATAGATATAATAGCATGTATTATGCATGGGAAAAATGCGAAAGGAACAGCCAATTTTCTATCAACTAAAGATAAATCGCTCGAAACCAAGACTATTGAAAGTCATATTCTTAATATTAAACGAAAAATAGCAGCAAATTCCCGAGAAGGGATTATAAGTTTTATAGAGAAATCTGATAAATACAAACTAATACACAGTTATTATTCGAGTCTGTTAATTCAACAAGAATTCAATAAAATTCTACAGGAAATTTTAATATTAACAAAGTCTGATAAGATATCCTTTCTCATTGTTTTACCAAGGTTAGGAAAGAATAACTTAAACTTGCTGGTCAATAAACTATGTATTGATTTACGACTTATAGGCATAACAGTTTCTACAGAGTTTCAAGAGAATCCTAATGCTACTCCTATAGTAGTATGCTTAAAGCATAAGGAGATCAGTGCTACAGGTCTACAGTTAAAACAATGCACAATCTATGTTCTAGCTGTAAATGAAGCTAATGTACCTGACCAAGAGGGACATAGTTCTATCATTGTAGATGATGATAAAGAGATATCTAAAGTGTTCTTCCTTTTAGCAAAAGAAGAACAGTGTATAAAAATGTTA
The DNA here is from genome assembly GCF_964264675.1 of Candidatus Tisiphia endosymbiont of Temnostethus pusillus. Classification (NCBI taxonomy): domain Bacteria; kingdom Pseudomonadati; phylum Pseudomonadota; class Alphaproteobacteria; order Rickettsiales; family Rickettsiaceae; genus Candidatus Tisiphia; species Candidatus Tisiphia endosymbiont of Temnostethus pusillus. The sequence continues at coordinate 481,783 of NZ_OZ183472.1, read as the reverse complement.
TCTAAACAAACGAGTCAAACTAATTTTGAATATATTAATCCTTCACTATACAAACAATATCATTTTTTGTTTCTTGAAATCATCACAAGACTTTTCCCTAATACAAATATCGAGAATATTATCCGTAAGTTTAAGGAAAGATATAGTAGTATAATAGAAAACTCTAGTTCAATTTATCCTATACCTCCTCCGGTAAATAGAGATGTACAAGGTAACACAAAAAATATTTATATATTAGTATTCAGTGTAATTAGCATAATTGCTTTGGTAATGTTTTGTCTTTGCTTTTTTACACTTGAACCTAAAGCAAATGTTAATAAAACTATTAGTAGTCAAGGAGAAGAATCGCTATTTCTTACAGCACAAAAGTCAATAATATCTACTAAAAACCTGACAACTTGGAATATACCTAGACAAGATCATATTTTTATCGGCAGAAGAAATTTATTGGATGATTTATATAATAAATTACATCACCATCATACACCGCAAACAATCAGTAGTTTAGCAATTAGTGCCTGTGCTGGGCTTGGAGGAATCGGCAAGACACAATTAGCCTTGCAATATATCACTCATACAAAACATCCTTATACGCTTAAAGTTTGGTTTCCTGCTGAAAATGTTGATCATTTATATAACAAGTATGTTGAGTTTGCCAAATTATTAGGATACGCAGAAGTCAACTATACCAAAGAAAGCATTATTGCGTATGTTAAACAATGGCTAGTTGACAATCCTGGATGGCTGTTAGTTTATGACAATGTCAACAACTATCGTGAAATTGAAGCATTTTTACCAAAAGCTGGCGGATATGTTATTTTAACAACTCGTCAACGTCATTGGCCAACAAATTTTTCAATATTGCCTATTGATGTTATGACAGAACAGGAAGCTGTAAAAACAATAAGGTCCTTAATACAGCAAGATACAGCCAAAGAACAAAATGAAATAAAAAAATTAGTAGAAATTTTAGGATACTTACCATTAGCACTAGTACAAGCTGGTGCTTATATTAGGCAAAACCATATAACTGTCCTAGAATATTTATATCTTTACAAGAGTCATGAAGCAGAATTACTAGCAAGCAATATTTTACCGGAAGGTACAAATAACCATCCTGTTGCCATAACATGGAATATTAGTTTAGAGGCAATTATTAGAGATACTAAAATAAACAATGAACCACCAATAGCTATTGAGCTTTTAACAGTATGTGCCTACCTAGCACCAGATAAAATATCTCGTAAATTATTGCTTGCATGGCTTCAAGCCGCTTATCCTCTTTTATCATCTCCACAACTAACATTAAACAAGCACATTGCTCTATTGTGGCAATATTCTATGATCAACTACACTGATAGTGATCATATTGCTATTCATCGACTAGTACAAACTGTGTTACGTTATCAACTTCAACAAGGGCTAGACAATAAAAACAATATTTATTCTATCCTAGATTTACGATGGTTTGAATTGTTGTTGCAATTTTTTATAGATCACGAAAATGACTTTAAGCTTACTAACTCGTTTCAACAACTTATTGAAACCAGTAAGCAATTCAAAAGCAAATTTAAAGATAATTATAATGAAAATCTTGCGACCATGGATTTAATTATTTCTTCAGCCTATTTTCATCAAGAAAAATATCAAGACTTTTTTAATCTTTTGCAAGAGGTTGATAGATACTTGCAAAGAACTGATGGTTTAGAATTATTAAAGTGTAAAATTTTATATTTATACTCAGCATATTTTTGTAAAATGGGTAATTATCAAAAGGCAGAAGAAAAAATAAATACAGCAATTAACAGATATAATGATATAAAAGTAAGTAAGTCAATAAAGGCTAATGATCTAAAAAATTTAAATGCAAACTTATTGTTTAATAAAGCTACTCTTGGTTTAGTCAAAAATAAAACAACAACTAAGACTAATAGGAATAAACTAGAAATAGAGATTTTCATTAAATCAATTCAAGAAGCAATAGCATTATTTAACAAGACTCATAACACTAGAGGTTTTTTGCGATCAATAGCATTGTATGGGAAACTACTTATGTTAACAAACCAAGCTAATAAAGTGATAATAGAGTTTAATAAATATACTAGTTTAATTGAGAAAATAGCTGATGATAGCACAAAAATATTTTTTTATTTAACTTATTCTGATGCTTATTTTAGCAGTGGAGATTACAATAAAGCCTTGAATTATTGCAATAAGGCAAAACAACAAGCAGAAAAACTACATCTTGAACAAGAACTAAATCACATTCATCATAAGGAAAACACTATAAAAACTTTATTGCAAAAGAGTTAACTAAATTTAACTATAACTATTTATCCTCTAACTATAACAATAATTTCAGTTACTGTCTCCGTTTTACCGCTGATCTATCGAATTTCAAAAAAAATACCCTAGGTGCTAAAACTTCTCTGGACTCTGTTAGTGATGAGGGTAATATATTAGTAGTGACCCACGTGGTGTGGTGTTCAAGCACCGAGGTTAGAAACAAAGAATCAGAAAATTTTTAAAATCTAACCCCAGTGCCACTATTTTCTAAAAGAGCAAAAAATAGGAGTTAATTCTATGTTTACCAATATTAAAAATCAACAAAATAATAATAAACAAGATAAATTAACAAGTGATATTTCTTTTGAACTAGAACAAGCTAAGCAAAAACTACAAGCTGATGAAAAATTGACCTATCTAAATCTTAGCGATCATAATATTGGTAGTAATATCAAACTACTTAGCGAAGCTTTAAAAAATAGTGAAACAGTAACCTACTTAAATCTTCATAATAGTAATATTGACGATGAGGGAGCAAAGATAATTGCAAAGTTTTTGCAAGACAACAACATAGTAACCAAAATAAATCTAAGCAACAACAATATTAGTTATGAAGGGATAAAACATCTTGTTAAGGCGTTAAATATTAATAATACTTTGGACGAAATAAACCTTGCACATAACGATATTAACGATCAAGGAGCAGACATACTAGCTAAATTTTTAGTAAATAATAGGACTCTCAAGCGAATACATCTCAATGATAATAATATTGGTGCTAATGGGGCTTTTCAACTTTGCAAGGCTTTAGAATTTAATTAGGGCTCTAACCGAAATAACGCTTGGTTACACTTTTTTGTATCATAATTAGGCAGAGGAGCTTGTAAAAAGTTTAAAGAATAAAAAGATTGTCAGCAAAATAATGTTAAGTTTTTATGACCACGAAAAATATGATATTAATTCTAATTATCCTAAACTATCAGAGTTATTAATCGAGGCTTTAAGAGATAACTACATAGAATAAATATAAACTAGATATAGATTTCTCTACTTTTTCAGTTAGTCTTGATATTGTTATTTTCTTAAAGACTAACTGAAAATTTGATTTCTTGGTATTATTAACGTCATTGCCAATTCTACTTACTTAACAAAGTTCAGATAAAAAATCTAAAATAATTAGCCCCTGACTATAACAATAAATTTACCCACTGTCTCCGTTTTACCGCTGTTCTATCGAATTTCAAAAAAAATACTCTAGGTGCTAAAACTTCTCTGGACTCTACTAGTGATTAGGGTAGTATATTAGTAGTGACCCACGTGGTGTGGTGTTCAAGCACCGAGGTTAGAAGCAAAGAATCGCAAAATTTTTAAATCTAACCTCAGTGTCTATTGTTTATAGTCAAAAAACAGGAGTTAATTCTATGTCGAGTGATATTGAAAATCAACAACAAAATAATAAACAAGATAAATTAACAAGTGATATTTCTTTTGAACTAAAACAAGCTGCGTTAAAACTGATTAATAATTTAGACAAAATAAACCTTGCACATATCAATCTACTTAACATAGCTTTGGAAAATGCTTTAGAAAATAATAAAACGCTAACTCACATAAATCTTCGTAATAGTAACATTGACGATGAAGGAGCAAAGATAGTTGCGAAGTTTTTGCAAAACAACAATATAGTAACCAAAATAGATTTAAGCAACAACAATATTAGCTGTGAAGGAGTAAGTCACCTTGTCCCAGTGTTAAAGATTAATAATACTTTGGACGAAATGAACCTTGCAGATAATTATATTAACGATCTAGGAGCAGACATACTAGCCAAATTTTTAGCAAATAATAGGACTCTCAAGCGAATACATCTCGATAATAATCATATTGGTCCTAGTGGGAGTTTTAAACTTTGTAAAGCTTTAGAACTTAATAGTACTCTAACCGAAATAACGCTTAATGGCACTTTGTTGTATCATAATGAGGCAGAGGAGCTTGTAAAAAGTTTAAAGAATAAAAAGATTGTCAGCAAAATAATGTTAAGTTTTTATGACCACGAAAAATATGATATGAATTCTAATTATCATAAACTATTAGAGTTATTAACCGAGACTTATAATAACTACATAGAATAAATATAAACTAGATATAGATTCCACTACTTTTTCAGTTAGTCTTGTATTGTTATTTTCCTGAAGACTAACTGAAATCTAAATTTATTGGTTTTATTACCGATCTTACTTACCTTAACAAATTTCAGATAAGAAATCTAAAATAACTAACTCAAAAAGAATATTGTACGAGTTCAATCTACCTATGTCAAACAGTTTTATATTATTACAAAAACATTAAATATTTCCAATATATCTGTAATTTTTTGCCTTTTTAAACAAAGAAGTATTTTTATTAAATTTTTTAACCAATTTTCACGCTTGCAGTTATTTTTACAAAAAGCTTACTTTTAATAAAGTAATTTGCAATACGTTTAACTTACTACCAGTTCAATAAAATTATAGCTACTTTTTCTTAAATTTATACAGTTCATTTATTTTACAATCAATTAATATTTTCCACCTATAGCTATTTTTTAGATAAATCATTTTTCTTTTTTTAATACCCTTTCTTCTATTCCCACCCACCCTACCTAACCCTATCAGGGAGATTCTGCTGGCTATATAAAGCTTGCCAATAAAATAAACTATGTAGTTACAAGTTAGGTTTTAGCATTTGCTTTTGAAATCCCTCTACCCGCACTTGGGCAAACTAGGTAAACCTAGTTTGCCTGTGCTCAAAGATTCAGTTTTTGTCATTGCTATTACCCAAAACTTACAGCTTATAGCGGTAATAGCAATGGCAATATATCACTGTAATAAATCAGAAGTACGAAGAAGCAAAGGACAAAATGCAGTTGCAGCAAGTAGCTATATTTCAAGAAGTAAATTGCAGTTTTTTACAACTGACCGTAAAACAGGAGAAAAACGCACTATTACCTATAATTTTAACAGCAAGAAAGGACTTATTCATAGCGTAATTCTAGCTCTAGAGGGTTCTCCTAGTTGGGTGTATGATAGACAAGAATTATGGAATAGAGCAGAAAGTAGCGAAACAAGAAAAAATGCTGAAACCGCTAGAAAGCTGACCATAGCCTTACCAAAGGAATTAACTCAACAACAGAATACTGAACTTACCGAACACTTTGCTTCTGAGTGGCTAGTTAGCCATGGCATGATAGCAGATATAAACATTCATTATGACAATCCAAATAATCCTCATGCCCACATTCAGATGACTACTAGAAAACTACTACGTTTAGAAAATGGCGAAATAATTTTTGGTGAGAAAGGACGTGAATGGGGAAGAAGAAATTTTTTATATTATTATCGGGAAAATGTAGCCTATTTCATCAACCAATATTTAGAAAAATATGGTCATTTAGCTAAGGTATCACATTTATCGCATAAAGCAAGAGGAATTGATTTAATACCGACTATCCATGAAGGAACAGCGTGGTATATAAAAGACTCGAAGCTAAAATTAACAAATGTGCAAATACTAAAAGAAAATGCCGCAAAGATTAGAGAAGATATAGAATTAGTTTTTCAGAAATTATCAATTAACAAGCCAGTTTTTACTAAGGAAGAAATTGCTATAGCATGCCGATACGTTAGCTGTAGATATTGAGTCATGGCAAGCGGATAAACAAGGATTTCAGCAACGTTTAAGAGAGATAAGTAAACAATTAGTAGCAGAAGATTTAGCAACAGAAAATATTAAGGAAAGTCCTGTCCAAAATTTAACTATTTTAGCAGTTAGAAAATGTTATAATTTCAGTGTCGCTCGCAGTTATTATGTGCAACTCTGCTCTATCTACCTGACTCGGTATAAAGACCTTATCGCCCAAATGAAATTTAGCGATATCCGGTAAATGATCACTATTACTTGTGTGAACATTTTTCATGATTTTTCTAAGATTCTCGATATCTTTTGACTTATAAAATCTGACTGCAATTTTTCGCATATAATCCCCTGTAGTATCTGTATTGTAGGGGAGTTATTATATCATAAAAAATCACAATTTGCACCATATTTGTGATATTTTTACCTCATATTTTTATTAATATAATTTAAGTTGTTTTACAACAGGAAATCTCTTAGACAAGACACTAATAGTCAAAAAAGTGCTGCTAAAAAAATCACAACTCTTACTAAAAAAATAGTGACAAGTAGTTATTTAGTTGTTTGACAAATTATTATTATTTAATCTTAAATGGATTGATATGGCTATTACTAAAAATAATTAACGGGACTTTGTTGATAACTTAAGTACTATTCACTTTTGACCTAAATAATAAAGAGAGAAAAAAAATGCCTTTAACCGAAACAATTATACAACAAATAATAAATAACTCTATTACTACTCTTGACCTTCATGATAACTATATAGGAGATGCAGGAGCGAAATCGCTAGCAGAATGCTTAAAGGATAATAAATCTATTACTTCTCTTTACCTTTATAATAACCAGATAGGAGATGCAGGAGCGAAATCGCTAGCAGAATGCTTAAAGGATAATAAATCTATTACTACTCTTCGGCTTGATAATAACCAGATAGGAGATGCAGGAGCGAAATCGCTAGCAGAATGCTTAAAGGATAATAAATCTATTACTCAGGTTTACCTTTCTTCTAACCAGATAGGAGATGCAGGAGCGAAATCGCTAGCAGAATGCTTAAAGGATAATAAATCTATTACTACTCTTTCCCTTTATAATAACCAAATAGGAGATGCAGGAGCGAAATCGCTAGCAGAATGCTTAAAGGATAATAACTCTATTACTACTCTTCGGCTTGATAATAACCAGATAGGAGATGCAGGAGCGAAATCGCTAGCAGAATGCTTAAAGGATAATAAATCTATTACTCAGGTTTACCTTTCTTCTAACCAGATAGGAGATGCAGGAGCGAAATCGCTAGCAGAATGCTTAAAGGATAATAAATCTATTACTACTCTTTCCCTTTATAATAACCAAATAGGAGATGCAGGAGCGAAATCGCTAGCAGAATGCTTAAAGGATAATAACTCTATTACTACTCTTAACCTTCAAAGTAACCAGATAGGAGATGCAGGAGCGAAATCGCTAGCAGAATGCTTAAAGGATAATAAATCTATTACTACTCTTAACCTTCAAAGTAACCAGATAGGAGATGCAGGAGCGAAATCGCTAGCAGAATGCTTAAAGGATAATAAATCTATTACTAATCTTAACCTTTCTTCTAACCAGATAGGAGATGTTATAGCAAAAGAGATAGCAACAGAATTACAGATTAATAAAGACCCTATTAAAAAAGCTGCTAAGATACTAAAACAGCAACAACAAGCAGAAGCAGATGAAAAAACCAGACAAGAAGCTGAGAAACTTGAGCAAGAGACAAAGCTTAGAGAGCAAGAGGAAGCTAAATTAAAAGCTATAGAGGAAGCAAAAGTAAAAGAATATATCCCAAATATACCAGCTGTGAAATTATTTGAGGTAGCAGATGGGGATAATCAGTTTAATAATGATGATCAGGCTACTATCAAGCAAGTATCGGATTTAATCCGAGATGGTAACGACCGTCTGCAGGAACATGGCAAAAAGGGAATATTGCTACTTGGTAATACCGGGGCTGGCAAGAGTACACTCGCTCATTTGTTTAGTGGTAGGAAGTTGCAGGCGATTTTTGATAATGAAACTGATGAACTGGTTATTGATGCGATGCAGCCACTTGCCAATATTGTCATTGGTCATAAACTGGCTTCCGAGACTAAAATCCCTAATAAATGTTTTGCTAAAGATATAATCATTTGGGACTGCCCTGGCTTTAACGATACTGAGCCTGTTCAGGAAATTGCTAACAGCTTCTATATTAAAAGACTCTTTGAGACTACAGATCAGTTGAAATTTGTGTTGATAATAGCTGAATCAGATTTAAGGAGTAAAAGAGGCAATGATTTCCTTGAAACGCTATCTAACTTTATGAAAAGTTTTAAGGATGTTGGTTCTATAGGGGGTAGCATATCTTTAGTAATTACCCAGGTATCAAAAGACAAGGATACTCAGCATATCAGAAAATCTATAGAGAGAATATTAACAGATAATCAAAGGGCAAAGGATGAACACAAGGAACTAGTTAATAAGCTCAAAGATTGTTCAATACATCTATTCCATAGACCAAATGAAGAAGGTGAGTTAGTTGCACCCGATTTACTGGCAGCAATAGACACATCATCCAAATATTCTGACGTTAACGGTGAGATGGTCAACGTAACTATTTCAAAGGAAGCTAAGGAGTGTTCATCTCATTTGTTAAATACTGCCAGTAACAATTTTAATCAACTATTAGAAGTGATAGTTAAAGCTATTGGTAATGCAACTAAGTGCTTGAATGTCAATCCACTCAATGCATTTTCCGAGAATTATCATCTTGTCAAAGATTGGATACCTTCATCAATTAATTACCATGAACTGAAACAACATAGTGAAGGTGAATATTTTCTAGAGCTGGAATTATTATCAAGATTGCAACAAGTATTTAGTAAGCCGATAGATAGCATATCAAATGCCATAATCAAATTGCAGATAGCAGTGGATATTTTTGCTGAATATGCTGAATCTGATAATTCTCAGCTTAAGCATCAGATACAAGAGTATGGTTATTGTTTACAGCAGCAATATGACTATGTGCAATTCTTTTCTGATGTCTGTAAAGCTGAATTGCCTGATCATGCAAAGATTGCAGAGTTAATAACGGCTTGCCATACTAAAGTAACAGAAAATCTTGAGTATCAAGTTAGTAGCTTGCCTATTGACAAAAACCAATCTGACCCGGCTTATTATCATGAAGCTCTAAAATATTTGAAAAATTATCAAGATTCTCCTGCCTGCAAGAATCTTAAGGCTATAGCCTATAGTTGCTTAGCTAGTATCGCAGAGAAGGATGGTGGCAATGAAGCGGCATCTGTTTACTATGCAAAAGCTATCGAAGCCAATAGCCATTTACCAGAGATATATGAAAAACTGGGACAGCTCTTTTTTAACAAGAGTGAATATGCTAAGGCAATTGACTGTTATAAAGTCGTTAATAATGAATTTGAGATAAAGGCATGTTTTAAAGCATGGTTAAAACAAGATAAAAGAAATCCAGATATAATGTTACAGCAGGCTGAGTATCTTGAGTCTATAGGTTTATTTGAGCAAGCCAAGAAATATTATCACCATGCATTCAGCCTCAGTCATGATGAAAATTTTAAGGCTGCAGCTCTAGAGAAAATTGGTAATATTATGGTTAATACTGCTACCCAAGGTCAGAATTTTATCACTAGAGCAAAGGAACATAATTTGTACAACTATGAGCTGGTAACTGAAGAATTTACCAACAATTTACTTGGCGATATAGTTTTAAAATGTGATTTGTACTGCTAAGAGATTGCGAAACAGTTTGCTGTAAGTATACTCAATTAACCTGAAGAGTTGGCAAAATGATTAAAAGTTATAGTCTGAAATTGGTCAGTTATAAGAGTAAGCAAATTACCTTTGTATTTATCAATATTAGCAAAAAATCTATCTATAGCTTCTGAGAATTGAGCGAAATTATGGTAAAATTTATTATTTGTTACAATTCTATGCATAAATTTCCATAATCGTTCAATCGGATTAAGATTAGGGCTATAGGGTGGTAAAAATACTAATTCTATTTTGCTATTTACTAGATACTCCTTTACTTTCTTTGACTTATGATACCTAGCATTATCACAAATCAAATATATCTTCTCTTTATATTTACAACAAGTCATAAAATACCTAGATGCCATTGTTGCCAATAATAAAGTGATACTTGATGCTTTAAGTGGTAAATTTTAATAAAATTATTTACCCTTGCTTTTTTAAGATTGTAGCTATTTGAGGTAATGAAATAAAAAATTTGAATGTGTAGCGACTTGATATTTCTGATTAATGTCGCCACACATTAAATCTTAATTAGCTAAATTATGTGCTTATTTAATAATTTTGGCCACTGTCTCCAGTTCAACACTACTAATAATAAATTTTATAAAAAATCACTAATTGTGAGCAAAAAGGTGTACTTCTAGGATTAATAAAGATATGTGTGAAGATAATACTACGTGGTGTGGTGTTAAGCACCGAGGTTAGAAGCAACAATCAGCAAATTTTTAAATCTAACCTCAGTGTCTATTTTCCAAACACAAAAAACAGGGATTAATTGTATGACGAGCAATGTCAAAAATCAACAACAAAATGATTCAACAAATGAAAAAATAAATAATATCACTAACATTGCTGCACAAATACTTAGAGAAGTTTTGCAGAGCAATAATATAACTTATATAGAACTTATCGATGTTCGTATAGGTTTAGAAGGAATTGAAATACTTGGCAAAATTTTAGAACATAATAAGCTTATAACCGCAATACGTCTTTGCGACAACGATATTGACCTTGAGGGACTAAGTTTGCTTATCAAACTGTTAGAGAATAATCATAGTTTGATTAATATAGATATTGAATATAACAACATTGGGGTTCAAGGGCTAATCATACTAGATGAATTTCTAGAAAATGATAAAACCATAAAGCAAATAAGTCTTAGAGGCAATGATATTGGTGATGAGGGAGCGGATATACTGGCAGGAGTTCTAACAAATAATGAAATTATAAAGCAAGTGGATATTGGTAGCAATAATATTACTGATAAAGGAGCAATCATATTAGCAAGACTTCTAAAAAATAATAACACTATAAAGAAAATATCTCTTAATAATAATGATATTGGTGATGTTGGGATTGTCCAGCTTGTTAAAGCTTTGGAAACTAATAGAACCATCAGCCAAATAAACCTTAGCTATAATAATATTACTGATAAAGGAGCAATCATATTAGCAAGACTTCTAAAAAATAATAACACTATAAAGAAAATATCTCTTAATAATAATGATATTGGTGATGTTGGGATTGTCCAGCTTGTTAAAGCTTTGGAAACTAATAGAACCATCAGCCAAATAAACCTTAGCTATAATAATATTACTGACAATGGAGCAATAACACTGGTGGGACTTCTAGAGTCTAATAATAAAATTACAAGCAAAATAATAATAGATTTCACAGATTTTGAAAATGCAAATATTAGTTATCAAGTACAAGAGCTGTTAATTGAGACTCTAGAAAGTCACAACAAAAAACTGGAGGTATAATTTTAAAAATATTTATCTTTTTTTAATAGTGAATATATTGATGTGGTTAAAAAGGTATCTATTACACCAAAAAAGATCATGTTTTGCTTGCAACAATATCACGGTACTCAAATAAAAGCCTAAATGTTATAGGGGAGATTTTTGTACATAGGTGAATTTGCAAAATTCTTTTTGCAATATCTATGCCAATTGTAGTAATCTGTATTATAGATAGCTGCATTACAAATATATGAAAACTGTTTTACCCGAACGCTCCGTGATAATTCAAGAAAGACTTGATAATATCGTCAAAGAAATTCTCGCTGTATCAAAGCACAAGATTGCGATGATTATTTTATTTGGCTCTTACGCTAGAGGAGATTGGGTACAAGATGAGTATAAAAAAGGTCACATTACCTATAGCTATCAAAGTGATCTCGATATTATGTTAGTCATGAAGAAAGGCAAACATGCCGGTCTTGCAGGGTTAGCAATAGAAGATAAAATAGAAAAAAGGTTGGAAAAAAAATCATTAAGAAATCCTTTTGAGTTATGGGTAACTTTGGTACTAGAATCAATCAAGACGGTAAATAGCCAGTTAGAGAAGGGGCATTATTTCTTTTCTGATATTAAGAAAGAAGGAATACTCTTATATGATAGTGGCGAGTTTCAGCTGGCAGAAGCTAAAAATTTACCTTGGACAGAAAGAAGACAAATAGCTGAAAAAGATTATGAGTACTGGTTTACAAAAGGAGCAGAGTTTTTTTTAGAATGTGGATATCCTTTAGAAAGAGGTAATTATCCATTTTCAGCCTTTTTACTTCATCAAGCTACCGAAAGTTTTTATAATGCTATCCTGTTAGTTTTTTCCGGTTATAAACCGAAACTGCACGATATACGAAAACTAGGTAGTATAGCTGGAAATTACAATGAAGAACTATGGCAAATATTTCCTCATTCTAGTATTGAGCAAAGGCAATGTTTTAGATTACTTGAACAGGCTTATATTGAAGCTCGCTATAACAAAGATTATAAAATAACTAAAGAACAGCTACTTTACCTTATTGATAGAGTTAAAAAATTAAAAACAGTGACAGAAAAAATTTGCTTGGAAAGGATTAATAAAGAGGTAATTTAAGCTCCTTAATATAGACAAAGTAAGTCTATAAACGCAATGACCTATAAGTTTGAGGGTATTAGGGTATAGTAGTTTTGTTGTTATGAATTATTATAACAATCTTTGCGGTGTTGAATTACTAGTATATTAATTGTTGTATCTACTATTTGATAAATCACTCTATAATCACCAATTCTGAGGGAGCGGCAACCTTTGAAGCTATGTTTTAAAGGTTTACCAAATTTTATTGGATCAGATAATAGCTTTTTTTCAATGGTTATCTTTATTAAATATTTAACTGGTGTAGAAAGCTTAGGGATATCTTTATGTATAACTTGATCTGAATAGAGAAGATTATACATTTATTTCCAAACATCCGTATGACGAATCCATTCCTTAGTATTACCTATCCTTTCATCTGCTAATTTAGCTAATATTTTGTCCTCTTGAAGTTCTAGACTAGTTATAATAAGGTCTTTTGCTACTTTAGATAGGGATTCATTGTTGATTTTAGCAAGACCTGCAATTTCATCAAATATTTTCTCGTCTAAAGACACTAATAATCGTTTAGCTGCCATAAGATCACTACAATTTATTTGTTATGACTCAATTGTATCATATCTGATACAGAATATCAATAAAAGGGATCGATGTAAATAGTGGCATTCAGTTAAGTTTTTAACTTATCTATTTTAAAGTAAACCCATATAAATAAAAAAGCCCATATTTAGACTTAGAGCGTAATAATTCAAAAACTAGGCCCCCCTCTACCATAATGATACTAAAAAGCCGTGTAATAGCCTTAAAATAATAAATATGGATATCTATGATAAACCACTTGATAAAGTTACTCTTGCTACGAGTTAAAACAATTATTTTTACAATAACCAAAAATTATTAATGATAAAAAAATGTGACACTTGGCTCTAATACTGAGGTTACTTGGATAATTTAATGCAAACTCAACTTGACTTGTGCGGTGCTTGATATATCTCTGCTCTTTGAGTAGATACTACTTTCTAATTAAAGCAAAATTTATTATCAAAGGGAAAAATATGACAGACAAAGCAACAAAATCAATAATTTTAGTTCGTGTTTCAACAAGGGAGCAAGAAGAAGGGTATTCAATTGAAGCTCAAAAATATAGATTAGTAGAATATTGCCAACGTAAAAATCTTGAAGTTATCGAAACTTTTGAAATTATCGAATCTTCAAGCAGAGGTGATCGCAAACAATTTAAAGAGATAATCAAATTTGCTAAAAGCCATAGAGAAACAATTGCTATAGTTGCTGATAAAGTAGATCGAGTACAAAGAAGAATCTCAGAAATTTCATTACTAGAAGAACCAATAAAAGCTGGTAAGATAGAATTACATTTTAGAACAGAAGGTTACATAATAGATAAAGATTCTCAGTCTCATGCAAAGCTAATGTGGGGAATGAACGTATTGATGGCACAATCTTACGTTGATAGTTTAAGTGATAACGTTAAAAGAAGCCTAGATCATAAATTACGTAAAGGAGAGTGGATAGGACCAGCCCCTCTTGGTTACCTAAATAGTCGAGATGAAAGAGGAAACAGTATAGTAATTCTCGATCCTGTAAGAGGTTCTATCATAAAAAAACTCTTTGAAGAATATGCAACAGGAATGTATACTCTTAATTATTTGACTGAAAAAGCTAAGGAGCTTGGTCTTAGAAGCAAAAACAATTGCTACGTCAATAAAACAGTAGTGCATCGAATGATCCAACAACCTTTCTATTATGGTGAAATGAGAGTAAAAGGAGAGATGTGGTCACATGGTTACCAAGCAATTATAACAAAAGAGACTTTTATGGCATGTAAAGATGTACGTTTAGGGTGGAAGAAGAAGCCTTTTAAATATGGTGGTAAGGATTTTCTTTTTAGAGGATTAATCACCTGTGCAGTAACTGGTAAAGTTGTAACAGCTGAAACTCACAGCAAAACATATTCAGATGGCAAAGTGGACGAATGGACTTATTTAGGTACATGGGATTCAAAGAATCCAAACAAAAAGATTTATGTAAGAGAAGATGAGGTTTTAAAGCAGGTAGAAGAGGTTTTTAAAAGAATAGGTATAAGAGACCCAGAAATGCTAAAAGAGACTCTAGCCTATTTAAAAAACACAAATGAGCTAAAGAAAGATGAGCATGGGCAAGCAACAGCTGCTTTAAAGAAAGAACATACCGAAAATGAGAATAGATTAAATTCATTAATAGATTTGCGACTCAATGGAGAACTTAGCACAGAAGAATTTCAAAGAAAAAAACAACAATTAAAAGATCGCCAATATGAAATTGCTCGTTTAATTAAAGTTTATGAGGAAGCAGACGATAAATTTACTGATACCGCTACAACGCTAATAACTCTAGCATCTGAAGCCTATGAAACTTTTAAAGGTTCTGAAATGCCCCAAAAACGCAAAATGATAAATTTCGTATTTCAGAACCTCAAACTAAGGGGCAAAAAACTTGAGACCTCTCTACGTTTCCCGTTCGATATTTTTGAAAAAACGACAACTTGTACCGAATGGCGGGGCGTAGTGGACAATTTCAGAACCACGATAGACGTAAAATTATTAGTTATTCAAACGCTTACAGTCTATTACTAAAGCTCTGTAACTTGGTATTGTAACTCCATATTCTTACCACAAAAAGCTATAGAAATTTTGAGTATTTGCTTAACATATTGATACTGCCTTATTTTTACATCATATTGTTTATCTATAATCTGGTTCAATCCTATTTTAGCTACTGAGGCTAAATCTTCTGTATTTTTAGCTATCTTATACTCAATAATAATTGCTTTATCTCCTTTACCAGCTTTTGGGATCATGATCACATTAGCTCTGCCACTTCCTGACTCCTGTTCACTTGCTATTATGTAACTAGGTGCTAACATATTAATTAAACCAAGCATAAAGCCGCTATAAAATAATTCTGCCTTTTTCTCTCCTGTTTGATGAAAACTAGTAGAATTTAGCAACAATTCTTGTAAACGCTCTTTAAATTCCTCTACTTTACCTGTTGGCAATAAACTAATAAACAAATAATATCTAGAGCTATCAATTTTTAATTGATCAGTAACCCATTGCAGCACTCTTGTTTCATAGATATATTTTAGTTCATAATTAGGGATAGATAGCTCATAGATATTTTTTTCTGATATTTTGGCAGTAGGATTTAAATAACCGCTGAACAGTAATAAACTGAGCAATCCTACTGGTTTATTGATATCAGCAAAACTTATTTGTTTGGTAATAGGTGAGATAATACTTTTTCCAGCAGCTAAGCTCTGTAAATCTTCTTGCATTTCGTCTGACAATAATGCTTTATCAACAAGACCTGTGCCTCCACTATCTAGCCAATAATAATCAAGCTTACCTTTGTGTGCTAAACATTGCATTAGTGACCACGGATTGTAAATGACCTCTCCACCAAATGTATAACCATTATACCAATCCTTAATTTGTTCAGTATTAGTGTCGAGCGGTACTTTTGTAAGCAAATCATCTACCTCTGCTTGAGTGAAGCCATAGAACTTAGAGAAATCATCATCAAGTAAAGTATATTCAGTAACATTATTCAAGTCTGAGAACAAGTTAGCTTTAGCAACCCGTAATATGCCAGTAATTACTCCTTTCTCTAAGTAGGGATTCGTTTTTAAACTGCTACCAAGTATTCCTCTAAATAGCTTAAGAATTTGGTCAAACTCTTTTGTTTTATGTCCAAGTTCTAAATATGCATTATTAATTGGTGTATCATATTCATCTATTAATATGTATACTCTTTGTTTAAAATGTTTATACAATATTTGACTTAAAAACTTCAGGCTATTTTTTAAATAGCTTATATTAATATCACCACTTAGATAATTTTTTAACTTTACTTTTTGCGGAATACTGAAAAATTTATTATCTTCTTGAATATATTGTTCTAAATAATTAAATCTTTCGTATAATTCTATTATTTGATCTATAATGCTACTAATAATTTCCTTATAATTACTCCCCTTCACTTCTTTAAAATTTATATATATTACTGGAAATTGGCCTTGACGCTTTATTATATTTTTATGAATGGATATTTTTAAAGGCTGTAGCTCTTTGGTTTCATCAAAGCCCAAATCTACTATGCCTCCAGTAAAGAGTTTATAATTTACTCTCTTTTCTTGAGCTAAAGGCTTACCTCTCTCACCTACTTCGATTTCTAAGAACCTCCTCATCATATCCATATTAAGACTTTTACCCCAACGTCTTGGTCGAGTGATTAGGATAACCTTACCGCTATCTTCTAATAATTCTTTGATCATTAGACTTTTATCAACAAATACATCACTATTAACTACTAAGTCATAGAATTCATCCGTACCTACTAGCATTTTAGGCAGCTTATTACTCTCCTTAACAGTGTCAGCCTCCTTGAGATGTGTGTTAGTGTTTGAAAGTTCAACTATCATATTATTCAATTATATTTATATTCTGATACCAAAGTTTTTAGTTAAATTTTAATAAATTATTTTACCGATTAAGTTTTAATAAAATGTGGTAATATGCTGTTTCGATAAAAATATGATATAGTATAGATAAGTTTGATTCAATATAGAATTACATCTCGTGACAACATCGCCTAATTATCATAATTGTGTCCATTTAAAAAAATATTGGATAACTAATTAAGGTCTTTTTCTAAACTAGGGTTTTAACAAATATTAATTAAAAACCCCAACAAACTTGGTAAAATGTATATTTGCAGCAAAACTGCTTTGCAATCTTTTAGCAATACAAATCATATTCTGAACCTGAGTCGCCAAGTAATTTGCTGGTAAATGCTGCATCTACTAGGTCATAATTGTAAAAATCATGCTCATCTGCTCTAGTGATAAAATCCTGCCCCTGAGCAGCAACATTAGCCATAATATTACCAATTTTCTTAAGAGCTGCAGCCTTAAAATCTTCATCCGAACTTAGGCTAAATGCATGGTGATAATATTTTTTAGCTTGCTCAAATAACCCTACAGACTCAAAATACTCAGCTTGCTTTAGCTTTATATCGGGATTGTCTTGATCTTGTTTTAGCCATGCTTTAAAACATGTTTCTATCCTAAATTCATTATTAACTACTTTATAGCAATCAATTGCTTTAGCATATTCACCTTTGTTAAAAAATAGCTGACCAAGTTTCTCATATATTTTTGGTAGATGACTATTCACCTCTATAGCTTTTACATAGTAAGCCAATGCTCCATTTTCACTATTCTGCTCAGCGAGACTAGCTAAGCAACTATAGGCTATAGCCTTAAGATTCTTGCAGGCAGGAGAGTCCGGATAATTTTCTAGATACTTTATAGCTTTATGATAATAAACTTGGTCAGGTTTATCCTCATCAACATGCAACCTACTAACTTGGCACTCAAGATTTTCTGCTACCTTAGTATGGCAAGCCGTTATTATAGTAAAATACATTGAATTAGGTGGCAAGGAACATAGAAATAGCTTCGAATAATTTACTAGTTTCTGTTATCTTATTTTTAATCCATTTTTTCATATTAGCCCAAAATTTTTCTATTGGATTTAAGTCTGGTGAATATGGTGGCAAAAAAATAATCTTACAACCTACTGATTCTATTAATTCTTTCGTCTTCTTTGATTTATGGAAACTAGCATTATCCACTACTACAACCTGTCCTGCTTTCAACTCTTTAATTAAAAACTTTTCAACCCAATTATTAAATAGTTCTGTATTACAAGTTCCATTAAACACAAAAGGTGCTATCGGCTTATTATTTACCAAACCAGCTATGATATTAGTTCTTTGATAATGTTTGCCACTTTTTTGTCCAACCAACAATTCTCCTATCTTACCCCAACCTCTCTTAACAAACTGATTCCAATGACTGCTCTATTTTAACCACACTAAACCCTAGTCGTGTTGCCTGTTTTTGCAGATTTTTTACCATTGTTTCTTGGTATTGTTTTTCGTACGTTTCAATTCCCTGTTCGACGTAGTCTTGACCATATTTTAATAATCGATAAAACATACATGCCAACTTCCTTGCTGTTGCTGTAATAGCTTTTGGTGTACCAGCTCTACTTTTTATCCTTCTGTAAAATCCTGCTAGTGCTGATTTACCTCTACCTAGATTAAGAGCTGCCATCCTGAATGCCATACTTGCTTTATTTTCTACCTTTTTTGTTCTCGTATCAAATACTTTACCACCGGTAATTTTATTAGCAGGACTTAAGCCAAGCCAAGATGTAAAATGTTTCTCTGTACTCCATTTGTCCATATCTAACCCCACTTCCGATACTATCGTTTGTACACTTAGCTCACTTAGCCCTGGAATTGCAGTAAAATCTGCTCCTGCTGCGTTATATAGTGATTGTTGTAAATCAAACTTTGGAGAATTTTTGTTCTTGCGTTGCTTATTTGTTACATCACCATCACCACATTTATCAAACTCTTTGTAACAGCTTTCTATTGCTTCGTCACACTCCTTGATTTGTTTTAGGTAAAATTCATAAATATCTAATTCTTGCTTTAATACTACAAGATGCTCTTTGCGATAATCTCCCTCCAAAGCTTTGATAATAGTCTTTTTATCACTTTTTATACGACTATCCCTAAATGTGACTAATTTATTTGCATCCCTTTCACCAGCAATAATTGCTTTTATTATACTCATTCCTGTAACACCTGTTATATCACTAATCACATGATGTAATTGGATATTCATTTCATTCAGTGCTTTCTGCATACGGTTTACATGGGTTGCAGCATTCTTTGTTAATCTGTCTCTTTGTCTAGTAAGAGTTCTTAATTCACATATCTGATCTTTTGGACGAAATGAACCACTTAACAATCCATAGCTATGAAGTTGTTGTAACCACTGACAATCAGCTACATCTGTTTTACGTCCAGGTACGTTTTTCACATGCCTAGCATTCACCAATATAACTTCAAAGCCAGTAGTCTCTAAAATCTGAAATACAGGTATCCAATATATCCCTGTTGATTCCATAGCTATCGTCTTAACTCCACATTTTTTTAACCAATCTGCCATTTCTCTTAAATCACTGGTAAAAGCAGCAAATTTTCGTACATTCTTTTCATCCCTATCAGCTGGTACACAAACATAATGTTCTCTAGAACCAATATCAATACCTGCCGCATCAGGATTAATTACAGATAGTTTCTGTTTATCATTCTTTTTATTTGTCATATCATCTCCTACACTAAGAATTAGACCGAGCTAATTTTAAGTTGGAGTATTGAATGAAAAAATTAATCTCTTAAACGAGGTCTCTTACGTATCATAAACACATAATGCCATCAATGATATTACCAACAACTCCAAAACCATGCTATCTTACGGGCTGCCTTAAAGCTGCACCATTGTGGTGGTCGGTTATAGCTCTTTACCAACTCGGCTAACTGTAACTTTAACACACAATAATCGCAAACACTATACCTTGTTGTTGATGGCTTACCACCAAAGTTTGTTTATGTTTTTACAAATGTGCAGCAGTTTGTTTGGTGCTATCTCTTAACAAACTGATTCCAATGACTGCTCTATTTTAACCACACTAAACCCTAGTCGTGTTGCCTGTTTTTGCAGATTTTTTACCATTGTTTCTTGGTATTGTTTTTCGTACGTTTCAATTCCCTGTTCGACGTAGTCTTGACCATATTTTAATAATCGATAAAACATACATGCCAACTTCCTTGCTGTTGCTGTAATAGCTTTTGGTGTACCAGCTCTACTTTTTATCCTTCTGTAAAATCCTGCTAGTGCTGATTTACCTCTACCTAGATTAAGAGCTGCCATCCTGAATGCCATACTTGCTTTATTTTCTACCTTTTTTGTTCTCGTATCAAATACTTTACCACCGGTAATTTTATTAGCAGGACTTAAGCCAAGCCAAGATGTAAAATGTTTCTCTGTACTCCATTTGTCCATATCTAACCCCACTTCCGATACTATCGTTTGTACACTTAGCTCACTTAGCCCTGGAATTGCAGTAAAATCTGCTCCTGCTGCGTTATATAGTGATTGTTGTAAATCAAACTTTGGAGAATTTTTGTTCTTGCGTTGCTTATTTGTTACATCACCATCACCACATTTATCAAACTCTTTGTAACAGCTTTCTATTGCTTCGTCACACTCCTTGATTTGTTTTAGGTAAAATTCATAAATATCTAATTCTTGCTTTAATACTACAAGATGCTCTTTGCGATAATCTCCCTCCAAAGCTTTGATAATAGTCTTTTTATCACTTTTTATACGACTATCCCTAAATGTGACTAATTTATTTGCATCCCTTTCACCAGCAATAATTGCTTTTATTATACTCATTCCTGTAACACCTGTTATATCACTAATCACATGATGTAATTGGATATTCATTTCATTCAGTGCTTTCTGCATACGGTTTACATGGGTTGCAGCATTCTTTGTTAATCTGTCTCTTTGTCTAGTAAGAGTTCTTAATTCACATATCTGATCTTTTGGACGAAATGAACCACTTAACAATCCATAGCTATGAAGTTGTTGTAACCACTGACAATCAGCTACATCTGTTTTACGTCCAGGTACGTTTTTCACATGCCTAGCATTCACCAATATAACTTCAAAGCCAGTAGTCTCTAAAATCTGAAATACAGGTATCCAATATATCCCTGTTGATTCCATAGCTATCGTCTTAACTCCACATTTTTTTAACCAATCTGCCATTTCTCTTAAATCACTGGTAAAAGCAGCAAATTTTCGTACATTCTTTTCATCCCTATCAGCTGGTACACAAACATAATGTTCTCTAGAACCAATATCAATACCTGCCGCATCAGGATTAATTACAGATAGTTTCTGTTTATCATTCTTTTTATTTGTCATATCATCTCCTACACTAAGAATTAGACCGAGCTAATTTTAAGTTGGAGTATTGAATGAAAAAATTAATCTCTTAAACGAGGTCTCTTACGTATCATAAACACATAATGCCATCAATGATATTACCAACAACTCCAAAACCATGCTATCTTACGGGCTGCCTTAAAGCTGCACCATTGTGGTGGTCGGTTATAGCTCTTTACCAACTCGGCTAACTGTAACTTTAACACACAATAATCGCAAACACTATACCTTGTTGTTGATGGCTTACCACCAAAGTTTGTTTATGTTTTTACAAATGTGCAGCAGTTTGTTTGGTGCTATCTCTTAACAAACTGATTCCAATGACTGCTCTATTTTAACCACACTAAACCCTAGTCGTGTTGCCTGTTTTTGCAGATTTTTTACCATTGTTTCTTGGTATTGTTTTTCGTACGTTTCAATTCCCTGTTCGACGTAGTCTTGACCATATTTTAATAATCGATAAAACATACATGCCAACTTCCTTGCTGTTGCTGTAATAGCTTTTGGTGTACCAGCTCTACTTTTTATCCTTCTGTAAAATCCTGCTAGTGCTGATTTACCTCTACCTAGATTAAGAGCTGTCATCCTGAATGCCATACTTGCTTTATTTTCTACCTTTTTTGTTCTCGTATCAAATACTTTACCACCGGTAATTTTATTAGCAGGACTTAAGCCAAGCCAAGATGTAAAATGTTTCTCTGTACTCCATTTGTCCATATCTAACCCCACTTCCGATACTATCGTTTGTACACTTAGCTCACTTAGCCCTGGAATTGCAGTAAAATCTGCTCCTGCTGCGTTATATAGTGATTGTTGTAAATCAAACTTTGGAGAATTTTTGTTCTTGCGTTGCTTATTTGTTACATCACCATCACCACGTTTATCAAACTCTTTGTAACAGCTTTCTATTGCTTCGTCACACTCCTTGATTTGTTTTAGGTAAAATTCATAAATATCTAATTCTTGCTTTAATACTACAAGATGCTCTTTGCGATAATCTCCCTCCAAAGCTTTGATAATAGTCTTTTTATCACTTTTTATACGACTATCCCTAAATGTGACTAATTTATTTGCATCCCTTTCACCAGCAATAATTGCTTTTATTATACTCATTCCTGTAACACCTGTTATATCACTAATCACATGATGTAATTGGATATTCATTTCATTCAGTGCTTTCTGCATACGGTTTACATGGGTTGCAGCATTCTTTGTTAATCTGTCTCTTTGTCTAGTAAGAGTTCTTAATTCACATATCTGATCTTTTGGACGAAATGAACCACTTAACAATCCATAGCTATGAAGTTGTTGTAACCACTGACAATCAGCTACATCTGTTTTACGTCCAGGTACGTTTTTCACATGCCTAGCATTCACCAATATAACTTCAAAGCCAGTAGTCTCTAAAATCTGAAATACAGGTATCCAATATATCCCTGTTGATTCCATAGCTATCGTCTTAACTCCACATTTTTTTAACCAATCTGCCATTTCTCTTAAATCACTGGTAAAAGCAGCAAATTTTCGTACATTCTTTTCATCCCTATCAGCTGGTACACAAACATAATGTTCTCTAGAACCAATATCAATACCTGCCGCATCAGGATTAATTACAGATAGTTTCTGTTTATCATTCTTTTTATTTGTCATATCATCTCCTACACTAAGAATTAGACCGAGCTAATTTTAAGTTGGAGTATTGAATGAAAAAATTAATCTCTTAAACGAGGTCTCTTACGTATCATAAACACATAATGCCATCAATGATATTACCAACAACTCCAAAACCATGCTATCTTACGGGCTGCCTTAAAGCTGCACCATTGTGGTGGTCGGTTATAGCTCTTTACCAACTCGGCTAACTGTAACTTTAACACACAATAATCGCAAACACTATACCTTGTTGTTGATGGCTTACCACCAAAGTTTGTTTATGTTTTTACAAATGTGCAGCAGTTTGTTTGGTGCTATCTTGGCAAATAGTCCTATCTATACCACTCTCATCAAGATATACCATTTGCTCTTTGTCATATTTACTGACCTTTTCTAAATATTCAGATCGTTTTTCTGCACTTGCTTCCAAATAGCTGAAGGTTTTTTTTTATAACTATAGCCTAACTTCTTTAATATTCTTCCAACTTGAGTGCCTGTAATCCCAAATTTCTTACCAATATCTTTTAGCGTAATATTTGAATTATTTTTGACAAAATCTTCTAATTGTTGCTTGTCAACTTTACTTTTAAATCCTAATCTCGCTTTTGCTAATATTGTTCCTTCTTTTTTCTTCCTTACCTTCCAACGACTAATTGTATTCTTGTGTATATCAAATATCTTATACTGATTATCTTTCAAAATAGAATTAATAATTTAATTCCAACTAATGATAGACCTAATACTAAATTATACCATGATACCATGTTAATTCTATTTTGAAAGATAATCAGTATTAGCAGCAGATATTTGACTATTACCTTTTTCTATATAATTTATTACTTTTTCTCTTAAATCTTAACTATATGGGCTTGTTGACATTTTTTCTCTTATTTATATCATATAAACTCACCTAATTCAATGTGTTTCACTATAACTAGAATGCCAATTAAGAGCTAAATTTTTGAGATAGCAAAAAAAAAAGCCGAGGATAATTTTCCAAATACATGAACCATTAGTCCATTATACGACCTAACTTTACTGGCGATTTGGATTTTCGTTTTTTCTTCAAGCCAGTTAAAAAGCGACTCTATTGACTGGTAATATATATTCATATGCTTTTAAGTCAGCCATACCCGCTTCTGTTAATCCAACATAACTTGGAACAGGTAGAGATCCTTGCTTATAGCCAGCTAAAATATGCAACTTAACACCATAATAATGTAGTTTTTTAGTTACACAATAACCATTAGCCGTGGCAATTTCTAGAGCTACTTTTGCATTAAATCTTCTCCCACGATGTGCTAAAATTACCGGCATAGAATCGATCAATTGCCATGTTTTTTGACTTTCATGTACTGGAATTTGTTCATGCAAAATCTCAGTAATTGCAATAAAGCTATCTGCCAATTTATTCAACCTTTGAACAAAGGCTGTATAGCTTGGTAACTTGGGAAACCAGTTCTGCAAATGACGATTAGTATAATCATATATATCCTTAATTTTATAATTTTTGCTCATAATTCCAAACATATAAATTGTTATAATTTCTTCATCTGAAAATGCTAAATTTGCATAATTTGACATTCTACAACAATATCCTGTTAATTTTTGCTGATATATTTTGCTAATTTCCATATAAAGTTGATATTAATTCTTCTTGCCAATCCATAATTTATACTCTTATTTTCCAAAAATACAGTATCTATATATTATAGATTGGCTTTAATCAATTTCTTTCTACTATCACTACTTCATTATTGCCTGTTTTTGCTCTTAATTGGCATTAGAGTAGCATTATACACCTTTTTTATTGTGCACTAATAGCAATTAGCAAAATTTTTGCTAATTATACTATTTTTTCTTAATATTGAAAATCAAGCCTTAACTTTTGCACTCTAGTCAAAATTAATTTATATGTCCTTCTGCACCTAATAGAGATGGTTCAAAGGTTTCATCTGTACTATAGTTATCGGCACCGTCAAGTTAAGTAAAGTAGGTTTTAAAAGTTCTATTTTTTTTGAATTTTAGGCAGCAAGAATGGTTTGAGTAGCTTCATCCCAGATTGATTTAGCAACTGCAAATGAGTTTCTCTTGTGACTAGCATTTTTAGTATATCTTCCTACATCTACAGCAAATATATTTCTGACTTTACCCATTAATGATAAGGTGCTTTGTACTGAGTTCGGATGTTTAAATTTAATCAATATCTTTTCCTTTCGACGCGTTGGTTGATGAGCGTTTTCAACTCGATTATTTAATCCCTTGTGAGAACGATGATCTGTCTTAGGACACATATGTTTAATTGGCTTAATATAGCTTTTTAGCTTATCAGTTATAATAACTCTTGGAATAGGATAATTGCCTAACAATCTTGTTAGAAAACGAATAGCCGATTTCTTATCACAACGCCTTTGTAATAATACTTCCAACTCGTGACTTTCAAAATCGATAGCTCTCCATAATATAAACACCTCTCCATTAATCTTAACATTCATTTCATCTAAATGCCATTTATCATCAGGCTTACATTCTCTCTTTCTGATTATATTTTGAAAGTTTGATGCAAACTTATAACACCAAAATCTTACTGTCTTATGGTTTAGAATAATGCCTCGATAAGCCATTTGTTCTTGAATATCACGGTAACTATTGTTAAATCTATGATATAGCCATACTGCATGACTGATAATACTGACTGGAAAACGATGCCTCTTGGGAGCTTTGTCTATATACATAAAACTGCACTATAGTTTAATTTTGTAAAGCTATTTTATAAATCTCTATCTCTCTTTTTGCAATCCTTAATTTAATTCCCTTTAACTTGACGATGCCGTGACGATATATAAGTATTTTCAAAATATTTGCAAA
The DNA here is from genome assembly GCF_964264675.1 of Candidatus Tisiphia endosymbiont of Temnostethus pusillus. Classification (NCBI taxonomy): domain Bacteria; kingdom Pseudomonadati; phylum Pseudomonadota; class Alphaproteobacteria; order Rickettsiales; family Rickettsiaceae; genus Candidatus Tisiphia; species Candidatus Tisiphia endosymbiont of Temnostethus pusillus. The sequence goes on along the minus strand of NZ_OZ183472.1, from coordinate 455,703 downwards.
AATCACCTAAACTGGGTATGTCCGAAGTGTGTAAGTAAGTTATCAATCATTGAATAAAATAGCGAGCTGATTGAGTGCTAATTTCCAATCTCTGATGGCATGGACCATTTTTTTTGCGGCATTTTGTAGAGCTAAAAAAACTAGCTTAAAAACAGCTTCGTCATTAGGGAAAGCCCCTTTAGTTTTAATAATTCCCCTAATTTGACGATTTATGGATTCAATGGTATTCGTCGTATAGATAGCCTTTCTAATATAGTCAGGGAAGGCTAAAAATGGAATAATCTGCTGCCAATTTCTTGCCCAAGAACCAGCAATTGTTGGATATTTATGATCCCATTTTTCTTTAAAAGACGCTAAAGCCAATTCTGCTGTTTTATCATTACTACTAATATAAATCGCTTTTAAATCTGCTGCAACCAATTTACGATCTTTCCATGATACATAATTTAAACTATTTCTTACCGTATGTACTATGCATAACTGTACTATAGTCTTTGGAAACACTGAATTAATCGCTTCAGGAAAGCCTTTTAATCCATCAACACATGCTATATAAATAGACTCAATACCTCTATTTTTCAACTCCGTTACAACCGATAACCAAAGCTTAGCTCCCTCATTCTTGGCTACCCATATCCCTAACACTTCCTTTATCCCATCCATATTAACTCCTATAACTAAATATAGTGACTTGTTGATGATTTGGTTGTTTTCCTTAACTTTTACAATCAAACAATCTAAATATAATATCGGATATACTTTATCTAATGCTCTATTCTGCCATATTGTTACTTCTTCTATTACCTTATCCGTTACATTTGAGATAAACTCAGGCGATACTTCAATACCATATATCTCTTCTATATGCTCCTGTATTTGATGCATACTCATCCCTCGTACATACATCGCTATTATTTTATCATCAAAGCCCTGTAACCTTGTCTGACCTTTCTTTATTATCTGCGGGGAAAAACTTGATTCACGATCTCTTGGTGTATTCATTACAACTTGACCGTTATCCATCGTAACTACCTGCTGCTTACTCCATTCCAGCTATTGACGTTTATTGTCTTTTGATGTTTCCTATAGCCTAAATGATTCTCTAGCTCTCCTTCTAATGCTTGCTCTATCACTGCTTTCCTGAGATCTGCAAAAACTCCGCAAATTGTTCAGGTGATTCGTAATGCTGCATTATATCTGTTAATGTCTCTTTTTTTAAGTTTAATTTCCTTGTCATTTCTTTGCCTTATGTAAGTTTTTTAAATTTTAGATAAGTTGCAAATTAATAATTTTGCAACTTCTTTTTTTAAAAGCTTACACACTCTTCAGGACATACTCTGATTGTCAGATAATTTTTTATGGCACATGAATTGATTAGATTTTTCAAGAACAATGTGTTTAGAATCTAAAAAAGTTTGCATAGGAGTTTTCCCATAGCAATACTTACCTGAATGTGATCTATATCTGTTGTACTGAAATAACCATTCATCTACATCTCTTTGTAATTCGTCTGTAGAGTTATAAATCTTTTTCCTAAAAGCAGTATCATAAATTCTGTTTTCATAGTTTTATGAAACCTCTCGCAAATGCCATTAGTTTGAGGTGAGTTTGCTTTAGTTTTGGTATGCTCGATTCCTTCTACACTGAGATATAATTCATAGGCATGATTCCACAATATTCAGTGCTTCATTATGTTCTGCAAAGAAAGGTATAACAGATCGTTCAATATTTCCGCACTAGTAATAGGGGTTTTATCAGTGTAAAGCTTAGCCTCTGCCACACGTGAATATATATCAATAACTGTTTGTTGATACATCTTGCCAACTCCCTTAATAGTCCCTACATATTGCCCAAGATACATATTATGTATCTTGGGCAATATGATACCCTAGATGTTCTGTAGTTATCTTTCCTAAAGCTTCTAGCCTCTTTTTAATCATTCCTTAGCAAATCGATCTCACTCCTCTAGGCGAAACACAACAATCCCTTGTTTTTTAAGCTCATTGAAAACTCTTAATTATCCCCAAGCTGGCTCTTGTACTGCATTATCTATCACTGCTTGTTCAATATATGCTTCTACTCTATTCGCTAATATTGGCTTCTTTCGACTAATTTCTTGTAATGCTTCTCCTCCTCCTTTCTCATATAATTCTTTAAATCGATAATAGCTATCTCTGCTATATCCCATCGCTTTGCACGCCGCAGATATACTTCCTATTTGTTTCGCAAGCACTAACAAGCCTAATTTCGGCTTTATTATTTTTTGTTGTAAATTCATTCTTACTCTCCTTGATACAATTAATATCATTAATTAGTGATTTTTCCTCGAGATTAGATTGCTTGCTCGCTAGCACTATTTACACGCACTCACTCGCAAGCTCATCTCTTCTCAATCATACCTCTTGCAAGATTAAATCTCAACTAGTTCACATAATCAGACTTTAATCCCCGTGCATTAAAATGATCTAAGACATTACACCTATTTCTTCTACACCCAAAAGTTGTACAAACATATCTATGAGATTAGATTCTATGTGTTTTTGTTCATATGAATCTAATTCAGGCCCTACCTTTTCTGTATCTGCACTTGATGCCTTTAGATCACTATAGTCCTGATCTTCATAAAAATCTCTTGGTTCTGCTGATGCTTTAAGTTCTATTATTAAGTCTAGTTTATCTAAATGAGGTAGCTTTATTCCATACCAATCATTTATTAGATCATGGAAAACTTTAGCCTTAACTTTTTGTACTTTGCTGACTTCAGATTTGATCTTTGATTCATTTTGATTCCATTGAATCTTGCCTTCTTCAAATTCATTATTTCCTGGTCTTATTGGAATTGGTAGCTTATCCATAATTTTACCTCTTCCTCTACCAATACTTATATTAAGATCTTTAAAACGGTTACTCAAAGTTCCTATACTGTCATTGCCTCCTAAATCCTCAACTGCTGCGTCTATGTCACTTTGTAGCTTCCATTTTAACCAATCTTGCAGGATTTTATCATCTCTATTTGCTAAATCTCTTGCTTTAGATGGTTCAAATTTTGCTCTGCAATCATATTCTGATGTTTTTTTTACTTCTGTTTTATCTCTCATCTCTTTATCAATTGTAGTTGAAGCTGATACAGCACCTTGCATAACCATAGGCATTTTGTCTAAAATGTCTCCTATCTTATACATATTTGCATCTACCAAATCAAAAAACATAGCATTAGTTAAAAGCGTAGCAGCATTTCTTTTTACTTCAACTCCAAACATTAACTTGACTAATGTTTGGAGTTGATTTGTTAATTCATCTCTTAACTCGTTATTAAGTATAACATCCCCATATTCTTTCCCTCTTAGAGATGATTTAAAAAATTTCGATAACTTGCTTTTATCTATGTATCTTTCATCGATAAATCTTTGTAATCTTTTTTGAATAGCATCATAAGCACCCTCGTCTGTCATATAATCTGAGAAAGCACCCAATGTATGAATTTCTAAGGTTTCATCTTTTTGCGTGGTTTTCTTGCTAATAGAACTACCAGTAATGTGCTTTTTTGTACCAAATTTATAATCATATACACAGTTTATTCCTAAAAGTTTGTCTAGTTTTTTAATAGCTTTTATTTGTGCTAGAAATAAACCAGCATCATTTTTTTGTGTTTCTGTGAACGTAGGCTCTATGGTTTGTCTTTGGTTTTGCGCATATAACTCTATTTTTTTATTTAGTTTATATATGTCGTTAATTTTATCCTTTACTTCATGTTTTATATAAAAATTTGCCTTATTTCCACTTTTATTTAAATTTTTATAATGTGGATCTTGACCACAACTTTCTTCTATTTTTTGTTGATTAATTTTAAAAAAATCACTAGCTTTTCTTGATAATATTTCGCCATGAGCTTCATAATCACTAACAATTATGTTATAAGAAGACCCGATAAGTTTACCTAGTTTTTCAAGACTATCCTTTTCTTGTTGTGTTAATTGTGAAATAAATAATTTCTGTTTAATTACTTTATATTCACCCCTAACTTTTTGACTTTGAAGAATTTGTTGACCCATCTCTTTTAACACACAAGAATTACCATAATTGAAGTCTTGATACTTAGAACTATTATATTGATACTCAAAGTCTCTATATTTATTGAGTTTCTCAATTAGATCTTTTCTTCTAGATTTCAATCCTTTTGGAGGTAATTCTGCTGGATCTTCTTCATAATCTTCTCCATCTGTGCTATCACCTGCATAACCAATTGTTCTCATAATTATTCTCCTTAAATTTATATTTTAAAAATATATTAATAAAAAAACTTAAAAATCACCAATGCCTGTAGATTCCCCTATAGGACTAACTTCACTAGATTCTTGTTCTGTTTCTAAATATAATTCTTTTAAAACTTTTAATAAATCTCCATTACCACACTGTTCTACCTTTTGAAGCATACTATTAAAAGCTTCATCAAACAACTCATCATTACTTAGCTTATTATCTTCATCTGGAGGTCTATTATCATCTTTTAAATTTAGTCCTTCTCTATTAATGAATTCTTTCTCATGATTCAAAACTTCATATATAGCTTCTAATACGCCAATAGCATCTTTTGGCTGACCATATGCAAATTTTGTACCAAAATCTTTCATTAATTCAATTAATGTGTAGTTACCAAGTGCTCTACGCACTTCATTACTTATCATTCCAAAAAAATTTTCTTCAGCTCCTTCTTCAATATAAATTTCTCTCTCACAGAATTCCCTAGCTTTTTCATGATTTTTCATATGCTACTCCTTATTAAGATTAAAATACTCACATAACTTTATTTTAATTACGCAAATATTAAATAATAAGTTAGTCTTTATAAATATAAATTGCAATAAAATAATTTTCTTTTTTATCCAAGTACAAATTAAATATGTATAGTTAGCATATACTATATAATTTAAATACATTCATAATATTATAACTATATTATAACTTGACTTGTATTGCTTGAGTTTTAGTTGTGTTTTTTGATTCAATCTGTATAATTTTACCAATTATTGATTTTGGATTAATATATTGCATCACTTGCTTGTCTCTTCCTATAGTGCTTAAGTAATCTTCAGGAACCAGATGCTTTTTACCATTAAAATCATCTACTGTGATGTTACTAAATTTGACATTACCAAAATCATGTTTCGGATCAAACTTATTCTTCATTATTTGTAAATCTGCTGCTATTTTTTGCTCAATTGCCATAGAGCAAATCTTGTTACTATAAGCAATAAAAGCTGTCATATCTTTTTCTTTATATATTTGCAAAGTAGCCTTTATGTTTTCTTGTGTAGTAAATTTCTTCAGTGATTTTATTTGCTGTTGAAACTTACGCAACATATTGTTATCTTCTGATACTGATTATCTTTCAAAATAGAATTAATAATTTAATTCCAACTAATGATAGACCTAATACTAAATTATACCATGATACCATGTTAATTCTATTTTGAAAGATAATCAGTATGACTTCAAAAACCCTAATTCTGTTGTTAATTTTACTATTTCAGGTTCTAGAAATTTTCTAACTGATTCTGCTCCTTGAGTTTTAAGCATATCGTTAAAATCACCTTTTTCTGGCGGCATTAATACAGATACTACTGCCCCTTTACTTACCAATTCTTCTTGAGCCTTGACTATGACATGAAGAGATGGTGCATTTTGTCCATCATTATCGGCAGCAATAATGATTTTCTCTCCTGTGGTAGGTTAATAATTCTTGATATTACTAATACCTAAACTACAGAGAATTTTACCCTTGATGCCAGCTTCTTGCACACTCAAAGCAGTTTCTATCCCTTCTGCGATAATCGTCACATTATTTTTGTCTTCTCGTTGAATCTTCACAAATGAACCACTAATCTTGCCAAAAGATCGCTTGTTAACTAAAATCCCAGCTTTAGTACCAGTTTCCTTGTTTAAATAGATTGATTGTCCACCAGTAATATTGGCTTCCTTGTTACGAGCAAAAGCAATTAAAGCTGGATAATATTGTTCATGAAATCTTCATATTGCTGACCTGATTTTATGATAGACCTAGCTCTTTATCATCAGGCAGGGCAACAACAATATCTTTTAATAACTGGCTGTTCTTTCTTCTCTCTAGACGCTCTACCTCATTCATCAAGATTTTGGGGTCTTTAAATTTTGTATCGACATAATCAGGTAATAAAACAGTATGGTAAACATTATCTCCCTTATGAGCAAAATTATAAATAATGTTAGTTTGCTCATCTTTGATAATCATCCTAGCATTATAAGCCGCTTTACAACAGCTATTTCCTCCTGAGCTTCTCCCTACTATTTCTATCCTAGCAAACTGTATCGCCATAATTTACCAATTCTAATAATTCTCAATCCAACATTACTATGCAATGTAAAAATCATCCACTGAATTTTGAGCAGATGAACCAGCAAAAAGAAAAAACAAACTTTTAAATTTGTATATTGTGTTAGTTTTTAAATGCTAGGTTAATAACTCTTCTCTAATATGATATTTCTTGATCTTGACCATTACGCTTCTCGATGGATTTCTATATCATCGCAACCATACATCTACTTTTTTCAATAGACCTCTTTCGAAAGTGGTTAACGTAGTTCAAAATTATAAATGCCAGAAATCAAATTAAATCTAAGACCAAATCTTTTACGTCTATTTCGATATTTGTCAGCAATAATTTTAAACCGTTTTAGCATACCAATAACCTTTTCATTCACAACTCTTTCTCCTGCTAATCTACGATTATTCTTTTTATCATTTTTAGTTAAAGGATTTTTCTTGCTTTTTTTCTTTGGTAATTCAGAATTATTGTGAATTTTTTGTATACCTTGATATCCTGTATCAGTAATCGTTTTAACCTTAGGATGGATAAGAATTTTGGATTCCTTAAATAATCTAAAAGTCATGTTTTTTACCGTTAGAAAAATCTGTACATATTACTTGGTGTGTTTTCTTGTCTACCACTATTTGAGTTTTTAGTGTATGCCTTTTCTTCTTTCCTGAATAATAGAATTTTTGTTTTTTTAGGTCTTTCTATAGGACTCTCAGTAGCATCAATCAAGACTACTTCATAATTCATATCACTCTTCATTAGAGCTTTACGACCTGGAAGAGCAAAGTTTGGGTGTTTAACTAGGGTGTCTTCTACCCATTTAACAGCTTTATATGCTGAACTTTCACTAATCCCATAGTTCTGACCTATATGGAAATAAGTACGGTATTCTCTAAGGTATTCTAAGACCATCAGCTTGCCTCAAAATATCCACCATCTTTGAGAATGTTCCCTTCCTTACTCCTGTTAATCGACGAAATTTTTCATCCTCTAACTCTTTAAGCTGATCGAATTTCATTATTACTTCACATTAGATATTTATAACACCATTCTACATCATTGTCTAGTTTCGAAAGAAGTCTATTATAGATTCCTGCCTTCGCGGGAATGACACCTTTTGCGTTTAAATATAGTAGATGTTGTGTTTTTAGACTTTTGAAGGATTGACTATTTACTTTAACGCGAGTTGCCAATTAATTGCTAACCACAAAGCTGAATTTTATCAAGCCTTTGAAGGTAACTTATAGCATAAAAAGGCTCAAAATTAGCTATATTTTAAAATATAGCTAATTTTAACAAACATTTTAACTACAACTCCTACTTGTAAACCGCCTTAAATAAGGGTTTACCTGTATAATTAATTGGCAACTCGCGTTACTTTACCAAATTTCAGGTACAAAATCTAAAATAACCCACCCAAAGTAGCCTTTTACTAGTTCAATCTACCTATGTCAAGCAGTTTTATATTATTACAAAAATATTAAATATTCCCAATATATCTGTAATTTTTTGCCTTTTTAAACAAAGAAGTATTCTTCTTAAATTTCCTAACCAATTTTCACGTTTGAGTTATTTTTACAAAAAGCTTACTTTTAATAAAGTAATTTGTAGTACGTTTAACTTACTAGCAGTTCAATAAAATTATAGCTACTTTTGCTTATATTTATACCGTTCGTTTATTTTACAATCAATTAATTTTTCTACCTATAACTATTTTTTAGATAAACCATTTCTTTTTTTTTTACCTCTCTTTTCTTCACCCACCTATCCTACCTAAACAACCCACTTAAGGAGCATTCTGCTGCCTATATAAAGCTTGCCAATAAAATAAACTATGTAGTTACAAGTTAGGTTTTAGCATTTACTTTTGCAATCCCTCTACCCCGCACTTGGGCAAACTAGGTAAACCTAGTTTGCCTGCGCTCAAAGATTCGGTTCTTGTCATTGCTATTACCCAAAACTTACAGCTTATAGCGGTAATAGCAATGGCAATATGTCACTGTAATAAATCAGAAGTACGAAGAAGCAAAGGACAAAATGCAGTTGCAGCAAGTAGCTATATTTCAAGAAGTAAATTGCAGTTTTTTACAACTGACCGTAAAACAGGAGAAAAACGTACTGTTACCTATAATTTTAGCAGCAAGAAAGGACTTGTTCATAGCGTAATTCTAGCCCCAGAGGGTTCTCCTAGTTGGGTGTATGATAGACAAGAATTATGGAATAGAGCAGAAAGTAGCGAAACAAGAAAAAATGCTGAAACCGCTAGAAAGCTAACCATAGCCTTACCAAAAGAATTAACTCAACAACAGAATACTGAACTGACCGAACACTTTGCTTCTGAGTGCCTAGTTAGCCATGGCATGATAGCAGATATAAACATTCATTATGACAATCCAAATAATCCTCATGTCCACATTCAGATGACTACTAGAAAACTACTACGTTTAGAAAATGGTGAAGTAATTTTTGGTGAAAAAGGACGTGATTGGGGAAGAAGAAATTTTTTATATTATTATCGAGAAAATGTAGCCTATTTCATCAACCAATATTTAGAAAAATATGGTCATTTAGCTAAGGTATCACATTTATCGCATAAAGCAAGAGGAATTGATTTAATACCGACTATCCATGAAGGAACAGCACATTATATACAAGACTCAAAATTAAGGTTAATAAATGAACAAATACTAAAAGAAAATGCTACCAAGATTAGAGAAGATATAGAATTAGTTTTTCAGAAATTATCAATTAACAAGCCAGTTTTTACTAAGGAAGAAATTGCTATAGCATTAGCCGATACGTTAGCTATAGATTTGGAGCTAGGTCAAGCAGAAAAACAAATGGGAAATAGTGCAAATGGTAGTATTGATAAGCAAAAATTTCAACAAAATTTAAGAGAGCTAAGCAAGCAATTAGTACAAGAGAATATTCAGGAAGATATTGCTATAGATACAACTATTGTAACAGAGCCTAGTAGTAAGCAAGATAGCGGCGTACCTAGTACGGAAGATACTATTAATATTGCTACTATTAGTAGCGTTGACAATAGCAGTGATAATAGTGTTACTGATAATAATAGTCCAGTATTATCAGATATAGAACTATTGAATCAAGAATATTCTACTGAATTTATGTTGCTCTATAGTAAATTGCTGGCGTCTGATAAGATTAGTTTAATAAATCCTAGTGATTTAAAAGGTCGTACCTTATACGCATTAACCAAAAGGGTAGAGTTAGAGCAAAGATTTATTGGGATAGTAGAGGAGTTACAGCATAGTGAGAAACATAATCTGTCTATTGATGATAGAGCAATAGATAAGATTTCTATAGGGAAGAAATTAATTGCCACTATTCGACAAGTTGGTATTGCTGTGCAGGAAATAGTAAACAACAAAACAGGGCTAAAGATAGAGTTAATTGATAAACAATGCAAGCCTTTAACAAATGAGCAACGTAAGGCAGTAAGAGAAATTGTCAATGGTAAAGATATCAGCGTATTAGAAGGATATCCTGGAACTGGTAAGACTTTTGTCATGCGGGAGATAGTATGTCAATATAACAAGGCGGGTTACAGGGTAATAGGAACAGCCCCAAGTAGTACCGCTGCACAAGTTCTAGCAAGTAGTACGGGTATTGAATCAAAGAATACAGCACTACTGCGTAAAGAATGGCAAGAAGCTAAGGAACAAACGTTTGAGTTAATGCTGCGTTCTGATTATTATAAGGAAATAGAATATCAACATCAAGGCAGAATAGAGACTAGTTTGAGTTTGTATAAAAATATTAGTGGAGAGTTAGATGATAAGACCATATTAATCATAGATGAAGCTAATATGGTCGAGTTGGCAAATATGGACTATTTACTAAGTACAGTATTAAAGTCAGGGTCAAAAGCGATAATAGTGGGTGATAATAATCAGTTTGCTGCAGTTGGTATGGCTGGGGCTTTTAAGAAGATTTGTACTGTTGCAAAGGTAAGTACATTAACTGAAGTGATGCGTCATAAACACCAAGACGACTGGACTATGAGACTACAAAGGGAAGCTACCAAGCTAATGGGTCTTTATAAGATAGAAAAAGCATTAGAGATTTATCAAGGGCTTGGAGTATTGAATATTTATGACAATGTACAAGTAACTAAAGAAGCGTTAGTAACAGATTATATTAATGAGTATTTAGAGCAAGCCAAGAATTTAGCTAGAGATGATTTAGTGTCGATTAGGTCGATAGTAATAGGTGCTTATACTAATGTGGCTGTGAATTATTTTAACATACAAGTTAGAGAGAAGTTAAAACATGCTGGTATTTTAAAGGGACTGAGTGGTAATTTTAAATCTGGTCATGAGATGATAGAATTGCTGCGAGGTGAGCAAATAGTTTTTACCAGTAACAAGGCAGAATATAAGGGGTTTAATGGAGTACTAAATGGCGAGGTAGCAACAGTTATAGATTTTAATAGGCCTGATAATTTTGGTCATGGCTGCGTGCAATTGCTAGTACATAAAGCAGATGGCAGTAAGAAGATAGTCAAGATTGATACATCTGACCCACTATATCCTGTTCAATTTCAATATGGTTATGCAGTTACTGGATATAAGCTAGAAGGTGAGACAGTGGACTATATGAAAATATACCATGAAGCTATTATGGGTTATGAAGCATTTAACGTGTTGATGAGTAGGTTTAGATATGAGGTAAAACTGTATGGAGCTAGAGATGTATTAGAAGATATAGTTTATAGAAGAGTGGAAGAAGATGCGGCAAAAGGACGGGAACGGTTTAGTATAGAATCATATACCTATAAGGTATCAGGTGGAAAAGATTCAAAGTTAGTTAGGGAAGAAATACCTACTTGGTATATTGGTTTAATGTTAGGGATCAGTAGAAGAGTAGATAATAATTTAGCAATTGATTACCGTAAGCTTGATAATTTAACCCCTAATCAACAAGTAATTAAGAATTATTTAGACTCTAGACGAGAAGTATTTGATTTACGTGGTAAGATGCAAGAATGGCGAGAGCGTCGAGAAATGCCTATTAAACTAGTTGGACTATGTATGCTATTTAAGCAAAGTGCTAATGTCGAGATACAGAATGTTAGAGAAATTATTATAGACCCGTATGATTTAATATTTAATAGAGAGGTTGATGAAAAGATTGATAGTAAAGACACCAATAGTAAAAAAATATTATGGGCAACATTATCAAAAGAGAAGCGTAATCAGCTTATTTGGCAATATCTGTCAGAGTATGATAGGGAGGAACTAGAAACTATCTATAAGGAACTACAAGAAGCAAAGGCGAAGTTGCAAAAACATGCTAAAATTATTTGTGATAATTATCATGGTAGTGTCAGTATTAAAGACGCAGGAGGTAGCGATGTTAAGGATCAAGTAAGGATGGGTGATAGACTTATCCAGCTTAATTTAAATTATCAGACAATCCAAAAACATGCCGGCTATTCAACTTATAAATACTTCTTGAACAACATCAATCAAGGAGCAACATTAATTACAAATAATCATTGGGGACAAATGATGGAGATTTATCATGGTTTGCATTCCACCCAAAATGATAGTACCGACTCCTTAAATAATACAAACTTGATAAATATCTTTACCACTAATTTGGCTAATCTCAATGAATTTATTACTGAAACCAAGCTGTTACTAAAAGAGAGAACTGAACTATTAGAAAAGACTAGTATAGAGCATCAAGAGATAAAAAAAGAACTAGCAGAAATAATTACTTATCGGGAAAAATTATTCCCTGAATTCTTAAGTCGTATATATAAAACTCCTGTATCAAAAATACTGCAGAAATGGCAAGATTTGTTAGTAGAATGCCGGTATGAGCAATTAGCAGATACCATTTCTAAAGTAAAGAAAAATCCTAAATTACTGGGTAATTTTAGAGGTATTGGCTTTGGTAACATTTTGGGTATTAGCCAGCGTCGGAAAGATGCTATTAACAATTTTGAGGTCATAGCTAAAAGGTTCAGAAATTATGAGCAAGGTGCAATTAAAGTACAAGAACTACAAAATAAACTAACAGCAGGAAACTATCCGAAGTTACTTGAGAGCTTATCAGCAGAAATAATGTCGTTAACTGATAGTTTGCCTAATAAATATGAACAGAGCTTTTTGGATCAGCTTTACCTTTTACAAAAAGAGGGAAAACTAACTATAGAAAATTTGGCGGCACTAGCAAAAGAAGATGATCTACAAGGGCTTATTTATGAATATTATAACTATATTAATGATGCAGAACTAGCTAAATTAGCCATATCCATCTCAGCTGATATTCAAGGTGAAGATCAGAAAGAAATAACTAGCAACAAAATAGAGGAAGCAAGAGAAGGTAAAGTTAGACTAGAAACTAACAAATATGATAGCATTAATGCAGCTAGGAATGAGAGATTAGACTTTAATGAAGTTATCCAAAGTTTGAGTGAATATAATTATCGTAATATTTTTGAAAGCTATGCTAGAAGGATTAATAGTGATGGCAAAAATTTTAAAAGGAGTGGTGCTGAGATTAGCCTTGGCAGTTTGAGTATGAATTTAAGGAAAGGATTATGGATTCGTCATAGTACTGGAGAGGGAGGCAATATATTTTCTTTTGTTCAGAAGGCTCTTAACTGCAGCAAATTAGAAGCATTAGAGCAAGTAGCCTTGATATCTGGTATTAGGGCTAGAGCAAATAATTATCATAATGATAACTACAGCAGCAATAAGCAACTACAAGAAAGTGATGGACATGAAAAGATAGTGACACACTTAATCAATGAATGGTATGCACAGCCTTACGTCTCTGAATCTGCACCTAAATTCGATCCTAATATTCACTTGGCTGGTATGCTGAAAAGTAATACTATTGCAGGCATCTATTATTACAGAAATGATAAGAGCCAGCTAATAGGTTTAACGGTTAGACTGATAAGTAACCAAGATGGAACGAAGCAAGTACTACCAGTGAGCTATTGCCAAAATGAATCATTAAATAAAGAAGCTTGGCGGTTAAAGGGTTTTAGTGATAATGGTTATAAACCGATCTATCATATAGAGAAAATAACAGATGAGCAAAAGAGTAAATTAAATACTACTATATTAATAGTGGAAGGTGAGAAGACCTGTGATAAAGCCCAAGAATTACTGCCCGAATATATTGTAGTATCTTGGTTGGGTGGTAGTAATTCGGCAGATAAAGCAAATTGGCAGCAATTGCGAGGTAGAAGAGTAGTTATTTGGCCTGATCATGATCAAGCCGGCATCAAAGCGGCTAGAACAATATGCCACATGATTAATAAGGCTAATGGTCATATTGGCAATGTAACTATCATTGACCCAAGTCAACTAGAGTTTAATGGTACTATCCATACCGACATCTTACTAGAGAAATGGGACTTGGCTGACCAATTACCAGTAGGTTGCAATATAGATAATATCAGGGAAGCTATCATAAATTGTCAGCAGCAAAATAGTTCCTTATCTTATAGTCAGTCTATGACTGCAAGACTACAACAATTACTACCACAGAAAGAACTAGCGATAGGAGAAAGAATATTGTGGCAAGCTAGAAGTAGCGGTATTATCCTTGCCATAGAATACATAAGACAAGAAGCTGCAAAAGAAGTCAGCTGGCAAGAGAAGCTTACCTCATCAGAAGCTAACTATTACATGAAATATGCTGAAACTACCAAAAAAGATGGGAGTAAACATGAATTTTTAGGAGTACAAGATAGCCTATACCGAGATACACTAGTTGCTATAGCCACGAATAGCAACATCAAAGATAAAGAGTGTCTAGAATTACCAAAATTAATAGCAGAACTGCAACATGAGTACGAGCAAAAACAAAGAGCTTTAAGTTATGACAGTAGTGGTCGTAGTTTTGGTGATGATGATCATTATCAATCTTACATTACAAGTTTAGAATCTTATGGTACTGATAGGGTAGAACTATATCATATTATGCTCAGGGATGTAAGCTTGCTACATCAAGAACAATTAAGTGGGATAAAGGGTAAAATAATTAAAGCTCACCAAAGAGCCATAGAGCAGACAGTATATCAGCAAATTAAAACTTATCAAATAAGACAAGCGAGAAATCAAACAAGTAATAAACTAGACTATGATGATAAAGTAAGAATATCTAGTAAAATATATGATGGTCTTTGTAGTAGTAAATGGTGGCAAAGTTTAGTAGTAAAAGATCTAACTTACATACAGAAACTACAGCAAAAAGTTCAAACAAAACTGGCTAAGAATAATAGTTATGAGAGAAGAATAGAAGAGATAGTAGAGAAATATAAAGGACAAAACCCTAGATTGATAAATAATGAATTAGTAAATAAATGGACTTCAGAGTTAGAAGAACTAAAAACATATAGTGCAGATAGTTTAAGTGACATTATTAAGATAGGGGAGGAAAAAGGCTTAGAACAAGCATTTAAAGAAACTGTTAGCATTAATGATAATAAAAATAGAGAGTTAAAAATAGTACTTGAAGTATATAAGGATAGGATAGATGAAATACAAAAATTTAATGATAAGTTCAATGTAGAGGATATAAAGCATCAAATAAAGCCATTAAAATATAACGATATGGTAAAGGCGGTAGATAAAATACGGGTCGATAGTTTTAGAGATTGGATAATTCCACAATTTAATAGAATAGAGCAGGAGCGACAAGAATCACAACAAGTTAATGGATTACTGAATAGCCTCGAGCAAGAGAGGGACTTAAGTTTAAAGATGGGTAAGGATTATCAAAGTTTAACTTATCGTATATCAGAAGAAATGGAAGAAGAGAACATCAATGATAAAAGGAGAGTGTATGACTGCCAGCCTGATCTATTAGAGAATATTAAAAGGGATAGTTTATATATAGCAAAGCATAATATATGGGAAGAAGAATTATTAATTAAGGAATTAAAGCGAGATATTTCAGAACTAAAAGATAGAGTAGCACCATTAATGTTTAAATTTAGTCAACAACATTGTAAGAAGCAAATTGAACAAGATATAAAAATAATAAAAGAACAAGGGATATTAATTAAAGAAAATAAACAACAATTTAAAACCGTGCAAAGTTATTTAAATAACTTAATGAATAATCAGGAAATAAGGTCTTATATAAGAGGGGCTGATTTTGAAATAATGCTAGTGGAAGGAATAAAAGATACAAAGCAAGTAGCTGTGCTAACAAAGCAATTATATAAAGAACGTCAAGCACATGTACTAAAAGAATTGAGTACTGAAATACAAGAGCTTAAAGAACATGGGATGATAAAAATTAACAATAATACTTATGATGCAAAATCTTATTTAGAATATAGGATGAATGATAAGCTAATTGCTCCGTATTTGAAGAATACAGAAATAGCAAAAATACTAACAGAGATATATAGACAAAAACAACACTTAGATCAGCAAAAACAATCAGAGCTAACACGGGAAAAAATAATCTAATGAAGATGTAAAGAGTCTGTCATAAAGATTGTGTAAGTTGAAAAAAGTAGTAAAAATAAGATTACGAAAAAACACTTACATGAGGTTAATATGAAGAAGAAAACAAAAACAATAAATCAATCTGTAGAAAAAGTAGTATCAGAACTTTTGTCACAAAGTAATCCATCAGAAATTTTTGGCAAAGATGGGATATTGCAAGAGTTAAAAAAACAACTAGTTAATAAGATTCTAGAAAAAGAGATGGAATCTTATATTGGATATGAGAAACATTCCAAGGATGAGAAAGAATCTGAAAACAGACGCAATGGTAGTTATGAAAAGACTATAATAGATGAAGATGGTAGGAATATAACAGTAGATGTTCCAAGAGATAGAGAAGGAGAATTTGAACCCCTATTAATTCCTAAGGGAGTTCGACAATTTAAAGGGTTTGATGAGAAGGTAATATCTCTGTATGCAAGAGGTATGACTACAAGGGAGATACAAGGACATTTAGAGGAAATCTATTCTACCAAAGTATCTGCAGAATTAATATCTAAAGTAACTGACGGAGTTTTGGAGGATATTATAAATTGGCAGAATCGTCCCCTTGATAGTATATATCCGATAATATATCTTGACTGCATATATGTCAAAGGAAGAGACAATCACACTATAATAAATAAAGCAGTTTATATAGCTATAGGTGTTAATATGGAAGGTAAGAAAGAGCTACTTGGTATTTGGGTTGGCAAGAATGAAGGTTCTAAATTTTGGATGCAAGTGGTAACTGAGCTAAAGAATAGGGGAATTGAAAAGATATATGTTGCTTGTGTAGATGGTCTAAAAGGCTTTCCTGAAGCTATAAATAGTGTTTTTCCTAAAACTATTGTACAATTATGTATCGTGCATATGGTTAGGAATTCTACCAAGTACGTGTCATATAAAGATTTAAAATCGGTAACAGCTGATTTAAAGAAAATTTATACAGCAATAAACGAGGCGGAAGGGATTAGAGAGCTACAAAACTTTAGTAAAAAATGGGACGAAAAATATCCAGTAATTTCTGACATGTGGCAACGTCTTTGGTCAGGTATAGCCCCGCTTTTTAGTTTTCCTGAAGGGATTAGAAAGGCAATATATACTACTAATACTATTGAATCAGCCAATCGGCAAATCAGGAAAATTATAAAAAATAAAGGGGTATTTCCAGATGATAAATCAATTCAGAAAATAATATTTTTGGCATTGACAAACGCTCAAAAGAAGTGGACAATGCCAATTAAAGATTGGTCAGTTGCCTTGAATCAATTTGCCATACTTTGTGGTACTGATGACCAAAAATGGGCAAATGTCGATCAAAGATGGACTAACTCTGACATCATACTTACACAATCTTTCTGATAGACCCGATGTAAATGGTATGGTATTGGCAAGCTGTTTTAAGTCGTCAGGATAAGTAGGAATTCCTTACGCCATTACCGCTCTCTCCACTTTCTAATTCTTCAAGTATTGTTACCACTATATAACTTTTGGTGGATATCAAATCCGGCACTACATTTTATTCTTGAATATTTAGTAATAAATTGATTAAATAATTTCACAATTGTTACATAGGAAGACTTAAGAAATTAATAATGTATGAAGGTAGAAAACTATGGATACACAACGAATTAATATTGGTCTTATTGATTGGGTCTAAATATTGGGCTTCTGCACAAGTAATAGTTACCACTAAAACTATTAGAACTATCTGCCTCATCCTTCTCATCTTTATATCCTTACGCCTGCTTCTTATCTTTGTAACAACTCTTGTGCTTCTTGTGATAAATCACCATTAATCGCAAATTTCTCCAAAGCTGCTTTTATACCTATACTGCCAGTAATCTTATCGTAAGTAACTTTGCAAGATTTACCAAAACACCCATCTAAGTAACCTTCTTGTTTAACCAACAAAATAGCTGGCACAACATTAATACCAAACTGATCAAAAGCTTCGTCATCTATTTGCATACTGCCTACTTCACCATTTTCTGATATTGACATAACTAGTTTGCTAAGTTCTTTAAAACTACTATTAGGTAATCCCTTAAATACCAATGTTCCACCATATTTTACTGCTTGCTGATGATAGGTCTTCAGTAAATTACTTGGCATCCCACTACTTACAAATATCTTAAGCACTGCTGGATTAATAAGTTCTTTGTCTATTAATTCTTTATCACTGCAATTTTGTCCTTGCTTTAAACAATGCTGCTTATCTAACTCACACAGCTTTTGTAAAATAGCTTCTCTTGTTAGTATTTGTCCTACATGTCCCAATTTTTTAGCCCAATCTTGCTGCTGATCAGTTGCCTCAATATTTTTTATGTTATTTAACAATTCACTATTAGTGTTGCTGATGTTTTGTGCTATAGTTAAGTGACTACTGTTAAATAGTAATGTAACTAAAAAGCACAGCAATTCGCCTTTCGCCATACTAAATACCCCCAATCTTGTCCGTCATACGGATATTCTTTAAATGTTGAATACATTATGTCACTTAAACCTAATGGCCAACAACCAATGCTATCTGATGTTGACTTTGGATTTACCATTTGTAGTTTATACTGGCTCTTCTTAATCTTTAATGCCTTAGACTTACGGCACAATTTACCTCCACCTGCCAACCGAGTGTTTTCATCAGTTGAGGTCTCCTCCGCAAGCCCTATTCGGTGCATCTTGGCAATTATTCGAATAGCTAATAAACTACTTGATTGCACTCCACCAACATGATCAGCATTTGCTCCACTAAATGGGTACATATTACCTAAGCAACCAGCACACCAAAACATACTATCTAGTGGCATCCTAGCTGTGCTACTTGCACAATCCAAACCACAAGCTGCTTGAGCTACAGGGTTGGCAAATAAAAAAGCTTCAGGATTTAACAGGTTCTG
Organism: Candidatus Tisiphia endosymbiont of Temnostethus pusillus; assembly: GCF_964264675.1. Lineage (NCBI taxonomy): Bacteria > Pseudomonadati > Pseudomonadota > Alphaproteobacteria > Rickettsiales > Rickettsiaceae > Candidatus Tisiphia > Candidatus Tisiphia endosymbiont of Temnostethus pusillus. The sequence goes on along the minus strand of NZ_OZ183472.1, from coordinate 436,959 downwards.
CAATTTTTCATCATTCCAAGTAACGTCAAACTCACTCATATAAGCCACGTCAAAGCTACTCTGCTCTAAACAAATAAAATCAGTAATAAGTTCAAGCCAATAAATTAGTGGATAAATATAATAATGAACGTGATAGAAACTATCGTGAACATGCCTGCCATCATAGCTTCTATTAAAACTACTAGTCCTTTTGCTATCAGAACCAAGAGAGATACCACCAAGGTTAGTCATACAATAAGGGGTTCTTGTAACATCAATAAGTCTTACTGGTTCCCAAAATCCTATTGCTATCCCTGGTACAGGAATGTTTGCTTTAATACATAGACAAACTGGTGATGAGGGATTTTTGGTATCTCTTTTTTTAGGCGTTACACCACTACCAATATTAATTAAGTTGCCTATGCTTATTGGCAATATGCAACTCCAACAAATATCAGTAATTGGATTGACAAAATGCCCCTGACATGTAATACTTGCAGATACTGAAAATGGCATAAAAATAGCCACTAACAGTAGGATACTTAACCGTGTCTTTGTGCCTTGAGCTGGGTCGCCAAACTTTTTGCTCAAGGCCGTATTATTGATATTTGTCAACGTTTTTACCTCTTACATTATTCACATTCCTCAAAAAGATTTAGTAATTTTACTGCAAATTTAGTAAAATGTTTGGTATTACGAGTAACTAAAACCATATCATAAACTATTGCTTGGGCAGCAATTAGGCTATCTACCTGATTTGTAGCATCAATAGCAAGTAATTCTCCCCAACATTTACATACATTATTATCTATACCAATGGTTCTAGCGGTATATTTTTTAATTAAAATATCTTGCCACCTTTCTAAACTTAATGAGGCTATTAAATCTGTTTGTCTCTTTTTAGCAATCCCTTTTTGAATTTCACCAATTGTTAAGTAACTTATATATAATGATTCTATAGGTATTTGATATAACCAAGATATTACTTGGCTATTTGGACTTTTCTTACGAAACTCTGACAATATATTAGTATCAAGTAAATATCTCATATATCAATATCTTCCCTAGCTTTACTTGGTTTTCTTTCAAATAAATCCTCTTCATCATCATTATCAACTTTTGGTATAGATAATAAAAATTCTTTAAATGACATAGGGGGTTTTATTTTATCACCCATATAATCTTCCACTGAGATAATATAGACTGCTTTATGTCTCTTCTTATCATTTATTAATTGAGGTTGCCCGTTTTCAGCGAGTTCAATAATTTCTTCAAAATGCTCCTTTGCCTCTTGTAATTGCCATTTTTGCATAAAATACCTCTAATTTTGTTTATTTATATATTATAACTGTTTTCTTACGACCACTAATCAATTTCTACTTCTTTTATTCTTAAAACTTTTCCTTCCTGCTGAATTATTGCTGGTACTTGCTTAATTTTAAATTTTGTTGTTAAAACTCCTGCTTGATCAAAATATACTTCTCTATCAAGTTCTTTCTGTAAATCAAGTGGTCTACCAGCTACTAATATCAACTTGTCTTCTGCCTTTATTACGGAGCTGCTTTTTTGCTGCTTAAACCACTCAACCTGCTCTTTATCTCTGCTATCAATAAATATCAACTTCTTGTCCAAGTTTATATAATCTAGTGGATTAACTTTTGTACCTATCTTGTGAAGTAGCTTGCCATCTGGCAAAATAATATCCTCTTTTATTATGTAGCTTGGATCATAAGTAAAATCTTGTGCTTTTTGAGTACGTTTGATATTGCTAACTGCTACCGGTTGCTCTATTCGAGTTTTAGCGATTTCTAACATCTTGCTTTTCTCCTGTTCTATATCAACTAATTTTAGTTTTCTTTCGATCATTGCTAAAAATCCTTCTTCTTTAACCTCAAAAATTGTTCCATATATGCCAAAATCCTTAGCAATAGTTATTTGTGGTAGTAGAATTACTAAAATCATTGTTAGTATTAGTTTCATTTATATTTTCTTTAAATCTTTCCCTATTTCTCTCCATTGCTCAAGCATCTCTGGTTTGCTAACGAGTAGCATTTTACTGACTAGCAACATACCATACAGAGCTTGGTCATCTTGTGGATGCAAGTAATCTAATCCTGCTTTTATTATCAGTCCACCCAGCATAATCTTTTTTCTAGCATCTTGTTTGCGTTCTAAATAATTAGTCCTTTGATTATTCATACTATACCTGTAATTATTATATGTATTCATATTGTCTCTGTTTGCTTTGTTATAAAATGGATACTGAATTTTTTCGTACATTTAATCTCTCTAATTTATTGGTTATTGTTTAATTGGTTGTTATTTGATAGTTTTTGCTGTTTCTTAATATTTGTTCCTTTTGAATCATCCCCTAAATCATCCCACTTTAGGTTACTGATTAGTTTTGCTAAATTCTCTATTACATTCTGATGTACTTGCCTGCTTATTGATATCACTCCTTCTCCTGTAATAAATTCATCAGTTGCAAATATTACTTTAGTTCTTTTATCTTTATATTTTTGAGCTTCCTCGTTTATTAGTTCTATTGCCTGATTAATGTGACCAAAAAATAAATCGTTTTCTTTTGGTTGTTGGTTTATTTTTGCTTCTTCTAATTCTTTACTTACCCTTTCTTTTTCTAACTTTAATATTTCTTTTTGTGATACATACATAATCTTGCATTGACTACCAATATCACCAAGTAACAAAAACCCAAGCCAACCAATTCCAACTCCAAGTAGGATAGACACAAGTAAAACAACAATTTGTTTCTCGCTAAATTCGTTATCACTACTTATATTTATGTTCCTATTCATCTCCATACACTTACTTATATTTTTTATTTTCTTTTTCGTATTATTACTTATCCATTTTTTCTATAGTTGGCAGAGTAGCTAGCTCACCATATTTTTTTGCCAAGGCTTTTACTGCTTCATCTTTACTAAGACCACTGCGTCTTGCTTCTAGTAAATATTGAAAATCAGCTGCTTCTGTTGAGTATAATACTTGCGAGTATGGATCTAGACTAAGACGTCCAACAACTTTTAAGCCAGTAGATATCAGCAGCATCTCAGCATATTTACTTGGTATCAAACTAATAGACTCAATTAACGGCACAATATCTTTAAAGGCTTCTGAAGTACTAAATGAGTTTAGTCCTTTCTCATCTTGCTTTAATATTACCGTCCAAGCACTATTTTCTAAAATGCTCCTACGCTCATCACTTTTTTGAAAATCAGTAAAATTTTGTACACAAATCACTAATGAACCCCCATATTTTCTAACAGTTCTACCAAAGCTTTCTAAGAACTTGGCTGAATAATCTAAAATCATCCAAGCTTCATCAACAATAAGTAAAAATTGCTTCGACCTATCACCACATAAGAACTGCATAGTTACTTGCATCAATACTACCTGTAATATTACCGCCAGTAATATTGGATCATTCTTGACCTCCTCAAACTCAAAAATGGTTAGTATTTCTTTAAATGATGCAGCTTTACCTTGCTCAAAAAATTTACCATGTACTCCTTTTTCACTATAAGGGTATAAAGTTTCAGCAAGAGCTTTTGCTGTAGTTGCTCCCTCTAATTCTTCTAATACTTTAGTAAGTTTGGTAATATCTAGCGTAGTACCATGTTTTTCTATACCCTCATTTATTGCTCGTTCAATGATAGCTTCCTTATGAGCATCCTTGCTAATACCACACATAGCACCAATAATGCTTTTGGCGTATATGATACTATCTTTAGTAACAAAATGATTGCCTATCTGTAATATCTCTATTCTTTGATCTAGATCTAGGTTTTGGTCTTGATCCTTAGCAGTAAGCATCTCAATTTGTTCTAAGGACAAACCAGTAACTGATCCTATTTCCACTAAATTACAATTTCTAGCAAGCATAGAAAGAGCCTTAGCGTGCTTTGTTCCACTACCTGCTATTTGAGCAAAAGGATTTAAAGAAATATTACTATGCTGATTAAATCTAATTGTTTCCCCACCGATTAACTCACAGATATTTTGATAACTACCACCTATATCTAAGATAAATACTGAAGCGTTTTGTGCTAGCATTGAAGTAGCTAGTTCTTGCAAAAATACTGACTTACCTGAACCAGATGGGGCCATAACAGCTACATTGTAATTACCGCTATTGATTCTTACAAATGGATTCCAATTAAATAACTCACCTCTGCGTCCTGTTAATAGAACTCCACTTTGATTTACTCCTTTCCACTCACCATGGATCGGCAACTTGGCTATCACTTCTTTAGCCTGAGCAATTTTAACTAGCTGGAAATGCTGTAAAAACTTCCAGCTAAGTGCCTGATGCATTGGTAACTGAGATAACATTGCTGGTAATTGGAGATGCTTGTTAACTTGTAATTGGAAGTCGTGTGCATTATATAGGCTAATTAAAAATTCCTCCGCTATTTCTATTTCTGACTGAGGTGCAGTAATCATTATTTGCAGTGATTCTGTCAAAAACTGCTCACCATTTTTAGCTTTAGCAATTATCTCCCGCCACTCTAAAGCTTCTTTCTTCAAGTTAGTATCATGCCTTGCATACCATTGTTCAGCAGCATGTATGCTTCTATGTCCTCTTGCTAGAATTTTTGAGCTTTGTGTTTTACTTATATTATTTGCCACTGTGTAACTAATTATTAGCCTTGCTGGTAAACTATGATCACTGGCTGAACCAAGTAAATTAATCATCTCCAGTAATGACCATTGCTCTGGTAGCATACTTGGGTAAAAACATTTAGAGACCAACTTGTTAGAATCTAGGTTAGAGGCTAGTTTATTAGATGTTAATTTGTTTGGTTTTAATCCATTATCGTTATAAATACTATCTAGATGAATTAGGCAGTCTTCTTTAACAATGGTTCTTGAAAGTGGCGTCAAGATTTGATTAGCTAAAGGATTTATTGGATCATATTTACGACTTGATCTTTCTTGCATTTGCATTTGTGCCATATCGCCTGCTACAAACATTAAATTTTGTGCATCACATATACGGGGAGATAATTTTATTGCTTGCAGCTTTTTTACTAATTTGCTTTGGAATGCTACTACTTCTTCAATAGATTTTATACTATTATTACCTTCACTTTTTTTGCTAAAAGAAACATATATCCGAAAATCTTTAGCCATCCTTCCATCTGAACTTGTAAAATCTTTAGCACATTTACTAATAAATTCTCTACGGAATTCTGTTAATTGCTGTAACATCTGATTAGGATTACTTCTAGCATTACTCCATAATTTTAGTTTTTGCTCTATATTATGACTGGCAATCAGTAAAAATTGTAAATAGCAATTTACTGGTAATTCATTATTAAAAAATAAGCTTAAGTTTTTTTCCAAATTAACATCTGTTCCAACTATCGGAGCTATTTCTAGCATGAAGCCTATTACATTATTTTCATTAAAGAAGATATTACATTTAGGATCAAAATATCGATAACTTAGATATCCTGCTAAAGATTTTGCTCCTTTAGTATTTTGTTCGATATGTTCTTGCAACAATTGTGTACTGCCGTAATTTACTTCGGCAGTACTAGCCAAACCACAAATATTACCTATATTTTGTAAGAAATTAGCTATGTTCATATGATCATCTCATTGTCTTATTTGATATATAACAAGCTGCCATCTTTAAGTACTTTCTGATTAGTTTCTTGTTGCAACTTTATTTTATGAACCTTATTAGCTTTAATGTCAGGTTTGTCCAAGTGTCTAGCATAGCAATTTCTTCCTTGACACTTTGCCCTTTCCTTTAGTTCTACTTCGACAATTTCTCCGCTATTAATTTTTTGATCAACTATGCTCAAAGGCACACAATTAAAACCACTTGCGTCTTTACAACTAAACGATGAACCATATCCACCACAGGCAGATAAACTAAATAATGTAATAATCAGTAAAATCTTTGATATTCCTTGCATTACTGTTCTCCGTATTGTTTATTTGTTGGTTTTTTGGTTCTTTCCTTGGCTATCTTTTTATGGGTGGTTAATTCTCCGACAAAAAAGCCTTTCATGAAGACAACATCTACCTTTACTCCACTAGGTATAGTAAGAACAGGCGACATGTTCTCTGCCATTCTTAAGTAATAGTCAGCTATTTTCTCAGCAGCATTCGATGTTCCTGATAAAATACCATCTGTTACCATATCCTTAAAACCTTTCTTTTGGCTAGCAATTGTTCCAAGGCTAGTGATAGTCATACTATCTAGACCTTTACTACTTTGGCTAAGCCCGCTAATAACTCCACCTATTAAGGCATTTTTTATATGCTTACTGCTCGTAGCTACTACTTTCCCCTTAATGCCATTCATACCATCTGGGCCATGCACTATTCCAGCTATGTTACTGGTAGTTACTAACTCTGTGATTGGATCAATACAAACCATTTTCTCCAAGCGGATAATTACTCTTTCGCTGGATAAGTCACCATAACTACTACCTAAAATACGGCAGGTAGTAATATCAAGATTAAAGTTCTTGGGTAAGTTGCCTCTTTCTGTTAGTCTAATTACTATTGGAGCAGCATGTTCATCTGGGCTATTTAATGCAGTAGATACTGCAAGACCACCAAGTAAATAGCCACTAACATAAGAAGTTTCAGGGATATAAATCTTAGTATCTTTTGGTTTATCAAATTCTATTTCACCATTTAAGTCTATAACACCAATATTTACATCACTGCCAAAATCCTTACCTTTTGTATTTTGCTCTGCTTCTTGGTGAATTTGACGCATTCTTTTTAATTCTTCTGTGCTACTGATCAGCTCATTTTTAGCAAAATTTAGTTGAATCTGCATTTTAGTTAATTCTAATTTTATCTCTTCTTGTAGCTTTTGTTCTTTTTCTCTAAAGTTTGTTTCTGCTAACTGTAAGCGTTCATCAAATTTACGCCTATTGTCGTTTAATAAATCTTCAAAGTGGTTGTGCCACATTTTCTCCGGGTCTAACGCTTCACTTGCTACTTCTAATTTAGGCTTAGTATTATCATTAATAACTGCTTTGTGCTTAATTTTTCCTTGCATTATGTTGATTAGAACAAGTACTGTAATGATGCTACCACCCAAAAGCAGTAACAAGAAATTATACTGTTTACGTCTAATCTCCTTATTATTAGTTGCATCTAACGACTGTTTTTGACTGTCAGCTATAAATGAACTATCCACTGGAGCTTCATTTGAAACTTTAAGCTGTATACTCTTTCCTAATAAAAAAAAGAGTCTTTCTTTAAGCTTTGCAAATATTGTCATGTCAGTCCCTATCTTGCTCCTTTGCTACTATCCAAACAAATCCTTTATCTTTAGGAAGAAGTATGGTTTTGTCGATAGTGGTAGCTAAACAAAAATCAAATAGATTACTAAAATCTACTTCTTTAAGATGAACTAAGCCTTGAGCTTTCCTGTTGATTACTACTAGTCTTGCTCCAATAAGCTTACCAAAACGGTAAATCCTATCTTGCTCTATGGAAAGTCCTATATTACGTAAGCGGTCAATTTTTCTTTTTACATGAGTAACGTAATATTTACCTTCCTTGTCAGCAATCATGTTCCTTATCATTCCAGCAATTTCTTGCTCTTGGATGGTTACTGACCATTTATTGTTAACAGCTGAATTATTTAGGAAACCATTGGATGACTTATTATAAAAATTATCCATGGAAATTTTAATAATTTGCCCTTCCATATCTTCCACTTCAAGTATTAAATCAGCAACATTCCCCGAAAAGTTGACTAAGGCTAGCTCCAAAGTCTGAGCAGCTGGAACTTTTGGTAGTAAAAATATGTTTTGTGCCTTGCTATCCGCTATTATTTTATACTTGCTTTCATCACCAATAATTTGTGCTATGCCTATTTTGCCAAATGCTATTCTATTAACGTTACTTGCACTTATTTTAGCCTTGATTTTATTGCCAGCTATATATTCAAATTCTTGTGCTGCAAGTGCTGCATTACTCATTAGTATCATGGCAATTATTAGTATTATTTTGATCATTATTTATTCTCTTATTTTTCTTATCCTTTATTTTTTATCTTTATCATTTTCTTTGTTATATTGTGCCGTTTCTTGACCTTCTTTGATTCTTACAAATTCTTTAAGTCTTAGCTGTCTACCTGCCCATTCATAAGATAATTGATAAGAAGCAGGACTAACCTCAAAGCCCTTATCGCCAAACCTTGAGGTTAGCATGCCAGCAGCTATTACCTGCAAATTCTTACTATCAACTTCCAAGCTTTTGATAGAAAAATAGGTTGATAAAGCAAATTTTTTGTACTTCTCTTTGCTATCTGCAAAATAATTTTGAATATTTTTCATATAGGTAGCATCACTTTGCGAAATATATTTAAATATGATACCTGCTTTGTAGTCTATTATTTCTGAATTTAAATCTAGTAACAATGGTAGGTACATTAAACTTGTTTCTTCCAAATATCCTTTGGAGACTCCATTATTACTAATCCATACTTCTTGGCTAAGACTTGGCATCAATATTACTTTCTCATTGTTTGTCAATAATTTAACTGATAGTCCTAAAACAGTCAGGCAAAGCAGCAACGTCAGTATTAAAAACAAGTTTCGCTGTCTTGCTACTTGTTCGATGTTACCTATTGCTATTATCTTCTCCATTTTTATCTCTGCTCATTCATATCTATTTACATTTAAGTTAGTATTACTACATAAGCAGCCTTACATGAGACTTTGGTAAATTAGCTGATATAATCAGCCTAGTTAGTGGTAGATGCCAATAGAACCAACGCTGGATTATTCCAAGCCACCATTGATGCATAAACCAACCACCTATAGCAAAACCAATAGCACCACCAGCAAAAGACCATAGCACGCCTTTAAAACATAAAATGATTAACCCAAAGCTAATGCCCCCTACTATTGAACCAATAGATATGTTCCAAAATCTAACGTGTTTGTTTAAACAATTATTAAATCGTACTCTTTCCATAATTGAATCTCACAAGTAAAAAACCAATATTGTTACAATTTACACTTGATTTAAGTCATAGCAGAAAGTATGCCCATACAAACGGCACTGCTACCTATAAAAACTGTACCGCCACGAAATACCCGAACGCGACCATCACCTTCAGACATAATGGCTGTGGTAATACCACCAATACCAGCACCATAAACCCAGTAATCCGCGGCAAATTTTACCAGTGGTTCAGTTACACCTTTACCAAATTTACCTAAATCTACTGCTAAACTTTCTGATGTAATAAGGGTAAGTAAAATGCCAATTATTCCATAACTAAGATATAAAAAACTCTTACTCCAGTTATCATCTAGACAATTCTGTTTGCTAGTTATTTCCTTACTTGTGGCTGGTATTTTCTTTGAATCCACCATAATCTTCCTCTTTTGTTAACTATCTACTAGTGTTTTTTTTCTTGGTACTTTCCCCGTTGTAGAGGCATAACTAAACTTAAGAGGATAAATTACGTGATTCTCTTTAAAATAAATAGGTGTCATTATCACCCATATTTTTGAAGACTACACAGTTAGAAAACAATACTCTTCAACTGCCAAGCATTGGTGTTTGATGTTGTCGTATTTTTTAAGATAATATTTTTCCTAGTGTCTCTATTCTACCGCTGATCTATTAAATTTCGCAAAAAAATACCCTAGGCAAGAACTTTCTCTAGACTCTGTCAATTAGTGGGATTAAATGTGGTGTGGATACTATGCAGGGTGGTGTCAAACAGTCTGCTACTTTCTAAAACTAACCTCAGTGTCCATTTTTATAGATAAAAAATAGGGGGTAATTACAATGGAGACCGATATTAAAGATCAACAACAAAACTGCTCAACAAATGAAGAAAATGATAGAATCTTACCAAAAAAACTAATTAATCCAACCGACTTAGCAAAACAAATATGGCAAGATGTTTGGAGTGTTAGTGGTGCAACCCCTGAGAATTGCTTATACACATTTGTTGAATTATTTATATTCAAATATCTAAGTGATTTAAAAATATTGCAAGGTACTTATAATTTTTATACTTTACTGCGGATGTATGAAGAAGGCAATGAACCTAACAGAGTTTTACAACATTACGCAAATATTATCAGACCACAAATAAAAGAGCTGTTTCCTGAAAATGCCCTAGACAAGACCACCCTAATAAATGGTAGCATATTTATCAGTAAAGAACAAAAAGCTGTAGATGGTTACGGAACAGTCTTTAAAAAAGTTTTACAAAAATTTAGAGATTATGGAAAACTTGAGCATGTTGACCATGATTTTAAAAGTAAGCTTTTTGAAAGTTTTTTGAAAGAAAGTATCAGTAAGAAGAATTGAGGGCAGTTTTTTACTCCAATTAAAGTTGTTCGTGCTATTAACGAAATGGCAAAAGGTGAACTAAAAGATGGGTTGACTATTTATGATCCAGCATGCGGAGTAGGTAAATTTCCATTAGAATTTATAAAAGACAATCTTGATACGCTTTTTAAAGTTGAAAACAATAGAATAGTACAAAAAGTTAAAATAGTTGGCTTTGATAAAGGTTTTGATAAAGATGAACAAAAAACCATCATTTTAGCAAAAGCCAATATGCTTATTTATTTTTGTGAACTGATAAAAGATAATATTGGACTAACTAGAGAATTTGCCAAAATATTTAATGAGAGTTTTCTTTTAAAAACAAACTCAATACTCGGTACTCTTTCCGATGTTGCAGAAGAGAAATATGACTTAATTTTAACAAACCCTCCTTATGTTACTAGTGGAAGTAGTAACATAAAAGAAGAGATAGCTAAAAATATTACGTTAAAGAATTATTACAAGATAAATGCCATGGGTATTGAGGGACTTTTCATGGAATGGATTATAAAAGCTTTAAAAAAAGGTGGCAAGGCTTTTATAGTCATTCCTGACGGCATTTTTAATAGACAGAATGATAAAAAACTAAGGCAATATATTTTGGATAGTTGCTATATTGATGCAATTATTTCTTTGCCATTAAAGACATTTTTTACAACACAAAAAAAGACCTATATTTTAGCAATTACAAAAAAATTCAATATTTCTGATATTCAGATTAATCCTGTGTTTACTTATTTAGTTAGTGAAATTGGTGAAAGCAGAGATGTAAATAGATTTGATATTGAGCAAGATGACTTAAAAGAAACTGCTAATTTATATAATGCTTTTAAGGGTAATAAGAAGTATTTTGCAAATCTTAATCTTGATAAAAGATGTAAGGTACAAGAGATTGAAAAGTTTAAGACTGATATAAACTGGTGTATTGAAAGATTTTTTTCAGAAGAGGAAAAAATTGAGTTAGGTATTATAGAAAAAAAAATACGATTACATTCCAAGAATTTTCTGATTTATTGAAAGAAATATCAAATATTATGGATGAATATTCAAACATAATCAAAAATTTGGCTGATATATGATTTATACAACTTATAAAATATCCGATATTTTTGATATAATTGGCGAAACTAATATTACAAATGAATATATTAATAAACACAAAGGGGAATATCCAGTTTATTCTGGACAAACTAAAGATGATGGAATTTTTGGATATATTGATTCATATAAGTACTATGAAAAAATGATAACTTGGACAACTTATGGAAGTGCTGGCAGATTATTTTTGAGAGATGGAAAATATAATATAGGTAGAAATTGTTGTGGTTTAAGACTTAAAAAAGATTTTATAAACATCATAAATCTAGAATATGTTATGATTTTATTAGAAAATAAATTTTTAAACAAAAAAAAAGACTCTGCTGGATTTGGTATCCTACCTCAGCATCCGTAATGGAAGTCAATAAGAAAATAATAACTTAACATAAATTTTCATTGCAAGAAGAATTATTTTGAGTCTGTCATAAAAATTACGTAAACGCTTATTACATCGTAAGGCAGCTACTGCAGCCATATAAAGAACTCTTCGAAGATTACCTCTACCGGCAAAGATACTTCTTCTACCTTTATAACTACCGCTTTCTCTAGCAAAAGGAGCAAGACCTACTAAAGCAGTTAAGTTTCTAAAAGTAATATTACCAAGTTCTGGTGCTTCACATATTACAGTGCTAGCAAGAGTAATGCCAACTGCTGGAATAGAAGTAAGCCGATCAATTTTATCTTTGATTTCTTGAGCTTGGGGTCTATCAGAAAGATTGTGTAAGTATGATGTCAGAGTTAGTCCATCTTTGATCGACATTTGCCCATTTTTGGTCATCAGTACCACAAAGTATGGCAAATTGATTCAAGGCAACTGACCAATCTTTAATTGGCATTGTCCACTTCTTTTGAGCGTTTGTCAATGCCAAAAATATTATTTTCTGAATTGATTTATCATCTGGAAATACCCCTTTATTTTTTATAATTTTCCTGATTTGCCGATTGGCTGATTCAATAGTATTAGTAGTATATATTGCCTTTCTAATCCCTTCAGGGAAGCTAAAAAGCGGGGCTATACCTGACCAAAGACGTTGCCACATGTCAGAAATTACTGGATATTTTTCGTCCCATTTTTTACTAAAGTTTTGTAGCTCTCTAATCCCTTCCGCCTCGTTTATTGCTGTATAAATTTTCTTTAAATCAGCTGTTACCGATTTTAAATCTTTATATGACACGTACTTGGTAGAATTCCTAACCATATGCACGATACATAATTGTACAATAGTTTTAGGAAAAACACTATTTATAGCTTCAGGAAAGCCTTTTAGACCATCTACACAAGCAACATATATCTTTTCAATTCCCCTATTCTTTAGCTCAGTTACCACTTGCATCCAAAATTTAGAACCTTCATTCTTGCCAACCCAAATACCAAGTAGCTCTTTCTTACCTTCCATATTAACACCTATAGGATATTGACAAATCTTCTAAGCAAAACTCCAATAGTGATTCTGATCTAAATAATTTATAGCAATTACTTTCCTATAGTGAACTACCAAACGGCTAAAAAAACACTTTCTAGTTCACATTTTACGATTTTTTTCACATTATATTACTTAGTGCTTTATAATTTCTGTGCTATACTAGCTTTAGAATTGATAACTACTAATAGCATATATGGATAAAATAACTCCTCGAGTTGATTTGGCATTTAAGAAAATCTTTGGTGTTGAAGAGAATAAGGACTTGCTGATATCCTTGATTAATTCAATTGTATCTAAGGAAGATCAAGTGGCAGAACTAACGCTGCTTAATCCATATAATCCAAAAAGCTTTAAGAGTGATAAACTCTCAATATTAGATGTTAAAGCCAAATCCGTTGATGGCAAAAGGTTCAATATTGAAATTCAAATTAGCGATGAAGCTGATTATGATAAGCGAGCTTTATATTATTGGGCTAAATTATATACCGAGCAATTAAAGGTAGCTCAGGACTATTCTACCCTAAGCAAAGCCATTGGTATTCATATTCTAAACTTTACTTCTATTCCGAATGTAACTAAATATCACAATGTTTTCCATATAGTCGAAAAAGATAGTGGCTTGTTATATTTCAAGGACCTCGAATTACATACTATTGAGCTTAATAAGTTTACTGATAATTCTTATGAGGAATTACCTGATATACTGAAAAAAGTAAAAAACTCTCTAGACATGTGGACAGCTTTTCTAACAAGACATGACCTACTTAACAAAGATAATTTACCTAAAGAATTAGACAATGTTGCCTTAAAAAAAGCTCTAACAGTGTTAGATGTTATGAACTTTACTGACGAAGAAAGAGAGGCCTATGAAGACCATCTTAAATGGCTGCGTATCGAAGCTAATACTCTGAAAAAACAACTGGAAAAAGGTAGAGAGGAAGGTAGAGAGGAAGGTATAATAGCTATAGCAAAAGAAATGCTATTAAACAATGAGCCGATGGAAAAAATTATTAAATACACTAAGTTAAGTAAATCTCAAATAGGAAATCTAAAATCATGACTTACGATCCTCAAACTGTTACTGCTATAAAATTATTGGCAGAAAATGCCACGTGTGAATATATTGCCAAAGTTACTGGTTTAAGTATTGAAGAAATCCAAAAACTAAAATCTTCTAGATAATTCCATCTATATCGCTTACCAATGATATATTATGTATAATAGACCAATATTAAGATTAAAGACAAATATAACTCGAGCCAAACACCTAGCGTTAACAATAATGCTGAGCTAGCAAGCAATAATACAGCTCAGCCTGTAATTATACAGACAAACAACCATACCGACATCACTTCCAAAGAGCAAAATACTCAAATTCAATTAAAAGCCCGACCGAAAATATTACTAAGCAAGGATGAATATACTAATATCTTAAACTTGTTTACCAACACCCTATATTGGCTGAAAGATAAGCTGAGTTATAGGTATTCTAATTTCTTAAGAAAAGTTTCAAGTAATTAAGGATAGTACCTAGCTCAAGAGCTGTATTATTTGTAATGAAGTTAGCTCGTCGCTGAATACATATAATACTTTCTTGTTCAATTTCTTGTGGAGGGAATATATATAACAGGCACTCTCCATAATTTTGATGAAAAAAGTCTAAAATGACAGGGACATGCTCTAATTTCATAGTACCTTGCTTCTCATAATAAGCTGACATAATTTCTTGTAACTTCTCTAATGGTAACCCCCTGCCTACAGTGGTTATGCAATTTTGTTGCAAATCACTATGTCTTACAAGTAGAATATCTTCTAATTTGAAATAATCTATAACTTCCTCGATTAACGTCAGTGGTGGATTGAAATGATGGGCTTGTAAATTACTAACAATTAATGAATTAAGGCTTTTGATATGAAGGAAAAATTGCCAAAACCTCTCTTTCTCCTCACGCAAATCTTTTTTGTACGTTAATAATTTTGCTACAAGAGCTATTATTATAGTAATTAACAGAGGGTATGTTATCTGTAATCCATGAATCATATATAATTCTATTACTAATTGTAATGATCCTATACATATAGTTATATTGTTATTTTTATCAATTGCTACATTGATAATTTTTTTATAAATATGAAAAATGGATACACAACATAGGCGTATACTACTATGATTTCAAGAGTTGGTAGACGATAGTATAACTTCACAATAGTGTCGCAATTAAAAAATTTATTGCGTTGTCATTACTTAAACTATGAATTAAATAATATAATACTAATGAGTGGCTTAATTTATAGTAGTATAAGGCATTAACTAATTTATTTTAGAGCTAACACTTGATGTAGTGCTATCAAGTTCATAATGGAAGAAAAAAAGTAAAAAATGCTTGGAAATCAATATGTTAGCTAGCTGTTTCTTGGAAATACCAAACAAAATGTTAAGAATTTGTAGCTCAGAGCAGCAATACGTGGTTAATGCATTGATAAGATATTTGCTTACTAAAGAAGTTGAGACATCATAAATTTCATAATTAATTGTTAGTTTACAATATAGTAAAAAATAAACAGGACAATGTTTGGCTATAATCCCCTAGGTAAGGGGAAACTCCACAAAAGAATCTTTTATTACTTTTTCCCTTATCTAATAATGCGAGTTGCCAATTAATTTATAAGAGCGGAGCTAGGTTTTATGAACGTTTGAGGTTAATTTGTAACATATAAAACACTCAATAAAAACTATATTTTTTAGAAATATGTTTGTATTAAAAATGTTTCAGTATCGAACCTTACATGGATCAACTTTAAATATAACTTTTGCCAGTATAATTAATTGGCAATTCGCGTTAATAGCATTTAAACAAATAATTAAACATTTTGTTTATAATATATTCTTACTAAAGGAAAATATAATTTCCCTTTTAACTCTTTTATGCACTAAACTCAAGATAGAAAATAAAAATTAGAAAACAATAATAAATACTCAAGATTTAGATAAAAATTTATTGGAGTACAAAGTGAGGATAGAGCTAAAAACTTAATTTATTGATAGAACTTGGTTGTCTAGGATAAAGTCAGAGAAAGATGTTAGTAATAATACTTTAACCTTGTTTCATCCAATTTATGTCGCAAGTGATAGAGAATATGGAACAAAGATAAAATGCCAAAGAATAGTCACTAGTGGTGATCTCTTTATAGTGTATGTTTCTAAGACATATAAAGAAGACTTTTTTTATTATTACTTCTCTTAGAAGATTGTGAGCGATAATCACACCTCACTATTACCATTTAATGTGATCTCAAGAGCAGGTCAATTAGCGAGTTCCTATAATTCAAGTTTTGGATCAAGAGAGTAGGGAGATTTGGACTATCCCGAGTCCCCTACAACAACGACAACAGTTAAAAGATAATTGCTATACAAGAAAATATAAGAATCAATTAGAGGTAACCTACTAAAACACATACAAAACGGGGGTAGTATAGAGGAGAAAAACCTATGATATATTTCCAAAATATAAAATCAATAAATGATATTCCATTTACTTCGAGAGAGATAGATGTAATATCATGTATTATCAATATTAGAGGCACAAAAAAAATTGCTGTTATATTAGATATTTCCCCAAGAACAGTTGAAGGACATATACAAAACATTCTATTAAAGACATCATTAAATTCTCAAGAGAGGATTAAAGATTTTATAGAAAATTCAAATGAATTACTATTAATTAAACAACGTTATCTTGACTTAATTATTACTAGTGCTTTCGAAGAACAAATAAAAAAATTATCACACTTATTCAGTCGAGTAAAGAAATCATGTGTAATTGATTATGAAGAGAATGAAATATTAGAGTATATAATAAAATACCTAAAATTATCTAGTGTAGAGGTGGTGTTAAAGACAGATAATGAACTTACTAACTTAGGTAACGAGTGTATCTTAAGGATATTATCGCAAGATAATAGAGTCTGTCATAAAGTTTGTCTTATAGGTTTTAGCAGCACCCACGCTTATAGGTCTGCCGCTATCTTTTTCATCAAAACATATGATTTCTATTTTTTTGAGGAGAAAGGTAAAATACTCCCTTAGTTCAGTTGGTTAATATACACAATCTTTTTAAATTGAAGCAAATTGCATTCATAAAAGCTGCAAATTGATTCTTGGCTATGCCAAGATAGCGTACACGTTTATTATCCTGCGAGAAAACTCTTTCATAAGGTACTCTCAACCTAGTATAGTATTTGTCTAAATCAAAGTTCTTATCCTTCATGTTATTCTTCTTCTTAGCTTGGCTGATAGCAACCTTATTTATTAAGCTAGATTGCATATCAACGCTAACATGCTTTTTATAGCCATACCAAAACTTATTACCACCTTTACAGCCAAGTCTTGCTTGCTTATCATGAGCAATCTTAGGTAAAACTTCGTTATTAAGTTTCTCGTATCTCTTTCTTCTAGCTTTATCTCTCTCTTCCCAAAGATTAGCTTTGGAGATTAAGTGCGATGCATCCACAAAAGTAAAAACTTCACTCATATAGCCTTTTGATCTTAGCTGTTCTCTGAAAATACTAAATATCTCGGAGAGCTTACTTGTACCTATCTTCTTCCTTAGCTTACTAAAAACACTGTGATCAGGGGTAGCTTCTCTAAGATCAAATTCGCAAAACCACTTAGCTGCATTACTATCACTTAAATATCTCTCAAGCTCCCGGTCACTTAAGTCTTCCATAAACTGCAGTAGTAAACACTTAAATAATCTTTCAACCCCATAACCTTTATAATTGCTTGCTGCTTCGACAGATGTTAATTCAGCTTGAATTTTATTAAAATTAAATAACTCTTTGAATTTCCTATATTGATGTTCCTCACTTACTAATTCTTCTAAACTCACCAGCGTTACTTGACTTAATGACATTACTAAACCTACTTTGTTTTTTGTTTATTATACCTCTCTTATCCTTTTCTCGCAACAGTCCCGTTACGGATTCGAGTACCGCATCATTGTCCAAATCACCAGCAGAAGTAGAGTTTCGAAAGAAGTCTAATGAAGAGTGATATGAATTATGAAGTAGTCTTGATTGATGCTACTGAGAGTCCTACAAGTAATATGTACAAATTTTTCTAACGGTAAGAAACATAACTTTAGATTATTTAAGGAATCCAAAATTCTTATCCATCCTAAGGTTAAAGCGATTACTGATACAGGATATCAAGGTATACAAAAAATTCACAATAATTCTGAATTACCAAAGAAAAAAAGCAAGAAAAATCCTTTAACTACAAATGATAAAAAGAATAATCGTAGGTTAGCAGGAAGAAGAGTTGTGAATGAAAACGTTATTGGTATGATAAAACGGTTCATGATCTCTAGTATTTATATATTTTGAACTACGTTAACCAGTTTCAAAAGAGGTCTAATATTGATGCAATTAAAAAGGTATCTATTGCACCAAGAAATATCATGTTTTGCTTGCAACAATATCACGGTACTTAAATGAAATCTTAAATATTATAGAAAAGATTTCTTGTATAATAGGTGAATTTGCAAAATTCTTTTTGCAATATCTATGCCGATTGTAGTAATCTACATTATAGATAGCTACATTACAAATATATGAAAACTGTTTTACCTGAACGCTCCCTGATAATTCAAGAAAGACTTGATAATATCGTCAAAGAAATTCTCGCTGTATCAAAGCACAAGATTGCGATGATTATTTTATTTGGCTCTTACGCTAGAGGAGATTGAGTACAAGATGAGTATAAAAAAGGTCACATTACCTATAGCTATCAAAGTGATCTCGATATTATGTTAATCATGAAGAAAGGCGAACATGCCGGTCTTGCTGGGTTAGCAATAGAAGATAAAATAGAGAAAAGGTTAGAAAAAAAATCATTAAGAAGTCCTTTTGAGTTATGGGTAACTTTAGTGCTAGAATCAATCAAGACGGTAAATAGTCAGTTAGAGAAGGGACATTATTTCTTTTCTGATATAAAAAAAGAAGGAATTCTTTTATATGATAGCGGTGAGTTTCAGCTGGCGGAAGCTAAAAACTTACCATAGCAAGAAAGAAGACAAATAGCTAAAAAAGATTATGAGTATTGGTTTACAAGTGGGAAAGAATTTTTTATAGATTGTAACTATCCATTGAGAAGGGGAAATTATGCTTTATCTACTTTTTACCTTCACCAAGCTACCGAAAGTTTTTATAATGCTATCCTGTTAGTTTTTTCTGACTATAAGCCAAAGTTACACGACATCAGAAAATTAGGTAGTATAGCCGGAAATTACAACGAAGAATTATGGCAAATATTTCCTCATTCCAGCATTGAACAAAGGCAATGTTTTAGATTACTTGAACAGGCTTATATTGAAGCTCGCTATAACAAAGATTATAAGATAACTAAAGAACAGCTACTTTACCTTATTGATAGAGTTAAAAAATTAAAAACAGTGACGGAAAAAATTTGCTTGGAAAGGATTAATAAAGAGATAATTTAAGCCCCTTAAATAGACAAAGTAAGTCTATAAACGCGATGACCTATAAGTTTGAGGGTATTGGGATATAGTAGTTTTGTTGTTATGAATTATTATATGTGTGATTTATAGACCTTGTTACAACAGAAATGTAAGATAAAATTACGACTTATCTTTTAGTACGTAATATATTTTTTTGTTTAATAGCAGATTTAAATTTTTGGTCATACTTGTAATTCTGTATAGCAAAAGTTTCTTTTGAAGAATCATAACTTTTATGTACTTCTTCTATAGAAGGAATAGTATGTCCGAGTTCTTTATATTTCTCCCATGGAGTTCTACCATGCAGAGAACTATGCGATCGATGCTTATTATAATACTCTTCCCAAATCATAAGCTTACTCTGAAGCTCTTGTTCCTTAGGATCAGTGCTACTATAAAATTCGTCTAAATCTGTTCTTTGTGATCTTTCTACCTTACCATTCAAGTGAGGAGATAATGGTTTGATAGGGCGAAACCTGACCTTCTTCTTCTGCAAATATTCTTGTACCACATAAGCAAAAAATTCCTGACCTCTATCAGTTTGTAGACGTTGTATAGGAAAAGGCATACGTTCTATAACCTGCTCCAAAAAAGTTACAGTATTTGTAGCAGTACGCCGATTATATAAAGCCAATACCTTATACCTAGTGCAATCGTCTATGGCAGTATATTGGTATAAATTATTAGCGATTTTACAAACGTCCATTTGCACCCTTTCTCCTAGAATCTTAGAACTATAACGTTTAATCTGTTTACGATAATGACGTTTTAAATTCAACGGAGCTATATTATGTTTTTTAAGCACTTTATGTATAGTAGCTGTAGAAAATGAGATACCATATAAACGCTTTAATTCACTATGAATGCGTCGTGATCCTAGATTCCTTTCTTTCCTTAACTTAAGTATAAGATTTTCATCAACTTCACTTCTTTTTTGAAAAGGAAAATTTTTGGGCTTACTACTAATATCACACAAACCATTTTTACCTAATACTTCATAGCGTTTATACCACTTGCGTAATGTAAAGCGTGAAATACCATAATGTTCGCATACCTTTCCTGCATGCTCTAACTGTTTATATAACTTAATCCAACTCAAACGCAACTTAATCTTAGCATCCATTACAAATGACCTTGTAAGTCCCTAACTTAATTCCTATTATAACAAGTTGTAGTAATCAAGTTTTTTAATAATTAGATACTATTTTATCTTACATTTCTGTTGTAACAAGGTCTATAAATCACACAACTGACCAAAAATGGGCAAATGTCGATCAAAGATGGACTAACTCTGACATCATACTTACACAATCTTTCTGATAGACCCTGAGTTTGCCGTAACTTAAGCCCAAATAAACATCTAATTTCTAAACATCTCAATATCGCTGTATCACTATAACGTCTAGGTCTTCCACGCTTTCTCTTCTTGTCCTGATCATCATACCAACCTTCAGCTAAATTGCTGGCCATCATAAAATCTATACGACCTCTATTGCGTAAAAAGTAATTATATTCTGACCAGTTGATAATTTTATATTTGGAATGTTTCCGGGATTGACTGAATGGTTCTTTTTTCTTCTCTCTTGTCAATTCTGATTTCTTTTTAATTTCTCTCCTTTCTATCAGATTATTTATACTTGTAGCGTGATATTGTTACAACTAAAAACTTATTCTTACAATTTTCTATATTATTTTTCTTATTATCACTAGTAAAATTATTAATTAGTCTTAATATAAATTACTTATCATTTAACTTGACGGTGTAATATAAAGTTTTCAAAAAGAAAAGTATCTTATACCAGTACTCATTCTTGGTAGTCCTTATGTCTTTGGAAAACGAATACTATCACACATTTTGTTCATAGAACCTAGAGAGTTTAATAAGTGCAATTTAATGTTGCATAAATAGTGTAAAATAATTTTGCAAATGACAGTTTAAGCCAAAATTATGAGTAAAATGGATAAAAAAGTTTGTATTATAGGGTTAGGATATATAGGTTTTCCTATTGCTTGTGTTTTAGCAAATTCAGGCTATTCAGTTCTCGGGGTAGATATTGATGAAAAGGTAATATTGAGAATAAATACAACTAATCATATTACTTTTGAAGCAGAAGTAAAAGATTTATTTATAAAAGGAATGCATGATGGGAATATCAAAATATCTACAAAGATTGAACATTCCGATATTTATATAATTACTGTACAAACTCCTTTAAATTTAGAAAACAAACCAGATATCTCTTATGTAAATGCAGCAATTGAATCTATTACACCTTATCTTAGAACTGATAATTTGGTTCTTATTGAATCAACATGCCCGATAGGAACAACCGAGATAATGGCTAAACAACTTCGAGCTGTTTGTGCTAATATATGTGTAGCTTATTGTCCAGAAAGAATATTACCTAGTAATATTCTTAATGAATTAATACATAATGATAGGGTTATAGGGGGAATAGACAGACAATCTGGGATACGAGCATCTGATTTTTATAGATCATTTATTCATGGTGGGATAGAAGTTACTGATTCAAAAACAGCAGAAGCAGTTAAGCTTGCAGAAAATACCTATCGTGATATTAACATTGCTTATGCTAATGAGTTATCTATGATTGCTGATCATATTAATATAAACATAAATGAATTGATTTGGTTAGCGAACAAGCATCCTCGTGTAAATATTTTACAACCAAGTCCAGGTGTGGGTGGTCATTGTATAGCTATAGACCCGTACTTTTTAGCAAATGCAGCACCTAGATTTGCCCAGTTAACACTAAAAGCAAGGGAAGTTAATATCAATAAAACTAATTGGGTAATTCAGAAAATAAATAAAGTAGCAAAAGAAAATAATGTTAGAACCATAGCTTGTTTAGGTCTAACTTATAAACCTAATGTACCTGACACTAGACAATCACCGGCTATCATAATAACTGAGACTCTTAAACAAGAATTTGATGTTATTGATTTTGATCCATATGTTAAAAATATAAAATCAATAAATTATTTACTAATAAAAGCAGATATGGTGGTTGTGTTAGTTGCTCACAATGAATTTTTGGATATATCTAACCATTTGTTTCATGAAAAAATTTTTCTTGATTTTACCGGAGTATTTATAAAATGAAAACAGTAATGACAGTAATAGGGACACGACCTGAGGCGATAAAACTTGCCCCTGTTATTACAGCTTTTAAGGATAATAAGTATTTTAAGAATGAGATATGTATAACCGGACAACATACATCTTTACTTGATTCTTTGCTTTTAGATATGAACATTAAAGTCAGTTATCAATTTGAACCTATAGAAAGTAATGGTTCTCTTTGCCAAAGTGCAGTGCATATGTTATCACAATTTAGTAATATATTAGAAAAATCAAGACCAAATTTAATTATTGTTCAAGGAGATACTACAACAGCTTTTGTAGCAGCCCTTGCTAGTTTCTATTTGCGTATACCATTAGCACATATTGAAGCAGGTTTGAGGACAGGTAATATATATTCACCATGGCCTGAGGAAGTACATAGATGTTTTATAGATAAACTTAGTACTTATTTTTTTACGCCAACCAATCAAGCAAAAATCAATCTTATCAAAGAAGGGGTACAAGTTGATAAAATTTGGGTAGTAGGTAATACATCCATAGATGCAGTAAGACTTGTTAATAACAAATTATATAGATTGGAAACAGATTATAAATCAAAATTTATCTTAGTCACAATTCATAGAAGAGAAAATCATGGTGAAGTGCTAAAGGAAGTTTGTAAAGCTTTACATAATATTTCTAAACGGTTTTTAGATATAAAAATAATATTTTGTTTACATCCTAATCCTTCTATAAGTAAGGCTGTGAAGAAGTTATTATCAGATATAGATAATATTGATTTAGTTTCACCAATAGATCATATTCTATTTATTAAATTGCTAAAAGAATGTCTTTTTGTAATAACTGATTCTGGAGGGATACAAGAAGAAGTAACATTTATTGGAAAGCCTGTACTCATTATTAGAGATACAACTGAAAGATTAGAAGTAATTGAAGCTAATACAGGTATATTAGTAGGAACAAAATCAGTTAATATTATAAAGAATTGCAATAATTTATTAAAAAATCCAAATTTGCTGGCTGCAATGTCAAGAGTGCATTTTCCTTATGGGGATGGTTACGCAGCAGAGAAGATAGTTAATATCTTGGAACAAGAATTTAAAAAAGAAACTATATGCAAAAGTTAGGTATTCTATTTTTTGCTGATCGTCTTCCTCCATTAATCGGTGGCATGGAAATGCATGCCAAATATTTTACAGAATATTTCACTACTCATTCTAGGTTTCCTATTTTGAGTATAATTACAAAAAATGCTGAAGGGCAAGATTGTATTATATTAAACAAAGAAACTAAACCAATAAATTTAAATAAATTAGATAATGTATTTAATCCAGTTATTATATTTTTTAATAGTGGGCGATGGATAGAAGATCTTAAACAACTTCGTAATATATTCCCAAAAACTAAATTTATATACCGTACAGGTGGTAATGAAATTTTGAAAGCTTCTTTGATTAGTGGAAAAATGTCAGAATATATTATGCGGCGATCATATTGGGTTGATATTTTAAATGATACTGTAGATTTATTAATAACCAATTCTACTTACACGGAAAATCGTTTAAGTAAAATTGGTATAAAATGTCCTTTTAAACGTTTTGTAGGTGGAGTAAATATATCTGCATTAAAGGCAGCTAGGATTTTAGATAATAAACCTTTTACTATCTTCTGTGCCGCTCGTTTTGTTCCATATAAAAATCATTCTTTAATGATATCTTTGGTTCATGAGTTAGTGTTAAGAGGCTATAGCTTTAAGTTGAGGTTAGCCGGGGAAGGTCCTTTACTTGAACAAATAAAAGGACTAGTAGATAAGAATGATCTGAGTTCAGTTGTAGAATTTCTTGGAGTACTCGAAAATGAAAAAATATGTGAAGAGATTATCAATGCAGATATTTACATGCAATTAAGTTGTGATAAAGTAACAGAAGTTCCCGGTGGTTCATATATTCATTCAGAAGGAATGGGACGTTCTATTTTAGAGGCTTTAACAGCAGGAACTTTTATAATAGCTGGTAACAGTGGTGCTTTGCCAGAGGTTATTACAGCCGATCGTGGATTACTGGTTAACTTCAATGATTTTCAACAAATAGTTAATCAGGTTGAACAGATTTTAAAATATCCTCAAGTTAGAAAGCCTTTGGACGATAAATTTTGTTGGTTAAAAATTTTTAAAGGTTATGAAGAATTATTTAAGGATATATCTAACCCGATAAGGGTTTAGATATAAAAATTTCTTTTACCAACATATTTTGTTTAATCAATGATTTTTGTAAGTATTTACATACAGAATAAAGTAAATCTTTTGTTACCAAATCCTAAAAGTAAAGGTGTATCTAAACATGAAAATATTATTAGTTACAGAAAAATTTAGTCCTGATAAAACTCAACGTGATGGTGGAGCTAGGTTGGTAGATACCCTAAAAAGAGGTTTTAAAAACTGCTTAAGCATAATGCAATTTGGTGGACAAACCAATTCGTCAGCAACTTGGAGTTTTGATTATCCTGTGAATTTGGATAATCGGTTTGAAAAAAGGCTTGCTAATGCTGAGTTTATTGCAAAAAAAGTAAAATCTGTTGAACAGCAATTTACTCATATAATTTTTATCCATATATCAATGCAATTTGGGTTTATTGATATTAAATTACGGGAAGAGATAAAAACATGGACTTTCCCTATGTTTTTGACGCCTTCTTACCAAGCATCTAGCGAAAACGTGCCATCCAAATATACAGAAATGGAGTTTTTGACTCTAGCTAATACTCAAAATGTCTTAACACCAAGTTACTTGGAAAAAAAGCAATTAATAGAATTTTATGCAGTTTCGAAACGAAAGATTCAAGTAGTTCCAAGAGGTGTAGATACAAGTTTACTTATACCTAAAATTCGTTTTTTTAATAAACTACCGGTATTTTGTAGTTTAGGTAGCATCAAGCCTCAAAAAAATACTCTTGGATTAATAGATTTATTTGCTAAAGTGAAAAACAGATTCTCTGAGGCAACACTCCGTATCATTGGACCAGTTCAAAATCAGGAATATTATAATGCGGTTAAGAATAAAATTAAAAAATTGGGACTTGATAACATTATAGAATTAACCGGCTATATACCTCCAGCTAAACTTGCATCGGCTATTGAAGATTCACACATTCATATCTCTACCTCAACTTGTGAAACCTTTGGTCGCTCAATCTTTGAAACTCTTGCTTCTGGTATACCGAATATAGCAAGAATACAAAATAATGCTGCCGCTGAATTCTTATCAGATTTACCTTATGCTAAGTTCGTAAGTAATAATAATGAAGCACTAGATGCTATTGAAGAAGTGCTTAATAATCTACCTAAACTATCAGAAATGTCGCTTGAAATTGGTAAACTTTATAGTGAAAAAATACTTGAGAGGTTACTTGTAGCAAAAATTCATAATAAAAAAGCTGTAGCTATAAGTGATTTTGACGGTACACTTTTTCATAAAAATGATTATGAAAGAACAAAAAAATGCATGTCAAAATTCCAGCAATTTTCAACAAAAATTATATGTAGTGCACGTTCACTTAATGATTTGCTTAAAGAGATTAGACAGAACAATCTAAAAGTAGATTGGATTATAGCCTATAGCGGTGCTGTAATTGCTGACGGTGAAGGTAATATACTATTTATTACCCCAATTGATTTGAAAGATATTAAAAAGTTACAATCCTTAGTTCCAGAAGCAAGGAAGATAACTGTGTCAAAACAAGTTGTGCAAATGTCTATGCCAATAAGTTTATTACTAGATATTTTTGATTTGCATGTTGAAATTTATCAAGAAATAGCTTTTGTAGCTAATTGGCAGTCCTCAAAATTACGTGCAATTCATAGACTTTTAAATCATATTAGTTGGTCTGGAACAGTTGAAGCATTTGGAGATAGTGAATACGATAAAGAATTTTTAACTTACTTTGGTGGAAAGTTTGTTAAAACTATTAATAGAGTTCTTGTGTAATTAAACGATCGTTTAATTACACAAGAACTCTATTATAAGGTATCAAAAAAATTAGTAACTTAATAAAAACGGAGGAATGTATGAGTGATTCATATTACAAAGGCTATTGGATGATAACAAATCGTTGTAATTTAAGATGCAGTTATTGTGTACTTGAAGATGCACCGCATCAGCTCAAGGCAGAACTTAATCTAGAAGCCAAGAAAGAATTAGTGAGCCATTTGTATCACAAACTTAACTTTCGCCGTCTTACATTATCAGGTGGAGAAGTAATTATTTTTGGTAAACATCCACCAAAAGAGTTCATTGAGTTACTTCGTCATATTCGAAAATTTCGCTCAGAAGATCCAGCTAAAAACTTAACTATAGAGCTTTATACCAATGGTACTTACTTAGATGAAAATGTTGTTAATGAAATGCAGGGAGTAGTCGATATTGTTGCTGTTACGATTGATAGTACTGAAGATAGTTTTTTGACAGAAATTGGTAGAAATTTTGGTGGATATAAGGAGTATTATAAAAATATTATGAATAAATGTAGCTTAATTTCAAAGGCTGGTATTGAATTAAAGTTTCACAGTGTTATTAGTACTAAAAATTATTTAACATTACCGAGTCAAGTTAAAGATATTCTTAATTCTCTAAAAAGTGTAGGTGGTAACTTATCATGCTGGAAATTTTATCAATATATGTCATACGACAACCCTGAAAAAGATAATGCCCATGCAATCTCAACTAAAATGTATGAACAGTTTAAGGATAGTAGTATGGAAGCCTTATCAGGAAGAAGAATAAGTTTGCATTTTAAGGATAATAAAGAAATGGATGCTTCATTATTTAATATCTTGTCTTATGGTAATGCACAATATATGAGAGATGATGATACATGGTCAACTAGTAAACGTACCGAAGACTTGCGTTCTTATGGTTCAATGTCAGAATTATTTGCAAAGCATGATATTAACGAAGAACGTTTTCGTAAATTTCATGAGATGTGCTTATGAGTGTTATAGTAACTGTTGACCTTGATTGGGCATGTGAACCTGCTATAGAAGGAATCTTAGCTTTTTTAGAAGATAAAAAGATTACTCCTACTATTTTTAGTACCCATAATTCATCTATAGTAGAAGCCGCTATAAATAAAATTGAAATAGGACTCCATCCGTATTTTGGTACAAATTCATCACATGGTACTACAATTTCAGAGGTAGTAAAGCACGTTATGGATTTGCCTCATAATTTGGCAGCTTTCCGTTGTCATCGGTTTGCCACATGTAATTTATCTAAGCAAGCTATGTTTGAGGCAGGTATGTTAATATCATCAAATGTATGTACGGATCTAGAAATAATTACTCCTTTTAAAGATCGGTTTGGTTTTCTTGAAGTCCCTATTTCTTTGGAAGATGGTGGATATTTGTGGCGTAATCACCCAATGCAACTGGATGAAAGGTTGCGGAATATTGTTTTGAATCAAGCAACAAAAGTTATTACTATTCACCCTATGCATTTTGCTATAAATACTCCCTATTTTGCTTACATGTATGATATTAAACAATCAGTAAGTCGGGAAGAATGGAAAAATATGACTAAATCTACCCTTAATAAGCTTAAGTGGCAAGGTTATGGGATTAGAAATCTAATTATTGAACTATTAGGAATAGTACCGGAAACCTCACCTTTAAGAACGTTAATTAACCACGAGTTAGGACTGCATAATTATCCATAATAGTTGCCTTGATTATAAAATTGAAGTGGTCTATTTTAAGACACCGAAAAAAATCTTCTTTAGGATATTGCCACTGGTCTTGAGAAAAAAAGTATTTGCCTGAACTTTCTCGAAGTATAGACAAAAATTTAGTCAAATTTGTCTTTTTTCCATTAATGAGATCTTTAATATATTCAGCACAAACATTATCTTCTAGGGAAGGAGTTGTACCCTCATGTCCCATAGGAATTATTATAACTTTTGCATTTGATAGTGTTTTAATATATTCGGCAGTTGCACCTGCATTAACAAAACCTGCGGCAAGTATTATATCTGCTTCCTTAGCAAGAAGAACTCCCCAAGCCCCTGCTTCTGTCCTATGTAATACACTTCTACCAGCTATAGTAACAGCTCTAACTCTTGTTGGAGAATTTGGAATATCATAAATGAGATCTACTCCTTTTTCTGATTTCCCAATTAATAAAGGGTTATTAAAATTTGTTGCCAAACGAGAAATGATAGTACTTTCTTTTGCCAGCATATATATTGTTGGATTACGGTCTAGGACATAAGCCGCTGTAGTAAAAGCACGAAATACATCAATAATTACTACCACCTGAATTTGGTGCTTTTTATTAAACCTTAATTGTGTTGGTGATATTATATATATTTTTTGGCAACCTGAGTCACATAGTGAGGTCATCTTTTTTTTTGTGTACAACCACTAAATATAAATAATATAATAATCACTAAGTAATGATATTGTTTCATAAGAAAAATTTAATTTTATTTAGTTTTTAAATCCTAATTACATATGTTGTACTTGCATGTATCTTAACACCAATAAGTCTATTCAAGACCATTCAAAAGCAGAGGCAAAGCTAAATTTGAATTAGAAATCTACATCAAATCATTGGACTTATATCTTTAAGATATACTTTAAATTGGTAAATCTTAGTATTGTCAGACATATAAAAGCAAATTGACCTAATCACAACTTGCTCTATGATTAGATTTTTAGAATGAATGTTTAACTTGCTACAGATAAAGTACGTATTTTTTGTTCTGTGGTCTTCCAACCGTTATCTTCGGCAAATTCCAAATCGTATTGATTCTGCATGTTCATCCACCAGCGAGGATTCACATTAAAGTATTTCCCAAGCCTTAGAGCAGTATCAGCTGTGATAGAACGATGGTGTTTAATTATATTATGTATACGGGTAACAGGTACACCAATATCACGAGCTAGTTGGCTTTGACTTATTCCCATAGGCTCTATAAATTCTTCAAGAAGAATTTGACCAGGTGAAATAAGGGATAATTTCTTTGTCATAGCTAATACCTCTTAATAAATTAGTGATAATCAACAATTTCTACATCGTAAGCATTCCCGTCATACCAAACAAAACACACACGCCATTGCTTATTGATACGAATACTATATTGGGTTTTACGTACACCTTTAAGAGCTTCTAGACGATTTGAAGGCGGAACACGTAAATCTTCTAAATTAACGGTTGTATGCAACATATATAATTTTTTGCGTGCCTGCTCGCCAAAAGCCTCAAAACGTTTAACTAGTTCTCTATTATGTAATTTCTCAGTATGTTTACATTTAAAACTTACAATCATTTTATAACATTATCAGTTTAACTTCAAGCATTATAATATTTACTATCAGTAACATTTACATTAATTTTCATGCCGGTACACGTTAGCATTCGTATCTTAATTATTTGTGGTTAGGCGATTTAAAGTATCATACAAAGTAGAACGTTTAATGCCAAAGTTTCTACAGATAGAAGCTTTGGTTTTGCCAATTCTTAAAGCTTCTTGGATTTCTTCCATACCTATATCAGTTTGCAAACGTTGTATAGGAAAAGGCATACGTTCTATAACCTGTTCCAAAAAAGTTACAGTATTTGTAGCAGTACGCCGATTAATGACGTTTTAAATTCAACGGAATGAGATACCATATAAACGCTTTAATTCACTATGAATGCGTCGTGATCCTAGATTCCTTTCTTTCCTTAACTTAAGTATAAGATTTTCATCAACTTCACTTCTTTTTTGAAAAGGAAAGTTTTTGGGCTTACTACTAATATCACACAAACCATTTTTACCTAATACTTCATAGCGTTTGTACCACTTGCGTAATGTAAAGCGTGAAATACCATAATGTTCGCATACCTTTCCTGCATGCTCTAACTACTTAATCCAACTCAAACGCAACTTAATCTTAGCATCCATTACAGTCTATAAATCTACCGTCTTAAAAGTCAAGAGTAAATTCTTTATTATTTTTTAACATGGCATTTAAACAAATAATAAACTTAAGTATTTTTTACTTGATTGTAAATTTGATCTTTTCCGATCACGCTACCGTTCGTATTTTACTTAAGTTCGCCTGCAAGGAGATACCTCAGATTCACTAGGTTTCTTTTAACCTATCACACGATCGGTATCACTCCTTGCTTTTATTCTAGTTCTTTAAAGACTTATCTTAAGATACAATCACACAGCTAAAGCCGCTCCTATAATATCTTGATCATGATATTGCAATAATTGCTTTCTATCAATCCTTCATTTAGCTCCAAATTTTACGCCCTTAGTTTGTGACAAATGTGATACATTTCCTAAATGCCCATAGAATTCTAAATACTTGTTAATTATTTCAGCTAACTGTCCATCTTTTTTTTGTTCTCTGCTAGTCACTCTATTCCACAACTCTTCTCGATCATACACCCAATTTGGAGCATTTTCCGGGGCATATATTTTGCTAAATACTACTCCTTTCTTCTTGCTATAGTAAATCAAATTGAATTAGATGATAAGATGTGGTATAAATAAAGGAAAAAATGTCAACAAGTCCATATAGTCAAGATTTAAGAGAAAAAGTAATAAATTATATAGAAAAAGGTAATAGTCAGAAATCTGCTGCTAAGATATTTGATATACATAAGAATACAATTAGCCGTTGGAACGTAAGGAAAAAAAAAGAAGGAACAGTATTAGCAAAGGCGAGACTAGGGATTAAAAGTAAAGTTGATAAAAAAGCATTAGAACATTTCGTAACAAATAACCCTAATAGTAAGTTGCAAGACATTGGTAAGAATTTTGGAATTACAGGTTCACAAGCGGCTAATATATTAAAAAAGTTAGGATTTAGTTATAAAAAAAAACCTTTAGCTACTTGGAAGCAAGTGCAGAAAAACGATCTGATTATTTAGAAAAGATCAGTAAATATGATAAAGATAAAATAGTATATCTTGATGAAAGTGGGATAGATATGACAATTTGCCAAGATAGAGGTTGGGGTAAGATAGGAGAATTATTGATTGGCAAGAAGAGTGGGAAACATTACCAAAGGACCAATATAATAGCTGGTTTAGTAAATAACAAGTCAATAGCCCCTTTTGTTTTTAATAAAACTTGTAATACAGAACTATTTAATAATTGGGTTGAAAAATTCTTGATTAAAGAGTTAACATCAGGACAGGTTGTAGTGATGGATAACGTTAGTTTTCATAAATCTCAAAAGACAAAGGAGCTAATAGAATCAGTTGGTTGTGAAGTTATTTTTTTGCCACCGTATTCGCCAAACTTAAATCCAATAGAGAAATTTTGGGCTAATATGAAGAGATGGATTCGAAGCAAAATAGCTGAAACTGGTACATTATCTGAGGCAATTTCTTTCTTCTTTGTCACCTAATTCAATTTGATTTACTATAGTTAGTGCTAACCCGATCATAACAGCATTTATACTTCCTTGTCCAAACATTCTCAATTGATGAGCAAAGATTTGTGAGCCTCGAGTAAAATTATTTTGATTATGCTGGTTCACGGTGTTGTATCTTTATTTTGCTCATCTCCCTCATCGTCGGGTAATAGAGAAAATGTTGCCATTTCCTCTGTCCCCTAAGAACCGTACACACGGTTGTGTGAGGGCTATCATAGCAATGAAATTTTGTTAATTAAAGGAGTGTAAGAGCTATGATTTCTACTCGGCACAGTTTCGTCGATTAACAGGAGTAAAGAAGGTGACATTCTCAAGGATGGTGGATATTTTGAGGCAAAGAGACAATTTGACTAAACTATTAATAAAAAATAAAAAAATGTATTAATTCTCCTCTAATGTTTTGATAGCTAATGTGTATAATTCTTGTTCTATCCATTCTACTCGAGCTAGTTTTGCCAACGGGATAAAGTTCTTTAAAGTATCCAAAGCGATTCTTTTCTGTTTTTCTTTTGACTTAATGTAATGAAGAGTTTGCATATTATGTAGCCTATCAGCAAGCTTGATATACCATGCATCTATATCTTCTGACTCACGTAATTTCTGCAAGGCATGTTCTCCTTCAATTTTTATTTTTTTTATTGTAATATCATCAAGCTTCGTTAGTTTGTTAACTAATTCTGCTATTTTTGTGCCAAATGAAAACCATATCTGACTAATAGTAAGTGCTGTATCCTCTACAATATCATGCAATAAGGATGCTGCTATTATTTCAGTTTTACAGGAAATCCCAGCTGCTTTTAAGAATTAAAGATTAAATATTTTTAATCGAGAAAAGTTATGGTGTAACTCCAACCCCTTTTTTCATAAAATAATTTACCCAACTTTTATCTGCTATCTTATTAGAGTTCGAATGTCTTAATATATTTCAAAATAGTTTCTGACTTCATTAAAACTACTAGAACAAGAAAAAAATATATTGATGACATACATAAAATAGCACCTACTAGCATAATAAGTACTTTTGATTTAAACGTTAAACTTTTGTGGGTGACCTCTAACCACTCGTTTACTGCAATCCCAGTCATAGCACTAAAAAAACAAAATCAGCAGAAAATATATATAATCAGGCTTAAGAAATTTAATCCTAACTATAATAATTAGTAATAAGTGAAATTTGATTTAATTATAGCAATTATTTACTGATGTCTCATCTTTGCAGCTGTTCTTCATATTTTCAAGAAATAATCATATTTATTCTACGATCTCGCTGTACTCTTAGGATTATAGTATACTTGCAGCAAAACTGCATAACTTTATCTAAAATTTAATAGAGTTTTGCAGTTTTACTGCAAGTATACTATTTTTGGCATTGACAAACGCTCAAAAGAAGTGGACAATGCCAATTAAAGATTGGTCAGTTGCCTTGAATCAATTTGCCATACTTTGTGGTACTGATGACCAAAAATGGACAAATGTCGATCAAAGATGGACTAACTCTGACATCATACTTATACAATCTTTCTGATAGACCCAATTAATTGGCAACTGGGGTTAATTAGGCTAAATGCTCCAATGACCCAAACTAATATTTGGTAATTCATATGTTACTTCCTTTGTTGTCTAGTGTTGTGCTTGTTCGCTATGACCTTTCTCTAGATAAGCTTGGCATGATAATGTTGCTCATTAATTTACATTATAAACTTCGCTATCTAATCCCATTAACATAGCCAAGGAATCTATGGGGTTTTGTTGTTCCAGTACTTCTTTAACCTCAATTTTCTCTAATTTAGAGGTTAAAGTTAGTAAATCATCAAAAGACTTCTTGCCAAACTTACTTATATATTCTTCAATAACTCTAGGCTTGTTAAGCAACGGATTGTCATATTCTTCCCTAGTCACATACATAACTTGCTTCTTAAGCAACTCTGCATTACTAGCTTTTTGTTTTGCCGTTTCTGCGTTATAGTCATTTTGTAATTTCCTCATTTGCTCGCTTTCTTCTTGTAACTTTTTTCGAGTCTCTTCTGCTTGCTTTTGCACTTTTGCTATTTGTTCTTGCATCTGTTCCTGAGTTATTTTATTTTCCTGCTGTTGCAATATTAGAAGATGCGTCGTAATTGCTTCACTTAACTTATGACCTGCACTTATTAAATCAGTTCTAAAGTCATCAATCTCCAACGTTTCTAAACCACTATTAATGCTTTTTATAAAAAACACTAGATCTAATTTAGCACTCAACACTGCAATTTCCTTGTCCGTTACACGATTCTTATAATTGGTCCATTGCTTTTGTTCTTCAAATATACTAGGTATTCTTTTAATCAAATCCTTTATATTTACTTCATAATCATTAAAATTAAGTTTCTTTACCATTTCTATTAATTGAATACGAGCTGTTTCCGCTTCACCTGTTGTTTTTATTCGCGTAACATCAATTGATGAGCTGAGTTTAAGTGACAATATTTTGAAGCATTCCATAATATCATCTAAAAGTACAGAGCTATTTTTATAGATAAAGACCTTGGTGTCTGGAGAAATCCCTACCTTTACAGGCAATTGCCGTTCGCTATCAATTTGGTTAATATCTTTCGCTATCATCTCAGCATCTTTGCTATCAAGCAGACCTTCCTCCCGAGCTTTTGCAAAAATAGTTATTTGTTTATTATCGGCTAGATGTTGAACAAATGCCTTATCTAGCTCTGGATCTTGTACATCTTTAGCAATTTTTGTGATGTCAGCCACTATGTCATTAACATCGTAATTCTTTACTTTAGTAACAAGCAATACACTACAATTCTTAATTTTATCTAAGTCACCAAAGAGATAATTTACTTGTTTTATTAGTCTCACAAAACCTGCAGGATTATCGCTGGTAATATCGTCAATATCAGAAACCAAAACTATCTTTATATTTCTAGCATTGCTAAGTAACTTAGATAAAAGATATGCGTTAGATATCTCTACGGCAGGTCCTCTATTATCACCAAACCCTGGACAATCCCATATAGCTTTTTTATATGCTCCATCCGGATTATACCATTTTTTAGGAACTGTGGTCATAGATCCACCAGTAGCTCCTATCTCAGGTCCTGCTGTTGGGTCTACAGCAAATATCTTTAATACCTTACCATCCTTGCCTTTAGCATTCGGGTCAAGTTTTGTAACTTTTAAAGGATTAGATAGAAGATAATTAATTACCGTACTTTTCCCTCCCCTAGTATTCCCAATAATTATGGTGTTCTCCTTTTCCTCTAGACTTTCTACGTTTGACATTCCCTTTGTTATTAAATCTTGGGCTTGTATAAAACTATCCCTAGGCATATCGTTATGTTGTTGTTCTGCAGTGTAGTTAGCCTTCGCTTTATCACTCATATCTTTGAAAACTTGCTCGTGCTTAAATCCGCCTGTACACCCATAATAGGCTTGATTAAAATAGTTTTCAGCCTTTAAATAATCACCTTTATTATAAAACTCTAATCCTATGCTGTGCAATATGTTAGCTTTGTTGTTGTTATAAACATCTAAATCTATAGCTCTATTAGTAGAGCATTGATCCCAAGCTTCTTGATATTTATTGTATGCTGCTTCGTATTTTTCCATTCTTGTTGTTGGGTCAGTAGCATTATTTCCTTCAGTCTCTAATGCTTGCCCTTGAGCATTTAATGCAGCAGCTTGGTTGTTTTTAATTGAATCAATAGTATTCTGCCTATTAGCTTTGCACAAAGCTTCGTTATATTTAGCTATAGCTCCAGCAGGATCAGTCGCAACTAATAGCTGCCCTTGTTTATTTAACATTAGGGCTTGGTTGTTTTCATATATGGTCTTTGTTGTTAGCTCTTCAGCCTCTTTAAATCGCAGTCTTGCAGCCTCATATTTTGCTATTTTTGTTATTGTATTAGTAGAATTATTACCTTCAGTATCTAATGCCCTTCCCTGAGCATTTAATGCAGCAGCTTGGTTGTTTTTAATTGAATCAATAGTATCCTGCCTATTAGCTTTGCACAGAGCCTCATTATATTTAGCTATAGCTCCAGCAGGATCAGTCGCAACTAATAGATGCCCTTGTTTATTTAACATTAGAGCTTGGTTGTCTTTATATAGGCTCTTATTGCTAGCATCTAATGTTAGCTCTTCAGCCTCTTTAAATCGCAATCTTGCAGCCTCATATTTTGCTATTTTTGTTATTGTATTAGTAGCATTATCTCCTTCAGTCTCTAATGCCCTTCCCTGAGCATTTAATGCAGCAGCTTGGTTGTTTTTAATTGAAGCAATAGTATACCAGTCATTAGCTTTACATAAAGCCTCGTTATATTTAGCTATAGCTCCTGAAGGATCAGTTGCCACTAATAGCTGCCCTTGTCTATCTAATAGTAAAGCTTGGTTGTTTTTATATATGGTCTTATTGCTAGCATTTGTTGTTAGCTCTTCAGCCTCTTTAAATCGCAATCTTGCAGCCTCATATTTTGCTACTTTTGTTATTGTATTAGTAGAATTATTACCTTCAGTATCTAATGCTATCCCCTGAGCATCTAATGCATGGGCTTGGTTGTTTTTATACATGGTCTTATGGCTAGCATCTGTTGTTAGCTCTTCAGCCTCCTTATATCGCAGTCTTGCAAGCTCATATTTTGCTATTTTTGTTGTTGGGTCAGTAGCATTATATCCTTCAGTCTCTAATGCTATCCCCTGAGCATTTAATGCATGGGCTTGGTTGTTTTTATACATGGTCTTATGGCTAGCATCTGTTGTTAGCTCTTCAGCCTCCTTATATCGCAGTCTTGCAAGCTCATATTTTGCTATTTTTGTTATTGTATTAGTAGCATTATCTCCTTCAGTCTCTAATGCTATCCCTTGTTTATTTAACATTAGGGCTTGGTTTTTTTTATATATGGTCTTGTTGCTAGCATTTGTTGTTAGCTCTTCAGCCTCCTTATATCGCAGTCTTGCAAGCTCATATTTTGCTATTTTTGTTGTTGGGTCAGTAGCATTATATCCTTCAGTCTCTAATGCTATCCCCTGAGCATTTAATGCATGGGCTTGGTTGTTTTTATACATTGTTAGTTCTCCAGTTTCTATTATATTTATTTTCTTTACTTAACTCAAATCTGAGCAAAGCAGTTAAAGGGCAGGGCAGTTTAAAAGTCACAACTAATGATAGAGAAATTTATTTTAGAAAATGCATAAACGTCATTGCGAGGAGCAGCAAAGCTGTGACGTGGCAATCCAAAAGTTGCAGCGGCAAAAAATAAAACTAGCCAGCTGTTTATTTGGATCGCCACGCCACTTCGTGGCTCGCGATGACAATCATTCGTTTCTGCAATTTAGTGCTTTCTATCATTAGTTGCGACTTTTAAATCACCCTGGTTAAAGGGAAGTCTCTTAATTATAGACTTCGCTATCTAACCCCATTAACATAGCCAAGGAATCTACAGGGTTTTGTTGTTCCAGTACTTCTTTAACCTCAGTTTTCTCTAATTGAGAGGTGAGAGTTAGTAAATCATCAAAAGACTTCTTACCAAACTTACTTATATATTCTTCAATAACTCTAGGCTTGTTAAGCAACGGATTGTCATATTCTTCCTTAGTCGCATACATAATATTACAGAAACTGTCATCATCACTATCATGATAGTGATGAATAACCTTTGTTTGATTTTTCAAAGCATCTTTTCTAGCCATTTCCGCTTTATGTTCGGCATCTTTTCTAGCCATTTCATTTTTAAAGGCTACAATATCAGCTTCTCGTTTAGCCACTTCCGCTTTATATTCAGCATCTTTCTGTGTCTTAAGCCGAGCTGCATCAGCTTCTCGTTTAGCCACTTCCGCTTTATGTTCAGCTTCTTTCCTAGCCATTTCCTTTTTATAGGCTGCATTATCAGCTTCTCGTTTAGCCACCTCCTCTCTATATTCAGCTTCTTTCCTAGCCATTTCCGCTTTTTCCTCAGCTCTTTCTTTAGCCCTTTGTGCATTATACTCGTTTTGTATTTTCCGCATCTGCTCGTTTTGTTCTTGTACAACTTTATATAATTGATTTTGAAAGGCATCGTTTTGTGCCTTAAGCAAAGCTGCATTATCTTTAGCAAGTTTTGCCATGTCCTCATTATGCTTATCTTGTAATTTCCGCATTTCCTCGTTCTGTTTTTGTAAATTGTCTTGTGTCATCTTTACTATAGTTTGCGTTTCTGCTATTTGTTTTTCCATCTGTTCTTTAGTTATTTTATTTTCCTGATTTTCTAACATTAGCTTACGCATTGTAATTTTTTCAATTAATTCACAGCCTGTATTTTTTAAATCATTTTTAAAACACTCAATATCTAATGTTCTTATATCGATAATACTTTTTATAAAGGCAAGAAGATCTAATTTACTATTTAATCCGGAATTCTCTAAAGCAGTCTGTCCCTCTCTGATTAGTATATTATGTATTCTTTCAAGAAATTCTTTCATACTTTCATTATGATCATTTGTATTAAATTCAGCGGATATTTCTTTTAAATGTTCAATTGCTTTATGTGCATCTTCCGATTTTTCTAT
This sequence comes from Candidatus Tisiphia endosymbiont of Temnostethus pusillus, assembly GCF_964264675.1. NCBI lineage: Bacteria > Pseudomonadati > Pseudomonadota > Alphaproteobacteria > Rickettsiales > Rickettsiaceae > Candidatus Tisiphia > Candidatus Tisiphia endosymbiont of Temnostethus pusillus. The sequence goes on along the minus strand of NZ_OZ183472.1, from coordinate 398,514 downwards.
TTTGTCTACATCTACTAATGCTTTAACTCTTGCTAAAATTATATCTAAATCCTCCTTAATAAAATTTGAAAATAAAGAGCTATTTTTATAGATAAAGACCTTGGTGTCTGGAGAAATCCCTACCTTCACAGCTAATTGTTGTTCGCTGTTAATTTGGTTAATATCTTTTGCTATCATCTCAGCATCTTTGCTATCAAGCAGACCTTCCTTCTTGGCTTTTGTAAAAATAGTTATTTTTTCATTATTGGCTAGATGTTGAATAAATGCCTTATCTAGTTCTGGGTCTTGTACATTCTTAGCAATTTTTTTGATATCAACAGTTATGTCATGAACATCGTAATTCTTTACTTTAGTGACAAGCAATATGCTACAATCCTTAATTTTATCTAAGTCACCGAAGAGATAATTTACTTGTTTTATTAGTCCCACAAAACCTGCAGGATTATCGTTGGTAATATCTTTAATATCAGACACCAAAACTATCTTTATATTTTTAGCATTACTAAGTAACTTAGACAAAAGGTATGCGTTAGATATATCTACCGCAGGTCCTCTATTATCGCCAAACCCTGGACAATCCCATATAGTTTTTTTATATGCTCCATCCGAATTATACCATTTTTTAGGAACGGTGGTCATAGATCCACCAGTAGCTCCTATCTCAGGTCCTGCTGTTGGATCTACAGCAAATATCTTTAATACCTTACCATCCTTGCCTTTAGCATTTGGGTCAAGTTTTGCAACTTTCAAAGGATTAGATAAAAGATAATTAATTATCGTACTTTTCCCACCTCTAGTATTACCGATAACTAGTGTATTCTCCCCTTCAATTGTTTTGTCTACATCTGCAATACCTGCTGTTATAAAACTCCTAGCTTCCTCAAATACATCCAATGCTACACTTAGTTGTTGACCTTCTTCTTGTTTTTTATCATCTAAAATGGTTGCTTTTTTCTTCATAAATAATTACTCCATATAATTTATTAGTTAAATTAATACTGGGTACATTATGTAACCCAGTTCTAATGAATGTTCTATTTTAACCACTATCCTAAGGTTGATAGCTTAATGAGATTTTATTAACTTGCTCGAAAGCTTCTTTATTTCCAAAACCATATACTTTGTATAGTACAAAGTGTATTTTAATATGTAAAGTATTTTTATAAAAAATTAGTAAAGATTATTAGGTTTAGTGGCAATTATGCGTAAGATAATTTAACAAAACTTACGCTATGTTTAGAACCAATGCCTTAGTGGTAGCATATTCTTAAAATCTTCTACTAGGATTCAACGGCTTAAAATCAGGGTTCTAATCATTTCTAAGACATAACATAGCGTAAGTTTTGCTAGTTAGTCTAATTAAAGCCTATAGTAAAACATGGGATATGCTGATTAAGTATGACGAAGATAATTTAAATATGCCAACGAACTTGCAGGAGGCAAGTAGTGGTTTACTAAATTACCAAGAATCAATACAGGCAATACTAGTATTAAGACAAGAATTACAACAACAAGGAGCAGAAGCCGGCAATTTATTTGGAGTTGAAAGGGATGATGCCGTGAGTGCTATTTTAGGTAATATAGATCAAACATTTGGCGGAGAGCAATTATATCAATCATCGCAAGCCAAGGCAGCACATCTATTATATTTCATTATCAAGGATCATCCATTTAGTGACGGTAATAAGAGAATAGGTAGTTTATTATTTTTGCTTTATTTGAGTAAAGCAAAAATTGGGCTTAACACTATGGGAACAAATAGCATGACATCGCTTGCCTTGCTTATTGCAGAAAGTGATCCAATGCAAAAAGAATTAATGATTAGTTTAATTATAAATCTAATAAGCAACTAGATGTTGAACTATTGAGGAAATCCAAAAACTAAAATCTTCTAGATAATTCAATCTATATCGCTTATCAATGATAAGATATATTATGTATAATAGACCAATATTAAGATTAAAGACAAATATAACTCAAGTCAAACCTAGCGTTATAGCAGTTAACATATAGTTAGATATTAGTTATAATAATAGATAATAAAAAAATTATATAATAGAAATATGCCGTCACCATACAGTTATGATTTACGTTCTAGAGTTATAGAACATTATGAAAAACATAAAAAAATAGCATTTACATGCGAGACCTTTAAAATTAGTCGGTCAATGCTCTATGTATGGATTAGATTAAAGAAACAAACTGGTCCTATAAGGATTGAGAACTTTGAAAAGATTACAGAAATATTTTTACAGGAACAAAAGGATGACAGATTAAACATAGCACAAAAATTACTGCAAGCAGGAGTCGACTTTGATATTATTGAGCAAGCTACCTTAATTAAAAAGGAGGAAATTACCAATATTAAGGTTAGTTGAAAAATGGTTACTATTACCAACATCTTTTTTAAACAAAAGTATGTTGGTAATTATGGACACGCCCTATTATTCTTGGCAAAAAGTGTTATTAGCTTGAAGCAGATCAGTCTCAAAGCCAACTAACAGTTTCTTAAAACAGCGATATTCTCGTAACTCTGTATAAAGTGTATCACAAATGTTTGGTGAGAAAAAAGCAGTTGATGAATATGTTTCAGAACACTTATTTTCCTGAAATAGCTGGTCAGCAAATTCCCTATATTTCAGGTCAGTTTTTCTTGTTATGTAGTTGAAATCTTCTCTTAGTAAGAAATTAATCTTAACATACTCAACATTTTCGTCTGCATCGAAACTAAAACTCACCTTTTTAAAAACAAGATATACTAAAGCCTCTTCTGATGGGTCAAGAATAGTTTCTGTAAATTTAATTAAATCATATTTTTTAAATATCTTCTCAAACATAGAAGTAGTTAAGTTGCATTTTTTGTTTGTTAAGTTTTTTACTTTTAGAGTAGCCCCCATGTAATCCTGAGAAAATATAGAAATTTTATTTAATTGGGTAAGTTGAAAAGTTTTTGTTGTAGCGGAAAATAAACCTGACGCAGGAATTAAGCTATTTGTATTTTCTAAAGTAGTAATAATTTGCTTGATTTGTTTGGTCTTTTGTTCAGCTTTTTCCGCTCTTGTTGAGAGTATATCATTTATTTTGTATCTTAAAACCTCCCCTACTTCTCCTTTTGGTATAGACGCCAAAAAGCACACACTAAAAATAAAGATTAAACACAATAATATTGCGATTGCCATCTTTATTATAGATAATATTAATTCTATATTAATAATTCTTATCATAAATCCTACATTAATAATCTTAATTAATTTCACAATTCAAAAAACTGTGAGATTGTTGGACCTAGCTTTAAATGCTAGGAAGGTTACAGATTTTGACAGCTCGATGAGCATAATTTTCCTAAGAATTCACTAAATCTTGATATCCATATTATGTGTCACCATGAATATATAGTATATTACTAGTTGTTTAAAATACCCATTTCAAGTAGGTACGACAAACCCCAAAGGTTAGTATTCTAAGATTGTTTCCAACAGCTTCTATAATTTGTGGTATACTTAATTGCTTGAAACATAAAGAATATTACATAAAATCTGCGATAATTTCAAGAGATAAATTATAATTATGGGTTAAATTACAGAAACGGGGCAAAAGCGAACTAGGAGTCGGAATTGCTGTTAATTTCTTCTCTGTTATAGAAAAATATCCTGCAATAATTTATCTTACTCAAATGCCTTATCCCTGCAGGATGATCATGTTTTACGCATTTATATTTTGGTATATCTAATCGTATAATAAGCATTATGCCGTTTTAAAATTAACCACTTCATTAAAAGCACCAAACAAAATGCAGTGCATTATGTAATAACATAAAAAAACTGTTGTTGGTGATCTATCAACCTCATTGTATAGTATTTACGGCTATATTGTATTAAAGTTGCAGTTAGCCGAGTTAATGGTTAAAGAGCTTATACAATTATTGACTCTTTGAAACTATTTCTATGTGTTTTACCATATATGACCCAATACTAAAGATCATGCAAGGAACGGCAAAGTTAAGGAGTTTAAACAGGGAAATTTTTTATATTTTCTTCATATATTTTTTGGGCTTCCGATAACGATAATTACACTATTCTTTCTTATCCCTTATCCCGAATCGACGTAATAAGGATATCCCTTTATTGTTGTAGCTCTCAGCATAATTAGGTTTGTATTTAATGGCAAGATCATAGTTTTTTATTGCTTCTTGGTGTTGCCATAAATACATTAAAGATATACCTTTGTTATAATAGGCTTCTAGGTATTTATAGTTGTATTTAAGAGCAATATCAAAATTTTCTATCGCTTCTCGATATTTTCCTAATATGTTTAAAGAGCCTCCTTTGTTATTATATACTGCTGCAAAATTTGGTTTATATTTAATAGCCATATCATATGACACTATAGATTCTTGATAGATGCATAAACCAACCACCTATAGCAAAATCAATAGCACCACCAGCAAAAGACCATAACACTCCTTTAAAACATAAAATGATTAACCCAAAGCTAATGCCCCCTACTATTGAACCAATAGATATGTTCCAAAATCTAACGTGTTTGTTTAAGCAATTATTAAATCGTACTCTTTCCATAATTGAATCTCACAAGTAAAAAACCAATATTGTTACAATTTACACTTGATTTAAGTCATAGCAGCAAGTATGCCCATACAAACAGCACTGCTACCTATAAAAACTGTACCGCCACGAAATACCCGAACGCGACCATCACCTTCAGACATAATGGCTGTGGTAATACCACCAATACCAGCTCCATAAACCCAGTAATCCGCAGCAAATTTTACCAGTGGTTCAGTTACACCTTTACCAAATTTACCTAAATCTACTGCTAAACTTTCTGATGTAATAAGGGTAAGTAAAATGCCAATTATTCCATAACTAAGATATAAGAAACTCTTATTCCAGTTGTCATCTAGACAATTTTGTTTGCTAGTTATTTTCTGACTTGTGCCTAGTATTTTCTTTGAATCGACCATAATTCTCCTCTTTTGTTATTTTTTGTTACTTTCTCTGTAGTAAACGGTGTAACTAAACATTAAGTAATAAATTATGTGATCCTTTTAAAAATAAATAGGGGGCATTTTCCCCCATTATTTTTGAAGACTACATAACTTAGAAAACAATACCCTTCAATTGCCAAGTATTGGTGTTTGATGTTGTCGTATTTTTAAACTGCCCTGAGATAATAGACCTCTTTCAAAACTAGACTTTAAGGAAGAGAGGTGTTATAAGTATCTGATTTGGAGTAATAATGAATTCGATCAGGTTAAAGAGTTGAAGGATGAACAGTTTCGTCGATTAACAGGAGTAAAGAAGGTGACATTCTCAAGGATGGTGGATATTTTGAGGCAAAGAGACAATTTGACTAAACTATTAATAAAAAAATGTATTAATTCTCCTCTAATGTTTTGATAGCTAATGTGTATAGTTCTTGTTCTATCCATTCTACTCGAGCTAGTTTTGCCAACGGGATAAAGTTCTTTAAAGTATCAAAAGCGATTCTTTTCTGTTTTTCTTTTGACTTAATGTAATGAAGAGTTTGCATATTATGTAGCCTATCAGCAAGCTTGATATACCATGCATCTATATCTTCTGACTCACGTAATTTCTGCAAGGCATGTTCTCCTTCAATTTTTATTTTTTTTATTGCAATATCATCAAGCTTCGTCAGTTTGTTAACTAATTCTGCTATTTTTGTGCCAAATGAAAACCATATCTGACTAATAGTAAGTGCTGTATCCTCTACAATATCATGCAATAAGGATGCTGCTATTATTTCAGTTTTACAGGAAATCCCAGCTGCTATTAATGCAACCTGTATTGGATGATGGTAAAATGGCTCACCAGAGTGTCGTTTCTGATCTGCTTGGTGTTTGATAACGTATTTTAATGCCAGTTTTACAACAGGAACATCTATTATGGTACTGTGCCTTTTACTACATGCTTTAATTTTATCTAAGAACTCCTTTTTCAAAAATTCTTGTAGTTGCTGACTATGAGACTCATGTAACGAATGTAGCAGGATAATGACTTTTTTACCGGTCATAAACGACTCCCTATTGAATGTTTACTCTGAAGCTTGCTTAGTTATTATTCCGTATATTAGTGAGGAGGCATGAGCCGACAAAACAATTTCTCATCACTTTGCTAGATTGCTTCGTCGCTACTAAAGTAGCTCCTCGCAATGACGATATCATTCTTGATCATGTAATGCCCCTGCTATTGGCACTTCATCTGTAATTTCAGATAAACAATAATAGGCTGGCTTAACAAAATTACTCCAGTATTTTATTCCGGCTGTTCCAGAGTCTTGGATAGTTTGATAATAGGAATGACCTGATAATTCCTCAACAAAATAAGCAAACGCCTTGCCTCTTGCCATCATCTCATCACATAATATTTCTCTACCTTCTACCCCTAATTTATGTTGGATGATTTCTAGTAAACATTCTTTGGCTACATTTCGTATTTGAGATGATATTGATATTTTTTCCATTAGTTTAATTGAGTCCTGATCTCCCAACTCGACTCCTATGCTCAGAGTTAAATCAGCAAGGAACTCATCTTTAACAGTACCATAACCTTTTCTTAAATATTCTGACAAATATGAAGCAACCTCTTGTTTCCCTGCCACTAAATGTAAATATAAATCCCAAGCGGTATTTTTTTGGCTATTATTAAATATTTCTTGGCATTCTGAAAGTTCAATATTTTTAACTGTCTCCAACATAGACATGTCTGAGTCATAATTTTTTAAAACTTTGGTCAAATCAATTTGATACTGATTATCTAAATAAGTGTCTATTTCTTCTTGCTCCTGCCTTGATGTATTAGACATTCGTACTCTACTATATAAAAATTGCTTGCCTGGCATAGTTACCTCCCTTTAGTGTTATTTAATTGTAGTTTTGATCTATTTAATGGTGGTGGTGTATTAGATGAAGAATATCTACTCATAAATCTTCCTATCATACGATCTACTTTTTTAGTTGTCTCAGTTTCCATTTTTAAAGATTCATCTCTTTTTTTGCTTTCTAGTAACGGTTTATCGGTTCTAATTGACTCTTGTGCTTCTAGCTTTAATTTTATAAAAATATTCAATTTTTCTTTATCGGGATTGGATTCTGGTAATGCATCAGCCGATAGTTGTATTTTCTTCAGTTTTTCATAAAAAGATTTATCAGCTGCTTCTATCTTGGTCATTACTTTGTCTACATCTTTCTCTCCTTGTTGTCGTATTTTATCAAGTTCAGCTAATTGTTTCTCTACCGGAGTTAAGCCTAATTTCTTATAACCCCCACATATTTTTACAAGGTTCTCTAACTCTTCTAATGCCGTACTACTTGCATCTGCTGTTTTTTCTTTGTGATATACTACTGCATGAATATCATAATGTCTTGCTACTAACTTACCTGCTAGATCAGGATATAGCTCAGCAACTTTGTATAATGCTTTTCTTTCTTTTTCTCGTGAGCTAGTTAATGGTTGTAATTCATTTAAGATTGCCTGTTCAGGAGACATGTCATGGATATACTGAGAATCTTTTGACATTTTTTCAAATAATTGTCGATTAGCAACATTATCACTCTTTTCTGTTAACTGCATTCCCTGTGATATTGATTCTGCTTGTCGTTTTACTAACTCATGATGCTCAGCTGTTTTCTGTAATGTTTCTTCGGCTAATTTTTGTTTATCATGATGATATTGCTTTTTTTCTTCTTGCACTAACAAATCACTATTGACTGTATTAACAGTAACTATCATATCCTGAGCAGTAGTGATATTTTGTTGAGATAGGTCGATTTCTTGACCTTTATTCTTCTCCAAAGCTAACATCATTTCTCGATATTTACCTTGGGTCACTGGCAAACTATAGACATGTCCTAGATGTTCTATATAGCCTATTGCCTCATCTCCTTCACCATTAAACCTTACTGGCTTTGGACTACTGATCTCTGACAATTTACCTTGACTATCATAATGAGCAGTAAAATATACTGCTCGGTCTAAGGAAATATTTCGACCATTTTCATCTTTTACAGCTAATGACAAATGCATAGGACCGCTTTTATTTACCAATTCTGTTGGTAAATCTATGGTTCGATAGTTATTGATTTGTTTAAAAGTGCCATCTGACAAAGAGACTAGAGTATTAATTTTATGAGTTGTTTCCTTGATAGTAGCTAACTCATCACCTGAATCATTTCTTACTATTTGGCTTCTGATATTGTCTTGCCTATCATCATCTTGCCAACTTATTGTATGAAATCGATCAGCAAAATTATGGTGAATTTTCTTATAGCCTGCTATCTCTGTTCTTTCTAATTCAGCTTTAACTTTGCTATCTAGAAATGCTTGGTTAATTATTGCCCTGTTATTGACATTTTTAAGATATTCAGCAAATTCCTGATCGTCATGGTAATTTACTGTTACATCAAGATTCGCAGCGATATAATCTTTTAAGATATTCCGCTGTTTTTGCAGGATTTCTTGTCTAATGGCTTGAGTAATAGGGTCTAATTCTTCTTCTATACCAAAGAATCTGCTACTACTGACTGAATTAGTTAAAGTAACTAAGTCTTGTGCTTCTTCTGTTGGTTCTATAACTTCAGTAATATTCTCTTCAAGAATATTACTGAGTTGTGGGTTATCTTTCATAATACTACTTTATTAATGACGTATGTGTTTATAACTTGTCATTGCGAGGAGCTACTTTAAGCTGAGTTTGATGAAACAAGTTTGATGTCACCCCTGCGAAAACAGGGGTCTAGAAAAGTCTAAATAGTGTTCTTGACTATTTTTTAAGATACCTGCTTTCGCAGGTATGACATAAAACAATTGCTTCGTCGCCTTACTCCTTCTTACAATGACGTTAGTATTGGGCTAGCTATACTATGGTATTGCTGATACTTATGTTATAGAACTGCAAAAATAATAGAATTTGACTAGAGGGAGAGATTTGTGTATGATCATAGTTACACCTCAATAATGGTTGTAATTTAATAGCAATAGCTATTGGATTAATTTCACTAGTAAGTACTTGTAGCCTTGTAAACTTTAGAGTACTTACTAGTTTATAACCTAAATGTAACATTCAAGTTTTAACTTTATTAATAAGTTAAACGCTTGAATGTTACACTGGGCTTTTTTAGTTTGAGATATAGCAAAGTATATTCTTTGCTTTAAAAAATTAATCAATAATCATTGGTCTTTTTTTTATACTCTCATTCTATTTTTGGGAGTCTAGTATAATTATTTTGAGGTGTCAAGAAAAAATGAATTACCGTAATTCATTTTATTAGAGATATTAAATTATTTAAAGTATGGCTCTTGTTCATCAAATACAAATATTTTTAACACATAAATTAAAAGATAATAATTTAAAACGTAAAGCTTTTGCACAAGAGAGTAATATTTTATATAGAACCGTATGTAATATCATCAATTCTATAGGAGCTAATCCGGAATTGGAAACTATATTGAAAATTGCTAATTATTTTAGATGTTCTATGAACGAAGTAATTGGTAGAAATGAATATGTTTCTATAAATCAAAAAGATTATAACTTTCAAATAATTAATTCAGAAGATATAAGTATTAATTTAAGACATTTTCTTAATAAAAAACTTAAAGAGAAAAATATTAATCCATATCAATTAGGTATAATTATTGGTTTTAGTCAAAATGTTATTCCCAAATTTTTAAAAGAAAATAATCCTAAGAAGACACTTACTAGTACAGTTGCAGTAGCATTAGCGGATTATTTTCAAGTATCACTAGATGAAATGGTTGGCAGAATTAAGCCTACTACCTCTGATAATAATGAACCTTCTCAATAAAACTCCAACAGTTAGAGTGTTATAAATATATTATATGAATTATCAAGGTTAAAATGGGTTAATTATTTCAAGACCTAAATAACTGAAGTCTTTAACATTCCGTGTTACTAAAATAAGATCAAAATGTAAAGCTGTAGCAGCAATTAAACTATCAACAGCTGGTAACGTTCTACCTAACTGAGCTTGTATTACTCCCCATTTATTAGCTACTTGCTGATCAATAGGTAAAATACGACCGGCAAACCACGATGTTAAATCTTGATCCAACCATATACAGACCTTTTCTCTTCTTTTTATATCTGTAATCTTACCAATACCCTTGCGTATTTCTCCTATGGTTAAAACACTTAAATATAAGTCTCGATTTTGTACAGCATTAAACCACTCTACTACCCGTGTATTTTGTTTTACTTTGATAAGTTCAGAAATTACATTTGTATCAATTAAGTAACTCATTTAAATTACAACTCAATTTCTCGACAAGAACTTTTGTCCCTTTCAAGATCAATTTTCAACCCTCTTAGCGGAGAATTTTGTAGAAATTGAACAAAAGAGGATTTTGGAGAGATTAAGTCAACATATTGGTTGATTGATATTATAACAGCCATAGTTTTACCTTTAACACTAATTTCTTGAGGACCATCATTAACTGCTTTTTGTATTATCTCACTTAGCTTTGTTTTCACTTCTTGAATTTGCCATTTTTTCATATAATCATTTTCCAAATGAACTTGATAATTTAAAACTAGTCTATTTTAGCAAATAATATTTTATTTAAAAATAAGTTATTTCTATGCATAATCGATGTGAAGTAATTAGGTATACATTGTAACAATGGGTAATTTTTTTGGTTCAGACAATGCCCATATTAAAGTATGAGTGTCAAGTAATAATCTCACAACTACTCCTTTATCCCTAACCTTGTTGCCATTTCTTCAGACCATTTGTCAAAATCTTTAGTTACTTTAATTTTATCTTTAAATATCCCAAGCCTATTAATAGATTTCACAGGATTGTATTTAACGATTTTAGCAATTGGTTTCCCCACTTTTTCAATAATCACTTCTTCATTTTTGTCTTCTACTTCTTTTAGTAGAGATGATAAGTGAGATTTGGCAGAAGTAATGTTTACTAGATACATAAAGTTTAATTTACTTTTTACTAAGCTTAATATTAGTTCAATTAAATATGTTTATCAACCATAATTAAGTAAAAATATCAATAACATTATATTGACTTTATACAAGTATATATTTAAAATTTAAGGCGGAATTACTGCAAAGTAATTCTGGAGTTTCAAAACCTCCTTTAAGCAGCGGTGTGCATTTACCGTAAAATGGTGCTTCTCGGTTTTTATGGTCGGGGGGATGGTAATCGTATGTTCGGCTTAAGTGTTTACATTTAAGCCCGACGGTTACCATAGCTGTCTGCTTACAGTGTTTTGAACTCCCCGATCACCAATCTAGATTCACTTTCTCTAAAAATCTTGTATTTGGTGGTCAAAAACTTACAGTTTATTGACATTCAGGGGAAGATTATATGCATTTAAGTTGGGATTGGGATACAATCATTTTTTCTATTTTTCTAATTTTTAACTTAGCAGTAGGTCTATTTTATAGTCGTGGTATAAAAAATATTAACGAATATGCTATAGGAAACCGCAATTTCTCCACCAGTACTATAACTGCTACAATTATTGCCACTTGTATAGGGGGCGGTTTCTTTTCTGAGGCAGTTAGTGAATCGTATAAACAAGGTTTATATTTTATCATTCCAGCAATTGGTGAACCTTTGGCTCTCATAATTGTTGGTTACTTATTAGCTCCACGTATGGCAGAGTTTTTAGGTAATCTTTCCATAGCTGAAGCTATGGGTACTCTATATGGTAAAAAAGTTCAATTGATTACAGCTATAGTAGGTATTTTCCTTTGCACCGGAATAGTTGCCTTGCAATTTAAGGTTTCAGCTACCATGCTGCAACTTTTCTTTAATCTTTCTAGTTTTTATGCTGTTTTGGCAAGTGCTGTTATAGTAATATTATATTCGGCTTTTGGTGGTATAAAAGCTGTTACTTTTACAGATATAATACAATTCTTTACTTTTGGCACTATCATTCCTGTAATTACTTTAATGATTTGGGGAACTCTCCATGATCCTCATAAAGTTTTTGTAACAATTAATGAGAATCCTTTATTTGATTATAGGCAGCTATTTAATTTTAACTCTAAGTCTATAAGCTCCTTTTTGCTGTTATTATTTTTTCTAATCCCAGGTTTTCAACCGGTTTTTTTTCAAAGATTGGCGATGGCTAAGAATATCACACAAGTTAGAGAGTCTTTTATAACAGCAGGTTTAATATGTCTTGTAATATTAGTAATAATAATGTGGGTTGGAATATTATTACTGGCAGACAATCCTAATCTTAACCCTAATAACTTGTTAGCCCATATTATAGAGAATTACAGCTATTCAGGATTAAGAGGACTTACTGCTATAGGTATTATAGCGATAATCATGTCTACGGCAGACTCATACATTAATTCTGCAGCTATATTATTCACTAATGATATTTTTAAATTATTAGATTCTAAGGTTATAAGAAAGATACGTAATAATCTTAGTGATCTCATTATATTACGTATTCTTGCTGTCTTTGTTGGTATTTCTGCTATTTTCCTAGCTTTTAAAGCAAAGAGTATACTTGCTTTACTGTTAATAGCATTAGATTTCTATATGCCTGTAGTTTCAGTACCTTTCCTCTTAGCAATTCTAGGTTTTCGTAGTAGTAATAAAGCAGTATTAATGGGAATGTTTGCCGGATTTATTACAGCAGTTAGTTTTAAAGTCCTAAATGTAAAAATGGAACCTATAGTACCAGCTATGGTAGCTAATTTGTTAACTTTGATGTTTAACCATTACTTTTTTAAACAAGCTGGTGGTTGGATTGGTGTGAAAGACCCAAGCCCCATCATCGCTCTTAGACTTGAACGTAAAAGAAAATTTAGGAAAATTATTAGTGCAATCAAACAATTTAATCTGATAAATTTTTGTAAAGGTAATCTACCAAAAAATGAAATTACTTATTTTCTATTTGGCTTCTTTGTAATAGTTTCCACTTATTCATCATTATTTACTATCCCAGAATATTATAGCACAAAATATGCTAATATTTATCACTTCATTCACCATTCAGTATTAATAATAGCTACCGGATTTGTAACTTATTCGATATGGCCTCCTAGATTTAAAAACGAGATATTTATCGCATTAGCTTGGAATTTAGGTATTTTATATCTGTTGATTTGTGTTGGAAGTATGTTGGTTATGATTAGCGAATTTCATCAACTACAATTAATGATATTTATTATTAACTTGTTAGTTACGGGAATATTGCTTAGGTGGCAGATAGCTTTATTTATCACAATTTTTGGCACATTCACATCATTACAATTTTTTAAATGTTGTATGGGTAAATATTATTTAACTAGTAATTTTGGTAATATACAATTCCAAATAATTTACCTTTTATTACTATTTAGTAGTGTACTAATAGCATTTCTGAAACCAAAACAAAAATATGAAGAATTGTCTGAGACCATGAAGAGTGTATGGGAAACAAAATCAAGAAAACTAACACATGATTTGATAAAAATAGCACAACATGAAGAAGAGTTTTTTAATAGAATAGAAGCTCAAGAACAACAGCAACTTCATAGCTTGCAACTCCAATTTAAAGCATTATGTACAAAACTACAAAAAACAGATAATAAAGACCAAATTTCTCGGATTACTGAAGAATTATATGAAGTAGCAAAACGAATAGAGGCTTGGGCTTTATATCTTTCGACTATTACTCACAGAGTAAGACGTCAAGTGCATATTAAGCCTACTAAAATTAACATTATGGATTTAGTAAATGAAGTAGTAGTAGAATGTGAAAAATTATCTGATCAACCATTACGGTTTGTTAACCAATATGCAATAAAATATCATAATATAACATGCGATCCAAAAAAACTGAAGGCAGTAATAAAAAGCCTGTTGATTCATGCTATCAACAATAATGTTGATAGTAATCTAGTGAGTATTTTTCTAGAGGATGAAGTTCTAGATTTTAAGGTAAATATCTCGGAAACTACTAAAAGTAAAAAATCAATTGAAGCAGTAAGACTAACAATAAAAAATCAAGGAGATCACCTTACTGAACAACAACTTAAATTAATTTTCACTCCAACTTTTAGGGAAACTAATGAACTAACTTTTTTTGAGTGTTCTAATATTATAGATGCTCACTATGGGAATTTTAAGGTCGATAATAACCAAGATAAAGGTATAAATTATAATATCACTATTCCTGCTAATATTAAGGAGATTCGACCTAAAGTAATGGATTTGCCTGATATAAGGATTGAGAACTTTGAAAAGATTACAGAGATATTTTTACAGGAACAAAAGGACGATAGATTAAATATAGCACAAAAATTACTGCAAGCAGGGGTTGACTTTGATATTATTGAGCAAGCTACCTTACTTAAAAAGGAAGAAATTACCAATATTTAGTGGCTGGAAAAGGAAGCATTTAATAGGAGCAATTAATTTATCTGATTTGCAATTAGTTAGCACAGATAATCCTAAAATAAACGGGGATTATGTAATCAATTTTCTACAAAAATTAGAAGCAGAAAATCCTAATAAAGAGAAGATATATTTGATTTGTGATTTTTAAATAGCTTAGATTAATATTACCATTTAGATAATTTCTTAACTTTACTTTTTGTGGGATACTAAGAAATTTATTATTTTCTTGAAGATATTATTCCAAATAATAGATTATTTCAAATAATTCTATTATTTGATCTGTTATAGTCAATTGATGAGAATTTGGTGACGTCGTCACTCGTCAGTTAGAAAACAATACTCTTCAACTACCAAGCATTGGTGTTTGATATTGTCGTATTTTTTAAGATAATATTTTCCTAGTGTCTCTATTCTACCGCTGATCTATTAAATTTCGCAAAAAAATACCCTAGGCAAAAACTTTCTCTAGACTCTGTCAATTAGTGGGATTAAATGTGGTGTGGATACTACGCAGGGTGGTGTCAAATACCGAGGTTAGACAAGAAATAGGATGATTTTTAAATCTAACCTCAGTGTCCATTTTTATAGACAAAAATAGGGGTTAATTATATGGTGAGCGATATTAAAGATCAACAACAAAACTACTTAACAAATGAAGAAATAAATAATCTCAGTGAAGTCTCTATACGACTGTTTTGCAAGATCTTCCAAAGCAACAATAGAACGGAGCTAAATCTTGAACAAATTAGACTTGGAGCAGAAGGAGCTGAGTTAGTTGCCAAGTTTCTTGAAAATAATAAAATTATCACCTATATAAATCTTACCGAAACTAATATAGGTTATCAGGGGATAAAGCATCTTGTTAAAGCATTAGAGAATAATATTACTTTAACTGATATAGACCTTGAATACAACAATATTGGAGATCAAGGAGCAATCATACTGGCACAATTCCTAACAAATAATAAAACCATCAAGCGAATAAATCTCAATGTCAATAATATTAATGATGAGGGGTTTGTACAACTTTTCAAGGTCTTAGAAATTAATAGGACTATAAGGCAAGTAAAGCTTAGTTATAATAATATTAGTGATAAGGGGGTAATGGAATTGGTAAAAAGTTTAAATACTAATAAAATTAGTAGCGAAATAATAATGGATTATATAGATCTTGAAAACAATGATATTAGTTATGAAGTGTTAGAGCTATTAATTAAAGTGCTAGAGGAAAATAATAAAAAACTGGTGGATAACTATAACTGAGATATAGGGTTTCCACCACTCCTCCTCCTTTTTAGTTAATCTTATATTTTTACTTTTATAAGGACTAACTGAATAACATTTAACAACTGTTTAAAATTTTTAAATTTTAAACAGTTACATCAATAATAAATACTCCAAAAAATGTCAATAATGTTGCAATTAGCCACAATGGCTAATTACTTATCTAGCTATTTAACCATAACTATAATAATAACTGTAATAAGTGAAATTTGATTTAATTATAGCGATTATTTACTGATGTCTCATCTTTGCAGCTGTTCTTCATATTTTCAAGAAATAATCATATTTATTCCACGATCTCACTGTACTCTTAGGATTATATCAGATAAATGTGTATCTGTTGTTGCGTTGTAGTTGCAAGTAACATCAAAGTAAGTACCACAAGGTTAGAATTAAAACACCAATTTTACTCATCTAACCTTGTGATACACCGTTTTTCATAACCTCAAAAAACAGTAGGAAAATCATATGTCCAATAATGATGAAAATCAACAAGAAGTTAAAGAAATTACTAATTTGTACGAACTTCAACCACAATTAGTGGAAGCACGACTACTCTTAGAAAGGTTTTTAAAAACAGCTTGTTCTAATGATAAGTTAATGAAAAAAATATACGAATACTCCGGTGATAGCTCTACAACCATTATATGGTATTTACAGCAAGTCATAAAATATTTAGATGCCATAATTATTAATAATAAAGTGATTATCGATGCTTTAGCTGGTAAATTTTAGTAAAATTACTTATCTTTATTTTTTTAATCTGTGATATCAAGATAACAAAGTAGGGTTTAGTAGAGTAGACGGAAAAGGTATCCTTTACGTCTACTCTAACTAAAATTATTATTTAGAAATATTTATATAATGATTTTTGGTTCAATAATTTGTTATTAATAATTCATTAGATATTTTTCTATAATTTGACATAGAATATTTAACGGTAATAGTGCTAATATTAAAACCTTTATATAAATCTCTAATAAAGCTTGTATCACTGTTAGAGAGCATAAGTTTTACACCTTTATTACTTAATTCTTTGGCAAAATTACTAAGTCTTACTTGGTCATTTTCACCAAATGGTAACCTAGTATAAAAAGTTTCACCTGATTTATGATAAGGTGGATCAAAATAAACAAAATCATTGGTCTTAGGTTCAATAAAAGAGAAATCACTTGTGTAAATTAGAGTATTTTGTAAAAGATTGCTGCATTGGTTAAGTATGGTAGCAAAATTATTAGATTGACAATATTTCCTTGTAGAATAAGACATTTGTACTTGGTTATATTTATTTACTCGATATACCCCTCTAAAAGAATATCGATTTAAATATAAAAATCTTGCAGTAATCTCTAGAGGATCATTACTATTAATATTATTATCTCTGACTTGATAATAATACTCTTTACTATGTTTTAGCTTATATAATTCACATAATGCAATAATTTTTGTTGGATTCTTTTTGACAGCATTGTAGCTTGTTGTAAGTTCAAGATTAATATCAGATAAAAAACACTTGTTGAATTTATCTTTTACTTGGAAAAACAGTGCTCCACCACCAAGAAAAGGTTCATAATAATCATTTAAATCTAATGGAATGCGTTCAAGCAATTTATCAATAAATTTTCTTTTCCCTCCTACCCATTGAAAAAATGGACTAATAATGGGATTAACTGTAGTACGAATAGCAGTTATTTTAGTAGCCGTGTTGATGCTTTCATTTCTAGTAATTTGCTGCTGGGTCATTTAAATTTATCCTTCAATTATTCTCTAGAAAAGCATAAGAGATTAACTAAAAACGAATAGTTGACATTTTTACCCATTTATTTTGTTGTTTAACCCGAGTTGCCAATTAATTTATAAGAGCAGAGCTAGATTTTAACGTTTGAGGTTAATTTGTAACATTAAAACACTTAATATCTCATCTTACGCAGAGTAAAGAAAAGCTGGATAAAAATAATGGTTAAAATATAGTTAGTTGTATCAAATAAAGATTAATAAAAATGTATGAAACCTTAGATATCTATAGTGATTATTTAATTTGCCAAAATAACAAAGCAACAGCTACTGGATTAGCTGATTTATTATGCGGCGAGATAAGTTATGATAAGTTTACTAGATTTTTAAATGGTAAGGCTTTAGGATCAGTAGAACTTTGGACTTACATCAAAGCCGAAGTCAGGAGAAATGAGAAGAAAGCAGGCGGTGTTTTAATATTAGATGATTCAATTGAAGAGAAGCCATATACTGATGAGAACGAGATTATGTGTTGGCATTATTCGCATGCTAAATCTAGGCATGTTAAAGGTGTAAATATACTATCATGCCTTGTTCGTTATGGAAACGTTACTTTAGCAGTAGGATATGAGATTGTCCATAAGGATGTAGTTTTTTCTGATATAGCCAGTAAAAAAATCAAGAAGAAAGCTAGCCTAACTAAAAACGAACATTTTCGTAATTTGATAAAACAAAGTATGGCAAACAAAGTGTTGTTTGAATATGTGCTAGCCGATAACTGGTTTGGAGCAAAAGATAATTTGGAATATATACATAATTTGAATAAGTATTTTATAATCGGTATAAAGTCAAATCGTACTCTTGCTTTGTCGCTAGAAGATAAAATAAAAGGTCAATTTCAACAAGTGACATCATTAAATCTGAAAGATGGTCAGTCGATTAAGGTGTGGCTTAAGGGGCTAGAATTTCCCGTAATGCTCATTAAAAAAGTCTTCATAAACGAAGATAACTCAACTGGTATTCTCTATTTAGTTTCAAATGATCTTAACCATGATGCTGATCATCTATACGAAATCTACCAAAAACGGTGGCAAATAGAGGTTTATCATAAATCAATAAAGCAAAATGCTAGTTTAGCGAAATCACCAACAAAAAAGGTTATATCACAATCGAATCATATTTTTGCTTCAATTATAGCTTTTTGTAAACTTGAGATACTCCAATTAAAAACTTGTATGAATCATTTTGCACTTAAGTATAAATTAATTTTACGAGCAAATCAGGCTGCCATGTTGGAACTACAACCAAGGAATATGCGAGAGATGATAATATTGATGATGAATAAGACAAACCTTAGCTTATGAAAAAACTGTTTAACTCACAGGCTCAAATGAAGTCGTTAAGGTGATAATGTTAAAGTTCATAAGTTAGCGAATTCCATCAGGGCTATGGCACTTTATTGAGCCTTAAGTCGAATACATGACTGCATTTGCTTTTTTTCTGTCAAGTATTATTTTTTTCTTGCATTTTTGGGTAGTTCCATACATGAGTTATTAAAAAATATGGGATGTAAAGAAGTCTATTTTGAAATTATTAGCGGTACGAATTCTAAAAGACCTGAGCTAACAAAACTATTAGATAGCATTCAAGTTGGTAATACTTTAGTTATTGCTTCCATTGATAGGTTAGGTAGAAGTTTAAAAGATTTGATAGATATAATTAGCCACTTAAAAAGTCATTCTATAAATTTTCAGAGTCTAAAGGAACAAATGGATACTGGAACAGACGCAGGAATGTTGATGTTCAATATGATGGGTTCTATAGCTGATTTTGAAAGAAGCTTAATAAATAGAAGAATTTATGAAGGGATGAAAAGAGCAAAAGAACTAGGAAAGTATAAAGGTCGAGTTCATTCATCAGATAAATCCGTAAGAAAGGAATATGTAAAAATGATGAAAACTGGCAATTATCCAGTATCATATATAGCAAAAATGGCAAAAATTTCTAGACAAACCCTTTATAACTGGCAAGCAGAGTTAACATAATTAAAGTGTTTCTATACTAGACTATGCTAAAATTAGTAGTTTACAATGGTAAAAAGTATCAAAACTTACGCTATTTAGAACATCACATAGCGTAAGTTTTGTACACTTTAATTCTTATATTTGGTATATACTATCAACACAGTATAAGAACATTATGTTAGGGAAAAAATGATTTGGATCACTTCGCCATATTTAAGACATAATATATTTAGTACCTTTGAAGAATTATCTAATAAGGAGAGGCAATTGAAAGAGTGGATAGGAGGAGCAGTACATGGATATTGGGATAATTTATGCTATTATATATTTAACGATTTATATGATGAGGGGTTGGAAATCCCTATGGGAGCAAGGCAGAGCTTAATTCGTATATTATACACTCGAGAAGAAGTAAATGAGGTTTATAATTTTGCTTGTTTTCTTGATAATTTAACTGAGGAAATAGGAGATTTGCAACCAGATTATGCTTATATTAACCATCCTCAATGGTCAAAAGTATGGAGATGGTCTAAAAATATATATGATATGATGGGTAAGAATAATAAAAAGTATAATTTTTACGAAGAGTGTTATGAAAAGTTTAATAACATGGACTTTCATGAGTATGGAACGTATGTAGAACGTAAAAATGCAGAAGCAGGAAATGAAATGATACCATACGAGAAGCCAATAATTTATAAACGATCTGAATTAGACAAAAACTTAAATAATTTAATTACAGATGTATTCGCATAGATTTTTTATTATAAAAGGCTCTGGATTTTTAACTGTGTAAATTTAAAAATAGGCACTAAATTCGGTCCTCAAATTTTATCAGAAAATGGGTCATGGCTTCGCCCCAGTTTTGGATGGGCATACTCCATTTTCGCGTAATGTAATTAATTAAAAAAAAGTATAATATTATAACGATTGTTTATTTTATTGCTTTCCTAGCAATAGGATTTATATATTTCCTAATAATAAGATTTACATTTGAATGGTTGAAATTGAAGTTTATTCTAGAGCAATTCCTTGCTTCAATAGCTATGAGCTTTTGTTTAATATTCACAATATCCCCTATTTATGTATTTTTTGAAGATAGGTCAATTACCAATCAACTTATTAAAGAATTAGAAAAATCTAATAATGAAACTAAGAGCTATTCTATACTTTTTTCCACCATTACAAAAATCTTACAAATAGATCAAGTAAATAAATTGATCAGTACAGAGAATAAAGATACCCCTTATAACCTAGGACGTTATGTTGGTGCGACTTTAAAAATAAAAAACTTAACAGATAAAACATGTAACCTTACTCCTTCTTTCTTTGAGAAGTTATTTGGGAAATATGATAAAATAGAAATTACAAAAAATACTCTTGTTCCAAATGAAGAAACCTTGATATATATCGTTTTTAGAAATATCAGTAGTATCCATATATTTGAATCTAATTCTTTAAATTATAAATGGGTTGGATTAAAACAATTGGGTATTCATAACCATTAATAGTTTGTTTAGCTCTAGCAATTTCTTCAAGGTAAGGTTTAGTTTTATCAGACTCTATAGTGCTTACCACTCTGACTCTTACACTGTCAATAAGGTCTTCTGATAATTTACCAAGGTCATTCTGTTCTGGAACTACTGCTCGTTTAAATTTAGATACAGCATCTTTCCATCGTTGTTTTGAATCAACTTTAACAAAGTTATTTGCCATATAGATTTACTTCTTGCTATTAAATATCAGTATATAACATTCCTGCATACAATTTTATAAAATGAAACTTTTTTAAAAATTTATTTTCAATAGATACCTTTCAAAACTAATCATTTGAGTTCCAAGTTATCTAGGATAGATTGGTGTCAAAAGATACCGACACCGTGAAAAAAAGAAATTAATAAACAAGCAATTTCTAAATTAATTGAATGCTCCACATCAACTGACTAAAAAGACGGAAATTATATAATAAGAAATAAATTTACACAACAAATTTAATAGTTGCAAATAAAGTTAGCCAAGCTGATTTATAGAATCATTTAATCTTAGTCACAAATTGTCCTTGATTGCTGGAATTCGTGTTTATTATTGCAAGCCGATACACTTAGCTTTTGCAGGCAATTCTCTAAAAAGCAAATCTATTGATTAGAAGTATATTTTATTATAACTTACTTCTTTTGGTATCGGCATCTTAATGATGATATCTTAAATCCCAATATAATGCAAATCAAACAATTTGATTATTCATTATTTCTTTATGCTTGTTGGTTTTGAGATTTTATGGCTATTACAAGCAGATTTTAGCTTTTCTCCAGCAGAGAATTTAGGTTGCACATAAGCTACAATATTAATTGTTTCACCAGTTCTTGGGTTTTTTCCAGCTCTAGCTGCAACTTTACTAGAGTAAAACTTACCAAAACCTACTAGCATTATTTCTTTACCTTCGGCAAGTATAGAAGTCACTGATTTAGTAAAGATATTAATAACCTTTTCAGCTTCACTTTTAGTACAACCTTCTCTATTTGCTATATACTCAATTAGTTCTATTTTGTGCATGGAAACTTCCTTGAGATTATAATCTAGTGTGGTTACTCTCACTAAAAACTTAATAATAGTTGAAATCTAGAAAAAATCTAGAATTTTTAATACCTTAAATCAATAAATTTTTGTTATTTGACTGTAAGTTACCTAATTGAATGGCGTAATTTTAGTCATTAATGATAGAATAATGACTAGGGTATGTCGTCACGAGATTTTAGCCCACATTAGTAATCCCCTTAGACAAAGACCAGCCATATATGATTTTGTATTTTTAGCATATCTTGTTGCTATACCACGCCATTCTTTAAATTTCTGAAATGTATTTTCAATAATGTGCCTTAACTTATATAAATCCTTATCTATCTCTCTTTGAATCTTCCTGTTTCTTTTTGATGGTATTACAGGAATTATATTTGCTTGCTCAGCAAATTCTATTATACTATTTGTGTCGTAAGCTTTATCTGCCATAAGGCATTCTGCCTCTATATTTTTTATTAACTCATGAGCTTGAGTGCAATCATTTCTGGAATCTTCTGTAACAATAATTCTGACCGGCATACCATACGCATCCACGGCCATATGTACCTTTGTATTGATCCCCCTTTTGTTCGACTAATCTCCTGATTGCCACCTTCTGCCCCAAGTCCTGCTTTATGAACTTTTATAAATGTAGAATCTATCATTAACCATTCAAAATCAGGCTCTTTTATAAAAATATTTAGTAACCCCTCCCATACTCCACTATCACGCCATCTACAAAATCTTCTATGTACGTTCTTCCAATTACCATAATCTGGAGGCAAGTCCCTCCACGGAGCTCCTGTTCTAAATATCCACATCACTGCATTGATAAATGTTCTATTGTCTCTTGCAATACCTCCCCAACAACCTTCCCTGCCAGGCAAATGCTCTTCTATCTTATTCCATAGTTCGTCTTTTATATCATGTCTTCTATGGGCTATACTCATAGTTTCTTCTCACCTATTTTTATTGCTATAATTACTATAACAAATTCTACAAAACTATTCAATCACAATCTCATGACGACACTCCCTAGAAAGTCTAACCATTCTTTATTCATAAATTCTCGATCAGCAAGCAAATATTTTATTCTTCCAACGCCAAAATTATTAATAAATTTCTGCAAGAATTCCTTCATAAATTCTGCAGAACACCCACCACCATGCGGCAGAGTCTTCCAGAATATTGGCACCGACATTTTACCAATTACCATTACTAAAAATAAAATATTAATATCGGATTTACCAAATTTCCAACTTGTTCTATCCATTGCTACAACATAATTTTTTGAAGCAAAAAAGCTTAATAGCAAAGAACCAACCTTCATATAATCAAAATTAAAATCTTTTAAAAAACGATAAATTCTATGAGTTTTTGACGTTGCTTTAGCATCGCCTAAAATACCAAGTGCTAAACCTTTTTGATAAATTGAACTGCCCGTCAGCAAACTAATTACCATACCGACCAAACATTTTAATCTTGATTTATTTCCGTCTATATATAAAATAAATTCTTGAAGTAGTATATTATGCATTTTGTTCCAAAAATACCTACCTTATACTACTTCACTCCCCTCTAAATCAACCTTTCTTCTCCATCATCTCAAAATTGTAGGGTACTATAGGCGAGCACACGCAGCGTACTATAGTACGTGAGTATGCGAGTCCCTGATATTTTCAAAAAACAATTCTTTAAAGCAGAAGAGTATATATGTATCAACCCATAAGAAAGCAAAGCCAGAAACTGGTTTAAATAATATTCAAAAAATTGCTGAAGAATGGCGGATAGATAAATTTATCAACCTAAAATTAGACGGCAACCAAATAGTGGTTGCAATTGATCAAGATAAGAAAAAAGAGTTATTTGCTCTTGATGGTTGTTATGCGATTGAAACACAGATTGAAATTAAACTGATGAGTAAAGAATTGGTTGACAAAGCCTACCATAATTTACATGAAGTAGAATCGAATTTTAGCAGCATGAAGACGGGGTTACTGGAAGTAAGGCCGATTTTTCTAAGGAAAAGCAATAGAACAAAGGGACATGTATTTGTCTGTATGTTGGCATTAAAAATATGGCACTATATGAAAAACAAGTTGAAACAGGGTTGTGGAGTAACTAAGGACGGTAAATATAATGTGACCATTGAGGAAGCATTAAGAGAATTAGATAAAATATGTTTTTTATATTACACTATCAAAGGTTGTAAAGTAGCAAGATTACCAAAATTAACAGAATCCCAGCAGAATTTGTTCAATTTATTTGATTTAACTATGCCCCAAATGACAAAATCTGCAAAATGATAATATGTAGTCAGTAACTAAAATGCAAAGTTTCGCCCCACACACCGCATAGCAATCCTGCTTTGAAGCATAATTCTTGCTCATATTTATCTCGAAGATGAGTCGCAATGACAAGAGACTATCTAGAACTTTAACGGGTTAGTTATATTGCAGTTTCATAATCTGTATTATCCCCCAATATCATTGGAACGCTTTGCGTATCGCTAGTATCTGATAAATGAATATTAAATAGACCATCAGGGCTTTCATTTTGAGATACTAATGAGCTTTCTAAGCCTAGGTTAGAAAGCTTATCAAACTCAGCTGCAAAATTATCTAATAATTCTTGTATTGGAGGGTTATTTTTAAAAGTTTTGGCTTTAGCATAGCATTTTAACCTTCCCTCAATATTAGTATCCTTGTAAATGGCTAAGTCAGTTTTAAGAGCATTTTCCAAGACAGTTCCTGGCCTCTCAAGATCAGGATACTGGTCACACAAGGTTTTTAATTGTTCATTAACATCTCTGACACCTTTAGTAAATTCTTTTGAGATATTATCTGATTCATAATATAGTAAAGATGCAGTTTTAGCAGATGCATGTTCAGCAGATGCATGTTCAGCAAATGCATTATAAACATTCAATATATCCAACTCGAACAGAAATATTTCTTTTGCTTCATTGATAATGCATGCTATCTTAGAGTTAAATTCATCAACAGTTTTTTCATTGAATCCTAAACGCTTCAATAGTGTTTGTGTTACTTTTGTTAAAGCGGCTGATCTAGCAGCAAACGATAATTGTTCTATTTCATCTTGATAAACATGTACTTCATTTTTATAGATAGATTGGGCTATAATCTGTTCTAATACTGTTGTAAAGAATGCCCCATATCCCTCATTGTACTCTTTGAGTTTATTGAATACACTATTTTGCTTACTGCCTTCTTCATCCCAAGAAAGTAACAGAGTACCATCAGTTCCTAGAGTAATTTTAGATATAATAGCTTTAAATGATTCACTAATTTTTATTTGTTTATTACGTTGCAGTTTCGTCTTTATGTCTTCTTCTAAATTATGGTCTATATTAGTAGATTGCAGAACAAGATCAGTAAGAGTAGTATTGTTCTCTAAGGCTTCTGCTAGTTCTTTCGCTCCTGCAGCTCCTATTTGGTTACCATAAAGGTTAAGAGAAGTAATAGATTTATTAGCCTTTAAGCATTCTGCTAGCGATTCCGCTCCTGCATCTCCTATCTGGTTAGAAGAAAGGTCAAGAGCAGTAATAGATTTATTAGCCTTTAAGCATTCTGCTAGCGATTCCGCTCCTGCATCTCCTATCTGGTTAGAAGAAAGGTCAAGAGCAGTAATAGATTTATTAGCCTTTAAGCATTCTGCTAGCGATTCCGCTCCTGCATCTCCTATATGGTTATCCTGAAGGTCAAGAGCAGTAATAGATTTATTAGCCTTTAAGCATTCTGCTAGCGATTCCGCTCCTGCATCTCCTATATGGTTATCCTGAAGGTCAAGAGTAGTAATAGATTCATTAGCCTTTAAGCCTTCTGCTAGTTCTTTCGCTCCTGCATCTCCTATTTGGTTATTATGAAGGTTAAGAGTAGTAATAGATTTATTAGCCTTTAAGCCTTCTGCTAGTTCTTTCGCTCCTGCATCTCCTATTTGGTTATAATTAAGCTGAAGAGTAGTAATAGATTTATTAGCCTTTAAGCCTTCTGCTAGCGATTTCGCTCCTGCCTCTCCTATCTGGTTAACAGAAAGGGAAAGAGTGGTAATAGATTTATTATCCTTTAAGCATTCTGCTAGCGATTTCGCTCCTGCATCTCCTATTTGGTTTTCTTCAAGGTTAAGAGTAGTAATAGATTTATTATCCTTTAAGCATTCTGCTAGCGATTCCGCTCCTGCATCTCCTGTCTGGTTTTGTCCAAGGTCAAGAGTAGTAATAGATTTATTAGTCTTTAAGCATTCTGCTAGCGATTCCGCTCCTACAGCTCTTATCCAGTTCTTATGAAGGTCAAGAGTAGTAATAGAGTTATTGTACTTTAAGGATTTTGCTAGCGATTTCGCTCCTGCATCTCCTATTTGGTTATGATTAAGCTGAAGAGTAGTAATAGAGTTATTATCCTTTAAGGCTTTTGCTAGCTCCTTTGCTGTTTTATTCCATATCTGTTTATAACTAAGGTTAAGGGTAGTAATAGAGTTGGTAGTTATTTGTCGTATAATAATTTCTTCTATGGACATTTTTTCCTCTCTTTTATTTCGATCTAAAGCAATTAGTACTTATAGTTATCAATAAAGTACTGTTATTCCATCTGTGTCGCCGACATTAGCATAGTCTTTTACGTTATATAACTAATCCGACTAACATTACTCCGTCATATATGGACGCCAATAAAAACACAAGTAAAAAAACAAAAAATAGTAGAAAAAATGAAGCAGTCATATATTCGGCATCAAAGTGCCATAATGGTTTCTGCATTCTGCTAAGATCCTGGAGAGATACACTCATCGCGGCGGTATCAAAGTACCATGACGTTACAACGGATTTTATCCAAAATGCTTATTTATTATCTCCTCAACTTATCGTTTTTATTTTTTACTTTGTTTTATTCATATTACTTATCAATTTTTATAGCACGCCACTAACCACCTAGCAACTTTATAACGTAAATTTGCACCAAATAACTATTATAGTACCTGATAGTTGCTATTACTTATCAAACAACCATAAGTTATTCTAGCTAATTTATTTGCTATGGCTACTGCCATTACATTAAACGATTTCCCTTTTTCTTTTAACCTTTCGATAAATTCTGATAACTTCCCTTGAGGCGGATTCTTTTTATAACTTCTCATTAATAAAGACCTTGCTCCTTGTATTAGCATTGTTCTTGCATATCTATCACCTTGTTTGGTTATTCTACCTAAAATAATCTTACCACCAGTGGTATTTTGTTTCGGTACAAGCCCCAAAGATGCGGCAAAATCCTTAGCAGAATCATATGCTTCAACCGGTTTAATGCTTAAAATACTTGCATTAATTGTGCCAATTCCTGGAATAGTTTCTAAAATTTTTGCTTTCTCAGAACACCTATTTCTTTCTGCTATTTCTTTATCTAACATTTGTTCCCGTACTATCAATTGGCTAATCTCCTTACAATCAAGCAACATTTGAACAGCAATAGTTTTGTTAATAAATCCCTCTTCTAGTGCAAGATTTACAAAATTTTGACAAGTTTTGGCAAATGTAGATTTTCCACATGTTACCAAATAGCCAAGCTCAAATAATGAGGTAATCAGAGCATTACTGCGCTGAATCCTTTGTTGTATTATATTCTGCCTTGCTTTATGCAGGTAAGATATTTCTTGCTCTCCCACTGTTTTAGCTTTGACATGCATTAAATCCGGATCACAGGATGCTTTGCAAATTGCAATTGAATCATTAATATCATTCTTTTGACGAATTTTTGCATATGCCTTTATATCTTTAGGTTTAAGTAATATTGCTTTATGCCCCATTGATTCAAGCCTCTGAGCCATATAATGAGCTCCACCACAAGCTTCAAATACAAAAGTTTCTGACTTTGGAAACATTATTGATAAATTTTCAAAAAAGCTTTTTCTATCCATTGCTTTTTTTAATACAACTTTATTTTCTAAATTTATTGCAGCAAAATGTAATTTTCTTTTTGCCAAATCAATTCCTATTACTTTATAATCATTCATGGTATGGACCTCATAAAATTATTAAAAAAATACAAACCTATTTTAGGTTTTGGTTCTTTGATATTTTAATATCATTTGAAACCGTTGATAAGTTTTTTTTCTTTCTTATCATTGGCGTCCATACCATCATTGCGAGAAGACCGGAGGTCGACGAAGTAATCCATAAAAGTAACCATAAGTGGATTGCTTCGTCGACCTCCGGTCTTCTCGCAATGACATTTCCTCGCCTAGAACAGCTTCCTCTTCTAACTTTCAACAGTTGTGCCACTTCGTGCCTCGCGATGACGGTTGTTCGTTCCTATAACCCAGCACTAAGTGCTATAAAATTAAAACTTTTATCACTAGAGCTAAATACTTTACATATTATATCTAATATATTTTGATATGTAAAGTATATTTATAAAAAAATTTGTGGGAATATAAAATTTGGTGGGAATAAAATATGATGCAAATTGTGATTTTTTATGATATAATAATTCCCCTACAACACAGATACTACAGGGGATTATATGAGAAAAATTGTTGTCAAATTTAACAAGTCAAAAGATATCGAAAATCTTAAAAGAATCATGAAAAATGTTTACGCGAGTAATAGTGATCATTTGCCAGATATCGCTAAATTTCATTTGGGAGAGAAGATTTTTATACCGAATCAGGTAGTATAATGGACTGAAGAAAATGGACAAGAAAATAGAGTAAAAAGTTTCCTAATTAAGATAAAATAATAAGAAAAAATTAGGAGGAAAAATGACAAAAGAAAAAGCAAGAGTTTTTAGTGCTGAAGAAAAAACTAGGATAGTATTAGAAGTGCTGAAAGAAGAGAGTCCATTATCAGTGATAGCATCAAAATATGAGATAAACTCCAAGACAATTAGTAATTGGAAGAAACAATTTATATCAAATGCAGCATTGGCTTTTGAACCAGCAAAACTGGTAAGTAAATATCAGGAACAAATTAATATGCTGAAAGAACAAAATGATGAATTAGCGAAAACGCTTGGAAAAACAATAGTAGAGAGAGATTGGGCTGTGGGAAAGCTACAAAGCTTGGACTTATCAAATAGAAAAGAACTTGTCGATTCCAAGCTAGGGAGTGTCGTCATGAGATTGTGATTGAATAGTTTTGTAGAATTTGTTATAGTAATTATAGCAATAAAAATAGGTGAGAAGAAACTATGAGTATAGCCCATAGAAGACATGATATAAAAGACGAACTATGGAATAAGATAGAAGAGCATTTGCCTGGCAGGGAAGGTTGTTGGGGAGGTATTGCAAGAGACAATAGAACATTTATCAATGCAGTGATGTGGATATTTAGAACAGGAGCTCCGTGGAGGGACTTGCCTCCAGATTATGGTAATTGGAAGAACGTACATAGAAGATTTTGTAGATGGCGTGATAGTGGAGTATGGGAGGGGTTACTAAATATTTTTATAAAAGAGCCTGATTTTGAATGGTTAATGATAGATTCTACATTTATAAAAGTTCATAAAGCAGGACTTGGGGCAGAAGGTGGCAATCAGGAGATTAGTCGAACAAAAGGGGGATCAATACAAAGGTACATATGGCCGTGGATGCGTATGGTATGCCGGTCAGAATTATTGTTACAGAAGATTCCAGAAATGATTGCACTCAAGCTCATGAGTTAATAAAAAATATAGAGGCAGAATGCCTTATGGCAGATAAAGCTTACGACACAAATAGTATAATAGAATTTGCTGAGCAAGCAAATATAATTCCTGTAATACCATCAAAAAGAAACAGGAAGATTCAAAGAGAGATAGATAAGGATTTATATAAGTTAAGGCACATTATTGAAAATACATTTCAGAAATTTAAAGAATGGCGTGGTATAGCAACAAGATATGCTAAAAATACAAAATCATATATGGCTGGTCTTTGTCTAAGGGGATTACTAATGTGGGCTAAAATCTCGTGACGACATACCCTAAAACAAGTTAAAAATATATAATAAAGTGGAAAACTATTTAATATCGATGCCACAAAAATTAGGAAAGCCGTTAATTGGTAAATACAAAGGTCTTTATCGATATAGATACGGTGACTACAGAATACTTTATGAAATTTAGATAAAAGATAATTGCTCTTTCGAAACTCGCTTGTGCTGAGGGATTTGAAGGAGACGCGGAACGCAGAACCGCAGCGTACTCTAATGTACGTGAGGATTCGAGTACCGCATCGACGTACAAATCACCAGTAGAAGTAGAGTTTCGAAAGAAGTCTATTGATTTGTATTATCAGTAATAGGTAGTAGGCTACTTATAACAGTTGGTAAGAAAATAAAAAATCTAATAATTGTCGGTGGTGATAGATGCCAATTTTATTTTTAGCATTTGTTATATGTTTTTCTGCAGTTCTGTACGATATGCCTAGTCTAGCTGCTATGTGCTTTTTAGGAAAGCCAAGAGCTGCAAGTGTAAGACATTCCATAGCTCTTTGAGTAAGAATGAAAGACTTGCCTAAATATTTTACGTTAATTTTAGTTGTTTGCATAATATGGTTATTTTAGTTAGTTGCTTAAAACCCTTTCAGGAAATAATTCTGCCAAGCTATTGGGGCTAAAAATTTTTACGTATAAGTTATTGTTGTGTAAGTTTTGGCAGTATGAATTACTGCATCTTATACTACCTAGAACTAGGCTAACATAAAGACTTACAAGACTAATAAACTGTTCAAAAGATTCAAAGTGCCTAAGGTAATAGCTAATAATTTCCGGACTATTAGTTGATGGCAAAAAATAAAACCCTTCAATTTTATCTTTGGTTCTTTGGTAAATGACAAAACTGTTACATGCTTGCTGACTGTAGAATTGTATTAGAGATTGGTAGCTAAGATTTTTGTTTTGGCTATTGTCAATATTTTTGGTGCAAAAATTCCGGGTACAGAAGCCCATAGTTGTGCCATTGCTTAAAAATTGACGATAGCCAAATTCTTGAATCTGTAAGTTAAACGTACCAGTTAATTGGTCAATCAGTTTTGCTTGTAGTACATTTTTTACTAAACCAGTAAACACAACTTCATTGATTAAACACTGGTTCATTAGCCGCTCACTCATTGGATATTTAATCATTTTTTTACCATTTTGTTCATGCTTACTCTCACTATTTTTGTAAATTTCATTAGACTTCTCGCATAATACTACTTCTGCTGGTGATTTAGACAATGAGTCTAGACTCAAATCCGTAACAGAATTTGAGTACGCTGCGGATTGAGGTTCTGAGTCTCCGTCAAATCCTTGCACAGAAGCAAATTCTGCAAGAAGTCCATTAACTGGCTTCATTGAAGCAAGCTGAGGTTGAGATTTTTCTAAGGTAGTTTTGTTCATAATTTTTACTCTAATTGCCTTTATTAATCACAGTATGACAAGGTTTTTTTATAAAACAATAGGCTTTTCATTGCATGAAATGGTCTTTTGTATAAAAAAGAAAGACTAAAACAAAAAAATAATTTAAATTATTTCATATTGTGAAATTTATTTTATCAAATGCACCTTTAACTTCCACTTACTACTACCCTGCCTAACAGTAACGTTTTATCTCTGGGGTGAAATAAGCAAATGATCTTGGGTGTTGAAGTTGATGCAGGCAAATGCGAGCTACTACTTGCTCGATTTTTTGGTAGATAAAATCTTTGCTAATACCACTTTCTAGCCATTCTATAAGCAACGACGCATCTACTGGTAAAACCATATCGTGCTTATTGAACAACCCTTGTAGCTTTTGAGTTAGTTCTGCTATTTCGGTTTTTGCTAATTTGGCAATCACTGGTGACTTATCCACAAGCCTATCATCATCCTCTAATCTTATATCAATATAATTATCTTTAGACGCGCGTGCGCGTAGGTAATACGATCGTATTACG
Source organism: Candidatus Tisiphia endosymbiont of Temnostethus pusillus (assembly GCF_964264675.1). Classification (NCBI taxonomy): domain Bacteria; kingdom Pseudomonadati; phylum Pseudomonadota; class Alphaproteobacteria; order Rickettsiales; family Rickettsiaceae; genus Candidatus Tisiphia; species Candidatus Tisiphia endosymbiont of Temnostethus pusillus. Next base: position 366,591 of record NZ_OZ183472.1, on the reverse strand, counting down.
GTCGTATATACGTTCGTATATACGACCGTATCATTAGAGGGGGTATCTTTTTCCCCTGCAGATTCGATCAGTTGACTACGATATTTCTCCCATCTCTTTGCTATATTCAAGGAATTTTGTTGTGATACTTTTATGAGTTTTTGGCATTCGTTTTTCAACTCCAAATGTGCAAAGGTTTTATCAGAAAAAATGAAAAATTTTTGCAAAATTTTTTTATAATTTTGCCATTTTTTTAGCGAAATATTTAAAAAATATGCTAATTTTTGGTCATTATTTGGCAATTTTCCACCACTTATCCACATATGTTCAAGTAGTCTAATGTAAATTCCTAATTCATCATGTCTAAGTAAATTAGTGCCATGAAGAAAAGATGATAGAGAAAAGGGTTTGCTCTTAGATTTTAACATAATAATCTCCTATAATTTTAGATAATTTAGCTGTAAAAACTCATAAAAAAACTCTCAAAAAATGGCAAAAAAAAACTATACGAGCGTATAGATCAAAAAAAAACCTAAAAAAATGCAAAAAAAATCCCAAAAAAGTTATAAAAAAATCCAAATTTCACCTCTTATCCACAGGGTAAAAAAACTTATCCACGTGATATCCACATATTATACACATATTCATCCACAAATTAATGCACGGATTTTGTGGATAACTTTTATCACTTAATACCTATAATTAAGAAGATTTTATTGATATTTACAACTAATAATAACCTTGCTATTTCGCTTAGCTATAAAACATATAATCAACTTAAATGATTATATGTAATAAAAATAACAACCTAGAAGTACAATGTTATAGATAAGCTAGTAAATATAAGATTATTCTCTACCACTTAACTAGCTTAAGTAATTGGTCGATAAAAATAGAGATTTATAACGAACTGATAGTATTAATAGCTAAAATCTATTTCAGGTTTGGGAGGGTTCTTTTTATTTTTTAATTCTTCTTCAAATATTTGGTCAGAAAGCTTAAAAAAAATGTTGGCATCAACTGCTCCCTTAGTAACCGTGTAAATTTTGATCATAGCTTTAGGTCCAGGTATTGTTTCTTCGTAGACATATTTATGTACTAAACTTTGATTCTTACCTATCATTTTAGCAAATTCTCGTACGGACACTTTAGACAGTTCTAACCATGTGAGTAATTTCATAACGATTAGCATTAATATTTAATCCTTACTAACAAAACACTATTAGTTGTCTAAATACAAAGAATTTAAGAAAATTTTTCAAATCATGAAATTTTTTTATATATAAAACCAAATAAGACAGGAATTTATCAGTTATAGATCATTTCACGTTATGAAATGGCTATTGTAAATCAAAAAAAAATAGTTAACAGTAATATAAAAACAGTAGGACTAAAAGCTTAACAACAGGGGAATATTATGCAAAATGCTTATATACAGCAGATGATAAAAGAAATAGACAGAGATAAACGTTCGTCTGAAGAAATTTACACAGCAATTGTTAGCAAACTAACAATTATGTCTAAAGGTAAACTTACAGACCAAGAACTTCACACAGCAGCTAGAAACCTAATAGGTTTTTGTCAGGAGATTACCGATTATAAGATAAAAAAGCAAAGGGATGAGCAAAGTAAGATGAAATATGATTTAAAAAAAGCCCCTATTTAGACTTAGAGCGTAATAATTTAAAAAACTGATTTCCCCTACCATAAGAACACTAAAAAGCCGTGTAATAGCCTTAAAAGAGCTAAAATAATAGTTTAATAACAAACCAACTGATGTAGCACACTACTACGTGTCAGAACAATTTATTTACAATAACCAAAAATTATTAATACTAAAAAAATGTTACACTTGGCTCTAATACTGAAGGAGATGGGGTAATTTAATAATAATTCAACTTGACTTGTGCGGTGCTTGATATATCTCTGCTCTTTGAGTACATACTACTTTCTAATTAAAGCAAAATTTATTATCTAAGGAGAAAATATGACAGATAAAGCAACAAAATCAATAATTTTAGTTCGTGTTTCAACAAGGGAGCAAGAAGAAGGGTATTCAATTGAAGCTCAAAAATATAGATTAGTAGAATATTGCCAACGTAAAAATCTTGAAGTTATCGAAACTTTTGAAATTATCGAATCTTCAAGCAGAGGTGATCGCAAACAATTTAAAGAGATGATCAAATTTGCTAAAAGCCATAGAGAAACAATTGCTATAGTTGCTGATAAAGTAGATCGAGTACAAAGAAGAATCTCAGAAATTTCATTACTAGAAGAACCAATAAAAGCTGGTAAGATAGAATTACATTTTAGAACAGAAGGTTACATAATAGATAAAGATTCTCAGTCTCATGCAAAGCTAATGTGGGGAATGAACGTATTGATGGCACAATCTTACGTTGATAGTTTAAGTGATAACGTTAAAAGAAGCCTAGATCATAAATTGCGTAAAGGAGAGTGGATAGGACCAGCCCCTCTTGGTTACCTAAATAGCCGAGATGAAAGAGGAAACAGTATAGTAATTCTCGATCCTGTAAGAGGTTCTATCATAAAAAAACTCTTTGAAGAATATGCAACAGGAATGTATACTCTTAATTATTTGACTGAAAAAGCTAAGGAGCTTGGTCTTAGGAGCAAAAACAATTGCTACGTCAATAAAACAGTAGTGCATCGAATGATCCAACAACCTTTCTATTATGGTGAAATGAGAGTAAAAGGAGAGATGTGGTCACATGGTTACCAAGCAATTATAACAAAAGAGACTTTTATGGCATGTAAAGATGTACGTTTAGGGTGGAAGAAGAAGCCTTTTAAATATGGTGGTAAGGATTTTCTTTTTAGAGGATTAATCACCTGTGCAGTAACTGGTAAAGTTGTAACAGCTGAAACTCACAGCAAAACATATTCAGATGGCAAAGTGGACGAATGGACTTATTTAGGTACATGGGATCCAAAGAATCCAAACAAAAAGATTTATGTAAGAGAAGATGAGGTTTTAAAGCAGGTAGAAGAGGTTTTTAAAAGAATAGGTATAAGAGACCCAGAAATGCTAAAAGAGACTCTAGCCTATTTAAAAAACACAAATGAGCTAAAGAAAGATGAGCATGGGCAAGCAACAGCTGCTTTAAAGAAAGAACACACCGAAAATGAGAATAGATTAAATTCATTAATAGATTTGCGACTCAATGGAGAACTTAGCACAGAAGAATTTCAAAGAAAAAAACAACAATTAAAAGATCGCCAATATGAAATTGCTCGTTTAATTAAAGTTTATGAGGAAGCAGACGATAAATTTACTGATACCGCTACAACGCTAATAACTCTAGCATCTGAAGCCTATGAAACTTTTAAAGGTTCTGAAATGCCCCAAAAACGCAAAATGATAAATTTCGTATTTCAGAACCTCAAACTGAGGGGCAAAAAACTTGAGACCTCTCTACGTTTCCCGTTCGATATTTTTGAAAAAACGACAACTTGTACCGAATGGCGGGAGTGACGGGACTCGAACCCGCGACCTTCTGCGTGACAGGCAGACGCTCTAACCAACTGAGCTACACCCCCTTTATCAGGCTTACTATGATATACTACTCGTAAATGAAGAGTTGATAGACGAAGATCAAAATTATGATAGTAGCAGGAATCGAAGGGTCAAGGAGCGGAGAGTACATTTAGTACGTGGCTACCTACGATCCCTGAAGACGACAACGCAATTCTTGATTTTCATCGAGTATATATAGGTAAGCCGTAATATATATAAAGTCAACTCCCCTGTCAAGAACTCATCAGTAACTAATTTAACTTGATTGCTTATATTAGATATCTTTAGCAAACTCGTGACCTATCTTCGGTGTGCCAAGCTTTAATACTATACTCAATCTCTTGTAATTGTTCTGTTAAACTAGCAATATGCTGGTTCAAGGATAAAATGACGACCGCATTAAACTCAGTATCCTGCCTAGCAATTTCTTGATTCTTAAATAGTAATAATTGTTCTCTTCTTTTTAATAAAGCATGTAACTGTTGTTGGCTATTACTATCATAAGTAACCTTCACTGGTAAAGCAAAGCACGTTGCATAATCATGCAACAATTTACTATCGATATTATCAGTTTTAGCAAGCCATCCTCTAGCTTTAGCATAACTACGCACTTTATTAGGGTGTACTGTAGCAAAAGGCAATTTATTTATTTTTAAAAATTCTCTTAAATTATGTTCATATCCACCAGTAGGTTCAAAGACAACAATTAACTCAGATAAGGCAGGATAGTATTTATTAATAGTGCTAAGCATAGTAGTAAAGCCATGTTGATCATTGGTAACTTCAAAAGCCTTGTTGGTAGCTGGCATATAGATACTTAAAGTTTAGAGACTAGTGGCTTTGAAGTAATACCCGATTAGCATTTGCCTATGTCAAACTGGTGTCATGTATGGAACTACCCAAAAATGCAAGAAAAAAATAATACTTGACAGAAAAAAAGCAAAGCCGCATAATTTCAGGTCATTTTTGTCTGGAAGATAAGTCGCAATGACGAAATAGTTACCTAAAAACGAGTTAACTATTGATATAAATTAAATAATAAAAAGGTAATTTATGAATAGATTAGCATTTATTAACATGATTAAAAAGCAAATATCACTATGGATATTTGTTATGAGATATGACTATACGTTAATATCTTGCAGTATAATACCAGTCATATCAGGATTTAAATTTTTTGAATATATAAACCAAAGATTAACCGATAGCAGCTGGATGGAAAAAGCAATATCTAATTATATCAAGACCGGAGATTTACAACAACTCTTTAATTTCAATTTTTTTATAGGTGTATCTTTTGTTATAACATTAGTCATTAGTTGTTTTAGCTATAGTCATATTAACCTTTTAAAACATTATTCTCCTAAGAGTTTTAAAATTTCTAGAAGTGGTAGAATTACTGACGATATCCGGTTTATTACTATTCTTACTCTCGGTTGGGGTGCGTTTAATACAATTATACAGCATTTTATAGTTAGTGATTGGCTATATCGTTTCATATCAGCATATTTAGTACAAACAACATGGCTATATTTTATGCTAAAAATGAATTGTTGTGGTTATAGAGTAATCCCAATCACACCTTCTCAATCACATGACAAAAAAAGAAGTATATAACGTTTGCTCAAAGCCCTATTACTTATATTATTTCCAAACTTAAAGCAAAAATCCTCAATATTATCACTTAGTAAATGCTAGGCATGTAAAGAACGTACCTGGACGTAAAACAGATGTTCAGGATTGCCAGTGGTTACAACAACTTCATAGCTATGGATTATTAAGTGGTTCATTTCGTCCAGAAGAGCAGATATGTGAATTATGAACTCTTACTAGACAAAGAGACAGATTAACAAAGAATGCCGCAACCCATGTGAACCGTATACAAAAAGCACTTAATGAGAGAACATCCAATTACATCATGTGATTAGCAATATAACAGGCGTAACAGGCATGAACATAATAAAAGCAATTATAGAGGGCAAGAGAGATGCAAATAAATTAGCTGCATTTAGAGACTATCGTTAAAGCACTAGAAGGAGATTACCGCAAAGAGCATCTTATAGTATTAAGCAAGAATTAGATATTTATGAATTTTACCTAAAACAAATCAGAGAGTGTGACGAAGCAATAGAAACATGCTACAAAAAATTTGATAAACGTGGCGATGGTGATTTAACAAATAGTAAAAAGCAACATAAGAGCAGGAACTCCCCAAAGTTTGATTTACAACAATCATTATATGATTATTATAAGAATTATTTTTCCTCCTTGATCTGTGACGTAGTATTGCTAGATCTAGTAAGCTCTCTAAATTCATTAAGTAGCATTTCTATGCATATATGCATCTCTTCTAAACGAAACGTCATATGTAATATACCTTGCTCTTTCTTAGTAGTTAGAGTAATTAACTCTATTATTTCTTTATGCAATAGTGTTATTTCATCTTTTGCCTTAATGTAGGTATTGGGGAAGTCTTTACTGATGCTAATAATATTGTTATAGCTTAGCTGGATATTACTAAACCACTTGACAAATAACCGAATTAACAACATCTGCCCAATAATTATGCTAAATGCTAGAATGACTAATAGTGGGTAATACATATTCTACTTCCATTGTATTGTTCTAAGATTGATACCATTTACATTATAGAATTATGGTATTACCAGGATTGTGAAAATAAATGAGGTTGAAATAAGTTGATTTGGGGTTGATTTGGCTAAGAAATTTGTATATGATCACAGTAATACCTCAATAAAAAGGTTATTATTTAAATAGCAGTTGATGATATTTGATTAATGCTACTAGTAAGTACTTAGAAATTTTGCGAACTTGAAAGTACTTACCAGTTAACTATAATATTCAATATAATACTTGAGCTTTATTTAAGAGTAGAGCTTAAGTATTATATTGGTTTTTTAGTTTGAGATTTAGCAAAGTATATTCTTTGCTTTAAAAAATTAATCAATAATCAATAATCACTGATCTCTTTTTTAATAATCTCATTCTATTTTGCTAGTTTATTGTAGTTATTTTGAGGTGTCAAGAAAAAATATTTCTATGGTGGGAGTATTCAAATTTTAATTGTTCTGAGTATATGGCCCTTGTTCACCAAATACAAGAATTCCTCAAAAAAAAGTTTGATGAATTAAAATTAACAAGAAAAGATTTTGCTGAACAAAGTGGCATTCCTTATTCTACTGTAACTAATATTATGCAAGGTCTGAAAGCCAACCCAACTATTAGTAATATATTAAAAATTGCTGACTACTTTAAGTGTTCTATGGATGAAGTTGTAGGAAGAAATGAATATATTTCTTTACCTAATATAGAAAGTCTAGAATTTTATAAAATTACATCAAGTGACATCACTTCTAATATAAAGAAGTTTTTGATTGATAAGGTAAAGAAACAAAATTTAAACTTATATAAATTAGGCATGACTATAGGTTTTAGTAATAACTCTTTACATAGTTTTGTTAATAGTAATAGGGAACAAAAAACTTTAAATAGTCAAATTGTAGTAGCCCTAGCAGATTATTTTGAAATATCACTAGATGAAATGATTGGCAGAATTGCCCCTACTAAAGATACTGACAATAGTAAATCTTCTAATTGAATTTTTAGTGGCTACTGACAGGCATATACTGCTCGTAAATGAAGAGTTGGTAGACGATAGTATAACTTCAAGAAGAGCTAGGCAGTAGCAAAGTCGAGCAGCGTAGCGTACATTAGTACGTGAGCAGCTTCGATCTTTAGACACGACAACGCCAATTCTTGAAGTTCTACCTGAGTATACTCAAATGATTTGAAAATGAATGGTAAGAAGGCATAGCGTATATATAGTATAGTTACGCATGCGAATCAATGATATTCTCAAAAAACAATTCGTAGGATCAGAAGAGTACACTATAAATTTATTCATCTGACAATTATCTTGTAACCGTGTTTATAATCACACAATTAAGGTTTATGATATTTATCAATTATCCAATCTATAAATGTATTATCAACAGACTGCTTCTTCAAAGCATACTCATATACTTCTTTTATTAGAGTTGTAAGGTTTCTCAATGAGAAACTTAAGTTTCTTTCAATTAATATATTAATTGTTGCACTAGTAGCTTTGCTAAAAATTTTTATCTGATCAATAGTTAGTATCTCGAGGTTTATTTCATTATCAATAACAAGAGCTTCCAAGTTAATGTCTAAGGCTTTTGCAATTAATTGTAAATTATTAGCACTAGGATTTTTTGAACTACCATACAAAATGCTATAGACAGTATTTCTACTTAGTCCAGTTTTCCTCTCTATATCTATAGCATTTATGTTTTTTTGAGCCATTAACGAATTAAGTCTAGCCTGTAAATTTGCCATAAGTAATACTTTGTATATAAAATTAATATTTTTAAAATATAAGGTATAATAATCAAAAAGTAAATACCAATTACATTATTTTTTCCGTGTTAATTCTAATTGTTCCTGCTGCTCTAGCTGTTGTTTTTGTCTATATATAAATTAATAGTAGTCTCAGTATGCCATTAGAGGTGACATCAATAATTGTTGGAAGTTTACAAATACCTATACCACAACGTCATTGCTAGGAGCTACCTTAGTAGCGACGAAGCAATTGTAAGTTAAAAGTATGATATAATAGATGTTGAAGTCAATATAAATAATGATTTATACTGACTTATAAGGGGGTATTACAGCGATAGTCATTAATAATACTAAATGACTATCGCTGTGCAGGCGTGAGCGACCGTGAAGCAATTGGTCTTAAGATCGTATGGATCTTGGTACTCTAGCCCAAATCCCCGAGACGTTTGAATAGTTGATTGGGATGCCTTTGCACTCCCGCTTACAATCGTAAACATTAAAAGTCTTCGAGGTATTATGCCATTATATAATAATTTTATTGGTCTTGATATAGGAAAATTCAATTTTGTTGTTGCTATTCATGGAAAAAAAGAAACTAAAGAATATAATAACAACTCTAATGGAATAGCTGATTTTATCAAGGATTACAAAAAAGAGATTAGTTCTGCATTGTGTGTTTTAGAAACCACAGGTGGATATGAAATGGAACTATTACTAACGCTTTGCAATCAGGGTTTTGCTGTACATAGAGCCAATACTCGCAAAGTTAAAAACTTTATTAGGTCTTTTGGGAATGCAGCTAAAACTGATAGTCTTGATGCTAAAGCTCTAGCACTTTATGGTTTTGAACGGTCAGAAAGATTAGAACTATTTAAAGTACAATCTAAGCAAGCTTTAAACTTGTATGAATTAGTCGGACGTAGGAACGACCTCAAACAAATGTTGATTGCAGAAAAAAATAGGTTTCAGTCCCCGAAAGCTGATTTAATCAAGTCTAGTTGTGTTAAAATAATCGAAGTACTAGAAGAACAAATTGCATCTATTACTAAAAAAATAGATGACTTAATAGCAAAAGATAAACTCTTGCAGGCTAAGAAAGAGACACTGCAAACTATTAGTGGTATAGGCACAGTAGTATCTAATGAGCTTATAGCTTTGTTACCTGAACTTGGTACATTGAACCGCAAACAAATAGCATCATTAGTAGGTGTTGCACCAATATCTAATGATAGCGGTAGATATAGCGGATATAGACATACAGGTCATGGTAGAATTTCTAGTATAATGGACTGAAGAAAATGGACAAGAAAATAGAGTAAAAAGTTTCCTAATTAAGATAAAATAATAAGAAAAAATTAGGAGGAAAAATGACAAAAGAAAAAGCAAGAGTTTTTAGTGCTGAAGAAAAAACTAGGATAGTATTAGAAGTGCTGAAAGAAGAGAGTCCATTATCAGTGATAGCATCAAAATATGAGATAAACTCCAAGACAATTAGTAATTGGAAGAAACAATTTATATCAAATGCAGCATTGGCTTTTGAACCAGCAAAACTGGTAAGTAAATATCAGGAACAAATTAATATGCTGAAAGAACAAAATGATGAATTAGCGAAAACGCTTGGAAAAACAATAGTAGAGAGAGATTGGGCTGTGGGAAAGCTACAAAGCTTGGACTTATCAAATAGAAAAGAACTTGTCGATTCCAAGCTAGCAATGTTACCAAAGACAAGGCAATATGAATTATTAAAGATTAATCGTTCTTCAATGTACTATAAAGCAAAACCATTTAGTGGGTATAACTTAAATATTTTAAATAAAATAGATGAAATATATACTGATAATCCTGAATTTGGTTATCGTTATATCCATAGACAATTATTAGAAGATGGCTTGTTTATTGGTAAGGATCGGGTTCTAAAATATATGAACATGATTGGCATAGAGGCTATTTATCCAAAGAGGAAAAAGTTAACATCTGGAAAAGATAAACAGCATAAAATTTATAGTTATTTGCTTGATAAATATTGGACTAATCTAGGTACAACTAGGACTGTACACGTACCTAACGCTAACGAGGTTTGGAGCGGAGATATCAGTGTGCCGTGCCAAGCGGCTTGAGAGATGAAGGTAGGTCCTTCGCAGTCGATTTACAGGAATAGGCTGCAAACCACTGCATGCGGCAATTGTTTAAGGGCATTGTCGTGAGCGATGCAGAAAAGGCATCCTTGAGGTGTCAGGTATAGACTTAAGAAGACGAACAACAGTGAACCACCGTTCAAGTGTCGAAAGTGCTTCAGATGATGTCAAAACCAAGGAGGTGATGTTGCTTTGGGATAAATTTAGCGGGAACCTGTTTACTGGCTAGGTGGCATCCGGCATAGAGGTGGCGTGAGCTTAAGTCAAGGCTTTCAAGCTGAACACGGGAGCCTGTGCAACGATGTTAAAGGAAAGGTACAAGCGGAAATAAAACCGTGAGGCTGATAGTACTGATGCGTATACACAGGGGCGGACAGACATGTAGTAATGATGAAGTTGCTGTAATGGCAATGGAGTGAAGGTGTCTGACCATTTTAGCTGTTCATCACAGTGTCAACTAAATTTATTTAGGAGGAGCTTATGAAGACAGTAAAGCCTTTTGAAATTTCTAAGCAATATGTATGGCAAGCATACCAATGTGTTAAGAATAATAAAGGTGCAGCAGGAGTTGAACAACAAACTATGGAAGAATTTGAGCGAAACCTAAAAGATAATTTGTATAAGATATGGAATCGTATGTCCTCAGGCAGCTATTTTCCTCCTGCAGTAAAAGCTGTGCCTATTCCAAAGAAATCAGGTGGAGAACGAATCCTTGGGATTCCAACTATTTCGGATAGAATAGCACAAACTGTAGTGAAGATGGTACTTGAGCCATTAGTTGAGCCCATATTTGACGAAGATTCATATGGTTATCGCCCAAAGAAATCTGCACATGATGCCATAGCAGTTACAAGAGCAAGATGCTGGAAATATGACTTTGTTGTTGAATTTGATATCAAAGGTTTGTTTGATAATATCGATCACAAACTATTAATGAAAGCATTGGAGAAACATTGTAAGTGCAAATGGGTACTACTTTACGTACAAAGGTGGCTTAAAGCACCATTGCAAGATAAAGATGGAAATATTATTATGCGCGATAAGGGAACACCTCAAGGAGGAGTGATAAGTCCAATATTAGCAAATTTATTTTTACATTATGTATTTGATGCATGGGTAAGAAGAGAAATGCCAAGTGTAGCATTTTGTCGTTATGCTGATGATGGTTTACTCCATTGTCAGAGTCAAGAACAGGCAGAATATGTGTTACAAGTTATTAGACAACGATTCCAGGAATGTGGCCTTACGATACATCCTGATAAGTCGGGTATTATATATTGTAAGGACAATAATCGTCGTGATGAATATGAACGAATCAGCTTTGACTTTCTCGGATATAGTTTTAGACCAAGAAGATGTGTAAACAAACAAGGCATGGTTCATCCAAATTTCTTACCTGCGATAAGTAATAACTCTAAGAAAGCAATCATACAACCATAAGGAGTTGGCACATTCAGCTTAAGAATGACAAGTCCTTATCTGAACTTTCGGAAATGTTTAAAGCTGAGTTAAGAGGTTGGTATAACTATTATGGGCAGTTTTATCCATCGGCAATGCACAACATATGGAAGCACCTGAATTGGTATTTGGAGCGGTGGGTTAGAAGAAAATATAAGAAACTTGCATGGCATAAAAGACGTGCAAGAGAATATCTAAATAGATTAGCAAATCTTAATCCTGAAGCTTTTATACATTGGAAATTAGGAATATATCCAAAGGCTAAAATGGTGGGAGCGGTGTGAGCTGAGAGGTTCACGCACCGTTCTGAGAGGGGCTGAAGCTGCAATGCTTCATTCTACTCACCCTTATGTTCGAACTAATTCGGGATTTATGTACATGGCGGCAATTATAGATTGGCATAGTAGAGCTGTGTTGAGTTATAAATTGTCAAATAGTATGGATGTAAGTTTGGTAACTGAAGTATTGCGGGATGCACTTAACAAATATCCTGCACCGCAGATATTTAATAGTGATCAGGGCAGTCAATATACTAGTCATGAACACATTGAAATTTTACAAGAGCATAACATTAAAGTTTCGATGAATGGTAAAGGAAGAAGTATTGATAATATAATAATGGAGAGATTTTTCCGAACTTTAAAATATAATTGTATATTTATTAATGATTTTAAAGATGTTAAAGAGCTAAAGCGTGGTATTGATGATTACATCAATCACTATAATTATAGAAGATTTCATTCAAGTATTGGTTACAAAAAGCCCATGAATGTCTATCTAAATTCTATGCAAAATTATGAACAAATTGCAGCTTGAAAAATGCAAAAATGGGAAACAAAATTATTATTTTTTTTGTCTTGATTTTTCAGTCCAGTATCCTTTATGGCTAAAAGTTTTGATCATATCATAAATATACTGCCTCATAGTAACTATGACATATAACGTTACAGTTATCAAGATAATTATCTAATAAAACTAAATTTACTAAATAGTTTCAATTTAACGGATATTGATTTAAAAAACAAGTTTATTATTGATAGCTTACAGTAGGAAGCTCTAACATCCATGCTGCAAGCCATATTCTCTATGACTTACAGCGTAAAAGAAAATCTGCAGAAATTGAAGCTGATAACTCATTAAAATCCAAAGAACTAATTTGCTGCAAACTAAAATCAAAGTTCAATACCCTAAACTTTCGGTATCCCCAGTTATTCCAACATCTTGTTCACTTGTTGTCTGGTGTAATACTTCAGATAGTGGATGATTATATATATCACACTCTAGTTGCCCTACTTGATCTTGCGGATCATAGTAGTGTGTCACAAACTGTTGCAGAGCTTTATTTTCTGCTAATCCATCGATTATAGTCTTGTATTCCTCAAATTTTGGTATTATACTATTACAATTAGGTAAGTAATCTTTGATCATTTTCATGAATTGTGTGTTGACTTGTGCTAAAATCTTTTGCTGTTCTGTGGTAATATCCTGTGGTTTTCTAACATCTATCATAGCTGCTCCCAGTTCTGCAAGGCTTTCTTGCAATTCTGGTTTCTCTTTAACAAACTCTATTAACTTCTTAGCTAATTCATTATTAAAGTCTTGAATATTGCTTTCTGTAATAGACGTCCTTTCTTTTTCTTTTTTAGCCTCTTCTTCTTTCAACTTATTGAACTTATTAAGAAATTCTGGGTTTATTTCAGTTGCACTATTAATAATTTGGCTCCATGTTCCTAGAATGCAAGCAGTCATGTCGCCATAAGTTGTAGCAGCCATGTATACTCCTACTGCTAAAGCAAATTCTTTCTGCTCTCTCAATGTTTCTTCTATATCTAAATTACTAATATCTTTAAATAGCTCTGATATTATCTGAGGAGTCTTTTGTATAATAGGATTGCTTTCTAAGAATTTATGACAATTGCTAGAATTTACTAATACTTTTAACGGAACATCTATTCCCAACTTTTCTTGTATTATTTTTAGTTTATCTTTTACTAATTCCGGGAATTTTACCATTAACGTTACCAGCAATTCCCGTTTATCAGCAACCGGAATTTCCATAGTATCTATTAATGATTTAACAAGTCCCAAAGATTCAGGAATAGTAATGATATGATCTGTATTATCATCATATCGTAGTTCATTTGTAGAATAGCCCCCTACTAAATATTTTTCTGTTAGTGCTTTACTAGCTATATTTGTTATAGTATTAACAAATTTCTGATCATCTGGTACAGCTTGGTCACTCTTTAATGCATTTCCCATTGTGTCCCGCTTAGATGCATCAGTCAAGCTAAGTAATGCTAATTTAACTGGAGTATTAAAGAAATTAGTAGAGTCTTTTAATTTATTATTATATGCCGTTGCTATCTCTTGTAACGATTCTTTTGTACCTTTATAGTCTTCAACTAACTTACCTGTAGTAAAATTCGTTAAATCTACTGCTTCTTTTGTATGAACGGACTGATTGTCCTGCACTAAGCGTAGCATAATTCCGTCTTGTTGTTTTTGCTCTGGTATAATACCATTCTCAAAAAGAAACTTTTGTATCTCAGGTTTGTCATTATAAAAATGTAATAATGAGTGTCCTGCTGCGTCTCGTGAGTTTATAGCAAATGGGTATTTTTCTAGATGGTTTATTATATATTTTATCAAATCTTCTTCATATCCGGCGTAATAATTATGCAGTGTAAACATCATATTTTTAACTTCTTCATGCGTAAGATTAACTTCTGGGTTGTTTGCATTTTGCATAAACTTAATTATCTCTGTCTCTCCTTCATGATATAAGATTTCACAATTAATCAAATTAGAGAGTTTCTCTATCACTGTAAAATTGAAGCCGCTATTTTTAATCTCAAGTTTACTAAGATTAAGAAGCTCAGCTATTTTACCTTCCCATTGATAGTTTAAGAAATTATTGCTTATGTTTAGTTCAGTAAGATTAGTGAGTTTAGCTATTTCATCTGCACCTGTATTATATATTTTATTATACTCTATGTTTAGAATAGTAAGGTTAGAGAGTTTGGCTATTTCAGCTGCACCTTTATCACCTATCTTATTATAAGCTATGTTTAGTTCAGTAAGATTAGTGAGTTCAGCTATTTTAGCTGCCCCTATAGCACTTAAGTTATTCCACCCTATGTTTAGATTAGTAAGGTTAGAGAGTTTGGCTATTTCAGCTGCATCTTCATCATCTATCTCATTATCATATATGTTTAGATTAGTAAGGTTAGAAAGTTTGGCTATTTTAGCTGCTGCATAAACTATATTATTATTAGCTATGTTTAGATTAGTAAGGTTAGAAAGTTTGGCTATTTCAGCTGCACCTTTCTCACCTATATTATTATTAGCTATGTTTAGAATAGTAAGGTTAGAGAGTTGGGCTATTTCAGCTGCCCTTGCATGACCTATCTTATTATTAGCTATGTTTAGATTAGTAAGGTTAGAGAGTTTGGCTATTTCAGCTGCACCTTCATAACCTATCTTATTATCAGCTATGTTTAGAATAGTAAGGTTAGAGAGTTCGGCTATTTTAGCTGCACCTTCATCACCTATATTATTACTTCTTATGTTAAGGGCAGTAATATTACTCTTCTTTAATACCCCAACTAATAATTTAAGTTGATCAATATTAATATTACATTCTTCTAATTGAAGCTGTGTAACATTAGAGTTATTTTCTATAAATTGGATTAAATTGTTGAATTGGTTAGTATTGTTAGATATCTCTTTTTGGCAGCTAAGATTTAAAGAACTATCTTTTAGATATTTGTTAAAATCTATTGTTGTCATTGCTTTTACCTGATTTAAATTAACTATTTTAATTAGAGGGGCTATCCTCTTTACAGTTCAAATCCGTATTAAACGGATTTATATTTTATGGCGTGGATACTATCAGATAAAATTAATATTGCAACTATTATTTTTAACAAAAATTATTTTATAATCTTGAACTTATAACCTTAAAATATACTATTATATTTAGTGAAAACATGATGTAAAAATATCACGAAACTTGATGCAAATTGTGATTTTTTATGATATAATAACTCCCCTACAATATAGAAGCAGTGTCTAATGCTGTATTAGTATCCTTATTAGCTATATTTGGATCTGCATTCATGCCTAATAACATTTCAATGATCTTAGTACTATTAGGATTGTTCTTTTCTGCTGCATAATGTAGTACAGTATTACCGTATTTATCTTGCTTATTTACATTACCTTTTGTAACTAAATGATTTACTAACTCCACGTTACCTGTTTTTACAGCTGTAAATAAAGGATTTTTATCGAGTAAAGTAGTTAAACTACCATAGCGTACTTGAGCAACAACTTGCTTACACACTGTTCTAAACATCATATTTATTCCTCCAATTAGTTTTTATATCGCAAATATCCGTTTAAAACGGATATTTGCGATCATATTACAGTAAAATCCCATTACATGCAAGCAATATTTAAAAAATTTTTAAGTTGAATGAATAGAATCAAAGGTTTATATACTCGAATGTGACTCCGAATTGGCTTTAATATAAGGGAAAATGCATTCTTAAAGCGGCTAACGCGAATGCATTTTAAACCTTTCTAAAGCTAAAAACATGATTTTAATCTTTTAAAATCATGTTTTTAGCAAAATATTAATTTAACAATCAGATACAGAGCCGTCTCAAATCTGATTGTTTCGATAATTTCACCGAATTTGGGGATAAGAATTTATCAATTCTTATCCCGAATTCGCGTAAAATGAGGTTAACTTAACGTGACAATCTAGTGTAAATAGTGTATGGTAGCATTTGAAAATAAAATTGACTATAGTATTTTTTATCAAATAAGTCTCTTATCACCTCAATCTCGGATTAACTTCATTAATCCGACATTGGAATGAGAATGTAAACAATTAGACTTAAAGTGGTTTGACACAAAGTAACAATATGGAATTCGATCCTAATCTACTATCTCGTATACAATTTGCTTTTACTATAAGCTTCCACATAATTTTTCCGTCCTTTACCATTGGTCTTGCTAGCTGGCTGGCTGTCGTAGAAGGGCTATGGCTCAAAACTGGCAATAATATTTATCAAGAAATATATAAATTTTGGATTAAGATTTTTGCTATTACTTTTGGTATGGGAGTGGTATCAGGTGTTGTTATGTCTTATCAATTTGGTACTAATTGGTCAGGCTTCTCTGATAAGGTAGGTAATGTACTTGGACCACTATTAGGTTTTGAAGTACTTACTGCATTCTTTTTGGAATCATCTTTCCTTGGAGTTATGCTATTTGGCTGGAATAGAGTCAGTAAAAATATGCATTTCGCTGCCACTTTAATCGTAGCAATTGGTACAATTATCTCTGCTTTTTGGATTCTTGCAGCTAATAGCTGGATGCAAACTCCTACTGGTTATGAAGTACGAGCAGATAATATTTTATACCCGGTAAGTTGGTTAGAAATTATTTTTAATCCTTCATTTCCATATCGTTTTTGTCATATGATTGTAGCAGCATATTTAACTACAGCTTTTGCAATTGGTGGTGTTGCTGCCTGCTATCTTTTACATAAAAAATTTGTTAACCATGCTAGAATCATGTTTGGCATGGCAATGTTGATGGCAGTAGCTGTTGCCCCAATACAGCTTTTTATTGGCGACCAACACGGGTTAAATACTTTAGAACATCAACCTGCAAAAGTTGCTGCTATGGAAGGTATCTGGGATACGGAAAGAGGGGCTGCACTTAGATTCTTTGGTTGGCCTTCAGCACAAGAAGAAATAACAAAATATACTATAGAAATACCCAAAATTGCTAGTTTAATACTAACCCATAGCTTAGATGGAGAAGTAAAAGGCTTAAAAGAATGGTCAAAAGAAAATCGCCCCCCTGTATTAATAGTATTTTTATGTTTCCGAGTAATGGTAGGAATCGGTATATTAATGATAATTACTGGGGTTATTGCATTAGTTTTATACTTACGTAAAAGATTATTTGATACCAAATGGTTTCAATATTGGTGTATGTTGATGACTCCATCTGGTTTTATAGCAATATTAGCAGGTTGGTTTGTTACAGAAGTTGGCAGGCAACCTTATATAGTATATAATATAATTAGAACATCGGAAGCATCTTCACCGGTGCTAGGACAACACATCTTTGCCTCATTAATTGCCTTTGTGATAGTTTATGTTTTTATATTTGGCAGTGCCACTTATTATATTATAAATTTAATAAAAAAGGGGCCTATAGCTGATACCCATTAAACAAACGTCATTGCGAGGAGCTACCTTAGTAGCGACGAAGCAATCCATTTCTCATAAATAGTAGATTGCCACGACCACTACATGGTCTCGCAATGACAGAAGTATGAGTTAACCGGGTTAGCTATATAATAGACTTACTGCATAAGTCAATCTAGTTGGTGATTTTGTCGTCGAAACTCGCCTCCGCTCCTCACGTACGTCTGTGTACGCGAAGGTAGCCGGCTTCGTTTCTCCTAAAAATCCCTCAACTATCTTTGATTTATGCAGCAAGTCTAATAAACATAGGATTTTTTGCAGTTTAGGAAATCCAATAGAAGAGGACAACAACCATGCTTAATTTTGCTCCCTATATAGATTTACCTTTAGTGTGGGGTGGACTAATTGTCATTGCAATCTTTCTTTATGTATTACTAGATGGTTTTGATCTAGGAGTTGGTATATTATTTCCATTTGCTCCTACTCAAGATTGCCGCAATAAAATGATGAACTCTGTAGCACCATTTTGGGACGGTAATGAAACTTGGTTAGTTTTAGGTGGAGGAGGATTATTTGTTGCATTCCCACTAGCTTATTCAGTTTTGATGTCAGCCTTCTATATACCAATTACCATAATGCTTTTGGGATTAATCTTCCGCGGAGTAGCCTTTGAATTTAGATTTAAAGCCACTCTAAAGGATCGTTATATATGGGATTATTCTTTCCATTTTGGTTCTATCATCGCTACCTTATTTCAGGGAATTATGTTAGGAGCTTTCATCCAAGGCGTTAAGGTTGATGGCAGGGTATTTGCTGGTGATGCTTTTGATTGGCTGACCCCTTTTTCTATCATGACAGGTATTGCTCTAGTATTTGGTTACGCTCTTCTTGGTGCTACTTGGTTGATAATGAAGACTGACGAAAATACCCAAATATGGGCTCGTAAATCCGCATCATACGTATTAATGTATGTTATGTTATTTATGGGTTTAGTAAGTTTATGGATACCGTTTTTAAACGAGCAAATTCGTATATTTTGGTTTAGTATGCCGAATTTTATATATCTCTCATTAATCCCCGTTTTAACTATTTTTACATTATTTAGATTACTTTCAACCCTTTATAAGAATAAAGAATTTCAGCCTTTTTGCTATTCAGTTTTACTTTTTGCTCTAGGTTATTTAGGGCTAATCTTAAGTATTTGGCCTTTTACAGTACCATATCAAATATCTTTATGGCAATCTGCAGCAATAGCCGAATCACAATCTCTAATGTTGGTAGGAGCTGTGTTGCTTTTACCGGTAATATTAGGTTATACAATTTATTGTTATTATATATTCCGTGGAAAATCAACTCATCACCCAATGTATTAGTAAGTTGAGAAAAATTTTTATTTCTCAGAAATGCAAACAATGGCTTTGGTTTGTAATTTTATACTTAGTGGGGCTAATATTTGTGCTATCATTATCCTGTATAATTAAAGCTATCTTTTATATATTAAACTAATAGCTTTTACTACTGCCCCCTAGCTCTTTTCACTCTCGACATTTGATGAAAACCAACATAAAGCAAAGGTGTTACATAAAGTGTTAATATCGATCCGATAACAATCCCTATTACCAAAACTATAGCCATTTGAAAACGACTATTAGCGTAGTTGCCATTATCAAAGAAAAGTGACAACAAACCAATACTCATAGCTAAAGAAGTAATTAAAATTGCCCTGATTCTTGACGTTGCCGCTGTTACTATTGTTTTTAGAGTTCTTTGTCCCTTCTGATGCATTGCACTACATAACAACACACTATGCTTAGTCATTAATCCTGCTAACGTGATAAGTGATATTTGCGTATATATATTTAATCCCCCTTGAGAAAAATATAAGCTTAATAATGCTACACTTAAAGCGGCTGGAATTCCCCCAACTAAAATAAACAATGATAGAATTGAGTCGTTAAAGCGTGCAAACATTAATAAGTAGAGTCCAAGTATAGATAGTAAAATTAGTACTGTAAATGATGATGTTGAATCAATAAGTATTTGCGTTTGCTCACTATAGCTCATATCACTATCATTTGGTAACTTGCTGTTTAACTGATTAATAAAATGAACTGCATCCTGCAATTTAATACCATGTTTAGCAGTGGCAATTACTTCAATGGAATATTGCTCATTATAACGCATAATTTGATTAACGGTATTCACCCTATTAATATCACATATATCCTTAAGCTGAATAAGGTTTTCTCCATTTTTCTGTGTTGTAATGAACATATTTTGTATATTACTTAGTGTTTTGCCAAATTTAGGATCTGATTTAGCAATGACATCATAGGTATTATCATAGTGCTTAAAGTTCCCTATCTTCCTAGCATTAAACAGAATATCTAATGTACTTGATATATCTTTCTGACTTAAACCATATTTAAATAACTTATCTTGATTACACCAAATTTTATAATCTTGTACAGGTGAAGCCTCAATAGCTATAACATTAGTAAATAAATCTTTTGAGTTATTCTGTATAAAATGAACAGCCTGCCAAGCATTCTCCATGGATGATTGGTTATTGACATAAAAGCTTAACTCAACGTTACCCTTTGCTGAACCAGCATTTTTCCCTTGAGCAAATTTCACTGAAATATCTCCACCCACTGCTATTTTTGCTAGTTTAGCTTCAATTTCATGCAATGTTTGTACCGCTTTAGCTTTATCTTTTAATATCAACCAAATTGTTGAACGTGGTGATTCTTCAATGCTCAGAGTATATTTTACATTATCATTATCCTTGATTATTTTAGTAATTTTTTCCATATAGTGATGGATGTAACTTAAATTGGTATTAACCATAAATGTGTTAGTCAGTATAAGCATATCTTTTTTTTCAAATGGCTCAATTTCTATTTTCATATTGTTAACTGCAACATATGTACCAGCCGCTACAACGATAGCCACCAAGGATAAAAATACTTTGGCATGGCGTATAATAAAAAATAAAGACTCCTGATATTTGTATGTAATCATATCCAATGTCTTATTAACAATTTGAACAAATTTGCTTTCATGCGTATTATTTGCTAGTTTTAAAAACAATATGGGTGTTAAGGTAAATGCAACGATAAAGGACATTACTAAACAAGCAATTACTGACAAAGCAAATTCCTGCAAAATTTTTCCTACTTCTCCTTTAATAAATAAAATAGGGACATATATTACTACTAGCGTAAACATCAATATTAAAACAGATAAAAAAAGACTATAAATTGCTTGCAATATACTAGTTAAAGCATCTTTATTCTTCCGATAATAATGTTCAGCATTCTCAATCACTACAATAGAGTCGTCAACCACTAACCCTATAGCCAGTACCATCGCCAACATCGTTATGGCATTGAGTGTAAAACCACATAAGTACAGCATAACAAAACAAGCTGCAAGCGAGACTGGAATTGCACAAATTGCGATAATTGAATATCGCAATGATCCCATTAGCAGTAAAACAATTACTGACACCAACAAGACCGATTCAAGCAAAGTTTTTCTTACTTCTTGAAATGCTTGTAAAATATCTTGGCTATCATCGATAATAACCTGAAAGATAAATTGGGGATTGGCTTTTTCATAATGTTCTAGGAAATGCTTTACACTCTTTGATACATCGATTGGATTTGCATCCGACTTAGCAAAAATACCTAATAAAACAATTTTATCCATACCAAAATAAGAGAGGCTAAGTAGCTCTTTATCTGATATTGTAATGCTGGCAACATTTTTTAATTTTACAGCAACATTATTACTTTCTAAATTGATTTCGCCAAAATCACTTAACTTACTAATTGCTGTATCAAAAGAAATATACTCTGTTTTATATTGATTTGATAACTTACCACCAGAGAAATCACTGTTTTGTAGTGTTAACGAAGCAAGAATACTATCTAACGGAATATAATATTTTGCAATCTTTTCAGGATCAATATCGATATTAATCACTTTTTCAGTCACACCAAAACTAGATGTATTGGCCACACCATCGACATATTTAAGCTTTTTTTTGATCAACTCAATATCATCAGCAGTAGCTGATACATTGTTCTTAGAACTCACCGCAATATACATCATTGGTAAAACAGAAAAACTTTCAGTAGATATTATAGGCTCTTTAGCCCCCTCTGGCAGGAGAGCCTTATTTTTTAATATCAAATCTCTAACTTGATTAATTGCTTGTTCTATAGGAACTTTTTTGGCTATACTTAGAGTTATTTTACTCTCTCCTAACTGACTAATAGCAATAATCGACTTAAGACCATCAATATGTGAAAAAACTTCCTCAAAAGGTTTAGTAGTATATTTCTCTATCAGGTCCGGCTTTACATTCGGATTGATGATAGAAATGTAAATATTTGAAACAGGAATATTTGGTAAAAGTTGAATTTTCAGCTGCAAATATGAGTATATACCAAATAGTACAACTACAATATTTATTACAATAAAGAAGCTACTATGTTCCAACAATCTTTTTATCATAAAAGTTTTTTCATATTAATCCCTAATATTCTTAGTAGGACTCTGCACCCCTATTTTCCTCTGTGCTGGGTCTTGCGAAATGTAGACATTGTTTTTTATTCTAGTTACATCTGTTCCAGTTGTAGTTGCTGATTTTCGTAGGGTATTGGGTGACAGCTTGGTATTGTCATTTACAACTGGAGTTACAGCAGTATCTTTTTTTACCATTGCTGGATCAATTACCTTAGGCCGCTTTGAGGGTACAAGTTGAGGACTATTCTGTTCTCTTAAACCATTCTGTCCTTGTTCTCTTAATACATTACTAGCTCCAATTCCTACTGTTTTTACTGGACTAGCTACCTCAGTTGGGGATTCTTTTT
The DNA here is from genome assembly GCF_964264675.1 of Candidatus Tisiphia endosymbiont of Temnostethus pusillus. Lineage (NCBI taxonomy): Bacteria > Pseudomonadati > Pseudomonadota > Alphaproteobacteria > Rickettsiales > Rickettsiaceae > Candidatus Tisiphia > Candidatus Tisiphia endosymbiont of Temnostethus pusillus. The sequence goes on along the minus strand of NZ_OZ183472.1, from coordinate 343,985 downwards.
GGATTACAACTGGAGTTTTTTTGCTCTGTTGTTCTACTAGTAGGTTAGTTGCAGCAACTTTCTCATTTAATGGATTAGGAGATTGTGTCAAATCACCTACACTACCTATACTACTTACACTAGATCTACTAATTGAACGATTGCTTCTAGAGCTTACACTTACACTGTTATTATTACTATTCAATGGTGTACTGCTCCCTTGTACCTTTTTCATTTCATTTCGCACCTTAGCTAAGTTTTGACTTGCTGTTTTTACTCCTGATGAGTTTCGTTGATTAACGAAACTACTTCGGGATTTCATAGCCTGTGTATGCTTACCCTCAAAGTTTTTTGTCTCCTTAGTTACATCCGCCTCTGTTATTTGTAATGCCGTCACAGCCTTTTTACGCTCCTCCTCCTGTTGTTGCTTTTTCTTAGCTACACCCTTATCTTTTTCTGTGAATGTATTTACAGCTCTTGTACGCTCCTCCTCCTGTTGTTGTACTTTCTTAGCTACATCCTTATCTTTTTCTGTGAATGTATTTACAGCTTTTGTACGCTCCTCCTCCTGTTGTTGCTTTTTCTTAGCTACATCCTTATCTTTTTCTGTGAATGTATTTACAGCTCTTGTACGCTCCTCCTCCTGTTGTTGTACTTTCTTAGCTACATCCTTATCTTTTTCTATGAATGTATTTACAGCTCTTGTACGCTCCTCCTCCTGTTGTTGCTTTTTCTTAGCTACATTCTTATCTTTTTCTGTGAATGTATTTACAGCTTTTGTACGCTCCTCCTCCTGTTGTTGCTTTTTCTTAGCTACATCCTTATCTTTTTCTGTGAATGTATTTACAGCTTTTGTACGCTCCTCCTCCTGTTGTTGCTTTTTCTTAGCTACATCCTTATCTTTTTCTGTGAATGTATTTACAGCTCTTGTACGCTCCTCCTCCTGTTGTTGCTTTTTCTTAGCTACATCCTTATCTTTTTCTGTGAATATATTTACAGCTTTTGTACGTTCCTCCTCTAGTTGTTGTACTTTCTTAGCTATCTCCTCCTTTTTTGATCTGAATGTATTCCAAGCCTTTATACGCTCCTCCTCTAGTTGTTGTACTTTCTTAGCTATCTCCTTATCTTGTTCTACAGATGGATTTTTTGTACGCTCCTGCTCCAGTCGTTCCTTTTTATTAGTTATCTCATTATCTTTTTCTTTGAATGTATTTACAGCTCTTGTACGCTCCTCCTCCTGTTGTTGTACTTTCTTAGCTACATCCTTATCTTTTTCTATGAATGTATTTACAGCTCTTGTACGTTCCTCCTCTTGTTGTTGCTTTTTCTTAGCTACATCCTTATCTTTTTCTGTGAATGTATTTACAGCTTTTGTACGCTCCTCCTCCTGTTGTTGCTTTTTCTTAGCTACATCCTTATCTTTTTCTGTGAATGTATTTACAGCTCTTGTACGCTCCTCCTCCTGTTGTTGCTTTTTCTTAGCTACACCCTTATCTTTTTCTGTGAATGTATTTACAGCTCTTGTACGCTCCTCCTCCTGTTGTTGTACTTTCTTAGCTACATCCTTATCTTTTTCTATGAATGTATTTACAGCTCTTGTACGTTCCTCCTCCTGTTGTTGCTTTTTCTTAGCTACCTCCTTATCTTTTTCTTTGAATGTATTTACAGCTCTTGTACGCTCCTCCTCTTGTTGTTGCTTTTTCTTAGCTACCTCCTTATCTTTTTCTGTGAATATATTTACAGCTTTTGTACGCTCCTCCTCCAGTTGTTGCTTTTTCTTAGCTACATCCTTATCTTTTTCTGTGAATATATTTACAGCTTTTGTACGTTCCTCCTCTAGTTGTTGCTTCCTATTAGCTATATAGTTCTTTTTTCCTTCTAATGTGTCCATAGCCTTCTGACGTTGACTCTCATTTTTTTCTTTCTGCTTACTTACTTGCTCCTTTAATATTTCTTTGGCTTGTCCAGTTGCCAGTGCATACTGATCCTCAAGCTCTTTCATCTGCTTATTTCTTTTCTCCTCTTCTTTGGCTAATGCTTCTAAATCCTTAGTATACTCATCGTCAATATCTTTTATTTGCTTGTTTATTTCCTCTTCTTTCTTTGCTAATACTTTCACATCATTAGCATGCTCATCATCAATATCTTTTATTTGCTTGTTTATTTCCTCTTCTTTTTTTGCTAATACTTTCACATCATTAGCATGCTCATCATCAATATCTTTTATTTGCTTGTTTATTTCCTCTTCTTTCTTTGCTAATACTTTCACATCATTAGCATGCTCATCATCAATATCTTTTATTTGCTTGTTTATTTCCTCTTCTTTCTTTGCTAATACTTTCACATCATTAGCATGCTCATCATCAATATCTTTTATTTGCTTGTTTATTTCCTCTTCTTCTTTTACTAAAACCTCCATATTCTTAGCATACTCATCATCAAGAGCTTTTATATCCTTGTTTAGTATATCATCTTTAGCATCTGCTAACTTTTCTTCCAACTGCTTATTATATCTCTCCAATTCTTCTATACTGTCTTGGGCACTTTGTTTTTCCAATTTGTTAGCTTCAAGCATTTGAGCAAACTCAACTAACTTAGCTTGTGCATCATCATTTTGTTGAGTCAAAGCAAGTACTTGTTGTTGTGATTTTTCATTAACTTCTGCTAACTTCTCCACCGCTACCTTATTCTCTTGCTCTAATCTTTGTTTATCTAATGCGTGATTTCTAAGCACTTCCTCTAACTTAGCCTGTACAACATCTTTTTCGTTACTAGCATCTACTAAGTCCTTTTCCAACAGCTTCTTACCATCTTCTAAGGCTGCCATCTTTTCTTTTAGCTTCTCACTTTCTTCCTCAAATTTCTTCTCCTTTTCTATTAATGCTTGCTGAGCTAATTCTAATGCCTGTTGATTCTTTGCTATCTCAGCCTGTGCCATCCTTTCTGATTCTTGTGCTTTAGCAAATTTATCTTGAATAGCATCTTTTTCATTATTAGCAACTTTTAAACTATTCTCCAACTTATCCTTATCCTGAGCTAACTTTTTACTTGCTTCTTCAAATTTGCTCTTTTCTGCTGCTAATTCGTTCTTAAACAATTCTAATTCTTGCTGCTTATTTGCTATTTCAGCTATCGCATCTTTGTGAGCTTGCTCCGCTGTAGTCAACTTAGCCTGTGCCTCCTTTTGCTGTTGAGTCAAATCTGCTATCTTGACATCTAAGTCCTCATTATCCCTATTAGCATTTGCTAATTTTGTTTTTAGCTCTTGCTCTTTTGCTTTATGATCTTCAACTGCTGCAGCTAACTTAGCCTTCTCTTCTAATGCTTCATTGTTTATTTTAGTCAAAACTGCCATTTGTGCTGCAAATTCCTGCTCTTTTATTTTCTGAGCTTCAAGAGTTTCAGCAAACTTATCCTGTAGTGATTTTAACTCTTCCACTGATTGGTTTTGAGTTTCCTGCAACTTATTGAATGCCTCCTCTTTTACTTTAACTAGAGCAGCTTGCTCTGCATGAGCTGCAGTCAAATTTTCTATTTCTTTGCCTTTTGCTGCTAGCTCTTTAGCTACCTCCTCCTTTGCCTGTTGTTCTTTATTCAACATTTCATTCAAATCAGCAATTTTGCTCTTTTCTGCTGCTAATTCGTTCTTAAACGTTTCTAATGCTTGTTGATTCTTTACTATTTCAGCCTGTGCAGCTTCGTGAGCTTGCTCCGCTGTAGTCAACTTAGCCTGTGCTTCCTTTTGCTGTTGAATCAAATCTGCTATCTTGGCATCTAAGTCCTCATTATCCTTATTAGCATTTGCTAATTTTGTTTCTAGCTCTTGCTCTTTTGCTTTATGATCTTCAACTGCTGCAGCTAACTTATTCTCTGCCTCATTTAATTTTGCTACTGATTGCTTTTGAGCTTCCTGCAACTTATTTAATTCCTCCTCTTTTGCTTTAGCTAGAGCGGCTTGTTCTGCCTGAGCTTGAGTCAAAGCTATAATTTTTTCTTCTTGTTCTTGCTGGTCTTTATTCAAAGCTGCAATTTGCTGATCTTTTTCCTCTTTCTCTTTAGTCAAAGCTTCTGCATTTTTCTCAGCATCTACTAAGTTCTTTTCCAACTGCTTTTTATTTTCTTCAAATTCCTTCTTAGCTAATTCTAATGCCTGCCCGTTTGCTTGATTCAAAGCTGCAATTGCTTCATGCTCCTGCTCTTTTGCTTTATGAGCTTTAACTATCTCATCTTGTTTTGCATTCAAAGCTGCAATTTGTTTTTCATGAGCTTCAACCTCCTCAGTTAACTTATCTTGTGCATTTTGTAATTCCGTATCTTGCTGCTGTTTCTCTTTAGTTAAAGCCGCCATTTTTTCTGCAAATTCCTCCTCTTTTGCTTTAGCTAGAACAACTTGCTCTTCCTGAGCTTTAGTCAAAGCTGCCATTTTTGCTTCATGCTCCTGCTCTTTTGCTTCATAAGCTTTAACTGTTTCATCTAACTTATCCTGTGCTACTTTTAATGCGTCATCTTTTGCCTGTTTCTCTTTAAGCAAATCTGCCATTTGTACTGCATGCTCTTGTTCTCTTACTTGCTGAGCGTCAACCGCTTCAGCTAACTTAGCCTTCTCTTCTAATGCCGCCTGTTTTTCTTTAAGCAAATCTGCAACTTCCTGCTCTCTTGCTTTCTGAGCTTCCGTCAAAGCTGCTATTTCTTGACCTTTTACCTCTAGCTCTTTAACGGCATCATCCTTTACTTTAGTCAAAGCTTCTGCTTTTTTTTCAGCATCTACTAAGTTCTTTTCCAACTGCTTATTACTATCTTCTAAGACTGCCATCTTTTCTTGTAGCTTCTTACTTTCTCCCTCAAATTTCTTCTCCTTTTCTATTAATGCTTGCTGAGCTAATTCTAATGCCTGTTGATTCTTTGCTATCTCAGCCTGTGCCATCCTTTCTGATTCTTCTGCTTTAGCAAATTTAACTTGAATAGCATCTTTTTCATTATTAGCAACTTTTAAACTATTCTCCAACTTATCCTTATCCTGAGCTAACTTTTTACTTGCTTCTTCAAATTTGCTCTTTTCTGCTGCTAATTCGTTCTTAAACAATTCTAATTCTTGCTGCTTATTTGCTATTTCAGCTATCGCATCTTTGTGAGCTTGCTCCGCTGCAGCAAACTTACCCTGTGCATCCTTTGCTTGTTGAGTCAAAGCTGCTATCTCATCATTACTAGCTTTAACCATTATATCCAATGCATCTCTTTCTTTAGTCAAATCCTCTATCTGTTGTTGTGATTTTTCATTAACTTCTGCTAACTTCTCCACCGCTACCTTATTCTCTTGCTCTAATCTTTGTTTGTCTAATGCGTGATTTCCAAGCACTTCCTCTAACTTAGCCTGTACAACATCTTTTGCGTTACTAGCATCTACTAAGTTCTTTTCCAACAGCTTCTTACCATCTTCTAAGGCTACCATCTTTTCTTTTAGCTTCTCACTTTCTTCCTCAAATTTATTCTTATCTTCCACTAATTTTTGTTGAACTTCTTCATACTCACCCTTTACCTTTCTGAATTCTTCATCCTTTAGCTGTTTTTCTTCAGTTAAAGCTGTTATTTTTGCTTCATACTCCTGCTCTTTTACTTGCTGAACCTCAGTCAAAGCTACAATTCTTGCATCTAACTGCTTTTTATTTGCTTCAAATGCTTGCTGAGCTTTTTCATACTCTCCCTTTACCTTTTTGAATTCTTCATCCTTTACCTGCTTTTCTTCAGTCAAAGCTGTCATTTTTGCTTCTAGAGTTTTAACTATCTCTTCTTGTTGTGCATTCAAAACTGCAATTTGTTTTTCATGAGCTTTAACCACTTCATCCAACTTAGCCTGTACCCATTTTAATTCATCATCTTTTTCCTGTTTCTCTTTAGTCAAAGCTTCTGCATTTTTTTCAGCATCTACTAAGTCCTTTTTCAACAGCTTTTTATTTTCTTCAAATTCCTTCTTAGCTAATTCTAATGCCTGCTCGTTTGCTTGATTCAAAGCTGCAATTGCTTCATGCTCCTGCTCTTTTGCTTTCTGAGCTTTAACTATCTCATCTTGTTTTGCATTCAAAGCTGCAATTTGTTTTTCATGAGCTTCAACCGCTTCAGCTAAGTTATCTTGTGCATTTTGTAATTCCGTATCTTGCTGATGTTTCTCTTTAGTTAAAGCCGCCATTTTTTCTACAAATTTCTCCTCTTTTGCTTTAGCTAGAACAACTTGCTCTTCCTGAGCTTTAGTCAAATCTGCCATTTTTGCTTCATGCTCCTGCTCTTTTGCTTCATAAGCTTTAACTGTTTTATCTAACTTATCCTGTGCTACTTTTAATGCGTCATCTTTTGCCTGTTTCTCTTTAAGCAAATCTGCCATTTGTACTGCATGCTCTTGCTCTTTTACTTGCTGAGCGTCAACCGCTGCAGCTAACTTAGCCTGCTCTTGTAATGCCGCCTGTTTTTCTTTATCCAAAATTGTATTCAAATCAGCAATTTTTTTAGTAGAAGCTGCAATTTTTTCTTCTTTTTCTTTCTGGGCTTTATTCAAATCTGCTATTTGCTGATCTCTTGCTACCTGAGCTTGCTTCAAATCTGCAATCTCTTTAGTTACAACTTCAATCTTTTCTTCATGAGCTTTAACCATTTCATCTTGTTTTGCATGCAAACCTGTTATTTTTTGCTCTCTTTCTGCTAAATCTTGATTCAAAGCTGTTACTTTCTGCTGTTGTTCTTTTAGATCTTTAGCTGCCTGCTCTCTTGCCTTTTGAGCTTCAGTCAAAGTGGCATTCAAAGCAATAGTTTCTTTAGTCAAAGCTTCTGCCTTATTTCTAGCATCTACTAAATCCACCCCCAAGCCATCCTTATCTTTACCTAAGGTTGTTATCTGCTCTTGCAAATACTTATTTTCTTCTTTCTTTTTTTCTAATTCTTGCTGAACTCGCTCATGATCTTTTTTAGCTTCATCCAAGTTAGTTTGTAAATCTGCATTCAACTTATTATATCCTAAATCTTTTGCTGCACTAAGTGTTGTCGGCTGATTTTTTGTATTTTTTTCTGTCTTTTTTGACTGACTCTTTACTTTAATCTTGTCTTGAGTCTTTTTATTGGGTTTTTCCTTCTTTAACTCTGCAACTGATTGACTTTCCTGCTTTTTAAGATGATTCGTAATAGGTTGTTTTAATGCTGTTTTCTTTTCTTCAATCTCGTTCTTTAAGGACTTTATCTGTTGTTGTGCATCATCAAGCAATTTCTTTTGAGCCTCCAAATCACCCTGTAAAGCAGCCGCATTTTTTTTAGCCTCTTGATTTTGCAGCTGATTTAATGAATTATCTTTTATCTCCGATTGTTTAGGCAATTGTGATTGCAGTTGCTCTAGTTTTTCAAATGCTAATTTTTTCTCCATATAAGCATTATTCAAATCATCTTCTTTGGTCTGCAACTCTAATAATTTTGCTTCAGCTTTTTCAATATTACTCTGCAATAGTTCAAATTTCGAAGTATTTTCATGTGTTTCCAGTGGTTCACCATCTGAATCCAATTGGTCAATTTGATTATTCAATTGCTTATTATCACCTAACATTGGTTCTTGTTGGTTCGAATCTCCAAGTATAGCACTTTGTGATGGATTAGTTTGTGATTGATTAGTTTGTGATGGATTAGTTTTCTGCACAGAATCAGTAATATTTGGAACTTTTATAACATCAAGATTTTTGTCATCATTTACATATACTTTAGAATTAATTTGAGGACTTGCATTATCTTGAGTATTATGATTATTACTAATATACTGTTCTGGAGAAGCAGAATTGCTTCCTGTAGTTCTTTGTCCAGTATTTGATGAAGAATGTGAGTTATCTGAGGTATTACTACCATTTTGAGATTCCTCCAATTCTTGCTCTTTTTGCTTTAATGCTTCCTGAAGCTCAAGTTCCTTCCTCCTCAGGTCCTGTATAGCACCTGCTTGAATTCTGTTTAATTGCTTAAGTTTAGCTGTGTTATCATCATTATTCTCAAGAGCATTAACAGAACTACAAAATAGCAGTATCATAAGAAAGTATAGTTTTTGGATTTTTTTATTCATTTGTATTCAGTTCTCCAACAATGAAAAAAAGTATTAATATATTGTAAATACAAATTGAAATATTCTTGACTTGTCAAACTATTGTTATAATTTGTCAAGTTTCGATTCCGGTGCGTCAATAAGTTATGACCTATTTCATATTGTTGAGTGAGTTGTCTCATCTTCAATCAAAACCTTGATTCCATCATGCAATCCCTTCTTTCCTGAAATAACCACTTGGTCATTTGGTTTGATGCCAGTAACTACCTCTACACTTTGGCTATCACTATCACCTATTTCAATCCTTACTTTTTTAGCTGTATTATTCTCAATAACATAAACATAGTAATAAGAGTCAAAGAAAACAGCTGAGTTTGGTAATTTTATCCGTTGCTTGTTGCCATTGAAAATAACATTTACGTTAACAAATAAGCCCGGCATGATTGAATTATCATCATTTGGAATCAATGCTTCAATATAGACTGAGTGATTCTTATCTTGGGCAATTTCTGAAGTTTTAAAATCACTTAGTTTAAGGGCTAAGTTTAAAGCGGGAATATAGATGTTGACATAGCTCCCTCCCGCACTTTTAAATTTTTGATAGTCGCTTTCATCAAGACCAAACGCAACCTTGATAATATGAATATCATAAAGAACGACTATTTTATCCTTTTGTGTAACAAGCTCTCCAACAGTAACAAGTTTTCGTTCAACAATTCCACTTAATGGGGCAACAACATAATGATTGGTTTTTTCATCAAGTAATGTATAATATTTTTGTTTAGCATCAAGGTATTCTATGTTATGGTTCACATACTCTGTATATCTAATGAGATTCTTATCCAATAACTGCTTCATCGCATTAGCTTTTTTCTCTTTAAGATGATACTCTTCATTTGCTAGTTCAATCAGATAGTCAATTTGTGTGGTATCTAATACCGCTAAAATATCACCTTTTTTAACATAGCTACCTATAGGCAAGTCAAGTTCTTTAATTCTTCCTGTTGTATTGACTTTAACTGCATGTGTTTCATAGGCTAAGGTTTTGCCTGTTGTAACCAATATATCATTTGTCTCCTCTGAATATTGAGCCTTAACCACTTCAACAGGAATTACAACAGCTTGATTGTCCACTTGCTGTGTTGGGGCTTGTCTACTGACTACTTTTTTGATAGAAACTATCACTACAACAACCGATACTGCAACAAATAATAGTCCATATATATAGGATCTTCGACTTATTAATATCTTCCCTAGGGTCATTTGAATTTTACCATATTTCTGATTAGATTGCTAACCTTCTCTTTAATCTATTCATTTTCAACTTCGATTATACTCAAATCATTTGAGTATAATTTCTGATAACAAAAGAACCGTGACAAACGGTTTTATTGTTTTCTAGTCACATATACAGTAAAATTTTATTTTGTGCAAGTAATTATTTTAAAATTTTTTAATTTTATTTACAGAAAGTAGTAGTGTAGCTAACATGGAAATGTTTCAACCATAACTAGTGTATAGCCTTATATACTCAATTAACCTGAAGAGTTGGCAAAATGATTAAAAGTTATAGTCTGAAATTGGTCAGTTATAAGAGTAATCAAATTACCTTTGTATTTATCAATATTAGCAAAAAATCTATCTATAGCTTCTGAGAATTGAGCAAAATTATGGTAAAATTTATTATTTGTTACAATTCTATGCATAAATTTCCATAATCGTTCAATCGGATTAAGATTAGGGCTATAGGGTGGTAAAAATACTAATTCTATTTTGCTATTTACTAGATACTCCTTTACTTTCTTTGACTTATGATACCCAGCATTATCACAAATCAAATATATCTTCTCTTTATTAGGATTTTCTGCTTCTAATTTTTGTAGAAAATTGATTATATAATCACCGTTTACTTTAGGATTATCTGTGCTAACTAATTGCAAATCAGATAAATTAATTGCTCCTATTAAATGCTTCCTTTTCCAGCCACTAAATGTTGGTAAAGTTTTATTTTGATTCTTTCTGATCCAACCATAACGGGCTTTTGTTTGATACTGAGGATGAACGCTATCCATAAAATATATAGCTTCTTTAGCCTTGAGAGTACCTTTTAACAAACTATATTCTAGCTTAAATAGTTCTTGCTTATCTATATCAAGCTTGCCGGGTACGATCTTTGGCTTCTTATATACAAAGCCTAATCTGATTAATAGTTTTGTTACTCCTGCTATTGTATAGGTAACACCGTATTTTTCTTCTATGTAATTGCTGATATCTTTGGCATAAACATAATTACATATTTCTAAATGCTCTATTAACTCTTTCTCTTCTAGCTCACTTAGCTTACTTGCACTAACACCGGTAGCTGTCTCTAATTTATTAAATTTTTGATAATCTCTTACATGCTTTCTTATAGCTTCTTCACTTAACAGCAATGCTTCTGCTATTTCTCCATAGCTCCAACCTTTATCATACAGCAAAACTGCCTTAATTCGGTCACATACTCTCCTATCTCGTTCATTACCATGACCTGACTTCAGTACCGTTCTTTGTTCAGATGTTAAAATATTTCCCATTATCATATTCTAGCTTCTTTCTTCTCTTCCTTCAACTCTTCATTTACGAGCAGTATACTGTCAGAGTTTTATTATTCATTAGAAATTGTGATATGAATCTACCCCCCTCAAAAGTGATTTTGTTATTACCCAAATATAAGTGCGTCACAGTTTGGTTATGCTCTAAAAATTGTGCCACAAACCAAAGCCCCTCATCGCATACATGGTTGTCCCACAAATTTATTTTCATCACGGTGTTATTGTGCTTTAAGCCTTCTGTTATACACTCAGTACCATCAACATCTATTTGGTTGCGATTCAAATCTATTTCTATTACAGTTTTGTTGTCCTTTAAGAATTGTGCTAGTACCCTAGCCCCCTTAACAGTGATTTTGTTATTGCTCAAACATAAGTGTGTTACAGTGTTGTTCTTCTTTAAAGCTTCTACTAGCGACTCAACTTCCTCATCACCTATAGCACTATCATACAAATCTATTCTCTTAACATCTTCTCCTGCTTGCAGGTCATCGATAATTTCTTTAAGTGTATCCATAATACTTACCTCGTATGAAAAAATAAATTATATCATTTTTTGGAAATAAATATAACAAACTATTGCAAGTATTTTTATCATTAGTATAATATGGTTTTATATTTAAAGTATATCTGTTCTCCAAATTATCTAATGGAATGGCAGAATGATAGTTTTATGAGTCTTTTATGACCATTTTCTATTAATTTATTAACTAATTACTGATAATTGACAGACTAGTTGTTAATTGTTAACATTAAAGTTCTGAGTATAGAGTATAATATTAATTATGCAAGATACCACTACTAACGATTTACGTAACATTATAGCTAATATTAGTGCTAACCTGCGTAGAAATGGTATAAAAGTTGAAATACAGTACAGATTAAAAGACCCTTATTCTGCTTTAAAAAAGATGTTAAGGAAGAATATAGAGGTGAAAGAATTAACTGACCTAATTGGTTTTAGAATTATAGTTGATAAACAATATGACTGTTATGAAGTATTGACTACTCTTTACAATATCTATCCTGTTAATATGGAAAAGACAAAAGACTATATTGCTAATCCTAAGGATAATGGTTACCGTTCTTTGCATCTCGTACTTATAGCTGATATTTATGATCGTAACATAGAAATACAAATACGGACTAGAAGGATGCATGATATAGCCGAATTTGGCATTGCCAACCATGAGGAATATAAAAAAACGCAGGAAGAAAAATTAAGAAAGTTATTTGATGAGGAGAAAGTTAATACAGTTGCTATTAATACTGAAATAAATAAAGCCTATGATATTTTTAACCAGTTTAATTGGACTATATCAGAACTCGTTGCCTATGAGCAGGCAATTGAAAATCTTTGGCGTAAATTCCAAAATAATTCTTAAAAAATATAACAAAATCATTGGCAATATTAGTTTAATTTAATGTACAATCAAAATAATGGGGAGGCGTTTCATGGAAGATATTGACAATTGGCAGATCAAGTTTAAATCTTGTGAATATTCTGCTAAGTTACTTAGTAAATTGATTTCACTAAATGAAAAAGTAACTAACCCAGTAGATATCAGAGAAATTATCAAAGCTATCTATTATGCTAAGAAATATCATGGTAGTCAAATGCGGCAATCGGGTGAACCATATTACTCACACCCGATTGAAGTAGCTTATATGTTTGCTGAATATACAGCTCAAGCAGTTCAGCAATTGTTTAACACTAACATGATCGTTACCAGTTTACTGCACGATACTGTTGAAGACACAACACTTACCGAAGAGATGATTGTTCAAATTTTTGGCAGTCTAGTCGCAAGTCAAGTAGAAGACCTGACAAGGGTCAAGCCTTATGGCAAAATTAGCTCCAAAGAGATTTTAGATTTATTAGTTCAACAGGAAAAATATGATGTAGCATTGATTAAAATTTTTGATCGCATTCACAACTTACAAACTCTAGGAGCTAAATCACCTGAAAAGGCACTGAAGATAGTTAAGGAAACTATAGGATATTTTATAGATATTTGTTTTTACTTAGAAATACCAACAGCCGAACAACAATTGATAAATCTATGTTACAAAAATTTACCTATTACCCCTAACCCATCTGCTTTAGAGTACGCATTTCTTGGGTAGATGATTTTAGCTGGTTTTGCTAGATTTTCAAAATGAGATAGTCCGTAAGCAAAACCGATCATTGTAGGAATCATAATAAACCATATTCCCCAATTGCCAAAACACTCAATCAGGTAGACAAAACCAAAAGCACTGATAACATACATTAAAGCACGAGATACAGCAAATGTTATGCTGGCACAAGTAAAACGTTTAAATATGGGAAAGCTTTTTAAACAAATGGGAGTAGCAGGGTCGAGGCATTTCTTCCATAAGATTATAATGAATTGAATCAAAAATAACTGATCAGGAGAATTAAGATTATTCAATAAATACGGACAAAATATCATGAAAATAGAAAATATTAGCAGTGTAATTTTTATGATTAATAATGGATATACTTTTAAACTTAAATAACATAATATTAATGTGGTTAACAGCTCCATTATACAGACAAGAAAATTATGGTGAATAACTTCAGGCAGTGTGTAACCAAAACTAGTTTGTAAAATATTACCACAATATATATAAATAAAATAAATACATACCGGTAAAGGACATTGTAATAAAAAGAAAGCTAGTACGGTTTTTTTATTCACTTTTTCCCGCCAAGTAGGACGGTCATATAAAATATTTATATCGGTATTAGTTTTGTCAAAAACTTTTTTAATTCGACGTTTGGCATCAGCAAAGTCTGGGGCTTCTCTAAGTTTGCTTCTTGCAACAAAACCAATCAGGGCAACTGCTGCACCTATCCCAAATGCTACACGCCAGTTAAAAATATTACAGGCAACAAGTGAAGCAATTGTTAACGCCCCTAACTTTCCTAAGGTAGCACAAGCCCCTATAAATCCAACACTTGCATATTGTATTGGTGGGTGAAGCGTTTCAGTTAAATAAAGTTCTGTCCCTACTATTTCACCTAGAGAAGATATACCTTGAATACCCCGGCAGATGGTTACTAACCAAGCCGCTAAGATTCCTATTTGTTCGTAAGTAGGCAGATTAGCCATAACAACGCAAGCAAATGCCATCATGAAAGTTGTGATGATAACTGTTGCCTTACGACCTATATTATCACCTATCCATCCAAATATTAAAGCCCCTAATGGTCTAAGTAAGTAAGTTGAGCAAAAAGTAGCTGCATAATACAAAGTCGTAGTGTGTGGATCAGTTTTGGGAAAAAATACTTCATTAATAAATACCGCCATGTGTACATATATCATCAAATCAAAATATTCAAGGAAAGTTCCTATTGACAGTAACCCTATAGTTTCTTTTTGTTCTTTGTTTAAACTTCTTTGTTCTTGAGGATACCCTATCATTTCCCTTACCATCAGCTTGGTCATTAATGATAGCAAGAACAAAATAATATTAAAAGTGAAAATACATTTTGGTTAACAATATCACCGAATTTTAATAAAGCCTAAATAGTCTAGAGGATATCTCTTTGACATATTCACTATATAGTTCAGGGTAATCACCTTTGAACTTTGGTAGGTCAAAGGTTTTGCGAGTAGCTTGCTTCCACGATACAAGAATATGCTCACCTTTTTTTAGGTAAACATGGAATTGCATATAATTCATCACTTCTAACTTTAAGCTATCTTCCTTGCAGAGTAGCTGTTGTTGTATCTCTTCCAACTGATTCAGCTCTTTTACTTTTTCAGCTATTGAGTCATTTGCTTCAATAATATTTTGGCTATCAACATTATTGCTAGAAATAGCGTAGTGTTTTCTTGCCTGCTCAACAGTTTGGGGCATAGTTTGGGACACAGTTTGTGGTATTACCTCAGGGGTAGTGGAAGTCTGTTTTACAGTATCATTTATCACAACTTCTTGAGGTTTATTTTTCTTTTTGCTTAAACTAACAACATTTTGGCTAACAATGTTTTGATACTGATCTTGATTTTTCTCTATTTTTATCCTTGCGGCTTTCATTTTTTTATCCTGTTATATAATGTTGTTTGTTTATAAAATTTTCACATAATCTAATTTTGCAAAAACATTTCTCTCTCTGCCAATCTCCTTCTCACTAAACCTTTAAGCTTGATACCTCTAGCATAAACCCATTTAGGAAATTCATCGGCAGCTGATAAATATTCACTTCGTAGCAGCTTTTGTCGTAAACTGGAAGCTTGAAATGCACCAGCTCCGCAGTTGAAGATGAATGATATCAAAGCTCCCTCTTGTGAGCAGTTTAATGGTACACGGCAATGTCGATAAATGGCACATTTAGCTTGTTCTATATCCTGCTCTAGCAAGTAATCAGCGTGTTCCCGCGATATGCCATCAGACATTTGTTGTTGTTCGTACTCTTTGATCACATGCCCCCAGCCAATAGTTTTTAAACCAGCTGGGCAGTAATATGGTTGTAGCTTCAAGCCTTCAAAGATTTTAATGATATATTCTGCTTTACTATTGCTATCATTTGCAGCAAGTTTAATATTTGTATCCACTAACTTTACCATTACTACTGCCGTTGACATAGGTGTAACCACTACCATTGCTATAGGTGTAACCGTTATTGTTACTATAACCATTCACTCGGTATCTGCCAAAAGCCCGATGACCAAACCAAAAACCAATAACTGCACAAAATATACCTTGATCCTCACTACTCCATATGGTGTCTGATGCACCAAATTTTATGAAGATGGTTAATTTTAATGCTACATAGAGCAGAAAGAATACATAAGTAATCATTGGTCTAACAGTGGTAGATAAAAAATCCACCCAATTATTATTGCTGTTATTGGCTATTTGCATGCCAGCATATTGATACAGATATTTACTCTCATCATTATCAGCCTGAATTTGGATTTCCTCAAGCCTAGCACTATGGATAGTATTTGAAGCTTTTATTTGCAGACCGATTAATTTCAGCTCATGTTCCTTGTCTTTCTTATCCTTAAGAAAATGCAAAATCTCCGGTAAAAAACTACTGAAAAATCCTATAAAGGCACTTAATATTGCTATCATATAATTATTACCTTTATTTAATGAATATCAATAGGACCACAACGACTGCCACCAATGGTCAATTTTTTATTAACAATATCAAGGATAACATTACCTGCAACATTATCAACGCTAACATAAGATTTCAAATTTGTTGCAGTTATAGAATTACCACTAAGTGTAAGAGTACCTCCAACCACACTTAGGGTGTTCGAACCATCGCCACGTCCTATTACATTAATTGGACACTCTAAACTCCAAGTTTGTGCGGTCATACTTAGACGTTGTTCTAAATCAGCTTTATTAAGTAAATCTTCAGTTTCATCTTCTGCCGCAATATCTGATAGGTGTAAACTAGCTAGCGAGGTTAGGCTTTGGCTTAAATCTTTACTATTCTCAAGACTAAGGCTATTTAGGTTGTCAGAACTATTAACACAGATGATATATTTTAGCCCTTTAATATTGCTGGCTTGAAGACGTTCATTTAGGTTCTTCAGATTATCTCTACCAACTCGGTTGCCTAAATTCCAAGGCAGGACGATATAATTACCTTCATCCTCAGAACTCATGGCTACTTTAGTGAAAGGATGCCCAGTACCCAAATAAAAGCTTAGTGATGACTTAGGAAATTCTTGAATTTCAGTGCCGCTCGCAGTTATTATATGCAGCTCTGCTTTTTCTACCTGATTTGGTATAAAAGTCTTATCGCCTAAGCGAAAATTAGCGACATCCGGTAAATGATCACTATTACTTCTGTAAACATTTTGCATGATTCTTTTAAGATTTTTAATCTTTTGTGACGTGTTAAATTCGACAATAATTTTTCGTGTTTTTCCCATATAATCCCCTGTAGTATCTGTATTGTAGGGGAGTTATTATATCATAAAAAATCACAATTTGCATCAAGTTTTGTGATATTTTTACATCGTATTTTCACTAATATAAGTTAAGTTGTTTTTCAACTTAATTTGGCAAATATTTGTTACTCAAAAAATATATAATAAAACGAAAAAACTGTTGCTTGTTAAAAGTTTTTATGTCAAAACACATTAAGGAACTCTCTAAAATTAGGTAGGTAAAATGACTACTAAACGTTTGAAGCATGACCAAATTTTTCGCAAAGCAATGGAAAATCCACTAGTAGCACATGAATTCTTAAACGCTCATTTGCCTAAACATATTAAAGCTCTGATAGATTTTCCTAGTTTAAAATTTGAAAATACCAGTTTTGTAGAGCAGAATCTAAGAGATTCTATCTCTGACGTGTTATTTTCTGCTAAGTTTGATGGTAAGGATGGTTATCTGTTTCTCCTAGTTGAACACCAAAGTTCGGCTGATCATTTTATGGCATTCCGTTTGCTACGATATATGTTAAATATCTGTGATAGATATTTAACTTTAAACCCTAAGGCAAAGTCTTTGCCATTAATATACCCCCTCATATTTTTTAATGGTGCAGGGGACTATAATGCCTCTCGTAATTTGTGGGAACTTTTTGAAGATAACCTACTAGCTAAAGAAATTTGGACAAATGATTATCAAATAGTTAATGTTAATGATATTCCTGATGAACAGTTAAAGCACAGGGTGTGGTCGGGTATATTTGAGTTTTTTGCGAAACATATAAGAGAACGCGATCTACTTAGGAAATGGCAAGAAATAGCCGATATGTTACCTGAACTAGTCAAGGTAAGTATAGGTTATAACTATGTAGAGCTGCTACTATGCTATACGTTGACAAGAATAAATAAAGAGGATAAACTAGAATTAGAAAAGCTATTAACAAGTAAGTTAAATCAGGAAACAGGTACAAGGCTTATGGGCAGTTTGGCACAACATTGGAAAGAAGAAGGCATTCTAGAAGGCTTTGAAATTGGTGAGGCTAAGGGAATCCAAATCGGAGAAGCTAGAGGAGAAGCTAGAGGAGAAGCTAGAGGAGAAGCTAAATTAATAAGAATGTTAATGAGTAAAGGAAGGTCTGTTAATGAAATCGCTACAATGACTGACTTACCTATCAGTAGAATTAACGAGCTATTAAAAATAGATATTCAATAGGAAAGTCCGGAATAATAGAAACAATAAGAAATGCTTCAGAGGAAGAGGAGCTATTTGGCAAGTAATCAATATCCGTTAAATTGAAACTATAAAGCTCGATTAGTACAGATTAAGTAACTAGCTAAATATAATTCCTAATCAAAACCTCTTCTGCATTTTTCCTTGCATTAGCTCTACAGTTAATACTTCTTGGTGCTTCGATAATTTCTATATAAAAATCTTTATACATATGCCTTATAAACTGAATATTGGAATTTGAAAGCAAAAAATATACCCCTTTATCGTTTAACTCTTTACATTTTTGATAAAGTTTTATTTGGTCTGTTTCTGTAAAATCAGATTTTGTATATTTAGTAAACGATTTATTATTTATAGGATAATAGGGAGGGTCAAAATAAACAAAATCACCTTTTTTTGGAGAAATTTTGCTGAAATCTTGATGTTTTATATCAATATTTTGTAGGAATTTACTACAAGCTATTATATTTGTTTCATCAACTATTGCTGGATTTTTATACGTTCCTATAGGTACATTAAATTCCCCTTTGTTATTGACTCTATGCAAACCATTATAACAGGTTTTATTAAGATATATAAAACGTCCAGCAACTTCTATATCATTATCACTAACCATTAATAAATTGTTTTCGGATTTTGTAATAATATTCTTCACAATGGTTTACTTTGTGTTTTGCCAATAGCTTTATCAATTCTTGCGGTTCATGTTTAATCACAGCATATGTAGTGATTAAATCTCGGTTGATGTCTGATATAGTTGCACTAGCTGGAGCAAGAGCAAACAAAAATGCTCCGCCCCCTACAAATGGTTCATAATAGTTTTTATAAGTTTGCGGTATTCTTGTGGATAATTCTTTTATCAAACTTCTTTTTCCACCTGCCCATTTTACAAATGGTTTTACCTTATCGTCATTTTCAATTATTATGTGCATTCTTTCTCCTACCAATTCAAGTTATGACAGTCATGGAAGCCACATAGAGCCGGTTGTAGGTAGAATAAATTCCTACCCGGGATGTGTCTTTGAAGGGATTTTTTAAGCAATTCTTCTGCCTTATCCAACTCGCCATTTTTGATTAAAGTAAGCACTGTGCCAAAATCAATGATGTCACTACCTGTCGTTCCTGCTAAAGCTTTAAGCAGATTATTATAACTGTCATACTCATTAAAGAAAAAATCCCCAAATAATCCAAGACCACCGCCCTGTAATAAAGATGCCATAAATACTCCTTCTTCATTTGGGTCAAGCCATTCTTTTCCATCAAACAACCTTTTAGCATTGATCGATAAGTAACCAAGCCCTATAGAACCCGGTAATAATTGAAACAACATTTTAATACTAGTTGGGTTTCTCATTGATTTAGCGATATCCTTCCATGTTCCTAAATCCAATAAATTGCCACTACCTATTTGTTGATGAAGTGGTATCTGATCGATGGTTACTGATTTTAACGGTCTAGTAATGTAAGTATAGGCAAAAGTTTTGAATTGCATTATACACTGAATCACCGCGGCAGCTGGCGAACCTGCTTTAATACCTAAATTGCCGAGTAACACGGCATTTCTCTCGGCAGTATGGGGAGTGGCAACAGCTGTATCGACCCGGTCAAGTAAATATCTTCGTAAATTATTGGTCAAATCCTGCTTAAGTCTAGCTCTATTGAGATCACTGACTATACTATTGCCATTTTGTTGTAAATACTGGTCTAGCAAATGATCAGGTAGTAATGCCATGTCAGGTATTAAATATGGTTTATTCTCTATTTGCTGTACTAAATGCTGATAAAGATGCCAATTACTTTCATTAATGCCATATCTATTAAGCAAAGTTTGTAAGTTATGATATAGTGAGTTAAAGGGCTTATTAACTTGTAATGCTAAATTATGCGATAACAAATTACCAGCTGTAGATTTCCAAACATTATCCCACCAATTCATACAATTTAGTTTAAAAAATGCATTGGTAAGTTTAAATATGCTACCAGATACTGGATACTCTCCTGCAAAGCGAGAATGACTATGACCAATCAATGAATCTACAGCCACACCAAGTAAACTAGCAAGCTCTTTTTTCTTTTCACCATTAAGTCCTGTAGCCGCCACTTGTAATATATTCGCATAAGATTGCATTATTAGTATGCCATTATTCTGTAGCTCACTGACAAAAGTCATCATATCAGGGATTGAAGAAAGTACCACTTTGCCAAGATTTGCCATACAGTTCCAAGCACGATAAGCCCCAAGGATACGGTCAACTGATGGTATTTGTGGTTTAACTCCTAGCATTAGGTCTAACTGATTGACAAAACTGTTTGGGTTACTAAGTACTGCTAATTGCTTTAAAATAGCTGGGTCTTTAATTGCTAACTCTTGTAGCTCCTTGGTAAAAGTACCTTTAATTGATTGTAGTATTAATTCAGGATTACAACCCATACTCTCCATCACCCCAATACTCCGACCTAGTATATTAAGGTTACTAACTATCGAATCAGCAATGAAGGATCGACTTTTAATTAAAGGGCTAATGAGTATAATGGACTGAAGAAAATGGACAAGAAAATAGAGTAAAAAGTTTCCTAATTAAGATAAAATAATAAGAAAAAATTAGGAGGAAAAATGACAAAAGAAAAAGCAAGAGTTTTTAGTGCTGAAGAAAAAACTAGGATAGTATTAGAAGTGCTGAAAGAAGAGAGTCCATTATCAGTGATAGCATCAAAATATGAGATAAACTCCAAGACAATTAGTAATTGGAAGAAACAATTTATATCAAATGCAGCATTGGCTTTTGAACCAGCAAAACTGGTAAGTAAATATCAGGAACAAATTAATATGCTGAAAGAACAAAATGATGAATTAGCGAAAACGCTTGGAAAAACAATAGTAGAGAGAGATTGGGCTGTGGGAAAGCTACAAAGCTTGGACTTATCAAATAGAAAAGAACTTGTCGATTCCAAGCTAGCAATGTTACCAAAGACAAGGCAATATGAATTATTAAAGATTAATCGTTCTTCAATGTACTATAAAGCAAAACCATTTAGTGGGTATAACTTAAATATTTTAAATAAAATAGATGAAATATATACTGATAATCCTGAATTTGGTTATCGTTATATCCATAGACAATTATTAGAAGATGGCTTGTTTATTGGTAAGGATCGGGTTCTAAAATATATGAACATGATTGGCATAGAGGCTATTTATCCAAAGAGGAAAAAGTTAACATCTGGAAAAGATAAACAGCATAAAATTTATAGTTATTTGCTTGATAAATATTGGACTAATCTAGGTACAACTAGGACTGTACACGTACCTAACGCTAACGAGGTTTGGAGCGGAGATATCAGTGTGCCGTGCCAAGCGGCTTGAGAGATGAAGGTAGGTCCTTCGCAGTCGATTTACAGGAATAGGCTGCAAACCACTGCATGCGGCAATTGTTTAAGGGCATTGTCGTGAGCGATGCAGAAAAGGCATCCTTGAGGTGTCAGGTATAGACTTAAGAAGACGAACAACAGTGAACCACCGTTCAAGTGTCGAAAGTGCTTCAGATGATGTCAAAACCAAGGAGGTGATGTTGCTTTGGGATAAATTTAGCGGGAACCTGTTTACTGGCTAGGTGGCATCCGGCATAGAGGTGGCGTGAGCTTAAGTCAAGGCTTTCAAGCTGAACACGGGAACCTGTGCAACGATGTTAAAGGAAAGGTACAAGCGGAAATAAAACCGTGAGGCTGATAGTACTGATGCGTATACACAGGGGCGGACAGACATGTAGTAATGATGAAGTTGCTGTAATGGCAATGGAGTGAAGGTGTCTGACCATTTTAGCTGTTCATCACAGTGTCAACTAAATTTATTTAGGAGGAGCTTATGAAGACAGTAAAGCCTTTTGAAATTTCTAAGCAATATGTATGGCAAGCATACCAATGTGTTAAGAATAATAAAGGTGCAGCAGGAGTTGAACAACAAACTATGGAAGAATTTGAGCGAAACCTAAAAGATAATTTGTATAAGATATGGAATCGTATGTCCTCAGGCAGCTATTTTCCTCCTGCAGTAAAAGCTGTGCCTATTCCAAAGAAATCAGGTGGAGAACGAATCCTTGGGATTCCAACTATTTCGGATAGAATAGCACAAACTGTAGTGAAGATGGTACTTGAGCCATTAGTTGAGCCCATATTTGACGAAGATTCATATGGTTATCGCCCAAAGAAATCTGCACATGATGCCATAGCAGTTACAAGAGCAAGATGCTGGAAATATGACTTTGTTGTTGAATTTGATATCAAAGGTTTGTTTGATAATATCGATCACAAACTATTAATGAAAGCATTGGAGAAACATTGTAAGTGCAAATGGGTACTACTTTACGTACAAAGGTGGCTTAAAGCACCATTGCAAGATAAAGATGGAAATATTATTATGCGCGATAAGGGAACACCTCAAGGAGGAGTGATAAGTCCAATATTAGCAAATTTATTTTTACATTATGTATTTGATGCATGGGTAAGAAGAGAAATGCCAAGTGTAGCATTTTGTCGTTATGCTGATGATGGTTTACTCCATTGTCAGAGTCAAGAACAGGCAGAATATGTGTTACAAGTTATTAGACAACGATTCTAGGAATGTGGCCTTACGATACATCCTGATAAGTCGGGTATTATATATTGTAAGGACAATAATCGTCGTGATGAATATGAACGAATCAGCTTTGACTTTCTCGGATATAGTTTTAGACCAAGAAGATGTGTAAACAAACAAGGCATGGTTCATCCAAATTTCTTACCTGCGATAAGTAATAACTCTAAGAAAGCAATCATACAAACCATAAGGAGTTGGCACATTCAGCTTAAGAATGACAAGTCCTTATCTGAACTTTCGGAAATGTTTAAAGCTGAGTTAAGAGGTTGGTATAACTATTATGGGCAGTTTTATCCATCGGCAATGCACAACATATGGAAGCACCTGAATTGGTATTTGGAGCGGTGGGTTAGAAGAAAATATAAGAAACTTGCATGGCATAAAAGACGTGCAAGAGAATATCTAAATAGATTAGCAAATCTTAATCCTGAAGCTTTTATACATTGGAAATTAGGAATATATCCAAAGGCTAAAATGGTGGGAGCGGTGTGAGCTGAGAGGTTCACGCACCGTTCTGAGAGGGGCTGAAGCTGCAATGCTTCAGTCTACTCACCCTTATGTTCGAACTAATTCGGGATTTATGTACATGGCGGCAATTATAGATTGGCATAGTAGAGCTGTGTTGAGTTATAAATTGTCAAATAGTATGGATGTAAGTTTGGTAACTGAAGTATTGCGGGATGCACTTAACAAATATCCTGCACCGCAGATATTTAATAGTGATCAGGGCAGTCAATATACTAGTCATGAACACATTGAAATTTTACAAGAGCATAACATTAAAGTTTCGATGAATGGTAAAGGAAGAAGTATTGATAATATAATAATGGAGAGATTTTTCCGAACTTTAAAATATAATTGTATATTTATTAATGATTTTAAAGATGTTAAAGAGCTAAAGCGTGGTATTGATGATTACATCAATCACTATAATTATAGAAGATTTCATTCAAGTATTGGTTACAAAAAGCACATGAATGTCTATCTAAATTCTATGCAAAATTATGAACAAATTGCAGCTTGAAAAATGCAAAAATGGGAAACAAAATTATTATTTTTTTTGTCTTGATTTTTCAGTCCAGTATCCTTTATGGCTAAAAGTTTTGATCATATCCTAAACAATATTGCCTTATGATAACTATAACATATAACGTTACAGTTATCAAGATAATTATCTAATAAAACTAAATTTACTAATGAACTTTATAGTTTCAATTTAACGGATATTGATTTAAAAAACAAGTTTATTATTGATAGCTTACAGTAGGAAGCTCTAATATCCCTGCTGTAAGCCATATTCCCTATGACTTACAGCGTAAAAGAAAATCTGCAGAAATTGAAGCTGATAACTCATTAAAATCCAGAGAACTAATTTGCTGCAAACTAAAGATGGTCTTCAAAGTTCAAATGAAGATTGATTGTCCCCGGTTATGTTAACATCTTGCTCGCTTGGTTGAGGTTCGGATGATTCAGTATCTAATTGATAAGCAGATGTATCATATTCTACTTGCCGTTGCAATGCATAGTAGTGTGTCACAAACTGTTGCAGAGCTTTATTGTCTGCTAATGCATAGATTATAGTATAATATTCCTCAAATTTTGGTATTATACTATTATAATTAGGTAAGTAATCTTTGATCATTTTCATGAATTGTGTGTTGACTTGTGCTAAAATCTTTTGTTGTGCTATGGTAATATCCTGTGGTTTTCTAACATCTATCATAGCTGCTCCCAGTTCTGCAAGGCTTTCTTGCAATTCTGGTTTCTCTTTAACAAACTCTATTAACTTCTTAGCTAATTCATTATTAAAGTCTTGAATATTGCTTTCTGTAATAGACGTCCTTTCTTTTTCTTTTTTAGCCTCTTCTTCTTTCAACTTATTGAACTTATTAAGAAATTCTGGGTTTATTTCAGTTGCACTATTAATAATTTGGCTCCATGTTCCTAGAATGCAAGCAGTCATGTCGCCATAAGTTGTAGCAGCCATGTATACTCCTACTGCTAAAGCAAATTCTTTCTGCTCTCTCAATGTTTCTTCTATATCTAAATTACTAATATCTTTAAATAGCTCTGATATTATCTGAGGAGTCTTTTGTATAATAGGATTGCTTTCTAAGAATTTATGACAATTGCTAGAATTTACTAATACTTTTAACGGAACATCTATTCCCAACTTTTCTTGTATTATTTTTAGTTTATCTTTTACTAATTCCGGGAATTTTACCATTAACGTTACCAGCAATTCCCGTTTATCAGCAACCGGAATTTCCATAGTATCTATTAATGATTTAACAAGTCCCAAAGATTCAGGAATAGTAACTGTATGTTCTTTATTATCATATTGTAGTTCATATGTAGAATACTCCCCTCTTAAATATTTTGCTCCTAGTGCTTCACTAGCTTTAGCCATTATAGTACGAACAAATTCTTGATCATCTAGTACAGCTGAGTCACTCTTTAATGCATTTCCCATTGTGTCCCGCTTAGATGCATCAGTCAAGCTAAGTAATGCTAATTTAACTGGAGTATTAAAGAAATTAGTAGAGTCTTTTAATTTATTATTATATGCCGTTGCTATCTCTTGTAACGATTCTTTTGTACCTTTATAGTCTTCAACTAACTTACCTGTAGTAAAATTCGTTAAATCTACTGCTTCTTTTGTATGAACGGACTGATTGTCCCGCACTAAGCGTAGCAATATTCCGCCTTGTTGTTTTTGCTCTGGTACAATACCATGTTGGAAAAGAAGCTGCTGCATCTCAAGTTTGTGATTATAAAAATGTAATAATGAGTGTCCTGCTGCGTCTCGTGAGTTTATAGCAAATGGGTATTTTTCTGGAGAATTTATTATATGTTTTATCATATCGTCTACACATCTACTGCCTGTCTTAAGCAGTACAAACATCCTATCTCTAACTTCTTCAGGCGTAACTTTTGGGTTGTTTGCATTTTGCATTAACTTAATGATCTTGTTTTGTGTTGAGTTATCAAGTGAGATTTTACAATTAATCAAATTAGAGAGTTTTTCCATCTCTGTAACACTTAATGAGTCAGTTGTAATTTTAAGTTTACTAAGATTAGTGAGTTTAACTATTTTATCTAATACTTCATTATTGGAGATAGTATTTATGCTCAGTGCAGTAAAATTATTGAGTTGGGCTATTGCTGCCCTTATAGCACTTAAGTTATTCCACCCTATGTTTAGATTAGTAAGGTTAGAGAGTTTGGCTATTTCAGTTGCACCTTTACTAGTTAAGGGATTATAGCTTATGTCCAGTTCAATAAGATTAGTGAGTTGGGCTATTTTAGCTGCACCTTCATCACCTATCTCATTAGCATGTACGTTTAGATTAGTAAGGTTAGAGAGTTTGGCTATTTCAGCTGCCCCTATAGCACTTAAGTTATTCCACCCTATGTTTAGATTAGTAAGGTTAGAGAGTTTGGCTATTTCAGCTGCACCTTCATCACCTATCTTATTACTTTTTACGTTAAGGGCAGTAACATTACTATTCTTTAATACCTCAACTAATAATTTAAGATGATCAATATCAATATTCCGTTCTTCTAATTTAAGCTCTGTAACATTAGAGTTATTTCCAATAAACTGGATTAAATTGTTGAATTGGTCAGTATTGTTCAATGGCCATAGTTGGTAGCCAAGACATAAGGAACCATCTTTTAGATGTTTGTTAAAGTCTATCGTCATTGCTGTTACCTAATTAAGATTAATAGTTTTAATGTAATAAACTGCTATATTACAGCTCTGTGCCGTGTTAAACGGATTTTAATTTATGACCTGCATGATATCAAAGATAATTAATATTACAAGTGTTATTTTTAACAAAAATTATTTTATAATCTTAACCTATAATCCTAAAGTATACTAATTTATTTTAATAAGAATATGATGTAAAAATAGCACAAAACTTGATGCAAATTGTGATTTTTTATGATATAATAACTCCCCTACAATACAGATACTACAGGGGATTATATGAGAAAAATTGCAGTCAGATTTTATAAGTCAAAAGATATCGAAAATCTAAAAAGAATCATGAGAAATGTTTACACAAGTAATAGTGATCACCTGCCAGATATTGCTAAATTTCATTTGGGCGATAAGACTTTTATACCAAATCAGGTAGAAAAAGCAGAGCTGCATATAATAACTGCGAGCGGCACTGAAATTCAAGAATTTCCTAAGTCATCACTAAGCTTTTATTTGGGTACTGGGCATCCTTTCACTAAAGTAGCCATGAGTTCTGAGGATGAAGGTAATTATATCGTCCTGCCTTGGAATTTAGGCAACCGAGTTGGTAGAGATAATCTGAAGAACCTAAATGAACGTCTTCAAGCCAGCAATATTAAAGGGCTAAAATATATCATCTGTGTTAATAGTTCTGACAACCTAAATAGCCTTAGTCTTGAGAATAGTAAAGATTTAAGCCAAAGCCTAACCTCGCTAGCTAGTTTACACCTATCAGATATTGCGGCAGAAGATGAAACTGAAGATTTACTTAATAAAGCTGATTTAGAACAACGTCTAAGTATGACCGCACAAACTTGGAGTTTAGAGTGTCCAATTAATGTAATAGGACGTGGCGATGGTTCGAACACCCTAAGTGTGGTTGGAGGTACTCTTACACTTAGTGGTAATTCTATAACTGCAACAAATTTGAAATCTTATGTTAGCGTTGATAATGTTGCAGGTAATGTTATCCTTGATATTGTTAATAAAAAATTGACCATTGGTGGCAGTCGTTGTGGTCCTATTGATATTCATTAAATAAAGGTAATAATTATATGATAGCGATATTAAGTGCCTTTATAGGATTCTTCAGCAGTTTTATACCGGAGATTTTGCATTTTCTTAAGGATAAGAAAGACAAGGAACATGAGCTGAAATTAATCGGCATGCAAATCAAAGCTTCAAATACTGGTCATAGTGCTAGACTTGAGGAAATCCAAATTCAGGCTAATAATGATGAGAGTAAATATCTATATCAATATGCCGGTATGCAAATAGCCAATAACAGCAATAATAATTGGGTGGATTTTTTATCTACCACTGTTAGACCAATGATTACTTATATATTTTTTCTGCTCTATATAGCATTAAAATTAGCTATCTTCATAAAATTTGGTGCATCAGACACCATATGGAGTAGTGAGGATCAAGGTATATTTTGTGCAGTTATTGGTTTTTGGTTTGGTCATCGAGCTTTTGGTAGATACCGAGTTAATGGTTATAGTAACAATAACGGTTACACCTATGTCAATGGTAGTGGTAATGGTAAAGTTAGTGGATACAAATATTAAACTTGCTGCAAATGATAGCAATAGTAAAGCAGAATATATCATTAAAATCTTTGAAGGCTTGAAGCTACAACCATATTACTGCCCAGCTGGTTTAAAAACTATTGGCTGGGGGCATGTGATAAAAGAGTACGAACAACAACAAATGTCTGATGGTATATCGCGAGAACATGCTGATTACTTGCTAGAGCAGGATATAGAACAAGCTAAATATGCCATTTATCGACATTGCCGCGTACCATTAAACTGCTCACAAGAGGGAGCTTTGATATCATTCATCTTCAACTGCGGAGCTGGTGCATTTCAAGCTTCCAGTTTACGACAAAAGCTGCTACGAAGTGAATATTTATCAGCTGCCGATGAATTTCCTAAATGGGTTTATGCTAGAGGTATCAAGCTTAAAGGTTTAGTGAGAAGGAGATTGGCAGAGAGAGGAATGTTTTTGCAAAGTTAGATTATGTGAAAATTTTATAAACAAACAACATCATATAACAGGATAAAAAAATGAAAGCCGCAAGGATAAAAATAGAGAAAAATCAAGAGCAGTATCAAAACATTGTTAGCCAAAATGTTGTTAGTTTAAGCAAAAAGAAAAATAAACCTCAAGAAGTTGTGATAAATGATACTGTAAAACAGACTTCCACTACCCCTGAGGTAATACCACAAACTGTGTCCCAAACTATGCCTCAAACTGTTGAGCAGGCAAGAAAACACTACGCTATTTCTAGCAATAATATTGATAGCCAAAATATTATTGAAGCAAATGACGCAATAGCTGAAAAAGTAAAAGAGCTGAATCAGTTGGAAGAGATACAACAACAGCTACTCTGCAAGGAAGATAGCTTAAAGTTAGAAGTGATGAATTATATGCAATTCCATGTTTACCTAAAAAAAGGTGAGCATATTCTTGTATCGTGGAAACAAGCTACCCGCAAAACCTTCGATCTACCAAAGTTCAAAGGTGATTATCCTGAAATATATAGTGAATATGTCAAAGAGATATCCCCTAGACTATTTAGGCTTTATTAATCTTTATTAAAATTCGGTGATATTGTTAACCAAAATGTATTTTCACTTTTAATATTATTTTTTCTTGCTATCATTAATGCCCAAGCTGATGGTAAGGAAAATGATAGGGTATCCTCAAGAACAAAGAAGTTTAAACAAAGAACAAAAAGAAGCTGTGGGGTTACTGTCAGTAGGAACTTTCCTTGAATATTTTGATTTGATGATTTATGTTCATATGGCGGTATTTATTAATGAAGTATTTTTTCCCAAAACTGATCCACACACTACGGCTTTGTATTATGCAGCTACTTTTTGCTCAACTTACTTACTTAGACCATTAGGGGCTTTAATATTTGGATGGGTAGGTGATAATATAGGTCGTAAGGCAACAGTTATCATCACAACTTTCATGATGGCATTTGCTTGCGTTGTTATGGCTAATCTGCCTACTTACGAACAAATAGGAATCTTAGCGGCTTGGTTAGTAACCATCTGCCGGGGTATTCAAGGTATATCTTCTCTAGGTGAAATAGTAGGGACAGAACTTTATTTAACTGAAACGCTTCACCCACCAATACAATATGCAAGTGTTGGATTTATAGGGGCTTGTGCTACCTTAGGAAAGTTAGGGGCGTTAACAATTGCTTCACTTGTTGCCTGTAATATTTTTAACTGGCGTGTAGCATTTGGGATAGGTGCAGCAGTTGCCCTGATTGGTTTTGTTGCAAGAAGCAAACTTAGAGAAGCCCCAGACTTTGCTGATGCCAAACGTCGAATTAAAAAAGTTTTTGACAAAACTAATACCGATATAAATATTTTATATGACCGTCCTACTTGGCGGGAAAAAGTGAATAAAAAAACCGTACTAGCTTTCTTTTTATTACAATGTCCTTTACCGGTATGTATTTATTTTATTTATATATATTGTGGTAATATTTTACAAACTAGTTTTGGTTACACACTGCCTGAAGTTATTCACCATAATTTTCTTGTCTGTATAATGGAGCTGTTAACCACATTAATATTATGTTATTTAAGTTTAAAAGTATATCCATTATTAATCATAAAAATTACACTGCTAATATTTTCTATTTTCATGATATTTTGTCCGTATTTATTGAATAATCTTAATTCTCCTGATCAGTTATTTTTGATTCAATTCATTATAATCTTATGGAAGAAATGCCTCGACCCTGCTACTCCCATTTGTTTAAAAAGCTTTCCCATATTTAAACGTTTTACTTGTGCCAGCATAACATTTGCTGTATCTCGTGCTTTAATGTATGTTATCAGTGCTTTTGGTTTTGTCTACCTGATTGAGTGTTTTGGCAATTGGGGAATATGGTTTATTATGATTCCTACAATGATCGGTTTTGCTTACGGACTATCTCATTTTGAAAATCTAGCAAAACCAGCTAAAATCATCTACCCAAGAAATGTGTACTCTAAAGCAGATGGGTTAGGGGTAATAGGTAAATTTTTGTAACATAGATTTATCAATTGTTGTTCGGCTGTTGGTATTTCTAAGTAAAAACAAATATCTATAAAATATCCTATAGTTTCCTTAACTATCTTCAGTGCCTTTTCAGGTGATTTAGCTCCTAGAGTTTGTAAGTTGTGAATGCGATCAAAAATTTTAATCAATGCTACATCATATTTTTCCTGTTGAACTAATAAATCTAAAATCTCTTTGGAGCTAATTTTGCCATAAGGCTTGACCCTTGTCAGGTCTTCTACTTGACTTGCGACTAGACTGCCAAAAATTTGAACAATCATCTCTTCGGTAAGTGTTGTGTCTTCAACAGTATCGTGCAGTAAACTGGTAACGATCATGTTAGTGTTAAACAATTGCTGAACTGCTTGAGCTGTATATTCAGCAAACATATAAGCTACTTCAATCGGGTGTGAGTAATATGGTTCACCCGATTGCCGCATTTGACTACCATGATATTTCTTAGCATAATAGATAGCTTTGATAATTTCTCTGATATCTACTGGGTGAGCTACTTTTTCATTGAGTAAAATCAATTTACTAAGTAACTTAGCAGAATATTTACAAGATTCAAACTTTGTCCACCAATTGTCAATATCTTCCATGAAATGCCTCCCCATTATTTTGATTGTACATTAAATTAAACTAATATTGCCAATAATTTTATTATATTTTTTAAGAATCTTTTTGGAATTGATGGCAAAGATTTTCAATCGCCTGCTCATAATCAATGAGTTCTGATATAGTCCAATTAAACTGATTAAAAATATCATAGGCTTTATTTATTTCAGTATTAATAGCAACTGTATTAACTCTCTCCTCATAAAATAACTTTCTTAATTTTTCTTCCTGCGTTTCTTTATATTTCTCATGGTTGGCAATGCCAAATTCGGCTATATTATGCATCCTTCTAGTCCGTATTTGTATTTCTATGTTACGGTCATAGATATCAGCTATAACTACGAGATGCAAAGAACGGTAACCATTATCCTTAGGATTAGCAATATAGTCTTTAGTCTTTCCCATATGAACAGAATAGATATTGTAAAGAGTAGTCAATACTTCATAACAGTCATATTGTTTATCAACTATAATTCTAAAACCAATTAGGTCAGTTAATTCTTTCAGCTCTATATTCTTCCTTAACATCTTTTTTAAAGCAGAATAAGGGTCTTTTAATCTGTACTGTATTTCAACTTTTATACCATTTCTACGCAGGTTAGCACTAATATTAGCTATAATGTTACGTAAATCATTAGTAGTGCTACCTTGCATAATTAATATTGTACTCTATACTCAGAACTTTAATGTTAACAATTAACAACTAGTCTGTCAATTATCAGTAATTAGTTAATAAATTAATAGAAAATGGTCATAAAAGACTCATAAAACTATCATTCTGCCATTCCATTAGATAATTTGGAGAACAGATATACTTTAAATATAAAACCATATTATACTAATGATAAAAATACTTGCAATAGTTTGTTATATTTATTTCCAAAAAATATTTGTGGTTGATTTTTAACATCGTTAGTCATAAAATTAATTCCTGTTTTTTGTTTTGCGAAAAATAGACACTGAGGTTAGATTGTAATTTGATAGATTGTCTTCTAACCTCAGTGCTTGATGCCACCCCACGTGGCATCCTATTTCCATATCCTATCATTGTTCCCAATATTGTAGTTGCTCTTCCCCTAATATAGTGTTAAACCACCGACAAACTACCAGTCAGTTTTTTGTCGTGGATATCTAGAGCCTTAATTAACCATTCTATTGCTACATCAGTAACCATTACTCCTCCCAAATCTATTATTATCTTGCTGACAACTTTATTAGCCTTTAGAATTCTTATTAATTTTAACAAGTTCAGTCATAATATTATCTCCAAATTTATTAGATATTTTTAATGGTTATTGGTCATATTGTTGTCATTATTAAGCTCTTCAGTTGAATGTAATGTTACCGGCACTTGCAAAGTAAAAGTTGTACCTTTACCTTGCTGGCTGCTAAGTTTAATTTTACCATTCAGATCACCAATAAATTGTTTGACTAGACTTAAACCTAGACCTAATTCTAAAGTTGATTCTAAGTTTGAATCCGTCGCCAATTCCTCGCCACTAGCTTTGCTAGTCGAGTTACTAAAGGCAGAACTATCAAGACCATTTAATTGCCGATAGATATATTGTTGCTGTTCTTCAGACATACCAATACCTGTATCATGAACAATGAATTGTAAAGTATCTTTGCTCTCTGTAGCTGCTTCTCCACCTCCACAATCTTTATCAATTTGTGATAGTATAGTGCTTGCTGGAAAAAAATTGGTAGTTACGACAACTCTGCCTTGTTCAGTGAAATTAATGGCATTAGTAATTAATTGGGTTAATATCGCCTCAAGTCGGTAACTATCAGCAATGAGGGTATTTGGGATATCACTGTAGAAATTATTTACAACCCTTATACCTTTACATTTAGAGGTTAGTCCTAATTTAGTAATAACTCTGTCTACTAATTTCCTAGGGTTGGATTTATTAGGAATCATCGGTACTAAGGCTACTTTTGTGGTAGCAATTAAGTGTGAATGGCACTGAGCAAACTTTAGCATAGTTTCGCTGTACTCCATTTGCACTCTAGTACAATTGATAATATCAATTATAGAATGTTCTTTAACGTCATCTTTTTTTGGCTCAAGGAGTGTTATAGCCTTGTCCCAAACGGTAATACCGAAAGTTTTTACATTAAGAAATATATTTATTATGAAGTTGTGGTAGATGAAATTAGTTACTTGTAGATTTTTCTTGGCTTGTTGTAGTTCAACAATAATGTCACTACTGATATTATTTGTTTCATCGTTAGTTCCAAGGATTTTGTCACTGGTAACATTTTTTTTGATATTTTTTTTACAGGTAGATTGGTTTTCTTGTTGATTTTTAATATCCCTCGTCATAAAATGAACTCCTATTTTACTGTTGTGAAGTAGACACTGAGGTTAGAGAAAATTTTGCGATTGTAATCTAACCTTAGTGCTTAACATTTACACTATTGTAACGTCGTCTTAACAAATACTATCATTTTTCCGCAGAGTAAAGGGGAATTTTCACGATTAGTAATTTTTTTCGAAATTTTTTTGAATAGTGTCAATCTAGTAACATTAGCTAAAATTGTCATTATGGTTGCTGGCTAAAGAGCTGATAAGTAAGCCATAATTTAGTTGGTTTCTGATATATACTCTTCTTTTTTCAAGAATTGACTTGGCAAAATTGCAGACTATTTGCTTAGTCTTAACATGTTGTTTTACTTTCCAATTATTCAATTTATTTAATTATACTGACAAATTCTTGTGGTAGTTTTGTGGTATTTATGATACAATGGACGACTTATTTATTAGACGATCTATTTAGTTCAATTGTTAAGATTATTTCATAGCTAAGCAATCCCAATTATAATTATGCCTAATACCACGACTAAGCCCAAACCATTTATCTATTGGGTTGGCGGCAAGAGGAAAATTGTCGAACAGTTAATAGACCGCCTTCCTACTTCTATCTCGTTAAATAATTATTATGAGCCTTTTCTTGGCGGTGGGGCGTTGTTCTTTAAAATCAAAGATAGATTCAAACAATGTTTTCTATCTGACATTAATTTAGAATTAATTACCAGCTATAATATGGTAAAAAAGAATCCAATAGCAGTAAATGATTTATTGTCCAAACACAAAGAACAGCACTCAAAAGAATATTATTACCGTGTACTAAACAATGATAACAGCAATGACCCTACTAACATCACTGCTCGATTTCTTTATTTAAATAAATATTGTTTCAATGGTATTTATTGTATCAACAAAAAGGGCAAGCTTGGCTTGCACTTTTCTACTCACAACTATGGTATCTCTCATTTTAAGAAAAGGCTAAAACAATGCAGTAGCTTTCTAAGTGATACCGTAATTTACGTCACTGATTTCTCATTTATCGAACCTAAGGAAAATGATTTTGTCTATTTCGATCCGCCTTATCATAAGGCTGGAGAGAAATTTTATACGCGATTGCCCTTTAATGAACAGGAACAAGTCAGGCTAAGAGATTTTGCCAAGGAACTCACTAGCAAAGGGGTAAAACTAATGATTTCCAATAGTGACACCAATTTTATTAGAGAAATATACCAAGATTTTACCATAAATACCGTTGACATTAAATACACCATAACCGGACAGAAAGTAAACGTACAGAAAGAAATCGCCAAAGAGCTTATCATTACTAACTATGAATAAGCTGAAGTAGCTATGCTGATTACTCAACATATACTCAACATTACTCTTGTGTTTAAGATACGGTTAGTTTCTTAATCTGTTGCACCAATTCTTCAATTATTCTTTGCTGTGCTTCAATCTGTCTTTGTAGTGCTTCAATAGTATTATTAGGTTTAATATTATTAGTAATTTCTTTTGTTTCCTTTAGCAGAGCTACTTTATTGTCTGTAAAAAATTCTGTATCTTTCAGAATTTTTTCGTATGGAATCGCAGCTTTGTTCTGAAACTCTCTAACTTGATCCTTCGCTATAATATCATATACTTCTGTTGATTTTTGACTCTTATGACCTAAAGCCTTACCTATTATTTCTCTATCTGCTCCAGCTTTACGCATCCAACTACCGTGTGTTCTTCTTAAGTCATGAAACCTTAAATCTTCAATACCAGCCACTTTACAAATTTTCTTCCAAGCATCCTTGGGGGCTGCTATGTGACCACTCTTACTCTTTTTATGCTTACTTGGAAATACCCATATTGATTTATTATTATTCTCTGTTTGTCTTCTTGCCAATATGCTTAGGGCAGAGTTCACTAAATGAACTGTTTGTATTTTTTTATTTTTAGCCGACCTAGCTGGTATAGTCCATGTCATGTTTTCAAAATTAATATCCTGCCATTTCATAGATAAAACATTACTTTTCCTAGCTCCAGTAAGTAATAGCATTAAGATAGCATCTACAGTTATACTAGTACATTCTGCAATAACTGTCTTAATAAACTTTGTCAATTCTTCTATGGTCGCAATATATCGTGTTCTGACATTTTCCGGATTTCTTTCAATACCCTGTGCTGGGTTCTTCTCTAACATTTGCCATTTAATACCCCTATTGAACATAGCACTAAATAACTTAACAAAGTCGTTAGCACTAAACGGACCTTTATTATTGTTAAGATCATTAAATGTTTTCTGAATGTCATCCCTTGTTATAGTAGCTATTTTTATGTCATAATAATCTTTACCATATCGATTCATTCTAACAATATCATTTGCCCAGCCTCTATTTTTACGCTTACAGTGTTCTTCAATATATTTATTAAAAAAAAACTCCTTAACAGTTAATTTGGTTAGTTTATCATCTATTGGATTATTTGTTAGTTCGGTTGGTTGATTATCTATTTGATTATTTGTAATAGCTAATTTTTCAAGAGGGTTAATGCCTCTTGCTATCTGTCTTTTTAGTTCAGCAGCTTTATTTCTTGCCTCTGCTACCGACATATAAGGAAATTTACCTAATCTAATTGCACGACAACGACCTTTCTTCTCTACTGTTTTACGTAAGTAAAAAGTCTTGCTTTTGTTCACAATAAGATACAAGCCCTTTTCTTTGGTATCATTATAAAAATCTTGTTTAGTTTTAGGACGAATCATTTTACTTACAATTTTTTGAGTAAAATCTAAGTCAAAAGTTGTCATATATCTACCATAATTACATTGTTAGTTATAACAGTGTTGTCACTGATAATATTATTGATATTTTTTATTTTAGATTCAGTGGTTTTTTATTGATTTTTAATATAGGAGGGCATAGAGTAAAATCCTGTTTTTTGTTTTGCGAAAAATAGACACTGAGGTTAGAGTAAAATTTGATAGATTGTCTTCTAACCTCGGTGCTGACACTACATCACGTAGTATCGTCTTGCATAAATACAATTATTTTTCCGCAGAGTAAAGGGGATTTTTTAATAAAATTAAAAAATTTTTTAGGTTCTTCAGAATAATGTTAATCTAATAACAGGCAGTAAAATTGTTATTATAGTTCTCTAGGGTTAACATTTTTGCTGTTCTGAGCTTTCAGTTGGATAGCTTTGGTTATTGTATTTTTAGGAAGATGAAATGAACTGGTATCATATATCTAGGCTCTAAACAAAATTTAAATTACTCTATTTTAACTTTTTAGCTGCAAATTATAAGATTTTTTTGAAATAGGATTAACTATTATGGCAAAAATCTTATTAATTTTCGCTTAAAAATACTCAAAATATAGACAATTTAAATTTTGTTCACAGGGGCTAGATAAACTAAATTTGTTGCATAATTTTAATATAATTATATAAAAACATTAAAATTAATTAAGTGCTTAAATTAACCTATTTTTGTTGACTATTATAATAATAGTACAACTAAAAGTATGATTTTAAAAACAATATTTTCATAGTGTTTTTATAGTGATTTTTTGGGGATTTTCCTCAATTTTCACGAAAAATTGACTAATATATTAAGTCGAAATAATTGCTAAAATGTTAATTAAAATTATAGGAGAAAAGCTTATGAGTATTAGGGTTTCAATGCTGCAAAACAATAGCAAAAATAGCACCACTACGATGGTGCAAATTTCACCCCCCGTTCGGGATAAGAATTAGTTAATTCTTATCCCGAATTGGGGTGTATTCAGTCTTTTCAAGGCTTTTCTTTGGCAATTCATACAGAATGTTCCTATTTAAGTGCAATTCTATGTAAGAATTATTAATTTTTATCTAGAAATAATTCGCTGGATAGTCAACGATAAGTCATAAAAATTTTTGATCAGGCAATCAATTTTATTTATTTGATTATGGGATAGCTTTGAGATAATAGGCTGCGATTCTATTGGTATATTCTTGGTTGTCATATAGGTTTTCAAATATTCAATATCTTGTCTTGTATAATATCGTCTGTTACGTATCTTATGTATAGTTAGATTTGGTAGTAGCCGCTCTAGATATCTTAGCTGGTGAGAGTGAATATTTAGAAGTTTTGTTACTTCACTAATGGAGTAATATTTCTTATTCTGCATTTTTAATAGACCTCTTGCATAATTCTACTGTTGCTGGCAATTTAAAAGTCATAGGAAAAATAGCTTGGCGTCATTGCGAGAAGGCACTTTGTGGCGACGAAGCAATCTAATAGACCTCTTTCGAAATTCGCTTGTGCGCAAGGGTGTGAAGGAGACGCTTCACCTCGAACCGCAGCGTACTCTAATTCCGTTACGGATTCCAGTACCGCATCATTGTCCAAATCACCAGCAGAAGTAGAGTTTCGAAAGAAGTCTAATGAATGTGGATTGCCACTACACTCACATGGTCTTCTAATAACGTCTTGTA
This sequence comes from Candidatus Tisiphia endosymbiont of Temnostethus pusillus, assembly GCF_964264675.1. NCBI lineage: Bacteria > Pseudomonadati > Pseudomonadota > Alphaproteobacteria > Rickettsiales > Rickettsiaceae > Candidatus Tisiphia > Candidatus Tisiphia endosymbiont of Temnostethus pusillus. The sequence goes on along the minus strand of NZ_OZ183472.1, from coordinate 306,380 downwards.
CTTTTATGCAATTTTTAAATGCTATACGTAAGGTGAATTAATTAATAATTTTAACTTTTTAGCTGGTATAAAACGCATTACCTCTTTTTTTGGAATTATCACTATCTCTTTTGTATGAAAATTTATGCCAGGCCTAGGTTTTTTTGTGCTAGTACAAAAGCTTCCAAAACCTGCTAACGTTAATCTTTGATTGCTTGCCATTTGCTGAATATTCTTAAATATTTGCTCGACTATTTCCTCGCATATAATACTTGATAGCCCTAGCTTAGATTTTAATATGTGAGCAATTTTCTCTCTAGTAATAGTCTTAGTTGTTACCATCTGATTAAAACCGATCCCCAAGTTATTCCAGCACCGATAGCTGTAAAAAGGAGTATATCACCTTTTTTGATATTAGCATAAGATTTAAGAGAAGCAAGAGCCAAAGGGATTGAAGCAGCAGAACAATTAGCATGCTGTGCAACCGTTTTTACTACTTTACTTGGATTAATTTTTAGTCGCTCTATAACTGCATCTATAATCCTTATATTTGCCTGATGTGGAATAAAATAATTAACATCATCTATGGTAAAATTATTATTATGTAATATGTCTTCAGCTGATTTGCTCATTTTTTCTACTGCATGCCTAAAAACTTCCCGTCCTTTCATTTTTATTTTACCGCTTTTGCCATCTGTACTTACACCACCATCAGTGTAAAGAATATCAAAATAACGACCATCCGAGTAAATATTACTATCTATTATACCAGAACTATCCTCACTATATTGCAGAATTACAGTACCAGCACCATCACCGAATAAGACGCAAGTAGTTCTATCGCTCCAATCTAGTAGAGACGACATTTTTTCAGCACCAACCAGTAATATTGTTTTATATTTTCTAGATTCAATCAAAGAGTCAGCAACATGTAAACCATATACAAAACCCGAACATACTGCTTGGAGATCAAATGAAGGTACATTATTAAGCCCAAGATAACCTTGTAACTTAGAAGCTATAGAAGGAAAACTATTATCTGGAGTGGTGCTGCAGGTAATTATTAAATCTATAGATGATGCCTTTAATCCAGCATCATCTAGAGCATTCTGACTGGCTTTAAGAGCTAAATGTGACGTATATTCATCGTTCCCGGCAATGTGCCTTTGTAATATACCCGTCCTTGAGCGAATCCATTCATCGTTGGTATCAACCGATAACGATAATTCTGCATTGTTAACAATACGTTCCGGCAAATATGCACCACACCCAAGAATTTTACAAGCCATACTGGTTTATGCTACTTCTTCATCTTTTTCTTCTTTCTTCACAATAACTTGACGACCATTATATGTGCCATCAGCTAAAGATATATGATGAGGAAGTTTATATTCTCCTGTTTGAGAATCTACTACTACATTAATCTTACCAAGTGCAAGATGAGAGCGTCTCATATTACGTCTTGATTTTGATGTTTTCTTCTTTGGAACTGCCATATAGCCTCTTAAAAATTATACTTAATTTGTGAAAAAGTGTTTGTCAAATCGATGAAGCAGTATATTATATTTCCATTGCAAAATCTAGGTATTTCAAACATAAATTTTATGAAATTTTTTATAATTCGGACTTTTCTTGTTTCATCAATATTCTTTACATTATGTAGTTGTCAAACTATAGAATCAAGAGGGCAGTATGTGGATGATAATTTATTACCTACGCTTGAGGAGAGGAGGCTTAGTAAGTCCGAGGTAAAAGATTTAATTGGCACACCAACAATTGTACCTGACTATACACCGAATACTTGGTATTATATTCAACGTTCTTTAGCTAGGAGAGCATGGTTTAAACCAAAAGTGATTGAACAAAGAATAGTAAGAATTACTTTTAATAAAAATGATATAATTGAAGAAGTTTTAGTACTTAATGACTCGCATAAAGAAGATATAATGTTAATTAAAGAATATACTAAAACTTATGGTACAGAATTAAATGGACTACAAAAGTTTGTAAAAAATATTGGTAGGTTTAATAAAACTACCGACGGAAAAAATAAGAAGAAACGATAAAATCATACTTGCAATATTTCATAGATACTGTATAAACTAGAACGCTCTGATTCTGAGAATATTAGATAATCTGAGAATGTTTTAGTTGCATGTTGATATCTTAGTTAAAAATATGTTATCCCTGCGAAGGTAGCGGGATCTGTAATAGACTTGCTGCATAAATCAAAGATAGTTGAGGGATTTTTAGGAGAAACGAAGCCGAGCACCGCAGCGTACACAGACGTACGTGAGGAGCGGAGGCGAGTTTCGACGACAAAATCACCAACTAGATTGACTTATGCAGTAAGTCTAATATCTAATAGTCTTTTAGACTATTTTTTTAGATTCCGCTACCTATGTGGGAATGACATTAAGGCTATCACCATTGCTATGGCTAAAACCTTCTTTGGTTAGCTATACCAAAGAGTTTATGGCCCCTTCGTCTAGTGGTTAGGACGTTACCCTTTCACGGTGAAAACACGGGTTCGAGTCCCGTAGGGGTCACCAGTATCTTTATGTGGTAAAAATGATGTCATCCTTGCGTAGACTTTGTCAACGTGGATCACTAGTATGCCATTCTTAGCAATGGCGGAAATCTATAATATCTAATAGCCTTTGCAGGCTATTTTTTGGATTCCCGCTTTTAGCTAGGAATGACCTACTCATGATCTACGCCGGCAAAGCTATATGCGGTCGTAAGAAACAACAATATAATTGTCGAATGTAATATATTGCTTGCAAAAACTTGAAAATTGATAAATCAGTTTTCAAGTTTTTATTTTTTTATGTAAAGTTTATGATTACTACATCTTAAGGATTATATGTCACAAGATTACATGTCACAAAAGCTTGGTTTTTGGTCAGTTTTGGGTTTAGTTATTGGTAGCCAACTTGGCACTGCTATTTTGATATTACCAGCAGGTTTAGCCCCATTTGGTATTTTTAGTTTAGTTGGATGGATAGTATCTTCCTGTGGTGCCATAATAATAGCACTTTTATTTGGTATACTTTGTGCACGATTTCCACAAACAGGTGGACCTCATGTTTATTTAAAGCAGGCATTTGGCAATGATGTAGCATTCTTCACTGGCTGGACTTATTGGATTATTTCATGGGTTAGTACAGCTGTAGTAGTTATTTCAGCTGTTACATATTTAACACCTTTAATTGGTGTGCATAATAGTTTTATATGCTTAATTCTGCAAATATTATTGTTATTTGCTGTTATGTTACTAAATTTTAAAGGTATAGGAGTAGCGGGGCGTGCTGAATTTATACTAGCAATGCTAAAATTTATTCCATTAATAATAATACCAGTTGTAGCATTATATCAGTTTGATAGTAATAATTTTGTTATGGATAAGAGAATAACTAATTTAACTTTTTCTCAAATTCTTGGTGAAGTAACGTTACTGACATTTTGGGGATTTATTGGTGTAGAGTCAGCAACTGCTCAAGCTGGTTCAGTAATTAACCCATCAAAAACAATACCAAGAGCAATAGTAATGGGTACACTCTGTGTGGCTATTTTATACCTTATTAATAGTATTGGAATAATTGGTTTAATTCCACGAGAAGATTTGATACATTCTAACGCCCCTTATGTAGATGCTACTCAAATAATTTTTAGCGGTCAGTGGCATCTACTTATTTCTTTGCTTGCTTCAATTATTTGCATTGGAACGTTAAATGCTTGGGTATTAATCAGCGGACAAATTGCTTTAGGATTAGCACAAGACGGTTTAATGCCATCTTTTTTTGCTAAGAAAAATAAAAATGGAGCTCCAATTTGGAGTTTGTTTGTAAGTTGCATTGGAATATTATTATTATTGATTAGTACAACAAATGAAGATTTGTCAGAACAAGTTACCGCAATAATTAGTTTTTCAGTTATCTCTTTTTTATTTGTATATCTAGCCTGTAGTGTAGCTTTTTTAAAATTACTGCTAGCAAAGTTAGAAGAATCTTCACTATATAAATGGTTAATTGCTTTCGGATCAATTGCTTTTTGCCTATGGATTATTTGTGAGACACCATTAAAGGTCATAATACCAGCTATCTCATTTATATTAAGCGGAGTACCGGTTTATTTTCTTTGGTATAAAAGGCAATAAATGCTTAAATTTTGTATATTGTTGTTAACTACACTATTATTACAAGGATGTAGCTCCTCATCTACCAACAAGACGCTTTTGACTATTACTACTCAGCAATTACAAAAAGATCATAAACTAAATCACGGCACTTTAATTATACAATATAATTTAGCAGCACTAAGTAAAAATAACTGCATCTATGCAAAAGATTTTGGTCTTATTATTAATAATAGCCAATATAATAAGGTTTTTTTACAAAAATTTAAAGCCAGCTGTGCTGGGAATATTAATAACCAAGCAATGATCAGGTCAACCAAGATTAAGAACCTGCTACTAAAATTAAATTGTAAGTATAAGTTCTTATCCCAAGAAGAATTACGATTTGTTCAAAAAGCTAGTAATAAAAATAGTTCCCATAATATTAATGAGCTAGCACAATTAGACAAGCTAACTGCTACTATTCCTATAATGTTACCACAATATAAAGTGAAGGTTACCAGTCATTATGGCATACGCAAACACCCTAGGAAAAAACAAAAGAAATTCCACTGTGGGACAGACTTAAAAGGCTATAGTAAATCTCCTATTTATGCCTCTGCTGATGGAATAATTACTACCGTAAGGCGAGAACGTGCTTATGGAAATTTGATAGAAATAAAACATTCAAATAAATTTATCACCAAATATGCTCACTTGAGAAAAATACATGTAAAAGAAGGAGATATGGTTATAAAAGGTCAAATGATTGGGCTTCAAGGGAATAGTGGCAATAGTACGGGGGAACATTTACATTTTGAGATTTGGCTTAATAATAAACATGTCAATCCTTTTGATTTTGTGTCACACGCTTGTAACTGTTGAAAATTTTGCTATAATAGACCTCTTGTCTAATGATTAATCTTCAAAAACAGTAAAAAAGAAGCCGTAGCTCAGCAGGATAGAGCGAGCGATTCCTAATCGCTAGGTCGGAGGTTCGAATCCCCTCGGCTTCACCAAATAAATGTAGTAAATTCCCTACATTTCCATATTTTTTTCTAATATTTTAGAACAATTAGATTTAGTTTAACAATTTAATTTAATAACTGTAATTTATTTAGGTAGTATATATGCAAAACAATTCATTTACTTTTACTAAAGAGGCTATAGACAAAATTACTCCTCCTGCATTTACAAGAGATAATAAAGGCAAAGTTATTCGTCCTGAAATTGTACAACATGTTTACATATTTAAAATTATCAAATATTTTCTGTAATACCCTAACTACAGCCTCCTGTTTCCACGCTTCAATTTCTTCATTAAACAAAGGTCTATCTAATAAAGCAAGGCTTACCCCTTGTGCAAAATAAATTAACTTCTGCAATTTTAGTTGAGTTATAGTATCTCCAGCTTCTCTATCTACTAAAACCAAGAAGTAATTAGCTATATCAAAGCAGCTTAATATTCTTTTCTATTACGTGCATAGTTCTATTTTTTTTATCTAATTACTTTTATAACACACATTTGTTATTATTAACATACTATTAGTAAGAAATTCATTTTAACTTAAATATTAATAATGTTAAGATATACTAAAAATTAGTATGTAAAGGGTATAACTATGGATGAAATTATTCAATCAAAGGTAACACTTACTCAAACTCATCTAACAACAGAGCAAAAATATACTACAGGTTTACTTTTAATAGGTACATTTTTAGAGTATTTTGATCTGATGCTGTATATTCATTTAGCAATTCTGTTAAATGATCTATTTTTTCCTAAGACTGACCCCCACGCTGCTTCACTCCTCGCTGCTTTAACTTTTTGTTTGACCTATATATTTAGACCTGTTGGTGCTTTGATTTTTGGTTATATAGGAGATAATGTTGGTTATAAAGCAACAATCATTATAACAACGTTTATAATGGCTATTTCATGTATTACTATAGCTAATTTACCTGTTTATGATCAAATAGGTATTGTCTCTACTTGGATAATTATAATATGTCGGATTCTTCAAGGTATATCTTCCGTAGGAGAGATAATAGGTGTTGAACTATATCTGACTGAAATGACCAAACCACCTATCCAATATCCAATTGTAGCGTTAGTTTCAGTTTGTACTATCATAGGAGGAATATTTGCACTTGGTTTAGCATCTTTTAGTACGTCATTTGGAATTAGTTGGCGTCTAGCTTTTTGGGCAGGTGCAACAATAGCCATTGTTGGGACAATGGCTAGGACGATGCTGAAAGAAACACCAAAATTTCTAAGACAAAAATCAGTAGTGGATAATTCTATTGGACCGACAAAATTTAACATGACAACAATGTTAGCTTACTTCGTGATACAGTGTGGATGGCCTATATGCTTCTATTTTGCTTATATCCATTGTAGTAGCATTTTAAAAAACTCTTGTGGTTATTCGCCGGAGGCAGTAATTCATCATAATTTTCTTCTTGTAATGCTATCTTTAGTTAGCTCTTTAATTTATGCATATTTAAGTTATAAAATATACCCATTAATAATTCTTAAGGTAAGACTAGCGATATTCTGTATTTTTATTGTTAGTTGTCCTTATTTACTAGACCATTATAAAACCCCAATTGTCATATTTCTAATCCAATTAATGACGGGGCTATTTGGTATCTGTACCATGCCAGCGGATACAATTTTTTTCCGGCATATTCCTATTTTTAGACGATGTACTTACGTTAGTTTGTCTTTCGCTTTATCGCGTACTTTAATCTATATTATTGCTTCTTTTGGTCTTGTATATCTAATAGAATATTTTGGTAATTATGGGTTATTATTTCTCATGATCCCAATAACCCTAGGGTTTGCTTTTGGCATCTATCACTTTGAAAAGTTAGAGAAGCAAGCTGGTTTTATTAATCCATAGACCTTACGCATGATTTTTCTAAGATATCGGGTATCTTGTAACGTGTGTTAAGCGTTTCTACTATTTTTCTCATATAAACCTCTTATTATCTGAATACTAGTTTCGAGAGGTAATTTTGTGGTCACAATCCCTCTACCATAGCTAGTTAAAAAAAAGAGACCTATTATAGCACTAAATTATGACCTTATCCCGAATTGACATAATACCGATACTAGAGTTAACGATAGCTGCACATAAGGCGTATAAATATCCCCTCTTTAAATTTATACTCGGTGAACTTCAAGAATTGGCGTTGTCGTGTCTAAAGATCGAAGCTGCTCACGTACTAATGTACGCTCCGCTGCTCGACTTTGACACTCCTAGCTCTTCTTGAAGTTGACCTTCGTCTACCAACTCTTCATTTACGAGCAGTATATACTGCAAAAACTTGAAGAGTTGGTAAACCAATTTTCAAGTTTTTGGGTAAAAAATAACCTAAATTTCTCTAGCACTAACCCATTGATAGGAGCTGCGATCACTAAACACTTGTCGTAAGAATTGGTTATTCAGAGCATGACTAGTTTTATAACCCGTGATGTCAGCTATTAGATGACCTCCTGTAGTATATAAATCTCCGAACAGATCGAGAAGTTTGTGCCGTACAAATTCATCTTTATATCTAAGTCCATCGTGGTTTATTATAATATCTTGATCTATACCTATAGCGTTATCGAGAGATGCACCACGTGCTAAGCCCTTGCTTTTTAAATATTCAAGTTCATGGATAAATCCAAAAGTTCTAGCATCAGCAATGTTATTCTTGAAAGACTCATTCTCTGAGAAGACTAAATTTTGCTTGCCAATAGCTTTGCTAGCAAAATCTATTGTCATATCAACTGTCATGCTATGAGCAGGGTTAGCTACTAACTCGCAATCTCTGTGAATTGCCCTAATTTCTTTTAAGATTTTTAGGTATTTCTTTGGAGCATTTTGTAATTGTCTACCAGCACATTCTATCATAAAGACGAATGGTTTACTGCTACCATCCATTATCGGGATTTCAGGACCATCGATTTCAATTATTAAATTATCGATTCCACATCCCCAAAGAGCTGCCATTAAATGTTCTATAGTTGAAACATAAATATTATGTTCATTTTTTATGGTAGTAGATAAAGAAGTTTCTGAAACATTTAAACAACTAGCTTGAATAAAATTTATCTCTTGCCTTACATCAGTTCTGACAAAAACAATACCGGTATTTTCTACAGCTGGTCTTAAAGTCATCTGAGTAATGTTACCGGAATGAACGCCTACACCATAACAACTTACTGGGTTTAGTATTGATACTTGCATTGGTTAATTTTGCTAACATTTTAGAAATTCAACTTATTTTAATGCCTTAAACAATTACATGCAAGTTACATTATGTTACAAAATATTTCACCAATCTATATACTGCTCGTAAATGAAGAGTTGATAGACGATAGAATTAAAATCATGGTAGTAGTGTGACTAGTTGTACGTGAGCATACGAATCCATGATATTTTCAAAAAACAATTCGTAGGAACAGAAGAGTATACCTTACTCTGTTGAATCTGGAAGTCTGTTCTTCAGTATAAAAGGTAGTTGTAGTAAAAAGAAAATGATCGTTATAGGTATTGCTCCAAATATTTTAAATATAACCCATGTAGATTCTGCAAAATTACGCCATATTATTTCATTTAACACTGCCATAAACAGTAAAAAACCAGCAGATCTATAGCTTAAAATATTCCAGTTCTTATCTTCAAGTTGGACAAAATGATTAAACATATATTTCAAAAAAGCCTTATTTCTTATGGCACTGATAAAAAATGTACTACTAAAAATTACATATAGAATAGTTGGTTTGATTTTGATATACATAGAGTTACCACTAATCAAAACTATACTAGCTGAGACTAACAACACTCCAGAAGATACTAAGGAGGATTTGGAAACTTTGCCTTCTATAAGATAACACAGACTAATACAAATAATTGAAGTAATAAGTATATATAACGTCGCACTTTGTATACTACCGCCATAAAAATAGCCAATAAAAAAAGCTATAAGCGGAGCAACTTCTGATAAAAAATTAATCATAAATAGTTTTATTTCTCTGTTACTACTTTTGTGTGTCTGATTTTTATTTGTATTAAGATATTAATTAAACCTAGAGTGCAAACATAAAAAACAACTTGTAATCCGTTAGGTCTAGCAATATATCCAGTAATCATTTTTAGGAATTTACCATAGATACTTCTGTCAGAAATGAGCCAAGAGCTATCCCAAAGCTGGTCGGATAAAATAGTAATAATCCCTGAAGAACTCAATATACCAGCAGCTTCTGCTGCAAAACCACTAGCAACAAGCATTAATAAAATGGAAGATATACGAAATATATATTGTTGGTTTACTATTTTTATTAAACCTAAATAGATAATGACACCCAAAGTTAGACCACTGACTATACCAATAATTAATCCTAATAGATAGCTATTACTGTCAATAATTTCGACTGAAGAAATACTATAAACTAATATAATAATTTCCATTCCTTCTCGAAGAATAGTTGCCGCAACAATCAGTACTAGCATTATATAACTACTATCACCGCTACTAATTTTTACAGACAAATCATTAAGATTTTGTTTTATCTTAATACCATAACCTTGCATCCATACTATAGTCCAACCAATTAATGCAACTGTTAACAAAATAACTCCAGAGTTAAATATCTCATCACCTAGACCACTAAATGCTACGGTTATACTACGAGTAAAGAAAGCGAATAACGCAGCAGAAACTGTACCAAGCATGACTCCAGCAATTATATAAATTCTAGATTTTTCTAATTGTTTTGTCACAGCAAGTATTACACCAAGCAACAAAGCTATTTCTAGGCATTCCCTGAATACCACTAATGCTATTTTAAACATCTAAACCTAAATAAATTTAATTAACAATGAGAACCCCTTGTGCTGTCTCTTGATGAAAGTCTCCAAAAAAATCATATTTACCCGGGGCTAAAGGGGCAAGGATGATATTTATAGAGTCATTTGGCATAATAATCTTTTCGCGGTGCAGATCATGACTCTCAAACTCTTCTACTGTACTATCTTGGTTGTGGATAGTAAAACGAATCTTCTTACCACTTTCTACTCTAATAATATTTGGCTCAAATCTATGATTCTTTATAACCGTTACAATTTCTACTATATTAGTATCTACATCATTCTTAGATGTGCTTTTATGATTAATTGCAAAAATTATTACACCCACCACTAGAATAATACCTCCAAAAAATTGAAGGATAGTTTTTTTTCCCATAGTTTTAACTTGAAAGTTTTATTAAAGTTACAAAATACACCAATACAATCATAGCTACAAGCACATATAACAGAGTGTAGTTTTTTTGTTTTTTATGGTTCTTTATTTTTTTGGATAAATTCATAAGCACCCTCCCTATATTATACAATATATTAGATTTCCACTAAGTCATCAAGAATCAAATATTTTTTATAACAATACTTTGTTTCTCCTCTAACCAATTAATGATTAAACTGAACAAGATTCTAGAATTAGCTATTGATAAAATGATAAAATCTTGTATACATAGTATCTGTACAATGGGTGAAGATTAATTGACAACCAAGTAAATAATAGTGTCTATAAGTTCAAATCTTCTACAATTTTTTATGTTAGACAATGTTGCTAAGATTTTTTTAAGTTTTAGTCATGATATAGTCATTATCCCATTACTGATACTAGGCTATATTTGGTTAGAGCAAAAAGTGTTTTTTAATGCAATATGTTTAATATTAGTAAGTATGTTATTTAATTTTGCTCTAAAAATTACATTTCAAGTACCACTATCCGCTCATATTGGTAAACAAGGTTTTGCTTTTCCAAGTGGTCATATGCAGTCTTCAGTTGTTTTGTATGGTTGGCTGATGACAAAAACACAAAGCCGCATATGTAAAATTCTGATAACTGGTTTGCTATTTGGAATAGGAGTGAGTTTAGTCTATTTTGGCTATCATAATTATTTTGATATTCTAGGAGCCATATTTTTTGGTTCTTTATTAATAGCCTTTTATACATTTCTTGCAAGCGCAAAAAAGCAAATATTGCCAGCAATTTTATTGACTTTTACTACATTTTTGATGTTGTACATTGCATCTATACATAAGGTAGAAGAGCATCTATATATGGCATATTACGCTCTTATTGGAGTAATATTTTCTGAAAACATTTTTACAAAAAAAATAACAATTATAAATCTACGAAGCAAAATATCAGCAACAATACTGTGTTTTCTCATGCTCTTTATAGTCAAAATGCTTTTTACAATTGGTTATATCTCCTCTTTACCATTAGCTATCAGGCAAATACAATGGGCTATAATCGGATTTTGTATCCCAGCATCAGTTTTTATTGCAAACTATATTAATCATTATAAGCGTTCTTTCCATGATAGATTCTAGTTGGATTGTAGAAATAAGAACAGATTTTCTAACAACCATATTTAAGTTATTTCCATTTTTTGCTAGTGATTACTTTTATATTACCATTACTGCTTTAGGATATTGGTTAAATCCATCGGCATTATTATTTAGATCATTAGGATTTTTAATACCTTTTTGTACTTTACTTAATTGCTTGTTAAAGAATTTATTTAAAATATCGCGTCCTGACATATCTTTACATTTAATATCTGTGTATGATCCTTTTGGCTTTCCTAGTGGTGATGTTCAAGTGGCAACCACTTTTTGGCTAGCAATCTTTTTAAGTCTTAAAAATAGTCCTTTCAAGTATTTATGCTTACTGCCAATAATTGGTATTGGTCTCTCAAGAGTATATCTTGGTGTTCATAGTATATATGATGTAATTGGTGGTTTGATATTTGGATTTTGTGTTTTACATATATGGAAAACATATTTAGAAAGAGCATTGCTTGTAGAAGTGTTTCAACATAGTTGCAAAAAATTTTGGTTTTTACTTGCTATAATAATTTCACTATACACCATAGTGTCTCAATCTTTACCATGGCCACCTATGATACCGATGGCAATAGGAGCTCTCATTGGCTTTGGGCTATCCTTACGATGGATAGCAAATCAGGCAGTTGGTCTACAGCACAAAATTAGTATTCCAACCGCTCTAATATCCCTAGCCATTGTAATTGGCATAGCAAAATTCATACCTACTGTAAAAATAAACATTTTTATTTTCTATTGTAGTATTATATTAAAATATAGTTTTCTTGTTTTTGGAATTTTTGTATTAATTCCTAGTACTATCTCTAAGATCACTAGATCTAATAAAATTGATATATTAGACTTCTTTCGAAACTAGACAATGATGTAGAATGGTGTTATAAATATCTGATTTGAAGTAATAATGAAATTCGAACATATTAAAGAGTTAGAGGATGAAAAATTTCGTCGATTAACAGGAGTAAGGAAGGGAACATTCTCAAAGATGGTGGATATTTTAAGGCAAGCTGATGGTTTTAAGAAATCAAAAGGAGGGCGTAAAAATAAGCTCAATTTGGAGGAACAGTTGCTGATGACCTTAGAATATCTTAGAGAATACCGTACTTATTTCCATATAGGCCAGAACTATGGGATTAGTGAAAGTTCAGCATATAAAGCTGTTAAATGGGTAGAAGACACCCTAGTTAAACACCCAAACTTTGCTCTTCCAGGTCGTAAAGCTCTAATGAAGAGTGATATGAATTATGAAGTAGTCTTGATTGATGCTACTGAGACTCCAATAGAAAGACCTAAAAAAAACAAAAATTCTATTATTCAGGAAAGAAGAAAAGGCATACACTAAAAACTCAAATAGTGGTGGACAAGAAAACACACCAAGTAATATGTACAGATTTTTCTAACGGTAAGAAACATGACTTTAGATTATTTAAGGAATCCAAAGTTCTTATCCATCCTAAGGTTAAAGCGATTACTGATACAGGATATCAAGGTATACAAAAAATTCGCAATAATTCTGAATTACCAAAGAAAAAAAGCAAGAAAAATTCTTTAACTAAAAATAGACCTTGACTAAAATAGTCTCTAAGAGAATAAGTACCCTCTTTAATTACTTATAACACATTCTTAAGATATAAGGTCTATTGTTAAAAATTCTCTTAAATTATGTTCATATCCACCAGTAGGTTCAAAGACAACAATTAACTCAGATAAGGCAGGATAGTATTTATTAATAGTGCTAAGCATAGTAGTAAAGCCATGTTGATCATTGGTAACTTCAAAAGCCTTGTTGGTAGTTGGTAGATAGATATTTAAAGTTTTTTTACTAACGTCTACACCAATATAAGTTGTTGTCATATAGAGCCTCATGATTTATATTAATAATAGGATATGCAAGGTTTAAATCTTATGACATCCGTTCGTAGTCTTTATCCAAAACAGGATGGGTCTTTGCTGAGGTATGAAGTCTTTAAAATTCAAAGCTTCAATTCGACATACAGTTTACCCATCCTACCACTATATATAACTGATCATGTTATATTTATCATGGTTTTTTTATTGTATGAATTAGATATAAGAATTAATAATTCTTATATCTAATTAGCTTGTTATAAGGAAAAATATACTCTTGAAGCGGCTGACGCAAGTACATTTTAACTTTTTTCATCATTCAATATGTGATTTTAATAATTAAAATCACATATTGAATGGAGTATTATATTTTAACAATCAGGTGGCAGCCGCTTCAAACCTGATTGTTTCTATATATAACACTGAATTCGATGTAACTTGTTACATCGAATTCAGGTTCAAATAAGTATGGATGGCAAAGGTAGAGCTTTGGACAACGTATTTATTGAGCGATTTTGGTGTTCGTTGAAACAGGAAAAAATTTGTCGAATAATTTTAACAATTGTAAAGAAGGTAAAAGTAGCTATTAAGGAATATATCGATTTTTATAACCAAGAAAGAATGCACCAAGCATTGGGGTATAAGACTCCTAGCTCGATGTACTATAAACAAAAAGTTGCATAATAGTGACAATAATAATTTCATGGGAATTATATCTCTAAATTGCTAAATTTTTGTCTAAACAATGGCGACCACATCTCAGTATGTATTCCTTTTATTTGTCTTTAAAACTCTAGAATTTGTTCCCATGCATTCGAATCTATGTAATACTTAACTCTAGTAGTCCTTTTGGCTTTGATAACCGAAGACTACCACTTCTCCTTATATAAAGTTAAATTTTTTGTTCACAGAGCATAATATAAAGAAATAAGAAAATGAATAAATATTTTATATTATTAATAATGTTAATCGTGCCTAATAATTCATTTGCTCAACAACAAAGATATATATCTAATTTTATTACACCAGTTACTTATTTTGTTGATCATGTTAAACAACTAAATTTGCTCAAAAATAATTTAATTAAACATAGACAAGCGAGTATTATAGGAATCAGTGGCATGGGGAAAACCCAACTTGTTAGGATGTACTCTTATGAAAATCAAAATGATTATAAACTTATTTGGTTTATTGATTGTAATTTGGATATTAATCAAGAATTACTAAAACTAGCAAAAGTGATTAATAGTACTACTAAATCTAATTTAATATCAGAAGATATTAAATCAATACGAAAAGAAGTAATGAGCTATTTATCGAGTCAAGAAAAATGGTTGCTGATATTTGATAATCTAAAGGTAAGTGAAAATAAAAAAGTTCAAGAATTTGTTGATTGGGAACATAATGGGCATGTTATATTTTGCTCCCAAGATAGTGAAATATTACCAAACATAGTTAAAATGACTGCATTTGAAAAAGGTGACGTCCGTACTCTTGCTAACAATATTTTAGAACATAGTGACCCAAAATCAGCAGAATTCTTGAGCGAAGAATTTGCTGGTTATCCTATCATGATAGTACAAGGTGCACAATTATTAAATAATATACAAGGTTTAGATAGCGAAGGATATAAGAACAAAATCCAACAATCATCAGATAGAATTAAATCGAACATTATATTAGCTATCAATGAATTAAAGCCAAGTGCAAGAAATTTATTAAATAAAATAGCTATGATAAATAATCAAAGTTTTTCAAAAGAACTTTTAAAAATTATCACTGATAATCAAAATACTCTTGACGATGATATTTATCAATTATCTAAATTTACCTTAATATCTAACATTGTTCCTAATAGCACTAATCCTATTTTTGAAATGCACGATGTTATTGCTCAGAAAATAGCTGAGATTAATGGTAGCAGAAATAATAAAGCTTATTTAGAGGATATTGTTAGCAAATTAATGAATTATATACCACAGACTACAGTAAAAGCTCATATTTTTAGAAATGCTAAAACTATGCCAGAAAATCTTGAAATAATTTTAAGAAATTCAGAAAAATATAATGCAAATATATATAAAATTATGGAACTTAATTATCAAATAATGAGCCAATATAACAATTCTCTTAATGCTTCTATTACAGAAAAGAAGATTAACTGGTTTAATAAAGTTGATCAGGAAGGAAAATTTAAGTTATGGTTAATGAAT
The DNA here is from genome assembly GCF_964264675.1 of Candidatus Tisiphia endosymbiont of Temnostethus pusillus. Classification (NCBI taxonomy): domain Bacteria; kingdom Pseudomonadati; phylum Pseudomonadota; class Alphaproteobacteria; order Rickettsiales; family Rickettsiaceae; genus Candidatus Tisiphia; species Candidatus Tisiphia endosymbiont of Temnostethus pusillus. Next base: position 290,814 of record NZ_OZ183472.1, on the reverse strand, counting down.
AATAAAGAGAAATATGTATATTTAAAGTATATACAAACAATAGGTAATTACTATAGGAGTTATTCTAATTATAGAATAGCAATGAAGTATTTTATAAGAGCACAAGAAATATTTGAGAATATCAAAGGTTATGAATCTGACAAATGGACTTTATTTTATAGTTTAGCAAGGTGTAATATTGTATTTGGAGAGGTGCAAGAAGCTGAGAAAAACGTTCTAATGATAGAACAAATGCTCAATGATGGTTTAATAGATCAAAGCGACCTAGCACATATACATTTTATTAAAGCACAGTTATTATTTATACAAGAGAAAACTGAATCATTAGATGAAATTAATAAAACTATAGAAACATGTATTAAAAATGGGATAAGTCCTGACGATCTATTGCTTATACCTCCTTATATACTTAAAGTAGAAATATTAAATTATCTTGAAGAATATCAAAAAGCATATGAGCAAGCTAAGAGATTATATAATTTATGTGAACATTGCAAAACGCCTGAAATACTTGGTGAAATCTATCGTATAATGGCAAGAAGTGAGTTAGGATTAGGTATGCTAGACCAAGCTTTAGAGCATATTAACCAGACTATCTCTATATTTTTAGCCTGTGAGCGTATGACTTCTAAAGATGCGGATTTTTTGGAAGTTCCAGAGCTAGCAATAAGCTACGTAGTACAAGGTGATATTCTATTCGCCCAAGATCATATAAAAGCAGCAATAGAATCATATAATAAGGCCTATACCATATATTATTATTTATATAGAGATAATAGTAAGAATGTAGCTCAAGTTAGTTACTTATATACTCAAGGAGCTAAAGCTGCATGTAAAGCAAAAAACTTATTTAGTTATAAATCTTTTGGTAAACCGCAAGTCAAGGAATTTGGGATAAAACACCCTAATACTATATCTATGTTTGAGTATTGTAAACAATATGATATGGATTTATGGGCTAAAGAAAAATAGATTTAGGATTCTGATATACTGCTCGTAAATGAAGAGTTGGTAGACGATAGTATAACTTCAAGAAGAGCTAGGCAGTAGCAAAGTCGAGCGGCGTAGCGTACATGAGTAACTAGGCAGCTTCGATCTTTAGTCGCGGGAACGCCAATTCTTGAAGTTCACCGAGTATACTTGCTATAAAATCAATAGTTGACAATAGTTAAGTAATATAGTTAAATAAATTGAGATAAGAAGGAATATGAATGAACAAACCAAAGATAAGATAATAATATAACTTTTCTGAAACCATTAACTAGCAAAGAAAATGAATAAATATTTTATATTATTAATAACACTATTAATAATGCCTCTTAATTCATTCGCCCAAGATCAAATATCTAATTTTGTTACACCAGTTACTTGCTTTGTTAATCATGTCAAACAACTAAATTTACTCAAGAATAATTTAATTAAATATCGACAAGCAAGTATTATAGGTACTAGTGGTATGGGAAAAACACAACTTGCTAGAATGTATTCTTATGAAAATCAAAATAATTATAAACTTATTTGGTTTATTGACTGTAATTTAGATATTAATCAAGAATTGCTAAAGCTAGCAAAAGCTATTAATGCTACTTCTAAATCTAATTTAATATCAGAAGATATAAAATTAATACGAAAAGAAGTAATGGACTATTTATCGAATCAAGAAAAATGGTTGCTGATATTTGACAATCTAAAGGTAGGTGGAAATAAAAAAGTTCAAGAATTCGTTGATTGGGAACATAACGGGCATATTATATTTTGCTCCCAAGATAGTGAAATATTACCTAATATAATCAAAATGACTGTTTTTAGGAAAACTGATGTTATTACTCTTGCTAATAATATTCTAGAAAATAGTAATCCTCTATTAGCAGAATTTTTGCACGAAGAATTTGCTGGTTACCCAATCATGATAGTACAAGGCACACAATTGTTAAATAATGCACAAGATTTAGATAGAGAGAAATATAAGAAAGAAATCCAAGTATCAACAGATAAAATTAAATTGAATATTGTATTAGCTATCAATGAATTAAAGCCAAGTGCTAAAAATTTACTAAATAAAATAGCCTTAATAAATAATCAAAGTTTCTCGAAAGAACTACTAAGTTATATTACTGACGATAAAAGTACCTTGGATGATGATATTTACCAACTCTCTAAATTTTCCTTAATATCTAACATTGATCCCAATGATACTAACCCTGTCTTTGAAATGCATGATGTCATTGCTGAAAAAATAGCCGAGATTAATTGTGGTGAGGATAATAAAGCTTATTTAGAGGATATTATTACTAAATTAGTTGGATGTGTGCCAAAGAGTTTGATAAAAGCCCAGCTTTTTAGGAAAGCGAAAACTATGCATGAAAATTTTGAGATACTTAGTAGAAATGCTGAGAAATATAATGCTAATATATATAAAATTATGCAACTGAACAGACAACTAATATCAGCATATCTTATCTCTTACGATTACCATAATACGGAAAGACTCATTAATTGGTTTAATAAAAATGATCAACAGGGGGATGGTAAGTTTAAATTATGGTTAATGAATAATGATGAGAAATATACATATGCAAGTTACCTACGAGCAATAGGCGTGTATTATAGAATTTGTTCTAATCATAGAACAGCAATAAATTATTGTATAAGAACGAAAGAAATACTAGATAATGTACAAGGTTATGAATCTTTTAAATGGGTTGTACTGTTTACCTTAGCAACATCGAATATTGCATTAGGGCAGGTTCAAGAAGCAGAAGAAAACATTAAAATTATAGAACAAATTGTTAATAAAGGTTTAATGGATGAAAGTGACATATTTTATATACATGATGCTAAAGCGCTTCTATTCTTCATACAAGGGAAATATACTGAATCATTAGAACAAGTTAATAAAAGCATAGAAATAGCCATTAAAAATGGGACAAGTCCTGATGACCCATGGCTTATAAATTCCTATAATATTAAAGTAGAAGTATTAAATTATCTTAAAAAGCACCAGGAAGCGTATGCCATAGCCAAGCAAGTATATGACATGTGTAAATCCTTTAAGAAAGAAGATGATGAAGTATTTGGTTGCACTTTTGTCGAAATGGCAAGAAGTGAGTTAGGACTGGGGAAGCTAGACCAAGCCTCAGAGCATGTTAATAATGCTATTTCCATATTCTTAACCAATGAACTTAGAAACCCTAAAAATACAGATTATTCAGAAGATACAGATCTAGCAGCGAGCTATGTAGTGCAAGGTGATATTCTATTTGCCCAAGATAATATAGAAGAAGCTATAAAATCCTATAATAAAGCTTATAGCATATATTATTATTTGTATAGAGATAATCGTAAGAATGTAGCTCAAGTTAGTTACTTATATACTCAAGGAGCTAAAGCTGCATGTAAAGCAAAAAACTTATTTAGTTATAAGTTTTTTGGTAAACCGCAAGTAAAGGAATTTGGGATAAAACACCCTAATACTGTATCTATGTTTGAGTATTGTAAACAATATGATATGGATTTATGGGCTAAAGAAAAATAGATTTAGGGTTCTGATACTTGCTATAAAATCAATAGTTGACAATAGTTAAGTAATATAGTTAAATAAATTGAGATAAGAAGGAATATGAATGAACAAACCAAAGATAAGATAATAATATAACTTTTCTGAAACCATTAACTAGCAAAGAAAATGAATAAATATTTTATATTGTTAATAACATTATTAATAATACCTCTTAATTCATTTGCCCAAGATCAAGCATCTAACCGGATATCTAATTTTGTTGCACCAGTTACTTATTTTGTTAATCATGTTAAACAACTAAATTTGCTCAAAAATAATTTAATTAAATATCGACAAGCAAGTATTATAGGTACTAGTGGTATGGGAAAAACACAACTTGCTAGAATGTATTCTTATGAAAATCAAAATAATTATAAACTTATTTGGTTTATTGACTGTAATTTAGATATTAATCAAGAATTGCTAAAGCTAGCAAAAGCTATTAATGCTACTTCTAAATCTAATTTAATATCAGAAGATATTAAATTAGTACGAAAAGAAGTAAGGAACTATTTATCCAGTCAAGATAAATGGTTGCTGATATTTGATAATCTAAAGGTAAGTGAAAATAAAAAAATTCAAGAATTTGTTGATTGGGAACATAATGGGCATGTTATATTTTGCTCCCAAGATAGTGAAATATTACCAAACATAGTTAAAATGACTGCATTTGAAAAAGGTGACGTCCGTACTCTTGCTAACAATATTTTAGAACATAGTGACCCAAAATCAGCAGAATTCTTGAGCGAGGAATTTGCTGGTTATCCTATCCTGATAGTACAAGGTGTACAATTATTAAATAATGTACAGGGTTTAGATAGAGAAGGATATAGGAAGAAAATTCACCAATCAACAGACAGAATTAAATTAAATATTACATTAGCTATCGAACAATTAAAACCAAGTGCTAAAAATTTACTAAATAAAATAGCCCTAATAAATAATCAAAGTTTCTCGAAAGAACTACTAAGTTATATTACTGACGATAAAAGTACCTTGAATGATGATATTTACCAACTCTCTAAATTTTCCTTAATATCTAACATTGATCCCAATGATACTAACCCTGTCTTTGAAATGCATGATGTTATAGCTCAGAAAATAGCTGAGATTAATGGTGATAAGAATAATAAAGCTTATTTAGAGGATATTATTACTAAATTAGTTGGATGTGTGCCAAAGAGTTTGCTAAAAGCCCAGCTTTTTAGGGAAACGAAAACTATGCATGAAAATTTTGAGATACTTAGTAGAAATGCTGAGAAATATAATACTAATATATATAAAATTATGCAACTGAATATGCAACTAATGGTACGAACTATTAATTGTTTCGATTATCCTAATGCAGAAAAGTTAGTTAATTGGTTCAATAGAAATGATCAAAATGGTACTGGCAAGTTTAAATTATGGTTGATGAATAATGATGAAAAATATGCATATGCACGTTATATACAGGTTATAGGTTGGTATCATAGAATTTGTTCTAATAATAGGGTGGCAATAAATTATTATACAAGAGCGAAGGGAATATTAGATAATGTTAAAGGTTATGAATCTTTCAAATGGACTGTATTTTTTAGTTTAGCAACATATAATATTATATTAGGACAGGGGCAAGAAGCAGAAGAAAACATTCAAGTTATGGAGCAAATGCTTAATGAAGGTTTAATGGACAAAAGTGATATATCTTACATATATAGCGCTAGGGCAAGCTTATTATTTATACAAGGTAAGTATAGTGAATCATTAGAGCAAACTAATAAAGCTATAGAAATATCCATAAAAAATGGAAAAAGTCCCAATGATATATCTCTTATAAATCCTTACCTTCGTAAAGCAGAAATATTGAATTATCTTAAAGAATGCCAAGAATCATATGTTCAACTTGAACAATTATATAATTTGTATAAATCTTCTAAAAAAGAGGAACATGAAATATTTGGTCGTATTTATAGTCAAATGGCAAGAAGTGCGTTAGGATTGGGAAATCTAGACCAAGCCTCAGAACATGTTAACCAGGCTATCTCCATATTCCTAGCCAATGAGCATAGGAATCACAAAGGAGCAGATTATTCGGAAAACCTCAACTTAGCGGCTAGTTATGTAGTGCAAGGTGATATTCTATTTGCCCAAGATAATATAGAAGAAGCTATAAAATCCTATAATAAAGCTTATAGCATATATTATTATTTGTATAGAGATAATCGTAAGAATGTAGCTCAAGTTAGTTACTTATATACTCAAGGAGCTAAAGCTGCATGTAAAGCAAAAAACTTATTTAGTTATAAGTTTTTTGGTAAACCGCAAGTAAAGGAATTTGGGATAAAACACCCTAATACTGTATCTATGTTTGAGTATTGTAAACAATATGATATGGATATATGGGTAAAAGAAAACTAGGTTGTATTGACAAAGCAACAACCGCCATTGGCATCCTGAACATGTTATGTACCATATTGCTTCAATAAACCGTCTAACCTTATCCTCATTTCTTGTTTTTATAGTCGCTCCGTCAAAAGTCTAGAGATATAATATCCACTATGTTTATCAAGTAAAAAAATATAGAGAATCCATAAGAAAATGCTATAATATGGGCATAAACCTTATGGATTAGTTGATTTATGCCGATAGAAAATACCCGAATTCGCGTAATGCAATAAATTATCCGTTATTTAGATACTAAGGCAGCATATGGCAAGACCCGATTTCACCAATTCAGACAATATCATAAAAGAAATGATTAGAGTAAATCATGCTGGAGAATATGGGGCTAAACGAATTTATCAAGGGCAATTAAATTATTGCAAAAACCACGAAGATTCCTCTACAATAAAACATATGATGCAGCAAGAAGAAGTACATTTGAGCTACTTTACTAACTTGTTATTACAACATAATGTTAGACCAACTATTTTGATACCATTTTGGCATATTATTGGCTATGTACTTGGTAGTGGATCGATATTGATAGGAACAGAAACTGCCATGCTACTAACGCAAAGTGTAGAAGAAGTGATTGAACAACATTATCAGAAACAAATAGATTATCTCGAATTGTATAATTTAGAGAAAGAATTAGTAAATAGCATAAAACAATTTCAGGCTGAGGAAATTGAACATAAAGATATAGCTCTAGTACAAGGTAGTAGTAAGGTAGTATTTGCTTCCTTAATTAATAAAGTTATTAAATTAATGTGTAATATGGCTATTAATGTGAGTAAAAAAGTTTAAGTTACTCAAATAGAAATAAAATGAATGAATTACAACAACAAGCATCTGACCCAGAATATTCTGTTTGGGTTTCTGCTTCAGCTGGTACAGGCAAAACCAAAATTTTAACAGATAGGGTGCTACGGTTACTAATTAAGGGAGTTCCATTTGAAAAGATCCTATGCTTAACTTTTACTAATGCAGCCACCCTTGAAATGCAGAGTAGGATTAAAAATAAACTTGCTCAATTTGCTGCAAACGAAACCACTAAATTAACTGAAGAGTTAGGTTTATTACTTACTAGAGAGCCTTTAGAAAGTGAGGTGCAATATACCAAAACTTTATATAACAGACTACTAAACTCTGAAGATGGTATTAATATTTACACTATCCATGCTTTCTGTCAGAAGATGCTTAAATTATTTCCTTTTGAAGTTGGCATTAATCCAAAATTTCAGGTTCTTGACGAGATTACAGCACAAGGGGTTGTTAGCAAAATAAGAAACCAAATCTATTTAGATCCGACTTATAATGAGCTGATTAGTTTTTTTCTGACAAGTTTCCATGAAACAACTATCAATGATATTTTCTCTGAAATAATCCAGCAAAAAATTAAGTTTAAGAAATTATTTGCCAAACAAATGGATTTTGTAGAGTACGATGCTCAAACTATTTTTGCACAATTATCAAGTATTTATGACCAAGCTAGGCAATTATTGGCAAAATACTCAATAGCTATTGACCTAGATCAAGAAATTCAACAATTTTTTCTTACTAAAGAAAACCTTAAGCGTAAGAATATATTGCCTAAATCTATGGCAATGAAGTACCCAAAGTTATTGAATGAACTTGAATATATTCAAGAGAAAATTTTTCAGCTAGATCAACAAGCTAAAATGCAAGATATGGAGAATTACTCAAATTCATTACGTAACTTGGCAAAGATTTTTCTTGATAAATATGATTCCTACAAAACCCAGCATAGTTTGCTTGATTATGATGATTTAATTTATCTTACGCAGTTATTATTAACGGATAATGCTGCAAAAAATTGGATAGCTTATAAACTTAATGGCGGGATTGACCACTTGCTTGTTGACGAAGCACAAGATACTAGCCCGGAACAATGGGACATTATCACTGCAATTATAGCAGACTTTACTTCTAGCACTAAGCAAAAAAGTACTATTTTTGTCGTAGGCGATGAGAAACAGTCGATTTTTAGCTTCCAAGGAGCAGATATTAGCTCTTTTAGTTATGTTAATGAAAATTTGTATAAAAACCTATCTGATGCAAATAAAAATTTCAGAAATATTACCCTCCAGTGGTCTTATAGATCTACTAAAGAAATTATTGATATTGTCTATCTAATTTTTCAACAAATTAAACATACTACTCCACAATTATTTACATCTGATAATCCTAAAATTTTGCCATTTCGTCAAACTCATAAAGGTAGAGTTGAACTTTGGCCATTAGTTAAGGATGAAAAAGAGAGTAAGTTGTTTTGGCCTTTACTGGAAGAACATAATAAATCCAAATCTGCTCAGCAATTACTTGCACAACAAATTGCTAGTTTTATAAAAAGCCAAATAGCAAGTAGAAGAATCCTGCCTGCTACTAATTCCGCAGTCAAAGAATCAGATTTTATGATTTTGGTACGCAAGAGAGATGAGTTGATTTTTGAGATTATTAACTGTCTTAAGCAACATGGTTTGCCAGTAGAAGATGTTGATCGGATCACTTTAAATAAAAATTTGTCAGTATTAGACTTAATGAGCATAGCGAAATTTGTACTACTACCTCAAGATGATTTGAATTTGGCTAGTCTGTTAAAATCACCAATAATTGGTATGAGTGAACAGGCGCTACAAACTATTGCAATTTCTCGAGGTAAGAATTCTATTTGGGGTTACCTGCAAACTGTCTCAAACTATGCAAGTATATATAAGAAACTGTGTCATTTCTTGCAGCTATACAAGGTTACAAATTGTGAGAATTTTTTTTCACTTATTGTCGATTGTTTGGATGTTAGAAAGGTTTTAGTTGAAGCTAATGGATTTGATAGCAATGATGTAATAAATGAATTGATATATTTGAGTAGCAATTATGCTAATAATATAGATAGCTCATTGCAAAGCTTTGTTTATTGGTTTGAAAATAACAAAATTGAGATTAAAAGAAATTTAGAATCGTCAAGTAAGATAAAAATTATGACCGTGCATGCTTCTAAAGGTCTGCAAGCACCTATTGTTATTCTGTGCGATACTAGTTCAGTACCAACTAATAGTAATAAATTCATTTGGGACGAAAATCAAGTGTTCTCTACCACTCAATCAGCCAATAGCCCAGAATTCTTTAAAGTTCTCAAAGAAAAGGAGCAACAAAAAGACTTACAAGAATATATTAGACTACTTTATGTTGCAATGACTAGAGCCGAAGACCATTTAGTGATATGTGGTTATCAGTCAAGTAGTAAGCTACCACAAAATTGTTGGTATGAGTTGGTTGCCAGAACAATGAATATGCACGGGAAGGTACAGGAAAATGGTATTATAGTTTATGAATCAGTTATTGAAGGAAGTGGAAATGGGCAGGAATCTAAAGAAATAGACCAAAAAGGTGCTTTAGATATTCTAGATCCCGCACCAAAGCAGGATGACATTGAAGATTGGATACCAAACCTTTTTTTAATTAATAAAATCACCAAAAATACAAAGCAAAATTATTCAGTCAATTCTCCTCTTATAGTTAATGATCATTTGGAATATGGTAAGATATTTCATAAAATTCTAGAAGATGCCACAAAGATCAATGATTTTTCTATGATGAATAAACATCCGTTTATTCACAAGTTACCAACAACTCTGCAAGAAAAGATTCATAGCAATATTGATAAATTACTGAATAATATAGAATTTATGGCACTTATTTCCCAAGAGCTAAAAACTGAAGTGACGATAGGGACAACTCTAAATGATGAGGTTAAGATAGGAAGAATTGATTTACTTGCCATTGATACAGGGAAAATAACCATTATTGATTATAAATCCGATGCTAGTCCACCTAAAACCTGTCAATTAGTTAAGGAATCTTATATTGATCAGTTGAATTTTTACCGACATATAGTAGCAAAACTATATCCTAACAATGAAATTATTTGCAAAATTTTATGGCTAGAAAATGCCAATTTTATGACGATTGGTTAACCTTTAACCAATAATACACAGGTAATATGACAAAATTAGTGAGAGATTTAGTTCCGCAAATTATCTTAAAATCTTCGAATACCAGTCTTTCGTATTGCAGAATTGGCTGAGTATACTGCTCGTAAATGAAGAGTTGAAGGAAGAGAAGAAAGAAGCTAGAATATGATAATGGGAAATATTTTAACATCTGAACAAAGAACGGTACTGAAGTCAAGTCATGGTAATGAACGAGATAGGAGAGTATGTGACCGAATTAAGGCAGTTTTGCTGTATGATAAAGGTTGGAGCTATGGAGAAATAGCAGAAGCATTGCTGTTAAGTGAAGAAGCTATAAGAAAGCATGTAAGAGATTATCAAAAATTTAATAAATTAGAGACAGCTACCGGTGTTAGTGCAAGTAAGCTAAGTGAGCTAGAAGAGAAAGAGTTAATAGAGCATTTAGAAATATGTAATTATGTTTATGCCAAAGATATCAGCAATTACATAGAAGAAAAATACGGTGTTACCTATACAATAGCAGGAGTAACAAAACTATTAATCAGATTAGGCTTTGTATATAAGAAGCCAAAGATCGTACCCGGCAAGCTTGATATAGATAAGCAAGAACTATTTAAGCTAGAATATAGTTTGTTAAAAGGTAATCTCAAGGCTAAAGAAGCTATATATTTTATGGATAGCGTTCATCCTCAGTATCAAACAAAAGCCCGTTATGGTTGGATCAGAAAGAATCAAAATAAAACTTTACCAACATTTAGTGGCTGGAAAAGGAAGCATTTAATAGGAGCAATTAATTTATCTGATTTGCAATTAGTTAGCACAGATAATCCTAAAGTAAACGGTGATTATATAATCAATTTTCTACAAAAATTAGAAGCAGAAAATCCTAATAAAGAGAAGATATATTTGATTTGTGATAATGCTGGGTATCATAAGTCAAAGAAAGTAAAGGAGTATCTAGTAAATAGCAAAATAGAATTAGTATTTTCACCTCCCTATAGCCCTAATCTTAATCCGATTGAACGATTATGGAAATTTATGCATAGAATTGTAACAAATAATAAATTTTACCATAATTTTGCTCAATTCTCAGAAGCTATAGATAGATTTTTTGCTAATATTGATAAATACAAAGGTAATTTGCTTACTCTTATAACTGACCAATTTCAGACTATAACTTTTAATCATTTTGCCAACTCTTCAGGTTAATTGAGTATAATAAGGAGGGCCTTAGGCTATAAAAGTATAAGATCAACAAAAATATATGATTCTATAGCGATAGATCAAGTTAGAGTTGAATAATATATTTGAAATATAACAAAATGGAAAGGAAGCACGGCAACAAAAGCTAAAGGAATTCAGCACAGATAAGAGAGCTTAAATATAACCAAACATAATGGTTATGCTGAGTATATTTTAGTAATTAGCACAGCAATTACCTCACATAATTAGTAATTACAAGTTCTCTAGTTATTTTCTTCTGTCCGGTTAGGGCATATTTGGCGTCAATAGTATTTATTGTAAAGTTTTGGTATATTTCTCTAATAAAATCAGTATTACTATTGGAAATCATTAGTTTTACCCCTTTGCTAGTGAGTTCCTTGGCAAAATCTCTTAGCCTGACTTGTTCCTGTTCATTAAAGGGTAACCGAGTATAAAATTTCTCTCCAGCCTTATGATAAGGCGGGTCAAAATAGACAAAATCATTTTCCTTAGGTTCGATAAATGAGAAATCAGTGACGTAAATTACGGTATCACTTAGAAAGCTACTGCATTGTTTTAGTCTTTTTTTAAAATGAGAGATACCATAGTTGTGAGTAGAAAAGTGCAAGCCAAGCTTGCCCTTTTTGTTGATACAATAAATACCATTGAAACAATATTTATTTAAATAAAGAAATCGAGCAGTGATGTTAGTAGGGTCATTGCTGTTATCATTGTTTAGTACACGGTAATAATATTCTTTTGAATGCTGTTCTTTGTGTTTGGACAATAAATCATTTACTGCTATTGGATTCTTTTTTACCATATTATAGCTGGTAATTAATTCTAAATTAATGTCAGATAGAAAACATTGTTTGAATCTATCTTTGATTTTAAAGAACAACGCCCCACCGCCAAGAAAAGGCTCATAATAATTATTTAACGAGATAGAAGTAGGAAGGCGGTCTATTAACTGATCGACAATTTTCCTCTTGCCGCCAACCCAATAGATAAATGGTTTGGGCTTAGTCGTGGTATTAGGCATAATTATAATTGGGATTGCTTAGCTATGAAATAATCTTAACAATTGAACTAAATAGATCGTCTAATAAATAAGTCGTCCATTGTATCATAAATACCACAAAACTACCACAAGAATTTGTCAGTATAATTAAATAAATTGAATAATTGGAAAGTAAAACAACATGTTAAGACTAAGCAAATAGTCTGCAATTTTGCCAAGTCAATTCTTGAAAAAAGAAGAGTATATATCAGAAACCAACTAAATTATGGCTTACTTATCAGCTCTTTAGCCAGCAACCATAATGACAATTTTAGCTAATGTTACTAGATTGACACTATTCAAAAAAATTTTGAAAAAAAATTACTAATCGTGAAAATTCCCCTTTACTCTGCGGAAAAATGATAGTATTTGTTAAGGCGACGTTACAATAATGTAAATGTCAAGCACTAAGGTTAGATACTTATCACAAAATTTTCTCTAACCTCAGTGTCTACTTCACCACAGTAAAATAGGAGTTCATTTTATGACGAGGGATATTAAAAATCAACAAGAAAACCAATCTACCTGTAAAAAAAATATCAAAAAAAATGTTACCAGTGACAAAATCCTTGGAACTAACGATGAAACAAATAATATTAGTCGTGACATTATTGTTAAGCTACAACAAGTCGAGAAAAATCTACAAGTAACTAATTTCATCTACCACAACTTCATAATAAATATATTTCTTAATGTAAAAACTTTCGGTATTACCGTTTGGGACAAGGCTATAACACTCCTTGAGCCAAAAAAAGATGACGTTAAAGAACATTCTATAATTGATATTATCACTTGTACTAGAGTGCAAATGGAGTACTGTGAAACTATGCTAGAGTTTGTTAAATATCATTCAAACTTAATTGCTACCACAGAAGTAGCTTTAATACCGATGATGCCTAATAAATCCAACCCTAGGAAATTAGTAGACAGAGTTATTACTAAATTAGGACTAACCTCTAAATGTAAAGGTATAAGGGTTGTAAATAATTTCTACAGTGATATCCCAAATATCCTCATTGCTGATAGTTACCGACTTGAGGCGATATTAACCCAATTAATTACTAATGCCATTAATTTCACTGAACAAGGCAGAGTTGTCGTAACTACCCATTTTTTTCCAGCAAGCACTATACTATCACAAATTGATAAAGATTGTGGAGGTGGAGAAGCAGCTACAGAGAGCAAAGATACTTTACAATTCATTGTTCATGATACAGGTATTGGTATGTCTGAAGAACAGCAACAATATATCTATCGGCAATTAAATGGTCTTGATAGTTCTGCCTTTAGTAACTCGACTAGCAAAGCTAGTGGCGAGGAATTGGCGACGGATTCAAACTTAGAATCAACTTTAGAATTAGGTCTAGGTTTAAGTCTAGTCAAACAATTTATTGGTGATCTGAATGGTAAAATTAAACTTAGCAGCCAGCAAGATAAAGGTACAACTTTTACTTTGCAAGTGCCGGTAACATTACATTCAACTGAAGAGCTTAATAATGACAACAATATGACCAATAACCATTAAAAATATCTAATAAATTTGGAGATAATATTATGACTGAACTTGTTAAAATTAATAAGAATTCTAAAGGCTAATAAAGTTGTCAGCAAGATAATAATAGATTTGGGAGGAGTAATGGTTACTGATGTAGCAATAGAATGGTTAATTAAGGCTCTAGATATCCACGACAAAAAACTGACTGGTAGTTTGTCGGTGGTTTAACACTATATTAGGGGAAGAGCAACTACAATATTGGGAACAATGATAGGATATGGAAATAGGATGCCACGTGGGGTGGCATCAAGCACTGAGGTTAGAAGACAATCTATCAAATTACAATCTAACCTCAGTGTCTATTTTTCGCAAAACAAAAAACAGGAATTAATTTTATGACTAACGATGTTAAAAATCAACCACAAATATTTTTTGGAAATAAATATAACAAACTATTGCAAGTATTTTTATCATTAGTATAATATGGTTTTATATTTAAAGTATATCTGTTCTCCAAATTATCTAATGGAATGGCAGAATGATAGTTTTATGAGTCTTTTATGACCATTTTCTATTAATTTATTAACTAATTACTGATAATTGACAGACTAGTTGTTAATTGTTAACATTAAAGTTCTGAGTATAGAGTATAATATTAATTATGCAAGATACCACTACTAACGATTTACGTAACATTATAGCTAATATTAGTGCTAACCTGCGTAGAAATGGTATAAAAGTTGAAATACAGTACAGATTAAAAGACCCTTATTCTGCTTTAAAAAAGATGTTAAGGAAGAATATAGAGGTGAAAGAATTAACTGACCTAATTGGTTTTAGAATTATAGTTGATAAACAATATGACTGTTATGAAGTATTGACTACTCTTTACAATATCTATCCTGTTAATATGGAAAAGACAAAAGACTATATTGCTAATCCTAAGGATAATGGTTACCGTTCTTTGCATCTCGTACTTATAGCTGATATTTATGATCGTAACATAGAAATACAAATACGGACTAGAAGGATGCATGATATAGCCGAATTTGGCATTGCCAACCATGAGGAATATAAAAAAACGCAGGAAGAAAAATTAAGAAAGTTATTTTATGAGGAGAGAGTTAATACAGTTGCTATTAATACTGAAATAAATAAAGCCTATGATATTTTTAACCAGTTTAATTGGACTATATCAGAACTCGTTGCCTATGAGCAGGCAATTGAAACTCTTTGGCGTAAATTCCAAAATAATTCTTAAAAAATATAATAAAATTATTGGCAATATTAGTTTAATTTAATGTACAATCAAAATAATGGGGAGGCATTTCATGGAAGATATTGACAATTGGCAGATCAAGTTTAAATCTTGTGAATATTCTGCTAAGTTACTTAGTAAATTGATTTCACTAAATGAAAAAGTAACTAACCCAGTAGATATCAGAGAAATTATCAAAGCTATCTATTATGCTAAGAAATATCATGGTAGTCAAATGCGGCAATCGGGTGAACCATATTACTCACACCCGATTGAAGTAGCTTATATGTTTGCTGAATACACAGCAGAGGAAGTTCACCAATTATTTAAAACTGACATGATAGTTACCAGTTTACTGCATGATACTATTGAAGGTACAGCCCTTACTGAAGAGATGATTGCTCGAATTTTTGGGAGTTTAGTTGCTAGCCAAGTGGAAGCTCTAACAAAGGTCAAGCCTTATGGCAAAATTAGCTCCAAAGAGATTTTAGATTTATTAGTTCAACAGGAAAAATATGATGTAGCATTGATTAAAATTTTTGATCGCATTCACAACTTACAAACTCTAGGAGCTAAATCACCTGAAAAGGCACTGAAGATAGTTAAGGAAACTATAGGATATTTTATAGATATTTGTTTTTACTTAGAAATACCAACAGCCGAACAACAATTGATAAATCTATGTTACAAAAATTTACCTATTACCCCTAACCCATCTGCTTTAGAGTACGCATTTCTTGGGTAGATGATTTTAGCTGGTTTTGCTAGATTTTCAAAATGAGATAGTCCGTAAGCAAAACCGATCATTGTAGGAATCATAATAAACCATATTCCCCAATTGCCAAAACACTCAATCAGGTAGACAAAACCAAAAGCACTGATAACATACATTAAAGCACGAGATACAGCAAATGTTATGCTGGCACAAGTAAAACGTTTAAATATGGGAAAGCTTTTTAAACAAATGGGAGTAGCAGGGTCGAGGCATTTCTTCCATAAGATTATAATGAATTGAATCAAAAATAACTGATCAGGAGAATTAAGATTATTCAATAAATACGGACAAAATATCATGAAAATAGAAAATATTAGCAGTGTAATTTTTATGATTAATAATGGATATACTTTTAAACTTAAATAACATAATATTAATGTGGTTAACAGCTCCATTATACAGACAAGAAAATTATGGTGAATAACTTCAGGCAGTGTGTAACCAAAACTAGTTTGTAAAATATTACCACAATATATATAAATAAAATAAATACATACCGGTAAAGGACATTGTAATAAAAAGAAAGCTAGTACGGTTTTTTTATTCACTTTTTCCCGCCAAGTAGGACGGTCATATAAAATATTTATATCGGTATTAGTTTTGTCAAAAACTTTTTTAATTCGACGTTTGGCATCAGCAAAGTCTGGGGCTTCTCTAAGTTTGCTTCTTGCAACAAAACCAATCAGGGCAACTGCTGCACCTATCCCAAATGCTACACGCCAGTTAAAAATATTACAGGCAACAAGTGAAGCAATTGTTAACGCCCCTAACTTTCCTAAGGTAGCACAAGCCCCTATAAATCCAACACTTGCATATTGTATTGGTGGGTGAAGCGTTTCAGTTAAATAAAGTTCTGTCCCTACTATTTCACCTAGAGAAGATATACCTTGAATACCCCGGCAGATGGTTACTAACCAAGCCGCTAAGATTCCTATTTGTTCGTAAGTAGGCAGATTAGCCATAACAACGCAAGCAAATGCCATCATGAAAGTTGTGATGATAACTGTTGCCTTACGCCCTATATTATCACCTACCCATCCAAATATTAAAGCCCCTAATGGTCTAAGTAAGTAAGTTGAGCAAAAAGTAGCTGCATAATACAAAGCCGTAGTGTGTGGATCAGTTTTGGGAAAAAATACTTCATTAATAAATACCGCCATGTGTACATATATCATCAAATCAAAATATTCAAGGAAAGTTCCTATTGACAGTAACCCTATAGTTTCTTTTTGTTCTTTGTTTAAACTTCTTTGTTCTTGAGGATACCCTATCATTTTCCTTACCATCAGCTTGGGCATTAATGATAGCAAGAACAAAATAATATTAAAAGTGAAAATACATTTTGGTTAACAATATCACCGAATTTTAATAAAGCCTAAATAGTCTAGAGGATATCTCTTTGACATATTCACTATATAGTTCAGGGTAATCACCTTTGAACTTTGGTAGGTCAAAGGTTTTGCGAGTAGCTTGCTTCCACGATACAAGAATATGCTCACCTTTTTTTAGGTAAACATGGAATTGCATATAATTCATCACTTCTAACTTTAAGCTATCTTCCTTGCAGAGTAGCTGTTGTTGTATCTCTTCCAACTGATTCAGCTCTTTTACTTTTTCAGCTATTGCGTCATTTGCTTCAATAATATTTTGGCTATCAACATTATTGCTAGAAATAGCGTAGTGTTTTCTTGCCTGCTCAACAGTTTGAGGCATAGTTTGGGACACGGTTTGTGGTATTACCTCAGGGGTAGTGGAAGTATGGTTTACAGTATCATTTATCACAACTTCTTGAGGTTTATTTTTCTTTTTGCTTAAACTAACAACATTTTGGCTAACAATGTTTTGATACTGATCTTGATTTTTCTCTATTTTTATCCTTGCGGCTTTCATTTTTTTATCCTGTTATATGATGTTGTTTGTTTATAAAATTTTCACATAATCTAATTTTGCAAAAACATTTCTCTCTCTGCCAATCTCCTTCTCACTAAACCTTTAAGCTTGATACCTCTAGCATAAACCCATTTAGGAAATTCATCGGCAGCTGATAAATATTCACTTCGTAGCAGTTTTTGTCGTAAACTGGAAGCTTGAAATGCACCAGCTCCGCAGTTGAAGATGAATGATATCAAAGCTCCCTCTTGTGAGCAGTTTAATGGTACACGGCAATGTCGATAAATGGCACATTTAGCTTGTTCTATATCCTGCTCTAGCAAGTAATCAGCGTGTTCCCGCGATATGCCATCAGACATTTGTTGTTGTTCGTACTCTTTGATCACATGCCCCCAGCCAATAGTTTTTAAACCAGCTGGGCAGTAATATGGTTGTAGCTTCAAGCCTTCAAAGATTTTAATGATATATTCTGCTTTACTATTGCTATCATTTGCAGCAAGTTTAATATTTGTATCCATTAACTTTACCATTACCACTACCATTGACATAGGTGTAACCGTTATTGTTACTATAACCATTAACTCGGTATTTACCAAAAGCTCGATGACCAAACCAAAAACCAATAACTGCACAAAATATACCTTGATCCTCACTACTCCATATGGTGTCTGATGCACCAAATTTTATGAAGATAGCTAATTTTAATGCTATATAGAGCAGAAAAAATATATAAGTAATCATTGGTCTAACAGTGGTAGATAAAAAATCCACCCAATTATTATTGCTGTTATTGGCTATTTGCATACCAGCATATTGATACAGATATTTACTCTCATCATTATCAGCCTGAATTTGGATTTCCTCAAGCCTAGCATTATGGATAGTATTTGAAGCTTTTATTTGCAGACCGATTAATTTCAGCTCATGTTCCTTGTCTTTCTTATCCTTAAGAAAATGCAAAATCTCCGGTATAAAACTGCTGAAGAATCCTATAAAGGCACTTAATATCGCTATCATATAAATCTCTAAAAGTTATTAAATATTGACCTATTGGGGTTAATAAGCACTAATACTACCACAACTACTCCCACCAATAGTCAGCCTCCTATTAACAACGTCAATAGTGACACTACCGGCAACATTGTTGACGCTGGCATAAGTTTTCCAATTTGTTAATGTGGCAGTAGAACCACCAAAACTCAAGTTGCAAGATGATGAGTCAATATTACCATTGATGTAGTTTGGCAATGTTAAAGTCCAAGACTGACCACCATAAGACGGAGCAATAGTACTTTGTATTTGTACCTGAGTTTGTAAATTAGCAACTTGTGTATTTAAGCTATTAACTTGCGTAGTTAAACTACTAATCTGAGCTTGTTTTTGATTAACAACATTATCTCTTGCTCTTAAGCGTTCTTCTAAATCAGCTATTTTATTAAGTAAATCTTCAGTTTCATCTTCTGCCGCAATATCTGATAGGTGTAAACTAGCTAGCGAGGTTAGGCTTTGGCTTAAATCTTTACTGCTCTCAAGACTAAGGCTATTTAGGTTGTCAGAACTATTAACACAGATGATATATTTTAGCTCTTTAATATTCTCGGGTCGAAGACGCTCATTTAGGTTCTTCAGATTATCTCTACCAACTCGGCTACCTAAGTTCCAAGGCAGGACGATATAATTACCTTCATCCTCAGAACTCATGGCTACTTTAGTGAAAGGATGTCCAGTACCCAAATAAAAGCTTAGTGATGACTTAGGAAATTCTTGAATTTCAGTGCCGCTCGCAGTTATTATATGCAGCTCTGCTTTTTCTACCTGATTTGGTATAAAAGTCTTATCGCCTAAGCGAAAATTAGCGACATCCGGTAAATGATCACTATTACTTCTGTAAACATTTTGCATGATTCTTTTAAGATTTTTAATCTTTTGTGACGTGTTAAATTCGACAATAATTTTTCGTGTTTTTCCCATATAATCCCCTGTAGTATCTGTATTGTAGGGGAGTTATTATATCATAAAAAATCACAATTTGCATCAAGTTTTGTGATATTTTTACATCGTATTTTCACTAATATAAGTTAAGTTGTTTTTCAACTTAATTTGGCAAATATTTGTTACTCAAAAAATATATAATAAAACGAAAAAACTGTTGCTTGTTAAAAGTTTTTATGTCAAAACACATTAAGGAACTCTCTAAAATTAGGTAGGTAAAATGACTACTAAACGTTTGAAGCATGACCAAATTTTTCGCAAAGCAATGGAAAATCCACTAGTAGCACATGAATTCTTAAACGCTCATTTGCCTAAACATATTAAAGCTCTGATAGATTTTCCTAGTTTAAAATTTGAAAATACCAGTTTTGTAGAGCAGAATCTAAGAGATTCTATCTCTGACGTGTTATTTTCTGCTAAGTTTGATGGTAAGGATGGTTATCTGTTTCTCCTAGTTGAACACCAAAGTTCGGCTGATCATTTTATGGCATTCCGTTTGCTACGATATATGTTAAATATCTGTGATAGATATTTAACTTTAAACCCTAAGGCAAAGTCTTTGCCATTAATATACCCCCTCATATTTTTTAATGGTGCAGGGGACTATAATGCCTCTCGTAATTTGTGGGAACTTTTTGAAGATAACCTACTAGCTAAAGAAATTTGGACAAATGATTATCAAATAGTTAATGTTAATGATATTCCTGATGAACAGTTAAAGCACAGGGTGTGGTCGGGTATATTTGAGTTTTTTGCGAAACATATAAGAGAACGCGATCTACTTAGGAAATGGCAAGAAATAGCCGATATGTTACCTGAACTAGTCAAGGTAAGTATAGGTTATAACTATGTAGAGCTGCTACTATGCTATACGTTGACAAGAATAAATAAAGAGGATAAACTAGAATTAGAAAAGCTATTAACAAGTAAGTTAAATCAGGAAACAGGTACAAGGCTTATGGGCAGTTTGGCACAACATTGGAAAGAAGAAGGCATTCTAGAAGGCTTTGAAATTGGTGAGGCTAAGGGAATCCAAATCGGAGAAGCTAGAGGAGAAGCTAGAGGAGAAGCTAGAGGAGAAGCTAGAGGAGAAGCTAAATTAATAAGAATGTTAATGAGTAAAGGAAGGTCTGTTAATGAAATCGCTACAATGACTGACTTACCTATCAGTAGAATTAACGAGCTATTAAAAATAGATATTCAATAGGAAAGTCCGGAATAATAGAAACAATAAGAAATGCTTCAGAGGAAGAGGAGCTATTTGGCAAGTAATCAATATCCGTTAAATTGAAACTATAAAGCTCGATTAGTACAGATTAAGTAACTAGCTAAATATAATTCCTAATCAAAACCTCTTCTGCATTTTTCCTTGCATTAGCTCTACAGTTAATACTTCTTGGTGCTTCGATAATTTCTATATAAAAATCTTTATACATATGCCTTATAAACTGAATATTGGAATTTGAAAGCAAAAAATATACCCCTTTATCGTTTAACTCTTTACATTTTTGATAAAGTTTTATTTGGTCTGTTTCTGTAAAATCAGATTTTGTATATTTAGTAAACGATTTATTATTTATAGGATAATAGGGAGGGTCAAAATAAACAAAATCACCTTTTTTTGGAGAAATTTTGCTGAAATCTTGATGTTTTATATCAATATTTTGTAGGAATTTACTACAAGCTATTATATTTGTTTCATCAACTATTGCTGGATTTTTATACGTTCCTATAGGTACATTAAATTCCCCTTTGTTATTGACTCTATGCAAACCATTATAACAGGTTTTATTAAGATATATAAAACGTCCAGCAACTTCTATATCATTATCACTAACCATTAATAAATTGTTTTCGGATTTTGTAATAATATTCTTCACAATGGTTTACTTTGTGTTTTGCCAATAGCTTTATCAATTCTTGCGGTTCATGTTTAATCACAGCATATGTAGTGATTAAATCTCGGTTTATGTCTGATATAGTCGCACTAGCTGGAGCAAGAGCAAACAAAAATGCTCCGCCCCCTACAAATGGTTCATAATAGTTTTTATAAGTTTGCGGTATTCTTGTGGATAATTCTTTTATCAAACTTCTTTTTCCACCTGCCCATTTTACAAATGGTTTTACCTTATCGTCATTTTCAATTATTATGTGCATTCTTTCTCCTACCAATTCAAGTTATGACAGTCATGGAAGCCACATAGAGCCGGTTGTAGGTAAAATAAATTACGACCCGGGATGTTTTTTTGAAGGGATTTTTTAAGCAATTCTTCTGCCTTATCCAACTCGCCATTTTTGATTAAAGTAAGCACTGTGCCAAAATCAATGATGTCACTACCTGTCGTTCCTGCTAAAGCTTTAAGCAGATTATTATAACTGTCATACTCATTAAAGAAAAAATCCCCAAATAATCCAAGACCACCGCCCTGTAATAAAGATGCCATAAATACTCCTTCTTCATTTGGTGCAATCCATTCTTTTCCGTCAAACAACCTTTTAGCATTGATCGATAAGTAACCAAGCCCTATAGAACCCGGTAATAATTGAAACAACATTTTAATACTAGTTGGGTTTCTCATTGATTTAGCAATATCTTTCCATGTTGCTAAATCCAATAAATTGCCACTACCTACTTGTTGATGAAGTGGTATCTGATCGATGGTTATTGATTTTAACGGTCTAGTAATGTAAGTATAGGCAAAAGTTTTGAATTGCATTATACACTGAATCACCGCGGCAGCTGGCGAACCTGCTTTAATACCTAAATTGCCGAGTAACACGGCATTTCTCTCGGCAGTATGGGGAGTGGCAACAGCTGTATCGACCCGGTCAAGTAAATATCTTCGTAAATTATTGGTCAAATCCTGCTTAAGTCTAGCTCTATTGAGATCACTGACTATACTATTGCCATTTTGTTGTAAATACTGGTCTAGCAAATGATCAGGTAGTAATGCCATGTCAGGTATTAAATATGGTTTATTCTCTATTTGCTGTACTAAATGCTGATAAAGATGCCAATTACTTTCATTAATGCCATATCTATTAAGCAAAGTTTGTAAGTTATGATATAGTGAGTTAAAGGGCTTATTAACTTGTAATGCTAAATTATGCGATAACAAATTACCAACTGTAGATTTCCAAACATTATCCCACCAATTCATACAATTTAGTTTAAAAAATGCATTGGTAAGTTTAAATATGCTACCAGATACTGGATATTCTCCTGCAAAGCGAGAATGACTATGACCAATCAATGAATCTACAGCCACACCAAGTAAACTAGCAAGCTCTTTTTTCTTTTCACCATTAAGTCCTGTAGCCGCCACTTGTAATATATTCGCATAAGATTGCATTATTGGTATGCCATTATTCTGTAACTCACTGACAAAACTTATCATATCAGGTATTGAAGAAAGTACCACCTTGCCAAGATTGCTCATACACTTCCAAGCACGATAAGCCCCAAGGATACGATCAACTGATGGTATTTGTGGTTTAACTCCTAGCATTAGGTCTAACTGATTGACAAAACTGTTTGGGTTACTAAGTACTGCTAATTGCTTTAAAATAGCTGGGTCTTTAATTGCTAACTCTTGTAGCTCCTTGGTAAAAGTACCTTTAATTGATTGTAGTATTAATTCAGGATTACAACCCATACTCTCCATTACCCCAATACTCCGACCTAGTATATTAAGGTTACTAACTATCGAATCAGCGATAAAGGATCGACTTTTAATTAAAGGGCTAATGAACTTGTCAACAAAGTCATTTTGTACGTAATTACCAAACTCCTTCTGATATGTTAACCAAGCTTCTGCCGATTTAAAATGTAGTTTCCTACTAGCTGACGCCACGTCAGCTACGTTATTTCCTTTAATGTGAGTAAATGCTATATTTAAATATTGGTCGGTGTCTTTTAGATGAATGCTACTGGCTAGATTATTAAATATTGCCCTTAAATCTATTTCATCATTTAGTTTAGCCATTCTCTCTAAATCAAGTAGTGGATAGATAAATTTTAACCACGCTTCATAACCAGCTTCTCGGAGTTTAAGACTATTATGCTGTTGTTTAGTAATATAACCCTCTAGCGGGATTATATAACCACCTGCTAGATTAGCTCTATTGATGGAGATTGTTTGCCATTTATTGATTATTTGAGCAACTATCATTGCCCTCTCGCTACCAGTCGGCTTTTTATCAGGATGGCTGATATTCCATAATTCCTGTATTACGTCCTTTTCATAAGCAATATCGCCGTACTCGTGTAGTACACCAGCTTTCTCTAAATCTCTTGTAAGACCAAATAGCAGCTCGTTAGCAATAGTTTGTTGCCGTAAATCAACTTGCCGTAAATATTCTTTTATCGCAGCAACCTTATTGGGATGATTTCTAACAAATCTCTCTATGGTAGCCATCTTGATTAAATTCAGGGCATTATTTCTTTTTTTTACAAACTGTTCCTTCTTAAAATCATCAATAAACATATCTATTTGTTTGTCTCTCTCTAACAAATCTAATCTTTCCTGTCCGACAAACTCTTTATGGATAGTCTTTAGCTCATCCACTAACTGTGGATCGATGAGACTTAGAGTTTTAAATAATTCCTCTAATTCTGAAGGGTTAGCCCCTTGCTTAATCTTACGTAAGATTTCTTCGGTTTGCTGATAAATAACATCTTGCTTGATGGATTCTGCTTGATAAGTAACTTTTTGTTGTTCCGGTAAATTGGCTATTTCAGATTCTAAAGAAGCTAGATGCTCTTGTATACTCTTCTGCTTTGAAGAATTGTCTCCGTAAAACTGCGGGGAATTCGCGTACTCACGTAGCTCATCTACGCTCCGTTCGCTCACCCCTTGTTTTACGTTCCAATTCTTCAAATCATTTGAGTACAGATTAGGACTGGCATTGTTATTCTCAAATTTCTTATCATCACCATGGTAAAAAGATTCAGCTTCTTGTGGATTCTCAAGATTGATATGTTTACCTTCCTCTAGCTGTTTTCTTGCTATATATAACTCTTCGGGTGATAAATCATAGCCTTTAGTCTCCCATTGCTGACGTCGTAAATTATTGATAATTTGCTGATCTAATTGTTTTACTGCTATCAAATATTCCTGAAACTCCGGGTTATTAATATGCTCTTGATATAATTGTTGTAATTTGCCTTCTTCCTCTAGTAAAATATCTAAGAACCATCTTGGTATTGCTTCAGTCTTGCCGTTAGTACCAAACTGATCATGCATATGTTGTTGTAATTCTGCTATTTGCCTTTGCTGGGCAGAATATGAGGGAAATTGTTGCTCGGCTGCCGTAATTAATTGTAACTTCTTTGCTTGTAACTCAGATAACCTTGATAAAGAACTGTTTCCAATATTAGCATCGGTACTTGTTGGTACTTGACTATCAACTTGCTCAGTTTCTATTATATTCTCCTGAGGTGATGACTCTTTTAATACAGTGTCAATATTATCTTTTAACTGACTATCAACTATCGGATTTAAGGTCTCAATTTCAGGACGTAGCTTACTTGAATGTAAGTACAATTTGTCCCGCAAATATCTAGCTGAATAACCAAGACCATGCAAAGTTGCACCAAATAAACCACTTTCTATAATATTAATCAAACTATTTGACAAGTCATAAGGTCTTTGTTCAGTATGTCGTTCATTATATAGAAATGGTTCGATAGCTGTCTGACCCATAGCCCCGCCTACTAAACCCTTAGCTAATGTTGTTGGAAGTTTGCCATATTTTAGGCTAGCCGCCGCCCACATTGCTGGTCTACCAATAGGAATGAAGCTAGCAGCAATATTAATTACTGACAAATTACCAAATACTATCTCAGCTCCAAATTTACCAATAGCTTCAACTAACCCACCTTTACCTGCAGCAATGATATACTCGTTAATTTCTCGCTGCTTTTTCCTCTCTAAAATATCTTCTACTTGTGTTTCGGTAAAATTAGGGTCGTATTTTAAACCTGTATCACTATATTTTTGCTCAAAATCTTCCTTGGTTAATTTATTATTATAAGTTTTAAAATATTCAGCAATATCCTGCAATTCAGGATCAGTAATATGTTGTGGATTAAAAGATTGCCATAAAGTTGATAGGCTTGGACTATCTGCATAAGCTTGCCGGCTAACTGCTCCCAAAACATCCCATGTACTACTGCCTAACAAATCAAAGACACTATTATAAGATATACGCTCCGGTAATAAGGTAGAATAATAACGCGGGTGAATTGGTTTGCTATTTGCCCGATAACCTGCGTAACTATTTAAGTTGTCATCATTTTCCATCGTATTAATTATATTGTGGATACTCATAGATAATTTGTAATATTCTTTGCTTTTGTTGCTCTAAAGCTTTAGGGTTATTTAACTCTAGCAAATCAAATTTTAATATTTTACCATCCTTTGCCACAATCGGCAAATACCGACCATCTTTGGTAGGGAAAGTATAATAGACACTCTTTTTGTCAGATGTTAGTTGCCATTTACCTTGTTGTAAAGATTCGCGTACTTTTGCAGCGGCAGTATATTGTCCTGTTGGGTCATTAATATTACCCTCAGCTACGATAGTCCCATAATCACAAGCTATACTACCGTTAATAATAGCAAGTTGTATCTCTACTAAACTAGCCTCTATGTTATCAGCATTCAAATCATGAATCATACGTTGTACCACCACCTGACGGGGTATTTGCAGATTCTTACTATCTATTCGCATATCGACCTCACTAATCAATTTGATTGTTGCTTTTTTTACTGCTTTAGCAATTGATAAATCTTCAGTACGCTGGTAGTACTTAGCTAAATATTTTATAGCTTGCCGTGTTTGGTTAATCTCTGTTTCGTTTTGAATATCAGTTTTAGCTAAATCCTTACTCCATCGCTCGAATATATAATTTTTGTCAATTTCTTTGTTAAATTCTGTCATTTCATGACCGATAAATAATGGCTGACTTTTTACTGATAGCTCGTTAACTAATGCGATCATCTGTATAAAGGCTGATGCTGTCTTACGGTTATATAGCCTATTTTCAGCATAAAATTGAGTCAGACACTCTAAATCTCCTTTACCCCTTAAGATTTCATCCATTATCTCCAAGCCATATTGTTCACCGCCTCCTGTATCATCATCTCGCAAACTAATTATACTGTCGATGACTTGTTTAATTTGGTTTACATCTTTACCCTGAATCTTTTTTAAAAACTCAGTACGTTCAGATTCCATTAAATATCTCTGGGCATAACTCGGTATGCCTTTTTGCTCCTGCAATTGTTTTCTCAGCAGATAACGTTGGAATAGTGCCATGTCTTTGGGTATTTCATCGCCTTCCTCAACCAACCTAGCCGGGTCTGTTTGAGCCAATTTAAGCTGTTTATTAAACTGCTCAGCTAAAATATAATATAGTTTCTCTTTTTTGTCATAATCAACATCTCCGCCTTTTGGGGCAATTTGTTGTAATATTTCCTGACATTGGTTGAATGGTAAGTGTTTTATTTGTTGTGAGATAACAAAAGCTTCCTTATACAAAGCTTCTTTGGCTCTGAATTGTAATAATTGCGGATCACCAGCATTAAAGCTGGCTTGTAGTAGATTTTCAATGCCATCAATACCTTTGCCAGTAGCTAGGAGACCAGCAAAATGGGCAGCGGTAAGTGAACTAAGTTGATGTTGTCTCAGTAATTGCTGATGATGCAGTAGATTATTTGCTTGATGTTCTAGCTTAACCCTTTGTTCAAACGATAAATCTTCTTTCCATTCAGCAACTATATTGGGATTTAATATAGCATCCGGCGAATGCTTTAAAGTAGCTTGTGCCGCGGCAAATGCTAAATCATGTTTGGCATTAATCAACATTTGATCTCGCTCTTGCGGCAGTAATGATAGAGAATTAATAGCTACTGCAACATCTTGTAAGTGACTAGTATAAAACTGTGGGTTATCATAAGTAGCATTCTTTAACTTTTCGATAACTTCAATTGCTAAATGGTGACGTTTACCATCAATCAGCTTGGCTTCTGTATGGCTTATATGCCCAGCTAACGATATCCTATAATCATTAATCTTAGCTTGCAACAAACGCTTGGTCAGTGGATTATTAGTACGCTGCAAATAATCATTGGCTCGTTGGTCATATTTACTTAAGAAGTAATCAAGACATGGTTTGTTATTCTCAAGAAAATCCGGGTGCATCTCATCAAATTGCGTTAAACACGTCAGACCACCAGTTTTACTATTGGGGGCTACTTCAATATTACTTTGTGACTGGTTTAGATGCTTGGTGGTATCGCTAAGGAAATCTGACCATAAATGTGGCATTTCTACACTAGCATCTTTCTCTAGCTTACGTGCCAAATAGCCTTTAGCTTCCTCGTTAATCTGATTAGTTACTGCTGCAATAGCTTGCCATTTCATTTTTACACTTCCACTCTCACTGTTACTTTCTTTTTTCTTCTCCAGTACTTAGCCGTGCTATCTCGCCAAGATCCGATACACCTTTTAACACCGTACCTAATGCCTGCCAAGGTGCGGCTGAGTTAATCGAGCCAATATTGCGGTTAATTGCCTGTTTGTTTAAGTCAATTAGTAGAGTGTTTAAGTTTGATCTCGGTCTTTGATGAAAATACTCCGCCTCAACACTTCTTGCCTTCATTTCATCCATATAAGCCATATGCCTCAGCAACAAACCAGCTGAATCAGTGTTGCTGATACCAATGCCAGTTTTGAGGATATTATAGCCCAGCTGCTGACGATTATATAATTGCTCTTGCCTTAATATATCAACGTGATAACTCGATATCGCTCCATATTCAGCGGTTCGCTCAAATAATTGTTGACGATCAAACTTAAGATGCTCCTGTTGTTGTCTCAATAAATGCTGCTGTTCATATAATGATTGTTTGGTTTTTTCTCTATTACTTCTTAGTTGGGCGTAAGTGTTAAGCAAAGACGTCCCCGTAGCAAATACATTCGCACCACTCGAGAAAAAATTTAAAAAATCAAACATAGTTTTTTCTTTTTTATTACTTACTAAATTATTTTATCACTAATTATTCTGTCACTAAGTTATTTTATCGTTTTTTTATCATTACCTAGAATTTTACTTTTTAGCATTTAATTTGTTTGAGCTAGCTGAAAAATATGTTACACTATAATTAGTATTAGTTGTGTAATGTGCTGAAAAATCTGCTTTTGGCAGTCGATTCTTTCGGGGAATTAGGGCATTATACGATTGGTACTTGTCTGCAAGGATGACATGGACTGAGGAACTCGGTCGGAGACCCCTGTGTTAGTAGGGGTCTCTCGCTTTAAAGCATTCAATAAGCCTATATTATGGTAGCAACCGTACTCCAACATTAATAACCTTAATACTAGCTTCTTACAATGACGGAGTAATGTTAATCGGGTTAGTTATAGGAATCTTATTAGGAGCATTATTACTGTAACTAATTCCATAACCTTTTTGACACCATTCTTTAACCAAATTAAAATTATGACTAAAATTTTTATCTATCTTTGATAATAGTTGGTATTTTCCATTATAATATACCATAGGGTCTATGCCTCTAAATTTTGGTTTAATATTTATTTGTCCTTTGCCAAATTCCACTCTTGAAAATGTTCTAATTTTATGAGAATACTCCTTAAATAATTTTCGTAATTTAACATCTTTACTCTTTTGAAGCTTTGTTAAAACTTGCTTATCTATACCAAAATGTAATTCATCTTTAGTAATAAGATTTATATCTATAGCACGTTTTAAAATCTTAACGAAGCAGTCATACATTACATTATTCCATTCACTACCCCAAAATTGCCAAGTAAAATCTAAAGAAAGCATAGCAAATTGTTTAGCAATTACAGGGTCTGTGAAGAACCATTTATTATACTTAAATTGTAGATTTTCAACTATTTTCTTTGCTTCAATTTCTGAAATTCTTCCAAAAATAACACCTGTGTGAATATTATATTGGATACGATCTGCACAGAGTGAAGGTAGAGGGGATTCTAATGCTAGGTACTTAGGATTGTCAGGGTCTAGTTCATCAAGAGAAATATTATATTTACCAATAATTTTTTCAATATCCATTTTTTTTAAAAACCATAAATGAATAGTATCTTGGTAAGATCGTTCTTTATTTGCCTGATAAAATAAATTATCTCCTAAATGAGAAAAAACAGTATGAGACACATCATGTAGTAAACCTGCTATTTGTTCAATTCTTGGTACACCTGCTTTTTGTAATAAAACAAATACTCCTATACTATGATCATAGCGACTAAAAAACGGCATTAATCCTAAATAAGGAGCTGGACCAGCTTGATCAATTTCCTTTATTCTTTGCATAGCTTTACTTTGTATTAATTCCTCTATTATCGGATCATTAACTATTGAATCACCCCATGTTGTATAAAGAACCTGTTCTGCATAAGAAGATAAACAAATAATATAATTTATTATAATGGCAAAAATTATTTTTTTTATCACAATTTACCCTTAGTCTGTTTTCCAAGAAGCTTAACCGAATGCCATTGATGGCGTTATGCCCCCTGTGATTAGTATGGGTCTCACGTTCACTCACCCACTACCCTTATAATTTGGCAAGATTTTTGCCTTAGCATATATTTTCAGTATACTAACTGGATAAGGTTTATCAACCTTAAAAGTAACATCAATATCAGTTTTAATTTCTCCGTGCATAATAAAATTCACCCAACCTGATTGGTAAGGAGTGGCAAATAAATCACATACCTCTTTGGTGGCTGTTGATGTTAAATATTTTTTATCATTAACCAATCTAATCAACGCATCACTATCTACATATCTACTATTGATATGTTGCCTGTCTATTTGCCCATTATCTAATTTTTCTTCAATATAACCGCCTTTACTATTAAAGAGTTTCAAGCCAAGTTCCGCATCTTTTTTCGGAGCGTGTTCTACTTCATCCGGGAATATTAGGGGAAAAGTTTGTAATATCGAAGAATAAGGAAAACCTACCGACAAATGTCTTACTGGCTGTTTTAGCTTAATCAGCTCATTATCGATAATCCTCAAATCATGTAATTCCTCATCACCAATGATCGATACCGCAATTTTCTGAAAAATTGGCAATATAGTGGCAATATTTATTTGCTGGAATGATGGCAAGCAGTTACGGGCTATACTACTTAATTCATAACCACCAATATCAGGAAATAGTTTTTTAAAAACTGGAAAATATCTTTTTGATAACAGTAAATATTTCTCTAATTTTATGCTCTTCTCATCTTCAAGGATATCTTTCAGTAAAGCTGGATGAAAGCTCGGCATAATTAACTGACAATACTCAATAATGTTACGCTGTAAATAAGCTAGCCCTTCTTTGAGTTCTTGCATTTGCTCAAATATTCTATCCGCTAATGGCTCAGTATAACCTTCTTTACTATATACCGACGCTCTAGAGGACGATAATGAGGACTTACGATCTCTTTCCATTATTGGGGCAATTCTGTTTGTTACTTCATCTACAATTTCATCGATAGTTTGACTGAAATCATTAGACAAAATATATTCCCTAACATCTTTACTTAATGGTTTATCGAGTATGATATTTCTTAGACAATCAACTATTTCTTCTCGTCTTTTTGAATTGGTCAGCTCATAAATCTTGTTATCATTATGTATTTGTTGTAATTTATCGATTAATTGATTAGTAATAGCTGATAATTTATCATTTATTTGTTGCTTACTAGTATGTTGATTAAATCCAATAATTTGCTGGTCAATTAGTTGTTTGGTTTGCTTACCAAATATATATTTAGTCAGTTCCGGATGAGCGATATATAGCAATTCCGAGTAAAAACCCACTACAGTTTTGGCAAAAAACTTTTTTAAATTAACTAGCAGACCGGATTTTTTATCACTATCCTGCTCGGCATAATATAGCAATATTTTCTTATTGAGGTGACTAACTGCTAGTCGCATTTCTTGTATCTCTCTACTTATTTCAAATTGCAGATCAATATTTTGCTTAGCAGTTGCCATAATATCTTGCACCGTACCAGCAATGAACCTAATTAGTTCGGTATTTAGCTTCTTTATTTGTACACAAATAGTTGGACGAAAGGAAAAAGCACTATTAGGCAGATATTCCATCAAACCACCATCTCTTAAAATATCCGGCACATCTATTTCGTTTAGTAGCTTCACTAGTTCAATAATATCACCACCAAGTCGCTCCCCATCATATAATAATTGCTCGATTGTCACAAAGCTTTCAGGATTATTTAAAAACAGATTGTCTAACTCTGCATAAATACACGAGAATATTCGATGATAGGCAAAAGATACCGCCAAAATATTCATAATCTTAGGCAAATAATTTTGATAATATTTTTGTAAAAAATTCTCTATCTCAGCTCTATGTTCATCATAATTAGCAACTAGCCTATTTTTGTATTTAAAACAATCACCAACATTATCGAGCTTAAGTCTCAAAATAGTTTCTGCTTGAGCTTGTACAATATGCTCTAGCTTGGTTATATCACCTCTAAACTCATAAGCACTATCGTCTTTTAATGCCTGTATGATTGTTCGGTAGGCGGCATTCTCTCCGGGCTGTTGAATATTCACATGACAATCAGCATAAACTGCTTTATCAGTAACAAAATGCTTAGCAGAAAAATAACGAGTTTGCAGCACTTCTAGATATTCCTTGCTGCTTGTCCCAGTATCATCACTTCTCCGAACATGCAAATATAACATATCGCTACTCTCAGCATAGATTGGCGTGATGCCTAATACTTGACCATTGCCACCCAGCCAATGTTGTGACCAGCCCATAATTTTTAAATCATGCGAATAGATGAAACTAGCAAAAGAGCCATTTTTTAGTACTGCCACTACCATCGAAAATGGACTATTACAGCCGACAATTTGCCTAATACCGCCAGCAAATATATGCTCAGCATAGGCAGTGATGTCTGATATCTGAAAACCGCCTTTTTCTTGTGAATAATACAAACTATTGATTTTACAACCATTACCTTCAACAAAAAAGATAGTCTTACCGATTACTACTGGTTTCAGTGGTGATATCGGTAACTCAATCTCTTTATGGATTTTAACAAACTCTCCCTTAGCTCGATCTCCTTCTTTGACTAAATAAATGCCATCACTAGTACCTAATAATAATTCATCGGCAAAAGGCACTGACCATAGGACATTATCAAAAGTCGCGGAAGAGAAAGTAGCTGAAAAAGCAGTTAAAGGATTACGAGCTTCTAGTAAAGTTCTATATGCCATCCTAAAATCACTAAAATCTCCCTTATAACTTGCCCAAATTGAATGAATATTTTTATTAACCCCAAAGCACCATAATCGATTTTCAAAAGTAACCACTGAAGTACAATATAATTTCTCCGATGTGGCTTGGTAGATATTGCTTTGCCCAGTTGATAGGTTAGCTGCTCGTTGGTGAATAGCTTTTAGCTCATCATTAATTTTGTCTACCTCTGCTCCGTAGATTACTTCATTAAAAGGTTTTTGTATTAAGCGTTCTCTTTGGTCACTTCGTCCTGTCGAAAAATAGTTAACTTGGCATTTTAGTGGTTCAATGATAAACATCTTATCTTTGTTAGGGAAATTGCTGGCTAGCTCATAGCTGCTACTGGACGCTATCTCAGCTCTTTCACCATATTCTACCTGTCTCTTTCTTGCTTCCTCTTCAATATGTTGGTAAAATTGCTCGACAATTTGCGGATCAATGGAGAATTTAAAAATTGGTCTCTTATCACCAAATGAAATATAAGCAATTCCTTGAAACACTACATAAGAAAAATCCTTAGGACGAAAATGAAAATTTTGCCCTTCATCCTGTATAACTTTACTAGTTAACAACAATTCACCACCAACAAAGAATAAGCAACGAGTCTCTAGCGGGTGCGATTCAAAAACCAGCAAGTAGGATAATTTCCTTGAGAACATCACAGCTGCCATTTTCCTTGGTACATTGTCACTGAACAAATGAACAAACTGCGTACCATGTCTTCGCATAATGCCCCCTGAGGGTAACAACATAAAGTTGATCAGCTTCTTAACGCCATTCTGATACAAAGCCAGCTCTGTTCTTCCCTCAATAGTTGGGGTTAGCTCACCACCTGAGAAGTTATTTTTTTGCGAGTAAACAAATTGTTCTTGTTGCATAATATTTTTTAATTATTAGTAGTTACTTTAATAAAAGTATTCTATCTAAGGTTATATGTCAACAAATTATTTGCTATTTTTACGCGTAATGTGAGAAATTTTTTTCATACTTCGCCGGAATTAATCAGATTATAATCAACCGCGTAAATCCTTCTTGTTTCTTCTAATTTGATCAAATATTGTTTCTTTAGTCCATCAGTAAACACACTATCGGAATACATAGCAAATGATACTTGTGAGGCTAACGATAAAGCCGCTAATAACTTAAAGCTGCTTGGCACTTGTTGCCAAATAGCCGTATCGTTATTTAGTAAATTATCAACAATCTTTCTGCTGTAGTAAAAAAGCGAGGTAAGTTTACCACCTTTGAAGTAAATCTTACCTGCTTCCGTATAAAATTGTAGATTAGATGGCACTATTACCGCACATTTAATACAATCATTAATGTCCGGCACTTCGGTAAAGTTTTGTCTATTACCTTCAATATTATCGACTCTCCGTAAGGCAAATGACCATTTAACCATTAGCACAGTATCTTCAATGGCAGGATTAACAAACTCCTCACACAATTCCTCAGTTTTTGATACTCTACCACCACCAATGCTACTAATACCAACATTTGACCCAAGTAGTACTACTGCCTTCTTGATAATCTCATATTTCACGGTAGTTACACTAATGAATAAATTTTTAAGTTACTCATCATCATGCTCACTCTCAACAATACCACCACTAAAGTTATCATCCTCAACAATATCATCACCAATACCAACATCAACGCCAGCAATGCCAACACCACCAATACCAATATCAACACTAGAAACAGCAGCAGCCCCACCACCAATAGCACCGGTCGCTGCTCTCCTCATGACCATCCCTCGTACTCTAGTAGCTAAATTGTCGTTGGCAATTAATGCTAAATCATTTTCATTAATATCCTCTGTATTATCAATGTTACGACATTGAGTGCCAAACATCTGCCATGGCATTGTTATGCTATGCACCCCTCTCTTGTGATTCATAGCCTCTATTTCTTTCCACAATGCACCTTGATGGCTGCTACGATCATAATTCTCTAAACATTTAATCACTACTACTGCTTGTTCATTATCACGGCTCGCCCCAAAGGCTTCACTGTAATATAATACTTTGGCATAGTGGTATTGTACCAGCTCTTCAATGCCCTTCTTGTTAGAACCATTGACCGTGTTAAATCTTATAGCTCCTTCATTAAAGGCATAGCAATCCTTTACAGCATATCTAGAACGATTAGCATCCCCAGTATTATCAAATATACCACCCAACATCTCACTAGTAATAAAAGTAAAGCCTAAGAAGCTATTAACTTCACCACTTACTAAAGCTCTAACGTTATTATAGTCATAATTGGTAATTTGTGGATCGCGTAGCAAGTCTGAGATTTGATTGCTTGAACATAGTAAATATAATTTATCATACATACCAAAAGAACGTTTTTTTAAAATATGATGAGCTTTTATTAGTTTGTCGACAGTTAGTCCGGCTCTTTTCGAGTCAATAATAGCTCTGTTGGCAGCAATTGCAGCTTGAGCATTTAAGCTTAAATTAACATCAGTGACCCTTAGCCCTACTGGTACAACATTATTAGCGACGTCAAAGTTAATAACATTATTACCTGTCCGTCCTGCTCTGACTGGACTGGCAAAAGCACTAATAATTACCCGATCTTGTTGTCTACCCATTGCCCAGCCTGCCATTTTAGGAAAATGTGAGGTGGGGTCGGTTAATAGGTTTAGCTTATCATTCCTATCCATGGTAGCATTCCAGTGATAGCTCGATGCAGTCAAAAAGCGTCTTGAAATAGTTGGTATTTTAAATTCTATTTGTTCTAGCCTAGCAGGGTCTCCATCATCAGCATAATGCCCATGCAAATGATTATCAGGGTCAATTTGGTGTCTAGTTCTACTCTCTACCTCATGGGTAGTCATTGACTCAAAACTAATTACCTCAGTGTCTTGCGTACCATTAGTAACGCATTTTCGCAGTTTAGAACCTTCTTGTTGAATAACTAGGCTGATATTTTTGGCAAATTGTTCTTTAAGGCTATCGGTTATTTGTTCCATTTTTCCTCCTCAAATAATCTATCAATATTTAAAGTGCGATATCATTTATACTAAAATGTAGTCGTTGTCCGCTATGCAGCTAACGACCTTTCAGGTATCTATGACATTAGTGGCTCTTTTATGATAGGTTATTGCGAAGTTGCAGCCTTAAAATGAGTTGTCACATCATGACTTTAATGATTGGTTGGTTACGTTATTTTTTATCGTTCTTTATCATAAGCAATTTTATATAGTTGTTGCATACGTTTAACAGCTTGATCATGTCCCGTATGCTCTTTAGTCCTTAATTTTACCATAAACTCAGGGTCAGAATCAAGCTTTTCTATCTCTGACAATGCAGCTTCCCGGCTATTAATTGCAGGTAGCTCTTTACCAGTTACTAACGAGTCGGATTTTAAAGTTTCACCGACTCGTACTAATAAATCAACTAAAGCTGGTGCGTAGTTTGTTCCCTCAATTAATTCAGCCAGTTCTTTAGTACCAAACTTAGATAAAGCTGCCTGCATCACTGTCATTTTACTGTCAAAACCTTCACCATAAGTGTCTTTCAGCCATCCAATGTGAGAATGACGTGTTTGCTCAATAGCATTTTGTTGCTGTTTTTGTAAATCCTGCGAAAAACCATACAGAGAATTAAGCAGCTTCTCACCTTGCCTTTTAGATAATCCGCTTTGGTAAAACATGTCTTCATAGCGAGCTAGATATTCTTCATCTTCTTTACTTCGTTTATCAGTATATTTCTTATCCTCAGGCAGCCCCATCCTAGAATAAAATTTATGCCACTCTTCATCAGAGCTGTCATCCTTTGGCACAGCAACTCGTTGATTCAAGCTCTTCTCTGCTTCCAAATAGCTCTGTGCTAAAGATGATACATCCTTGAATTTACCCAGTGACTCAGCTTTACGTATTTCCTCAGGCATATTAGCTAGCCAATCGCTAGCAGAGGAAGTAGGGTTAATTTCATAGTTATTAGCAGTTCCTTCTTTGCTCATCGGCTTACTCTTCTTTTAACTCTTCTATTTCTTTTTTTAACTGTTCTATTTTTTCAATAGTTAGTTTTGTATATTTAACTATTTTTTCTATTGGCTCATTATCAATTAACATTTCTTTTGCCACAACTATAGCTTTTTCTTCAATACCTTCAGCTTTACCTTCAGCTTTACCTTCAGCTTTACCTTCGGCTTTACCTTCGGCTTTACCTCTAGCTTCAGCATCTTCAATTTGTTGCTGTTCTACCGCTAAATTATCAATACGAGCTTTGGTCATTTGCTCATAGGTGTTAAGTTCTGCCTCTGACCAGCTAGCTTGATCTACTGCCTCAAAGGCTCTTCTAATAATTTCATCCTTACCTATTAAATGCTCTATTTCTGTTAATGTTAATTTACTATCTCCTGCATGCTTAAAAAAATACATCCACTTCTCTTCAATAGTCTTTAGCTCATCTATAGTTTTCTTAAATTTTTCAAGCTCTAAAAAAACAAAGTAAAAATCTTTTAAATCATGAGCATAGCTCTCTGTATCTAAAAGACGATGTTCTGATTTCCAATGTTTTTTATCTTCAAACATTACAAAATTCGCTATCGCTAAAAATATTACTCCTTTTAATTTAGCGTATACTGCCAGTTTCTTGTGTTTCTCATCTTCCTCAATTCTTTGCTGAGAATATGCTTTAGCTGCATAATATTGGGCTCTTTTTTCAAATCCTGGATGCTTACTTACCTGCATCTCTACTATGAATTGATTACCGTGTTGATCTTTACATAACACATCAACAATAGACTTTCTGTAAATAGCAATATCAGGGTCTTGGATAGTTGGTAAAAACGTCACCTCAATTATTTGCTCATTTTCTTTACACTTAAGAACATCGTTTAAAAAATGTACAAGTATATCTTTGTTCTTTTCCGTACCAAAGATTTTACGAAAACAAAAATCATTTTTAGGATCAAGAAACTTTGATAAAAACATATAACATAACCTCTTAATTGTTACTAAATATCGTTATTACTTATCTAATTCATTAGTATTTTTAGCACCATCGATATTATTAACTCCATCATCTTCTGAAACCTGCGAGCATATATATAGGAACAACGCCCGATGTCCTTCCAAAAAGGCAGTGTACTCACTTTCTTGCCGAACAAAATTGCTGCGATATATGCCACTCATTTGAGCTAAATCCTCTAATATTATCTTACCATCTTCTCCACTAAAAAGCTTGCAATAAATTGATTTTAATTGCTCTTTTGTTAGTAAATTTGATGGGGATGAGGAGTTAATTGATAGTTTCATGTACTCCTTACCCTTGTATCTGTTGTTGCTGCTGTTGTAACTGTTGCATTTGCATCATTTTACGTTGTTGTCTAATTTGTAATACTTCTTGCTCACTCTTGAGGATTGAACTTGGGGCTTCTCGCAGCTCAAAAAATAGTTTAAAACACTCGTCCCAGTTAATATTATCATAAATCTCAGGAAAAAAGTTACTTATACCACTTCGTTGGAAAAAACCTAATACCTGTTCAACGCTGGCTATTGCTGATGTTTTCTGTACCCTTGATAATGGTGACACATATTCAAGCTTTATCTCAGGCGGGCTATTTGCTCCCTCTAAGATTGGTACTCTGTTATATTTAATCAATGTTTGATATATTGCCATGATTAACGGATTTAACAACTCGCTCTCAATTCTTCCAACCATCGGGGACATTAAACGGTATTGTTCTTCTGTTCTAATTTGTACCTCAGTGGCAGTCATTTCTTTGTTTTCTTTCTGCATTCTAAAAATATCAACATAGAATGCCTTAAATATAGCATCGCGGCATTGATTCTGCTCGATTTCAGTCGGTAGGATATTCTCCATACCAGTTAGGGGCATTATTTTATCTGCCATACCATTACGGTAAAAATTAACACTGCCCGGCGTAGTATATAGCGGTAAGTAATATCCATCTTTTGGCACTAATAATGGTGGGTCTAGTTGTTTTTGGGCTACTTTTAGGGTAATTTGTCTTAAACTATTGAGTAATTTAATATCAGGTAGCACATGATGAGCAGGAGCATAGCCATATACTTCACCTTCTTCTTTTACCCATCGCGTTACAAAGAATGGGAAATAAGAATAACCTGACTGACTAATAATTTTTTGCTCAGCTAGGTAGATATATTCTGAGCTATAATCTAATGTTGATGAGCTAGATGTTGAAGGACTGGCTGCCGTTGATTTTCTACCTCTACTTTTCTGATTTTGAGCTTGCGGGCTAACTATGTGCAATATTTCTACTATTTCATCAGGATTCCGGGCTAACCTCTCCTTGAAAGGGGCAAAATCTGACCATTTAGCTGACGCGGTTTTAATTGGCATGCTAAATAGTCGGTACATTGTATTAACAAAACCAAACTTATTCTCTTCAAAATAACATTCCTGTAAATTAATATTACGAAAGAACAGAGTTTGTGCTAATTCTAAATCTTCTTCAACATAGAATATCGCAGTACCAAAAGCTGATAAATTCAAAAAAAATTGATGAATCTGACTATAAAAATTAGAAGCCGGATTATTAAATATATCCATTAGGGTTTTTTCTAGCATTTGGGCTAACATGTTGCGTTCAGCTGTGGTTAAATATTGCTGTTGCTCATCATTTTCAGCGACTATAGTAAGATTAAACCAGTTCATTGCTGGGTTTACCAGCAAGCTTTGTAAACCTGATGCTAATTGCTCCCTTGACCAAATGGAAGTTGAATCAAATATTACCTTATTGCTTTCAGTTTGCGGACAAACATATTTCTTCAACTCATCCCATATATGATGCCATTTCTCCCGCTTGCTCTTGAGATTATCAAAATATTCAATTTTTTTGTTTAAATCATTATCAGCCATAAGATGTCACCATATTTGTGTTGTAATTACTACGTGTTGCGTTTGGATTTATGGTTGAGTTTGTGTTTAAATAAGGCTCGCCCAACTTCTTTGACACTTTCTTGAGTTTCTTAATAAACTCATTGTCATATAACACCTCATAGTTATACTTTTTACCACTAGCTGCCGTCATACTAGGCAAACCAAGGGTTAACCCCTCAATATCCTTAAGCGACACGATCTTGCCAAGAGATTCGTGTAATGGCGGCAAATCTTTTAATCGTGGCACTGACCTCATGCCAAAATGTTCCAAAGCTTGTTTTAGACCACCAAGCTCAGGTATGGCTCTTTTTTCTAATCCTGATGGACCGTATCTTGCTATTCGTGACAAATCAGCACCTATACTCGGATCATTGTTGTTAAGATTAATTCTGTCAAAACCAGCAAGTTTACGACTAATATCGGATTTGTTCATATAATGACCAATACCAACAAGCGGTGATAACATTTTGATTCCCGAACCTATCCCAGCAAGTATTGAACCCTTAACACCAATCGCTCCTAAGCCTGCCCCAAGTCCAAAAGTTAAAGCTGTTAGCCCCAATCCTTGTGCTAGCCCAGTATCTCTTGCAGATTTTTGATACTTACCAGCTCGCCAGTCTAAATCCCTGCTATAAGCATCTAACTGGCTTTGAGCAGCTTCCCCATAACTTCTTAACTGGTTTTGCAACCCTTCAGCATGCGACCGCTGCCTTGTATAGTTAGCAGTGATTTGCTCTTGTCTATTCTGTTCTTGTTTGCATTGTTCAATCATGCTGAGCAATTGTTGTCTAGCATTATCAAAGTTACTAGTATCCTGCGACAATCGATTTTGCTGTGATTGATAGTTAGTAAGCTGATGTTCAAGATTAGCTTTCTCCCTTGTTAGCTGTTGATGCTCTTTGGTGATGCTATCCATCGAATGGCGTATTTTGCTTTCTGTTTCACTACGTTGATTTTTTAACAATTCAACATCTTGCTTATATTTATTAATATGGCTACCGGCTTCCTCTTCGGTTAAACCTTTCAAGCTTTCTTTTCGCTGGACTACTTGATCATACAGGTTTTGGAACTGACCCGGTAATTGCTCTACCTCGCTTATCTTTGCATCAAGAGCAGGAGCTTTTTGTGTAAATGCTGCAAAAGCTTGTTTTAGCTGATCAGCTGATGTGACCAAACTAGCTCTTTGTGATTCTATATTTCTTAAGCCACTCTCATATTGTCGAGTATGATAATCTAGTTGGTGTTGCATATCATAGCTTCTCATGCTAGCTTGATACTGTTGCTCCTCTAGAGAGTGTAAGTCCTGCTGAGCTTGTTGCAATTGCTGCGACAAATTATTGATAGTATTTTGTGCTTCACTCGCATAACTACTATAACGATCTCGTGACTCATTATAGAGGTGCTTCTGTCTTGATGTATCAGCTCCAGTAATGTACCTGTTCCTAGATGCACCAACTGCTAAAGCACTAAGTCCTAGTAAACCTAATATTGGCCACATATATTACTTTGCCTTAATTATTTATTAATTACCATTATCTATTATTGCATCATCAATTCTTGCTTCTTCTGCTCCATCATCTTTCCAACGCATTGTAATCATTCATTACTTTACGATATTGTAATATATTATATTGCGATTGTTGTTGCTCATTACCAGTTTTTACATCCATCGCCATATAACAAAAGCTTTCGGTGATATCAGTTGCTCTAGATGAACTAGAGTGTACTCCTCTTTTTGTAGCATCAAACTCGTAAAGTCCGTTAATGCCACGCTGACATTTCTCAGCATCTATTCGGCACGTGCCTAGCAAATTTCTTGCTTTAGTTATCATCTCTTCCCGTAAATATTTCCTACCAATAGCAAAAGGTGAGAAGCCTACTTTCTCTGCTACCTCATTAGCTTGTTGTAGCCTAGTATCCAAAGTTGGCATTTGTCTTCGGCTCATATCATGGGGCAATACGTTACGTCCATATTGATACGGTCTAGTCCTTAAATGATTCAAGTAAAACTCTAAATCCTTACCCCTGTTCATATAAAAGTCAATAATATCGATAGAATCTTTTTTTTCTTGAACAAACCAAATCACCGTATAATCAACAATCCCTATATCCCAGTAAGTATGAACCTGATAGCTTGCATCAAATGGCACATAGCCAATACGTCCTTGACTTTCAGCAAGCCGTAATTGTTCAACAAAAGTACCACCTTGGTCAGCTCTCTTGTAACGATAAGCAGCAAAGTCACAATAAAACTCTCTTTGAATCTCTTCGTTACTCATGTCGACTGAAGTCAACTTGTCTTTATCAACTAATGGCTGCCCCTCATGATCAGTAGTATCTTCAATAGTTTTTATTTGGCAAAATACTTCAGGATTATCTTGGTGTTTCCGGTATAATTCTTCACCATGTGTCAATTTTGGATTATCGGAAGGAGTATACAAATAAAGCAGCCATCCATTATTACGAATTACCATCGGCTCTATAACGCAGCTCATAGCTCGTGGATCATGGTAAGAATATTCCGAGATAACTGCTCCCTTAATACCGCTACCCCTGATAGTAGCATAACGGTCACTACCAACAAACTGAATCACTGAGCCATTTTTAAATAATATCCGTTGCTTATATTGCTGACTACGAGCAATAATCCCTTTAGGAATAAACGACATATAAGGACGCCCTGATAATGTCATACCATCCCATATGCTCATTTTAGCTTGATTATAGGTAGGATAGACATACCAGTAAATGCCTACTTCTCGAATGGCACTAGCAGTGATCCAATTAATACCCATAATATCCTTGCCAGCTCTTCTATGCCAAATGGCTATAGCTTTCTTACCACCTGAGTATAAATATCTCCACAAAGGTAGCTGAAATGGGTAGGGTGACCAATCTACCGGAAATTTAAGACTTTTAGAAGCAGAGCTAGCAACCTCTTTGCTGGCTTTAGTTGTACCAGTAGTCTTTATCCCCTTGCTCTTACTGTCCTTTGGCAAGTGCATATTCTGCTTCATACGATTCTATTTCAAAATTAGCTACATCTATCATTTTTGACATTTCTTGGGCTTTTGCTGCTTGTTCAGCTTCATCACTATTTTTCCTATGGTCACCAGCATCATGCTTCCTCGTTTGATATTTTGGCGAATTAGCTTTAAGATATTCCAGCAACGACTTAGAACAATATTTTTTCTTAGTAGCAATTGCCTGATTATCCTTGTTATAAGTCACTTCCTCATAACCATTAATAGCCCTATCATATAACACTCCTTCTGCTCTATCTACTGCAATAGCTAAAGCTAAATTGACGCATTTTTTTAGGTATTTATCCTTGTGAATGATCCGATGTAACATAAGAGGCGAGATACAATCAACCTTGCTAATAGTAGTAACAATGTTGCCACACTCACAAAGATGCAACAGAAAACTAGAGATATTATTGATTGAACCAAACTTGTTAATAGTACTAGATGATATCTTTGCTAAATATTTTTCAAATAAGCTATAATTTGTAGTCATTTCTGTTCTTTGAAATTTCTTTGCTATTAGCCTTATTATAGCTCTTTTTCAGTATTTTTTCCAGTCTATTAATTAAAATAGGTTAGATATCTTGCATTATTATTTTCTACTTATTAGTGCTTATTAATTAATTATTTTCTATTTTATATATTATTCTTGCTGAATTTTTTATATATTGTTTTTAGAATAACCCGAGTTGCCAATTAATTATATTGGCAAAAGCTATATTTAAAGCTAATTCCATGTGAGGCTCGATACTAAAACATTTTCAATACAAACATATTTCTAAAAAATATAGTTTTTATTGAGTGTTTTAATGTTACAAATTAACCTTAAACGTTCATAAAACCTAGCTCTGCTCTTATAAATTAATTGGCAACTCGGGTAGAATAAATATTAGCAACTAATTTCTTTATAAAAATAATTAGATTTTTAAATGACACAGATTAACATTACACAAGATGAAGCTGATTTTCTGTTTAAAATGAAAAAAATTAAAATGGATAATAATATTTGGAATCTTCCGGATCTTGGCGGTAAAATAGCAGTACCTTTGAT
Organism: Candidatus Tisiphia endosymbiont of Temnostethus pusillus; assembly: GCF_964264675.1. Taxonomy (NCBI): domain Bacteria; kingdom Pseudomonadati; phylum Pseudomonadota; class Alphaproteobacteria; order Rickettsiales; family Rickettsiaceae; genus Candidatus Tisiphia; species Candidatus Tisiphia endosymbiont of Temnostethus pusillus. The sequence goes on along the minus strand of NZ_OZ183472.1, from coordinate 246,883 downwards.
ATCTCTTGATAAAAGAGAAAATTTTATACTGGATATTAGTAGAGGAAGACTAGACCTTAAAAGACAAAAATATCAAAATCGTTCTAGAGAAGTCATAGTATTGGCACGCTTAGATTTAGGGAGTAGTCATAGAAATCCTGATGGTGAAGAAGTAGGTATACCACATTTGCACTTATATAGAGAAGGATATGGTGATAAATGGGCATTTGCTATCCCAAATAATATTTTTCGAGATATAGATGATTTTTGGCAAACTTTACATGATTTTATGGGGTATTGTGAAATTATTGAAGTTCCAAATTTTACAAAAGGATTATTCTCATGACTCCAAGCTTAAATATAGAACTTCTTTTAGAAAATTACTATAAATGGTTAAGAGATAAAACAGCATGGAAACAATTAAAAGATTGGCTTGAGATAACTACCCCTTATCTTGACCGCCATAATGACTACATACAAATTTATCTAAAACAAGAGGGGAATAGTTATATCCTGACTGATGATAGTTGGACTATTGATGATTTAGAACAATCAGGATGTTTGCTGGATTCTGATAGACGACAGAAATTTTTAGAGATGACTCTTAATGGTTTTGGTGTACATAAAAATAATAATGAAATGTTTGTTAAAACCAATCAACAAAATTTTGCTTTAGCCAAGCATAATCTCATTCAAGCAATTCTTGCCGTTAACGATATGTTTTACTTAGCAAGACCTAACATTGTTTCGTTATTTTATGAAGATGTACAAATGTGGCTAGATGCTTGTGATATCCGATATTCTGAAAGAGTTGCATTTTTAGGTCAATCCGGTTACCTTAGACATTTTGATTTTCTTATTCCAAAATCAAAATATGCCCCTGAGCGTATGATTCAGACAGTAAATACTCCAAATAAAAATAAAGCAACTAGTATTATGGGAGATTGGTTTGATACGAGAGAAGTACGTTCATCTGACGCAAAAGCATATACTTTTATAAATGACAATGAGAAGCCTATACCAGAAAATTTTCAAGATGCTTTAAAAAATTACCAAATTATCCCTATACCATGGAGTGAACGAGATAATTTTAAGAGTGAATTAACTGCTTAGTATTAAAAATGAGATTTTAATACTAACTGATTAATTACCTTAAAAAAAATTTTTGCAAACGCCCCCCTATACCCCATTTTGTGACGCGGACACCCCCCGGGTGATTCCATGAACAATTTTTGCCAAAAAATGTAAAAAAAGTAACAAAATTTGCTAAAAATCTTGGCAAAATAGCTATAGATGGTAAATTTAGTGTAACCCCATCTTCTTCATATGAAGATAGTGATGTACCCACAAGGTGCATTACTCTCATCTTCTCTAAATTCAAATAACCTTCTGTAGTGTTTTTATAGTGTTTTCAACCCTAATTAAATAATTCTTGATTATTATTAACCTTATCGTAATCATTTTTTTCTCAACTAATACAATTAGTTTCATCAACTTAACTACCAATTCAAATTTTTGTTTATTATTGAAATAATACCTTAAAATTTCACAAATACAGACTCGTACAATAGTACTATTTGTTTTTAATATACCACTTTTAGCTAAAAATTAAAATCCTTCTATAAACATATTTAAAATAGCTTTAAATGCTATTTGCCATAGCTTACAGCCCAGCCATTCTATCGACTTTCATAAACTCAAAAGTATAATTCAGTTTACTGCAAGCATATTCCAAATCTTTGCTGTACTTATTCTTAATCCAATCCCCAATAAAGGCAGTAGCTGGTTTGAGAATAAGCTTATTGCAAGTCGTATCTTCTTCAATTGCTTCTAACTTGCTAAACCAAGCTTTGTCCAAGTGTTCACCGTATAATTTTAACAAATATTTCCTTACTTTGTACCACACTGACTCTGGATTTAGTCCACTTAGCTCTAAATCATAATCCGATACCTCTCTTTTGTTGGTAATACGCAATTGCTGAACATCTTTGCCATATACTTCTTGCACTGTCTTGAGCAATGTGCATTTGTCAGTTTCTGACAAAGAGATATCCGCTAGATCAATCTTGTATTCATCGTCACATACTCCAAAAAAACTGCACCTCTTCAGCAATTGATAAGCAGTGCTAGACTGATGCTCCTCAAAAGCTTCAACAATCTTACGTTTCAACTGATTCAGTGGTTTAACGCCCTTACTATCTTTTACCTTTTGCAAATAAGCCTTTCTTGCCCTAGTAGCATTGTTCAGATCGAAGTTAAAATTTGGGTTATTTGCTTTAGCTGGTGGACGCCTTTCATGAATCAAAGTTATCTTCATGTAATTCATTACTGCTTGCTTGCAGGCAAAGCGATTGTTAGGAGAATCTACGCTATGTTTAATCAACAGCTTGTTGATGTAACTCAATTCGTAGTTACGACCTGTTGTCTTTCTTAACCAAATAGCATCTTCTTCGGTCAATGGGTAAAACATCTCTAGCTTCCTAGGTGAATACCAGCCTTTAGTATGTTTGGCAATATCACTGACCCACCGTTTTACCCTAGGCAATTTCCCACTAGCTTCTTGCTCAGACCCGCTACCTCCTGAATACCCATCTGTTGAATCAGAATCTGAATCGTAATCTGACTCGTCATCAGTTGGAGCTGTATCAGAAGAATTGCAGGGTAACGTTTCATTTGCTGAGCTTACCGTTATCTCCGGCGATGAATCAAAGCTTTGCTCCGTAGTTGACTCAACTTCTGACAAACTTTGTTCACCTCTTTTTACGGCTACCTCAAGCGGTAAATTAACCTTTTGTTCCTCAGCTGATTCAGGCTCTGACACAGTTTGTCCACAGACTTGTCCACAATTTTCTTGATTTTTTCCATATCTAGATATTATAGATATATTATATATAGATGCGTTTTTTTTTAATTTTTTCTCAGTTGAGTTAGAATTTTTTCTAGGTTGAGTATAAATTTTTTTATAGCTAGATTGGATATTTGTGTGATTAAAGTAATAAGAATTATTATTAGCTTTACGAAAATTTATAAATTTCTTAAGAAGTTTGATAGATAAAATATTACGGCATTTTATGTTATATTTGATTGTAGTAATTAAAGTATGATAAATAAACCCACTTTTCTGTAATTCTGTTAGACATTGTTTAACCCTACTTTGGCTAACTTCTAGCTCTTTCTCGAAAAAATGATAGCCTTCTTGTAATTCATCCGAATTTCTATATTTATCAGTTTTCATGCAAGAAACTATCAACGATAAAAGTTGACGAGATGTTTTACTTAATTGTTTACCACAATTATTTGTAAGATTTCGCCACTCAGGCGGGACAAAATTACCGACTATGTTATAAAAGATAATATCTTGATTTTCAATTAAGTTGTCGGAAAAAATTAACGATTTCGTCATATTTTTCCTCCTTGTAATAGAGTTAAAAATAGACTATTTTGTAAGTCAAATTTGGGCAATTTTGCTAAAAAAACACTATAAAAACAGTATAGAAGTTTTTTGAGAGAATCATAAGATTGCTGAAACGATAATATATATACGGGTTGGAAGGGAATTTTTAAAACACACCCCCTGTTCTTATCCCGAATTGGCTTTAATATAAGGAAAAATGCATTCTTAAAGCGGTTTTGCAAATGCATTTTAAACCTTTCTAAAGCTAAAAACATGATTTTAAAAGATTAAAATCATGTTTTTAGCAAAATATTAATTTAACAATCAGATGCAGAGCCGTCTCAAATCTGATTGTTTCGATAATTTCACCGAATTTGGGATAAGAATTGACAAATTCTTATCCCGAATTCGCGTAATACGATTAATAATCATATTACAAAAAAGCTGGCATAGAAAAACTCCACACCAGCTTTAGAAAACAGGGATTTATTTTTTCACTTCTTCTTTCTTCGGGTCTTTCTTGTTCATGTTGTTTTCATCCACGTTCACTTCGTCTTGCTGCGGATCTTTTTTCTCAGGAGTCGCTGCAGCAAAAGCAGAAATAGAGAAAGCTAAAGTTAGAAGAATAGTTAATAAATTTTTCATAATAAACCTCATTTTTTTGTATTGGTGATTCTAGCTTAAACTGTATAATATTCAAGTCAAAATAGGTAGAATTACCCTTTATTATAAAAATATATTATTAATGTAATAACTCTGTGTCATTTTGGTTAACATATTTATTCTAAACCTCAATTTCTGATTAATGAAATTAATCCAAAACTGGAATGAGAATGTAAACAATCAGGCTTAAATCGGGTTGACGCCTAGCGATAATAGATTAAAATGCATTTTACAAGTTTATTGACTGTTCTGTGCAAATTATTTTATAAATTTCACATTTCTCAAGCAGTTTAGCGTGAGTATCCCTTGCAATTAACCGTCCATGATCAATTACCAAAATTTCGTCAGCCTTCTCTATACTTGAAATACGATGAGCGATAGATAATATAGTTTTGTCTTTCATTATTTTTTGTAATCTATCTAGTAATTTTTGTTCACTCTCGCTATCTAAAGCACTCATTGCTTCATCTAGAAGTAAAATTTCTGGGTTATATAGAATTGCCCTACTAATAGCTATTCGTTGTTTCTGTCCTCCAGATAATTTAATGCCCTTCTCACCAATTTCGGTATCTAGTCCTTCTTGAAGATTTTGAACAAAATCCATTATTCCGGTATAATTAGCTGCTTTTATTATTTCTTCTTCACTAGCATCTGGTTTAGCAAAAACGATATTTGACCTAATCGTACCAGAGAAAATACTTGAATCCTGTGGGACATAGGCAATCATACGCCTTATCTGCTGGTCATTAGTCTCTGATATATCTTGCTTGGCAATTCTAATAATTCCTTTTTTAGGAAAATAAAATTTTAACATTAACTGCATCATGGTACTTTTACCAGCACCTGATCTGCCAACTATACCAATAAATTTACCTCTATCTATTTTAAATGACAGATCATCTATAACTAAACTATCTAATCTTGATGGATATATAAAGCTTACATTTTCAAACTCTATAATCCTAGAAGTCTTATTATCTTGATAATCACATATTTGGATATTGGTGTGTTGATTATTTTTGGAAGAATAATCTATAAGAGCAAAAACCCTTTCTGAAGCTATAAGAGATGAATGTACCTCACTTAGAAGCTCAAAAATACCCCCGCTGCTCATACCGGCGATTATAGCGTAATAAATAAATGATATCATCTGACCTGATGATAAATCGCCATGTACTATATCTCTGCTACCTACCCATATAACTATAGTGATAGAGAATAGTATAACTGAAATAGCTATCGCGAAAAATATAGAACGGATTTTTAAGCGATCTGCCGTATACTTTAAATAATCAGAAATTTTCCTATTGAAATCAGCTATTTTATTTGCCTGCTGATTAAAAGCTTGTATCGTGCAAATATTTGATACAGTTTCTTCTAAATTAGCTGCAATATTGGCTTGCGACTTGAGAGCATTCTTTGATAAATTTCTTACATATTTGCCAAATTTCATTAGTGGTAACAATAATAATGGTATAATGGTAATGACAATCACAGCGAGTTTAGGGCTCTGAAAGAACATCAATATAATTCCACCAATTAGCATTATTGAGTTACGAACAAAGAAAGAGAGAAAATTGATAATCAACTTGGAGATAAGTTCTATATCTATAGTCAGGCGGGAGATGATATCACCAATTTTTAGCTCTTCAAAACAAGCAATATCAAAATTAATTATATTACTGTAAGCTTCTTGCCTAATTGTACTCACAATTTTTTCAGCAATATTATTAATGAAATAAGAACGGAAAAAACTACCTATACTAAAAATTACTATTAAAATAGTAATATATAATATCGATTGATCAATTGACTGCAGATAATGTGTATTTAAACCATTATCAATTAACTGTCTAAAACTACTACCTATTGCTAGCAACGAAATTGACACACATAATAAGGCCAACATAACAATTGCTAGATCTAATTTATAGAGCTTTAAGTAACTAATAAATCTATAAGGAATTGTCTTATGTATTGTAAACATAATTATTAAATAGCTGGTGCCGGATGTCGGATTTGAACTGACGACCTACCGCTTACAAGGCGGTTGCTCTACCACTGAGCTAATCCGGCAAATAAGAAAAAGCTCTAAAGTCAAGCACCTATTAAGGTTGTTGTCATCTTCGCACAAGCTGAAATCCAAAAAACAGCCTACAAAGGTTATTAGATATTATGGATTCCCGCCTACACGAAAATGACATCGATTTGGGTGTTTTAGATTCCTGCCGCAGCTCGAATGACATCCCCCCTCACGGGGAACATATTTTTATCCACCTTAAGCTTTTTTTGACTCTTTCTTAGGAGGTTTTATTTTACGATTCTTAATTTTAACTTCCATTTTCTTTTTGATTGATGCCGGAAGTAATATACCGGCTTCCTCAATAAACCTAGCAACACGATCTGTAGGCTGAGCCCCCGTACTTAACCAATATTCTATACGATCAGATTTTAGAACCACACGATTTACATCACCTCTGACAAGCATTGGGTCATAAGTACCTACTTTCTCCAGAAAATCACCATCCCTAGGAGCTGTTGCATTAGCTACAACTACTCTATAATGAGGACGCTTCTTTGCTCCACCTCTTGCCAAACGAATTTTTGTTGCCATATACCTCTATTTCACTATTTAATCTTTTCTTCTTTAAAAGGAACATGCTTCCTGACTACAGGATCATATTTCTTAAATGATAACTTCTCAGTTTGAGTTTTAGGGTTGCGTTTCTTTACCAAAAAATACCCTGTACCAGCTGTACTAACAAGTCTTACCAAAACATTCTTATTTTTTTTAGCCACAACTATCAGACCTTTTTGTATTATTTATAAAATAAACTGTTGGTCATAATAAAGTAAGCTGGAAAATAGTCAAGAGTAAAATAACGGTTGTTCAACTGTTTATCGTCCTTAATTTATCCCAAGACCGAGTTCAAGAAGCATAAAGCAATATACCAATCACCACCATTATCATTCCTACTAATCCAACTATTTGAGCAACAATGATTGTAATGTTATGGTGGATTATACCATAAATTAACCAACTCAAAGTAACAATAATTATCACAAGAAAACCATCAAGAGATAAATCATCTGCACTCTTAGTAGTAAAAATTTTATAGGCCTGAGTATAAAACAAATATTGTCCCATTGTACCAGCAAGTATCATATACCTATCAAAAAAAATAATTAGTTTATTTTTTGTTTTCTCTGTACATGCCATATATGCACCTATTTAACTATTAGAACCTAAATAACCTCAGTTTTGGATTAAAATTTTTAATTTTAATCCAAAACTAGCTAAAATATCAGAAAAATGCATTCTTGAAACGCTTCTACGAATGCATTTTAATCTATTATCGCTAATAATCTTATTTTTATTGGTATAAAAATAAGATTATTAGCAAATGAAATATTTAACAATCAGGCGTCAAACCGCTTTAAGCCTGATTGTTTACTTTCTCATTCCAATTTCGGATTAATGAAATTAATCCGAAATTGGGGTTAAATATCTATATGCTGTTTCTCATAACTCTCATGTCGCTCTTGTGCTTCAATACACAAAGTTGCAACTGGTCTTGCCTCTAGACGTTTTAAGCCAATTGGCTCTCCAGTTTCTTCACAATAACCATATTCATTTTTTTCTATCCTTACCAAAGCTTCTTCGATTTTATCAAGAAGCTTACGATACCTATCTCTTGTCCTAAGTTCAATTGCTGTATCCGTTTCAATTGACGCACGATCATTTAAATCCGGCTCATTCCAATTTTCTTCCTTGAGATGGGTTAAGGTTTCTCGTGATTCCTCTAGTAAAGAACTTTTCCACTCAAGGAGTTTTTGTCTAAAATATTCTAACTGTTGAGGATTCATATATTCTTCATCATTGGAAGGTTTATACCCTTTTAGTAAAATAATTTTAGACATACAGGCTTCTCATATTCAAACATGGGATAATATAACCTATAATTAAAAAGCATGGCAAGAAGATTATAATACTTCCCCTTTAGATTTTGATATTGGGTGAGCATTATTATAAATATTTTCCAAATGTTTTAGACTAATTTTAGTATAACGCTGGGTAGTTGACAAACTTTTATGCCCAAGTAATTCCTGAATAGACCTTAACTCTGCTCCATTCTCAAGTAAGTGCGTGGCAAAACTATGTCTAAAGGAATGAGCTGATAAATGTTCTGATAATCCATAGAAGCGACGTAATTTTATCAGTTCACGATTAAATACTGGAGCTTGTAATTTTTTACCCATTTTACCTCGAAATATCGGATCTTTTTCATCTATACTATAAGGTAATTTACTTAAATATTGTTCTATTAAATTTCTAGCAACTGGTGTCCATGGTATTATCCGTTCTTTTTTACCCTTCCCTGTTATTTTTATAAAATCTAAGTTTTGTAAATGAGATGTAGTCATAGATAATGCTTCGGATATTCTAAGCCCAGCAGCATAAATAAGCACTAAAAGGGCTTTATTTCTTAACTCCACCCATTCTAAATCAGCGAAATCATCAATATGTTCAATGGATAATTGAGCATCTGACTGCGATAAAGATTTCGGTAATATTTTAGCTTTCCTAGGATTTTTGACGGAGAAAATTGCATGGCAAGTGATATTAGCAGTCTTCTCTAGATATTTATAAAAATTCTTTATAGCAGACAAACTTCTAGAGTTAGAAGCTGTTAGGTAATTATCTTGTTGCCTTTTAGAAAGCCAGCTCCGTACTAATCTTATGTCAACTTGCCTTATAGAACTAATGGTTATGATTTCAGAATTATAGTGAGTCATAAAATTCAGAAAATGTTCTAAATCATTCTTATAAGAAATTATGGTATGTTCTGAACAATTTTTTTGTAATTTCAGATATTTTTGCCATTTATCTATTAGCTCTAATACTTCTTGTGTTTTTTTCTGAATCATTGATCATTTACCTATACAAAAATTACTAAATATCTCTCCTAAAACTTCTTCAACACTAATCTTACCAGTAACATTACTTAAACTTCTGATAGCCATTCTAACATCTTCTGTGGCTAGCACTAAGTCATTTTCAATATTAAAATTTTCTAAATATTCCAACGCTTTTTCTATACAGGTTCGTTGACGTTGTCTAGTAATATGCGGCGATTCGGTTAAACCTGCTATATTATGAGCAATATTTTCGATTTCCTTTAATAAAATATCCAGTCCTATTTTTTCTTTTATAGAGATTTTTAAATAATTTTTGTTTAATGGCAGCAACCTATCTTCCATGATGTCATTCCCGCGTAGGCGAGGATCTATATCCCGCACTGAAACAGGATGACAATGCCCCAAACTTTTATCCAAAAGATCAATTTTATTGACCAGCATTATGCTATTATCATCTATTAAATCTATAATATCAGCCATCTCCTCAAAATATGAGGGTGAGTTGCTTAACTTTATAGCATCAAGCATAATTATTTTGATATCAGCCATTTTTGCTGACTCAATTGCACGTTTGATACCTTCTAGCTCTATTAGATCATTACTAGACCTTATACCAGCCGTGTCTTGTAATATAATTGGGTATCCTCCTATATCTAGATGCCCCTCAATTATATCACGAGTTGTACCTTCAATGTTTGATACAATAGCAACGTCTCTTTGCATCAAGAAATTAAGTAAGCTAGATTTACCAACATTAGGAGTTCCTAAAATAGTCAATTTAATACCGGTTCGAAGCAGCTCCCCCCGTCTATTATCGTTAAGGTGTTTTATTATAGCATATTTAAGTTCACCACTAAGAGTCATAACTCTATTTAATATTTCTTGTGGAATATCTTCATCGGGGAAATCAATATAAGCTTCTAGGAAACCGATGATGGTCAGTAAAGTTTGTCTCCACCCATTGTAAAGTTCTTCAAGTCCTCCGCCAACTTGTTTAACCGCCTGCCTATGTTGCCAAACAGTTTCTGCTTCAATTAAATCAGCAATACCTTCTGCTGCAGTTAAATCAAATTTGCCATTTAAAAACGCCCTACGGGTAAACTCTCCAGGCTCTGCCATTCTTAAACCATCGATGGTTAACAATGTTTCAGTTAGCATGGCAGCAATTGCTATACTGCCATGTGTATATATTTCTACTACATCTTCTCCAGTAAAGCTAGCTGGAGCTTGGAAGTATACTACCACCGCATCATCAATTAATTCTTGATTCTTAGGATTTATGAGTTTTTTACAGTACATAATTCTTGGAACAAACTCTATATTATTATTAAGCAAATGTTTTAAGGCAAATAGGCTTTTAGGTCCAGAGATACGAAAGACTGCAACACCAGCTTTTCCTAGTTTAGAGCTTTGAGCGAAAATAGTTTCCACAATAGTAGTGATCCTCTTGCTTAAGTAATTTATTTAATTATAATCAATAGCAAGTAGACAAGAATTAAACAACTTAAATTCTACACAAAGATGTCATTTCCGCTTTGACAGGGGACTATATTACTTAATGTCATTCGAGCTGCAGCGGAAATCTATATCCCTGCCTGCTCAGGAATGACATTAAGGGAAGTAGGAATGATTGCATGAACTTTGTCCATATATGACATCGAGTATACTGTGATATTATTCCTAATTTAAGCTATTTAAACACTTGTTGCCTACTTGGTAATCTATTGAAACAATTATAAAGTTTGGTAACAGCTATGACAACAGAAAAGACATCTTTAGCTTTGAGTAAGCTTACCTGTCAAGTTCCTAATTATAAATCAGAAATTTTATCACTGAGTACAGTAAAAAATGGGAATCCATTTTATAGCACCCCTCTTTATAGTAAGTTTGTACAGAAATTTCTAGCTTATATCCCTGTAGACTATAGATTTAGAGATAGACTAGAATTATTTGATGAGTTTACAAATAAGGCCTTTCAGTTCTTTCAAGAAAAACAGCCTGATAAAAGAAAGTTGCAGATTGTCAGTACAGTAATTGAAAATGATCCTGCAATTAATATTTTGCTACTGAATGATAACAAATCATTTATAGTTGATTCGATCATTTGTTTATTAACAAGTCTAAATTTAAAAGCTAAATTTTTACTTCATCCTATTATAGCTTGTGTAAGGAACAATGATGGTAACTTACAAGAAATATTGGATATAAAGAAAGATAGAGAGGAATCTTTAGTCCATATCACTATACTAGGAAGTTTTGATCAAAAAGATATTAGCTCTTTGGAAATGACTTTAAATGAAGTTCTAGATCAGGTAGATACTACTTATAATGTATGGTCTAAAATCTTAAACAGAGTGACGTTAATTTCAAACGATATCCAAAATAATCAGCAATTATATAATGAGAATCATTTAGATTATCATGAATCTATAAATTTCTTAGATTGGTTAAAAGATGATAATTTTACTTTTCTAGGTATGATTAACTTTGATCTAACTTCTAAAAATTTTTCATTGGAAGATGGTATTAAAAAGATATGGCAAAATAGTGGTGAAGTGCTTGATATTATAGAACGTTCAGCAAATTCATTACATGAAAATAAACTAATTATTTTAGGTAAAATTAATATCTTATCAAAAGTACATAGAAGTAACTTAGTAGATTATATTTTAATTAAGAAAATTGATCAGGAAAAAAAATATCATTCAGGTAGTATAATTTTTGGCTTATATAGCTCTGCAATGTATTATCAATTAGTTACTGATATTCCCATACTGAGACAAAAACTAAAATTTGTTGTAGATAAAGCCGCTTTCCCGATTGGTGGATATAATACCAAGAAACTTAAAAATATAATTCAATCTCTGCCTAAAGAAGCTTTGATACAAATTGATGAAGGTGATCTATACTGTATGTGCTTACACGTATTCTCAGGGATAACGAGTAAAAAACTCAAATTATTTATTCAGCAAGATTGGTCTGGTTCGTTTATTAATGTCATAATATTTTTACCAAGAGATCGTTTGACACTAGAAGTACATAGTAGCATAAATTATTATTTATCAAATATACTTAGTGGTCTAATACTTTTAGATTATACTGCAGAAGTGGTAGAAAATTTTTCATATTTATTTATTACGTTGGAGCTACAGGGTAAAAAGAATATTGATTTTGATGTTGAACTAATAGAGCAAGAATTAGATAAGCTCTCCACTCGTTGGAGTGAGGATTTTTACCAAAAGTTATGTAAAGAATTTGGTGAATACCAAGGGGGAGTAAATTTTAAGCTTTTTGACCCAATTTTTCCTATCGACTATAGAGAAAAATTTAATGGACAAACAGCTTTAATAGATATTGACTATTTAAAGGAAGCTAGTATTTATCGCAAACCGATATTTAATTTAATTGCTATAAATAATAAAGAGTTCCAGCTAAAAATTTACAGCCCAACACCTAAATTAGCTCTTTCAGACTTATTACCATCTATAGAAAATTTGGGATTCAAAGCTATAGATGAACAAAGCTTTACCATAAAAGGAGCAGGAGATATTGAAGAAAGTTGGATATATGAGTTCACTCTCGAAACATTGATAACTATTGAAAGCAATATTGATTTACTTAAAGCAAACGTAGAAGAGGCTCTAGATAAGATATATCTTGGACTTTTGGCTAATGATTCTTTAAGCAAATTAATAGTGTTATCGGGCTTTAATTGGTGGCAAGTTAAGTTGGTTAAAGCATTAACTAGATATTTACATCAAACCGGCTTTGTCTATGGCAAGGGCTACGTTCAGTTGACCTTAATAAAGCATTTTTTATATACTAAAATGTTGGTTGATTTGTTTGATACTAAATTTAATCCCGCAAATTGCTCAGATGCACGTGCAAAAACTATAAAAGATAATATTTTTAACTATCTTACCACAATTACTAGCAGTAGTGAGGATAAGGTTCTAAGACAAATGTTTGATATTATTGAAGCTATTACAAGAACTAACTGTTATCAGCCTAGCTCTAATGACTTAAACAGTTCAGCTAACAAGCATAGTACAGTCAGTAAAAATTATTTTTCTTTTAAATTTGACTCGCAAAAAGTTCCTCACTTGCCTTTGCCAGTACCATTTGCCGAAATATTTGTTTACGATAATGATTTTGAAGCTATCCATTTACGAGGGGGCGTCGTCGCTCGCGGAGGTATTAGATGGTCTGACAGAGGTGAGGATTATAGAGTAGAAGTATTAGGACTAATGAAAGCCCAAATGACCAAAAATTCAGTTATTGTACCTGTTGGCTCAAAAGGTGGATTTTTCGTTAATTTCACTGATGATAATATGACTCGCCAAGAATATATGGCAAGAGTGGTGCAGTGTTATAAAAATTTTCTCCGTGGATTACTTGATATTACTGACAATATAGTTGATGGTAAAGTTATTCAGCCAAAAAATACTATTATCTACGACCAAGAAGATCCATATCTCGTGGTTGCAGCCGATAAAGGTACGGCAACGTTCTCGGATTATGCAAATAGTGTATCGGCTGAATATAATTTTTGGTTAGGCGATGCTTTTGCTTCCGGTGGATCAGTAGGTTATGATCATAAGAAAATGGCTATTACCTCAAAAGGAGCTTGGATTTCTGTAGCAAGCCATTTCCATGCTATGGGTATTGATGTACAAAAAGATCCTATTACTGTTGTTGGTATTGGCGATATGTCTGGGGATGTTTTTGGTAATGGCATGCTTAGGTCTAATACCATAAAACTTGTTGCGGCATTTAATCATAAACATATATTTATTGACCCACAACCTGATCCAATTATTAGTTTCAATGAACGTATGCGACTATTCAAGTTACCTACATCAAATTGGTCTGACTATAATCAACAATTAATTTCAAAAGGTGGCGGAGTTTTTGAAAGAAGCAGTAAGTCTATATCATTATCCCTAGAAGCCAAGTTATTGCTAAAGATAAACATTAACGAATCATCTCCTGAACATCTGATTAGAGCTATCCTACAAGCAGAAGTTGATTTGCTTTGGAATGGCGGTATAGGAACCTATATAAAAGCTTCAACAGAAAGTCACTTAGAGATAGGCGATAAGGCAAATGATAATCTTAGAGTCAATGGTAAAGATATCAGAGCTAAAGTAATAGGAGAAGGAGGAAATATTGGCGTATCACAACAAGGTAGAATAGAATATAGCAAGCTAGGCGGGAGAATAAATACTGATTTCATTGATAATTCAGCTGGTGTTGACTGTTCGGATCATGAGGTAAATATCAAAATTGCTCTTAATCAGGCTATGTCCTCTAATAAGATTAGTTTAGAAGAACGTAATAAGTTCTTATTTACTATGACAAAACACGTCGAGGAACTGGTTCTAGTTGATAACTATAAACAAACTCAGGCACTTGATATAATGCAATTATCTAGTACTTCAACTATCGGAGTATTTAGCCAATTTATTGATACTTTAGAAGAAGAAAAATTAATTAATAGAACTGTTGAGTTCTTACCAACTCAGGAAGAACTCAGTAAAAGGGCAGTTAATAAGGAAAATATGACCCGTCCCGAGCTTTGTGTATTACTTTCTTATAGTAAACGCTCAGTCTATCATGATTTAATAACAGCAACATTTTCAAAAGATAAGTATTTTGAATCTTATCTGATTAATTATTTTCCAAAACTAATGCAAGAAAAATTCCGTGAGGAAATTTTAGCTCATCCGCTTAAACATGAAATTATTCGAACCGTTGTAACAAATAAAATTGTTAATCAATTAGGCGGACCATCACTTAATCTTATAAAACGTGAAACTCAGGCTGCTCTTTGTGATATAGTTCGTTCGTATACTATTATCTGTGAAATTTTTGATTTAGATAATCTATGGGCTATAGTAGAATCTCTAGCAAGTAATATAGATCATAAAGTTAAAATTGACATGTTCACTGAGCTTGCTAAAATTATGCGTAGAGGTATCTCTTGGTTTCTAAAGCATATAAAACATCCTATCAATATTAGCAATACCATTGATGAATTTTATGAACCAGCTAGAATGCTTAGTAAAGTGGTTGGTAATCTTCTTTTAGGAGAAGCAAAAAACAAATTCGATAATAAAGTTAAGCAATATACTTTATCAGGAGTGACAGATGAAGTAGCTCGCAGGATTGCAACTCTTGACAGCCTAGTGTCTGTCTTTGATATAATATATATTGCAAAAAAGACAAAAGCTAAAAATAATGATGTTGCTAATTTATATTTCACTACTGGTAATAAATTTAGTATTGATTGGCTTCGTAAATCTTGTGATAAACAACTAAATGATTCCTACTGGAATAGATTATCAATTCAATCATTAAAAGATGACTTATATGATAAACAAAGACAATTATTGGCTAAAATAATTAACAACTCTAAATTAAATATTGATTTAGAGTTATGGATTGATAATAATATAGATGCCGCATGTATTTTTTTAGATTTTATAAAAGGAATTAGATTGCAAGAAACTATTGACTTAAATATTTTAATTTTAGCAAACAAAAAATTTGAAACTTTTTTGCGTAAGCTTGAGTAATGCGTTATGTCGTCATCCCTAAAACAAGCGAGAATAGAATCTGGTAAAACTCTTGAAGAAATATCTAGCTATTTGAAGATTAGGAAGCAATATTTGGTAGCTCTTGAAGAGGAGGATTTTAGTTCGATGCCAGCGGAAGTTTATGTAAAAGGTTATCTTAAATTATACTCAAACTATTTAGGGATAGATGTAAATCTCAGTGAAAAAGACAATCAGGAATCTTCAAAAGATATTGACCTCAGAAATAGGTCAGATCCAATGATATTGGACTATAAATGGAAAAAACAACTAATTATTATTTCTGTTTTAATATTAATAATAATTCCAATAATTTATCACTTAATATTATAATCTGAATGAAAATAACTAATGATTTATTACTTAAGTTAATGCAAGAAGTGGATCAAGGTCTTGAAGGTCTCTTATCAAATATCGCTAGACAGCATGAAGAAATCAATAAACTGCAGGATGAAAATAAACAGCTCAGGGATAATTATGCAAAAATACTTGAGCAAATAGCCATATATATTGCTGAACTTGAAGCAATAAAACATAAAAATACATAAAGATGTCTATAGTAACAATAACACTTGGTAGCAAAACTTTCCAACTCGCATGTAGTGAAGGATCAAGAGAAGAATTATACAATCTTGCAGCCAAATTAAATGAAAATATTGCTCAGATAAAAAAAGTTAACCCATCAGCATCATTTGAACTATTATTAGTTATGTCTGCATTGAGTTTACAAGAACAAGTGCAAAACTTGACTAACAAAATTGCTAAAATTGATGGTGCTGATATACTTCCCGAAGAAGAAAGATTTGCAGAAACGTTAAGTACTATAGCGGGATATTTAGAAGACCTTGCAAGAAAGATTGGAAAGTGATATTATATAATCCCGTGTATGAAACATCAATGTTTGAAATGTAATGGGCTGCTTGGTTCGTGAGCTTAACGTATTGCCCCGGGACTATAATTTTTATTATTAGGAAACCGTCCCTGTCTGAATCTATTATACAGATATATGGATTCCACCTTACATACAGGTTCTTTGAGGATCTTAGGCAACGACCGAAGTGGTTCATTTTTTTAGGCAACTTTTGTGCTATATTACATAAACAGGATTTTTACTAATAATAGAGTGCAGTCTGCTTTATTAATGCTGGTGGGCTGTTCTACTGCTCTATTACTAGTGACTTATAATCCAAATGATCCTTCCTTTAATTCTGTCACAGACAAATATCCTAGCAATTTATTAGGTCATTTCGGTGCTTATTTGGCAGATATTTTTTACCAGTTTTTTGGTATAGCGTCCTTTATTTTACCAATTTGTTGTATTTTTTGGTCTCTGAGTGTATGGCATTTAAAGAAGAAATGGGCTACCGTCAGGATAATTGTGATGCTGCTGTCAATTATATCATTATCGATAGTCTGCACTAATATAAAAATTAATTATTTACCGGCAGGTGCAGGTGGGACAACAGGTACTATTATTTATCCAATAATCAAGCAATTGGACGCTAGAGCCGATTACGTTTTAATTATTACTACATTTATTTTATTATTTTTATTAACTGAAATAAAATTTTCAGTTTTTGGGATCGCTATAATTAAATTATTCAAACTAATACCTTATAAAAAATTTATACTTTTACCTACAATATCAACAAATAGCAACTCAACTAAACCAGTTCTGACAAAAAAGACTCCTTTTATTAATCAAGAAGAAGCAACGTATGCTCATAAAATAGATGCATTACAAGAAAAAAATAATGACATACACTCCCATTGTTCAAAACAACAATCTCCATTCAAAAAAGAAAATGGCGAATTACCATACTTGCCCCCTATCGAATTATTAAAACAAGCTGACAGTCAAAATATAAAAGTAGAAACTGCATCAGAATTACAACATAATGCCCAAACGCTGTTAACTGTTCTGAATGATTTTGGTGTTAAAGGTCAGGTAATTAATATTAGCCAAGGTCCAGTGGTAACGTTATATGAATTTGAGCCAGCTGCAGGTACTAAATCTTCTAGGATTATCGGTTTATCAGATGACATTGCTAGGTCTTTATCTGCGATATCAACTAGAATAGCTGTAATACCAGGTAGAAACGTTTTAGGTATTGAATTACCCAATAAACAAAGAGCTTTCTTTTGTCTAAGAGAATTAATTGAAACACCGGAATATCAAGATAGCAGTATTATGCTACCATTGATTCTAGGAAAGGATCTCGCTGGCAAACCTTTTGTTGCCGATTTAGCAAAAATGCCCCATTTGTTAGTTGCTGGTACGACAGGCTCCGGTAAATCAGTGGCAATTAATGCTATGATAATTTCCCTACTTTACCGCTATACCCCGGAGGAATGCCGTTTAATAATGATCGATCCCAAAATGCTTGAACTATCAACCTATGATGGCATACCACATCTTTTGACCCCAGTGGTTACCGAACCAAGTAAAGCCGTGGTAGCCCTGAAATGGGCAGTAAAAGAGATGGAAAATCGTTATAGAGCAATGTCAAATATTGGGGTCAGAAATATAGCAGGTTATAATGCTAAAATTTTGGAGGCTGCGTCAAGCGGTAAAATATTAGAACGCTTTGTCCAAACAGGATTTGATCCAGAAACCGGTAAACCTATTTATGAGACAATTGAAATGAATATGGAAAAATTACCATTCATTGTAGTAATTGTTGATGAAATGGCTGATTTAATGTTGGTAGCTGGCAAAGACATTGAATTGTCAATACAGCGTCTAGCTCAAATGGCAAGAGCAGCAGGTATTCATATTATCATGGCAACCCAAAGACCTTCTGTTGACGTTATTACTGGGGTAATCAAAGCTAATTTCCCGAGCCGTATCAGTTTTAAAGTAACTTCTAAGATTGATAGTAGGACTATTCTTGGTGAACAAGGTTCTGAGCAATTACTTGGTATGGGAGATATGCTTTATATGGGTAATTCATCCAAGATTACCAGGGTTCATGGTCCATTTGTTGATGATAAAGAGGTAGAAAAAGTAACCCAATATTTAAGATCAACAGGAGTACCTGAATATCTTTCAGCAGTGACTCAGCAATTAGATGATGATGAAGTAAATGCCGAAAGTCTAGGAGATGATTCAAGCAGTGATGAAACTTTATATAAAAGAGCAGTACAAATCGTACAATTAGAACGAAAAGTATCAATTAGTTATATACAAAGATGTTTACGAATTGGCTATAATAGAGCGGCTACTCTTGTTGAAAAAATGGAACAAAATGGGGTAATATCTCCTCCTAACCATACTGGTAAGAGAGAAATATTATTGCCAGAAAATTAAGTTCTTATATATATACTGCTCGTAAATGAAGAGTTGAAGGAAGAGAAGAAAGAAGCTAGAATATGATAATGGGAAATATTTTAACATCTGAACAAAGAACGGTACTGAAGTCAAGTCATGGTAATGAACGAGATAGGAGAGTATGTGACCGAATTAAGGCAGTTTTGCTGTATGATAAAGGTTGGAGCTATGGAGAAATAGCAGAAGCATTGCTGTTAAGTGAAGAAGCTATAAGAAAGCATGTAAGAGATTATCAAAAATTTAATAAATTAGAGACAGCTACCGGTGTTAGTGCAAGTAAGCTAAGTGAGCTAGAAGAGAAAGAGTTAATAGAGCATTTAGAAATATGTAATTATGTTTATGCCAAAGATATCAGCAATTACATAGAAGAAAAATACGGTGTTACCTATACAATAGCAGGAGTAACAAAACTATTAATCAGATTAGGCTTTGTATATAAGAAGCCAAAGATCGTACCCGGCAAGCTTGATATAGATAAGCAAGAACTATTTAAGCTAGAATATAGTTTGTTAAAAGGTAATCTCAAGGCTAAAGAAGCTATATATTTTATGGATAGCGTTCATCCTCAGTATCAAACAAAAGCCCGTTATGGTTGGATCAGAAAGAATCAAAATAAAACTTTACCAACATTTAGTGGCTGGAAAAGGAAGCATTTAATAGGAGCAATTAATTTATCTGATTTGCAATTAGTTAGCACAGATAATCCTAAAGTAAACGGTGATTATATAATCAATTTTCTACAAAAATTAGAAGCAGAAAATCCTAATAAAGAGAAGATATATTTGATTTGTGATAATGCTGGGTATCATAAGTCAAAGAAAGTAAAGGAGTATCTAGTAAATAGCAAAATAGAATTAGTATTTTTACCTTCCTATAGCCCTAATCTTAATCCGATTGAACGATTATGGAAATTTATGCATAGAATTGTAACAAATAATAAATTTTACCATAATTTTGCTCAATTCTCAGAAGCTATAGATAGATTTTTTGCTAATATTGATAAATACAAAGGTAATTTGCTTACTCTTATAACTGACCAATTTCAGACTATAACTTTTAATCATTTTGCCAACTCTTCAGGTTAATTGAGTATAATACTTGTCCCTATTTCACAAGATTGCCGCGTTGGCGATTCCATCGCCTCCTCCTCGCAATGACCTTGGTTATTTTTCTATAACTTTTAAACTGCCATGATGAACTCTAAAACCTCTTCCTCTTCGAACTTTCGATAGCTCTGACCTACGATCCCTGAAGATGATAACACAATTCTTGATTTTCTATCTGAGTATACCCTGCAAGGTCTTTTGTTTATCTTACTTTAGCCATTCTAGCTTTTGGTGTAGATTTTACCGTTACAAGTTTTACTTTGGGTTCTAACAATATTTCTTTAATTTTTAGGCTTTCAGCTACAACCTTTTCTGTGTCATCTATCTTAGCCAATTTTTCAGGAGTAATTTTATGCATCAAATGCTTCGATAAACTAGAGAGTCCTATTTTCTCACAAAAATTTGCTACCTTATAACGCATCTTATCTGCAACAGTTAAATTAGGGATCGTCATTTCCATTAAGTGAGCTGTTGCTACAATATTCTCTTTATAACGCAGATCGTTCTGTATTGCCTTAACATCCTCATCAGTAAGGTGTTTTTCTTTGTTTAGATGGGTTAATAATTTGTCGTAAAACCTTTCTAGTTTTTCTATAGTAATCTTTTTACTTGCTGTTACTGTTTCTTTTATGAAATCCTCAACTTTCTTTCCAAAAGATTCAAGACGTTTGTCTATATCTGCAACATATTCTGTTGGATTCAAACTTGTTACACTTTTTTGAACCTTCGGCATTGAGACTTCTACCTCTTGCCATTTACCATCTTGACTCTTTTGCCATTGTTGTTCTTGAACAGTTGTTGTTACAGGTTGAGCAGGCACTTTAATTTGATAATCATGTTCGCTAGCCCACTGTAAAGCACTTTTTCCTTCAATTTCAATATTATGGTGAGCTGCATAGGCTACTGGGTCTTTAATAGGAGATTTAGCAAAAGTTTCTAACCACTGACCGTTTTTAAATTCAGGAGGTACATTACTAAATTTAGCTACTGTGTCTGCTGCTCTTGCTATCTCTTTCATATTATTGAGATTTTCCTTGATATGCTCTTTATAAAATATACTTAATTCATTAAAATCATTAATTTGCTTTAATTCAAATTTATTACCTTCAAATCTAGCTGCTACAATGAGACCTTCTGGAGAGAACCCATGTTTTTTCAACTCATCAACTTTTTGATCAATTATAGCATCTATTTGCTGATCATTTAACTGATTGGTCATTTGTGCTAATGCTTTACTATATTTTTCAATGTTAAACGATAAATTACCTGCCTTAATAGCTTCAGTATAGTTAACTGCATTCTCTGAAAACATTTTATGTGTTGCCTCAATCATAGCACCAAAATCTTGGTGAAACATTTCAAAAGATCTACCGTGATCTATTTTAGTTACAGTCTTCCCATCCTGCACCATCAAATTACCGGCATGATAATCCAATTCTCCTAACATATGACAAGCAGCAATGACTTTTTCCAAACCGTCTAATTTTTTTAAGTTTTTATTATTTGCTCCAACGCTAGTAGTATAAGTACCCCTAGCAAACTCTGCAAGCTGCACCACGTTATTAAAAAATTTAGAACGTATAGCAATTGATGGTGAATTGACCTGATCAGATACTACTAATGCCTCTTTAGGGGTGCGATCATATAATAAAAACTGATACATAGAAGAACCGATTAACTCCCGCACACCATCATCCCGATCTGCTAAAGCTTGCTGTTGCTGTTTTTCTCCCTGTAGATCTAAACAACTCCTATGCTGTTTATAGAAACGTTTTAACATGAAAGTATTACCAGTTGCGGTTTCCTTAGCAATATATCCAGCAGATACACCAGCTTGCTTATTACCTTTTTTTATAAATTCTGTATTTTTAACCGTTATTCTATCTCGTAGCATAGTTTCAAGCGGATCTTTTTTGGATTCTTCTAGCTTTTTTGGACGTGCTGGTTTGTTTTCTTTAGCTAACACATCTATAAGCGGAATATCTATTAGCTCTCTTAGTACTTGATTTTGATCTCCAGGAAATGCTTCTTTTATTACCTTTAATATTTCACTTACAATGTATTTAGAATGTGTAAGTTTCTGCATTTTCTTTTTATACAAATCAATATTAGAGTCTGATGGCTCTTGAGCGAGTGCTATTACACTACTAGCAAGTTCTTCACATTTTTTAGAGATTCTATCATTTACAACTTGATCTTTACCATTTGACTCTGTAAGTTTTATTAAAGTTGTAAATAATTGGGTATGTAAAGATTGTTTAATTTCTTCTTGGTTTGTTGCCATAAAAATCTAACTCTTTATAATTAATTGTTAATTGCAGTTAATCTAAGAAAACTTTTTGTAGCGGTTTGTTTGCTAAATTTTCTTCAGTAAAAAAATCCTTCTTTAAATGCGTAACCTGATGATTCAATAACCTTAATTGTAAGTAATCATTAATTGCTTGGGTAAATTCACCAAGTTTGTTCCGAAAAAAATGATCGGCTCCTTGGATAATCTTATAATCGACAGTTATATGTTTTTGCTTAGATAATTTATCTACTAATTCAAGCACTGATTCTTCGGGTACAATACTATCATTGTCACCTTGTATTACAAAGCCAGAAATAGGACATTGAGACAAGAACGAAAAATCATATTTATTCACTGGCGGAGATATCGCAATAAAATTATTAATCTCTGGTCTTCTCATGATTAGTTGCATGGCTATCCATGCTCCAAAAGAAAACCCCGCTATCAAATTTAGACTGCTAGTAGGGTTGTTAAGTTGCAGCCAATCAAGTGCTGTTGCCGCGTCAGTCATTTCGCCAATACCATTATCAAACTCTCCCTGGGAACGTCCAACGCCCCTAAAATTAATTCTGAGTACTGTAAACCCATTAGCTACTAATGATTTATATATATTGTAAATCACTTTGTTATTCATAGTACCACCGTAAAGCGGATGTGGATGTAATAATAAAGCAATCGGAGCTTTAGGATTACTAGATTTAGTATAAAGCCCTTCGATCCGACCGGCAGGACCATTAAAAAAAACGTTAGCCATAATTATAACATATAATATATTAATTTATATCGATCACTAAGACCAGAAAGTAAAATTATAACATGCCATTTTATAGATTTCAAGATAACTATATGTTAGTAATGTTACAAGACCGACTTTTAAATTCCCCCTAGATATCAATTAGCATTTCTGCTAGGATTCTTATTATTCAAATTTGTATGTTTAAATGACTATGAAGAATATATTAATTATTAAACTATTAATTTTATTATTTACGATTAAACCCGCTTTGGCACAGCCATTGTCAATTGATAGCATATATCAACATTTATTGATAACATCTCCAAGTTACAACAATATTACCTATAATAAACCTTCAACCAATTATTTAATACCAAATAATTGGTTACTGCAAACACCAAATATTTGGGGTGCTACTTTAGAAGAATATGGAGAAGGGCTTACGCCAGTTGCAGATAACGTGATAGATGCACAATTTTTTGTCCCAACATGCCGTACTCAATCAGATTGTCGCGGAATCAGTACTTGTAAAACTGCTGATTTTACTTTGGATAATAGAACATTATGTTTAACAAATGCATATAATGTGTTAAACACTATGTATAACACAATTATTAATGCCACTACATCTGTAGATATTACAACTCTCGGTAAAGATTACTTTAGTTCAGGAGCATTTACTGCTATGTTGCAAAATGCTGTCATAACACTAGGTAAAAAAAGCATTAATTCTCCTCATTTTATAACTATACGCTTATTATATGGTACGTATAAAGAAGTTCCACCTGAATGGATGAAAAGCTATTTAAATAATATTATTTCTAAATTACCAGCCAATAATAAACTAATTATATCAATTGCTAATATTAGGTCATGTACATTTAAATCCAATTGTGGAAATCAGGAGAAACAACATGATATCTCTCTTGATCTCTCTTGGAATCATGGCAAAATTATTGCGGTGGATGGTAATATATTAATCACTGGTGGAGAAAATTTATTTGGTCAGGATTACACTCAAGCAGAGCCAATTAATGATGCCAATATTAAAATATTTGGACCTGTTGTAAATGGGGCAACAACTTATGCTAATATATTATGGAAATATGTACAACATCATCGAGCTATAGCAGTAAACCATTGTTATACATATAAGAAGGGGTATATTTCAACAAAATGTGCTAAAGCTATTTCCTTAAATAACGAATTTAATGTTAATAGTTCATTACCTGTACAGGCAATGTTTATTAGTAAATTGAACAATGGAGTTGGCATTGGTGATGATGCTGATCAATCAGAAATTGCAAGGGTATTTGCTCTAAAAAATGCTACTCGCTCTATCAAAATTAGCCAACAAGCCCTATTTTTTAAAGAGAGTAATTATCCACTGCTAAATAAAATACTGCCACCAATTAGTACTGTTAATGGTAATATTATTCAAGCAATAGCATATGCTATACATAATAATGCAGTAGATACATATATAGTGACCAGCAACTTATTCAGATTTAATTACTCAGATCATGTAGATTTACAATATTTATATGATTATATACTTAATACAATAGTTTCTAATTATCATGTTGAGAGTAAAATAGCCGCACAAGAATTAAAACAGCATCTCCATCTTGCTTATATAAGTTATAATCATATTATCAATACCAATGCAAGAAGCCATAATAAGTTTTGGATAGTAGATGACAAAGTTTTTTATTTTGGTAGTCATAATTTTTACCCAACATCATTACAACAATTTGGCATTATTGTAGATAGTATAGAAGCTAGTAAAATATTATTGGAATCCTATTGGAATCCTATGTGGGAATATTCTGCTAAATATAACTTCAGAATGAATAACGATTGAACTGCTAGTTCAATTCATTAAACTCTACTCTAGCAAATAATTTTATTTGAAGTAGAGAGAGTTCAGAATGATCTTTTGAACCTTCTTCTGCTAATTTATTGGCTTTAGTTAAAAGGTCTAAATCTCTAGCTAGATCAGCGAAAAAGAATCTTATTTCACCACTTTGCTTTGTTCCTAATATTTCTCCGCTACCTCTTAGGAGCAGATCTTGCTCTGCTATATAAAAACCATCATTGCTATTTCTCATCACTTCAAATCTAGATTTTGCAACCATAGTTAATTTTTGAGGATCATATAGAAGAATACAATGAGATTGTAAAGTTCCACGTCCAACTCTACCTCTTATCTGATGTAACTGAGCTAAACCAAACTGTTCAGCATTTTCTATTACTATTAAGGTTGCTTCTGGTACATCGATACCCACTTCAATTACAGTTGTAGCAACCAAGATTTTAATATTACCATTCTTAAATTGGTGCATAATCATATCTTTTTGCTCATTTTTCATTTTACCATGTATAGTACCTGTAATGTTAGGGTAGGCATTCTCAATGGTAACTAGTCTAGTGTTGATGTCGGTTAATCCTGTATTTTTTGCCTGTGTTGTTAACTCTTCATCATTTTGATCGATAAGGGGACATATCCAGTAAATTTTCTCTCCAAATTTTAGCTTTTTATCTAAAACTGAGATTACATCATTTAGCTTGGTCTTTGGCAATATGCTAGTAATAATTGGTAGTCGATTTTTTGGTTTGCTTGTTAATTTAGCAATATCCATATCTCCAAACATGGTCAAAGTAAGACTTCTAGGAATAGGGGTTGCGGTCATCACCAAAACATCGGGATGAGAGGCTTTATTAATTAAATCTAACCGTTGTTGTACACCAAATTTATGCTGTTCATCAATGACGATATAACCTAAATTTTTAAAGTTTACTTTTTCTTGAAATAATGCATGAGTGCCAATTAATATATCAATATCTCCATTTTCTAAGCTTGATAGAACTTTGTTTCGTTCTTTGGTAGATATTTTTCCAGTAAGTAAACCAAGTCTTATTCCAGTTTCACTTAAGGCTTTAACGAAGAATTGGTAATGCTGGTTTGCTAATAAATCGGTAGGGGCCATTAGTGCAGCTTGAAATTTATGGTATGATACAGTGACCATTGTCAATAAAGCTACTAGGGTTTTACCAGAACCAACATCACCTTGGAGTAAGCACATCATTTCTGTAGGAGATAATTGATGTTTTGCAATTTCCTCAATCACGTTCTTTTGGTCAGGTGTGAGTTCAAAGCCTAATGTCTTAAGTATTGCTTGTTGTAGCTGACTAGACCCTGCAAATGAATTGCCTTGTTTTAATTTTGTTTGTTGGCGGAGATATTGTAATGAAATTTGGTTAGCAAAAAGTTCCTTTTCTGCCAGTCGTCTTAAAGCTTGAGTATGTAATTCTTCTAATTGCTTAGTTTTAACCTGATATAAATGTAAAGTTTTTAAATCTTCTAATAATGATTTAGTATAATCCTTTACTTCTTGAAAACTCTCAGGAATACAGCACCACTCTTTCTCAAACAAATCAAGCCCCTTTATTATATAGGAATAAAGTTGCTTATTAATTATCCCATAGGTCAAAGGATATATTGGTTCTAGGGGGCTGGTAAGTTTTTGATCCAAAATAAATATTGGGTGGACTATTTGAGGTAAGCTAGAGAAAACTTGTACCTTACCATTAATTGTATGTTTACTGCCTATTGTAAGTTTACTTAGAATAAAATAAGATGGTCTATTAAAAAATATCAGCAGAATTGAGCCGGTCTCATTGTATCCTAAGATTTTCAAAGGCTGTTTTTTGTTCTTAGGCACAAGCACTTCTTCAATTGTTATTTCAGTTTGAATTAACTGACCATTTTTTAGTGAAGATAAATTTGGTGAAATTATTTTAACTTGATAAGAAGTAGGGCGGTAAAATAACAAATCTCTTAAATTGATTATTCCCAATCTTTTAAGTCCAATAATTATATTATCACCAACGTTAATACGTGATTTAATTGGTAAGAAAAAAAACTTATTGATAGTTAACATATTATTTTTTTAATTAACCTGAATTCGATGTAATATACTCAAATGATTTGAAAAATTGGATTTGAAAATGAATGGTGAGCAGGCGTAGCATACATATAGTATAGTTACGCCTGCGAGTCCATGATATTTTCAAAAAACAATTCGTAGGAGCAGAAGAGTATATTAATTTGTTACATCGAACTCAGGTCAATAATAACTATATTTTATTTACAGCATCTAGAGTTTAGTGCATAAAAATATCAATATCGTTCCATCCTGCTAGGTCTAAGTTGGCTCTAATAGGTAAAAACTTAAAAATTTGTTTTGCAATATCTAACCTATTTTCGGCCAGTAACATATCTTGCAAGGTAGCACGAAGTTGATGTAGGTAAAGGACATCTTTGGCAGCATATTCTTTTTGTTCAGCTGTAAGATCCAACCTTCCCCAGTAGGAAGATTGTTGTTGTTTAGAAATTTGGACTGAAAGTAATTCACGGCATAAGTCTTTTAAACCATGAGCATCAGTATAGGTTCTAACTAGTTTAGAAGATA
The DNA here is from genome assembly GCF_964264675.1 of Candidatus Tisiphia endosymbiont of Temnostethus pusillus. Classification (NCBI taxonomy): domain Bacteria; kingdom Pseudomonadati; phylum Pseudomonadota; class Alphaproteobacteria; order Rickettsiales; family Rickettsiaceae; genus Candidatus Tisiphia; species Candidatus Tisiphia endosymbiont of Temnostethus pusillus. The sequence continues at coordinate 219,393 of NZ_OZ183472.1, read as the reverse complement.
TCTTTGTACAGAATATGTTCTCCAAATCTATTCCAAGATATTTTCTTATTGCTGCTAAATCAAATCTAGCATAGTGAAATATTTTGCATCGATTCTTATCAAGCAATAGTTTTTTTAAATTAGGTGCTGCGTAATTCTTGTCAATAAAGTTTACTAAGTAAGCCTTACCATCTCCATTACTCAGTTGCAAAAGGCATAACCTATCCCTATGTAAGTTTAATCCCATCGTTTCTGTATCGATTGCTAGGTCTCCTGCAATATTAAAATCTTCCGGGAGATCATTCTGAAAAACTATAATACTAATAATAACCTCCTAAATTATTTTATGGTAAAAACCTGTTCTTTTGGCGATGCTACTCCTAAAACTCTTCTTGCTTCTTGGTCAAGCATATCTCTATCTAGAGATTCCGGTCTAAGTAGTGTTACTTTATGTTCAAGTTCAACACGTTCTGCCCTTAAAGTTTCTAGTTCACTATAGGTTTTTTCGAGTCGTTGATTTAATGTAAAATAAGCAATAATTCCTCTATTACCACAAATAGAATGGAAGATAAAATAAGCTAATAATAAAGATAGCAAAACATTAAATATTATCTTTTTAGAATTTTTAACTGAATCAATAAAATATTGATAATTCATAATATTTTAATAATAAAAAATAATATTGGGGCGGTAAGAATTATGCTATCAAATCGGTCTAAAACACCGCCATGACCTGGTATTATAGTGCCAGTATCTTTTATAGCAAATTTACGCTTAAAATATGAAATAAATAAATCGCTCATTTGTGCTATTAGTGCTAAACAAATAGCTGCTATAATTAAGTGCCGTTTGTTTAATAAATAGTCAGTTGGTAAGTTAAAGCTAGGTACTAAACTTAATAAAAACGCCGTAAGCCCACTAGCTAATACCCCTATGATTAATCCACTCCAAGTTTTGTTAGGACTAATCTTGGAGGTCAACTTAGGTCCACCTATATTCTTCCCACCAATCATAGCAAATATATCAACTGACCATATTATAATGAAATATAGTAATAATAGCCATCGATTTTTATCTTCAGTAGCAATTATTATTAAAGATATAGTGGGAATGGGAATGATAACAAGACCCAGTAATATATGAAAAAAGGACGATTTTGTCATTTGATACCATTCATATAACATAATTATGGCAATTAATAACATAACTATATTAAATAATGACTTAATGAACATTATCGCTATAATAAATACTGGTCCTATTACTAGGGCTGATAATATTCTTACTACTATATTAGACCTCTTATCTAGCACCAAAATTCCTTTTTCTTTTTGAATAATCGTTTAACGCTTCTAGTATATCTTGTTTGTTAAAGTCAGGCCAGTATTTAGGTAAAAAATATAGTTCAGCATAGGCAGCTTGCCATAGTAGAAAATTACTGATTCTACATAGACCACCAGTACGAATTAACAAATCTACATCAGGCATTCTTGGATCATATAGATAATTACCAAACTCATTCTCGCTAATTTGTGTTTTACTAGAATTGATGATTTTCTGACATGCGTCAACAATCTCTGCTCGCCCGCCGTAACTAAAAGCAATACAAAGAGTTATGTTATTATTATGTTTTGTTAATTCTATAGCATCATGGATTTGTTTTTGTAACATATTATCTAACATATCCAATCTACCGATAACTTTTATTTTGACTCCGTTTTCGTGTAGTAGTGTAGTCTCATTTTTTAGATAATAACGTAATAATTTTAGTAAAAATGTCACTTCAGTCTTTGACCTACGCCAATTTTCTGATGAGAAAGTATAAAGTGTCACGTAAGGTATATTAAGTTCTATAAAATCTGGTAATAATTTCTTTACTCTATTAGCACCTGCTCTATGTCCCTCAGATTTTGGTAAGCCTTTTTCTAAAGCCCACCTTGCATTACCGTCCATGATAATGGCTAAATGATTTACTTTGTTGATTGTATTCATATTTATTGTATATACGCTGGGATGACTCGAAGTTATCACCATTACTATGGCTCAGGTTAGCTATATAATAACACAGAAATGCCATTAATGAACATATATTTGCGGTCAGTTATAGGAAATTTTCATCGTAATAGATCATTTATGGATACTTTACTTCTAGTTCCTTTATCCACCTGTTTAACGATTACTGCACAATATAAACTTGGTTTTCCTGAATCAGCAGGTAAGCTGCCTGGTACTACAACTGAGTAGGCCGGAACTCTACCATAAATTATTTTTCCACTTTCCCTATCTACTATCTTGGTAGATGCACCAATAAATACTCCCATACTAATTACACTTCCTTCTTCTACTAAAACCCCTTCTGCTATTTCTGATCTTGCACCTATAAAACAATTATCTTCAATTATTACCGGGGTATCTTGTATTGGCTCTAGTACCCCACCAATACCTGTTCCGCCAGAAATATGACAATTCCTTCCTATTTGTGCACATGATCCTACGGTGGCCCAAGTATCAATCATTGTTCCTTCTCCTATATATGCACCTATATTAATAAAAGAAGGCATAACAATAACGTTTTTAGCTAAATATGTCCCCGTTCTTATAAATGCTCCGGGAACGATACGACAGCCATGGGTTCTAAATAATTCTTCATTATGATTTGTAGCAAATTTGGGAGCAATTTTATCATACCATTTCATACAATCACCAGAATGGATTTGCGAATCAGTTACAATAAAATGTAATAAAATTGCTTTTTTTACCCAAAGATTAACTCGCCAATCAGCCCCTTCTTTTTCACAAACCCTAATTAATCCTTGATTTAAACCATCAATAATATTATTCAATATTTGTTTGGCATAATTAGTTTTTTCTGCATCTTGAGTTAATTTATCGCGTATTTGCCAAAATTCTTCTATAGTATTAATATGTTTTTGCATAACATCCTTGCTAAATTGTAAAAAAAATCATAATTTACTTTATTTTTAAGTCAACCTATATACTCAAATTTGAGTATACAAATTAGATCACGTAAATGAGTATTGCTTGCCCAAATTGTAACACTACCTTTATAGTTTCAAAAGAACAAATAGGTATGACTGGTAGGAAGGTCAAATGTTCAAAATGCCACCATATATGGTATCAAAAGGCAGAGCTTGATCAGCAAGAACCTCCCATTATATCAGATAATACCACAAAAAACGCTAGCACTAATGAAAATAATAAAATATATTCAACTAAAGGTACTAACTTACCGGCTTTATTACCAACTAAAATTCCTGAGCAATCGCATATTTTATCTATATTATTGTGGCTTAGTTTAATTGTCTTCTTATTATTAATGTTATTTCACGAGAAGTTTAATATACCAGCTCTGTATAAAGAGAATAATAATATATTAACTATAAGAAATATACATGTTGAACAAAATAAAGAAATGGGACAAATTAAAGTGTCCTACAGGATAAGTAATACTTCTGACCATGATGTGACAATACCACTTATTCGGGTTAGATTGCTCAATAAAAAATATGTAACAGTAAAATCCTATATAATGAATCAAAAAAATATTAAATTGCCACCTAAGCAACATATCGACATCGCTACGTATCTTGATGTAGTTCCTCGTGCAAGTGAGTTGTTAAATATTATGCTTGGTAATAGTTTGGATTTCATATTACATTAGACTTCTTTTGAAAGAGACTTATAATCAATTCAAATACTCCCATAACATAACCGGAAGTTCGATGTAGCTTGTTACATCGAACTTCCGTGATATATATAGAAAAAAATGAATAAACAAATTATATACCCTAAACTAATTCCTAGGCTCTTTGCTTCTTGCCTAGATTCGTTTTTGTTATCAATTTTTACAACTCCGATCACCCACTTTATGTTATCTAGACTGTCTTTATTTTTTTTTAAAGCTAGTATAGCGGATATACTAATAATGGGTAGCACGAAACCGGAGTTAGTTCAAAATGTAACTGCTAGTAATGTTCTTACATTATTTATTTTAATGTTTATAATTAATTTTGCCCTAGCTGCAACATATTTTATTGGTTTTTGGATTTATTTGGGTGCTACTCCAGGAAAAATGGTTATGCATATGAAAATAGTAGACGCAATCACTCTTGGAAAACCTAGTAAATGGCAATTAATTAAAAGATTTTGTGGATATGTATTAGTGCTAGTTGGTATTTGGTTTATACTATTTTCTAAACAACGCCAAGCTTTGCATGATAAAATTGCTGGAACAGTGGTTATTAAAAGTTAAAACACAATAGTATTAATTTTAAAAGTTGTAGTATACTCTTCTGCTTTGAAGAATTGTTTTTTGAAAATATCATGGATTCGCATGCGTAACTATACTGTATGTACGCCTAGCATGCTCACCATTCATTTTCAAATCCAATTCTTCAAATCATTTGAGTATATCACTAGATTATTAGTAGTAAAAATGATGTCATCAACTATGATTTTTTTATTTTAAACCTTTTTTTAATTTCTTAAAAATCATAGTTGATGACATAGTAGCTAGCAGAGATGATATCTCATCCCTAATGAGGATGATACTGAGCCTAATATTAACTTGTTACATCGATATTTGAGGTTATTATAAGTAGTAAAGGTATGCTAAAATGAATAAACTAAATGAAATAGATCAGTTGATCTATCTTTTCTCCAAACTACCTAGTCTTGGTCAAAGATCAGCAAGGCGTATAGTCCTGCATCTTTTACAAGAAAAAGACGTTAGGTTAAAAGGTTTAATTTCCGCTCTTTCTTACGTAGATAATAATGTTGTCAAGTGCGATATTTGTGGCAACATAGATTCTCATCATATTTGTAGAGTATGTTCATCTGATGATCGCAACAAATCTATTATAGCAATTGTTGAAACAGTGACAGAATTGTGGGCAATAGAGCGTAGTGGCATTTTTAATGGATATTATCATGTACTAGGACATAATTTGTCAACTGCAAATAGCCATAATTCTAAAGCATTAAGACTACCAGAATTACTAGCTAGATGCCAAGAGAATAACATTAATGAAATAATTATTGCAACTAATTCTACCTTAGAAGGTCAAACTACAGCTTATTTCATTACTGAATATTTCAAAGATTATACTATCAAAATATCAAGATTAGCTAGCGGCATTCCAATAGGTGGAGAACTAGACTATTTAGATGAAGGAACTTTATCAGCTGCAATAACCTTAAGACAGCCTTTTGACTAATTTATTAAAAATTATTTATTGTGTTGAAAAATTTAATATAATATATAAACTGTTGGCTAGATATTATATTAAATTTTGTTAATAAATTATCAAAGATTACTAAATTAGAATTATTTATATGAAATGTTAATTTGAAATTTTTAGATATTTTCATTAGTTTATTTTATATTTTACCTTGCATATAATTATTTTAACTAAAGTAAGCATATGTACCAACTTTTTTGGACTATTTTAGTCATATTTTTGATTCCTGTAGTTCTTTATATTTGCAGGTACAAGATGTTTTCGTGGTTTAATTTAAGAAATAATTCAAAAACTAAAATATTAGAATTAGAACAAAAGATATCAGAGCAAGATAATATTTTGAATCACGTTACTCACGAAATTAGGACTTCGATACATGGGGGAAGTAGTATCGCTCAGTTTTTATATGAAAATTGGGATAAAATGGATGAGCAAGAACACGTAAAGTATGTCAGTATAATAGCTAAAAATAATCAACGTCTTATAAAATTAATTAATGACCTACTAGACCTATCTAAGTTTAGTACCGGGAAAATGCAGTTTAATTTTGTTGCTATGGATCTATTATCTTCTATAAAAGAGACCGTGCAGCAACTTACAGAATTAAACATAATTAACGATCGAATTAATATTATTCTTATTGATCATAGTATTACAAAAGCAATGATTAATGGAGATAAAATTAGGATTAACCAATTATTAAATAATTTATTTAATAATGCACTCAAATATACTAAGGAAGGATTAATTATAGCGGTAATTGATTTAAAAAATCATGAAAATATTCCTTATTGGTGCTTTAGCCTAATCGATACAGGTATAGGAATTCCAGACTCAGAACTTGAGACTATTTTTGAAGTATTTACTCGTAGTTCACGAACTAATAATAATTTTCTTGGTACAGGTGTTGGTTTATCTATTTGCCGAGAAATTGTACTGGCTCATAATGGTTATATTTATGCCGAGAATAACCGTAAAAGAGGAACAAAATTAGAATTTATGATTCCTGTATACGATAAAAAAGAGACATAAAATGCTTACAAAGGATAATATTGCAAAAGTATTTACTATACTTTTTGTTGATGATGAACCAATTTGCCATGACGTAATAAACTTAGTGCTACATTATGAACAAAAATATAAAATTATCAGTGCTTATTCCGGACAAGAAGCAGTTAATTTATCTAAAACACATGCTAATACAATAGAGTTAATATTTCTTGATATTTCTCTTCCTGATATGACAGGTTGTGAAGTACATAAACAAATAAGAAGTGATGAGAACCTTGCACATATTCCTATAATTTTTCAAACTGGTTTGTCTAGCAATCATCAGGAAATGCAAAAGCTCTTACAAGAACAAGCAACATACCTAATCCATAAACCTTATAAAAACGAAGAACTGCTTGAAACTATAAGGCAGTTCCATAACTAGATATATACTCAAAGCAAAAGAGTATACTCATTTATAAGGCAATTAGATATAAGATAAATATTCTTATATCTAATTGAGGTTACTTAGATATTATATGTTTATTTTTTAATAATGAAACAAGGTCACCGTTTTCATACATCTCACGTACTATATCGCAGCCACCTATCAATTCCCCTTTTATATAAAGCTGTGGTATGGTAGGCCAATCACTGAAAGATTTGATATCTTCACGTAAGCTAGGATCGGTTAAAACATTAATATCACGAAATTCTACGCCAAGTTTTTTTAAGATAGAAACAACGGTAGCAGAAAAACCACATTGAGGAAAATTAGCAGTGCCTTTCATAAATAATACAATATCATGATTAGCAATTTCATTTTTTATAAAATCAAAATTTCTATTCTCTAACATTCCTAAACCTGATAAAAATTATAACTTCTTTTACTCTTAAATGTTATATTATGCAAGCTCAAATAGTTGATAAAATTTTTGAAATTTTAAGCCAAAATAATCCTACTCCCCGAACGGAATTAGAATATGTGAATAATTTTACTCTATTAGTAGCGGTGATATTATCCGCACAAGCAACTGATGTTTCAGTTAATAAAGCAACTAGATTATTGTTTGTGAAGTATAATACACCAGAGAAAATATTAGAGCTCGGGGAAGAAGGGGTAAGAACCTATATAAGATCAATAGGTTTATTTATAACCAAAGCAAAAAATATTGTTGCACTTTGTCGAATTTTGATAGATAAGTATGACAGCAAAGTACCTAACAATTTTGATGACTTAATTAAATTGCCAGGTGTCGGAAGAAAAACTGCTAATGTAGTATTGAATTGCCTCTTTGGTAAGTCAACTATCGCAGTTGATACGCATGTATTTAGAGTTTCTAAAAGATTAGGACTGGCAAATAGTAATACTCCCAAAAAAGTAGAACTTGAATTAGTTAAAGTTATCGATAAAAAATGGTTACAACATGCTCATCACTGGTTGATATTGCTTGGTAGGTATATTTGCAAAGCACGAGTACCAAATTGCCCTGCTTGCCCAGTTAAAGAATATTGTGAGTATTATGCTAATAATTTTCTGAAGTAGCAAACTGTAGATGCACTTCTGCTTTAAAGAATTGGCTAGGAGTACGAGTGACAAGTTAACTAATCGTATATTTAGTATGTGAGTACGCAAAGTCCCGATAGTAAGACAATGCTAACACTTTAAAGACGAATAGTATACCAAACCTATTGCTTACGTAACCTTAGTTCGATATAAGAATTAATAATTCTTATATCGATACTTGCTTTGTTATAAGGAAAAATGCACTCTTGAAGCGCTTCTGCGGGTGCATTTTAACTTTTTTCATCATTCAATATGTGATTTTAATAATTAAAATCACATATTGAATGGAGTATTATATTTTAACAATCAGGTGGGCAGCCACTTCAAACCTGATTGTTTCTATATATAATACTGAATTCGATGTAACTTGTTATTCTGAATTCCCATAGATGGAGAGGTGGCCGAGTGGTTTAAGGCGCTCGCCTGGAAAGCGTGTTCACGGTAACGTGTCAGGGGTTCAAATCCCCTCCTCTCCGCCAGTTCTTATCAGGATTTCAGGATTTTTTACTTTACTAAAAATTTCATATGTAACTTCTCAGACAAATTTCCTGAAATTTGACCTACAAAAAAATATATTTTTAACCCTATTACAATAGGGGATCAAAACCTGATTACAATTTACACTTTAGCCTGTTTGGCAATATCACTGAGCCACCTAGGCAATTTCCCACTAGCTTCTTGCTTAGACCCGTTACCTCCTGAATAGCCATCTGTTGAATCAGAATCTGAATCGTAATCTGACTCGTCATCAGTTGGAGATGCATCAGAGGAATTGCAGGGTGATGCTTCATTTGCTGAGCTTACCGTTACCTCTGTAGGTAAATTAACACTTTGCTCCTCAGTTGACTCAATTTCTGACAAAGTTTTTTCATCTCTTTTCGTCGTTACCTCAAGTGGTAAATTAACGTTTTGTTCCTCAGTTGATTCAGGCTTTGACACAGTTTGTCCACAATTTTCTTGATTTTTTCCATATCTAGATATTAGACTTCTTTCGAAACTCTACTTCTGCTGGTGATTTGTACATCGATGCGGTACTCGAATCCGTAACGGAATTAGAGTACACTGCGGTTCGAGGTGAAGCGTCTCCTTCAAATCCTTCAGCACAAGCGAGTTTCGAAAGAGGCCTATTATATATATACTCAATTAACCTGAAGAGTTGGCAAAATGATTAAAAGTTATAGTCTGAAATTGGTCAGTTATAAGAGTAAGCAAATTACCTTTGTATTTATCAATATTAGCAAAAAATCTATCTATAGCTTCTGAGAATTGAGCAAAATTATGGTAAAATTTATTATTTGTTACAATTCTATGCATAAATTTCCATAATCGTTCAATCGGATTAAGATTAGGGCTATAGGAAGGTAAAAATACTAATTCTATTTTGCTATTTACTAGATACTCCTTTACTTTCTTTGACTTATGATACCCAGCATTATCACAAATCAAATATATCTTCTCTTTATTAGGATTTTCTGCTTCTAATTTTTGTAGAAAATTGATTATATAATCACCGTTTACTTTAGGATTATCTGTGCTAACTAATTGCAAATCAGATAAATTAATTGCTCCTATTAAATGCTTCCTTTTCCAGCCACTAAATGTTGGTAAAGTTTTATTTTGATTCTTTCTGATCCAACCATAACGGGCTTTTGTTTGATACTGAGGATGAACGCTATCCATAAAATATATAGCTTCTTTAGCCTTGAGATTACCTTTTAACAAACTATATTCTAGCTTAAATAGTTCTTGCTTATCTATATCAAGCTTGCCGGGTACGATCTTTGGCTTCTTATATACAAAGCCTAATCTGATTAATAGTTTTGTTACTCCTGCTATTGTATAGGTAACACCGTATTTTTCTTCTATGTAATTGCTGATATCTTTGGCATAAACATAATTACATATTTCTAAATGCTCTATTAACTCTTTCTCTTCTAGCTCACTTAGCTTACTTGCACTAACACCGGTAGCTGTCTCTAATTTATTAAATTTTTGATAATCTCTTACATGCTTTCTTATAGCTTCTTCACTTAACAGCAATGCTTCTGCTATTTCTCCATAGCTCCAACCTTTATCATACAGCAAAACTGCCTTAATTCGGTCACATACTCTCCTATCTCGTTCATTACCATGACTTGACTTCAGTACCGTTCTTTGTTCAGATGTTAAAATATTTCCCATTATCATATTCTAGCTTCTTTCTTCTCTTCCTTCAACTCTTCATTTACGAGCAGTATATACATTATAGCCAATATAGAAATGTTTGAGTCATAGTAATAGAATTGGTGATCCCCTGCCAAAACAAGGGTCTACAATCTATAAATATCCCCTCAGAACATTGCTTTCCCGCACCGAGGCTGGTATAACATCAATAGAAGCTAAATCTATATTTATACCACCCACTGATAACAACTTTTAAACTGCCCTGTACTTATGTCTATATGCTGAGCTTACTACTAAACTCCTTACAAAAATTGTAGGCTATTGATGTAATCTACGCTTCTATGTTGCTATCGTCTTTTTTATTATTTAACAACTCTCTTGCTTTAGCAAGTCTTATAAACCGTGCAAAAGCAAAAATCATAGAATCAACAAAACCATCAAAACCAAATACCCAATATCGTCTTATAAAAAATGATTTTAAAAAATAAAAAATACTTTCTGTAGCAATTCTTGTTTTTGATGGATTCCTACCTAATTTAACTAAATCTTTTGCTTGCTCAGAGGAATAAAAATTTGCTTTAGCTACTAGTTGCTCAATTGACGTGCCAGACCTATAATAAATTATACCATTTAAATCATAGATTTTGTTTTGTGAATTAATATTTGGATTAAACAACACCGAATCATGAGTAGTAGTGTTATTATTAGAAAAACTACTATATTTACGATTATATAATCTGATACATTTATTATAAGGAGCAAAACGACAAACCTTCTGATCATTACGGTGCAATATAACAATTTTAGTACGGTAAGCTAAATAATTAGCTTGATTATTTGAAGCAAATATAAACTCTATTTCATCTTGTAATTCTTTTGATAGTTCTTCATCAGCATCAATATTTAATATCCAGTCATTCTGACATAAATTTTCGCCAAAAGTCTTTTGTTTAACATAACCATTCCATTCGTTAAAAATCACTTTGATTCCTAAATTTCTAGCAATTTGTACTGTATCATCAGTACTCCCACTATCAACAACAATAAGCTCCTCGACAATGTCCTTAACACTGTTGATAGCTCTTGCAATCCTAGTAGCTTCATTTTTTGTGATAATAAAGGCTGAAATCTTTAGCATATCCCTCTCAACTAGGTCCTTGCATACATTTTCTATCTAGCTTCTGTAAAGGTTTCATTTCTATAGTCTATATGTTCATTATTTTTAGGAAGTACCCACAAATTGAATAATTTTTGAGGAATTTCTGAGTAAAAGAGTAGCCAAGTAACCACAAACAGTACATAATATGTCCATGAGGAACGAAAGCAAATTTTGACAACAAAATTACCAAAAGGAATCTATTCGTGAACACTCTTTTTTGTTCTCGAATCCTCACTTGCATACCTACTATTACCTACATCTTTTAAAAGTCGTATATTTGAACCTACTGACGTCATATACGACGCCCCACAAATCTAGAATGTGGGTAATAGTAATAAGGCAGGGATAATACACCCTAGGCTATTAAACTATCTTTCATCGAGATTGGTATTACATAAAAGGCATACACAATAAGCTAGAAGCTAATTCATATTTTTAATTTTTTGAGATAATCTACTGATTTTACGTGAGGCTGTATTTAATTTGATAATGTTTTTTGTTACACCTTTCATTATTTCAGATTGTGCAACAGTCAAAGCTAATTTAGCTGATTCTTTTGAGCCACTAATAACTTCTTGCAAAACTTTTTTTATATATGTTTTAATTCTACTTGACCTATTCTTATTTATTAAAGTTTTTTTTATTGTTTGTCTTATTGCCTTTTTTGCTGATGAATGATTAGCCATATTTATTATTTTCCTACAGATTTATTAGTTTTGTTCTTCATGGCTATGACTTTCTACTTTTGGGGTCATACAGCCTTTACTATTTACGTCTCTATCAACGAACTCAATATAAGCTACTGATGCCATATCTCCATAACGAAAACCAGCCTTTATTATCCTAGTATAACCACCTGGACGTTCACTATATCTTTTTCCTAAAACACTAATAAGCTTTTCAGTTGCCACTTTATCTTTAATTTTAGCAAGCAACATTCTTCTAGTCGCTAAATCAGATTTCTTGACCTTAGTTATTAGTACTTCAATATATGGTCTAAGCTCTTTAGCCTTAGGTAAAGTTGTTTTTATTTGCTCATTCATCACAAGTGCAGCAGCCATATTAGCAAACATCGCCTGTCTATGACTACTTGTTCTATTAAGCTTTCTACCCTTAATTTTATGTCGCATGTTATTACCTTTGTATTAACCTCAATTCGATATAAGAATTGTTAATTCTTATATCGAATTGGCTTGTTATAAGGAAAAATGCATTCTTGAAGCGGCTTTTACGAATGCATTTTAATCTATTACCGCTAATAATCTTAATTTTTATATGATATAAAAATAAGATTATTAGCAAATTAATATTTAACAATCAGGTGACGAACTCCTTCAAACCTGATTGTTTCTATATGTATCCCTGAATTAGATATAACCTGTTACATCTAATTCAGGTTTTATTAATATGGATCTTCATAACGCTTAGATAGTTCCTGAATATTTTCTGGAGGCCATCCTGGTATGTCCATACCAAATTTTAAACCAAAGCCTGATAATATATCCTTAATCTCATTAAGAGATTTTCTACCAAAGTTTTGAGTTCTAAGCATTTCTGCTTCTGTTTTGATAACAAGATCGCCTATATAAATTATATTTTCATTTTTTAAACAATTCTGAGATCTAACAGATAATTCTAATTCCTCAACTTTCTTCAACAACGCTGGATTAAATGCTAATTCTTCTAACTTATCCTGTTTATCTTCTGTTTGTTCTTCAAATGTAATAAATAATTGTAACTGATCTTGCAGAATTCTAGCAGCAAGTGCTATAGACATCTCCGGAGAAATACTACCATTAGTTTCAACGGTCATAATCAATTTGTCATAATCTGTAACTTGACCAACACGTGTATTATCAACTTTATAGGTAACCTTTCTTACAGGACTGAATAACGCATCTATTGGGATAACGCCAATAGCTAATTCCGAACCAACGCTGCTTGCAGCAGGAACATACCCTTTTCCCGTCTCACACACTAATTCCATTTCAAGCTGAACCCCTTTTGCCAAAGTACAAATCACATGGTTAGGGGTTAGTACCTCCACATCATGCCCTGTTCCAATCATCCCAGCAGTCACAACGCAAGGACCAGTAGCACTTAATCTGACAATCTTTCTTTCCGAAGAATGCATCTTAACGACCACAGACTTAAGATTCAAAACTACATCAACTAAATCTTCCTTAACCCCAGGTATAGCAGAAAATTCATGCACCACCCCTAGTATCTTTATTGATGTTATTGCAGCACCCTGAAGAGATGAGAGTAGAATTCGCCTCATAGCATTACCTATTGTTAAACCAAAGCCTCTCTCTAAAGGTTCAACCACAATTTTTACTATATTACTACTCTTATCAGGACTGTCATAAACTATCTTAGAAGGTTTTATTAATGCACTCCAGTTTTTATTTAATGATAACATTATTTACCTATGCCCCTATACTCTTCTTCTTTTTGGTGCTCTAACACCGTTATGTGCAACAGACGAAACATCTAAAACTGACGTAACTATAAAATTTTGACTAAATACCGCACGCATAGCCGATTCCCTTTGAGCCCCTGCACCTTGCACTCTAATTGAAACAGTTTTCAGACCGTGTTCTTTTGCAACTTCTGAGGCTTTATCAACAGTTATTTGAGCAGCATAAGGCGTAGCCTTTCTAGCCCCCTTAAAACCATGTGTACCTGCTGTTGAAAAAGCTATAGCATTACCTTGCACGTCCGTAAAAGTAACAATAGTATTATTAAAAGTTGTCTTTATATGAACAACACCAAGAGTGATATTTTTTCTTTTTTTCTTGACCTTAGTATTAGCCTGACTCATCATTATACCATATTACTTTGTAACTTTTTTCTTACCGGCAATCGCAACAGCTTTACCTTTTCTTGTTCGAGCATTAGAATGAGTATTCTGACCTCGAACAGGCAACTTTCTTATATGTCTAAGACCTTGGTAACTTCTAATATCCTTTTTCTTCTTGATATTAAGATTCACCTCTCTTCTTAAATCACCTTCTACTTTATATTCTTTTTCAATAATATTACGTAAAATAATAAGCTCTTGATCTGTTAAGTCTTTGACCCTTTTACTTTCAGATATTCCAGTTTTTCGACAAATCTCTTCTGCAGCAGAAAAACCAAGCCCATAAATATATGTTAAGCTCACTACTAATCTTTTGTTTGCTGGAATATTAACACTCGCTATTCTTGCCACAAATAATCTCCAAAATTTCGATAATAACCAAAAGGGAATAATATAAAAATATCCCTTAAAGTCAAATCATTTTTAATACTTTATATAAAACAAGCTCTACTTCTTCTTTATCCTTATTTGCATCAACAACATAGAATTCACTATTATCTCTATAATAGTTAAGTAACGGATAAGTCTCTATTTTATATTCTTCTATTCTTTGCTTAATAGTCTGTTCATCATCATCTTGTCTGTGCATAAATTTATCTGATCCACAAACATCACAGACATTATCAACCTTAGGTTTAATAAAATAACTATTATAAATTTGTCCACAATTTTCACAATTAAATCTACCTAGAATCCTCTTGATAATCACTTGATCGTCTATGTCGAAAAACACAACTTTAATCTTTTGATTAGCAAACATTCTTAGAAAATTAGCTTGCTCTAAATTACGAGGATAACCATCTAGAACATAACCGTTTTTATATATATCCTGAGTTAAAAACTCCTTAACTACATTATTCACCAATTTAGGAGGGACAAGTTTTCCTTGTGCCATATACTCTTTAATTAACAAACCATCCTTGTTATTAACCTTTACCATTTGCCTGAATATATCGCCAGTAGACACATGAGGTAAATTTAACTTTCTTGCCAATAACTGCCCTTGAGTTCCCTTCCCTGAACCAGGAGACCCTATAAGCACTATAATCATTTGAAACTCTTCTTTAAACATAACATAATATATACCCTCCACTAAGTTAAAATGTATAATTTTTTGCTTTAAAGAATTGTTTTTTTATAATATAAGTTAGTTTTTTAACTTCATTTTTTTAATTAATCCCTCATACTTACTGCTAAATAAATGAGTTTGAATTTGTACAAATGTATCTAGAACAACATTAACAACAATTAAAAAACTTGTACCCCCTAAGGCAAAAGATACGGCATATTTATTCATTAACATTTCAGGAACTATACATATAAAACTAAGATATATACCACCTATTACAGTTAACCTAGTTAACAAATAATCAAAATATTCCGCAGTATTCTTACCAGGCCTTTTGCCAGGAATATATGCCCCATATTTTCTTAAGTTATTTGCTGTTTCTTCTGAATTAAAAACTACTGCTGTATAAAAAAAACTAAAAAACATTATCAACGCAACATACAACAAAATATATAAAGGCTTCCCATGCCCTAGATGGAAAGTTAATAAACTCATAATTTCTGAATTATTGCTAGAAAAATTAGCTATTGTCACAGGAAACAATAAAATCGAACTAGCAAATATTGGCGGAATTACCCCAGAAGTATTAAGTTTAAGAGGCATATGAGTCGAATCACCACCATAAATTTTATTACCAACTTGTCTTTTTGGATATTGTACCAAAACTTTTCTCTGTGCCTTCTCAAAGAAAATTATTATAGCTATAATTACAATAACTCCTAAACAAATAGCCATAACTACTATCGGAGACAAACCACCACTTCTTGACAACTCAAACATGCTTATAATACCACTTGGTACACCCGACACTATACCTATAAATATAATTAAGGACGATCCATTACCAATACCTCTACCAGTAATCTGTTCACCAAGCCACATTAAGAACATAGTACCTACAACTAAAGTAATAACGGTAGTAACCTTGAAAAAAAGCCCAGGTATAATAACTACTGGACCTACATTAGTCACAACATGTTCCAAACTTACTGCAACACCATATGCCTGAAAAGAAGCTAATAAAACAGTTAAATACCTAGATAATTGATTGATTTTCCTTTTACCAACCTCACCTTCTTTTTTTAAATTCTCTAAAGGCTTGTAGGCTATTGACATTAATTGAATGATAATTGAAGCAGTTATATATGGCATAATTGCTAAAGCAAAAATAGACATTCTACCTAGGGATCCCCCAGATAGCATATTAAACATACCAAGTATACCCGATTGATTTTGTTCCGCCACACTGCTTAATGCAACCGAATCAATACCCGCTATAGGAATAAATGACCCAAATCTACATACTATAAGAGCCAAAATAGTAAAAATAATCCTATTAGCTAAGTCTTTATTAGATTTTTGTGTGGAATTTAAACTCATAAATTACAATATTTGACCACCAACTTGTTCTATTAACTTCTTAGCAGAGCTAGAATAAGCATCTAATTGAAATGATAAGGGACTATTAAAATCACCACTGCTAACAGATAATAACTTAACCAATAAGTTATTATTCTTAATTAACCCGACTTCAACTAATCTATCCTTTGTTACAACTTCTGTTGAGTTCAAACGATTTTCTGCTATTAAAAATTCTATATCAGCAATATTTACTACACTATATTTCTTAGAACTAGGACAGTTAAAGCCTCTCTTTGGCAATCTTTTAATCATAGGCATCTGACCCCCTTCAAAACCTTTGATAGCTACACCAGATCTAGATTTCTGTCCCTTAACACCTCTGCCACATGTTTTACCTTTACCACTGCCAATACCTCGACCTACTCTTTTTTTATCTTTCTTGGCACCAAAATTGTTAGATAACTCATTTAATTTCATTTTCTAAACTCTAATTTATTCTAATTTATATTTTCTACTTTTAACAAATGTTGTACCTTCTTGATCATCCCTCTAACAGAGTTTGTATCTTTCAAAATAACAGATTTATGCATTTTATTTAGACCTAAACCTACCAAGGTTTCTTCCTGATCATATTTACGACCTATACTACTACCAATTTGGGTAACTTTAACCTTTACCTCATTCACTTTTTCTTGATTACTACTCATAAATTCCTACAACCCAATTATTACTTTACTTTAAATATAAAGACTCACTATAGCCCATTGCTTCAAAGCCCCATTCACACGCAAATTCAGGATAAGAATTTGTCAATTCTTATCCCAAATTCGGTGAAATTATCGAAACAATCAGATTTGAGACGACTCTGCATCTGATTGTTAAATTAATATTTTGCTAAAAACATGATTTTAATCTTTTAAAATCATGTTTTTAGCTTAAGGTTTAAAATGCATTCACAAAATCACTTTAAGAATGCATTTTTCTTTATTTTTTAGATTCTGCTACCTACCAAATCAAAACTTCTTAAGTTGACACTCATGAGCCTACGCTGGAAGGACTATTACACTATTTAAACTTGCACACTTGGTTCTGATATTATTTGTTGCCCTTTTGTAGATTTAGTTGATACCTCATTTATTCTTTTTCCTCTCCTTTCAGCAATATTCTTTGGAGAAGATAGTTGAGATAACGCATCAAAAGTTGCAGCAATCATCGCATATACATTACTAGAACCCAAAGATTTGGCAACAATATCATGAACTCCTAAAGAATCAAAGATTGCCCTCATAGCACCACCAGCAATAACACCAGTACCTGCCTTGGCTCTTCTTAAAATGACTTTAGCTGCTCCACTTTTACCAATGACATCATGATGAATAGTTCTATTTTGATAAAGAGGAATTTTAATCATATCTTTCCTTGCTTCTTGAGTAGCCTTAGCTCTAGCTTCTGTTACCTCTTTCGCTTTGCCATGACCATAACCAACCTTACCGGCTTTATCACCAGCAACAATACAAGCAGAAAAAGAGAATTTCCTACCCCCCTTTACTACTTTAGTAACTCTATTTACATCCACCAAAGTTTCTGTTAGTGCTTCACTTGTATTTTTTTTAGCTTTAGCCATTTCTTAAACCTAAAATTAAAATTTCATTTTTTTTCTTGCTGCATCAGCTAAAGCCTTAACAACACCATGATATTTATAACCACCCTTATCGAATACAACTTCTTGTACCCCTTTAAGCGATGCTCTTTCGCCTATTAAATCACCTACTTTCGTGGCTGTACCAATATTACAGTTGGATTTTTTTAACTGTCTAATTTCTTTATCTAAAGTCGAAGCAGATGCAATAGTTATTGATTGTTTGTCATCTATGACTTGTGCATATATGTGCTTTCCAGACTTAAAAATAGACAGCCTGAGTCTGTTTGATACCTTTGATATCTTAGACCTTACTCTAGCCTTTCTTATATCAAACTTTAACTTTGAACTACGCATATTTAACTCTTAAATTTTAATTTTTCTTACCTTCTTTTCTCTGAACATATTGACCTTTGCGTTTAATACCTTTACCTTTATATGGTTCAGGTGGTCTCTGCTTTATAATAATTGATATAAACTGACCTAATTTTTCTTTATCAACACTTTCCAATATAATCTGATTTTGTTTAGGAGCGGTAACTTTAATATTTTGAGGTATTTCTACTTTAGTATTATGACTTTTAGCAAGCATTAAGTTTAAATATTTATCCTTCACCAAAGCCTTATAACCAACACCGTTGACTTCAAGCTCTTCTGTAAAACCTTCTTTAACACCTTTTATCATACTATTTATTATACTTCGTGCCGTACCCCACATAGATCTAGCACTTTTAGTCTCTGTTAATGCTTTTACAAAAAGCTGATTATCTTGCAATAAAATTGCTATATTTCCTGCGAAAGTTTTTGTTAATTCTCCCTTGGGACCAACAACATTAACTTTCAACCCATCAAGTTCAACTTTCACCCCTTCAGGCACAGGGACTGGTAATTTTCCAATACGTGACATCTTTATACCTTAAAACACTTTACAAATTACTTCACCACCAATTTTTTGGCTATGCGCTTCTCTATCTGATAAAACTCCTCTAGAAGTAGAAAGAATATAAATACCCATATTGTTATAATATCCTTTTAATTTATCAATAGAAGAATAAATCCTCTTACCTGGTTTTGAAACTCTACTTATTTCACATATAGCAGGTTTTCCATTAACAGAATATTTTAGATCCACTTCAATATGACTTATATTACCATCCTTGACAACTACATACTCTTTTATATAACCTTCTTTTTTTAAAACATCCAAAATAGCACATTTTATTTTTGAACAAGGTAGAGATATATTCATCAATTTACTTTTTTGACCATTTCTAATTCTAGTCAACATATCCGCTATATTATCTGTCATTGACATACGATAAACCTACTATTTTAACCTCAATTCGATATAAGAATTTTTATATCGAATTGGCTTTGTTATAAGAAAAAGTGTACCCTTGGAGCGACTTTTACGAGTACATTTCAACTTTTTTCATCATTCAATGGGTGATTTTAATTATTAAAACCACCCATTAAATAGAATATTACATTTTAACAATCAGGTACTGAACCGCTTCAAACCTGATTGTTTCTACTTAACCCTTGAATTCGATATAATAAGTTATATCGAATTCAAGCTATTTTACCAACTTGCTTTAATCAAACCAGGAACTAATCCCTTACTACCAAGATCTCTCAGCTTATTTCGCGATAGACCAAATTTACTATACACTCCTCTTGGACGTCCAGTAAGCTCACACCGATTTCGAACTCTATTCATAGCTGAGTTTCTAGGTAACTTAGCTAAAACCATCACTAACGAAAATCTTTCTTCCAAAGATAAAGTTTTATCGTAAATCTTGTCCTTTAATTTAGCACGCTTGTTATATAAACTTTGTGCCATCTTTCTTCTTCTATTATTCTTTTTTATAGAACTTACTTTAGCCATCTATTTTTCTTCTAAAAATTAATTATAAAAAGGCAAATTAAAGCCAGAAAGTAATAATTTACCTTCTTCATTATTCATAGCACTTGTAACAATCGTGATATCCATACCACGAATTACATCTATCTTGTCGTAATTAATCTCTGGAAAAACAATCTGTTCTTTTATACCAAAAGTAAAATTACCTCTACCATCAAAGCTTTTGCTTGAGAAACCTCTAAATTCTTTAATACGCGGTAGAGCAACGATTACTAATCTCTCTAAAAAATCATACATTCTATCTTTGCGCAGAGTAACTTTACAACCAACTTTCATACCTTCACGAAGCTTAAAAGTAGCAATAGACTTTTTGGCCTCAGTTACTAAAGGCTTTTGTCCTGAAATTAGAGTTAGATCATTGACAGCATTATTAATTACCTTAGAATCTGCAACCGTCTCACCAACCCCCATATTAACAACAATTTTTACAACCTTAGGCATTTGATGTTTATTCTTGTACGCAAACTCTTTCTGTAAGTTTGGTACAATCTCTTTAGTGTATAAATCTTTAAACCTGAGCAACATTACTTACCTTCCTTATTACTAATAATTTCACCAGACTTCTTAGCTACTCTTACTTTAGAGCCATCTTCTAGAAATTTAAAAGCAACTTTTGTATGGTTACCTGTTTTAGGATCTATGTGAGCAACATTGGATATATGTATGGATAATTCCTTTGACACTATGCCACCTTCACTTGTTTTACTCGCCTTAACATGCTTGCGAACAATATTTATACCCGAAACAATAGCTCTATTTTGCTCAGGCAAAACCTTTAAGACCTTACCCTTTTTTCCCTTATTTTTTCCGGTGATAACAATAACTTCATCACCTTTCTTAATTTTTAGCTTAATCATTACAACACCTCTTCTGCAAGTGACATAATCTTAACGAATTTTTTTGCCCTTAATTCTCTAGTTACAGGACCGAAAACTCTTGTACCTATTGGTTCTCCTTGCTTATTCAAAAGTACTGCTGCATTAGAATCAAACTTAATTGTACTACCATCTGCCCTTCTAACACCCTTTTTTGTTCTAACAATCAGAGCCCTATGTACGTCACCTTTTTTTACTTTTCCGCTTGGCAAAGCTTCTTTTATAGATACCACAATGACATCCCCAAGATTTGCTATCATGTGATGTGAACCACCAAGCACTTTAATACACATAATTTTTTTAGCACCAGAGTTATCCGCAACATCTAAGATGCTCTGCATCTGAATCATAACTTACTTCCACTTGAGAATTTAATAACGCAACAAAATAAACAATCTAAATAACAAAGTCAAAGGATAAAACTCACTATTCTGTGACGACCAAACCTATCATTAGAGAGATGCCTTTACATCCCCTAACACCACCCAAGACTTAGTTTTAGATATAGGACGACTTTCAACTATACTAACCTTATCACCATCCTTATAAGTATTTTCTGGATCATGAGCAGCATATTTTTTAGAGACTTTTACAATTTTTTTGTATATAGGATGCTTAAACCTACGCTCTACTTTAACTGTAATAGTCTTATCAGTTTTCGAACTTACAACAACGCCCTGTAGCACTCTTTTCGGCATTTCCCTATTCTCCAGTTTTTGATCTTATAGTTAACTCTGTATTAATACGAGCTATTGTTTTTTTTACAAAAGAAAACCTGCTAGTATTTTGTAATTCACCTAATGTTCTTTGAAACCGTAGATTAAAAAACTCTTTTTTAAACAAAGTTCTCTTTTTGTGAAGCTCTTCCGTAGTCTGCCCAACCAATTCCTTTGCTGATACCCCTAAATTATTCATAACGCCTCACTATCTTTGTTCTTACAGGCAATTTTGCACTAGCAAGCTCAAGTGCTTTCGTCGCTATATCATCTGTAACCCCTTCCACTTCAAACATAATTCTTCCAGGTGATACTCTCACTGCAAAAAATTCAGTAGAACCTTTTCCTTTACCCATTCTAACTTCCGCAGGCTTCTTTGACACAGGCAAATCAGGAAAAATTTTAATCCATAATCTCCCCTGCCTTTTCATACAACGAACTGCAGCCTTTCTTGCTGCCTCTATTTGTCTTGCGGTAACCCTTAAACCATCTAACGATTTCAAGCCAAAAGAACCGAAAGCTAGCATAGTACCAGCTTTTGCTTTTGAGGAAACTCTCCCCTTATGTGCTTTTCTAAATTTTTGTTTTTTCGGAGCTAACATTATTTTACTTCAAAATTAATTATGTTTCTTTCTATTTTCCACATGATCACCCCTATAGACCCAAACCTTTATACCTATAACTCCATAAGTTGTCATAGCTTCAGCAGTCGCATAGTCAATATCAGCTCTCAAAGTATGTAAAGGTACTCTACCTTCTCTATACCACTCTGTTCTCGCTATTTCAGCTCCAGCTAAACGTCCAGAACAAGCAACCTTTATACCTAACCCTCCTTGCTTAAAGCAGGCTTGGATAGCGGTTTTCATAGCTTTTCTAAAAGACACTCTTTTCTCAAGCTGCGTAGCAATCGTTTGAGCAATAATGTTAGAGTCTATATTAGGCTTCTTTACTTCATGTATGTTAATATATATTTCTTCTAAACCCGTAATTTTTTGGACAGATTTTTTTAATTTATCAATGTCGTTACCACTTTTACCTATAATAACTCCAGGCTTTTTAGCAAAAATATTAATTATAACATTCTTATTAGAAGGCCTCTCTATTAATACTCTACTAACTTGTGCTTGCACATAGTTCTTATTAACTAGATTTCTAACCTCTAAATCTTGGATAAGAAGGACTTTATACTGCTTCTTATCAGCATATAACACCGAGTCCCAACCTTTAATTAATGTCGGACCAACTCTAAAGCCATGCGGATTAACTTTTTGCCCCATATCTTATTTCCCCTCAACTTCAGTAACTGTAATATATAAATTACTAAAAAATTTATTAATCCTTGTTGCTCTTCCTTTAGCTCTTGGCATAATTCTTTTCATCACCAACGCCTTACCTACAGTTGCAGAAGTAATAAACAAAGTATCAATATCTAAACCAAAATTATTTTCAGCATTAGCAACAGCAGACTGTAAACATTTTTTTACATCTTGAGCAATTCTTCTAGAGGAAAAGGTAAGCTGAATTAGAGCCTCAGACACTTTCATATTCCTAATAGAAGTTGCAACCAAATTCAATTTCCTCGGACTCACTCTAAGAGACTTAGCAATTGCTGTAGTAGAGCCTTTATTCACCTTCACCATATCTATTTTCTCTTAACTTTTTTATCTGTGCCATGACCATGAAAAGTCCTAGTTGGAGAAAATTCACCTAATTTTTTACCAACCATTTCTTCACTTACAGTAACAGGTATAAATTTATTTCCATTATGTACAGCAAATGTTATTCCAACAAAAAATGGTAAAATTGTTGACCTTCTAGACCAAGTCTGAATCATTTCTGATTTACCAGATTCAATCAATTTTTGTACTTTTTTTATCAGATAACCATCTACAAAAGGTCCTTTCCAAACTGAACGAGCCATAATTACTACCTAATTACTTTCTTCTCTTAATAATAAATTTTGATGTAAGCTTATTCTTACGTGTTTTCTTACCCTTAGTTGGGAAACCCCATGGAGTCACTGGATGGCGACCACCAGAAGTTTTTCCTTCTCCTCCCCCATGTGGGTGATCGAATGGATTCATTGCAACACCACGAACATGTGGTCTCCAACCTAGCCATCTATTTCTTCCGGCCTTACCTAAATTGGTATTCTTTTGATCAGGGTTTGAAACAACACCTATGGTAGCCTTACAATCTAACGGTATCAATCTAAATTCTCCAGATCGAAGCTTGATCTGTGCATAACCCGAATCCTTACCTACTAAATTAACAGAAGTACCAGCAGATCTTGCAATTTGACCACCTTTACCAACTTTCATTTCTACATTATGTAAAGTAGTACCAACAGGAATAGATTTCAAAGATAAACAATTTCCTACTTTTATGTCAGCTTTATCACTTGATACTATTCTATCTCCTACAATAAGCTTTTGTGGTGCTAAAATATAAGAATACTCACCATCATCGAATTTAATTAAAGCAATGAAGGAAGTTCTGTTAGGATCATATTCTATTCTTTCAACAGTGGCAAATATATCCTGTTTATTTCTTTTAAAATCGATTATACGATAAAGTCTTTTATGCCCTCCTCCTCTATGCCAAGAAGTGGTTCTACCCAAATTATTTCTACCACCAGTCTTAGATAAACCTTTAGTTAAAGGTTTATGAGGCTTACCTTTCCAAAGATCAGATTTATCAACCTGTACTAATTCTCTAAGGGATGGAGTAACTGGATTAAACGTTTTTAAAGCCATTTATTTAATACCCCCAGTAAAATCAATAGTATAATCTTTTTCTAACGTCACAATTGCTTTCTTTTTATCTGATTGTCTGCCATTAACACCCTTGAATCTTTTTCTCTTACCTTTTACATTCATTATGTTAACTTTTTTAACCTTAACCTGAAAAATCTTTTCAACAGCCGTCTTGATAGAAGCTTTCTCAGCACTACTAGCAACATGAAAAGTAAACTTATTTTGTTGCTCAGATAAAATATTGGTCTTCTCAGTGATCACAGGATTCCTAATAAGATCATAATGTTTATAAGACTTCACTTTAACCTCTTTTCTAAAGCATCTACAGCTTCTTGTGATAACAAAACATAATCATGGCGTATTATATCATAAACATTTGCACCAATTTGCGGTACTGAAATAGTATTTGGAATATTTTGTACTGCCAAAGAAAAATTGATATCAACTTCATCACCACTAACAATAAAATAACTTTTACCATGAAAATTATTTAATAATTTTATAAGATTAGAAGTTTTGGATTCATGTAATTTTAAAGAATCTACTATTAGCAGTTTTCCCTCAGCCAATTTTTCCGACAAAGCATGTTTTAAACCAAGTTTTCTAACTTTTTTTGGTAATTTTGTAGCATGACTCCTTGTTACTGGACCGTGAGAAACTCCACCACCTCTCATTTGGACAGATCTTAAAGATCCTTGCCTTGCATTACCCGTACCTTTTTGCTTAAAAGGTTTCTTTGTAGTACCAGATACTTGCGACACTGTCTTTGTTTGATGTGTACCAGCCATAGCTTTAGCTCTCTGCCAATCAACAACAAGCTTGATAATATCTTCCCTAACAAAATCTACAGCAAAAACTTCGTTATCTAAATCAATCTCACCAACAGCTTCGTTTTCAAGATTTAATAATTTGGCTTTCATATAGTTTATCCTATAGCTGTAATGGTTTTCTTAATAGCATCCTTAATGTAGACATAAGATCCTTTTGAACCGGGAATATTTCCACTAACTATGATTATGCTTTTTTCCATATCAGTATCGACTACTTTCAAATTTTGAATAGTAACTCTTGTATTTCCCATGTGACCAGCCATTTTCTTATTCTTAAATACTTTACCAGGATCTTGTCTACCACCAGTAGAACCATGCGAACGGTGAGACACAGATACACCATGTGAAGCTTCAAGTCCTCTAAAATTATGCCTTTTCATACTACCAGCAAAACCTTTACCAATAGTAGTACCTACAACATCTATAAACTGACCAATAACAAAATGATCCACATGCAATACAAAACCTACATCAAGGAAACAAGCTTCAGAAATTCTAAATTCCTTCAATTTTTCCTTTGGCGTAACTTGAGCATTAGCAAATACCTGCTTCATTGGTTTTGTTACTTTAGATAATTTTTTATCTTTTACCCCAATAACCAAAGCATTATAACCATCTTTTTCTTGGGTCTTTTGTCCCACTACTTGACAATCTTCAACTTGCAGAAAAGTAACAGTAGTTCTTTCTCCCTTTTCATTAAAAATTGAACTCATGCCAATTTTCTTAGCGATTAAACCGGTTCTCATCACTCAACACTCTCTAACTTAATCTCAACATCAACACCAGCAGGCAAATCAACCTTTTTTAAAGCATCAACAGTCTGAGGAGTTGGATAACTTATTATCAAAAGTCTTTTCTGAATTCTAATCTCAAATTGCTCCCTTGATTTTTTATTGACATGCGGAGACCTATTAACGGTAAATCTCTCAATTGTCCTTGGCAACGGAATTGGACCAATTATATCAGCACCGGTTCTTTTAACAGCCCCTACTATTTCTCTAGTACCTTGTTCAAGCGAGCGGTGATCAAACGACTTTAAACGAATTTTGATTTTTTGATTATTTTTCATTAACTAAACCTTTTTATAAACAGCTAGACCAGTCAAAGCACATTCTTTAATAGACTTACTCTAATTAAACATATTTTGCCTAACCCTAAAAAAATAGTCATCCTGAACTTTTTCAGGATGACTATTTCTTATTATTTTATAATCTTTGATACTACACCAGCTCCTACTGTCCTACCACCTTCACGTATAGCAAAACGTACGCCCTCTTCCATAGCTATCGGAGCGATCAATGCAATTTTCAGATTCGCATTATCACCAGGCATCACCATTGTTTTACCATCTTTCAAAGTGATTTCTCCAGTTACGTCAGTTGTTCTAAAATAAAACTGTGGTCGATATTTATCTGTAAATGCTGTATGACGACCACCTTCTTTCGTGGTAAGTACATAAACTTCAGCTTCAAACTCAGTATGCGGAGTTATACTTCCAGGCTTAGCTAACACTTGACCTCTGCATACATCTTCCCTTTTAGTTCCACGCAGTAATATACCAACATTATCACCGGCTTCACCTTGATCTAATAGCTTCTTAAACATTTCCACACCAGTACAAGTAGTTTTTTGAGTATCTCTTATACCAACAATCTCTACCTCTTCACCAACTTTTACTATACCTTTTTCGATTCTACCAGTAACAACCGTACCTCTTCCAGAAATAGAAAATACATCTTCTATCGACATTAAGAAAGGTTTATCTGTATCTCTCTCAGGTTGAGGTATATATTCATCAATAGCATTCATCAACTCTTTAATCGCAGCTTCACCTTCAGGTTTTCCTTCTAGAGCCTGTAAAGCTGAACCTCTGATAACTGGTATATCATCTCCAGGAAAATCATACATTGATAAAAGTTCTCTGACTTCCATTTCTACTAAGTCAAGCAATTCTGGATCATCAACCATATCAACTTTATTCAAAAATACAACTATTGCAGGTACGCCAACTTGCTTAGCAAGCAATATATGTTCCCTTGTTTGGGGCATTGGACCATCAGCAGCAGATACTACCAATATAGCAGCATCCATTTGAGCTGCACCACTTATCATATTCTTTATATAATCTGCGTGACCAGGACAATCAATGTGAGCATAATGCCTTTTTTTAGTTCTATATTCAACGTGAGCAGTAGCAATAGTTATACCCCTTTCCCTCTCTTCAGGAGCTTTATCAATGTCATCATAATTGGTAGCCTGTGCTCCACCTTCTTTTGATAACACTAAAGTTATTGCAGCTGTTAAAGAAGTCTTACCATGATCTACGTGTCCTATAGTACCTATATTACAATGGGGTAGATCCCTTTCAAATTTTACCTTTGCCATAATTCATTCTCCACAATTTAAGATTTAATACAATTTAACATAAAAATACAAATTTATCCAATTTCCAATTATCACCAATACTCTTGGAGCGGGTGATGGGAATCGAACCCACGTGGCCAGCTTGGAAGGCTGGAGCTCTACCATTGAGCTACACCCGCGTATCTACCTAACCAACTTGTGGTGGAGGAAGAAGGATTCGAACCTTCGTACGCTCACGCGGGCAGATTTACAGTCTGCTGCCATTGACCACTCGGCCATTCCTCCAAAGAATTTACGCAAGTATTAAATGGTCTAATTAAACGTAAAGCATATATATAACTTAGTATAAGTACCAACAAATCTTCTTTGCTCTTTTCCAAGGACATTTGAACTTCGGGCTACAAGCCTTTATAAATAAGGATACAACCCTTTAATACATCAGTATTATTCCTGTGCATCGCATGGGTATCAACTTAAGAAGTCTCGATATCCTTCCCCGCGGCAGCAATCCAAAAAACAACCTAAATGGCTGTTAGGTATCATGGACTTGCCTACACGGGAAGAACATATTTTTTGTTATAAAGCTGAAACTCAAATGATCCCGGCTCTTTTCTCTTGAACTATCCTAGGTTCTGTGAACGTTTCTATGTAATGAGTAGATTTATAGGCATTTTCGCTCGCAGAACCGTAGCGTACTAAATGTACGTGAGGATTCGAGAACGAAAATAACGACGAAATCGACCATTAGATAGAAACGTTCACAGAACCTAAATAAGCTAATATTAAACTTACATTACTTCAGAACGTTTATCAGTTGTAACTTTCTATAATAAATAGTAGTTTGTGTCAAGAATAAATTACTCTAGGTTCTAATAAGATGAGAAATAAAGCTAAAATTTCTAAAGATTTGCACTATATATACGGCAAACATCCAGTATTTGCAGCATTAAGCAACCCAAAACGTTATATTCAAAATGTTTTATGTACAGAAGATATTTTCAATTTGCACAAAAATTTAATCTCTAACCACCCGTATGAAATTACCAACATAGATTACTTAACCCGTCTTTTTGGTTCAAATCATAATCATCAGGGAATAGCCGCTAACGTTAAAAGTATCTTCTCTAATCGTATTGAAGATATTGACATAACTATTCCTAATTGTAAAGTTGCTATTTTGGATCAAATAACCGATCCACAAAATATTGGTGCTATTATTCGTAGTGCAGCTTCTTTTGACATCACGACCATAATATTACCTCTAGATAATGCACCTGATGAAAATGCTACCATAGCAAAAACAGCTTCTGGAGCTTTAGAACTAGTACAAATGGTTAAAGTCACTAATTTAAGGTGGTCAATAGAATATCTAAAAAAACATGGGTTTTGGATTATTGGTCTTGATGGCAATGCAAAACAATCTTTAAGTACAAAAATATTTTCAGATAAAATGGCAATAGTACTTGGTTCTGAAGATAAAGGAATCAGACGTCTAGTTAAAGAAGCATGTGATCACTTAGTTAAAATACCCATTTCAAGTAAAGTAGAAAGCTTAAATGTCTCAAATGCTGCTGCAATAGCGTTTTATTTGATTTCATTAGACTCTTGATGTCATTTCCCTCTTCGGTAAGGAATCCATATTTTTAGTAGGAGGAATTCTACCAATCATTTCATCTAGTGATATTTGAAAATGATCCGCTAGGGCTATTATAATTTGACTATTTAAAGTTTTTTTACTAACGTCTACACCAATATAAGTTGTTGTCATATAGAGCCTCATGATTTATATTAATAATAGGATATGCAAGGTTTAAATCTTATGACATCCGTTCGTAGTCTTTATCCAAAACAGGATGGGTCTTTGCTGAGGTATGAAGTCTTTAAAATTCAAAGCTTCAATTCGACATACAGTTTACCCATCCTACCACTATATATAACTGATCATGTTATATTTATCATGGTTTTTTTATTGTATGAATTAGATATAAGAATTAATAATTCTTATATCTAATTAGCTTGTTATAAGGAAAAATATACTCTTGAAGCGGCTGACGCAAGTACATTTTAACTTTTTTCATCATTCAATATGTGATTTTAATTATTAAAATCACATATTGAATGGAGTGTTATATTATATTTCTTTAATTTTTGGTATTGGAGGTATTGATTTAGGATCAGGGCATTTACGAGTTTGGAACATTAATTGATCAATAGAATGCCCAAATTTATCAGTGCTTAGTAGATTTTTATTTATCCATTTTGCCGTTATCAACTTACCCAGTTCAGAATGAATAATTGGAATATCCGGTACGGCACTAGCACCTATCCCTGCAATTTTAATATGATAACCCTGTTTATCTAATCCATATTGTTGTAATACTTTATCAACTTCTCTTTGAGCAACAATTGTTTGGCGTTCAATATGAGGATTATTACTGACAAATAAAATAACAAAGTCTTTTTGTCTACCAAATTTTCCACTTAAAATTCTTTCAGCAAAATTAACTGCTGCATCATGAGCAGTAGTGGCTGTATCAGGCCTTTCGTTATTCTTGCCTACTTTAGTATTGATTATTTCAGTACGTTTAACTTGATCCTTATTAAGGAACTTGTTTACTAGGTCACTACTCATCAGGTCTTCTGTGAGTTTTCTCTCATTGCTGCTTGCATAATTAGGATAGAATCTTCTAGGAAAAAGACCTAATGGACATTCTTCTTGTGTTTTATATTGAATAAATGGCTGAGCTTTATTTAACTTAATACCGTAATCTTTAGCAAGAGACTCGATATATCTTTCACCTTCCTCAATACAAGCTGAATCATTTCCAACTAATGGTACAGTATCCAATCTATTAATATCTGCCTTTCCTTGCCATGCTTCTAGCAATTCAGTGTATGTTTTGGGGTTAATGCCATCGAGATTAGCCCATAAGGGTCTTGCTCCTGTTAATACTAGTACTAATCCGTTAACTTTAATTTGTTCTGTTAATTTATTATAATAGATTATACGTGTCAATAACCTAATTCTAGCTGCCCCGGCAATCCAAGCTTCGTCGTATTCTTGATAGTTAGGTTTTATTTCATTAATAAGTCCCAATTGTCTAGCATCTACAATATATTGAGACTTATATTTAGTCATCCAATCTCTAGTGGTCAGTTCATTCCGTTCCTGACCAAGATTAAGATCAAACGCATCCTGAGCAACAAATAGTAACCAATCTTCAATATTTCGTACATTTACCTCATTAATAGATTTAAATAAATTTTTACGCAATGATTTAGCATTGAATTTACTAGGAGCGTTTTGATTAGCACCAGCTTTAGCCAAACTGCCCTGAATCAAACAAAATATTTTGTCTGCATTAGTCTTGTCAAAACATACTAGATCGTGCCATAATTTTTGTGGTTCAAAATATCCAGCTAGATAAAAAATCTTTAACAAAGCTTCTTGCTGGGTTGGTGAGGTAAAACCTAATTTGCTAGCAGCTAATTCGAATCCTGAAAGTTCTGATGAATGTTTATAATCCCCGTATGTTACGCTGGTAGTTAGGGCAACTGTTACAGATAGTAGCATTCTTTTTAAGGCTTTAAGCATAATATAATTTTCTTCGTTTAATTATAACCCTAGATTTTTGGGCTTTTGATACTTAATCCAAGTATCAATCAACAACTTAGTAATAATAATCGCAGAGAACATAGATGATATTATACCAATAGTTAGTGTTACTGCGAAACCTTTTATACCTCCAGCTCCAAATATAAAAAGTAAAAATGCTGCAATCAAAGTTGTAACATTTGAATCAAGGATTGTAGCAAAAGCTGATTCAAATCCCATCCTTATGGCATATAGATTAGATACACCTTTTTTAAGTTCTTCCCTTATCCTTTCATAAATGAGTACATTGGCATCAACTGCCATACCAATCGTTAGGATTATACCAGCAATTCCTGGCAGAGTTAATGTAGCTTGAAAAAGTGACAATAACGCTAAAATATAAAGTAAAGCTAGGCTTAATGCTATATTGGCAAAAATGCCAAGAATTCCGTAAGACCAAATCATGAATATTACCACACTAACAAAACCAATCATACCTGCCTTCTTGCCTGCCTCTATTGAATCTGCTCCAAGATTTGGTCCTACGGTTCTTTCCTCTATTATTTTTAAAGGGGCTGGCAACGAACCAGCCCTAAGTAATAACGCTAATTCATTTGCTGATTCAACAGTAAAATTACCTGAAATTATACCGCTTCCTCCAAGAATTGGTTCATTAATTACTGGTGCACTTAATAATTTGTTATCAAGCACGATAGCAAGCCTCTTGCCAGAATTATTCTTGGTTATTTCTGCAAATAATTTACTACCAAGATTATTAAAAGAAAAAGCAACAGCAGGTTGGGAATTTTGATTGAAAGAAGCTTGGGCAGTTGTTAGCTGGTCACCACTAACAATAGCTTTTTTCTTAACAACTACGTAATATTCTTGCTTATTTTCATTTTCCCCTTTCACTAAAATTGAACCAAAGGGTAAATGTCCATTTAATGCTTGTTGTATGTTGGCAGTTTCATCTACTAAATGAAAGGTTAGTTTTGCAGTTTTGCCAAGAATATTTTTGAGTTGTTGTGGATTTTCCTCACCTGGTACTTGCAGTAATATATGTTTATCACCTTGCCTTTGTATGTTAGGTTCTGTTGTGCCGGTGCTATCCACTCTCATTCTGATTATTTCAATTGATTGGGCAATAACTTGATACCTTAATTCAGCAAGCTTCGAATCACTATAGCTAAGCTTAATATTAGTATTATCGTTTTCTACAGTAATTTCTCGGTCGACTTTACCTAATATCTTTTTGACCTGTTTATAATCTTCTAGGTTTCTCAATTCAAACTGCACCGCCTTGTTCTTAACAACAAGATTTTTATAACCTATTTTATCTTCCCGTAAATATTTTCGTAAATGGTCAGCTAGACTGTCCATTACATCATTTAAGTAACTATCAAAATCTACATCTAGCAATAGATGAGCACCACCTCTTAAATCAAGACCAAGATTCACCTTATGGTTTGGCAGTATTTTAGAATCTATAGTTGTAAAATTAGGTAAAGCACAAATAAAGGCTGCTATTGTACATAAAATAGAAAGGAATATTTTCCATTTAGGAATATTATACACAGCTCATTTCCCCTTATCTTTTTTACTTTTGGCACTAACTTCTGTTTTATGACGACTTGTAATATCAAGTATTGAAGATTTCAGAATTTTGATTCGTATATTTTCAGCTACTTCAAGATCTACCGTGTTGTCAGCATCGTTAATCTTGCTTACTACTCCGAAAATTCCACTATTAGTTACCACCTCTTCTCCTTTCTTAACGCTACCAACTATAGCCTCTTTCTCACGACGGCGTTTATCTTGTGGTCTAATTAGAAAAAAATAGAATACAACGAAGATTAATACCATCGGTACAAGGCTTGTTAATATTGATTGAGTAGATGATGATTCAGCTACTGGAGTTACTTCTTCAGTTTCTGTTATTGATATTGTATCATTGTTATCTGCATAGGCATTTTCTATAAACATATATATCTCCTGACGTATTATGTAAAAGTAGTTGTATTAATTTATTGTATACTCTTCTGCTTTGAAGAATTGTTTTTTGACAATGAGGAACTCGCGTACTCTAAAAAAGCTTGTACACTTGCAATATAAGACTGTTATCATTTTATTTCAATAAATATTTTTCGGGCGAAACCTATAGCTTTCAGACGTTCGCACACTTTTTCAAACACCGCTTTTGGTAAAATATTTAGTGTAGAAATTTCAATATATCTATTATCTTTTAACTCAAGAGAAAAAGATGGTGACTGAAATCTTGGTCCATCAATTTCCCTAGCAATTTTTATAAAATTACCTATTATATGACTATTACAATAATCGTATGAATTAATCATTCTTTTTGCTAATCTATTAATATATGTATCACTTCTTGCTGTATAGGTAAGTGCAAGAGCAATACTAAGCATCAACCTCTGACGATGACTAAAAGGAATATCTGAAGCTAAAATAAATTCAACAATAAAATTAGAGCGAAGAGTTTTATCGATATTTTTATTATATTGTGCAAGCATTATGACCAAAGTAATTATACTAATTGTTGTTGTATCTGGTTGAATTAAGATAGGCTTAATGACTTCTGTATAATTTTTGATATTACAAGTAGTTTCATCAAAATTTACTAATGTCTTGATTCTTTCATAAATAATATCTTTTTCCTGTTCTTCTTTAGGGAGACAAGCAAATCTCACACCTTCTTTTAAACCATAATTTGAAATTATTACCTTTTCAGGTAAAAAGACATTCAGCATAGATTTTGCCACCAAAACTGCGTTAGAATGAATTCTTGATTTATATTGTGTTCTCATACTATGAGCATGAGCTAATTTTTCGAGATATAGTTCAAATTCTCTACGATTTATTTCAAGGTTATGTAAGTTCTTAAGAGGATAATGAACAAACTCCATGTAAGAGCGTCCAATTAGCCTTAAAGCTCCTCCTATTAAGTATAAGTTTGGACAATGATACCCTTGTTGACATTGTTGTATACCCGAATGATTTGGGTATACCTCTCCAAACTCTTTGTTGATCATTTGGCTAATTATATTAATATCGTCAAAATGATTATTAGTGATTAAGCTAGTGCCTAAAGGTAGAGATTTTAAGATTCCCACTTTTTTGTCTTTGATTTGGGCAAGCTCAAGGCTACCTCCACCTAGGTCTGCTGCTATGCCACAAGCATCATTGATACCAGAAATTAATCCGGCAGCTGTAAGATAGGCCTCGCGATTACCAGAAATAATTTCAATATTAATATTAAATTTTCTTTTAACTATTTCTCTAAATTCTTCAGCTCTTGGATGCCCTCTAAGTACAGCAGTAGCAACGCATTTAACATCTGTTACTGATAACCTATCAAAAATATGTACAAAATATTGTAGTGATAAATATACTTGATGCTTTACTTCTAGGTCATCTAGATTAAGTAAATTGATAATATCACTTTTAAATTTATCATTGAAAATTTCTGGAGCTCCAAGTCTATCACATTCATAAACTACAGCTCTTATGGCATTATAACCAATATCAATAATGGCTGAACGCATAGAGTTTTATCTTATTGCTTACTTAAAAAATTAATCTTCTTTAGTAGTAGAATCTGTATTTTCTTGTTCCTCATCTACATTATTTTTATTTGGATCATAAGGTTTTTGAGTTGGAACAAATGTAGGCGGTAATAACCTATTTGTAAAGAACTTATCCTCATAATACTTAATTTTTAAAGATTTAATAGGTGGGAAAGATTCAATTAAAACAATTTGCTCATCTTTTGGTAATTGAATTACTTCTTGAGGCAAAAGCAGAGCTCTTGAAACTTGTGATACATTCTGCGTTCTTGTTGAAATATTAAGATCAAAAAATAGTGGTTTACTATAAGATCGTTGTTCAACTGTTTTATTACCCACTAGCTGTGATATCAGGTTGGCTGTTTCATAGTTATTAGCTGCAAAAGTAATACGATATGTAGCATTTGACAAGAATGAGTTCATTCCAGCATCCTCATAAGTTCCTTTGAGCTGCTGAGTATCTTGTATAATCAAGAATAGGCGAACTCTATATCCCCTGAAAAATGCGATACCAGCCTTAAATGTATCCATTTTGCCTAAAGTAGGGAATTCATCAAGTAGAAACATAACCCCATAAGGTTCTTCTTTTAAATCAGGCATTTTGCGGCTTAAAAACTCTGTAGCTTGCTGGTAAAAAACCTGCATCAATTTTTGTAAACGCTGTATATTATCCGGAGTTAAACCAACATAAACGCTTGTTTTAATCTTCTTAAACTCAAGTATATTAAAGTCAGATGATGCAGTAGCTGAGTCAATTAGCGGGTTTGCCCATAATTCTAAAGAAGAGTTCATTGTAGAGATAACACCTGAACGCTCTTTATCTGCTTTTTGTAGAAATGCAGCAATATTCATATAGGCCACAGGATGTATTACCTTGCCTAAAGTATCTAGAACTACTGCCAAGTTGTACACTACGTCATCACTACGCATTGTCCTGACCACTTCGCCAAAGGATTTAGTTTTTGTCGGGTCAGCAATTAAGTATAGTACTACACCAAGAAATAAACTTCGTGCTTCATTATTCCAAAAATCTTTTTCAGGCATAATCAGATTTGAGATTTTTTGTACGTCATCCACCATTTGACCTGGTTTGGTACTTACCCAATCTATAGGATTGTAACAATGAGTTATCCCATCAGGATTGGAAGGTTCCCAAACAAATACTCGTTGTCCTTGTTTCTGCCGCCATCCACTTGTAAAACCATGATTTTCTAGCTTAATGTCATGTACTATAATAGAGTGTTCCCAAAATAATAAATTAGGAATTACAAATCCTACCCCCTTACCTGAACCGGTTGGGGCAAAAAGCAAAGCGTGCTGAAATCCATCAGCAACAAAATATCCTCCGCTATTGGTGCCAAGCAACATACCATGCTTTGAACGTAGACCGGCTTTATCTACATCAGCTTCAGTAGCCCAACTAGCATCACCATAAACTTTCTCCGGTTGAATAAAAAATTGTAAATTCTTTATTCTTTTAAAATTTTTCCAGTAAAATATGATAACTATAATTGTCGGCATAGTAAGGGATAATATTAACTTAACTTTTAAGTAGTTATATGCTTGAAAAGTTAATTGTGACCATACACTAACTAGCCAATAAGCCCACTTATAAGCTATATCTATGGCTGTTAAGTCAACATTTATAGCTCTAATCTCGTTAGTAGTAAATGCAACTAGTACTCCACTAATCCATATAGTACAAAATACTACCAAAGGATGTATTATAAAATGACCCAGGAGATTACGGGTAAGATTTACTATTCTCTCCAATTCCATAATTAGCCCTGCCTATTCTTACTATAGTATATTTCTGAGACATATCTCTTCCCACCACTACCACGTTTTAATTGTATCACAATATCGACGACCGCTAATATATATTTTTTCACTTCCTCTGGTGGCATGCCTAAACTAGCTTGCATAACCATTAGCTTAAGTTGTTCTATGGCCATTGCTGGTGCATCAGCATGTAAAGTAGATATAGAGCCAGGATGGCCTGTATTAATTGCTCGTAAGAAACTAAATGCTTCAGCTCCTCTAAGTTCACCTACAATAATTCTGTCAGGTCTTAGACGTAAACACGCTTCAATCAAATCCTGAGTAGTAACTTTTGCACGACCTTGCCCCCCTTTTGAAGCGAGGAGATGTAATTTATTAGGGTGATTTGCTAAAATTACCTCCCTAGCATCTTCAACAGTAATTAATCGCTCGCTATTTGGAATTTCTGCTAAAGCAGCGTTAGTAAAGGTTGTTTTACCAGTTGATGTACCACCACTAATAATAATATTTTTTTTAGAAATTACAGCATGTTGAATAAATTCTTTTATTTTGTTTTCTTTTAAATAATTATTTAAGATTTTTTCATTCTCGTCAATTAATTCTCCAGTAGATGTTGAATCAAAAGCTCCCATCTTGGCATATTGATCTAGTGTAAGGTTCATTGGACTACCTTTCCTGATAGCATAGCCGACATGGCCTGGTTCACAAGCAGGAGGAAATACTATTTGGATACGATAGCCATTTGGTAGGGATGCAGAAAGTAAAGGTCTCTCCTCAGAAATTGTCTGATCAGTTGACTGAGCTACAAGCCTACCAAGCGATATAAGATGTTCAAAATCAAGTTCAGGTACTAATTTACAAAACATATCTCCTTTCTTCTCAATCCATACTTCTCCTGCTTTATTTACCATGATCTCATTAACACCATCTTCTGCAAACAGTTCTTTAAATGGTAATAGAAAAGTCTCTAATGCAGCAAAATTATCACTCATTTTATCAATCTTGATTTTCTTAGTACAGATTGAGGAAATTTATAATCTTTATTGACATAAATTTTAATTACCGTACCTTGATCTATGGTAATAGTTGGTTTAAATTCATGTTGCTGAATCATACCTTTCATAGTATCGCTGATATCAGTAAAAGCTTGTTTTGAAGCTGCTTGTGCTTGGGTTGGAGTGCTAGCAGTTGCAGTGCTAGTTAGCAAACTAGCTGCTGCATTAGTTACTGCAGTCATTAATGCAACAAGCCTTTGACCAGGCTGTGATCCAGTTGGATTTTGTGCAGTATTACAAGCCTGCATCATGGAAATATAGGCTGATGAGGTCTTATCGGGAATGGCGTTCATGACACTAGAACATATCTGTGAAATTTTAACATCCTCAGTACCAGAACCATTATTAATACTTTGTGCTAAACTTTGTATATTAGCAGCAACAGCAGCATTAGCAGCAGCAGCTTGTGAATTAACTGGGGGAGCTACCACTTTGTCAAGGGCATTGGCAAGTCCAATATTAAATGCCGATAATAATACAGCATTGGTTAATCGTTCTTTATATTTATTATCTACTCTTCCTTGCTCACCTTTCCTTCCAAGATTATCAACAGCTATAGCATCTAAGGTAATGGTATAACCGTTTGACAGATCAATACGATTCCATATTATTGCAATTCGACCATACGCTCCATCAATACCAGTTGTATAAGCACCAAAAATCTTTGATCCTTTAGGAACTAAAATAATCTTCTCCCTTTCAGAAAATACATCTCTGCTAATTATTGCCCTTACTTCTCCACCTAAATCAGTATTAATAGCAGTCTCTAGTACCGCTTCAATTATCTTACCACGACCAAGAACAAATGCCATATCTCCACGATCTTGAAAATTTGCTTCTTCGGCAATTTGACTTGGTGTTTTTTTCTCTGGAACTCCTGCAATTAATACTATAGAAGATTTTCTCTTTGCTTCACGGCGTTTCTTTTCCTCGTCACTTTCAGCTATTCCTCCAGGAAGGGGTGATGATACAACGGAAGGAAGAGAAACTTTGTCAGCACTATTATTATCTACTGAAGTAGTAGGTAAAGGAAGCTTTGGCACATCAGCAACTTTAGGGGGAGGAGGGGGTGGAGGGGGTGGAAGCTCCACAGGTGTTTCGAGTTTAGGTGCTTCTGGTAATTTTGGAATCTCTGGTAGATTTTTAGAATTATCTTGTGTCGGTTTAGTAATATCAGTAGGTGCTGATGGAGCTACCACCTCAGGTGGTTTATTATCAGCAATAAAAAGTTTAAAAAAAATAAATATAAAGACAGCAGAAATGACAAGTAGAATCAGAATGCTTTGCTTAGGATTAGTGGCAACTTTTGATAGCTCATTTTGAACTTCTGGTATGTCTTGTTCCTCTACACTCTGTGTACTGATTTGAGAAGAGGTGTTATTTTGCTTTGCCATAGTAAATTAATATCATTATTACGCGAATTTGGGATAAGAATTAATTAATTCTTATCCCGAATTGAGGTATTATTGTGAAGTACTAAACCTTTTTTTAGGATAATAAAACCTAACTACATATACCAAGTCCTTTTCACGACCTTCTTCCAATTCTTTGGATACAACATCGAATTGGTAAGTCCTTTTATTAGTTATGATAGTCATATTTGTTCTAATGTTTTTTTCCAATGGCTTAATGAATAATCTATTTGCCAACGGAGTCATTTTCCAAGCATAGGATTCCCCTAGAACAATATTTTGGATCTCCTCATTTTTGGCAAATTCTATACTTGACTGAAAACCAAAATGCAGAACTAATAAATAAACTTCATTAGGATTATGTATATAAGTTTTAATTCTGTTATCAGTAGTTATGGCTAGATCATCTACATCATTATCTATATGCATATTACCTGCACAAGCGTTGGCAATAACCGAATGTAATAATATTGCCGCTACGAAAAGAAGTCTAGCTATTATCATCATCTACCCTATAATCATTAACTTGAAAACCTACTGGATTAATATCTCGATCTGCATCTGTTAATTCCATTGGAATATATGCGTAACTTACCACAGCTATTTTATTGAAAACCGTTTTATTGCCTGTTGTTTCATTAATAGAGAACCTAACCATATATTTATTTTTTTCTACTCCTGACCAAGATTTAATTATTAAAAAAGTTGTGTTGTTTTGACCATATATTAAAACTGGATTTACATCTTTATTTTGTATATATCCTAGATAGTTATAATATACTGAACTTGAAGATAATAATCTAACGCTTTTCCTTGCTTCAGTATCAAAATCAACAGGATTATATGTTTCTCTAGCTATGAGGTATTTTTTAATAAAATACCTTGAAAGTGCCTCGTCACCGTTTAGTATCTCCGAAGATATTGGATTTACAATCGTTGCCATTCCCGTACTATCATCAATTTGGATAACAAAAGGACTAAACTCTCTTGAATTTACCACTATAGTTACCGCTGCTATGGATGCCATTATAAGTATTATTAGTAATATAGATAATACCAACAAGATATTACGTTGTACAATTAACCTATCAGATCTTTCCTCGTACCAATTCCTAGTAGCTTTAACAAAGTTATTAGACTGAACGCTTTGGTTCTCTACCACATCAGAAGGTGATTTTAGTATATTTAATATATTAGCTAACTTAAACATTGTACATCCCCACTACTTGTAAAACCTAAGACAAGTTAGTGAATAAATTAATTCAAACAATATAATCATAAATTCTCAATATTTTTGCAGTATACACTAATTTCGAGCTACACTAATAGGTTATTTGTCATAATTCAAAAATATTATTTAACCTCAATTCGATATAAGAATTAGTAATTCTTATATCGAATTGGCTTCTTATAATGAAGAATGCATTCTTGAAGCGGCTGGCACGAATGCATTTTAATCTATTACCGCTAATAATTTTATTTTTATACTTATAAAAATAAAATTATTAGCAAATTAATATTTAACAATCAGGTGGGCAGCCGCTTCAAACCTGATTGTTTCTATATATATCAATATATCCCGGAAGTTCGATGTAACTTGTTACATCGAACTTTCGGTTACTTACGACCACTACCAAAGGAATAGATTAATTTACCTATTAAGGATTCAATATTAACTGCTGACTGGGTGTATTTTATCTGATCACCTCCAGCCAAATTTTCTTCAGATGAACCGGGAGTTACGGATATATATCTACTACCAAGTATTCCACTTGTGACTATTGCTATACTAGTGTCTTTAGGTAACTTTATATCATTATTGATGTTAATGGTTAATAAGGCAAAAAAGCTAGTTTTATC
The DNA here is from genome assembly GCF_964264675.1 of Candidatus Tisiphia endosymbiont of Temnostethus pusillus. NCBI lineage: Bacteria > Pseudomonadati > Pseudomonadota > Alphaproteobacteria > Rickettsiales > Rickettsiaceae > Candidatus Tisiphia > Candidatus Tisiphia endosymbiont of Temnostethus pusillus. Next base: position 178,588 of record NZ_OZ183472.1, on the reverse strand, counting down.
TAGAGTTATGTTAGTTACTGATCCGATTTTTATACCCGCTAACATCACACTACTGCCTTGAACTATCCCTTCCGCATTCTGAAAATTTGCCTTAACTATATACCCAGATGCAACTTTTGATGAGTTACCAATTTTATAAGCAAAAACAAAAAAGGCTAAAGCAACTAGTATTACTATAAAGCCAACTAAAGTTTCTATAACATTATGTTTCATTATTTTGATTTATCTAAAGGTTTCCAGCTACTATATTTAGCTTCAGTTGTACTATTTTTTATTAGGTTATGAGATAAGCTAGTGCCAGTAATATTAGGGAGATAATTTTGTTGCCAGTCAAATTTATTATTGTTAGTTGGTACTTCATTAGTCATATAATGCAACCAAGCATGCCACATGGGAGGAACTTTCGATGCTTCCACTTTACCTTTATAAACCACCTGTCTTCTGGCTTGACCTAAATAATTCTGTTTTTTACTTTGATAATATTTGTTACCAAATTGATCTTTTCCAATCTCCTTAGAGAAAATAGGTATAAAAAAATTATCTATGAATGACATTTAAGTATTTTTATAGCAGTTTCTTTTCCTTGCACAGCTAGTCTATCAGCCACTTCATTACCTTCATTATTATTGTGACCTTTAACCCAATTCCAAATAATATAGTGTTTACTTAACTCTTCGTACAATTTTTTCCATAAATCAACATTCTTGACGGGATCATTGTTGTTTTTATGCCAGTTATTTTTTATCCATGTGTTAATCCACTGTGTTATTCCAAGCTGTAAATACTTACTATCTGTGTAAACTTCTACATAGCATGATTTTTTAAGAACTTTTAATGCTTCAATTACTGCTGTCATTTCCATTTGATTATTAGTGGTATATAGTTCATGACCGAATATACTCTTCTGCTTTAAAGGCAAGCTATCACGAAACTTCGTAGAGTTCTCACATATATCTAACATGTTTAACTTTTTTTTGTTATACCAATTTTTCAAAGCATTTGTATCTAGCTCTACACTAGCTCCATGAAACTGTAATAACGCTCCCCAGCCACCTGGTCCAGGATTACCTGAGCAAGCTCCATCAGTGTATATGGTAACCTTAGGCAAAGTAGCTTGACTCTTTGAAATACTTGGGTCTTGTATATTCATTATAATTTAACCTGAGTTATGCGAATTCGCGTAAATTATATAGTCAATTCAGGAGGATTTGGTGCTAGGAGCGATGGAGCGACGCCTATATGTAATAGGCGAGCGACGAGTGACGACGTCACCAACTTCTCATCAATTGACTATACCTCTAAATAACGCCAAAGTCTGTCTGTACCTTTGCTAATACCAATCCTAGGAGTATTAATAAATTTAGGGGTATTACCTACATCAATAATACAAAAAGACTTATTACTAGTTACATCTTGACCATTTTGGGTTTTATTAATTCCAAGAGTACGACATAATTTACCAGGTCCATCAAGTAAAACTTGTAAAGGACTATATTGATACACTCCCCTAATTAATACAGCAGCTGGAAATCCCTGTTGTTCTGTTACTATATTTAAACAATAATACATACCATAAATCAAATATACATATGCATGACCTGCAGAACCATACATAATCTTTGTGCGAGGTGTTATACCCTTTGCTGCATGACAAGCAGGATCATCTTCTCCAACATAAGCTTCTGTTTCAATAATTCGTGCTTCTATATTACCAAAGCACAAAACCTTTCCAAGTAACTCTTGTGAGACAATAAGCGTATTTCTTTCATAAAATGTTTTTGGAAGTATTTTAAACATCTTAGTGGTTTAATAAAATATGATATAATTGTATTGATGCACTATAATTCACTATTACATCATTTCACAGCTTTTTCTTGACAAATATTAAAGGTAAGATATTTTGTACTTAGATTTGTATATTATAGAAAGATATTTGAGATTATTACATATATGTCAAAAGCTAAAACAGCATCTAAAAATAACCCAACCTCTAGAGAACAGGCAAAGGAGTATTTTCATAATGGACAAAAAATTAGGCCTGTAAAACTTATATCCGGTAAATCTTCTTTTTTGGCAGCAGAATATGATGTATCAGGAGATTTGGTACTTGGATCTGATGGCAAGGCATTACCTTGGGACAGAACAAAAATTTAGCCTAAATATTAAGTTTTCAAACAAGTTTGTTGACCTTACATGTAAAAAGGTATATAAGCTACCTATCATTAATATGGTTTGGGGATGTAGCTCAGGGGTAGAGCATCTGCTTTGCACGCAGAGGGTCGGGGGTTCGATTCCCTTCGTCTCCACCACTCTCCTATTTTAATTAATAAGTTTATTCATCTATATTTAAATTTGGTTTTTTACTACCAAATGTATGGTATCTCTTACAATAAGTAGCAGCAACGTATAAAAAATAATCATCTTTTATATCTATCTTTTGCAAAAGTACTTTTTCATAAGACCTTGTGTAAGTAGTAACGGTGATTAGGTTAGCAGATGACAAAGTACCAAGTACAGACCAAAATAACGTATTAATTGGTGTATATAGCAAGTCCTCGTCAATTAGAATGATGACAGATTTATCACTACAAGTCATTACTCGGCGAATTAATTTGCCAAGAGTACAATAATCATAAGGTCCTTTAGATTCAATAATTTCTACTACTGTTAATCCTTCTTGTTGGCTGGTAATAATGACATCATCTCTAAGATTAAGGTCATAAGCTGGATCAGAAAAAATTATTGCTTTGGAAGGTAAAGTTGTTTTATCTGTCATGATGGTATCCCCTTTATGATTAAACTTAAAGTTATTAAGTTTTAACCACCAAAGAATCTTGAGAGATTACTTTGGCGATCGGGGAGTTAGTAAAACTGCCGCTAGACAGCTACGTTAGCCTTTAGGCCTAAGGTTTACACCTTAAGCCTTGAACATAGCTAACATCTCCCCGACCATTACAGTCGAGGATACATCATTTAATGGTTGATGCTTACCACTAACGGACTACAGGTTACTACACCCCAAAGTAACTTTGCAGTTACTTCACTTTTAATTTTAAACTATACTCCCCTAAAGTCAATAACAGTTTTTTTACTGTGAATTGTTATTTTCGTTGTCTTCCTTGGTACGTTCATTACATTCTTTTATAGGTATAATATTTTAGTTCTTTTTATTTTTATAATTTTATCTTAGCATCCAACATAATTTTATATTACACAACTGTGAATTCATGACATGCAACAAAAAATAATTTGTTTTTTAAGATTTTGTTGCATTTAACTTTAATTTTAGCTTTGTAAGTGATATACTCACCTTACGCATAACCCCCATGGCAATTTAAAAATTGCAGAAAAGTATACAAGGCGTCTATTAGCGAGACCACGTAAGTGTAGTGGCAATCCACATTTATTGGATCAACTATGTTCGCAATAAAAATTTAAATAAATTTGGTTTAAATTTTTATTGCTTCTGCAGAGCTAGTTAAATCACGTAACTTAGCGTTTGCAATCACAATGATTTTCCGCATTAATGCTACCATCGCCACCATTTTCTTTTTTCCTCTATTGATCAATTTTTCATAAAATACCTTCAGTTCAGAGTTAGAATTTCTAGCAGCCATAGCAGCTACAAACAACATAGGTCTAACAAAACTTCTACCATGACCTGTATGTCTATATCCGCTATATCTACCGCTATCATTAGATATTGGTGCAACACCTACTAATGATGCTATTTGTTTGCGGTTCAATGTACCAAGTTCAGGTAACAAAGCTATAAGCTCATTAGATACTACTGTGCCTATACCACTAATAGTTTGCAGTGTCTCTTTCTTAGCCTGCAAGAGTTTATCTTTTGCTATTAAGTCATCTATTTTTTTAGTAATAGATGCAATTTGTTCTTCTAGTACTTCGATTATTTTAACACAACTAGACTTGATTAAATCAGCTTTCGGGGACTGAAACCTATTTTTTTCTGCAATCAACATTTGTTTGAGGTCGTTCCTACGTCCGACTAATTCATACAAGTTTAAAGCTTGCTTAGATTGTACTTTAAATAGTTCTAATCTTTCTGACCGTTCAAAACCATAAAGTGCTAGAGCTTTAGCATCAAGACTATCAGTTTTAGCTGCATTCCCAAAAGACCTAATAAAGTTTTTAACTTTGCGAGTATTGGCTCTATGTACAGCAAAACCCTGATTGCAAAGCGTTAGTAATAGTTCCATTTCATATCCACCTGTGGTTTCTAAAACACACAATGCAGAACTAATCTCTTTTTTGTAATCCTTGATAAAATCAGCTATTCCATTAGAGTTGTTATTATATTCTTTAGTTTCTTTTTTTCCATGAATAGCAACAACAAAATTGAATTTTCCTATATCAAGACCAATAAAATTATTATATAATGGCATAATACCTCGAAGACTTTTAATGTTTACGATTGTAAGCGGGAGTGCAAAGGCATCCCAATCAACTATTCAAACGTCTCGGGGATTTGGGCTAGAGTACCAAGATCCATACGATCTTAAGACCAATTGCTTCACGGTCGCTCACGCCTGCACAGCGATAGTCATTTAGTATTATTAATGACTATCGCTGTAATACCCCCTTATAAGTCAGTATAAATCATTATTTATATTGACTTCAACATCTATTATATCATACTTTTAACTTACAATTGCTTCGTCGGCTCACGCCTCCTCGCAATGACTCTAGGCTATTCTTGCTATGCCTTTTAAATGCCCTGCGTAAGGTGAGTTATATAGTTTTGTAAACGATGATTTTTTAAATGAAGATATCTACAATTTACGGGTTAATTATTTTAAGGCTATATGAGATTAGAAAAGTGGTTAGAGCTGCAACAAATGCAAATTCATATATTTGCTAAGAAAATAGGTAAGAATAGAAGTCAAGTACATAAATATATCCATGAAGATGTTATGCCAATGCATGATGTCATTGTTAAAATTTATATTGCAACTTTGGGGGCAGTTTCAGCTAATGATTTCCATAGGCTTTCTGATAAATTATTTGAGAAAGAAAAATTACATGCTAATTCTTTTCATGATGATTAGTAGATCAATCGTAATTAACATATCAAAATCCAATCTATAATTTCTTTTAAATCTTGACTATATGGGCTTGTTGACATTTTCTCTCTTCTTTATATTATATTCTGTCACCTAATTCAATCTGATTTACTATATAATTATTTAGTTAGCAATTAAAACTATAGGTTATTATTTCTATTGTATTTGTAATCTAAGTATGTACAATGCAATAATCTACGATTGAATTATGCTATTTCATATGTTACTATATAGACATGAGTTTATAATTCATTTACTAGAATGGCAAGAAAAAATCGCTACATGAAAGCAAGTTGATCAATTTATTGGAAAAATTTTCTTCTCTGAGATTGGCAAAAGGTTACACATGGCAACAACTTACTGATTTAATTGAGGTAACCCATCAACAATTAGTGAGATAAGGTTTCCTTTATGCTATTGTCTGAAGTAGCTACATTAATAGCACATCAGCCAGTAAAGCCATAATATGGATGGTCGCACAGATGTGGAAAGAGTGTTTGGCGCACCCGAGAGGAGTCGAACCCCTAACCTTATGATCCGTAGTCATATACTCTATCCAATTGAGCTACGGGTGCTATATATACTCTTCTGTTTTAAAGAATTGCTTTTTGAGATATTATTGGATTCACGTACCAAAGTACGCTGAGTGCGTTCCTAATTCATTTTCAATTCGTAAGACCATTCGAGTATACTTGAATCCTAGAGAGCATAGTGTGTTCATTTTTATAAAACATCTTAAAATTGAAAATTTTTAGAAAGAGTATACTATATCCCTAAACTCCTATTATGTCAAGATCATAAGTTTCCAAACCTAGAACAGAGCAGTTTAAAAATCGTAACTGTGAGTAGAAAGAAGGTGCAAATGTTTAGAACAGGAATAAAAGAACTAAAAGATACTGCAAGCTAGGAGATAAGGTATCTAGAAAGGGATAAAGATAGTAAGAAAGAGTTGTAATGAATAGTTGTAAAATGTAAAAGTTTGTATAAAATACTCCGTTAATAGATTTACAACTTAAAATAACGGAGCTATTTATAAGCATAATTACATATTTAGAAAAAGTCAAAGATTTTAGAAAAGTGCGGGAACGAAGGTACGATACTGTAAGTGTAGTTAAACTAATAGTAGCAGGGTTGTTAAGCAATAAGAATAACTTAGAATAGATATCCAGGTTTGCAAAAAGTTTTAGCAAAGAAGAATTGTTAAAATTTAACAGAAGTCATTGGTCATGCGAAAATAATTTAAACTGGATAAAAGATAAGGTTTTTGAAGAAGATAAGTCAACTATTAGTACTGGAGAAGCTCCGTTAATAATGTCATTATTGAGGACAATAACTCTTGCTATAATAGCTATATTTTCAAACAAAATTACTGAAACTAGAGAAAATTTTAACAATTACAGACATAGGTTATTTAAATTATTTTCAACTTAAAGTTGGAATTTTTAAACTGCCCTGAACCTAGAACAGCCTAATTAAAATATTATTTAGCCAAACCAATTTATTAAAGTAAAAGTGATAGCATAATGCATGACTGAAGCAAAGATTGCTGCTGCAATGTCATCTACCATAATACCAACACCCCCTTTGATATTAGCATCGAGCCAATTTATTGGCCATGGTTTTATTATATCAAAAAATCTAAATAACACTAAGGGCAAAGCAAATAAAAAGATAAAATTTATTAGTTGTGAACTTAAATATTTTGTAAGTCCTGAGTAGTTTACGAAAACCACAGAAAAACAACTTAGTATTATTGTTAGCATTTGACCAACTACCTCATCAATCACCACTTCTTTTGGATCGTCCTGTGTATCATACTGTATGTATATTGAAGAGAAGTACGTGCCTAATATAAATAACAATAGGCAAATCAAAAGAGTAATAATAAAGAGAGTAATAAGTTGTGCTTGTAAAGTTGTGAAATTAGTAAATGAAAAAATTAGTTGATTAGTTATAGAAAGATATAAGATCAAGTAGCACAAAGGGAAAGCAGCTAAAGACCCAAATGTACCAGGACAATATTTTATTCTACCTATATAGAAAAAAGTTACAAAAAGTTCTACAAATTTTTTTCTTTTAGACATAATTCTGCTTAATTTTCTGATAATTCAAATAATTGATGCAAACAACGTATTGTTTTCTCGGTATCTAGGTCTTTTATTAGGATAGAAATTTTAATTTCTGAGATTTGTATCTTTTTCACTGATATATTTTCTTTTTCTAGTTCATTTAATACCATACCAAGTAGAGTCTGATCATTTTTAATACCATAACCAATAATTGATACTATAGAAATTTGACTGTCAATGATAAAATTATTTATTTGATTAGTATTTTTTAGATCATCTAGTAAATGTTGTAATTTATTTTTATCGGATAGTTGGATAATGAAACTATATTGTATATTTGTCTTAATATTTTCCATTAATTCTAGGTGAATATTATGGTCAGCGATGAGTTTGCATATCTTAGAAAAACTCAATTGGGAGGATACCAGTAATTGTAATAAATTTTTGTTGGAAGTAATACCAGTAATTTGCCTATTTTCCATAATTTTATCTCTAGATGTTATTAGTGTACCATTTTTTTCATGGTATAATGGGAATAAAAACGACGATAAAACGCGTATGGGTACATTATATCTAATAGCAACCTCTAAGGAACGTGGATGCAACACTTTAGCTCCACAAGATGTAAATTCTAGCATTTCTTCAAAACTAATCTGTGATAATTTTGTTGCTCCCGGGACAATGCGAGGATCGGCAGTAAACACTCCTTCCACATCAGTGTATATATCACATCTATCAGCTTTCATAGCAGCTGCAATTAAAGAGGCGGTAGTATCTGATCCTCCTCGACCAAGCGTTGTCAACCTATTATTATTCGTAACACCTTGGAATCCAGCAACTATTGGAATGATGTTTTGCTTAATACATTCTATTAACAAACTAGTAGAGAGTTGTTCAACCAAAGCTTTGCTATAATTATCATTGGTTAGAATCGGTAATTGCCATGCCAGCACAGATCTTGCACTCATGCCTTGTTCTTGTAGTTTAAGGGCTAGTAAAGATGCTGTTACCATCTCCCCGCTACAAAGAGCGACATCATATTCTGCGAGTTCTGAATTGGTCTTAAGACTAGAGACTTCATTACATAGAGTAACTAGTTGGTTGGTAACCCCGGTCATAGCTGAAACGACAATTATTACTTGATTGCCATGCTGCTTTTCAAGCTTAATTATTGGAATAATTTCTTTTATTCTTGCAATGTTAGCAACGGAAGTTCCACCAAATTTTTGAACTATTATTGACATAAATCTGCAAGCGTAATTTTCGATGTCATTCCTACGTAGGTAGCAGAACCTAAAAAAATAGACCAAGAGGGTTTTTTAAACTTTTTTAGACCCCTGTCTACGCAGGGGTAACATTGTGTGGTGAATAGGGATGACATCTGCAGGCAGAAATAGCATCATCACTGCACAATATTGACTATTTTATAGTCTCTCTTACTAGAAAATTCTACTTTGCCTGCAATCAATGCAAATAACGTATGATCTCTACCAAGTCCAACATTTTTACCTGGGTAAAATTTAGTACCACGTTGTCTAACAATAATGTTACCTGGTATCACATATTGTCCATCATATTTTTTAACACCCAACCTACGACCGATCGAGTCTCTGCCGTTTCTAGAACTACCACCAGCTTTTTTAGTTGCCATTTATATATCCTTAAATAAATCCTATTATAGTTTAGTAATGTCTAATATTTTCAGTTCGGTCAATTCCTGCCTATGACCAGTCTTGCGACGATAATTCTGACGACGTTTTTTCTTAAAGACAATAACCTTACTATCTTTAAACTGGTTAGTAATTTCGGCAGTAACAAGAGCTCCTTTAACCATTGGCGTACCTATAAAAGATGGCTTTGAATCTTCACCAATCATCAATATTTGGTCAAATTGGATTTTTGCACCTCTTTCACCGTCAATTTTTTCTACTTTGATGACACTGTTTTTGCCGACTTTATACTGTTTCCCGCCTGATTTGACGATTGCGAACATGAAAAATATCCTAACTAAAATTTAAACAAATTAAGTCGACATTATATTACCAGCAACTATTTTAGTCAATAGCAATTCGTAATTAAATAGATAATGCTATAAATAAAAGATAGCCCGTATTATTTATAATAATACAGTTTCTAATCATTATTATTGACCTTGTATTGTTGACATGATTAGTATACTCTTCTGCTCCTACGAATTGTTTTTTGAAAATACCATGGATTCGCATGTTCACCATTCATTTTCAAATCCAATTCTTCAAATCATTTGAGTATAACAACGATAGTTGCTTGCCTTATCACAACCACACATTCTGTCTTCTTATAATTTTATTTTGGTTTTAACTATTACTTATTTTGGATTTATTTGTTGACTCTTCAGTTGTCTTACACTTTTCTTGTTGTTCAAGTATGCTCAAAATACTTTTGATATACAGTTCGATATCCTCTAAGTGATACACTACGCTTAAAATGTTATCATCTCTTTTACTGGTTACAGCACTTAACTGTTGTAGTTCTTTAAATAAACGAGATGTATCTGCCTTAGCTTTGCCAAATATATTTGAGAAATCTTTACTAGTTATATTTATCTGATGCAAATATTTCAAAGATATTAAGATTAATAAACCTTCAATAATAATTAATATTATTGCTAAGTATTGCTGACACATTCTAATTTCTTATTGTTTTGTTATGATATCGCTTCAACATGTTTTTTTTGTGAACTATCTTGTTCTTTTAATATTGGGATTAAAATATCTTGAGTTGCATCTTGCTGTTCCATACATACTACCCCAATTCGTAATAAGAATTAGTTAATTCTTATTACGAATTGGCTTTAATATAAGGAAAAATGCATTCTTGAAGCAATTCTGCAAGTGCATTTTAACTTTTTTCACCATTCAATATGTGATTTTAATTATTAAAATCACATATTGAATGGAGTGTTATATTTTAACAATCAGGTGGGCAGCCGCTTCAAACCTGACTGTTTCTATATATAACACTGAATTCGATGTAACAAGTTACATCGAATTCAGGTTATTTAAATAAATACTTTGATAAACTACTTTACCTTGTACAAACTTTAGTATATCAATACAGTTAATACTTATAATATTATGCATAATAATATACATTTATTTTTAGTGTATATAAATACATAATATTGTCAACTGAAATGTCTAACTAAATTCATTTATTTATAAGAATGTCACACTTAATTATTAAGAAAAATATTGAAAGGCTATTAAAAGAAAAAAATTGGCGTGTTGCTGATCTTGAAAATAAGATTGGACAAGGTAGAAGCGTTACAAATATATTCAGGGGTACTTCCAAAAATCCTACTATAGAAGTATTGCAATCTATAGCAGGTGCTTTTAATATTGAAATTCAAGAATTATTATTAGATCACGATAACCAAGATTCTATACTTAATATTTCTTTGCTTCGTGATACTTGTGATAAAATCATTAATGAACTTGAGCTAATTCACTATCCTATTGCTGTAAGGTATAGTAACGTATTTGCTCTTATTAAAGAAGTATACGAATACTCTTCACAGTTGAGTTTAAATAAAGCTGATGAAAATTTTACTAAATGGCTTATTCAAAAACATTATAAAAAATAATTCTAATATTTAGATTAACACTGGGTTCTAGAGCATTATTCACTTCAGACAATATGCTTTTATGGGCATACTCCATATAATTTTTTACTCCTAGGGTGATCAGAACCAAAATATGTCAAAAGAAGTGAGTAAAAATAAGTGCATTGTATATGTCTGTCACTTTTATTGGTTAATTTCGTAGCAGTTTTTGCTGCCTGAGAGAAGGCATAACTTACATTATCCATATTGCCGATGTTTTTGATATTAAATATATTCCAATAAATATTTTTAGCTAATCTATAATTAATCATAGCCTCTTCTGCTTTCCCTAAAGTACTTAATATATTTGCTTTTACTACTAAAGCATTAGCTAAAAATATATCTATGGAATTCTCTAACTCATTTTCCCTATTGTTTCTATCTTGGTCTTGTATCAGTATATCAACTGCTTTTACTATATGTTTCCAAGCATCATTCTGCCTCTTTAGTCCTAATTCAGATTTTGACAACTCTGTTAAACAATATGCTATTGTTGTAGATGTGATATCTTTAATTTCATTTAGATCACTACTCATTATCTTAGTATATACATCGTTAGTTATAGCGTAAGCCTCTTCAAATCTTTGCATATTATTTAGTATCTCTGCTTGCAAAGTATAAATGGGTGCAAGCCATGCATTTTCTTGTCTTAATTCTACATCACTTATTTGTGCCAATATCCTAGATTTATTTAGCTGAGCTTTTTCTTTACTTATCGTATCTATAATTGCTAATAAAGCCTGCTGATACTTCCCTTGAGTTAATAATATTCTAGCCATACCATAATCTATCATGCTTGCTTTATGCATAAAGTTTTTATTATTAAGCATTATACTTTGTATAATATGTAAGTTATCTTCTGCCTCCTTTATTTGCCCTGTGAATACCTGAACTTGAAACATTTCATAATAAATTGATGATTTTGCTACCTCATTGTTTGGTAAACTATTTATGGCGTTTTTAGCCTTCACTAAATATTGCATGACTATATCTGAATGGTGATTAACAACAAAGTATTCATATCGTCCTATACGTCCTAAATACCTACTATACGCTACTTGCTCTAATTCTGTCATATTTTGCCAAATCAACTTATGTTCGTGTTCTTTAAACCAACTTACCATTTTTTTGGCATTATATGGTTCTCTAGAACGTAAGTAGTAGCCAAGTAGGCTATTATGCAAGACCATGCTTGTATAAATATTACTATTATACTTATCTGCATTAGCTAGCAGTACTTCTACATTACTTTCAAAGGTATTATCCTGCATAATTAAATAAAATTGATTTACCATCTCCCCTGACATTAAATGTTGTATTTTAATAAGTAGTTTATCAATAGTTTTCTTATTAGTAGCTAAATCGTATATATTTAATATCTCATATTTTACTGCATCATGCATTCGAAATACTTTTTTATTTCTATTGTTACTAATTTGTTCAATTAAACCAAATCTTACTATCTCATCAATTAAATCGGATAATTTCTCCTTATCATCTACTAGATGTTCTAGTAAATTATTACCTATTTTTTGATTATTTAATAACGCCATATAGTATAATAGTGTTTTGGCTTCTGATGTAATTTCATTTAATACTATTGATAAATGTGCATTTAATTTGTTATCATGTTTTCGTATATAATTTATATACTCTTTGATTGTCATGTGGTTATTGCTTTGTAAAAAAATAGCACTATGTCCAATTATATTAGTTGGATAACCTTTTAAATTACATGCCAAATCTTTTTTAAATTCCTCTGATCGCTCGTCTATAAGCTTATTAATTGCCATAAAAATGTCTTTTTCTTGTAAATAAGGAACTGAGATTCTTGGTAGTAAATATTGACTATCTTGCGAACAAATCATAATATGTCCATTATGATGCCAATCAATAATATCCTTAATTTTGTTATTTTCATTAATATGTAAATTATCGAATATTAATAACCACTTCCCCTGAGGTTTAAGATATGTCATAAGGTTTTGTTTAACGCTTCCGGTACTTTCTGAAATGAAACACCCCGTTTTTGAACATATTTTTTGATTTATTTCTTTGGCCAATAAAACAAATTGTGGGATTAAATCTATACTTGCATCTAAAAACGCAATAATATCGTAATCTTGTTGATATTTTTGTGCATATTTTCTAGCTATTTCACTTTTTCCTATACCACTGATACCTGTAATACCTACTATTTTGTCTCTTATTAATAACTTTCTTATGTTGTTAATTTGTTCTTCATGATTAACGAAATAGTATACTGGCTCTTCTTTATTAAAAAGAAGTACTGCATATGCTTCACAAGTAGAAATTACTACTATAAATAGTAATAGTATAAAGTTTTTCATTTTAAGTCGTTAAGTTTTCTATACTTATTCATTTTAATTATCTGTGCCTTTTGGGTAGTGTCGGTATTTAACTCTGTTGGTACATTATCTAATTTTATTTCTATTGTTGTAGAGTACTTATTTTTAGTTACTTGACAATTTATTTTAAAACTTTTTAACAAAATAAATATTTGTCCCAAATTTAATATGTATAAATTAGCTGTATCATTAAATATTTTTTCAGAATATCTTACTGCTAAATTTTGGTCTAAACTAAACCCTTCACCGATAAAGGTAATCAAGTTGTTTTGAAATATTAACTTTACACATCTCGATCTTTCTGTATTTTTATTAAAGTACAAGATATTAGATAATACACTAACCATAATTTGGTTAAATATTTCCGATTCAAAAGGCACTTCAAGTGTCTCTATATTACTGACTATATCTAATTTAATATTAGAATTATAGCAAGCTGTGTATCCTGTATAATAACTTTGTAGATATAAAATTATCGGAGTTAGTTTTATTGTATGGTAGTTAATTTCATTGTGGGACTCTAATGTTGTTATTGGTAATGGAAAATATTCACTATTATATCCTAGTTCTTCTTCTACATTAACAGTATTAGAGATATTAAATGATTTTTTATTATTACTACTTTTAGAATAGTGATAACATTTTAGAGTAAACTCTTCGTTTATTTTGTGAAATAATAGAATATTTTTACTATGTTCCATACTGTTAGTTAAATCTGTCTCTAACTTGTTAAGTTTAAGTTTAATTTTTTTATCTCTATAAGATAGATACAATACTATCATACATAGTACTAAAATTGTAAATACAGAACCTATATTTAATAATAAAATTTGCTGCTTAACCCTAGAGATAGCTTGTTGTGTATAATAAGAATTAGGAGAAATTTGTATTGAGATATTATAAGTGAGGTCTTTATTAATGTAATACTGCTTGTTCACACTCTCCTGAAATTCTACCACACCATTAGATATAATTGAATGATTATTAATAGTAATATTGTATTTAAATGCTTGGTTTGATACTATATCTAGTAGTTCTTGTAGAGTGGTATAAGGTAGATCATTCTTGCCATACACGCTATTTGGTATATGATACTTCGAAATGAAAACATGATTCCTAATATGTTCTTTTAAAATAGAGATTTGATCAGATATATCATTACTACTTAATATATAATTAATATTAAATTTATCAACTAAAAGCGATCTAATTATATTATGATATTCTTCTAATTTTATTAGGTTTTGCTGATGATATTCATGATTGATACAACGACGTACCAATATATTTGTTAATATAACAAAGCTACTCACAAATATCATAGATATTGCACTTGCTTTTAAAATGTTCTTCCTTTTAATAAACATTTTTGTTTTTTTCGTTCATGATTTAATAACATTTTGTTAAGTATTATGGAAAGCAATTTAAGCTCAATAGTATGTAATACCAATCCTCGAATTTATATTTAGCAAATAATTCATACAACAAATCGATTTAATTAGTGAAGCATTTAAATATCTCCCATGCAGCTCACTTCCTCATACATGGAATAATCTTTCGGAAAAACATCACACTTTAAAGGATAATCTTCTATCTGTGTACTATGATCTACACCCCCCAAAAACTTTTATACACTCAATATTCTCAGCACGCAATGCCCTTTTTATGCCATCATGATCAGTTTTTTTATCAAAAACACTAAAACAGCCCCATTATCATTTTCATAAATTTTGCTTGCGTATAACCGAGCATCTGCATTTATTTTAAGTTCTAGAAAACATGAGCCTAATCATTTTAACCCCATTAAGGTTAGGATTTTTTACTATACCTTTCTTTAAAGCAGTGGTAAATTGTTGCTGCTCGGATATCTCTAATGATCCTAACAGTTCAGGGTCAATGCTAGTATAATTATTATGTTTCTTACTAAGACGTACTACAACATCTTTATTCTTTGTTGTATATGATACTTCGTCAGAAATGTTCCAACTTTGATAAGTTTCTTGGTGATTATCAGACTTTTTATCATGAAAAAAGCGAGTAATTTTTTTAATATTTTGATAACACTTTCCTCGCCCTTCTTTAAATGCTCACGAATTAATACAAGATTATATAATTGTCTCCAAAATTTTAATTGTTCCATTGAATTCTTATCCATTTCTTGAACAAACTTTGATACAAATTCCTCTAGAATCTTTATATATTTTATTTTTTCTCCATTAGTTATATTAGTTGCATCAAGGGAACATAAAATATGATTGACTATAAAATTTCCTATTTTACTCGTACCTAAAGAGCTATTTAAAATTGCTTGTAATTTATCATCAAATTGTTGTTGTTTAATACTAGAGTCATGTACTGAACTACTAGCTAATAAGCTAACACTTGTAGACACTTTTGTAGAGTGTTTATGTTTCATATAAGAACCAGTGTTAAGAATGAGCCGTTTTGCTGCCACTTAGAATTAAATTACGCGAATTCGGGATATATTGAAACTCAAGGTGAGTAACGTCTTACATTCTACACGCTAAAGACATATGGGGTTTTACGGCATTTTTTATAAAAACAGAAATATTTTCTTATATATTAAACGACTTCCCACAGCCACAACTACCTTTTTCATTTGGATTATTAAAAGTAAACCCCGATTTAAACTTATCTTCTACATAATCCATTTCACTGGCTAGAAGATACATTAGAGCTTTTGGGTCAATTAATATTCGTACACCTTTATCTTCTATCACCTCATCAAACTTATTCTTGTTATCCGCATATTCTACATAATAAGATAGACCGGAACAACCACCAGACTTTACGCCAATCCTAATACCAAAAGACGGTCTATTACGTTTATCTATCAGTCTCTTTATTTGCTGGGCTGCTGCATCAGTCAATGACATAACATTTTTCATAATAGCTACTTATGGTTTTTTAGTTCTATAATCAGCTATTGCCGCTTTTATGGCATCTTCTGCTAATAAAGAACAATGGAGTTTTACTGGTGGCAAAGATAATTCCTTAGCTATTTCAGTATTTTTTATACTACCAGCCTCATCAAGAGATTTACCCTTAACCCATTCAGTTACTAAAGAGCTTGAAGCAATAGCAGAACCACAACCAAATGTTTTAAATTTGGCATCTGTAATAATTCCATCCTCACTAACTTTAATTTGTAGCTTCATTACATCACCACAGGCAGGAGCTCCCACGAGACCTGTTCCAACATATGCATCATTTTTGTCTAATGACCCTACATTACGAGGATTTTCATAGTGATCCAGCACTTTTAAACTATATCCCATGTTATTTCCTCTTTATTAATGTTCTGAAATCTCACCTAAAATATCACTACCACTATCACTATCATTATCATCTAGTGGACTTAGAGATGCAAATTGACTAGATAACTGCCTATCAAAAAATTCATTATCAACAAATTTATGATCAGGGAATCTTGTCTCCAACAACGTCTGAAGATATGGATGTTGATCATAAAGGTCGTCCAATGAATGCCCCTGACTTTCATCATTAATGTCCAAAGGATATCGCTCAGGATGGTCTAAAATATGTCGAGCATATACTATTCCCGGCTTAACAACTATCTCCTTCTCTCCAATCTTCTGTTTAACCTCCACCTCACATAATTGGAATATAATATCCATCAACGATGATGGTTCATTATAGATAGCTTCTAACAACTTATCTAAATTTTCATCAAATGAAGTCTCTATCCCCTTATCAACACCCCATTCTTTGACCTTCATAACCATAGTCGGATATATAGCATTACCAGCAAAACACAACTTCTTAAGTTTTGGTAAATTCTCAGATGTTATTATATCTCTCATTCCTTCATCATGAATATTATTACCTTGTATATCTAGAACTTCAAGATTGTCTAAATTCTCAGATTCTGCAATATATTTAGCCCCTGTACCAGTTATCCCTTGTGCAGCAAGTGACAAATGAATAAGATCAGAGAATCCTTCTGAGTTCACTATGGCTTTAACCCCTTCATCACCAATAAACTCATCTTCACAATCAGCATTATCAAATGATAATGTATGAAGATTTCCAAAGCAGTCGTCAATATTTACTAAATTTATCACTCCTTCTGCAGTAATAGAGTTAGCACCAAGATAAAGCTCCTGCAACCGATCTAATAATCCATAACGGGTATTATAATATTCTTTTATATCCTCCATCGCTTGATCAGTAATAGCGTTGAAAGATAGATCAAGTGCCTCAAGATTTAATAAGTCACCATAGGTTAATATAGCTGTACTCCCTTTATCACCTATCGAATTACTTGCTAAATTAAGCTTTGTTAAATTCTCAAAATCAGCCTCTGCTATATATTCTGCCCCTTCATCTTTAATCTCATTACCACTTAAGTCAAGATTGGTAAGCTGCTGCACCAAATTAGATTTTACTATAACCTTCACATCATCATTTTCCATGCAATTATTATGTAAGTCAAGAACAGTCAGTTTACTTAAAAATTGCTCATCGAATGGTATAGCACTCATATCACCATCCGCAAGTTGATTATTACTTAAATCCAACTCCTTAATAGCATCATTTAATACACCACTCTGAATCAACAGCTGTAAATCTTCACATGAAATATCAGTATCCGCTAATTTCAGTATTGTAACATTTGGGTTGTCCCGTATAAGCTGTATTAAATCTTCTATCGTCCAATTTTCACGCTTATATCCAGTTAGATCAACAATATCCTTTCCTTCGTTTAAATATTCTTCCAATTTTTTCATTATTCTTCCATATTTTTAGTTAATTATTATTAATACAACACATTTATCAATGCATTGCCCACTTGATTTGCTTTAAATTAATTCCTTCTTGAACCATCTCCCAAAGAGGGCTTAGTTCTCTTAACTTGTTAATTTTTGACTTTATTAACTCTACAGCATAATCTATTTCTTCTTTAGTGGTAAATCTACCAATACCAAACCTAATCGATGTATGTGCCATTTCTTCATCAACTCCCATAGCTCTTAACACATATGACGGTTCTAGCGAAGATGAGGTACAAGCCGAACCAGATGAAACGGCTAAATCTTTAATAGCTAATATCATCGACTCACCTTCCACATAAGCAAAACTTAAATTTAGATTTCCCTTATATCTCATATTCATATCACCATTTAAATAGACATCAGCAATTTGTTTAGTAATATTATTATAAAATCTATCAAAAAGCCCTTCTACATGTTTAGCATCTTTTGCCATTTCAGATAGAGCCAATTCGCTAGCACTACCTAGTCCAACAATTAAAGGGGCTGGTAGAGTTCCAGAACGCATGCCTCTTTCCTGCCCACCGCCATTTAAAATTGGCACCAACCGTACTCTAGGTTTTTTCCTTACATATAAAGCTCCAATACCTTTGGGACCATAAATTTTATGCCCGGAAATACTTGCTAGATCAATGTTACAATCATTAACATCTATAGGAATTTTACCATATCCTTGGGCGATATCTGAATGAAAAAATACCCCTAATTCCCGACAAATTTTACCAATTTCTTTAATTGGTTGGATGACACCTATTTCATTATTTACCGCCATCACTGATACCAACATAGTTTGGTCAGTTATGGCATCTCTTAATTGTTGTAAATCAATCAAACCACTTGGCTGAATTGGCAAGTATGTTACCTTAAAACCTTCATTTTCTAAATGCCGACAAGCATCTAAAACGCATTTATGTTCACTTATCACTGTCACTATGTGATTTTTTTTACTACCATAGAATTTAGCAATACCTTTTATTGCTAAATTATTAGACTCCGTAGCTCCAGAAGTAAAAATAATTTCTTTAGGATCTGCACCAATAAGCTTTGCTATTTGTTCTCTTGACTTTTCCACAGCCTCTTCGGCTTCCCAGCCAAAAGAATGACTCCTAGAGTGCGGATTACCAAACTTAGTGGTAAAATATGGCAACATACATTCCAAGACCCTCGAATCCATAGGAGTTGTCGATTGATAATCCATATAAATCGGTAGTGCTTTACCACTTAATTTTACTTTTTGTCTTAATTCTTCTAATTTATCCATACTAGTTATTCCTTAGTGTCATTCCAACAGGAATGTCATCCTTGCTTCGATGTGGGATATAGATTCCCGCCTACGCGGGAATGACATAAAAACGGGTAATATACTTCTTCAAACGCTTTAACAAATGTCACAACATCTTCAATAGTTTGTTGATAATCAAAACTCACCCTAATCGAAGACCTGGCATCATCCTCACTAAATCCCATAGAAGATAATACATGTGATTTACCAACTTTCCCTGATGAACAGGCAGAACCGGAACTAACCGCTATGCCCCGTAAATCAAAAGCTATCAACTTGGTTTGTGCATCAGTTTTGGACACAATCATCAAGGTAGTATTAGGTAGTCTTTCAACATTTTTTGACACTATTTTTACATTTTTATAGTTGAGTAAATTTTGTTCCAAATATGTTTGTAATTTCTTCATTTCATTATATCTATCTTCTACCTCATCAGCAGCTATTGATGATGCAAGCCCAAACGAAGCGATTGCTAGCACATTTTCTGTACCTGATCTAATATTTCTCTCTTGCCCTCCACCAATCATCATCGCTTTAAGCGTATGTCCTGCCTTGACAATTAAAGCACTACTTCCCTGCATTCCCCCTAATTTATGAGCCGATATAGTAGCAAAATCAACTGCTAATTCTTTAATATTGACCGGTATTTTACCAACTGCTTGTACGCAATCACTATGAAATACCGCACCATATTTTTTGGCAATTTTAACTAGCTGTTGTATATTTTGTACAACACCGCTTTCATTATTAGCCAACATCACAGAAACTAGTTTTTTACTAGCTAGACTTGCCAATAATAATTGCTCTAAATGGTCAATATCAACAATGCCATCACTATCAACACGGATAATTTTAATATTATCTCGATATTTAGTGTGATCAAAAATCGATAAATGCTCTATGCCAGAAACAAAAATTTCTCCATCATAATAATTACTCATCAGTAAATTATTACTCTCTGTGCCAGAGGAAGTAAAAATTACCTGATATTCCCTAGAATTTATATCAATGCCAACAGATTTCGCGACCTGCTGCCTAGCTATTTCTACTAAACTCCTAGCATAACGCCCTTTGGTATGAATAGAAGACGGATTATATGCTTCTTCGAGCAAATCCTTCATAAGTTCCTTAACCTTAGGATGAACGTTAGTAGTGGAATTATGGTCTAAATATAACATATATATAACATAATTTATTCGTCCACTAATACATAAGTTAAAATAATTTTCAAAAACTTTTAGAGCTAATCTAGTGTATCAGCTAGCATGTCAGCTACAGAGATGGTGTCAAAATAGTTCCTTATATGCTTACTTAAACCTAACCATAAATGATGAGCGTTACATTTTACTTTATTAGGTACGCAACTATTCTGAGATTTTCTTAAACATCTTGTCATTTCAATATTCTCATCTACCGCATCAATAATATCAGTAATCTTGATATTATTTAATTTTTCATTAATGATGTAACCACCTTTTGGACCTTTCGCTGATCTAACTATATTAGCTTTCTTAAGCTTTGCAAAAATTTGCTCCAAGTAGTTGACCGGTATATTTTGTTTCACCGAAATTTCAGCCAAGGTAACAGGTATATCCGACATTTGCGATGCGATTTCTAAGATAGCCATTACAGCATATCGCCCCTTTGTAGTTAATTGCATACAAACAACTCCACTATAATAACATTATTATATAATACCCTACTAATTTAGTCAAGTATTATTTTATCATGGCGGTTTAAAAATCGCAGTCAATAATTAATATAAAGCTTACGTTTAACTACTACTGATATCATCTGAGCTATAGTGGGGATTCAAAAAATAACCTGAAAGGCTAGATGATATAGAAAGTAAATTGAAGGTTATATCTCTTACTTTACAAGCTTGCAGCCTAATTTTAAAAATTACTACTATTTAACGTCGAATTATCGTATAAATATATCAAATTTAGTATATAACTAAGCGTTCAAGTTTTGTTAACTTAAGCAGCCTCGGTGTTATCCCAGTCTTCGCTGTCACCCCCGCGAAAGTAGAGGTCTAAAAAACCAGCTGGGAAGACTATCAACATTTTTAGATCCCGCTACCTACGCTGGGATAACATCACTCTTAGAACATCGAGGACTATTATATACTTAAACTTGCACACTTGGTTATATAGTACTATGATACTAAATGACTGCATTTTACATACCCCCTCACTTCAAAAGTTATCTTTAATGCGAGTTTTCTGCAATATATTGATTATTATTACTTTGTTATCGGTTTTTGGTTTTGCAATAGCTGATAAGCAAGAGATGAACAAACAATTTAGCTTTATATCAGCGGATTATATTGAATATAACCAAAAAGAACAGTTTATTTATGCTAAAGGTGATGTTCAAGTTATATTGGATAATTACTTCCTAACAGCTAATTCTTTGATTTATGATATAGGGCAAGATAAACTTTGGGCTGAAGGTGATATTAGAATTAAAGATCAGCAAAATAGAGTTATTCTAGGAGATCTTGTCATATTAAAAGACAAACTAAAGGCAGGGATAATCTCAGATTTTATTTTATATTTTGGTGATAATACACTATTAGTATCAAAACTAGCAGAAAGAGTAAATGAAGATGTTTTTCGTCTGCATAATAGTACCTTTACTCCATGCAAAATACTATGTAACCAAAAACCTATTTGGCAAGTTTCTGCAAAAAATACTGAGATATATCTTAATAAGAATAAAATGGTTTATAATCACCTATTTTTTGAGGTATATGGTGTACCAATCTTGTATATACCATATTTTTCTCATCCAACACCTAAGGCTTCCGCAGAATCGGGAATATTGATACCTAGAGTGCGGGATAATGCTTTGGGAATACCGCTATATTATAGAGCTAAACCTAATCTAGACTTTACTCTAACCCCTAGGATTTTTTGGCAAAAGCATAATATTATATATAAAATTCTTGAACTAGAAGCTCGTTACAAACCGAATAAAACTGATTATATATCTTTAGACGCTAATTATGGTAAAGTGCCATATTCCATAAAGGATGGTGATGTAACGATAAAAAACCGTAAGGTGAACTCATATTATCTATTAAGCAATGGTAATTTTATCAAAAACGATTATAGATATGGATTTAGGTTACAACGTACTTCTGATAAAGCTTATTTAAAAAATTACTATAACAATTATACTCCGTATTTGATGTCTAAGTTATATTTAGAGCATGTCAATAATTATAATTACTTATTGACGGAAGGAATATATTTTGAGGGATTGGGAACAAATGATTCTAGTAGTACGAATCCATTAATTTTCCCCAAGGTTAGAACTAAGAATGTTATACCTCTAAATGACGAAGAAACTAGTAACTTAGTTGTAGAGAATAATGCATTAATTTATAAAGAAAGAAGCGGAAAGGAACTAGGTCGAGTTGCATTACAACTGGCAGTGGATAATAATTTTTTAACTGAGGCAGGTCATTTATTTAATGTTACCTTACGGAATAGATCAGATGTATATTTTATTAATCACCTATATCTAAATGATTCTAGGACTAATCATGTTCTAACTAGAAATATACCTGAAATCCAAAATATTTGGAGTTATCCATTAGCTGGAACAATTTTTGATAAAACTAGCCTGTTTGTAGAACCAATTATATCCGTGACTATTGGACGTAGACATAATTATAATAAGAAATTTTCCTTTATTGATCCATCAAAATATGAACTATCAGAAAATAATATATTCAATTCGAATCGTTATAGTGGTATAGATTATCATGAATTTGGCAATAGATTAAGTTATGGGGTTAATTCTTCTATACTATCGGAGGAGAATTATACAAGTTTATTTCTAGGACAAACCTATAACACTACTATTAATACTAACTCTATTAATAGTATCGAAAATGTTGGTAGAATTGCTAGTAGTTTTTCTGATAAGATAGAGCTATTCTATAGATTTAGAAAAAGTAGAAATTTTGATCCAATTAGAGATGAATTAGGTGGAAGTCTTAACTCTAAGAAAATTCAGTTAACTGCTGGATTGGTTCAGATTTCAAATTTACAGAAATATTATTTTACAGATAAATTAACTGATGAGAAAATAAAGCAATTCTACTATAATCTCACTTATCAATTAACAGAAAATTGGTCAGTTGTCTATGATATGAGAGTAAATTGGCCAAAAAGCAAACTAAATGTTCTTTCTAAGAGTATCCAAGTGACATACTTAAATGATTGTGTTAGAATAGCCGGAAAACTTTCAGACAACTACACGGAAGATGGTAGTAGGGGAATAAAAAAGAATTCTGCTGTACCTACTATTTCTATAGGTTTAAAAATATTAAATATGTGAGTCTAAAATTATGAAGAAGTTATTTTGTTTAGTTGCTATCGTTTTTAACCTAGCTATAGCGAAAGCAGAATTATCCAATATAGTTGCATTAGTTAATAATGAGCCAATTACGTTACATGAATTTTTAGCTAGAAAACACATGATCATGGCACTTAACAATATTAACAATCCTGATTCTCAAACAGATAAGCAACTTGACAAGATGGCAATTAACAGCGTGATTGATGATTTATTGCTTTATCAGTCTGTAAATGGTAAAAAAAGTTCTGATAGTGAGTTAAATGAGTCTATAGAGACTATTGAGCAACGTAATAAAATGGCAAAAGGACAATTAATGCAACTTTTGAAGAGTAAATCTGTAGATATTAATAGTTTTAAATCTCAGATTGGTGCTGAAATTATCAAAATGAATATTTTATCTAGTATTTCTAGATCAGTTGCTATTAGTGCAAAAGAAGTTGATGCTATAATATTAGCGACTAATTCAAAAGATGCAGAAGTATCGGCTCAAATCTTTACTTCAAAAGATAAACAGGATAAAACTTTGCAAAAGATGTATGGGTTACAAAAACGCCTTACAAATTGTCACGATATCAAAGAATCTTTATATAAAGATTTTTCTACGTTAGAGATAGTCAATCAAAATTTAAGTACTCTAGATTCTACGCTACAAACAATTCTCAAGGATTTAAATACAGGAGAGAAAAGTAGTGTTTTTGAGATGCAAGATGGGTTTAAGTTAATATTAATGTGTAATAAAAAGATAGTTAATATTACTCTAGATGAAAATAATTATGTAGTAAATCTTCTGACCAATAAAAAAATGTCACAAAAAGCCCAAAAATACTTTGAGGATATGCGTAAGAAAGCCTATATCAAAATAATGCTACCTTTGTGATATACTCGAATAATCCGAGTACACTACCTTCAATCGCCAAGCATGCTAGCCAACATGGTATTGTTCCTATTAAGAAATATGGTCAGAATTTCATTTTTGATAGTAGTCTATGTGATAAAATAGTTCGCGTAAGTGGCCTCCGAGAAAATGACTCTGTATTAGAAGTTGGTCCTGGTACAGCCGGACTCACTAGAGCTATCCTTTCTTACAACCCTAAATCTTTAACTGTGGTTGAAACTGACGCTAGATGCATACCGTTACTGACGGAAATAAGAGAGTTATACCCTAATCTACATATTATTCATTCAGATGCTTCTAAATTTGATCTATCAACCTTAAGTCACGACAAAACACATGATAAAATAACTATTATTTCAAATCTACCTTACCGAATAGGTACAGAGTTAGTCATAAAATGGTTAAAAAAATCATACTTAATAAGTAGTATGACTTTAATGCTGCAAAGAGAGGTTGTAGAGCGAATATGTGGTAAAGTTGGGACAAAATCTTATGGCAGATTATCAATAATATGTCAGTTACTTTGTTCAGTTGAAAAATGCTTTGATGTTAATCCGCAAGCTTTCTACCCTGCACCAAAAGTCCACTCTGCAATAGTTAGACTTGAGCCTTTTGATAATCCATTAACACCTGAACTAATTGGGAAAGTTGAACTAATTACCAAACTAGCCTTTAGTGAACGTCGTAAAATGATTAAATCATCTTTGAAGAAACTAACCCCGCACATAGAAGATTTGTTGTCTCAATTAAAGATTGATAATTCTTCTCGATCTGAAAATTTATCATCGCAAGATTATTTGTCTTTAGCAAAATTATGCTAGAATGAATCACTACATCGCTATTAATATCACTGCCAGTAAATATTTATTGTTAATTGTCAATTTTTTACTTTGGTATATTTGGTAATGTAATGATACA
Source organism: Candidatus Tisiphia endosymbiont of Temnostethus pusillus (assembly GCF_964264675.1). Lineage (NCBI taxonomy): Bacteria > Pseudomonadati > Pseudomonadota > Alphaproteobacteria > Rickettsiales > Rickettsiaceae > Candidatus Tisiphia > Candidatus Tisiphia endosymbiont of Temnostethus pusillus. The sequence goes on along the minus strand of NZ_OZ183472.1, from coordinate 153,140 downwards.
ATTCTATTTACGGTAAAAGCAACCTACTTAATCATACAATCTCAGGTATATTTTTATGAGAATAACCAAAATCTTCCTAGTATATTGTTTCGTAGCTATAGTAAATCTACCTTATGCATTATGTGCAGATACAAATAAAACAATTTATATAACATCAGATGATGGTCCTCTTGGAGGAACCGAAAATGTTATTAATGTCATGACCCAAAAAAAGACTCCCATTACCATGTTCATGGTAGGATTACATTATGATAATTCGAGTCCTAGTCTAAAGAAAGCTGTTGATCTAGCTAAAAAAAACCCTTTTATTGAAATAGGAAATCACAGCTATACTCACGCTAATAACCACTATAGGAATTTTTATCATCAGCTTCCGGATGTAATTAAGGATCTTAAAAAAAATAATACTGTTTTTGGTTTCACTGGTTCACATGTCAATACTAGACTACCAGGTAGAGATGTATTCCGTCTTCCTAACCTAAGTAAAGATGATCCATATATTTCAAAAGAAGAAGATAAAGTAGAAAGAATAGATGATGATGGAATATATAAAAATGGCTTCTATCTATATGGCTGGGATTTAGAATGGGTTCATAATCAGCATGGCAAGCCAATTCAATCCTTAGATGAATTAGTGCAAGAGATAGAAGATAAATTTAACAGAAATGATACTGCCTTACCTAATAAATTAATTTTACTTATGCATGATGAGATGTTTCAAGACCAATTTAATGGCAAAGAAAATTTAAGTCAGTTAGTTGATCTTTTGCATAAAAAAAATTATAAGTTTGATTTTATTAAAAATTATCATGTAGAGTGATTTTTATCTATAAATGCTTTAAAGAATTGGATTTGAAAATAAATGGTGAGCATGCGAATCCATGATATTTCCAAAAAACAATTTGTAGGAGCAGAAGAGTATACACTAATGCTATATCGAACTTAGGTTAAGTAAGTCTATTCGCTTTACACTCCGTGACGTTCTATTATTTGGCTTTTTATCTCTGCAATAGCTTTAGCTGGATTTAAACCTTTCGGACAAGTCTTTGTACAGTTCATAATCGTATGACAACGATATAATTTAAATGGATCTTCTAAAGCATCTAAACGTTCTCCAGTATACTCATCCCTAGAATCAGCAATCCACCGATATGCTTGTAGTAAAATCGCAGGTCCTAAATATTTATCACCATTCCACCAATAACTTGGGCAAGAGGTAGAACAACACGCACATAATATGCATTCATATAAACCATCCAGCTTTTCTCTATCCTTAAGAGACTGCAATCTTTCAGTATTGGAAGGTGGCGGACTGTCAGTTTTTAGCCAAGGTTCTATCGATTCATATTGAGCATAGAAATGCGACATATCAGGTACTAAATCTTTTACTACCTTCATGTGCGGTAGAGGATATATCTTGACATCACCACGAATTTCTTCAATAGCCTTAATGCAAGCAAGTGTGTTAGTTCCATCTATATTCATCGCACAGCTACCACAAATTCCTTCACGACAAGAACGCCTAAAAGTCAATGTAGAATCTATTTCATTTTTTATTTTAATTAAGGCATCTAGAACCATTGGACCTGTTTTGCATAGATCTAACTCATAAATATCAATTCTAGGATTTTCTTCAGAATTTGGATCATATCTATAAATTCTGATATTACGTAACTTAACCGCTTCTCCAGAATGTTTATATGTAGTACCTTTACGGACTTTAGAATTAGGTGGTAATCTAAGTTCTGCCATGTTTATTCCTTATCTAAAATTCTAACTATATTTCAGAGCAATTTAAAAGTTGTAATCAATGGTGAAAAGATGTCATCCCCGTGTAGACGGCACAACTGTTGAAAGTTAAAAATCGTCTATTAGCGAAGCACCGTTAGGCACTGTGGCAATCTTCATGATAGTCAAGACCTCCTTGCCACGTCGCCGCTTGCAGCGACTCCTCGCAATGACGGTTTAAGACTTACAACAGCACTTCGCTAATAGACGATTTTTAACTTTCAACAGTTGTGGGGTGACATCAAGCACACTTCTTTACCGTAGCCACGACTTTTAAATTACCCAGCTGTTCTTTTCTGATTTAGTTTCTTAACTTTTACAGTACCACCATAGTCATTTTTTATTGGAAATAAATTTTCCTCTTCTGAATTCATTGATCTATCACTCAGCAAGTTTTTAATTTGCTGACCAGACAATGTCTCATGTTCAATCAATAATTTAGCTAACAAATGAAGTTGATCAATATGTGTAGTTAATATATTTTTGGCAAAATCATAACCTTTTTCAATAATTTTTCTTACTTCTGTATCAATTAATTCTGCTGTATGTACAGAAGTATGACCTGCTCCCCTACCACTAGTATATAGATCTTCATTACTCGAACCATGATATACTGGTCCTATTGCATCACTTAACCCCCAGTCCGTTACCATAGCTCTAGCCATTTGGGTTGCCATTTTAATATCTGAAGAAGCCCCAGAAGTAACTTTATCTCTGCCAAAAATAAGCTCCTCAGCTACCCTGCCAGCCATTGCCACCGCTATGTCAGCTTCCATTTTATCACGTGGCATAGAAAAACGATCATTTTCAGGAAGTCGCATAACCATTCCAAGTGACCTACCTCTTGGAATAATAGTTGCTTTGTGAATTGGATCAGAAGCAGGACAATACAACCCAACCAATGCATGCCCTCCCTCATGATAAGCAGTTAGTTTCTTCTGCTCATCTGACATAACCATAGAACGTCTTTCTACACCCATTAACACTTTATCTTTTGCCTCTTCTAAATCTGTCATACTTACTTCTTTTTTACCCTTGCGAGCAGCAATTAATGCAGATTCATTGACAAGATTAGCAAGATCTGCTCCTGAAGATCCAGGAGTTCCTCTAGCTATGATTCTAGCGACTATATTTGAGGCACATTTTATTTTCTTCAAATGTACTTGTAAAATTTGTTCTCTACCATCAATATCTGGATTAGGAACAGTAATTTGGCGATCAAATCTCCCAGGTCTTAGCAACGCTGGATCCAATACATCCGGTCTGTTAGTTGCAGCAATAATAACTACCCCTTCATTATCCTCAAACCCATCCATTTCGACCAGCATTTGATTTAGTGTTTGTTCACGTTCATCGTTGCCACCACCCATACCAATACCTCTGTGGCGACCTACTGCATCTATTTCGTCAATAAAAATTATACAAGGAGCATTGCGTTTACCTTGTTCGAACATATCACGGACACGGCTAGCACCAACGCCAACGAACATTTCAACAAAATCAGAGCCAGATATACTAAAGAATGGGACATTTGCCTCGCCGGCTATAGCTTTTGCTAGGAGAGTTTTACCTGTTCCAGGTGATCCTATAAGTAAACATCCCTTTGGAATTTTACCACCAAGTTTTTGGAATTTGCTTGGGTCTCTAAGGAAATCAACAATTTCAGTTAATTCTTCTTTAGCTTCGTTAATTCCAGCAACATCTTTAAAAGTAATTTTTGGGCCTTTGTCTGAAACTAGCTTAGCTTTAGATTTACCAAAACCCATGGCTTTTCCTCCACCTTGCATTTGACGCATGAAAAACACCCACCCACCTATCAAAAGAATCATTGGAAACCACGAAACAAATATGTTAAACAACAAGTTCATTTTTGTATCAGGTGGCACTATTTCAATATGAACCGAATTGCTATTTAGGCGATTTATTAGATCTGGATAGTCAGCAGCATAAGTCGAAAAAGAAGATCCATCGCTTAGAGTTCCCTCAATCATTCTACCCTGAATTTTAACAGCACTAATTGCTTTTTCATCAATTTTGGTTAAAAAATCTGAAAAAGCGATATTACTTCTTCCTCCAATAAAACCATCATTTTGAAATGCATGAAAAACAAGTATCATTAAAACAAAAACCGACACCCAAATTAGAACATTCTTACTTTGATTATTCATCTACTACTCACCTAACAGAAATGTGTAAAACGCGATATAAAATTGGGAGAGAAAGAAACACTAAGCCTTCTTCTCAAACCTTGGTCATTATAATACGATATATGGGGTATGGCTATAACTTTTTCAAGTATCTTGACTACTGGTAGGGTGAATAAAATAGCTATATGATTGTTAAAACTTGCGTCTTTCAGTATTTTAAAATCTAAATCTTGCCTTATTTTACTATAATCCTTGATCGTTAGGTTACTGATCAAATAGCCTGAATTATTAGACTTCTTGTATAATTCTACTTCTGCTGGTAATTTGGACGTCGGTGCGGTACTCGAATCCTCACATGCATTTGAGTATGATGTGGTTCTGCGTTCCGGATATCCTGCAAATTCCTGAGCTAGAGCGAATTCTACAAGAGGTCTATTGATATAGAAATGAAATCTACCATCCCATACATCTACATTATTAAGTCTAATATCTATAGGTAAATTCCTACCAAATTCTCGGTAAATTATTAGATTATTACTAATTTTTTTAATCACGCAACCATGGAGTGTCTTAATAAAGTCTATTTTTTGTTGTAATAGTTCTGTTATCATGCTTATTGAGCCTGATCTACTGGCACGGTTCTTACCGCTAATAATGATAAGTACAAAACTGATTACCTGTAGTGTTATTGCACTAGAAAATTCTGCAAATTTTAATAAATTTACAGTAGCAAAACCAAAATCATAAATTTTTACTGATTCTGCGATGCAAGCAATCAATTCCGGTTGCCATTTCTCTTCTACTACTTGGTTAATTCTAGATTGTTGAGAAGTTATTTGATTCTTTATATATTCTCCTTCTAGGGATAGCTTTTTTCTAATGATATTTCGTTGATATTTGTCAGATTTATTAGATTCATCTTCAAACCATTTTACATTATTGGTAACTAAATATGCAATTAACTGTTGTTTTGGAATGTTAAACAATGGTCTCACTATTTTAACATTATTATACCAATTAATATTGCTGCTACTAAGTCCAAATATACTACTTTTTTTTTCTGATCTTAGACAATAATTCTCTATATAATCATCCAAGTGATGTGCTGTTAAAATTGTCAATATATCTAATTTGCTACATAAATCAGTCATTAATTTATAACGACCTTCTCTAGCCCTTGCTTGTAAATTAGAAAAATTATTTTGGTGATCGAAATGAAGCTGGTGATATCTATGTCCCAATTTATGGCTTAAGTCTCGTACATACTCATGCTCCAACTTAGCCTGCTCTCGTAAATGATGATTAACTAACATCACTACTAGCTTAATACTATTAGTGCTAGTCCATTTATGTGTTAACATTAAAAGGGCTATGGAATCAGAACCACCTGAAATAGCCAATGCGATAGACCTCAGGTGAGGTCTATCAACTAGCTTTTCAATATTCCGCTGAAATTGTTCATAAAGCATTATTTAGGCAAATCTTTTTTGTCAGATTTTTTCTCAATAGAGCTAGTATCCTCTTGGTTTTTAGCTGAATTTTTGCTTAAGGATAGTATTCTTTTTTTATAGTCTCGTTCTTTGGCAAGATAGTTTTGAGCTTCTTGTGAGATTTTTTTATATAATTCACGTTTTTGACCATTAATTTTAGCCACTTCTATTCTATATTTTGTTATTTCTTCTCTTAGTTCTGCTGAAATTCCCGCAGCATAAGACTTGAAATCACTCTCAATTTTTTGTAATTCATCACTAGTGCCACTACTACTAATAATATTAGTTTTATTGGCATTTGATTTTGCAGCTGTTGTACTTGCTAAGCTATTTGAACTTAGTAATAGTAATCCTATTATAGTAGTAATTAATCTATTTTTTTTTATCATCATATGCTCCTAAAATGTTTTTATATATTTTTTGCTAAACGTGAAATCTAGCAAAATTTAATATACACTATAATAATCCTATTTAGTCAATCATAAAGATACTGAAATAATCTTTTTAATACCAAATAATATAGTAATTTTTAATATGCTATTATATTTAGAATATTGGCTATTAAATATAATAATTTTACTTGATATTAATTGATACTTTATCTAAAGTAGTTGAACGCAACAAATTTGTTAATGTACAAGGAGGAAAAAATATGGGACGTAACAAACATAATCAGGGAGACTGGGCTAATAATTACCGGGAACATAATTTTTTAAAACAAGATAAACCTCTTTCTAAAGAAGTAGAGCCTCTTAAGTTATATACAGCTAAAGATATGCTGTTATTGACAACTCTTTCTATGATTCGCTCTAAAGATAATATAGATAATTCTAACTCGATAGATAATATAGATAATCTGTCAGCACATTATATTGCAAAACGTGCAATAAGTGAGGGTGATACATTAGAGGGTGCTACTACCTCTGATGGCATTACTACTCCTAAAAATGATACTACTAAAAAACCAATTTCTCATAATCAGGATGTTAGTGATACAATGTCAACAGGAGAAATTTTATACACAGCTGGTGGTTTAGTTGGTCTTGCTATTATAAGTTCTGTTGGGATTGCTGTATACAGAACATGTAAAAGTTTTGGCAGTAAGAACAAAAACGTTGATCTCCCTATAGTTTTTCCAATAGAAGTATGTGAAAGTTCTGATAGTAAGAACGAAAATATTGATTGCTCAGTAGATACTAACTTGTCAATAATAACAATACCACTAGAAGAGATTCAAGATATATCTTTAGCAGGTAATACAACAACGCAGGTAGAACAGTAATAAAAATAAAGACCTCTTGCATAATTCTACTTCTGCTGGTAATTTGTGCGTCGGTACGGTAGTCGAATCCTCACGTACGTTTGGGAGTACGTTGCGGTTCTGCGTTCCGGTCCTCCTACAAATTCCCTAGCAGAAGCGAATTCTGCAAGAGATCTAATATTAGTATCAATTCTTCGCTGCTTTCAAAAATTATTTTTTGAAAGTAGCATGGATGAGCCGTAGTCACGTATAGCTAACTCTAGAAGGTTTTAGGCAAAAACGATCATTCCTAGCTAAAAGCGGGAATCCAAAAAATAACCTGCAAAGGCTATTAGATATTATGGATTCCCGCTTTTAGTATAAGAATGATATCAAGAGCAGTTAAACTTATGTTTATATCAACTATTGATTATAATTTTTAATTACCCTGCTCAAATTCGTGCTTATTCTTCTTGACACTAAAGACAATAAGCTTTAATATGTAGCCCTAGCCAATAAATAAGTAGGTTAGGCCTTATATGGCAGTCATTTCTAGAATTTTTTCGTATCTCTCTATAACTCGCAACACATCCCCCACCTCAAAACTAACAAATAGATTGTTAGAATACGTGTTTCCTATCGAAAGGCGTGAATTATCTAAGTTTCTAAGTGTAACATTGTTGATGTTTTGTATTTTATTTATACAAAATATTATCAGAGCCTTAAAAGATAGTCTTATTAATACTATGATTGGTACTGAAACTGTATCATTTCTTAAATTTTGGGGGGTTCTACCTTCGGCATTCCTGCTGTCAATAATCTATGTGAAACTAGTAAATAACATAAAAGGAGAGTATATATTTTACCTTATATTGTCAGTTTTTCTACTATTTTTTGCCTTATTTGCCTTTTATATTTTTCCTAATCATCTAGCATTACATTTGAGTAATGAGCATGCCGGCATTTTAATAAAGTCTTATCCCAATTTGAAATGGTTTATATTACTTTTATCTAATTGGAGTTTCTCCCTGTTTTATATTATAGCAGAATTATGGCCGAGCGTGATATTTGCGTTACTTTTTTGGCAATTTGTTAATAATATAACCTCGGTGGAACAATCGAAAAGATTCTATCCTTTATTTGGACTTTTTGCTCAAACAGGACTTTATATATCAGGGAAGTTTCTAGAAAATTTAGCTTATTTAAATCAATCTTTAATTAAAAGGTTTGACCTACAACATACAGAGACTGAACTTTCAGTACAAATTATATTAGGCTGTGTATTGGTATTAGGTGTAGTAGCATTAGCAACTTTTTGGGTGCTGAACCATAAAATATTAGATAAAATTCAGGTAGAAAAACTACAATTTTCTGTCAAGAGACAATCTATGACTATTATAGAAAGTTTTAAAATGGTTATTTCTTCAAGATATATTAGATTAATTGCTACACTACTTGTTTGTTATGGTATAGCTATAAATTTAGTCGAAGGGCCTTGGAAAGCGTCAGCTTCAAAGATTTATAAAACACCGACGGAATTTGCTGCTTTTGTTGGCAGTTATCTAAGTATTACTGGCATATTTACCATTTTATTTGTTATTCTCGGCTCTAATATTGTAAGAAGGTTGGGCTGGTTTACAGCAGCAAGTATAACGCCAATAATGGTCTTTATAACTGGCATGCTATTTTTCTCAGTATCTAACTTTGATGGGTTTTCTGCCATAATCGTGGTTAGCTTTATGCTAACCGATCCTTCTTTGATTGCTATTACCATGGGGCTAGTCAACAATGTTCTAAGTAAGTCAAGTAAATATACTTTATTTGATTCTACAAAAGAAATGTCATATGTTCCTCTAGATGCCGAGCTTAAGACAAAAGGTAAAGCAGCTGCCGACGTAATTGGGACTAAGCTTGGAAAGTCAGCCAGTGCTCTTCTCCAGTCTTTAATATTTATTATTTTGCCTTGTGCAACTTATCAATCTATTTCTATATACTTAATGACAGTATTTGGTATAATTTGTATTATATGGATGTGGGTGATTAGAGAATTGAATAAAGAATACACTAGCATAACATCATACGCGAATTTGGGATAAGAATTGATAAATTCTTATCCCAAATTCGGTGAAATTATCGAAACAATCAGATTTGAAACGGCTCTACATCTGATTTTAAAATCATGTTTTTAGCTTCAGAAAGGTTTAAAATGCATTCGCAAAACCTTTTTAAGAATGCATTTTTCCTTCTATTAAAGCCAATTCGGAATAAGAATTAACTAATTCTTACCCCGAATAGAGGTATTATGAATCTTAAACATTATTCCTTAAATCTAAGATAACAACTAATAGCTACAATTTAGCATATTAATTTTTAACTCCTGCTCTAAAATAACAACTAGATCATCAGAGGATTTTGATTTCCATTTACCAGCAACATAATAAAAATGGTAAGGACCACTAATCGGTGAAGATAACCAAATTTCTTTAGCAGCTGAGTGTTTGTTAATAACAAATACTCCTTGGTTAGTAGTTAGGGTTAGAATATCACCTTGAAAATCAATATCGATAAGACAATTCTTATCTTCTGCCTCAATCGTATCGGCAATTAAAGATATTGTTTTTTCAGCCAATTTGGCAAATTCAGTATTGTCCATACTTAATGCTCCTTTAAACTTTTGCGATACATCTCAACGTACTTATTGTGATCGTTAAGGTTATTAGAAAAATTATGCCCTCCCATAATGTTAACGACAAAATATAATGAATCAATTTTAGCAGGATTTACTACAGCTTCTAAAGATTTTACTCCAGGACAAGAAATAGCCCCAGGTGGTAAATTAAAAACATAATATGTATTATAGGGTGATTGGATAGCTAAGTCTTTTTTAGTTAATCGCCTTGCTAGTTTATCTTTCCCAAGTGTTATAGCATAAATCGTCGTTGGATCTGCTTGCAATTTCATATGTTTGGTAAGGCGATTTAGAAATACAGCAGCAATCAAAGGTTTTTCTGCGTCTAAGCTAGCTTCCTTCTCCACAATGGACGCTAAAATTAAGACGTCAAGACGGGTTTTTAATGGGGAATTGGGTGATAATCTTTCCATGACTTTGTCAAGATGCAGGGACATTAATTTTCGCATTTTATCAATGATCTGCTCTTTTTGATCACCATATGAAAAAAAATAAGTAGATGGCATTAAAAATCCTTCAGGAATTGTTCCTAGAATCTCACCAATTAAGCGTTCTTCATTATTAATCTTTTGTATTATTTCATATACAAGCATACCCTCAGGTATAATCATTTTATGAATAATCGATTTGCCACTGGACAATATTTTTAAAGTTTGCATTGGAGAAATATTTTGAGTAAAAGTATATTCCCCACTTTTTATAGGATGTTTTAATGAATATATTTTTGTAAGAAATGCAAATAAATAAGGATATTTTATGATTTTGTTATCATTTAATATCGTAGTAATTTGATCAATCGACAACTTAGGCTTAATTATTAGAGTTTTACTTTCTGCAAGTAAACCAGGTGCAAATAAGTAAAATATACAAAAATTGATTCCGCTGATCAGCAAAATCAATGTAATAGTTACAAAAACAAATTTTATTTTTAGTATTTTCTTAAACAAGCTATACCTAATTAGAATTAGATGATTTCAGAAGATTATAACATAACTTCAACCATCGATGTAATAAATTAATAATAGGCGGAACAGTAATATAGGTAGTGATAACATTTAAATAATATGTTATCATGCAGATAATTAACATTCATAAAAATTATTAATATGCAAATACAGAAATGCTATCGCGTTATTTTTCAAACCTGTGATCAATCTAATCCTCTAATTTAGTTAAGGAGTATAATCAAATGCCAAGATATGATTTGTATAGAAGTGTACATAAGTTCATTCGTAAGGAGCTGTACCAGTTCGGAGAAGAGCTAGGTAAAACAGATTTTCGAAAAATAGCAGCTGTAACTGATATTAAAGATTCTTTTGATAATATTGTATTTGATCTAAAAATGCATGCACAAAAAGAAGAAAAATATTTTACCCCACTATTTAATAAAAAAGGATCAACCGTGCATAAGCATGTTGAACAAGAGCATTTCAACCAGCAAGATGAGCTGATGGAGTTTCAAGGGATTTTTGAAAATGCGATAAAAATAGTGGATGATGATGAACGGGTTATACAGGGCTGCCATATCTGCTCCTTATATGATAAGTTTTTGTCTAACAATCTTCTACATTTTTATCAAGAAGAAACCATATTAATGCCTGAATTATGGCATCTTTATTCTGATACAGAGCTGCAGCAGGTTACCGTAGATAGTTATAGAGGTCTGCCTAAACATGTTTTATTAGATAGCTCGAGCTTCTTCCCGGTTTTGAATTTTCTTGAAAAGCGTACTTATTTACAAGATCTTAAAGAAGCTTGCTCACCTGAAATGTTTCTTGAAATTTGGAAGCGTACATTAGTCTCAGAAGGCTGTTTCACTAATGATGAAAAATCTGCTTTCGCCATGGAGTTTGATTTGCCTTTAAAAGACAGTACAGAACTTGTGAAACCGTAATATATTTAGTGATTTCAACATATTTACGCTGCATTTAATACAGCAGTTTACCGCTTACGCGAATTTGGGATAAGAATTTGTCAATTCTTATCCCGAATTGGGGTCACTTGTTATACCATTCTCCCTTACTATGTAAAACAGTCCTGATCTACAACAACGGATTAAGACCATCTCTAGAGCAACGCATATGTTGGTGACCTTTGCACAACGATTAATTAAACTTTCTACCGTAGACTCAGCTAAATTACTAGTAAATACAATAGACCTTATATCAGATTCTTGGTGTCCTTCATAATTCACAATTCTACCTCAATGATTTAAAGCATGAGGTATTTTCTTGGAATTAATAGATACATTAAATGCCATAGAGACCCATTTTCCAAGTTCTTCCTGTTGATCTAAAATCTCAGGTAATACTTTCCAATATGACATAGTTACTAGCTTATTTTTGCTATTATAGGTAAATGGCTGTGAGCCAAAAGATTTAAAATATTCAGCAGTGAAGCTATCTGCTTTAAAATATAGCTCACTTTCTGCAATAATCCCTATTATCACTCTATCTTTATACATGCCATAACCACCAAACATCGCACGAGTAGTTATTTGACCAAAAGGGGCTAATATATCTTTTATATATTCAATAAATTCATTATTTCTTACAATCTTGTACATACTTTGTACTTTTTATTTTTATAAGCTCATCATACTTTACTTTAAGCTCATCTAGAGAATAATTACCATCATAATAGCCTTGGATATTAATGATTCTTTCTAAATAAAAATTCAACTGCTCAGCATTACTCTCTAGAATATCATTATCAATTTTTAAGTCTTTCGTAATATAGCCCAATGCTTGATTTTTGATAGCTGAGCAGTATAATTTAAATTCTTGGATTTTTTTTATAATGATTGGAATATCTTCTGGCTTCATTACTATCAGTGCTACTAACATAACCACTAATATTTCTCCTAGAGACATATTTTATACTAATTTTTTATGACGATATTTAGGATTAATAATATTTTCACCTGTTAAATTAATAATATAATCATGATAATCTTGGTAATTTCCTTCAAACCACGTAGCATTTCCATCTTTATCAAAAGCAATAATATGTGTTGCTATTCTGTCTAAAAACCAACGATCATGGCTTATTACTAATACACATCCAGCAAAATCTAAAATAGCATCTTCTAAGGCTCGTAATGTGTCAACATCAAGATCATTAGATGGTTCATCAAGTAATATAACGTTAGCTCCCTCTTTTAGTAATTTGGCTATATGTACCCTGTTGCGTTCACCCCCAGAAAGTTGCCCTACTTTCTTCTGCTGGTCTCCCCCCCTAAAATTAAAAGCTGCACAATAAGCTCGACTTTTCATTGATCTAGAACCAAGTTGCAACTCTTCAAGACCTGAGGAAATCTCATCCCACACAGTCTTGTTATCATCTAAATCATCTCTTGATTGATCAACGTAACCAAGTTTAACAGTCTGTCCTAATTTAATAGAGCCGTGATTTGGATCAGTCTTGCCAGTGATAATGTTAAATAAAGTAGATTTACCTGCTCCATTTGGACCTATAATACCAACAATAGCTCCTGGAACAACCTTAAAGCTAAAGTCTGATAACAATACCTTATCACCGTATCTCTTCGCTATATGCTCTGCCTCTATAACTAAATCGCCTAGGCGTGGACCATTAGGTATAATAATTTGTGCAGTGCCGGATCTTTGTTCTTTTTGTTTGGTCAACAAATCCTGATAAGCGGTAATTCTAGCCTTACTTTTTGATTGCCTAGCTTTTGGTGATTGACGTATCCATTCAAGTTCTCTTTTTAATTGTTTACTTCTATCATCTTCTTCTTTATCTTCAAGCTCTAATTTTGCTTGCTTTTGCTCGAGCCAAGCAGTGTAATTAGAATGCCATGGAACACATCTACCACGATCCACCTCTAATATCCAATCCGTTACATTATCAAGAAAATATCGATCATGGGTAATAACTACTACCGTACCTTTATAATTTTTTAAATAATTTTCTAGCCAAGATACCGATTCAGCATCTAAATGGTTTGTTGGTTCATCGAGTAATAACATATCAGGCTTTTCTAGTAAAAGTTTACATAACCCAACTCGTCTTTTTTCCCCACCTGAGATTTTTGTAACATCGGCATCTTTATTTGGACACCTTAATGCAAACATAGCAATCTCTATTTCCCTCTCTAAACTCCAAGCATCACAACTATCTATTTTCTCCTGTAGATCAGCCTGTTTTGCTAGAAGTTCGTTCATTGCATCATCTGACATTTCCTCAGCAAATTTATAGCTTATTTCATTAAATTCATCAATTAAAGCTTTCTTATCACTTAAACTTTCCATAATATTATCAAAAACATTTTGAGTAGGATCAAGATGCGGTTCCTGAGCTAAATAGCCAACTCTAACCCCACTAGCTACAAACGCCTCACCGTCATATTCTTTGTCAATACCTGCCATAATTTTTAAAAGAGTAGATTTACCAGCACCATTTGGACCAATAATACCGATTTTTGCCCCTGGTAAGAAAGACAAATACGTTTCCTTTAAAATTTGTTTACCGTTGATGGTCTTACTTAGACCATTCATAACATAAACATATTGATACGACATAATCCTTAATCCTTTATTTTTGTAATTTATTTGTAGTTTTTAAATAGTTAATAGAACAGATTAATCTTAACTCTTTAAGGAAGCTATATACTCAATTAACCTGAAGAGTTGGCAAAATGATTAAAAGTTATAGTCTGAAATTGGTCAGTTATAAGAGTAATCAAATTACCTTTGTATTTATCAATATTAGCAAAAAATCTATCTATAGCTTCTGAGAATTGAGCAAAATTATGGTAAAATTTATTATTTGTTACAATTCTATGCATAAATTTCCATAATCGTTCAATCGGATTAAGATTAGGGCTATAGGGTGGTAAAAATACTAATTCTATTTTGCTATTTACTAGATACTCCTTTACTTTCTTTGACTTATGATACCCAGCATTATCACAAATCAAATATATCTTCTCTTTATTAGGATTTTCTGCTTCTAATTTTTGTAGAAAATTGATTATATAATCACCGTTTACTTTAGGATTATCTGTGCTAACTAATTGCAAATCAGATAAATTAATTGCTCCTATTAAATGCTTCCTTTTCCAGCCACTAAATGTTGGTAAAGTTTTATTTTGATTCTTTCTGATCCAACCATAACGGGCTTTTGTTTGATACTGAGGATGAACGCTATCCATAAAATATATAGCTTCTTTAGCCTTGAGAGTACCTTTTAACAAACTATATTCTAGCTTAAATAGTTCTTGCTTATCTATATCAAGCTTGCCGGGTACGATCTTTGGCTTCTTATATACAAAGCCTAATCTGATTAATAGTTTTGTTACTCCTGCTATTGTATAGGTAACACCGTATTTTTCTTCTATGTAATTGCTGATATCTTTGGCATAAACATAATTACATATTTCTAAATGCTCTATTAACTCTTTCTCTTCTAGCTCACTTAGCTTACTTGCACTAACACCGGTAGCTGTCTCTAATTTATTAAATTTTTGATAATCTCTTACATGCTTTCTTATAGCTTCTTCACTTAACAGCAATGCTTCTGCTATTTCTCCATAGCTCCAACCTTTATCATACAGCAAAACTGCCTTAATTCGGTCACATACTCTCCTATCTCGTTCATTACCATGACCTGACTTCAGTACCGTTCTTTGTTCAGATGTTAAAATATTTCCCATTATCATATTCTAGCTTCTTTCTTCTCTTCCTTCAACTCTTCATTTACGAGCAGTATATACATATACAACCTAAATATTTTGTTTATTTGCCCAAGTTGTAAATTCAGACATACTAAAAACACCTTTTAAGTTTCCATAAACTTGATCTTTTAACCATTGTAAAGCACCTTTTTTGTAACCATCTCCATCTATAATGATAATAACATTATAAACACTTTGTTTTCTAACATTTAATATTGTATAAGGGTATTTTTCATCTGCAGAACCGCCTGATTGTTGCCACTTAGATTCAATAACAAGACAATTAGAATGTTTTATAGGATGATATAGAATAAAATCGCATTGCCAAGCGGTATTATAGATAGTTTCTCCTAAACTAAATTGTCTAGTATAGATTGGTTGTGCTAATACTTGTGAAGCAATAAATCTAGTCTTGGGAACAAAACCGTAACCTTCCCTAACAAGACGATTATTTATAAATATCTCAAGTTCATTCCCTGTTTTATTTGCAATTGATCCACCTTGTATTTTATTCATAATTTCTAATCAAAACTTCTTCTGTATTTTTTCTTTCATTAGCTTTACAATTGATAGCACGTGGTGCTTCGATAATCTCTATATAAAAATCTTTATACAGATGCTTTATAAACTGAATATTAGAATTTGAAAGCAAAAAATATATACCTTTATCGTTTAATTCTTTACATTTTTGATAAAGTTTTATCTGATCTGTTTCTGTAAAATCAAGTTTTGTATATTTAGTAAACGATGTATTATTTATAGGATGATAAGGAGGATCAATATAAACAAAATCACCTGTATCTGGAGAAATCTTACTGAAATCTTGATATTTTATATCAACATTTTGTAATAATTTACTACAAGCTAGTATATTTGTCTCATCAACTATTGCTGGATTTTTGTATTTCCCCATAGGCACATTAAACTCACCTTTGTTATTAACTCTATACAAACCATTATAACAGGTTTTATTAAGATATATAAAACGTCCAGCAACTTCTATGTCATTATCATTAATAAATTGTTTCCGGATTTTATAGTAATATTCTTCACAATGATTGACTTTATGTTTTGCCAATAGCTTTATCAATTCTTGAGGTTTATTTTTAATCACGGCATATGTAATAACTAAATCTAGGTTTACGTCTGATATAGTCGCACCAAATGGGGCAAGAGCAAACAAAAGTGCTCCTCCTCCTATAAATGGTTCATAATAGCTTTTATAAGTTTGCGGTGTTCTTGAGGATAATTCTTTTATTAAACTTCTTTTTCCACCTACCCATTTTACAAATGGTTTTGCTTTATCGTCATTTTCAATTATTATGTCATCATTTTTTAGCACACTTTTTCCTATCCTTGATAAGGCTTCATTAAACGATATTCTTAAATTGTTTACTGATTCAATTTGCATAAGAATTTACCAAAATTTCATATGCCAAATATCTTTCGACATTACAAGAATGTTATTAAACATACCACCTATTTTCTGATTCCTCTTTCACCTGTTGTTACCTGAAATAAGCAGTATCTAATTCTTTTTTAATAATTAAATTTTTAATCCAGATTTATCCCAATCTTTATTAAAAATCTCTAAACCGAAGTCTGTTAGTGGATGATCTAATAATTGCTTGATAATTTTACCAGACATTGTAGCAACATCAGCCCCATACATACTAGCTTGATAAACATGGTTAGGGTTTCTTATAGATGCAGCAAGGATTTTTGTTTGATACTGATAATTATCATATACTTGTCTTATATCACTTATTAAACTAATACCATTTTGACCTATATCATCAAGTCTACCGATAAAAGGCGATATATAATATGCTCCGGCTTTTGCAGCGATAAGAGCCTGATTCACAGAAAAGCATAAGGTCATGTTCACTTTTTTTTCTTTATTTGCAAAATATTGGCACGCCTTAATACCATTCCATGTCATAGGTAATTTAATAACAATATTGCTGGATATTTCTAAAATTTTATTTCCTTGACTAATCATAGTATCAACATCATTTGCAACCACTTCAACACTAACATCGGAAGTTATTATCTTACATATTTCTGCAATAGTTGAGACAAAATCATCTTTTGTCTTAGACATTAAGGAAGGATTAGTAGTTATACCATCAATTATACCTAATTGATTAATCTCATCAATTTCTTTAATATCAACACTATCTAAAAAAATTTGCATTTAATTTAACCTCGACAAAATTGAATCAAGTTCTTCTAAATTACTATAGTGAAATATTAATTTTCCACCAATTGGGTAGTTTTCAATAGTTACTTTTATATTAAATCTTTCTGACAATGATTTAGCTAATAATTGTAGATCATTCTCTTTACTATTTTCTTTTAGAAATCTTTTCCCTACATGTCTATCATGTTCTGGGATTTTTGTATATTCATTTTTAGACCAATTTTTTACTATATCTTCAGTTTGTCGAACGCTTAAATCATTTTCAATAATATGGTTAGCTATTACCTCGGCCTGCTGATGATTAATTAGGCATCTTGCATGTCCCATAGTTAAAAGCCCTTCATTTATTTTATCTTTGATAGATTGTGGTAATTGATTTAGTCTTAATAAATTAGCTACATGACTACGACTCTTGCTAAGTTTTTCTGCTAATTTCTCTTGTGTATAACCAAACTCTTTTATTAACCGCTCAAATCCTTCTGATTCTTCTATAACAGATAATTCCTCTCTTTGAATATTTTCAATTAGTGCTATCTCTATAATTTCTTTATCCCCTATATCTTTTACAATAGCAGGAATATCGCTAAGCTTAGCTATCTTACAAGCACGCCAACGTCTCTCACCAGCTATAATTTTATATTTTCCATCACTGGTTGAATTAACAATGATTGGTTGCAATAAACCATTATTACTTATGGAGTCAGCTAATTCTTTTATTTTATCATATTCAAATTTTTTCCTTGGTTGATTATTCCTAGCTTCAATTTTATCAATATCTATAATTTTTATTAATTCATCTTTTTCTACAGTAAAAACCTCTTCTCCAAGCAAAGCCGATAACCCTTTGCCTAAACCTTTGTTTTTCATATATTTCTACCTAAAATCTCTTTTGTAAGTTCTATATAAGCAATAGAGCCAGTACATTTATGATCATAAATAATTGCTGGCTGACCGTAAGATGGTGCCTCAGATAGTTTTACATTCCGCGGAATAACTGTCTTAAATACCAATCTTCCTAAGCATTTTCTAACATCATCCTCTACTTGCTCAGTTAATCGATTGCGCTTATCATACATAGTAAATAAAATACCGGCAATTTTTATTTTCGGATTTAAATTCTTTTCTACAATTTCAATTGTCTTTAGTAAATGACTTAATCCTTCTAATGAATAAAAATCACACTGCATAGGGATTAATACATAATCACAAGCTACTAACGCATTAACTGTTAGTAGGTTAAGAGCAGGAGGACAATCTATAATAATATAATCATATTTACTGACCAACTTATTTAACAAATCCGATAATAAATATTCACGCTTTTTTATACTTAATAAATCCGATTCAGCACCGGATAAATTAGTGTTAGCTGTAATTAATTGTAAATTTGGAATATTCGTTTGTATTATGGCTTCTTCAATCGTTCTTAAACCAATTAATACTTGATAAATAGTAACTTTTCTATCTTGTTGGTTTATACCAAAACCAGTACTACTATTTCCTTGAGGATCTAAATCTATAACCAAGATTTTTTTATCCATTACAGATAAAGCTGTCGATAAATTTACAGTAGTTGTAGTTTTAGCAACTCCACCTTTTTGATTAACTATCGCAACTATTTTTGTCATATATGTTACTAATTTCTAGAATCTTACTATTATCAGAAGTCTCACTATCATACATAGAATGACAAAAAGACCATCTCTTTTTAGCAATTTCAATTTCTTTTTGATATTGCTCACCTTTAAATAATAAATACTTATTTCTTACATTAATATGTTGGGTATAAACAAATATTTTCTCTAACTGAGCACAGGCTCTAGAAGTTAATATATCACAATCTAATTTAACATTTTCTATTCGTTGATTAACCACATTGACTTTATTAGTAGAAATTTTAGAAGCTTGCAATAAAAAAATAGATTTTCTTACATCAGATTCTACTAAAGTAACATTTTTTATTCCAGCAATAGACAAAACTATCCCTGGAAATCCACCACCCGAACCAACATCTATTAAATGAATATTTTGGTTATTTATATACTTCATTAGCTGTAAAGAATCTAAAATATGTCTTACCCAAAACTCACGCTCGGTATTACAAGAAACGAGATTAATAGTTTTATTCCATTTTAATGTCAATGATTGATACTTCTTAAGGGCATCTAATATTTCACGTGGAACATTACGACCGTCATACATTAATGTTTATATCTTGTTTTTATATAAATTATAATTGCTATTAAAGCAGCTGGAGTAACTCCAGATATTCTTCTAGCTGCACCAATAGTCGCCGGTTTATGATAATGGAGCTTTTCTCTTACTTCTGTAGACAAGCTTGGTATTTTAAAGTAATCAATATTCTCATCTAATAATTCCAACTCTTCTTCTTTAAATAATTGAATATCTGCATTTTGTCTAATCAAATAAGAAGAATATCTTGATTCAATACAAAGATAATGAAGGATTTTTTTATTTAATGAAATAAGTTCTGGGAATATCTCTATTGTTTTATCAACACCAAAATTTGGTAGTCCTAGTAAATCAAAGGCTGTTTTATATGAACCATCTTGTGCAATAGACACACCCAAGTTAGCTAACTTAGTGGTTGTTAAAGAAATAGTTTTTACAATATTTTCTACCTTATGAATATCGTCACATTTCTTACTAAAAATCTCTTTGCGTAAATTGGATATAACACCAATATCTATGGCCATTTGAGTTAGCCTTAAATCTGCATTATCAGCCCTAACAGAAAGTCTATATTCAGATCTGGAAGTGAACATTCTATAAGGCTCCACTGTACCAAGGGTAATTAAATCATCAATCATAACACCAATATAAGCATCTGCTCTAGTCAAAATAAAATCTGATTGATTTTTTATCGATAAGGCTGCATTAATGCCAGCCATAATTCCTTGCCCCGCAGCTTCTTCATAGCCAGTGGTGCCATTAATTTGACCGGCAAAATACAAACCTTTAATTTTTTTTGTTTCTAACGTTACTTTTAATTCTCTTGGATCGACATAATCATATTCTATTGCATATCCTGGTTTTAACATAGTGGCATTTTTAAGACCAGGAATTGTTTTTAGCAATGCTAATTGTATATCTTCAGGCAACGATGTAGATATACCATTTGGGTATATAGTATGGTCGTCCAAGCCTTCAGGTTCTAAAAATATTTGATGACTTACTTTAGAGAATCTAGTAACCTTATCCTCGATGGATGGACAATATCTTGGTCCTATACCCTTGATTTGTCCAGAATACATAGCTGATTTATCTAAATTATTCCTAATAATTTCATGAGTTTGTTCAGTTGTTCTAGTAACGAAACAATTTATTTGCTTTATCTTAACAGAATTTGTAAGTTCGGAGAAAGGACGTGGCACGGTATCTCCAGCCTGCACTTCTACTTCGTTATAATCAATTGTTCTTCCATCTATTCTTGGAGGGGTACCAGTTTTTAACCTACCAAGAGAAAAGCCAAAAGATTTTAAAGTGTTAGATAAACCGTATGACGGCTTTTCACCTATTCTACCCGATGGGATTTTTTTAGTTCCTATGTGAATGAGTCCCGATAAAAACGTACCTGTGGTTAATACAACTTTTTGACACTCAATACGCGTACCATTATCTAAGGTTAATGCCTTTACTTTAGAGTCGTGGACTTCAATATTTTCTACAGACGCACATAAAATTGTCAAATTTGGGTGATTTATCAAGACATTATGCATAGCTTTCTTATAAAGTTTTCTGTCAGCTTGAGCTCTTGGTCCCCAAACTGCTGGCCCTTTACTTTCATTGAGCATCTTATAATGGATACCAGCTTGATCTATAATTTTACCCATGAGTCCGTCAAGTGCATCTATTTCTTTTACTAAAGTGCCTTTTGCTACCCCACCTATTGCAGGATTGCAAGACATTTCACCAAGATTATCTAATTTTAGAGTAATTAAAAGAGTATCTACACCTAAACGAGCAGAAGCCGAAGCTGCCTCGCAACCAGCATGACCACCACCAATAACTACAACACTATATCTCATATAGACTATAATTATTCTACAATTTCTTTTTCAGTAAAGAAAAGTTTTATCTCTCTTTCAGCACTTTCCAAAGTATCAGAACCGTGAATACTATTAGCCTCGATATTTTCTGCAAAATCTCTCCGAATTGTGCCTAGTTCAGCATTTTCTGGGTTAGTAGCTCCCATTATTTTACGATTTTGTAAGATAGCATTTTCTCCTTTAAGCACCTGTAAAACAACAGGACCAGAAATAATGCCCTCTATTAAACTACTAAAAAATGTTCTTGATTTATGTTCTGCATAAAAATGCTCTGCTTGATCTTTAGTTAAAATGGTCATTTTTTGAGCTACTATTTTCAGCCCATTATTTTCTAAATAAGAAGTAATCTTACCAATTATATTTCTTCTCGTAGCATCTGGCTTAATCATTGAAAACGTATATTCTTGAGTCACAGTAAACCTTTATTAATTTATTATTAACATTTATATAAATTTATACATTTTTGGCAAGTAAATTCTGACAGCACAGCTAAAGTAACACGTTACGCATTTTTCTAGAACTATAATTCCAAGTTAAGGAAAAAAGTATTGCCCCCAAGAAAGCAGACAAGATAAAAAATAAAAAAACACCATTCCAACCTAAATTATCAGAAATCCAACCAACACATACCCCAGCCAATGCAGCACCAAGATAACCAAATAAGCCTGAAAGACCATTAGCTGTACCAACTGCTTGTTTATTAGTAAAATCTGCTGTAGCAACACCTATTAAGACTTGCGGTCCAGATACAAAAAAACCAGCCAAAGCAAGAATAATCATGCTAAATATTTCATACTCGTTTGGTATTTGCCAAAATAAAATAAGAGTAAAAGCCAAAACAAACATAAATACTGAACCAACTGGACCACGTCGTCCTTGAAATAGATTGTCTGACATCCATCCAGCAACAACACCACCAATTAAACCTAAAATATCATAAGAAGCAACTTGTAGACCAGCTTGAGCAATAGTAACGTTTTTTAGTTCACGTAAAAATACGGGTGCCCAAAAAATTACACCTGACCGTACAATATAAACAAACATATTAGCAAAACACACATACCACACTAACTTATTACAAAATACAATTTCTATTAGTTGACGCGTTAATAAATTATCACCATTGTTTCCAAGAGATATATCACATTCTTTATACTCTTCTACTATGGGCAAATTAACCTCATTGGGAGAATTACGTAATCTATTAAATAAAAATAACGATATTAATAATGCCACTATTCCAGGAATTATAAATGCTGCTTTCCAACCATAAACGTCTATTAAATAGCCACACACTATCATAGTAGTTGCTCCGCCAATTTGATTAGAAGTAGCCCCTAAAGACCATTTCATTCCTAATTCCTTAGAAGCGTACCAATAAGTCAACATACGTGTTGCAGGCGGCCATCCCATGGATTGAAACCAATTATTCAGAATCCATAAAAAACCCAGTAAGGTTATACTAGAAGCAAAACCCGATAACAATGTTATGATGCCTACAAGGGCAAGACCAACCACCATAAATATACGAGCATTTGATCTATCGCTAAAGAATCCATTACACAACTTTCCTACACCATAAACTATAGAAGAGGCTGTTAAAATCCAGCCAAGTTGAGTTTTTGTTACCTCAAAATGATCCATTAAAGCAGGCATTGCAATATTAAAATTCTGACGACAAAATATGAATGTTGAATAACCAATAATTATTGAATATAAAATTCTAATACGCCAACTATTATACTTTCTAGCATAAGGAGGTCTTTCTTTGAAGGATGTACTTATCATCGTTTCCTTAGGTTATTACTTGCAAACATTTGAAGAGAGTATATATGCTTGTCAGGAAAAATGCCACAAGCTATTATGTATTTTGTATCTAAAACTTATTTTTTATCAAATGTACTTGAGATTTATTGCGAACTAGGTTAACCTCCTATAGAATCTAAGACAATAAAATTAATTCCAAACGACAATTATGACAAAATTATTAAGATTTTCTCTGTTTTTTGTTATACTCTTGCAATTATTATCATGCACTCCTGGTCCTCCTTACGAGATTAAAAGCCCTTGTGTGTCTGTTGAATCAACAGATTCTTCGAGTAGTGGCAACCCATGTGTTCGTAGACCGGTAAACTTAACTAGAGATATTGCCTAAAGGTTTGCTTTTATAGTAATGTACAAAATTAGTAGATTTTATAATTACCTAGTAGATTATATCTTGCCAGCAAGATGTTTGTCTTGTGCTGAAATGACTGCCACTAAAGAAGAATTTTGTCTAAATTGTTGGAAGAAATTTGACTTTATTACAAAACCTTACTGCAATATTTGTGGTTGTAGATTAGATATATCAATTTTAGATGATATGTGTTGTGCAAAATGCTTTCAATATAAACCACATTATAACATATCCCGTAGTTTAATTAAATTTAACGAGCATAGCAAGAAAATAATTCATGCTTTTAAATATCAAGACAAAACCATTCTTTCCAAAACTTTCAGCAAATTACTTTATATACAATATCACAGCGAATTTCAAGATATTGACCTGATTATTCCAGTTCCAATGAATAGATTCAAAAGATTGTTTAGAATGTATAATCCTGCTTTGATTATGGCTCAAGAAATCAGCAGACTACTAAAAAAACCTGTAAGTCCTGACGTATTAATTAAGTCAAGATGGACCAAATCCCAAACTTTTTTATCTAAAAAAGAACGAGAAAAAAACTTATCAAATAGCCTTATATTCAATAAAAAATATCAAATTATAGACCAAAAAATATTATTAGTAGATGATGTATTAACCACTGGTACTACCATTAACAAATGTGCTAAAATCTTAAAGGATTCCGGGGCTAAGAGTGTTTATGTTATGACAATTGCCATGACATAAATACTCTTATATCCCCATTTTGCACTCATTAAATTGAGGATAAGCTACTTAAAAATTCACTTTAACCTTCAAACTACCTTGGTGACCAATATATTTGCTGGCAATGTTAACATTATAGATAATACCACATTCCATCATATTATATTTCGCAGTGAAACCAGTACCAACAGTGAAGAAGGTCTTAACAGGTTTAACTGATTTAGTCGGTAATGGTTCATTTATCCCATCTAACCTTGCATCAATAATTGGTGCTTTTCCTTTGAAGTCATGATTAACGTAACCATGCAATTCTGGTATTAACAGTACTTTGTTAGCCTTCAGGGTTGCCGCAGTTCTTAACCCCAAAATACCTTCAAATTTATTGTACGACCTTTTCTTAACAACTAAGTTTTGGAATTTTGTACCAGTTTCCGTATAGCCAGCATCCTTAAATTGCGAATATCTGAACCCAATTGTTGGGGTAATCATTAACTTTTCAGAAGCTATATAATTATACCCTGTAAGTAATTGACCACTATAAGAGATAGATTTATACTTAGCAGCAGCAGTCTCTAGAGCAGTAACATTTCTTTTTACATTCGTTGCAATTAGGCGTCCTTCTGAGTTCCTAACCCTAGTTATACCATATGATGCTATAGCTTCAGTAAACCAATTATTGGTAAGATTATACAAACTATATAAGGAGAAGATATTAGTCTTACCATTAGTTTTATCACCAAATTTCTTATCCTGATGAGACATTTGTGTGTTAATTCGGCTATAAGCTGCACCAAGTAGCAGATTATCATTTACTAAACCATCAAATCCAACTATTCCACCAGCTGATTTCGCTTTATAACCACTAACCCCTTTATACGTTTCTTGGCAAGCAGTACCATAGAATGGACTACCCCATACTCCATACCTTAGCGTATCATCATCACCAGAGCCTACAGCTGATGCAGCATTTTTCATAGGTACTGAATTTCCCATCCTTGTTGCAGTAATTTGGGTATCAGCTTGAGCCATCAATCCTCTAATTATTTCAGATGTTGGATTTCTTGCAAGGCTCTCTCCTATTGGATTTTCATTACCAGGCAATATTCTATCCATCGCTTGAAGGGTATGCTCTCTATCCATCAAACCTATATTGTTCCTGAACTTACCAGCAGAACTATTACGATCTGTTACATTATTCAACAGTGTATAAAATTTCCGTTCTTCCTGTGATAGGGATTTACCAGCAATGTCTTTATCTATAACTTGCTTAGAAATGTCAGTTATATATAGTTTTAGATCACTAGAATCCATGGACCACTGTACAAAACGGTTTTGTTCACCAGTTGGGTCAAGCTTAATTTTACTGTTATCAATTGCAACAAGACCCTGACCATCAACTGATGAAATCACAACATACTTAGCACCACCCTCAGGAATTTTGTTAATATCAGTCTGAGCATTCACTTTTATAGTCAGCTGGTCTGCTTTCGATAAATCCAATTTACTACCTTTCTGAACCTCTATATTACCACCTGCTGCACTTGATGGGTCGTAGGCAGTAACTAATTCTACATCTCCTGTCAGCTGTGCCTGACCAGTATATTTTAATTGATTAGCTGCAATATCTACGGTTAAACCTTTAGCTGCTAAATTACCAGTTATAGAGGCTGTTTTAGGTAATATAATTATCTTAGCTTTATCTGCTTTAATATTAGCAAAGTTAATATTTTGTTCTAATATTACAAACTTATCTGCAGCAAAATTTACTTTTTTCCCATTAGCAGTTTGTTTAAACCAAACATTATCGGTAAACGTTACCTCACCACCAGTAATTTTGGCATCAACCAGTACTGCCTTATCAAATTTTGCAATACCTTCATTTTTTATTTCATCCGAACCAATTTGTGTACTATAGGCAAAACTTTTCAATGATCTTGATATGCTAGCTCCATCTACAGTGGAGTTTGGCACAGATATAGTTCTGTTTATAGCACCAGCAAAAGTTGCAGTCTTATCACTAGCAATGGTTATTTGCTTAGAATAAACATCACCTCTTACCGTAGCATCCTTAGCAAAGGTTACATCAGACAATCTTAATTTATCTGTTCCAAGGTTATAAGCAAAGCTTCTATTCAAGTTGAAAATTACTTTACCAGTATTATTAGTTTGAGTTGATATATCGGAATAGACACCACTATTAATAGTAATTTTATGATCACCCAGTAATTTAATAGATTTTAACCTGTTCTTCTCTAACCCAATATCTTGTATTCCAGTGGTAAAATCTGCAGCTAATGCAAGAGTATGAACATTATTACCATTAGTCCTAATACCACCTACAGTACTTGTCCTTTCTAACGTTAAAGTTACCTCTTTACTAGCATTAGAGAAGTTAATATTATTCGCTGAAACTGCTTGGGTAAGCTTTACATCTGCTCCCGCTATGTCTAAAGTATCTACTGCATTAGTAGCACCTATTGCACTATTAACGGTTATAGTTTCAGCATTACTAAATTGAACTTTACCTTGACCAGCTGCATGTCCCTTAATATTACGAGTTGTCACGCTGTTAGCAAACTCAGCAGTTGCTCCAGCAGATATTATGATGTCCTTATCATTAGCAGTTTGAACTTTGTCGCCAAAGATGGTAGTACCTTGGACTTGTATAGTACCAACAGGACTTGTTGCCGTTCCAGCTACACCAGCAACTCTATTGTTGCCTTCGAATATTAAACCAACTGCATTTCCTCCTGTTGAGTTAATAGAACCTGTTAAATTAAAGTTATTAGCAAAAGTTAAATTACCAACACCATTACCTTGAATTTCAGTAATATTATAATTGCCACCTGCTAATCTTACATCACCTACCCCAGCTCTTAACATCTTTAAGTTAGTAATAGGATTTGTTACTGCACCAATTCCTCGGAATTCTAATGTTCCCTTAGCATCACCAGTACCAGTACTAGTTACACTACCAGTGATGGTCTTACCAGCCTTCAACTTAACTGTACCATCATGATCTTGGAAATCTACATTACCTGTAATATCACCAACGGTAAGTACAGTATTTGTAGCAAATAAAATATTGCTATTAACATCACCCAATGTTAGTTCATTTACATTTAATTCCATATTTCTACTATTAATGGTAATCTGCTGAGTGTCAAATTTACCTCTACCTGAAAAAATTACCTTTTGTAATTTATTAACAGCAGTACCTAAAGATTTAGCTGCTCCAGCAATTGTCAATGTTCTTCCATTCTCAGCAGAATGAAGCTCAACTATACCCTTACCATCAGCACCTGGATTTAAATTATTTACCAAAGTTATAGTTTTATTTCCAGCATCACTATTCCGTAAGGTTAACTGAGCATCTGCATGGTCAAAAGTAATCTGATTATCAGCATGAGCATTTAAATCAAAATTAATGTGTTCTGCATCAAGTATATAATTTGCTGGACCGGCAGCAAAAACACCCCCTCGACCCGCCCCAATATGAATATTGGCAATCTGTGCGGAGGTGGTACTTTTATCGGTAAATGTTGCACCCTTAATAATGCTTAACGTAATCGCTTCATGGACGTCAAGTCCATCAGCACCTCCTGCAATAGTGACACTACCATTAACAAGCAATCCATTTAGTGCAGCACCAGCAGCACCGAAACTCTTTGCTCCTCCTGCAGATTTTAGAGTTAAAGTTGCATTCTTACCTTCCATAAACACCAAACCACCACCACCACCAGCAAATGCTGGTAAATCATCGTGAAAAATTATGCTACGATCATTATTTTCTGTATATAACTCCAAGGTCGAAGCTGCATTCAAGAAGTTAATAGTTTGATTAACAGCAACAGCAGCAGGATCATTAACTCTACCAAGAAGATTAACATCACCAGCTGAGGCATCTATTACTAGAGACCTATTTACTGCAGCGATACCTATATTTATGGTTTTAATCTTTCCAATGTCTTGATGTGTGGCTTTGAGGTTAGCCGTTTTAACATTTAAAGTACCATGATCACCATTTACTATTGTTGAGTCGAAAGTATAAGATCCGCCACCAGCAGGACCGTTAAATGTCAGTATCCCATCATTAGCAGCATCAAAAGTAACTCCTCCTGCAAAATGACCACCAATTGTTACAGTATAACCAGCAACATTACCAAAGTGCAGATCATTAGTATAGACACTTCCTCTGAATGTAGTATCACCATTAATATCAATTCGGGCAAGTCTTGCATCCTTAGCCCCAATATCTCTTAATACCCTACCAACTCCTGCAAAGATTAATGTTCCAGCTCCACCCACAGTAACAACACCACCGATTTCCGCATTATTCGCCAAATTAATTGTACCTGCATTACCGTTAAAATTCACATCACCTCTAATCCCACTAGTATTTAACGTACCAGCCGCATTAAAAGTCACAGCACCCCTAATCCCGGCATTAGCAGTTAACCTACCAGCTGCATTAAAAGTCACAGCACCAGTCATCACACCTGCAGCGGTAACATTAGCAGCAGCATGGTTTATATTAAAACTTGCGGCAGTGGCTGCACCCCTTAACTGTACAGCACCTCCTCCAGCAGCATTTCCAAAATTAACCGCTGCTAAAGCCTTAGTAGTACCAATAGCCCCGGTTACATTACCAGCTCCTGCGAAGTTTAATATACCAGCATCAGCACCAGCAGCACCACCAGCACCATCAGTATTATCCACAGCACCAGTGATTGTCTGAGCATCTCCTAGAGTAATTGTACCTGCATTACCAAGGAAATCCACATTACCCGTAATCCCACCATTGGCAATTAACCTACCAGCCGCATTAAAATTCACCGTACCAGTCATCAAACCTGTAGCAATAACATTAACATTTCTATGGTTTATATTAAATTCTGCGGCATTGGCTACATCCTTTAATGCCACAACACCAGCTCCATTGAAATTAACCTGTGCTAAAGCATTAGTAGCACCAATAGTCCCGATTACCTTACCATCTCCTGCGAAGGTTAATGTACCCTGATTATTTACACCACTGGTGTTATCTACATTACCAGTGATTGTCGTACCAGCTGCTAGGTTAAGTACAGAAACTGCATCGGTAAGTTTAGTATTAGTAGCCCAAACATTACCGCCTAAAGTAACTGCTCCTGCACCGATATTTACGGCTGCTAAAGCATTATTAGCACCAGCAGCACCAATAGTCCCGGTTACCCCACCAGCTCCTTTGAAGGTTAATGTACCCTTATTATTTGCACCAGTGGTGTTAACTACATTACCAGTGATTGTCGTACCAGCTGCTAGGTTAAGTACAGAAGCTATATCGGTAAGGTTAGTATTCTCAGCCCAAACATTACCGCCTAAAGTAACTGCTCCTGCACCGATATTTACGGCTGCTAAAGAAGCACCATTAGCACCAATCTGCCCAACTGTACCACCTGTTGTGAAGGTTAATACGCCCTGCTGATGTACACCAGCCGAGACATTGCCGACAGCTATATCCCCATTATCATCAGAACGAACTACAAGAGTTGAGCCTGCACCACCAAGCGTTACAGCACCCAAGCCAGTGTAGGTATTGGCTGCTGCATCGAAGCCATGCTGAGCTGCAACGGCTGCAGTACCAGTTAAAGTTAGTGTTTTATCAGCTGCTATAGTTATAGGTAACTTACCAGCACCTGCACCAGCAGCATGAGCGTCAGGCACTATAGAACCGATTGATAGATTTTGATTAACTGTAAGATCGCCGGGCTGATGATTAGCTAGGTTGATAGCTTTAATAGTAGCACCTGCGTGGTTAGCATTAAGTGTATGATTAGCAGCACCATAGGTAATTGCTAATTCTGGATCAGGACCACCCCACACAGCCTGTACATCATATACTGCTACTATAGGCTGACCGACTTGATCAATTCTATACCAATTCAGATTAGCAGCAGCATCCGTCAAAGCCGCACCATTGTTTATAATTATAGCACCACGTTCCGCAGCAACACCACCAGCTCCAAATGCCACGTTACTGCCTAGGCTAGCTACAACTGAGGCAATTGCACTACTAGCCAGTAAATATTTAAAGGATTTTTGTTTTTTTGCCATCATTTTACCATTCTATAATTAAAAAAATAATTCATTTCTATATCCCTGCCATCATTACGTTATCCCTATCTCTCTTAACGATGTCACCCCCTGCATAGCACAACTGTTGAAAGTTAAAAAGTCGTCTATTAGCGAGCGATTGTGCTATGCATAGGTAGCGGTCTAAAATAACTTAACTCAACCTGATCTTGGTCATTTTTTTATATCCCCTACCTACGCAAGGAATTGACATCAAACTGAGGTTAATACTTAAGTATCATCCCGAATGGGAAGAGTATCTTTGGTTCAAACTTCACCAATCTTATCAGATATTTAGCACATTCTGTGACTCTGCACAAGAACTTTTCTGTTGATTTTACACTAAAGTTGCAAAAGGGCAAGCACAAAAAAACTCTTTCGTTTAACTATTATACTAGTTGATTATATTTGAAAATTACCATAAAGCCTTATATCTAACAAATTGTAGCACAAATAAGAAGCCTTATGTTGACTAATTTTTAGTATGCCAAAAGCACTACGAGCCTGATTTTTTAGACGTTTCAAGCACTTTTCTGTCTCGAAGATAAAACGTGAGTACCACGCAGTTTTGCGAAACCAATTCTTCAAAGCGGAAGAGTATATATGTCATTCTCACTTTCGCACACTGGTTCTACAACCAAATTGGAGAAAGAATTTTTGACAAAAACTCTTTATGTTTTTGTAACTCTTCCTTAGTTGGTTTGATAATTATAGTATTCTTTTTATTTGCCATAGTAGTTTGAACCGCTAACTCATCTATATTCTGTGCCTTTTGGCTATTAATATTGAAACTTATCTGCCTACCTCCAGTAAGTTCAACATAAACTTCTGCCAGTAATGCCGCATCTTTAAGTGCCCCATGCAACTTACGTGAGGAATTGTCAATTTTATATCTTTTACATAATGCGTCAAGATTAGCTTTCATTCCAGGAAACATCTTCCGAGCTAAAGCAAGAGTATCGATAATATTGGAAAGTTCTAAATACTCTGTAGAAGGTCTTTTGAGCAGAGATAACTCATAATTAATAAATTTAATATCGAATGCTGCATTATGTATAATAAGTCTGCTATTGCTAATAAACCCTAAGAACTCGTCAACAATTTCTTCAAAAGGTGGTTTGTCTTTTAAAAATTCTCCCGATATGCCATGTATTCGATAAGCTTCCGTCGGCATATCTCGCTTTGGATTAATATAAAAATGAAAATGTTTGCCGGTTAAAACTTTATTAACCATCTCAATAGCACCAATCTCAACAATTCGGTGACCATTTTTGGGGTCTAAACCAGTTGTCTCCGTATCTAAAATTACTTCTCTTAATTGCTGCATTTTAATTTTTCTATTAGTTGAGTTATTTGTTTATCTAAATCTACTAGATTAACATCAGTATTAATAACAAAATCTGCTTTTTCTATTTTAATCTGTTGTGGCAATTGAATTTGTGCTATTTTATTATAAGCTGTTAAATTAAAAGCCTCTCTAGACATTGCACGTTTTAATCTAGATTCTTCTGAGCAGAATGTTGTAACATAAAAATCAAAATATTGATCAAATCCAGCTTCAAAAAGTAATGGTATCTCAGCAAATGTAATCTCTGATTTACTATTTTGCTGTTTAAAAAGAAACAAACTTTCCACTACAAATGGATGAATAAAATTTTGCAGTTTGTTTCTTGCTGAATCATTAGCATAGATTAGCTCTGCAATTTTTCTTTTATCAAAGCTTTTTAGATCAGGTAGTAAGTTAAGAACCATATTTTGTATTTCTGACTCTTCGTATAGGTTCTTAACATATTCGTCAGCAGAAAAAGTTGTAAATCCTAGATTAGCTAAATAATTTAAGACAAAAGTTTTCCCTGAAGCATAACTACCGGTGATTCCTACCGCGATCATTCTAATAAATATTTTATTTTTTCTAAGTAATTTTCACTTTAAGGGATTTAAATTTAGATAACGTAATTACCTAACTCATAATTCTTCATTTCTTTTATAAATTCATACATTCTCAGTTGCAATTGAATGTTATTACCGGGGTGAGTTGGGTCGGTTTTTATTTTATGCGAACATAACTTACCATTTCCCCCTTTTCTTTTAAAAGTTATCAAATTACCAATAAGCAAATTACCACCTTTAGATGTAAAAGATATGTCATATTTTAAATGTTTTAAAATATTTTTCATTGAATAAATATGCATCATACTTTCTTGTCTATCGTATAGTACTAGTATTTCTCGAGATTTTTTATAAGACATAGACCATTCCACTATATCTTTTACAATAGGTTTAAATATTAATACTGCTTTCTCTTTTTCACTTTTTGGAAAAAAATCATATTTTGTAGCTCCTCTTTTGGCTTTTTCAACAAGTAGATTTTGCAACCACGTTAAGCAATCCAAATTAAATTTTTCGCAGAACTTTTCAGGTGTGGTTCTTGTTAGTTGATTTAAACCAGTCTTAAAAGCCTTTATATTGGCATCAATATTTCTCCCACAAGAAAATTCCATTTTTACATCTACTTTTTCATTATGTACTCCACTACAAATCGCAGTTATAAAGTTTCCTTGTATTTTAAAGTTTTCTTGAATTTTTTGTATGATTTTTTGATGTTCTCCTATGCTATTTTTAAACAGAACCTCAACATTTTTTCCTATATAAGCATTTCTATTCATAATTATGATATTCCAATTGAATCATAAATATTACTGATCATCTTTGGTATAACAGCATTGCCAAGCTGTTGATAACCTTTTATCCCTTCTATAACATGGTGATTTTTTGGAAATCCCATTAAGTTTTTACATTCATTAACTGATAATCGTCTAATTCTATTATTAATTAAATATAAGCCAGTTCTTGCACCCACTCCTCCACCAAAAGCAGAAAGAGTTATTGCATGTCCCAAGGGGCTATAGATTCTTTCTCCTTGACCGCCTTTATTAACATAACCAATTCTTAGAGGTCTTAAATTTCTTTCAATTTCTTTATTGCCATCTATTACTATGTCATCTCTTTTAATATATAAACTATCATCAACTTTTTCTTCTAAAATATCATCCAAATAAACTTTTGCAAAAGTTTCTTTTGGCGGTAAATATTTAAATTTTAGATCATTATCGTAATCTTTACGTAAACAAACAAAATAAACCCTTTCTCTTGATTGAGGTATACCAAAAAAAGAAGAATTTAGAATATGCCTATAAACTTTATAACCAATTTCATCCAATTTTATATCTATTGTTTTAATTACCGATCCATTATCAATATTAATTATATTTTTGACGTTCTCAAGCAATAAAACATATGGTTTATGATATTGGGCGATTCTAATTATTTCATAAAATAATCTTCCGTTACTGCCTTTTAATCCCAATTGCTTACCAGAAATACTAAAGGGTTGACAAGGAAAACCTGCACATAGAATATCGTGTTTTGGTATTTTTTTTTCTGAGATTTCATTTAAATCGCCATAAGGTCTTTCTCCGAAATTTTTTACATAAGTTTCTTGAATATCCTTATCTATATCTGAAGAAAAAACACACTCCATTCCTTTTCCTTCTAAAGCAATCCTAAATCCACCAATACCGCAAAACAAGTCTATAAATTTATACACATTATTCCTGTTTAAATAAGTTATGATATAGTTAATTCCATTAGATTTGATCAGGGCAATTTAAGAATTGTACCAATAGTTGGTATAAATATAATCTTAACTACTATCGATGCCATTCCTGCAAAAGTGGAAATGACATCGCTTTTAGCTAAGAGTTCCTTGGGTTAGGTATATAGAATGTTGGCAAAGTCATATAAATGCTATATAAAGCAAATTTTTAAGTAATTCTTTAGTTAAATTGCCAACAAAAAAAGTAAAATTATATAATATATTCTCAAAATATGACGATAATTTTACTTTATTACTACTTTGCCAACACCCTTTAATATCATTTGAGTATATATACTCTAGAATAGAAAATCAAGAATTGCATCGTCATTATCCAAGATTCTTGCGGTACTCAGCTGTATTTTTTACTCAAAAATTCTTCAGTTCACGGGTAGTCCTATTATTGCAATATACTTTTTGGACTAAAAATGACCCCAAAAATATACATATATAAACTGTTAATGAATATGCACATTTAAATAATACTTCTTTTAAAAACATCGACAAAACTCTACTTGTAGAGAATATATTTACAAAAAATCCTGACATCACAATGCCATCTACAACCGCACCCATCATTAAACCAGCAAAATTTCTTGTATTCAAAGAACATGTTGACTTGAGTTGTACAAATATACTTGTACTACAATATGTTGATAACAATATAGATACAAAAGATACAAGTATAATTCCATTAATAACACGACCATGAATATAATAATTGAAGTCCCATAACAAACAAAAGCTTACTATTATACTCAACGTTACAGCAATCCAAGCTTTTTTCCTACCATATAGTTCAGATATGATATTTGCAGTTATAGCTAAAAACACAAATACTAAAGAACACTGAGATATTTTATTAAAAAGATTTAATGAATAAGTGAATATACCAAGTAGTATTACTAGTAGCATGTAAAACTTAGTGTTAATATTGTTCATATTACCTCCTTCTTTTTGTTCTAATTTTATCAAATAATATGGATTATTGTTAGTAGATAATTTAGTTGATTTTTTAAAACTTACTTTTTAAAAGACTTGCTTGCAAGGGTAGTTAAATGATTTGGGGAATTGGAACACAAAACAAATGTCTAATGACAATTTGTATACTCTTACGCTTTTAAGAATTGTTTTTTAAAAACATCAGGAAGTCACGTATTACTTTAGTTTACCCCTCATTTTCAAATGCAATTCGTAGGATCATTTGAGTGTACATGACCTTCACAAAAAACTTGCATTGCAAGCTTGGCAGCGACTTACTCTCCCATGCCTCAGGGCATAGTACCATCAGCACTACGAGGTTTCACGTTCGAGTTCGGTATGGGATCGGGTGTTTCACTCGTGCTATAACCACCAAGCTAGCAATACAAATTTTTTATATATAGACTTCTTTAGACATTTATTCATAGAACCATAATTTCAAAAGAGGTCTAAAATTTGAGTTGTTGATAAAACTGAAAACCTTTTTATGTTTCTTGCAGAATTAATGCTGTACACAAGTACAACCTCAGCAAAGTAAAACAATCGAGCTATTAGTACTAGTTAGCTACACACGTTACCGTGCTTCCACACCTAGCCTATCAACGTGGTGGTCTTCCACGGCTCTGATAGGGAAGTCTAGTTTTGAGGTGGGTTTCCCGCTTAGATGCATTCAGCGGTTATCCCTTCCGTACTTAGCTACCCAGCTATGCCGCTGGCGCGACAACTGGTCCACCAGAGGTACGTCCACCTCGGTCCTCTCGTACTAAAGGCAGATCCTCTCAAACTTCCTACACCCACGGCAGATAGGGACCAAACTGTCTCACGACGTTCTAAACCCAGCTCACGTACCACTTTAATCGGCGAACAGCCGAACCCTTGGGACCTTCTCCAGCCCCAGGATGTGATGAGCCGACATCGAGGTGCCAAACGATTTCGTCGCTATGGACGCTTGGAAATCATCAGCCTGTTATCCCCGGAGTACCTTTTATTCGTTGAGCGATGGCCCTTCCACTCGGGACCACCGGATCACTATGACCGACTTTCGTCTCTGCTCGTCTTGTCAGACTCGCAGTCAGGCTAGCTTATGCCATTGCACTCTAACAGTTGATTTCCGACCAACCTGAGCTAACCATCGCGCGCCTCCGTTACTCTTTGGGAGGCGACCGCCCCAGTCAAACTACCCACCATGCATTGTCTCGGACCCTGATTCAAGGATCGCGGTTAGATATCAAGAATCAAAAGGGTGGTATCTCAAGGATGACTCCACAGTGGCTTGCGCCACCGCTTCATAGTCTCCCACCTATCCTGCACATCTAATTCCTAATACCAGTGCAAAGCTATAGTAAAGGTTCACGGGGTCTTTCCGTCTAACCGCGGGAACTCCGCATCTTCACGGAGAATTCAATTTCGCTGAGTCGATACTGGAGACAGCGGGGAAATCGTTACGCCATTCGTGCGGGTCGGAACTTACCCGACAAGGAATTTCGCTACCTTAGGACCGTCATAGTTACGGCCGCCGTTCACTGGGACTTCAATTCAGAGCTTGCACCCCTCCTCTTAATCTTCCAGCACTGGGCAGGCGTCAGACCCTATACTTCGTCTATTGACTTTGCAGAGCCCTGTGTTTTTAATAAACAGTCGCTACCCCCTGGCTTGTGTCACCTATAAATGGTTGCCCATATATAGGTCATCCTTCTCCCGAAGTTACAGATGCAATTTGCCTAGTTCCTTCAGCATCGTTCTCTCAAGCGCCTAGGTATACTCTACCTGTCCACCTGTGTCGGTTTAGGGTACGGTCTTCAATAAGGGTGTTATTTCCTGGAAGATATTCACTGCATATAACAATCCAATAAGCATATACAATTTACTATCTTCGTCACACCCTTTCGGTTCAGGAATATTAACCTGATTCCCATCGATTACGCCTTTCAGCCTCACCTTAGGGGCCGACTAAACCTGCGCAGATTAACTTTACGCAGGAACCCTTGGACTTTCGGCGAGAATGTTTCTCACATTCTTTATCGCTACTTATGTCAGCATTCTCACTTCCGATACCTCCAGCAAACTTCACAGTTCACCTTCACAGGCTTACGGAACGCTCCGCTACCATCTGCACTATTAAAGTGCAAATCCGCATCTTCGGTACATGACTTGAGCCCCGTTACATTGTTGGCGCAGGAAAACTTATTTAGACTAGTGAGCTATTACGCTTTCTTTAAATGATGGCTGCTTCTAAGCCAACATCCTAGTTGTTTTGGTTTTCCCACATCCTTTAACACTTAGTCATGATTTAGGGACCTTAGATGGCGGTCTGGGCTTTTTCCCTCTCGACTATGGACCTTAGCACCCACAGTCTGTCTGCTATGCTGTACTCGTCGACATTCGGAGTTTGGTTGAGTTTGGTAAGTCTGTAGGACCCCCTAGCTCATCCAGTGCTCTACCTTCGACGGTAATCGCTATAACGCTCTACCTAAATAGATTTCGCGGAGAACCAGCTATATCCGAGTTTGATTGGCCTTTCACCCCTAGCCACAACTCATCCCC
Organism: Candidatus Tisiphia endosymbiont of Temnostethus pusillus; assembly: GCF_964264675.1. Classification (NCBI taxonomy): domain Bacteria; kingdom Pseudomonadati; phylum Pseudomonadota; class Alphaproteobacteria; order Rickettsiales; family Rickettsiaceae; genus Candidatus Tisiphia; species Candidatus Tisiphia endosymbiont of Temnostethus pusillus. The sequence continues at coordinate 115,652 of NZ_OZ183472.1, read as the reverse complement.
TACTTTTTCAACAGTAGTGGGTTCGGTCCTTCAGCGGATATTACTCCACCTTCAACCTGGCCATGGCTAGATCACTCGGTTTCGGGTCTAATTCATCTAACTAAAGTCGCCCTATTCAGACTCGCTTTCGCTACGCCTACACCTAACGGCTTAAGCTTGCTAGATAAACTAAGTCGCTGACCCATTATACAAAAGGTACGCCGTCACAGAACATATAAACGAGCTTTAAAACTCAATGTCTGCTCCGACTGCTTGTAAGCATTCGGTTTCAGGTCTATTTCACTCCCCTTATCGGGGTTCTTTTCACCTTTCCCTCACGGTACTTGTTCACTATCGGTCACTAGAGAGTACTTAGGCTTAGAGGGTGGTCCCCCTATGTTCAAACAGGATTTCACGTGTCCCGCCTTACTCAAGGACTCCAAAACTTTTTACCTATAAGGGGCTATCACCCTCTATGGCCAACCTTTCCATGTTGTTCTAGTTTTTATTCTGAAGCCACTGGCCTGGTCCGCGTTCGCTCGTCACTACTAACGGAGTCTCGGTTGATGTCCTTTCCTCCAGCTATTGAGATATTTCAGTTCACTGGGTTTGCTTCGCATAGCTATGTATTCACTATACGATACCTGCTAAGCAGGTGGGTTTCCCCATTCGGAAATCTTCGGATCAAAGCTTATTCGCAGCTCCCCGAAGCTTATCGCAGCGTATTACGTCCTTCATCGCCTTCTAGTGCCAAGGCATCCACCAAATGCTCTTATTTTATTTACTTTGATTCTTTTAAAGCTTGAGATTGTACGATGTGTACAGAACTAATTCTGCTACTTATACAGTATCCACTCACGATCATAAATTTTTATTATCGCAGTGTGTATTTAGTTTTCAGTTTTATCAACTTTTCAAACAGCTACAGGATTTTTGCCCTGTGTGAAGTTTTATACCGATTATTCAGAACAATGTCAAACATTATTTTATCTGATTAACAGATTTGTTTGTCTTTCTTTGTTAGCATTTCTATCATATCTCTCTCTATGTTCATTTGATGATATTGTTTGACTTGCTTTAGGTACTGGTGGAATAACTTCTATTTTTTTTACAGTAGCTTTATTCAAATCTACATTTTTTAGCAAAGGATTTGATTTAACTTCTTCGCTTATATTCCCAACAACTCTTATATTATCTAAATTCATTGTTTTTTCCGGATGTTTTTTATTATATTTTTTAATTTCCGGAAGAAGTGTAGTTAAAGTATTACCATCAATGGTAGCTCCTTCAAAGTCTATATGTTCTTTAAAAGTAACTCTCTTAAAAGAGCATTCTTTCAACTCAGCATTTTTCAGAGAACATTTTCCTAACGTCACTTCATTAAAATTAAACCCTTTAATTTCAAAATTATCTAATTTCATATCTACTTTTTCAAAAGATAATCCTCTCAAATCTTTATTATTTAAGGAATAATAAAGTATCGGTGAATACTCAGATGAATTATTTCGACTATATTTCTCAGCCTGCTCCTGAAAGATAGAAGATAAATCTATTTTCTTGTCTGACTTAGCTATCACAAGAGGATTGGACAAAACATCTTCCATAATTTGGTTCATTTTTTCACCAATTACTTTTTCACGTGTTGAATTAGACACAAAATGTTTTTGAAAATTATACTTCCAAAGGTTAACAGTAGCTTCTACAGCTAAACTTAGAACTTTTGTATCAGATAACAAATTAATCAATGGACGAACCATTGCACTATATTCTCCCTTCTTATATGAAGCCGTTATTGTTCCTACTTCCTTAGCATGATCCCCTAGTGCTTTAACAATTGCTTCACCTTTTAGTTTTAGTTTTTTACCCATCTCGGTTTCATTTAAAAATTTCTCAACCACAGGGCCAAGGTCTTTAGCATGTTTTATTAAAAGCTCAGGTATTTTTTCTTGTAAAACTTCTTTAACCTTAGGATTATCCTTATTAAACTTAATAAGAGAGTTTACTAATTTACCAACTTTTTCTGCTTGTTTGGATTCAGGTACGTTCATAACCTCTTTAGTTTGCTCAATGATTCGCTCTAACCCCTCTTTGTCTGCTAAACAACTTTCAGTAAGTTCTGCTATTATCGGTAAAACATCAACAATAAATGGAATAGTTGCTGCTGTTGCATCACGTACAAATTTAGGATTCAGACCAAGAGATCTTATATTTTGCTGCACTTCTGTTTTATCCAAAAATTCTAAAATATTCTTTTTATTATCAGCAAAATATTGTGGTAGAGTCGATTTTAAGGCAGGAGCTAGATCTTGAACAACCTTACTAGTATTATCTAAAATAGACAATATCATGGCTTTTTGTGTTTCCACTATTTCTTCTATTCGAGTCGAAGATAAATTGTTATCAGCCAATAATTCCAAGCCAATATCTTGATGTTTCATATAGAACTCATAAATCGCAACCATTTCAGGAGTATGCTCTAATATCGTGCTACTTGCATTAGTTGCTAGTGATACAGTATCCCTAAAAAATTCTTTTGACACAAATCTAGTAAATTTATCGTCTAGAACATTCTCAGCAATTTTGGTAATTTCTTTTTGATTAGCTGAATCACGTAAAAACTCAACTAAATCTTTTTTGACTACTTCTGCTACTTTAGGGCTGGTAAAGATTTCTAAAGCATTTTTAATGATATCACGCCCTGAATTCTCGTTAGAAATTATTAGATTTTTATAAATTTCTTGTACTTTTTTATTTGATTCTCCTTCTAATACGCCACCTCCTAATTTTAGCACCAACGGCACTATCCTTCTAATAAAATTTTTATCTACTCCATCAAATATATCAGGATTAACTCTACTAGCTTCTGTAGGTGAAATCATTGGAGCGGGATTTAACACAGCTTCTAAAACTGGCAACAAAACACGCTGAGCGATCTGATCTTTCAATAGATCAGATCGTGCTTCATTCAGAGCAGGAATATATATATCAGCCACTGCACCAGCTCCCTTGATTAGATTAGATACATGTTCTACTTGTTCTTTTTGTAATTTTTGCCTTTCTTCAATTAGCAACTTATCACTTAATAATTTTCCACTCACTTCTTGAAATTTTAGGAAATCAGCATATAGCTCATCATATAATAGCTTCTTTGTATCCAGCGGATTCCTAATAGCTGAAGGTACTATAGTAGCAATATCAAGAAGAAATGTCCCTGTCTCTTTTAATAAACCTACAGCGATGTGAGGTAAATTCTCTAGTGTTAATTCTAATTGCTCCGCTTTTTTTACTTGCTCCAATTGTTTTTGCTCTTCTTGAAGCTTTTGCGGAATAATTTCTTGACCATTCTGAATGAATGTGCCTTGTAAACCAATCAAATTTACGTCCACAATATCAGTATCAATATCGACCGTAGCTTTAGACAAATCAGCCTCAGCTAACTTTGCCGCACGTAAATTAACCCCTTCTAACTTAACCTTTTCTGCTTGTACTTTTTCCAATATCGCTTGCTGCAATTTTGATTTTGTAAGATCACCATTCATGAATATTACTTCGGTAAAATCCCCTTCCTGAGCGTCAATACTCCTCATTATACTATTCGAGAAATCAGCCTTTTGTGCATGAACTTTTTTTAGTATACTATAACTTGCATTGATTCCTTTAGCCTTCGCTCCTTCTAAAATCGCCTCTGTTAAGTTAGCAAATTTGACCTCTACTCCTTCTAAAATTGCATTTCTGAAATTCGCCTTTTGTGCTTCCACCATATTTAGATTGGCATTAATAAAATTCACTCCTTCAGCATTAATCCTTCTTAGAATAGCCGCTTCTAAATTCGCTCCATCCAACTTAGTCAAACCACTTAACTCAGCATCCGACAAATCTAATCCTTTTGCTTCTATGTTCTGCAATATAGTATCTTTAAATTTTGCCTTATGTGCTTCAACCTTTTCCATCAAAGCATTAGATAAATCACTCTCTATAACTTGACACTTTGTTAAAACAGCTTTATCTAATATTGCATGCTGCATTTGTATTCTTCGTAAATCTGCTGAAATTAAAGAGATACCTTGCAAATCTGCCTGATTAAATGTTGAATCAGTCAATTTTGCGTTATCCCATTTACCATTTTTTATATTCGCATAATCAAAGTTGGAGTTATTTATCACAACCTCCTGACCATTAGAACGAGCCATAAAAGCATGTGTAAACTGACTATTATCAACGACTGCCTGACTTAAATTACTATTAAAAAAATTCGCGTTATCTGCTTTAGACCCTAAAAAATTAGCTCGATCAAGTTCTGCACTCTCGAAATTCGCTTCACTAATATTAGTACCATTAAATCTACATCCGGATAAAACGGACCCTGCGAACACAGCACCCCCTAAATCTGCTCCAGAGAAATCTAAGCCCGATAAATCCACTCTATCATACCATTCATTATTAGTAGAAGTATCAACTCTACTAGAACAATCTGCAATAATTCTTGCTCCTGATCTTATCTGTGATTTCTCTAATTTAGATTTAGCAAAATCATTTAAGCTTAAATTCTCATTACTCTTTCTTGCCTGCAAATATTGCTCTATATCTTTCCGAGCTAAAGGTACATATTGCGTTTCTTGATCCCGCTGTTCTTTAGTTGATCCTCGTACATAAGCTGGATCAAAAGTACAACTGCTACTGCCAAAAATGTTTTGAAAAGTTTCATGCATTGAATTATCTTCTCTAGGAAATATTTTTTGCTCAACCATTAGTTGCAGCTCTTCTTGCAGCCTATCATATTCTGAATTCCCAGTTTTATAACCTCCAATACGCCAAGCCTGAGCTTTCAAGCTTAACTTCTTCTCCGCCTCCTCTAATTCTTTTTGTTTACTACTTATAAGATCTTGCTGCTCTTTTTTGCGAACTAAGTCACTTTTTATGTCAGCATATTTTCTGCCTAAAGAAGAAGTGGTACTGAATTTTATCCCCTCAATATCACGTTCTTTCCCTATTTGAGAGTATCCTTTATAGCCATCAGAAAACCTACAATTAGCAAGGTCAGCCCCTCTAAAATCTATGTTTTTTAGAATAGTATCTTCGAAATAAGCATTGTCAAAATCAACATCACAAAACACCGCATCAGCCAAATTACATCCTGTAAAAGTAGTATTTTTAAGTATACAACCAGTAAAATCTCCTCCGCTTAGGTCTGTTACATTACCAGATCTACTAAAAGTCCTATCGGATAAATCTGCAACTACTACTACATTATCATCTGAAAAATATTTTTCCTTTAAATATTGGTTAAGGCTTAAACTTTCCTTAGGGTCACTTGCTAAAGTTGCATGCTGAGCTGTAATATAATCCTTTATATCCTTGCTAGTAGGACGAAATTTTTCAATCTTAACAGCGAGATCATAGAAAACAGGTTTATTTTTCACCATAACTTATACTCCTTCTTTGTATTAAAGATTTAATAACAATTTCTCAGGATTCTCAATCAATTCCTTTATTTTTACAAGAAAAGTAACTGCTTCTTTGCCATCAATAATACGATGATCATAAGATAAAGCAACGTACATCATGGGACGTATTTCTATCTTACCATTAACCACTACTGGTCTTTCTTCAGTCTTGTGAAGACCTAAAATACCTGATTGAGGAGGATTAATAATCGGAGTTGATAATAGTGATCCATAAACACCGCCATTTGAAATGGTAAATGTTCCACCTGATAAATCAGACATAGATAATTTTCCTTCTCTAGCCTTTTTACCCAAACCAGCAATTTCTTTCTCAACCTTAGCAAAACTCAATTTGTCAGCCTGCCTAACTATTGGCACTACTAGACCCTGCTCTGTCCCTACTGCAACACCAATATCATAATAATTCTTATACAAAATCTCATCCCCTTCTATCTCGGCGTTTACCGATGGGACTGCTTTAAGAGCTTCAATAGTAGCTTTTACAAAAAATGACATAAATCCTAGCTTCACGCCATGTTTCTTCTCAAACTCTTCACGATACTGCATACGCAAATTAATAACTTTCAACATATCAATTTCATTAAAAGTAGTTAGAATAGCTGCAGTATTTTGTGATTGTTTTAAACGATCCGCTATAGTTTTACGAAGACGTGACATTTTAACACGCTCAACCATCCCTTCATTTGCACGTACAACATTGGCTATAACAGGTAATTCTGTTTCTTTCACAGGCGGGGTATTTATGAACTCTAGTACATCTCCCTTGGTTACTCTGCCTTCTCGACCAGTACCTTTTATGTCAGCTAATTGCAGTTTATTTTCGCTCACTAATCTTTGCACCGAGGGCGGAACATCAACCTTGTTGGTACTTGCAGGTTGCTGTTTTATCTCTTTGTCTAATGTACTAGGTGAAGCTACACTAGAAGCTTCTCCTTCGGTAATTTGTCCCACGCTCTCACCCACATATACTGTATCGCCCTCATTCTTAAGTATTTTGCTTATTACACCAGAGGAAAGTGCATTTACTTCCAACGTAACTTTCTCTGTCTCAAGTTCTAAAAGTAGTTCATCCACTTTTACCGCATCTCCTTGTTTTTTATGCCACTTAGCAATAGCCGCTTCTGATACAGACTCTCCAAGAGATGGAACTATAATTTCAATACTCATAATTATTTTATTCTCCCAATTATATTCTATTATACTATTATTTATATCTTGCACTAATAACAAAAATTGTTTTAGCACTCAAATGATGTTAAAAACATCTATCTATAAAACATCTATTTTTTGCAGTCATTTTAGTATACTATTATTTTATTTACCACTAATATATATTAAGGATATTATAGGGAATGAAATGAAAGATCGGAAAGAAATTGAGCCATACATGGCATATAAGCCTACTCAGATATATAATGTCTTGAAAGATTTATCTAGAAAGCAAGAATATAAACTATCAGCAGAGACGTATGAAAATCCGGGAAATCCTGAGAATAAAATCAATTATTATCTCAAAAAAGACAATAATTATATCACTGCCCCATCTCATGATGCTCAAAAAGGCAATACGCTTACAACAACTGCAGCCCCATTAAAGGATACACTTGGAGTATTAAACCAAGATCCTAATTGGGAGAAAGCAATAATTCCTATTTGTCAGTCTAACAAATATTTTTTTGGACTTCTGACAAGGAGACACTTCACATATTTAGAACTTAATAAAGATACTGCTGGCAATATAACATCTCATCATCATGATTCCAAAGGATGGCTTAGCCGTTTCTACCCACTAAAGCCAATTAGAGATTCACTAGAAGAAACATTTGGAAAAGATAGAGTTACCTTTAAATCATCATATCTAGGTCATCAGAAAATAGCTGATAATATAAATTGCGGTCGATTTATCCTGTCTTATATAAAAAACGTTATTACTGGTGATCCTGCTAAAAATAAAATAAATCCTCAAACTCAGACAAGTTTATTTAGCGATTTTGACACAACAATTAACAAACCACCTAAGGAGGAAAAGATTTTACCTAAAGCTAAAGTCCCAACACCAAAACCTCCAAATATGGTAGACCACGTATCACGCATTAGTAGAAAACCTAATAATCCAGCAAGAACACATTAAGTCACGCGAATTCGATATAAGAATTAATAATTCTTATATCGATACTTGCTTTGTTATAAGGAAAAATGCACTCTTGAAGCGGCTGACGCGGGTGCATTTTAACTTTTTTCATCATTCAATATGTGATTTTAATTATTAAAATCACATATTGAATAGAGTATTATATTTTAACAATCAGGTGGGCAGCCGCTTCAAACCTGATTGTTTCTATATATAATACTGAATTCGATGTAACAAGTTACATCGAATTCAGGTTAAGTAGTACCACTCCTCCTACCATCCATCTCAGCGAATACATCTTCCCACGATCCAGTAGTTGCAGCTTTGGTATATTCTGTCACCCTTCCTTCAAAGAAATTAGTATGTTCAGCACCGTTTAAGATTTCATCAAGCCAAGGCAACGGATTAGTATCAATTAAATAAATCTCTTTAAGTCCAAGCTGCATTAATCTGCGATCGGCAATATAACGAATATATTGTCTTACCTCTCTAGCTGTCAGACCTTCAATGCCACCAACTTCAAATGCTAGTTCAATAAAGGCATCTTCAAAATGCACAATAGTAGCACACGCTTCATAAAGACGGCTACGAAGCTCTTCAGTCCATACTTCAGGGTTTTCCCTAATAAAAGTTTTAAATAACATAATGATAGAATCAGTATGTAACGTCTCATCCCTTACTGACCAACTAATAATTTGCCCCATACCTTTCATTTTATTAAAACGAGGAAAATTAAGTAAAATAACAAATGAAGCAAATAACTGTAACCCTTCAGTAAATGCACCAAATACTGCTAAAGTAGTAGCAATATCTTCTTTAGTTTCTACACCGAAACGCTGCATATAGTCGTATTTATCTTTCATTTCTCTATATTTGAGAAATGCTGAATATTCGGTTTCTGGCATACCTACGGTATCAAGCAGATGAGAATAAGCAGCAATATGAATTGTTTCCATATTAGAAAACGCTGATAACATCATCAGTACTTCTGTTGGCTTAAATACCCTAGAGTAATGTTTCATATAACAATTATTTACTTCAATATCAGCTTGAGTAAAGAAGCGAAATATTTGGGTTAATAGGTGTTTTTCTCCTGGACTTAAATTATATTTCCAGTCTTTTAGATCATCAGCTAGCGGCACTTCCTCTGGTAACCAATGAATTCGTTGTTGAATATGCCACGCTTCATAAGCCCATGGATAAGAAAATGGTTTGTAGATTGGACTGGCATTAAGTAAAGACATATTATATTTCCTTTTTAAGTATACTACTATAAAACATCATTGCGAGGAGACCATAGGTCGACGAAGCAATTGTAAGTTAAAAGTATGATATAATAGATGTTGAAGTCAATATAAATAATGATTTATACTGACTTATAAGGGGGTATTACAGCGATAGTCATTAATAATACTAAATGACTATCGCTGTGCAGGCGTGAGCGACCGTGAAGCAATTGGTCTTAAGATCGTATGGATCTTGGTACTCTAGCCCAAATCCCCGAGACGTTTGAATAGTTGATTGGGATGCCTTTGCACTCCCGCTTACAATCGTAAACATTAAAAGTCTTCGAGGTATTATGCCATTATATAATAATTTTATTGGTCTTGATATAGGAAAATTCAATTTTGTTGTTGCTATTCATGGAAAAAAAGAAACTAAAGAATATAATAACAACTCTAATGGAATAGCTGATTTTATCAAGGATTACAAAAAAGAGATTAGTTCTGCATTGTGTGTTTTAGAAACCACAGGTGGATATGAAATGGAACTATTACTAACGCTTTGCAATCAGGGTTTTGCTGTACATAGAGCCAATACTCGCAAAGTTAAAAACTTTATTAGGTCTTTTGGGAATGCAGCTAAAACTGATAGTCTTGATGCTAAAGCTCTAGCACTTTATGGTTTTGAACGGTCAGAAAGATTAGAACTATTTAAAGTACAATCTAAGCAAGCTTTAAACTTGTATGAATTAGTCGGACGTAGGAACGACCTCAAACAAATGTTGATTGCAGAAAAAAATAGGTTTCAGTCCCCGAAAGCTGATTTAATCAAGTCTAGTTGTGTTAAAATAATCGAAGTACTAGAAGAACAAATTGCATCTATTACTAAAAAAATAGATGACTTAATAGCAAAAGATAAACTCTTGCAGGCTAAGAAAGAGACACTGCAAACTATTAGTGGTATAGGCACAGTAGTATCTAATGAGCTTATAGCTTTGTTACCTGAACTTGGTACATTGAACCGCAAACAAATAGCATCATTAGTAGGTGTTGCACCAATATCTAATGATAGCGGTAGATATAGCGGATATAGACATACAGGTCATGGTAGAAGTTTTGTTAGACCTATGTTGTTTGTAGCTGCTATGGCTGCTAGAAATTCTAACTCTGAACTGAAGGTATTTTATGAAAAATTGATCAATAGAGGAAAAAAGAAAATGGTGGCGATGGTAGCATTAATGCGGAAAATCATTGTGATTGCAAACGCTAAGTTACGTGATTTAACTAGCTCTGCAGAAGCAATAAAAATTTAAACCAAATTTATTTAAATTTTTATTGCGAACATAGTTGATCTATATGACAAGCTTCATAGATTGCCACGCTCACATACGTTCGCTCGCAATGACATATACGTCTATAAAACGTCATTGCGAGAAGACCGTAGGTTGACGAAGCAATCTATATGACAAGCTTCATGGATTGCCACGCTCACATACGTTCGCTTGCAATGACGATTGGATAAGAATTGACAAATTCTTATCCCGAATTCGCGTATATTCATTAGACTTCCTGCATAATTCGCTTTTGCTGAGGAATTTGTAGGAGACACGGAACCTCGACCCGCAGCGTACTCAAATTCCGTTACGGATTCGAGTACCGGATCGACGCACAAATTACCAGCAAAAGTAGAATTATGCAGAAAGTCTATTACTGACAGGATAAACATTCATCATAAGACACAACTTCTTTTTCTTGTTTTTTCTTATTATCTCTTTCAATATCTTGAAAATCCGCTTTCTTGACATCGTGTGATACTTTATCAGCTCTTTGAATTGAGGTTGATCTACAATAATATAAACTCTTAACCCCTTTTTTCCAAGCTCTAAAATGGATATTATTTAAATACATCTTACTTACATTGCCTGCTAAGAAAACATTTAGAGATTGAGATTGTGAAATATGTGGTGTCCTATCTGCTGCTAGATCAATAAGCCAATTTTGATCAATCTCATAAGCAGTTCTGAAAACATCTTTTTCATGGCTGGATAAAAAGGTTAGATGTTGAACTGAGCCTTCATGAGTTGCAATTGATGACCAAACCTGCTCATTATTAAAACCTTTGGTGCTTAACAGCTTTTCTAAATATTTGTTACGTACATTAAAAGATCCAGTAAGAGTCTTTTGGACAAAACTATTAGCAGCAAATGGTTCAATTCCAGGCGAACTATTGCCAGCAATAATAGAGATTGATGCCGTAGGAGCAATAGCTGTTTTATTACTAAACCGTTCGTTAATACCTACTTCAACTGCATCGAGGCAAGCACCACGTTCATCAGATAGAACTACTGAAGCTTTATCAACTTCTTTATGAATATGTTCAAATATTTGATTATTCCAAACCTTTGCCATTACCGACTCTATTGGTACATCCTTTGATTGCAGGAATGAGTGAAAACCCATAACACCTAAACCTACGCTACGTTCACGCATTGCTGAATATTTAGCTCGCTCCATGGTACTAGGTGCTTTAGTAATAAAATCTTCAAGTACATTATCTAAAAAACGCATTGCGGTGGGAATAAATTCGGGATCATTCTGCCAATCATCAAAATATTCTAAATTTACAGAAGACAAACAACACACCGCAGTTCTAACCTTACCCAAATGATCAATGCCAGTTGGCAGGGTAATCTCGCTACAAAGATTAGAAGTTTTTACTTGTAGCCCAAGTTTTTTATGGTGCTGCGGAATATATTTATTGACAGTATCAATAAATAAAATATAGGGTTCTCCAGTTTCTATTCTAGTAGTTAGTAACTTAACCCACAAATCTCTAGCCTTAACTTCACGTACAACTTTTTTAGTAGCAGGGCTGATTAATGGAAAATTTCCATCACTCTCAACTGCTTGCATAAATGCATCTGTTACAGCTATGCCGTGATGCATGTTTAAAGCTTTACGATTAGTATCACCACCAGTATGGCGTCTTAAGTCTATGAATTCCTCAATTTCAGGATGATCAATTGGTAAATATATAGCAGCATTACCACGTCTAATTGACCCTTGAGAAATAGCTAAAGTCATAGAATCGACAACCTTGACAAATGGAATAATGCCAGAAGAAGTACCTTTGCCTTTAATTGCTTCATTAATAGAACGAACATTGCCCCAATAGCTTCCTATACCACCACCACGTGAGGCTAACCAAACATTCTCAGTCCAAAGATCTACAATACCTTCTAAACTATCATCTGTTTCATTTAAAAAACAAGAGATAGGCATCCCTCTGTCAGTTCCACCGTTACTAAGAACCGGTGTAGCTGGCATAAACCACAACTTGCTTATGTACTCATATAATTGCTGAGCTGATTTTGCATTATCAGCATAATAGCTAGCTACTCTAGCAAATAGATCTTGAAAATCCTCTCCGGCTAGTAAGTACCTATCCTTTAGGACAGCTTTACCAAAATTAGTCAGTAAATTATCTCGTTTCTTATCAATTTCTATAGGAAATTTAGTATTTGCTTGCGTTGCCATTATTATATTATCTTATATCTTATTGTTTTAATTAAATTGGGATCATAGCAGATTTTTGTCTTAGCACTAATACCATAATCACATAATTTCTAAAAATTTTTCTAATTCTACAAGACTCGAAACATTAATCAAATTAAATTTATGATCAGTTTTTTTCAGCATATTAGTTAGAACCTTACCTGCACCTATTTCAACTATTTGTTCTATTTTCAGATTTTCCAATTCGTTTAAAGTTTGACGCCACCTCACCCTACCACAAATCTGGGAGATTAAGTTTTGTTTTATCTCTATAGGGTTAGTTATTGGTTTAGCTGTAACATTTTGTATCACCGGAACAAACGGTTTGTTAATTGCTACTTTGTCTAAAGCCTTTGCCATTTGCTCTTCTGCTGGCTTCATCAAACTACAATGAAAAGGACTACTTACATTCAATTTAATAGCTTTATAGCCTAAATCTTTTACGATAGATATTACCCGTTCCACTGCTATAGTTTTACCACTAATTACCACCTGCCCATCTATATTATCGTTAGCTATATCAAGGTCTATAACCTCTTCGATGATTTTTTCAAGCTTTTTTAGAGGTACGCCTATACATGCCGCCATTGAGCCTTGATCAACCGGATAGGCTTCTTGCATGGATTTACTACGTACTGCTAGCAATTCGGTAGTTACTTGTATATCTATACTTTCCGCTGCACATAATGCACTATATTCTCCTAAAGAATGACCTGCAACATATGAACACAGGTTAGTAATATTTCTATTTGTTTGTTGCTTAATGACATTCAATATTGCCATAGATACTGCCATTAGTGCTGGTTGAGCATTAATAGTCAAAGTTAAATCTTCACTTGATCCATTAAAGACAATATGGCTTAATTTTCTTCCAAGAGTATTATCTACCATTTCAAATGTCTCTTTTGCCACCTGAAAGTTATCGTAGAATTCTTTCCCCATACCAACCATTTGTGACCCTTGACCTGGAAAGACAAATGCTCTATTCATAATAATACCATAATAATTTAATTTATCCGCTGTCGATTATGAGAATTTCAACAATACTGTCAATAGTTTTAATTATTCTAAATTTATTAATATCAGAGTCAATGGCATCGGACTATGTCAAAGAAACTTTTATACATTTAGACAAAAAAGCATGGCAAGATTGTGAAAAGATGGCAAAGTCTTCAAAAGATAAAACCTTAATCAAAATTATTATATCTCAAAGATTCTTAGACCCGAATTATAAGAAAAATAGCTTTGAAGAGGTAATAAAATTTATACAAAACAATCCCCACTGGCCGCAAGTCGATAAACTAAAAGAGATGGCAGAACAATATTTAAACTATAACACAGACCAAGCTTTAATTGTAAACTGGTTTAGTGAAAACGAACCAATTACTGCTTTAGGCTATAAATTTTATGCTTTAGCCAGTAGAAAATTAATAAAAGATCCACAAAAATTAGCGAAGATTATGAAAAATGGTTGGATTTATGGGGTTTTTACGCAAACAGAAGAAAGCAATTATTTGAGTAATTTCAAAAATATATTATGTGAAGAAGATCATGTAAAAAAAATTGATGAATATTTATGGGCAGGGGATATGCGTAGTGCAAAAAAATATATGCATTATGTCAGTAATGGCTATAAACAAAATTTTATTGCCCAAATTGCTATCTTAAATAAATCTAATGATAGTGAAAAACTTTTTCAACAAGTATCAGAAAAATATTATACCCCAGCTTTATTATTTAACTATTTGGATTCCAAGAAAACAGAGATTCCTACCAGCCAAAGTATCGCTCTATTTAAAAAAGTAAAGCAAGATAAAAGACATTCCGCCTATTGGGCTCGTGTACAATCTTATTATGCTAGAGAATTTATTGATCAGAAAGATTTTGCTAGTAGTTATAAGATAATTAGCATGCCAATTACTGTTGATCCCGAACATGTAAGAGAAGCAGAATGGCTTAGTGGTTGGCTTGCCCTTAGATTTTTGCATAAGCCTGATATTGCTTTAAGTCATTTTAACAAATTTATGAAAGTTGCAGCTAAACCATTAAGCGTATCAAGGGGGCAATATTGGCTAGCTAGAACTTATGAAGCCAAAGGGGATAAAGAGCAAGCGAATAAATTTTATCATATGGCCAGCAAGTATTCCCATAGTTTCTATGGACAGTTAGCTAATATCGAACTTAACAAACGGCACTTCATTTTACCACAAAAGCCTACCTCCACTAAGCATAATAATGAAAATAGTGAAATTATTAGAGCCATAAAATATTTGACTAAATATGGTAAGCATGATTTAGCTCTGTTATATGCTAAAACGGCTATTGAAAAATCATCAACCCCATCTAAGATTGTATTAATTACCGATATCATTAGCACAAAGGGTAATATTCATCATACAGTAGATGTAGCAAAAACTGCTTGTCAACATCATACTTTTATTAAGGATTATGCTTTCCCTACCCCTTATACTAAGGCAATAAAAAATACCCCCCTAGAACCAGCTTTAACATACAGTATTATAAGACAAGAGTCAGTTTTTAATCAGCATGCAATTAGTACAGCTAAAGCTAAGGGGTTAATGCAACTTACGGATACAGCTGCTTATGATACGGCTAAATCTGTTGGCCATAAATGTCATATTAAAAAGCTAACTCTTGACCCTAAATATAATATCATGCTCGGTACTAATCATTTTAAAGAATACTTACAACTATATAATGGTAATTATCTTTTAGCCATTGCAGCTTATAATGCTGGTCCTTGTAGAATCACAAGATGGATTAATCTGTTTGGTGATCCTCGTGACTTTAAGAATTTACGACAAATAATTGATTGGATTGAACTAATACCATATGCAGAAACTAGGAACTATACTCAACGTGTTTTGGAAAATCTGCAAGTTTATCGATCTATTATCAATAGAAATAATAATATAAAATTAGAACAAGATCTTTTAAAGACTAAAGATAATAAGAGAGAAATATAGATATACTCAGGCAGAACTTCAAGAATTGGCGTCGTCGCGTCTAAAGATCTCCGCTGCTCCGTTACTCATGTACGCTACGCCGCTCGACTTTGCTACTGCCTAGCCCTTCTTGAAGTTATACTATCGTCTACCAACTCTTCATTTACGAGCAGTATATATATATCCTAGTTTAAATAATGTTATTTAAGTTGACAGTTTAACATTATCTGACTATAAAGAAATATATTATTTCGTATTGGATATGAATTTATGAAACGTACATTTCAACCTAGCAATTTAGTAAGAAAAAGAAGACATGGATTTAGGGCAAGGATGGCAACTGTCGGCGGTAGAGAAATTTTAAGGAAACGCCGAGCAAAAGGCAGAAAAAAATTATCAGCGTAGTAAGTGCTTATCTCATCCCTAAAAAATCAGAAAGAATTTGACCTAGTTAATAAGTTAGGAAAAAAGTTCCATAGCCCTTATTTTATCACAATAATAGCAAAGAATTCTACTAAGCTCTTTGCAAAGCTAAATGTAAAAGGTAATATTGACAACCTATGTAAGAAATCTAGTGAGATTTTATATAATTCGTCAAATACATTACTTTTTGGCATGAAAGTCGGAAGAAAGTTAGGAAATGCTGTTATTCGTAATAAAATCAAAAGACGTATCAGGCATTTAGTTAGACTGCTAAGCAAAGAATCAAAATTCAAACAAAATAGTTGGGCAATGATAGTCATCCCTAGGAAAGGTTTTGAGCAAATTGAATTTGCAACTTTATTAAGTGAACTATACAAGATAGTTTCACAAGTGTAATCCTTACTGCATAAATTACCTCCTGCAATCAAAAGTTATCATTCGTGTAAAAAATATCATCCTAGCCTTGATGCGGAATCCAGCCCTTATTCAGCTACCATCAAGTTACCCGAATTCGCATAAGTTAAGTTGGAAATAATTTGGATTGCATAATACTGATACTAGGCTAGTGGAATTTAGGTTCAGAATTAGCAAACAAACTTTCCTACTTTTTAATGATTTTTATTATTAATATTCAAACCTAAGTTGAGTTATTTTTGCTTATTCTTTATAATTATTCGTAATAATAACCTGAATTCGATGTAACAAGTTACATCGAATTCAGTATTATATATAGAAACAATCAGGTTTGAAGCGGCTGCCCACCTGATTGTTAAAATATAATACTCCATTCAATATGTGATTTTAATAATTAAAATGCACTCACGTCAGCCGCTTCAAGAATGCATTTTTCCTTATAACAAAGCAAGTATCGATATAAGAATTATTAATTCTTATATCGATGCTGAGGTTAATAATATGTTTTATACGTACCGTTAGGGCATAATTTATTTTTCAACAGTTTCATTATATGAAAAAATTTTTAACATTATTCATATCACTAATTATTTATAGTAATACTTTTGCTCAAGTACAAGTATCTAATCTTATCACTCCAGTTAGTTATTTTGTCAATCATGAGCAACAACTTAAAATTCTTGATGAATATTTAAGTAAATATAGACAAGCAAGTATAGTGGGTACTAGTGGTATAGGTAAAACTCAACTGATTAGAATGTATGCTTATAAAAATAATTATGATCTAATTTGGTTTTTTGATTGTAACCTTGATTTGAACGAGCAATTTGTTAAATTAGCCAAACAACTCAATACTATCAAACAAACTAATATATCTGAAGAAGTTGCTTTAGCAAAAAAAGAAGTAATATCATATTTAACCACTACTAATAAATGGTTATTAGTGTTTGATAATTTAAAAGTTAATGAAAATAAAAAAGTACAAGATTTAATTGATTGGGAGCATAATGGTCAGGTCGTGTTTTGTTCGCAAGATAATGAAAAGTTATCTAATATTATAGCAATGCCCCTACTTGATGTGTCTACTATTGTAGCTTTAGCTAATAACTTATTAGACAATAAAAATAATATCGAATTTTTAATGCAATCTTTTAGTGGTTATCCAATATTGATAGTGCAAGGAGCTCAATTACTTAACAAAGTTAAAGGTTTAGATAAAGAGGAATATAAAAAGAAAATTTATCAATCGACTGATAAAATAGCAACAAATATTAAAATGGCTATTCAAGAATTAAAACCTAGTGCTGTAAAATTACTTAATAAAATAGCTTTACTCAATAATCAAAGTTTCTCAAAACAGCTGCTTACCATCATTACTGATAATACAAATACTTTAGATGATGATATATATCAATTATCTAAATTTATGCTAATCAGTAATATTGATCCTAACAAGGATAATCCTATTTTTGAAATGCATGATATAATCAGCAATAAAATAATGGAATTAAATGGTGATAATAATAAAATATATTTAGAAAATATTATTAACAAATTACCTAAATTTAAAGGTCCTTATTCAGGATATTTGTGGAAAAGTACCAAAACTATACCAGAAAACTTAGAAATCCTTCTAAATAATTCTGAAAAATATAATATTAATCTATCCGCAATACTTATCTTAAGAGTGGAGTTATTTGCTCTACACGCAAACACCTGCCCCAACAAAGTCAAACAAATGTTTGATTGGTTTTATCAAAAAGAGAAAAATAAGGAATTTAAATTATGGCAAGTGCCTGAATCTCAAAAATGTTATTATGCTAGGTACTTAGGAATAGTGGGAGCGTATTATAAAACAATATTAATGGATTTTAACACAGCAATTTCTTATTTTACTAAAGCATTAAATATTCTAGATAAGCTTGATAATGAAGCTGATTATTACGCTATTAAATTAAATCTTCTCTCTAATCTAGCTATGACTTATATATTCTTAGGTGAAATAAAAATATCTGAAGAACTTTTTAAAAAGATAGAAAAGCTAGTAAAATCAAGAGTAATGCAAGAAGATGAAATATATACACTATATATTATAAAAGCTTCATTCTTTGAGATGCAAGGTCACTATCAAGAAGCTTTAGAGTGTGCAGATAAAGTTATTGAAATATTTATAAAAAATGGTCATAATATTAATGACTCATACGCTTTTACAATTTATATGTATAGAGCATATATGTTGAATTTTTTAGGTAGATATCAAGAAGCTTATACTCAGGTTCAATCATTATATAACTCAATACACAATGAGTATGAAGATGGAGATATTTATGCAATAATGGCAAGAAGTGCATTAGGTTTAGGTAAAGTAGATCAAGCTTATGAATATATTAGTAATGCTATCCTCCTGTTCTTAGCAGAAGACAAGAAAAATGCAGAGAACACAAATTATTCTAAAAATCGTTATTTAGCAGAGGCTTATGTAGTACAAGGTGATATTTTATCTGCTCAAGATAAACTGAATCAAGCTATAGAATCTTATAAAAAAGCTTTTGTTATATATCATTATTTATATGGAGATAGAAGTCAAAATGTTGCCCAAATGAGTTATTTGTATAATCATGGAGCAAAAGCTGCCTGTAAAAGCAAAGATTTATATAATTACAAATTTTTTGGCAAGCCACAAATTAAGGAATTTGGCATACACCATCCTAACACAGTTGATATGTTTGAATATTGCAAACAATATAACATGGATTTGTGGGTCAAGAACAATTAAATATTAAGGTTCAATCGTTGGAACTTTATATTAAGTGGCAGCTCATCGCAACTACCTTAACATTGGTTCTATCTATGCAATTGCTAATAGAGATTTCCAACGAGTATATACTCCACTGAATCGGTTGATGGAGTAATAGCTAATTTATAACCATATTCCGTAATTAAGTAGTAAGTGTAATATTCATGAACGTTTTCGATACTTAAATCATCAATAGTTCTGTTTCCAAGCAAAATATCTGCTCTATCCTGATCAAGCCTGAGGTTTGGAGATGTTACTACAATTTTTATACCAATAAAATTATCATTTTGTATCTCTAGTTCAATCTTAATAACAGCATCTCTGTATATATTGCTAGATGCCGCAACAATTAAACACATAATAATCTGAGCTATATTGTCATCGATATTTGTGCTGATTAACCTTGTGAACACTAGTTCAATATTATGATTTTTTGATTTTAAAAAATCAGTACTTAATCTATTAATTTCTGCAATAGCAATTTTGTTCCCCTCAGAAGGTAGAGAGTATACATAACGATGAAACTGTAAATAGCTCATGAGTCTATTTATACTATCCTGAACCAGTTTAGTAGCTTTCTCTTGATACTCTATAGTTTTTATTAACCCAATAGCATTATCTATAACACCTATTGATCCTGCAAAATCATGACATATTTTTTCATTTAAAGCTTGGCATAATTTTAGTGAATTTAGCATATTCTTAATAAACTCGTTTAGCTGGCGAAATGCTATCTACTTCATCTGTCAAAGTTGTAAGAGTTACAGGTTTGTAATCTAACTTCACCTTACCTTTCTCATCAATCCAAGCGAGTGTATGTTTCATCCATTCTTCATCATTACGCTCTGGGTAATCCTCCCTAGAATGAGCTCCCCTACTCTCTTTTCTAGCCGCTGCGCAGTGTACAGTAATTACCGCTTGATCTAATAAATTAGCTAGTTCTAATGCTTCAACCAAGTCGCTGTTCCATATTAATGATCTATCATTAACCTGAATATCAGCATATTCCTTTCGTGCCTGGTCAATCATTTCTATTCCTTCATCTAGAACCTCTTGAATTCTAAATACCGCTGCATGATTTTGCATGATTTTTTGCATTTTAAGTCTTAAGTCAGCTACTGGTAGGCCCCCTTTAGCATGACGTATACCATCAAATCTGCTAATTATTTTATCCAATATAGACTCCGGCAAGCTTTTATGCTTTTGCCCTACTTTAACAATTTCAGCAGCTTTTTGTGCTGCGGCTCTACCAAATACTACTAAATCAAGCAGAGAGTTTGATCCTAACCGATTGGCCCCATGTACTGAAACGCAAGCAGCTTCACCGATTGACATTAACCCAGGAATAATCTTGTTATGACCATCCTGATCTTTATCAATAACTTGCCCATGATAATTTGTTGGTATTCCCCCCATATTATAATGCACTGTTGGTAATACAGGTATTGGTTGAGTGTTAACATTAACACCAGCAAAAATTTTAGCCGTCTCTGAAATACCGGGTAAACGTTCGTGAAGAATTTCCGGCGGTAAATGATCTAAATGTAAGAATACATGATCTTTATGCTCTCCTACCCCTCTATTTTCTCTGATTTCCATGGTAATAGCTCTTGATACTACATCTCTTGAAGCAAGATCCTTAGCAGCGGGAGCATATCGTTCCATAAATCGCTCTCCATTAGAATTTACTAAATACCCACCTTCTCCTCTAGCACCTTCGGTAATTAAGCAACCAGCTCCATATATACCAGTTGGGTGGAATTGGACAAATTCCATATCTTGCAAGGCAATAGAACTTCTTGCCGCCATGCCACCTCCATCACCAGTACAAGTATGAGCACTTGTTGCAGAAAAATAAGCTCTACCATACCCGCCAGTAGCTAATACCACTAAGTGAGCATGGAAACAGTGAATTGTTCCGTCATCAAGATTCCAAGCAACTACCCCTACACATTCTCCATTATTCATTAATAAATCAAGGGCAAAATATTCGATAAAAAATTGGGCTTTATTTTTTAAAGCCTGTTGATATAAAGTATGTAATATTGCATGACCAGTACGATCTGCTGCAGCACAAGTCCTTTGAGCTGCTTGTCCCTTACCATAATTTGTTGTCATGCCACCAAAGGGACGTTGATAAATTTTGCCTTCTTCTGTTCGAGAAAAAGGTACTCCATAATGCTCAAGCTCTAGCACTGCTGCAGCTGCATGTTTACACATATACTCAATTGCGTCTTGATCACCCAACCAATCCGAGCCTTTTACTGTATCGTACATATGCCAACGCCAATCATCTTGCCCCATATTACCAAGAGAAGCACTAATGCCCCCTTGGGCAGCCACAGTATGACTCCTAGTTGGGAAAACCTTACTAATGCAAGCAGTATTTAAGCCCTCTTTCGCCATACCAAAAGTAGCCCTAAGACCAGCCCCACCTGCTCCAACTACTACTACATCAAATTCATGGTGGATAATATTATAAGATTTAGACATTTATATAAATTCCTTTTGTTTGTAATAATCCTTTTGTTCATAGTACCCTACATTTTTTATATAACCACTATTAAAATGGCTGCTGATCGTCTATTAGCGAGGAGTCGCGAAAAAGCGGCGACGCGACCAATCTCATGAAACAATATCTACCTTTATTAGGCGACCTCGAGGTAATTTAAGCTCTTCTTCACAAGATTGCCACGTCGGCACTTTGTGCCTCCTCGCAATGACGGTTTTTGCTAAAACCTTTTCGTGTTAGTTATACATCGAATTCAGGTAAATATTAAACCTTAACTGGCATAATCACAAAAACATCTTTAGGATTCTGAAGGGTTTTCAATAACATTGGTGATGATGCATTTAAAAAGTATAGCTCAACTTGGTTTGCTTTAGTAGCACTTAACACAGCACTTAGTGCATCAGTAAGATATTTAGGATTAAAACCTATAGACAGAGTATCTTCATGATCAAAAATGCATAAATTACTTTCATCTAGAGAACATGGTATACATTCTTTAGCCACACCTCTTGTTTCTCCAGAAGCGGTAATTTCAAGCAAGTCTTTTGATAAAATCAATTTTATTGCTTGAAATTTGTCTATAGTTATTGTCGCTACTCTATCTATAGCATCAGCTAGCAACTTGGTATTAATAGTAAGTTTATAGTTGTTCTCTACTGGGATAAAAGCTTGATAGTCCGGAAAAGTTCCATCAATTAGTTTTGATACCATTATAATATCATTACAAACAAATTTAATCCTATTAACACTTAGAAAAATTTTAGTCTCTAGTTGGATATTCTTAGGATCTTTCAATATCTTAACAATTTCCTCGAGAGTCTTTTTAGGTAAAATAACGCCAAACTCGCTAGCATTATTGGCTATTTTTACTACTGACACTGATAATCTATGCCCATCGGTGCTAGCCATACAACATTCTTCATCTTTTACGTAGAAATAAACACCATTAAGATTATAACGAGTTTCATCAACGGATACCGAAAACAAAGTACCGTCGATCATTTTAACAAAATCACTACAAGATATTTTTAAAGTAGCTTCAACATTAATATCATCTAACGCAGGGAACTGGTTAGCATGTAGGGTTAGTAGGTTAAAAGCACAATTCTTTCCTAGAATTTCAAGTTGATCTGTTTCATTTGAGACACTAAGTGTTACATCATTATCAGATATCTTTCTTATTATGTCATTTAATGTTTTAGTAGATACCATTATTTCGCCTTCACTTATTACTTGAGCTGCTACTTTTTGGCTTAAATATATTTCCATGTTAGTAGTTATTAGCTCTAGCTTACCATCCTTAGATGATAATTTAACATGACTAAGCTCAGCAATTACGTTACGTTTTTCTACCACAGAATTGGCAAAAGCCAAAGCATGAGTTAATGTTTTTGTTTCAACTATTGTTTTTAAGTTATTATTATTCATATTATTTATCCATAATTAACCTCAGTGCAAACTTACTCTTGAAGTAGGAGAAGTATACATATTATATACTATCTAACAAATAAATACAAATATGTTTCCCATGTAGTTGATTCTCATCTAGTGTTATTTATCCTTTAATTACAATGGTGGATAATATGGTACGGTTATATAATTCTCCAGTATGACAGGAACGTCGATAACTTGGATATTTCTCAGGGGTAGTATATGTATCTTCTAGCATCCTTGTTATATCTTTAATACCAGCTTCTTGCAGTTGAAGTTCTACATAAGCTGGTAAATCAAACATATAATGCTTTGTTCTCAAAGAGGCACTAAAAAACTTTGAGTTCTCAGACCGTTGCTTTATAAAATTATCGTAAAATTCTTGGTCTACCTCATAAGAATATTGTTGAATACTAGGGCAAATAATAGCTTTAATATTTTTTGCTCCTTTCTCATGCATTAGTTTTACCAAATTATTAGTGATACCAGCTTTAGCTCCACGCCAACCACAATGAGCTGCCCCTATAACCTTACCATCTTCGCTACTAAGTAGAATAGGAACGCAATCAGCAGTTTGTACTGTTAGTACTAGATTTTTTTTGGTAGTAACTGCCCCATCAGCTTCGGGATCAGTCTCAATATCACTATCAGCATCAATAACTTTGTTACCATGAACTTGCTGTAGGATAACAATGTTCTTGGCATCATAATGTTTAACTACTGTTAGCCGATTATTCTCGACACTTTCTAATATCCTAGAATCACCCAACTTATTTTTTTTACTATAAATATGACTAGATTGCTTGAAGCTTCCATCAAAAATTTTATAATAAACTTTATTTTTTATAAACTCATCCATATGGTCACCCTACAGAAATTTATCCATACACTATCAGATCATTTGCAAAAGAACAATGCTTTACAAAAAATCATTAAGAAATTTCGAACAGACTACTCGCTAATAGCTTGCATCGGAGTGGAAATAGAATTTTATTTAAGCAAAAATATTGATCCACTCGAATTTCAGACTCTACTTGGAATAGCAGTTAAGAAAGAAAAAGGAGCTAATCAATTTGAGGTAGATTTGCCGCCTTCCACTAACATAATTGAGTATATAGAAAAAATTAGTAGCACTAAGTCTAAAATACAAATTATTGCAGAAAAATTACAGGGTAATGTAAATTTTTCTGCCAAACCATTTGCAAGCGATTATGGTAGTAGTATGCATTTTCATGTAAATTTTATATTCCCAAATGATTTGGAGAATTGTATACTTAATATTGATCTAATGGCTCAAAGTATCTGTCATTATATGCTTGACACTTTCTTGATATTCATGCCAAATGAAGATGATTATCTTCGTTTGGATAAGAATTTTATGGCACCAACTAATGTATCTTTTGGTAATAATAATAGAACTGTTGCACTGCGCATCCCTGATCTCTCTCCTAAAAGACTAGAACATAGAATAGCAAATCCACTCACTGATCCTTATTTAGCAATCTTTACTATTTTAAACTCTATATTTCTAGGTCTAAAATTTCCTGATAAAATAAATAATATCAACAAAATATATGGCAATGCTTTTGATCAACAATATAATTTAGTGTCATTCCCCAAATCATTAACAGAAGCATTAGAGCTATTTAATTTGGAGTTTTTTATATATACTCAATAGACAAAGAGAACTAGCTACTCTAGAATCACTACTAGAAATAATGAAGAAATTATAGTGTTACAAACTTTAAAAAAAAATACTTTAAAAATCGGTAAGTGCCAAGTTCAATTATTACCTTTATTACTTACTATATTAGCATTTGTAATTCTCTTATCACTTGGGTTTTGGCAAATTGCTAGATTACAGGAAAAAGAACTGTTTTTAAGTTCAATGAAAAATAATCTTAATAATCCGCCAATTAATATAAAAACACTTAGTGGAAATAAATTATATGCTAAAATAAGGGCGAACGGCTATTTTCTAGAGGGTAAGAATTTACATCTTTATGGACGCAGATCAATGTCCACTGAAAAAGATGGTTATTATTTAGTTACCCCATTTCAAACTGATGATAACAAGATAATCTTGGTTGTACTAGGGTGGTTTGCTGGGAGGCATAAAAAAAATATTGATAATATAATAGATAACTCTATGGAAATCACAGGTGTAATTCTTCCCGGTGAAAAAACAAAGCTGTTTGTACTGGATAATGATGTTAAAAACAATGTTTGGTTTACCTTGGATTTAACTCAAGCCTCTAATGTTCTTGGCTTAAAATTAGAAGATTTTTATTTAGTTATGGAGGGTAATAACAATCGATCTGATATTCTTAAAAGTTTGTCGATTGAAAATTTGCTGAATGTCAGAAATGATCATTTAGAATATGCCATAACTTGGTTTGCATTAGCGATCTCGTTAGCAGTAATTTTTGTAATTTATAATTTGTCTAAAAAAGAAATAAAATAAATATAAAGGAGTAGTTATGATATTAAAAATAGGTGATATTGCACCAAATTTTACTATGCCAATAGATAATAATAGTACAGTTAATTTGTCAGATTTAGCAGGAAAGGTTGTTGTATTATATTTTTATCCTAAAGATGATACACCAGGTTGTACTATCGAAGCCGGTGACTTTAATAAATTAAAACTAGAATTTGAAAAAATGAATGCTGTCATTATTGGTGTATCAAAAGATGACTTAAATTCTCACGATAAATTCAAGAAAAAATATTGTTTGGACTTTGATCTTGCATCAGATTCTAATTCCGATACTTGTGAAAAATATGGAGTTTGGGTAGAAAAATCAATGTTTGGTAAAAAATATATGGGAGTTAATAGAGCTACTTTCTTAATAGATAAAAAAGGCAAGATAGCTTACATTTGGTCAAAAGTACAAGTAGTTGGACATGCTGAAGACGTATTAAATCAAGTACGGAAAATAATAGACTTACTGCATAAGTCAATCTAGTTGGTGATTTTGTCGTCGAAACTCGCCTCCGCTCCTCACGTACGTCTGTGTACGCGAAGGTAGCCGGCTTCGTTTCTCCTAAAAATCCCTCAACTATCTTTGATTTATGCAGCAAGTCTAATATAAACATGTCTATATTTTAACAGTCTATCTTCCAAGAACATATACAAAAGTGAACAAAAACAACCATACTACATCGACAAAATGCCAGTACCAAGCTGCAAATTCAAAACCCAAATGACCATTACCTTTCACAAAGTCACCTCGCCGCACTCTATAATAACAAACACCTAGAAATATAGTGCCAATTATCACGTGAACACCATGGAAACCGGTTGCTAGATAAAAATTAGAAGAATAGATACCATCTTTAAATTTAAAAGTTGCATGATGATATTCGTAAGCTTGCATTAAACTAAATAATACCCCAAGTATTATGGTAAAGCTAAGAGCGGTCATACAATCCTTTTGGTTATTTTCCTCAAGAGCATAATGTGCCCAAGTTACTGTTGTACCGGACAACAAAAGAATCAATGTGTTAATAAAAGGAATGTCAAAAGGATCAAATGTTTGAATACCAGCAGGAGGCCATACACCAGGCTTTACCACCCATACACCATCTAGCAGTCCTACAGGGAAAAGGTTTGCTTTAAAAAATGACCCAAAAAATACAGCAAAAAACATTATTTCTGACAAAATAAATAGTGCCATACCTATCCTTAAGCCGATTCTTACTGGCTGCGTATGATGTTTTCCAATTAACCCCTCTTTAATTACATCACTCCACCATGAATATACACAAAAAATCACTGAAAGAATACCAGCTCCAAAAACATATTCACCAAATCTATATGCATGCATAAACATTATGCTACCGCTAGCTAAAAGCAATAAGGCAAATGAAGTCAGGATTGGCCAAGGACTCGGATCAACGAGATGAAATAGATGTTGTTTTTCTTCTAAAGAAACAACATCATTGTTTTTAATATATCTATGTAACATAACAAACTCATAAGCAATTCACTGCTTGGTTATTTTATGCTATCTTCTGTAAATATCAAGAATATACTCAACAGACGCGAATTCGGGATAAGAATTAGTTAATTCTTATCCAAATTGGGGTAATTACAATTAATACACTTCAGGAGGAGCGTGTGAAAAATCTGAGCCTCTTCCATCACACGGTACGTCTTGAGCTAAAGCTTCTTGACCACAAGTATTATAATCATTATCAGGTATAAACATCTTACTAAAAGAGTTAAGAAGCATATTTTGAGAATTAGTTAACTCAGGTATCTCATCCATATGGTTACCGTTGATGATTGAGCTAATCCGACCGGATAGAGCTTCAATTTGTGTATTATCTAATACTTGTAAGAACATTTCTAGAAGCTGAGATTCCCTAGGAGTTAAAGTACTCAAGCTTTTTTGTAAAGTTTCATATTGACTATCATTTAAATCTTTAATCAATAATTGTTGTTTATCACATTCTTTTGATATTACACGATTACTAACAGTACTGGAAGCATTATTATCTTGCTCTTCATTAGTATTATCACTCGCTACTAACGCACTAGAAACATTAGATTCGTCAATATCTGTTGCTTTTAAACTCTCTTCCATAGCTTTGGCATTCTTGACCAAATCCTTACATAGATTCTCAATAAACTCTTTATTATCTTCTATATATTTTGTACTAGCTGCTTTTAATTTAGCCATATTCTTTGGACTAGAATTATCTAATTTCGTAGATCCTTTCGGCACAGGAAGTAATAAGTTGAAAAATTGCTTTTCCGGTAGGTCTCTTTCAACTTCCTTCGTGGCAGCATCTTGAGAAGCTTTCATCATGTTGTTCACTAGCCCATTAGCTAGCTGAGGTATAAGACCATCAAGGTGAGGTGGTAGTACATCTTGTTTTTCAAGAGGCGATTGAAAATTAAGGGCAACAAGCGTCATGTTATCTAACATTTCTCCTTGTTGTTCACGATTTAATCCCTCTTTAAAATATTTTATAGCTTCTGCCCCTGGACGATTACAAGGACCTACGCCTCCATCAATCAGAATATGCTTACCTTCCTCATCCTCAATTTTCACGCTTTTTAAATAGCTAGGAGCTGCCGTAGTAGCACGGACTACATCTTTTGCCTTAACCTTATGTTTATGACTATCAAACATCTTAATAGAACTTTCTTTGTTTAACTCAAAAGCTGTTACAAGAACATGACCCAGCAGATCATCAAATTTCATATCACCAAGATATTTGTCTAACAGTGCTTTAAGAGGTTTCTGGCTATATTTATGACTAAATATTTGACCAATTTTTCCTTGATGATACCAATGTTGTGGGAAAATATCAGCAACACTATCTTCGAATAGTTTTAAAGCTTCTTGCGCTGAGAGAAGAGGTTTTGTTGAACCTGGTTTGGGAATGCCGAATAAAACGGCAAGTAATCCACCGACGCTAGTACCAACAATAACGTCAAATAATTCGACTATATATTTCCCTGTAATTCTTTCAATTTCTGCAAGCACAACCAATTGAGCGATCCCTTTGACTCCACCTCCTGAGAGAGAGAGAACTGTCTTTGGTGTTGTCATGACAATAACTCCATAATTCTTAATTAAGTTTAATAACACAATATCATATCAGGTCATTATAGCATAATGAATGTCTCGCTCAAAAGAATCAAGTAATAGATAATATAAATTGCTAATTATTAGATAAAAATTAATTATATAGTAATAATTATGTTACTATGTAACTAAAAGTTGGCAAAATTAAAATAATCTGATAAATTAATTATATGATATAATTGGTTGTGTTGATTTTTTTAAAAGAAATGATTACAGAAAATAAAATTATTTTACACTTTATAAGTTGATTAAGTAGTCTATAATCCGATTTAATTAAATTTGATTGATAAGATATAGATGAGCAAACCTAAATCCGTTTTTTTATCAGCAATTTCAGGAAATATACTAGAATATTATGATTTCACAGTATATTCAGTATTTGCATTAGTAATTGGTCACACATTTTTTCCTTCAAGCTCAAAATTTCTACAAATATTATGGACTCTCGGGGTATTTGCAGTAGGATTCATTACTAGACCAATTGGTGGTATATTTTTTGGTTATGTTGGCGATAAATATGGAAGGCGTATAGCCTTAATTATTTCCATGCTTGGTATGACTATACCAACATTTACTATAGGACTAATTCCTTCCTATCATGACATAGGAGTTTATGCACCGATAATATTAATCATAATGCGTCTTTTTCAAGGCTTATGTATTAGTGGTGAAGGGGCTGGAGCTGCTATTTTTATTCTAGAACATCATCAAAATTTACGACCAGGTTTTACTGCTGGTTTAGTACATGGCTCAAATATGGCTGGTACGTTAATAGCCACCCTTGTAGGAATTATTATTGAACAATATTTTTATCATTTTGATTTTGCTTGGCGTTTTGCATTTTTACTAGGCGGGGCTATGGGGCTTGTCGGTTTCTATTTGCGTCTTCGTGTATCAGAGACTCCAATTTTCAAAATGTTAGCTGAACAAAAGAAAACTTTAAAAGCACCTTTTATCAACGTAGTTAAGACAGCTTGGAAAGCGATGTTTTTAACCTTTTGTACAGGTGCAGTTGCTAGTAGCGTCGTCTATTTAGTAAAAACCTACATTAATGTGTATTACCAGGATGTTATGCATTTTGATAATACAACTTCCCTTATTTATTCATTATATGCAAATTTTATAGCGATGGTATCTATGCCATTATTTGGTGGATTAACTGATATTATTGGAAAATTTAAGACTTTAGCTTTAGTAAGCTTAGCGATCTTGATATTGGCTTTACCTATTTTGTTATCTATGTCATTACCGTTCATGTGGCAACAAATTCTAGCACTAACTATCTTAGGTATTCTTAGTGGGGCAATAGCTGGGGCAGCCTATAGCTTTATTATATCTTTATTTACTCCTGAACAAAAATTTTCAGGGGTATCCTTTAGTTATAATTTGGGTATTACTATATTTGGCGGCACTTCTCCTCTTATTTCTCGTTGGCTTGTTGAAAAAACAGGCTTGTTTTATGCTCCTGCCTTTTATATTATGACTATTTCTAGTATATTTTTAGTTGTCATTTATTTTATGAGAAATGAAATAAGACGATTAATTAAAAATAATAGCTATAAGAGAGAAATATAGCTAATCCGTTAAGGTTCTAGATAACCTATCTGTCATTTTTTACGTTTAATTATACTAAGGTATATATGATAAGTTACGAGGAATTAAAAGCTAGTCTAGATGCAAACATATCATTAATGGAACAAAAAGTTGCTGTTATAGATAACTTAAGAATAAACAGGGAAAAACTACCTAACACAGAACAAATGAAACTATTAGACTCCGGATCAACCCAACATTCTTCAATAATAGCTTTAATGCTTCAAGCAAAATCCAATGCTCGAGCAGAACATGGCATAAATTACCAACCGGTGATAATTAAGGATCATGAGAGTTTGGACAAACTTAAAGACATAGTAAAACAAAAATATGACTCTAAGCAGCCTCTTCACTACGATCTTATCATACAAATGCCTGTTCCAGGAAGAGGAGACGCTCATTGCACACCTCTTCAGATACATTCTAATGGTGATAATATGGAGATTTTTCACATTGATGCAGCAGGAGTTATAACAAATCTCCCTTTTATTTTACAAGTTGCTAACACAGTGAAAATCGATAGCAAATTATATTATAATAATGCTATACAAAAAGATATTTTTAGCTGCTCTACTTTTAGTATTCAGGATTTAAATAGTATGACAAATCTCGGAGCCAAAAATCTGAACCAATCTCTAAACTCCATAGAATCTATACGAGCAAAAGAACACGGCACATGTGACATATTAAAGTTATCCCCACGCTTTGTTAAAAATGCTCAGAGCGGCAAAGCAATAAGAGAGAATCTTGCTAACGAAGCGAATAGAACAGTTATAGTTAGTAAAAACAAAACCCTTGAACAGCATATAGAAGATTATTCAATAACGGTTGAAGTTGCAGAACAAGCCACAGGAGCAATTACAAGAAAAAAACAAAACCGTGCTATTGATTATAAAACTCTAAAATATCTTAAAGCTGCTAGAAATGAGCTTGAGAAAATATATCAGAAAGGTGGAGAGGAACTGATTCAAAAAGTAATTGCCGAGAGAACTGGTGGTATTATTTTTATACCAAGACCGATACAAGAACTAACAAAAGCTGATAAATATAAGATAATGCAATCAACAAAAGATATTTTAACTAACAATAAAGATATAATATCGTTTAATAATGAGATGGATAAATTTATTGATCAATTGACTGTTGATAAAATTGGTAAACAGGCAAATGATCAAGACAAACAACAAATAAGAGAAAGAGTTGAAGCAAAATTAGAGAAAATTATAGCAAAATCACCGGAGAAGGACATTTATACGCAAGCATTACAGCTAATGAAGCAGAAAGATACCGTAAAAGATATAGGAAATATTATACACAATCAGAAACATACTAATGATAGTAGTAAAGCTACATCACTACTTAGAACACAACAAGTAAAACATAACACAGGCTATAGAAATTCAATATAAAAAAAATTATTTTTTCTTAAAGTATTAGTGGAAGAAATTTTTGGAGTATACTGTAAATGACTGGAAAAATTATGATAACTAACAAAGAAAAGGCGATAACATGGTTTAGTAATTTACGTGATCAAGTATGTAGCAAATTAGAGGAAATTGAGCTTGAATATAGTAAGGCAAGAGATTTAGTACCCGCAAAATTCATACGAACACCTTGGGAGAGAAAAAGCGGTGGTGGGGGAGTAATGTCTGTAATGCGTGGTAACTTATTTGAGAAAGTTGGGGTGAATATTTCTACAGTTTTTGGAGAATTATCTCCAAAGTTTAGTAAAAATATACCGGGTACGGAAAATAGTAGGCAATTCTTTGCTACTGGTATTTCTATCGTGGCTCATCTTACTTCTCCATTGATACCAGCGGTACATTTCAACACCCGCTATATTGAAACTGCTAATCATTGGTTTGGCGGTGGTGGAGACCTAACGCCATTTTACCCTAATGAAAATGAGACGACAAAATTTCACAATGCTTTTAAACATGCTTGTGATAAACATGATCCAAATTATTATCCTAAATTTACAAAACAATGTGATGAGTATTTTTACTTAAAACATAGAAATGAGCCAAGGGGAGTAGGCGGTATATTTTATGATTATTTAAATACTGGAAATTTTAATAATGATTTTTCTTTTACTAAGGACGTGGGACAAACATTCTTAACAGTATATCCTGAAATTGTTAGAACAAAGATGCTACTGCCTTGGACTAATGAACAAAAGGATTATCAATTAGTGCGTCGTGGTAGATATGTTGAATTTAACTTATTATATGATCGTGGGACAATGTTTGGCTTAATGACAGATGGCAACGTTGAAGCAATATTAATGTCTCTGCCCCCAGAAGTACGCTGGTAGCTTTTATAATAAATATCAAATTTGTGCAAAAGGTAAAAGCCACTATTATAGAACCTTTTTCACTCATTATTAAATCCTTAGACTCTCAAGTAATTGGTGCATTCGATTGGATTCGAACCAACGACCTCTGCCTTCGGAGGGCAACGCTCTATCCAGCTGAGCTACGAATGCTTAATTTATTGCTGCTTCTCAAACATGAAAATACAATAGATATTTTTCGCTAATAGCAAATACTGATCGTGACTTTTAAATTACCCTATGGCTTTATCTGAGAGAAGAATTTTTAACCTAACAAATATGGGGCGAATGACGGGACTTGAACCCGCGACCCTCAGATCCACAATCTGATGCTCTAACCAACTGAGCTACATCCGCCATGTAACCTGCGTTAAAGTAAATTATTATCACCTATAAGTCAAGTATATTCAAACCAAGTTACCATGACTTAATACTTTTATTCTTAGAATTTTTGCTGTCATAATTATATGATATTATTTTACTAATTCATCTAACTTACCTTCTTCTTCAAGTTTATGAAGAGCGTCACATCCACCAATATGCTTATCATTAATAAATATTTGTGGTAATGTACGTTGTCCATTAGCTTTAGCTTGCAACTCTAATCTTTGCTTGTCACTATAATTGTCTACGATTATTTCTTGATAAGGTATATTTTTTTGATCAAGTAGCTTTTTGGCCTTAGTGCAATAGGGACAATATGTTAATGTATAAATGATGACCGTATAAAAAAGAATGCTTTTCATAAGAGTTACCCTATTTAATTGGTTATAAAACTATTATCCACATATAATAAACTTTTAGCAAGTTACAAGTTAATGATAAATAAGTTTTCAATAGTATCTAAATATAGTCCAGCTGGCGATCAGCCAAAAGCAATTAATGAAATCGTTAAAGGTCTTGAATCTAGAATGCGTTCACAAATACTCTTTGGTATTACTGGTTCTGGTAAGACCTTTACTATGGCAAATATTATTGAGAGAACCGGTCGACCATCGCTTATTATGGTACATAATAAGACATTAGCTGCACAAATTTATTCAGAAATGAAGGCAATTTTTCCCAATAATGCCGTTGAATATTTTGTATCATATTATGATTATTTCCAACCTGAAGCATATATTGCAAAAACCGATACTTATATAGAAAAAGATTCTTCGATAAATGAACAAATAGATTTATTACGACACTCTGCTACTAGGTCACTGCTGGAACGTCGGGATGTAATTGTTGTATCCTCAGTTTCTTGTATTTATGGTCTTGGTTCACCAAATCTTTATTATCAGATGACAATAAGCCTTAAGTCTGGGGAAATTTATGCTAGAGATAAATTGCTTAATGACTTAGTAAATTTACAATATGAGCGTAATGATGTGGGGTTTGAACGCGGTACGTTTAGGGTAAAAGGTGATAATATTGATATATTTCCAGTACATTATAACGATAAAGCTTGGCGATTGTCATTTTTTGGCAATGAACTTGAATATATAAGCGAATTTGATCCGCTTACAGGTGAAAAATTAGCTAAATTGGATCAAGCTGTGATTTATGCTAAGTCCCACTTTGTAACACCTAAAGAAGTAGTACAAAATGCTATATCGCAAATTGAAGAGGAATTACAACGACGTTTAGAATTTCTTAAAGCACACGATAAATTAGTAGAGGCTCAAAGATTAAATCAACGTACCCAATATGATATGGAAATGATGATGGAAACTGGCAGTTGCAAAGGCATTGAGAATTACTCTCGATTCCTAACTGGTAAAGCAAATGGGCAACCCCCGCCAACCTTATTTGAATATTTGCCTAAAGATGCTTTACTATTTGTCGATGAAAGTCACGTATCTGTCCCGCAAATTAGAGCAATGTATAATGGTGATAGGGCAAGAAAAGAAGTATTAGTGGAACACGGGTTTCGCCTTCCATCAGCCTTAGATAATAGACCATTAAAATTTGAGGAATGGCAAGATTTTAGACCTCAAACGGTTTTTGTTTCGGCTACACCGGGGGCTTTCGAATTGGAAGAAACAGCAGGAGTTACGGTTGAGCAAATTATTAGACCAACAGGGCTACTTGACCCAGAATGTATTATAAAACCAGCAACCAACCAAGTTGAAGATTTGCTAAATGAAATTCAATATACGATAAATGCAGGATTCCGTGTTTTAGTGACAACATTAACTAAAAAAATGTCAGAAGATTTAACAAATTATCTACAAGAATTAGGGTATAAAGTATCATATTTGCACTCTAATGTTCATACTCTTGAACGTATGGAAATCATAAGAGATTTACGCCAAGGTACTATAGATATTATTGTTGGTATTAATTTATTGCGAGAAGGTTTAGATATTCCAGAATGTGGACTTGTTGCGATACTTGATGCTGATAAAGAAGGTTTTTTGCGTTCTGAAGTCTCATTAATTCAAACTATCGGCAGGGCTGCAAGGAATAGTCAAGGAAGAGTAATACTCTACGCAGATCGCAACACCAAGTCTATTGATAAGGCTGTAGGTGAGACATATAGAAGAAGAAAAATTCAGGAGGAATATAATAGGCAACATGGTATAGTACCGCAGACAATTAATCACCATATCCATGCACTAATCGAATTAGAAAAATTGGATAGTAAGTTAGATAATAAAAAACAAACTCATATATTATTGGACAATCCAATGAAATTGAAAGCTCATATCGATAGATTAAAGAAGGAAATGTATGAAAAGGCTAGTAATTTAGAATTTGAACAGGCGGCAAAAATACGAGATCAAATTAATGTACTAGAAGAAGCAGCCTTAGAGCTAACTTAATTTAAAGTACTTTCTGTTCCAATTAACCATTAGTTTGGGATAAGAATAAGCCTTTTAAAGAATGAATAATAGTAGAGTAATAGTAATGTACTGGTTAGGGGATGAACAAAATAAGCAATACCGCAAAAATAATGAAAACAGCTATTAGTGGATCATAAAAATCTGTTATATTTATAGATATAACCGAATTTGGAATAACTTGTTATATTAAATTCAGGTTATTTATTACCGTGTATCATCACAACACTCGCAAAAATAAGTTGATGAGTTCTGTAGATTAATAACAGAGATAATTACGATATGTTTAATTTGTTGATAAAACAAGCTGTTTTGTGAAATTGGAATATTCTATATGTATACTAAAAGATTAGAAGCGTCTGTAACGCATGATATTTTAGTCCAACTTGATAATCTTGGTTGGATTGTCGATGAAAAAGACCCAAAATGTAACGTATTTCAACAAAGAGTGAAACTTACAAAGCAAAAAGAATTACTTAACGGTAAAATGCCTGACTTTGTGCTATACAAGGAAGGAAGTAATGAACCAATAATAATAATTGAGGCAAAAAAACCGAATGAAAGTATACAATTAGCAATAAACCAAGCATTGAATTTGTATGCTAAACCACTAAATACGCCACTTATATTTGCTTATAATGGAAGTTATATTGAAACCCAATATTTGTATAATGGGCGTAATCTTAAAATTGATGGAGAAGATGTAAGGCAATTTGTAAATCATCATACGGCACTCAGATTTGTTAACGAAGGATCTGAAATACTATCTGCAGTAAATTTTATTCAGCATTCAAGAGACGAGCTTATTAAGATATTTAAAAGAGCAGCTAATTTACTAAGAGAGGATGGTCTACAAGCAGGTCTTGATAGATTTGGAGCATTTTCTGATATTTTGTTTTTAAAAATTCTTGATGAGATTTCTGTTCTAAAGATGTTGGGGGGCGAGGAGAATACATTAGATGAGTACCTTAGATGGAGTTCATTTTCTCAGAGAAAAGGAAACGAATTGTATCAATATGTGAAAGATGTTGTTTGGATTAAGATTAACAAGAAATATGGTGATATTTTTAGCGAAGCATTCCCTATTAATTCACCTGATATTTTTGAAGAGATTATTTATGAGATTTCAAAACTTAACCTTACAGCTTCAGATAGTGATGTGAATGGTGATGCTTTTGAGTATTTTTTAAAAAATGCTTACCAAGGCATCAAAATTAAAGATTTAGGTGAATATTTTACACCTAGAAACATTGTAAGAACAATGATAAGTATGGTTAATCCTAAAATTGGCGAAACCATTTATGACCCTTTTTGTGGTACAGGAGGGTTTTTAATTGAAGCGTTTAGATATTTAAAAATCAGAACTTCGTTTAACGATGAGATGCAAAATATTCTAAGAAAAAAAACAATTTACGGTTCTGAGATTACTGTAAATGCAAGAATTGCAAAAATGAATATGATTTTGTTCGGAGACGGGCATAGTAATATCAAAAAACAAGACACCCTGTCTGATTATGTAAATCAAAAATATGATATTGTAATTACAAATCCACCATATTCGCAACAAACAAGGTTTGGGTATTTATAT
Organism: Candidatus Tisiphia endosymbiont of Temnostethus pusillus; assembly: GCF_964264675.1. Taxonomy (NCBI): domain Bacteria; kingdom Pseudomonadati; phylum Pseudomonadota; class Alphaproteobacteria; order Rickettsiales; family Rickettsiaceae; genus Candidatus Tisiphia; species Candidatus Tisiphia endosymbiont of Temnostethus pusillus. The sequence continues at coordinate 78,812 of NZ_OZ183472.1, read as the reverse complement.
CCCATTCAATCAAATAATGGTGACGCTATTTGTGCTTTACATTGCTTTGAAGCTTTAAAACTAGGTGGTAGAGGTTGTTTACTTGTAAAAGAAAACTTTCTTTCAGATGGGGGCGATGTTGGAAAGGTAAGAGAGTATATTTTTAATAATTCATCAAATGTTTCTATTGTTTCATTGCCAAGAAAGCTTTTTGAACCTTACACACCAACAAAAACAAGCATTGTGTATTTCGAGAAAAACAGAAAGATATCAAACACATTCTTTTTTGCAGTTAATGCGGTTGGTCATGAACTTGGTTCAAGAAAGAAGCCAATTAAGGACAATGATTTGCCAGCTGCACTTGATGCTTTCAACAATAAAAAGACTGTTTTAGAAATTGAATCTGCTATAATAGCATCAACTGAAATCTCCAAGAATGGTTATAGTTTGTGGATTTATGATTATTTTGATATTTTTGCTAATTTAAAAGGTGATATTATAAAACTTGGTAATTATATTGAGGAGATAACAGAAAAAACAGAGCCCTCTTTACAGCCAATTACAGATTTTAGAATTTTAGGTGTAAGTAATAGTATTGGTGTTTTTGACAATGAAATTTTAAAAGGTGAGGACATAAACCAAAAATACAAGCAGGTTCAAGCTGGAGATTTGGTATATAATCCGCATAGGATTAATGTGGGTTCTTTAGGTTTAGTCTTTGAAGATTTAAGCGGTGGTTATGTAAGTGGTATTTATACCGTATTTAGAGTTTTAAAGAAATTCCAAGATATTCTACCATCCGAATATTTATTACATATTTTAAAGTCAAAATATTATTTAGCCATTATTGGCAAATACGATACAAAATATGGAGCTGTTAGAGCGAATTTAACTTATGAACAGCTTTGTAATATACAGATACCATTACTTAAAAAAAATGAAATGAAAGAATTTTTAGAAAAGATAAGTAAACTAAATAATATCATGGAAGAATTTCAGAAAATTAAAAATAATCTTAAAGAATCTATACATAAAATTTTACCTTAATTTTTACAACCTTATTAACCTAAAAGTTTCAGCATTATAAATGCTAACACAAAAATTTGTCCTGCAATAAGCCAATTGTTATGCCTTAGAAAAAAGTTGATTATCGAGTAACAAATTACATACTATACTACAACTAAATATGCCTTTGGAGAAAGCATGCCATCAAATCAATTATATTTATTTCGAGATATGCGTTTTTTGCCTATCTTCATAGTACAATTTTGTGGTTGTATGAATGATAGTATACTAAAAAATGCTCTAATTATATTAATTACTTATAAACTATCTAGTCAATTGGTAGAATCAACCCAATTGCTTGTACTTGCTGCTAATACTATTTTTGTATTGCCTTTTGTTATATTTGCAAGTATTGCAGGGCAAGTGGCTGATAGATATGAGCGATCAACTTTAGTTAAAATCATTAAATTATTTGAACTATCCATAGTGCTTTTCGCTACTTATGGGTTTTTCAATAATAATTTAGTAATACTTTTTTTGTCTATATTTTTTATGGGTATACATTCAACATTTTTTGGACCAATCAAATACAGTGTTCTGCCAGATCATTTATACAAAAATGAACTATTGGGAGCTAATGGATTTGTTGAGGCAGGAACATTTATCTCTATTTTAGTTGGTACTATTATTGGAGGATACTACACTATAAGTGGCAATTTAATCATCACTATTCTGATAATAATTGCTATGGTTGGTGTTGTTGCTAGTTATTTTATGCCAAGATCGAATAATTCTAACTGTGAAATTAAAATAAATTTAAATTTATTTCGTGAAAGTATAGAAATGATTAAATATGCTAAAGCTAAAAAGCAAGTATATTTGGCAATTCTTGGTATATCTTGGTTTTGGTTTATCAGTGCAGCAATACTTGCTCAAATTCCATCTCTTGCCAAAGATACTTTTGGAGCGGATGAAAATGTTGCTAATTTGTTCCTTGCAACATTTTCAATTGGAGTAGGGGTTGGTTCTTTTTGGTGTAGTAAGATTTTTGGAAATGAAATTACCACGAAATATGTTTTTGTCTCGGCACTTGGTATCAGTATATTTGGTATTGATTTATTTTTTGCCAGTCGCATTAGTGCAGTTCATTATGAACCGGAACAGTTAAAGAGTATATTTGTCTTTTTATCTAAAAAGCATAATTGGCGAATCATTATCGATTTATTTTTTATAGCTGCCATTGCGGGGCTGTATATTGTTCCGCTTTTTGCAGTATTACAATATTTGAGTTCTTCAGCTCATCGTAGTAGAATAATTGCTATAAATAATTTTGTTAATGCTATATTTATGGCTGGGTCTACTGTAATACTTTCATTGTTATTCCATTGGGGATATTCGATACCATTTGTTATATTATTTATTAGCCTACTTAACATAGTGGTAGCTTATTATATTTATCAATTAATTCCCGAAGTAAAAATAGTACCTTTTGCTGTTAACCGAGCTATTTTAAAATTTCTTTTTGATTGCATGTACAGAGTGGAAGTAAAAGGTATTGAAAATTTTTATAAAGCTGGTAAAAGATCAGTAGTTATCGCCAATCATATTTCATATCTTGATCCTGCATTACTGGCAACTTATCTACCTGAAGAAATGACTTTTGCCATTAATACAACTATGGCTAAAGTGTGGTGGGTAAAACCATTCTTAACGATGGCAAAAACTTTACCCATTGATCCTTCTAATTCAATGGCTATAAAGAGCTTGATTAGGGAAGTACAAAAAGATAAAAAAGTTGCTATATTCCCTGAAGGAAGAATAAGTATTACTGGTTCCTTAATGAAGATATATGAAGGACCTGGCATGATTGCTGAGAAATCTGATGCGACAATTCTACCTGTAAGAATAGATGGTACACAATTTACTCATTTTTCTAAACTTAAGAATATATTAAAAACACGGATGTTTCCTAAGGTTACTATTACTATTTTGCCACCAGTAAAATTTCCTTCTAAGCCGAATATAGATAATAGGGAAAAGCGTAAATATATAGGTCAGGCTCTTTATGATATCATGGCTGATATGATGTTTGAAAGCTCTGATTATCAGAATACTATATTTCAGTCTCTAATTGAGACAGCAAAAGCTTACGGTTTTAACAAAAAAATAATACAAGATATTGATGATAAATCTGTTACCTATCGCCAATTAATATTGGGATCTTTTACTTTAGCAAATTTAATAAAACAGGATACGGAAGTAGCTGACTATGTAGCTCTTATGCTACCTAATATGGTTGAAACTATGGTTACTTTTTATGCTATGCAAGCCTGCTGCCGTCGACCAGTTATGATTGACTATATGAGTGAGGTGAGCAATATAGTGGCTTCATGTAAAACAACGTCCGTTAAAATGGTATATACTTCAAAACAGTTTGTTGAAAAAGCTGGATTACAGGAAGTGGTAGCAAAAATCTTAGCAGCCAATATAAAAATTATTTACCTTGAAGATTTAACACAAAGAATTGATTTATATTTAAAAATTAAGGCTATTATTGCCAGCTTCTTCCCACAAAGTTATTACAACAATATATGTAGCAGTTATGATGATAATGATCCATCAGTTGTAGTATTTACTTCTGGTATTTCAGCAACAGCTAAAGCTGTAGTATTATCACATAGGAACTTGCAGGCTAATAGATGCCAACTTCTAGCTAAGGTACATTTTAGTCCTGATGATTCTGCCTTTATGGCTTTACCGCTTTTTCACTGTTTTGGTTTATCTGGAACAATAATGATGACACTCAATGCTATACCAGTGTTTCTTTACCCGTCTTCTCTGCATTATAGGAGTATTCCTGAGGTAATATACGATATCGGAGCGACAATTATGTTTGGTACGGATATATTTTTGCATGGTTATGCTGTCTATGCTCATCCTTACGATTTTTATTCTATAAGATACGTATTTGCCAGTAGTGAGAAACTGAGAAAAGACACAAGGGAATTATGGCTTGATAAGTTTGGTATAAGAATTTTTGAAGGATATGGTACGTCAGAAACATCTCCAATAATATCTTGTAATACCCCAATGCATTATCGTGCTGGAAGTGTAGGGCGTTTGATGCCTAAAATAGAATATTATATTAAACCAATTCACAATAGACCTCTTGAAGAATTTGTTTCTGCTGAGGAATTTAAAGAAACCACGGAGCTTCGAACCGTAGCGTACTCAAATGTAGGCGAAGAGCAGAGTACCGGTAGTACGAATAAATTACCAGCAGAAATAGAATTATGCGAGAGGTCTATTGGAATAGAGGGGGTAGGACAACTATTCATCAAAGGACCAAATATTATGCTTGGCTATATGCACTCTAATAATCCCGGAATTATCCACCCTACATCATCAGAAGAATTGGGTTTGGGATGGTATGATACTGGAGATATAGTAAAAATTGATGAAGATGGATATCTTACCTTATTAGGTCGTATTCAGCAATTTGTTACAATAGAAGAAGTAATGTCGCTGATATTAATAGAGGATTTAGCTAATATGATCGATGTTGATAGTAAGCATGTTGCTATTTGCCCTGATAATGATAATAAAGACAAACAGATTTTTCTATTGACCACAAGTCAGACCATAAATAGTGAAAAATTCATAGAAATAATGCATAAAAATTCAATAGACTCAAACCAAAAGAATATACCAGTTATTATCCCTGTTAAAGAAATACCAATTCTACCAATAGGTAAAGTAAATTATCGGCAAATAACTAAAATGCTTGAAAATTATAGAAAAGTAACTAGAATGCTGAAATAAGGTACATGAGTGTCATATATGGACGCCAATATACTATATAACTTGGACTAATAAACCATTTATAACAAACTAATCTATTTAATAGAAAAATATTATGCATAATGTTGTTGGTAAAGTATTATTAATTATTGTTGTTGTTCTTCTAGCATTATTTGCTTATAAAACTATGAAGATTCCTAGTGCTTCTACTACGGTTTCGATTAACACTCTCGATCAGCAAGTGTTAGACAGAAAAGAAGAAGTGGAAAAAACTGAACAAATTATAAAAGAATATTTATTAAATAATCCCGAAATAATCATTCAGGCAATAGAAGGTCTTCAGCAGCGTAAAATGCAAGAAATGGAAATAAAAACTGGCGAATATATAAAAGATAATAAATCTGAAATAGAAGATTCTCTTACATCTCCTGTACTTGGTAACCCGAATGGAGATGTAGTCATCGCTACTTTTTATGATTATAATTGTAGTTATTGTAGAAAAGGTCATAACTTTATTAACCAGTTAATCAAATTAGATACGGGGGTTAAAGTCGTTTTAAAACCGTTCCCGATTCTTGGTGATGCATCTAATTATGCTGCAACTATTGCTTTAGCTGTTTATAAAACCACTCCGAGTAAGTTTCAAGATATTCATAATGGTTTAATGGACTTAAAATCTATTACCAAAGAATCTGTAGAAAAATTGTTACTAGTAAATGATCTAAATCATGAAGTAATTGCGGAAGAAATCAATAAAGATGAAATAAAAAATCTCATCGACAAAAATGTTAAGTTAGCAAAGGGTTTAAAAATACAGGGAGTACCTGCTTATATTATTAATGGTAAATTAATAGCAGGAATGGTAGATCTAGACCAATTGCAGACGATAGTTGCTGATATACGAAGTCAAAATAAGTAGTTTTGCTGTTATCCGAGCTACGGTGCATGGAGACTTTGCCTAAAAATACCAATGTAAGTAATGGTACTACAAGACCAAAAACGATATCGACAACGCAATTCTTCAAAGTAGCACCACTACGCATTATGTAAAAACAAACTATTAGAAGCAGTTTGTTAGGAGCTAACACTTGATAGGTGCTATCAAGTTCATAATGGAAGAAGCAAAAATGCTCAAAAATCAATATGTTAGATAGTTGTTTCCTAGAAGAGTATACACCTAATAACTCAAAATCAACATATCTCGATCTATTCTGAAACCTTTAAAACGCTCTAATAACGACATGCCTAGTAACGATACGTCAAGACCGCCAGTACCTATGTGAGCTTCAACATTTCTAAAAAAAGCTCCTCTACCAATCTCAACACTATTTAATCTCACGGGAGCAGCCCTACTCGTACCATTAGCTGTAGAGTAAGTTCTGGTGTAATTTAGTTTTGATAAGTCAAATCCCAGCATTTTAGCATCGTTAGTAGTAAGGGCAACATCACTTGCTCCGGTATCAATCATAAACTTAATCTTTACCCCATTTACTAGTGCATTAATATAAAAATGCCCATCGCTACTACGACTAATCACTAATTCCCCTTGTTTATTGACCCAATTATATGATGGTATTAGTACGGATATGACTCTTTGAGCGGCGTAATTTAACTCAAACTTGAAAGCATAACTAGTAATTATAATTAAGAAAATTCCGCCCCAAGTTAATAATTGAATAGAGAGTATCCTTATACCTTTTTGACTAAAGGAATTATAAACTATACTGATAATCACCAAAATCATTATAAAACAAGTTATACTTTTTTGGTTATCCCAAGAAAAAGCAGCAAATTGTGCAGCTACTAGTTTACGTACACAGAAAGTAATGACAATACTAATGCATAGAATAATTATTAACTTTATAAGACTTTTATTACTCACATTAAATCACCTATATTCTCTAAAAATAATCTTGCTCTATGAGATTTGGGTTTTTCAAAAAACTCTACTGCCGGCTGATCAGCTAAAACTTGTCCGTGATTCATAAAAATGATCCTATCCGCTATCGCTTTGGCAAATTTAATATGGTGAGTAACAACAATCATCGTCATTTGACTTTTTAATAAAGAGATAATTTCAATAATATCTTTAATATTTTCAGGATCTAAAGCTGAAGTAGGCTCGTCAAATAACATTATTTCTGGATTCATCATCAAGGCTCGGCAAATCGCCACTCTTTGTTTCTGTCCCCCAGATAAATTGACAGGAAAGGCGGTAATTCTTTGTCTTAAACCAAATTGTTCTAATAATTTCTCTGCCTTAGCAATGGCAGCCATTTGCTTCATTCCTAAAATATTAACAGGAGCATATATTAAATTATCTTGGACATTTAAGTGCGGAAAAAGATTAAACGCTTGAAAAACCATGCCAATTTTAAGACAAAGTTTCCTTTTATTTTTTTGCGTCAATTTTTTGTCATCGATTAACACATGCCCACTGGTGGGAACTTCTAAAGCATTGATAATTCGCAATAAAGTAGATTTACCACTACCAGAAGATCCTATAATCGCTATAGTTTCTTTTTTCTTGAACTCAAGACTAATATCTTTAACAGCATAGGTTTTGCCATAATTTCTTGAAACCTTATCGAGTATTATCATATACTCCTAATAATTTGAAAAGTTGATAGACCTACGTGAATTCGGGATGAGAATTAACTAATTTTTATCCCGAATTGGGGTAACTCAGGTTTGTTAAACTATAAATTTGTAACCATCATATAGAGGTTTTATATTACTTGGCAATATTTTTGATATCTCATGGTAATCAATAAAATGATTCATATTCGTTAATAATATTTGTTGAGGTTTATATTCATCGTTCCACTGTAAAACTTTATCTAATCCTGCATGGCAATCATTAGATTCATACGCCATACAGTCTAATATCCAAACATTGATATTTTTCAAGAATGGTTTAGATTCTGCCGGAAAAGCTAGCACATCACTAGAATATACAAAATCATCCATTCTAATACCTAAACTATCTATAGGACCATGATGTTGTCTGAAGAATTGTACATCTATGGTATTAATTTTAAATTTTGCAAAAAAATCTACCGGTCTTGCAATCAGTTTGTCTGGAGCAAATAAATGTTGGTGACGATTCTCAGTTTTCAATGCTGTGCTACTGTCAGAAAAAATTTCTAGTGGTATTTTTTGGAAAAATGGAAATACACGTAACTCATCAATACCGTTAACATGATCTGCATGATAATGGGTTAATATAGCACCATCCAATTTTTTAATCTTTTCTCGCATTAATTGATTCTTGATATCAAAACCAAAATCAACAAGAATTTGACTATTACCATCATCGATGTATATTGATGATCTAGTTCTTTTATTGTAACTTGAAGTAGAAGTGCATATATTGCAATCACAATTAATTATCGGCATACCAAGTGATGAGCCACATCCTAGCACTGTTATTTGTAGCATATACTTAAACCAAACAAAATTGAAATTGAAAATGTTTGAACTTTTATATAATTTCCATGGTCTTAATCAAGAGATATTCTTGTGGATCAATAGAATTACTAACCATTTTAGCATAATAGCTTATATTCTACAAATTATCTCTTATTGTTTTAATATTACCAACTTTGCTATCGTTTATTTTATATATTGTGGATATTTCTATATCCAGTTAAAAAAGATTCAAGATTTTAATCAGCGTCAGATCAAATTTTGGTCTATATATAATAAAATGGTAATGATTGGTATAATTTATGCTATATTCGGTTGTACTTATGCTCTATTTAAGTTTTCGGTTAATATACCTAGACCATTTTGCTCATTACCTCTTAATAGTTTTGTAACAATTGCTAATGTTGAAGTTGAAAGATGTTTATCCAGTTTTCCAAGCAGTCACTCCGGATTAGCATTAATGGTATCTTACTGTATTTGGTCATATATAACAATGTGGCAAAAAATTATAGCCTTTTTGATTGTTTTATTAGTGGCAGTCTCACGTATTACTCTTGCTATGCATTACCCAGCTGATATTATTTATAGTTTCCTTATCACCATAATGATTATAGTGGTTAGTAAAATGATTTTTAAAATTTTTACCAACAATTTAATAAAATGGTTTGGTGAAAGGATTCTTTCTCTATTATATCATTATTTTCTAGACCACTAATATAATTAGTGATTTTTATTTTGAATAAATTTCACTTATGTTTTATAGTAGTAAGATACTAAAAAACTCTTATATAGCTTCAAATTTATGCAAAATATGGAAATTATTGAGACTATCTCTACATCCGTATCATGTTTTGGCAAAGAACCACCTTTTGATCATCCAAGAATTTATTTGAAGATTGATTCAACCAAAGGCTCTATTGTGTGTCCTTATTGTAGTAAAACATTTGTGTTAGTAAGTAATGAAGATAAAACTCCTGTCAGATAGTACTATAAACCGCATCGCTGCTGGGGAAGTAATTGAACGACCAGCTTCGGTAGTAAAAGAATTAGTTGAGAATGCTATTGATGCAGCTAGCACTAAGATAGATATAAGCTTACAGCAAGCAGGGAAAAATCTTATTATTATTTCTGATGACGGAATAGGCATGTCTGAAGAAGATCTAAAAATTGCTGTAGAACGTCATACTACTTCTAAACTTGATGAGTCAGATTTACAAAATATTCACACTTTTGGCTTTCGCGGAGAGGCATTACCTTCAATAGGTTCTGTAAGTAAGATGTTGATTACTTCAAAGGCACGTGGGGCTGATAGGGCTTATCATATACAACTTAGCGGTGGGCATAATAGAGAGATTAAACCTACCATTCATAACGAGGGTACTAAGATTGAAATACGTGATTTATTCTTTGCCACCCCTGCAAGACTAAAGTTCTTAAGATCTGATAAAACTGAATTGGCAGCTTCGGTTGATGTAATCAAGAAAATTGCATTAGCTCATCCTAAAATCAGTATTAATTTATCTCATGATGGCAAAAATATCATAAAAGTAAAAGGTCAAGATGGAAATTTTGATGATCTGTTAAAGCAAAGAATAATTGATATATTGGGTTATGATTTTATTGAAAATTCTGTCCATATTAATCTACAAAGACCGGAAATATCAGTATATGGCTTTACCAGCATTCCTACCTTTAATAGAGCTTCTGCTGAGGATCAGTTTTTATTTGTTAATAATAGACCCGTTAAGGATAAATTACTACAAATCGCTCTAAGACTAGCTTATCAGGATTATTTAGCTCGGGATAGACATCCAGTTTCAGTTTTGTTTCTACAGATAGATCCCCACATGGTCGACGTTAATGTACATCCTGCCAAAACAGAAGTAAGGTTTCATGATCCGGGTACTATACGGGGATTACTAATAAGCTCTATCAAAGATGCCCTTGCCACTAGAAGTCATATGGTGTCAACGAATATTGCCACAACTGCCTTAGGTCTTTTTCGAAATACTACTACTAACTTTGTTAAAACAAATAAGGCATTTCAAAAGAACCCTGCCTCTTCTTCTGACAAAGTATATCCAAATGGTTTAAGTATATCTGATAATATCAGTACTTATAAGGCTCAAAATTTAACCATCCCTAGGCACAATGATAGTTCTAATGTTCAGCAACAATTAATAAAGACAGACCCACATGCTAAAGTAGAAGTGCTAGAGGATGATATCCTAGACCTAGATTGTAATAATAAACCTCTTGCAAAATTCACTTCTACTAGGGAATCTGCAGGAGGATTGAAACCTCATCCTTCAAGCAGTATGGCAAATTCCGTTATGGATTCGAGTCTAGCACCATTGCCTAAATTACCAGCAGAAGTAGAGTTATGCAAAAAACCTAATGTGCTACTCGGAGCAGCGAGAGCCCAACTACACGGCACTTATATAATATCACAAACAGCAGATAGTATTATTATCGTAGATCAACATGCAGCACATGAGCGTTTGGGATATGAGAAAATTAAGCAAATGATAAGTAACAATGGCTTAATTAAGCAACGATTACTCATGCCTGAGATAGTAGAATTACCGGATGTCAAAAGAGCTGATTTATTGTATAATAAAAAGGATGATCTTTCTAAATTAGGTTTAAGCCTAGAAAAATTTGGCGAGCGATCTATCATTGTATCAGAGAGTCCAAGCTTACTTGGAAATACCGATATAAACCGACTTATCCAAGACTTGGCAGATAATTTATCTGATCTTGGTGAAAATATTTCCTTGATTCAATTGATTGAACATGTTACAGAAACCTATGCATGTCATTATGCTATCAGAGCAGGTCGTAAATTATCTTCTGAAGAAATGAATGAATTATTAAGACAAATGGAAAAAACCCCATTTTCTGGTCAGTGTAATCATGGTAGACCAACTTACATCGAACTCAAACTCAAAGATATTGAGCGATTATTTGGACGTAGGTAACCTGAGGTTAGGTAGGTTTTAAACTGTATAAAAAAATAATATAATGTCTAACTATAATAATATATTTGATAATCACATAACTAGAATTAAACAAGAAGGCAGATATCGTGAATTTGTTCCTGTTCAAAGGCAGGCAGATAACTTTCCGTCTGCTTGGCATGGTGATAAAGAAATTGTTATGTGGTGTATCAATGATTATCTTGGTATGAGTAAGCATCCAGATGTTACCAAAGCTGCTCTAGAGGCTACAACCAAATATGGAATTGGTTCTGGTGGCACAAGAAATATAGGCGGCAATAATAGCTGCATAATAGAATTAGAGCAAGAACTAGCAACCCTACATAATAAAGAATCAGCTTTAGTATTTACGTCCGGTTATGTTGCCAATGATACTACCCTTGCAACACTGGCAAAAATAATGCCTAATATAGTTTTTTTCTCAGATGAATTAAATCACGCTTCTATTATTTCCGGTATCTGTAACTCAAAAGCTGAAAAACATATTTATCGACATATTGATATTCAACATCTTGAAGAATTACTCAAAGGAGTGGATATTAATAGACCAAAGATTATTGTTTTTGAGTCAGCTTATTCTATGGATGGATTATTTTCTCCCATAGAAAAAATAGTGAACTTAGCTAAAAAATATAATGCTTTAACCTTTATTGATGAAGTACATACAGTGGGTCTATACGGCAAGCATGGTGCTGGCATTGCCGATCTTCAGGGTTGTGCTGATAAAATTGATATGATCCAAGGAACGCTTGGTAAGGCTTATGGCACTATTGGTGGTTATGTTGCAGCCAATCGTCAAATTATCGATTCTATAAGGCTTACTGCACCAGGTTTTATATTCACCACCTCTCTACCCCCAGTTATTGCTTCAGCAGCAACTGCCAGTGTTCGTCATTTAAAAAATTATAATATAGAGAGGGAAACTTACCAAAAGGTAATAGCCAAGGTAAAAGAATCTTTTGATAAAGCTAAAGTGAATTATTTTAAAAATGATAGCCATATTATACCAATAATTATTGGCGATCCAATTAAAGCCAAACAAGCCTCTAATATGTTGCTAGATAACTATAATATTTATGTTCAGCATATTAACTTCCCAACAGTACCACGTGGCACAGAACGTTTAAGAATCATCCCAACACCTAACCATACCTACCAAATGATTCATGACCTCACCACAGCCCTTGTTGAAATTTTTAGTACTCTCGATATATCACCATCAATCAATTCTTACTCTATAATAAAATTACCTTTACACCCTGCAGCGTAGCATAATTGCAATCAGTAGTTAATGTACATAGTAGCATTAACTACCAAAGATGCCATTCCTACTTGTCACTATGTCATCAACCATGATTTTAATAGCAGGTGTAGCAATAATAATTCTTCTTACTAATACATTTGCTTCGATCGATTTCTAAAGAAAATAATGTATAATAGACCTCTTTCGAAACTCGCTTGTGCACAAGGGTGTGAAGGAGACGCTTCACCTCGAACCGCAGCGTACTCTAATTCCGTTACGGATTCGAGTACCGCATCATTGTCCAAATCACCAGCAGAAGTAGAGTTTCGAAAGAAGTCTAATGAAAATTATTAAGAAATGAACTAACATGACCACAATATAACACTGAATTCGATGTAACTTGTTACATCGAATTCAGGTTAGCGGTAGATATAGCGGATATAGACATACAGGTCATGGTCGAAATTTTGTTAGACCTATGTTGTTTGTAGCTGCTATGGCTGCTAGAAATTCTAACTCTGAACTGAAGGTATTTTATGAAAAATTGATCAATAGAGGAAAAAAGAAAATGGTGGCGATGGTAGCATTAATGCGTAAAATCATTGTGATTGCAAACGCTAAGTTACGTTGAAGAATTTTGTGTGTATTACCTGCCCATTAACTTAGCAATAGTTTTATTAGCTTCTTCTAGCTCCTGTTTAGTATTTACTCCAAGCACTATGTCGTGGTCTGAAGATAGCAAATATGATACTTTTTCTCCGCTATCCTTAGCTATTTTTACAAGGGCGGTCAAATACAACTCTTTTGATCTATCAACCTTACCTAAAAAAATACTAGGTAGATATTTTTTTAATATACCAGCTTCAAAAGCCATAATACCAGAATTACAAATTGTTATAGCTTGTTCTTCACTCGTTGCCTCTTTAAATTCCACAATTTTTAAGAAATATCCTAGTTCATCAGTAACTATTCGTCCATATTGCCCCGGGTTATCACGTCTAAAGCATAACGTTGTAATGGCTGAATTGGTAGAAACTAGGTGGTCTAGTAAATCATTAATAATATTTGCGGTGATTAAAGGATTATCTCCGTACAGCACTGCTACAATTTTATTATCGTCAACTAAGTCTAAAGCAGTATATACTGCATGAGCAGTACCAAGAGGTTCTAGCTGTAATGCAAATTTACAAACCTCCTTATAAGAAGAGGTATATTCTTCTAATTGCAATGAACGAACTAAAATGATATCGTTAGTCACTTTGTTAGCATTTGTTATCACCCTATCAAGCATAGGTCTACCACCAACTTCGTGCATTACTTTTGGTAACGAAGATTCCATTCTTCTCCCATTACCGGCAGCTAAAACAATAACTTGGCAATCCATATTAAGCATCTTTCATAGTTTCATAAATTGCGTCAGATAATTCATAATTACCAAAAACTTTTTGCACATCATCACTTTCTTCTAAAATATCCACTAATTTTAATAGCTTCTCTGCTTTATCATTATCTTCTATAATTATGGTATTTTTAGGCACCCAACCTACGTAAGATTCTTCAGGATGTCCATATTTATTGGTCAGAAAATCAACAGCTTGCATAAAGTTCTCAATATCCGTGTAGATTAAATATGTATCTTCTTCAGAAATCACATCTTTTGCCCCAGCCTCTAGGCTACTGTCAAACATAGCTTCTGTTGTTGCTAAATTTGCCGGATATTGTATTACTCCAAGATGATCAAACATATAACTGCTACTTCCAGTTTCACCTAAATTACCACCAAATTTGCTAAAAGCTGCTCTAATTTCCGCAGCCGTACGATTTTTATTATCAGTTAAAGCCTCTATTATTATCGCAATCCCACCAGGAGCAAAGCCTTCATATCTAATTTCTGTATAATTTTCATTATTACTCGAATCACTTGCTGCACTTATTGCCTTATCTATTCGCTCCTTTGGCAAATTTTGACTACGAGCTGCCGCTATACTACTTCGCAATCGTGGATTATTGCTTATATCAGCCCCTAGTTTAGCAGCAGTAATAATTTCTCTAACTAACTTAGTAAAAATTTTTGCTCTTTTCTTATCTTGTGCACCTTTTCGGTGTTGAATATTTTTAAATTTTGAATGACCAGCCATATTGTAATCTTAAATCATTTTAAAAAATCTACTCATTATAGCTAAACTAACGCCTCTTCGCAATGACGGAGCAACGCTAATCAGGTTAGCTATAGTAGCCGAATCGTACCAAAAGGCTGCTTAAAGTCAATAATAAATTCTTCAAATTATAGAAGTAATTCTTGAAACCCATCTTTGATCGAATAAGTATGCACATTAGTAGCACCAGCATATTGTGTTAATAACCTTGTCATTTCATGCATTTGTTCTTGTAACAACTGATTTCCATCAAAACTAAAAATTATTGTAATAAGATCAGTTGTTGAGTCCTGAATTAAGGCCTTACTTGAATCAGATGTAGGGCTGCCAAATGGTCCATCCTGATCACATAACACGGGTAAATGCTCAAGATTAATTGCCCTCTTTGTAGTACCAATATAAGTTTCCCCTAGTTTTCCTGGTCGAAATTCAATATCTCCTGATAACTTAGATAAATCATAAGATCCTACAGACCGTAATGAAGTAATAGAAATATAATTATTTATGTCTACAACCGTATTAATTTGATATAATCCCTTATCTGAAAGAATTCTTTTTAATAAAGCTTCATTAGAGCCCGGGTAACTAGAAACTTTTACCCCTAAGTTCTTGTAAGCATCGCGTAAAGCTTTAATAGGAATTAGTTCACTAATTGTTTTAGGAGCATGTTTTTTTTGACTTTTGCCACTATCTTGCAACAAATCCCATAAGCTTTGGTTTAATGAACTTACTTGCACCTTTGCTGTAACAACTCCTAATACTAGAACCCCTCCTGAGGCTTCCATCAATTCTTTGCTGATACTTATTCGTCTGTTAAACTCTCGTACCACACTTTTCATAATTGAATCTCCAATAATTTAATAATAAATTCTTCAAATTTTTTTACCATCCCATATTTTTTACTTTAATAAAACTACATATCATCTTATTATTGTCTAACTATAGCATATGGAGTTAAGCCCACTAAGTATTATTTATGAAAAAATTTATAATTTTATATCTTTTATTTGCTCACGATTGCTTAGCATCAGAACCTCAGGCGTGGCAAATGTTGCTACAAACTCCAGCAAGCCCTCTTATGGAGGAGCTACAAGGGTTTCATAATTTCCTGCTACTCATATCAGGAGGGATAGTTGTCTTTATTTTCGTTTTACTAATGTATGTTTGTATTAGATTTAATGCCAAAGCCAATCCCATTCCAGCAAAGTTCTCTCATAATATATTGATTGAAGTTATTTGGACGATAATTCCTATAATAATTTTGGTTATTATTGCTGTACCATCGTTCCGTATTTTACGGTTTGCCGAAAAAATCCCTGAGATAGACATGACGGTTAAAGTTGTAGGATATCAATGGTATTGGCACTATATCTACCCTGATCATGAGAATATTGAATTTGATAGTTATTTAATTACTGATGAAAACTTAAAACCTGGTCAAAAAAGATTATTAGAAGTTGATAACCGTATTATCATACCAGAAAATACTACGGTAAAATTTCTAATTACGGCAGGAGACGTCATACATAGTTTTGCAGTACCAGCACTGGGCATAAAGATGGATGCCGTTCCTGGAAGAATCAATGAAACTTGGACTAAAATTAGCAAAAAAGGTGTGTATTATGGTCAGTGTTCAGAGCTTTGTGGTATTAACCATGCTTTTATGCCGATTGCCATTGAAGTGGTAAGCAAGGAAGAATTTCAAAACTGGTTGATTATGGCAAAGTCAAAATTCTCTATGAATATGAAGACTAACAAAAAATTAGCCTTCAAATAAATTAAATAAAAGAGTTACTATGGTACATTTCAACAAGCATTATCCCCATCTTTACGCAAAACAGGTTAAAGAAACTATATTTTTAAAACATTTTATTCATAATCCTAACATAATGGTAGGTGATTATAGTTACTATCATGATAGCCACTATCCAGAACAGTTTGAACGTAATAATGTTATAGGTTGTCATCAGTGTAAATTAATTATCGGTAAGTTTTGTGCTATTGCCAAAGGAACTACCTTCATCATGGATGATGTAAACCATCTCATGGATGGTTTTTCTACTTATCCATTTTTTATTTTTGAAGGTTGGAATAATTATACTCCAACTTGCAACAAAGCTAGAAGTACAATAGTTGGTAATGATGTGTGGTTTGGTACGAATTCAGTCATTATGCCAGGAGTAACAATAGGAGACGGAGCAATTATCGGAGCATATGCAGTGGTCACCAAGGATGTACCACCCTATTCTATAGCTGTAGGTAATCCTAGTAGAATTATTAGAAAAAGATTCTCAGAAGACATAGTAGACAAATTAGCACAAATAAAATGGTGGGACTGGGATTATGATAAAATTACTAGAAATATCGAAGTCATAGTAGGTGCAGATATTGATCAACTTAAAGAATGTAAATAGTAACCATTATGACACTTAAAGATAAAGCCTCTATTAGACCTCTTGCAGAAGTAATATCTGATCATCACGAAACCCCTAAGGGGTTACAAAGATGGATTTTCTCCACCAATCATAAAGATATTGGCATAATGTATATTATATTCGCCATATTTGCTGGACTTGTTGGTGGATTATTTTCTGTTATTTTTAGGTTAGAACTAGCAGTACCCGGTGGGCATCTACTAGGTGGTAATTATCAGCTATACAATGTATTAATTACTGCTCATGCGATAATTATGGTATTTTTCATGATTATGCCAGCTTTATTTGGTGGATTTGGTAATTACTTTGTACCAATTTTAATAGGTGCCCCGGATATGGCTTTTCCTAGGCTAAATAATATAAGTTTTTGGCTACTTGTCCCTGCTTTTATATTATTAATGCTGTCAGGTTTGGTTGATGGAGGAGCTGGTACTGGCTGGACACTGTATCCTCCTCTAAGTAGTCTAGTAGGGCATCCTGGGGCTGCTGTCGATATGGCTATTTTAAGCTTACATCTTACAGGGCTTTCCTCCATTCTTGGTTCAATTAATATGATTGTCACTATCTTTAATATGAGAACTGATGGTATGGGGTTATTTGAAATGCCCTTATTTGTTTGGTCAATTTTGGTTACTGCCTTCTTGCTGATACTAGCAATCCCGGTACTAGGCGGTGCAATAACCATGTTATTAACTGACCGAAATTTTGGTACTACTTTCTTTAAACCAGAAGGGGGTGGAGATCCAGTATTATTTCAGCATTTATTTTGGTTCTTTGGTCATCCAGAGGTATATATCGTAATATTACCGGGGTTTGGGATAGTCAGTCAGGTCATCTCTACTTTCTCCCGTAAACCGATATTCGGTTATTTTGGTATGGTGGTAGCTATGGTAATTATAGGATTTGTTGGCTTTATAGTTTGGGCTCACCATATGTTTACTGTTGGTCTTTCGTACAATGCATTAATATATTTTACTGCTGGTACTATGATTATAGCTGTACCTACTGGTATCAAAATCTTTAGCTGGATTGCCACAATGTGGGGAGGATCAATTACTTTTGAAACGCCTATGTTGTTTTCCATAGGGTTTATCTTGCTATTTACTATTGGCGGAGTTACCGGCATAATATTATCAAATTCAGCAATCGACAGAATTTTACATGATACATATTATGTTGTAGCACATTTCCATTACACCATGTCGCTTGGGGCTTTATTTACCGCATTTGCTGGGTTCTATTATTGGTTTGGTAAAATGTCAGGGCGGCAATATCCTGAGATGATGGGCAAAATACATTTTTGGGTTACCTTTATCGGTGTTAATTTGACATTCTTTCCTCAGCATTTTCTAGGATTAGCTGGGATGCCAAGAAGAATACCGGATTATCCGGACGCCTTTGCTGGCTGGAATATGGTATCATCTATCGGAGCAGTTATTTCCTTTATTGCAGCTCTTTATTTTGTATTTATTGTTATTTATACTATGAAATATGGCAAAAAATGCCCAAATAATCCTTGGGGTGATGGGGCTGATACCCTTGAATGGTCAGTATCATCTCCACCACCATTTCATACTTTTGAAACATCACATAAAGGAAACTAATTTTATGAATGAATATATCTATTGTGGGTTTTGGCGAAGATCTATTGCTGTAGTTTTGGATCGAATTTTCTTAATTATTTTTCTTCTAATTTGTATTATTATGATACTACTAAGTAACCTTCCACTAGCCGATACACTATCTGATTCTTTCATTTCGACATCAATAATACTATCATTAACAATATTATATGATCCAATATTTGAGTCATCTTCAATGCAAGCAACTCTTGGTTGCTATATTTTAGGTATGAAGATCATAAACGAGGATGGTACGCGAATAAGCTTTTTAAAATCGTTGATTAGATTTATTATATTAGCACTAATAAGTAGTACTGTAATATTGGGGATTATAAGTATTATCTGCATGATATGTACTAATGAGAAAAAGTTTCTACATGACATGATTTGTGGTACTCGCATGGTAAAGCGATAAGGTTAATATGATACAAAAAAAACCAGTAATAGGGATTACTCTAGATTTGGCTAATAATTCTGAAAAGTATGCCTATGCTCCTTTTCCTTGGTATGCAATTAGACAAAATTATGCAGATAGCGTGATAAAAGTTGGGGGAATCCCCTTAATGCTACCCTATCAATATGATACAATTGAAGTGATGCTGTCAATTATCGATGGGCTAATTATTCCTGGTGGTGATGAGGATATTCACCCTAAATTTTATGGTCAAGAATTCACTTGTGATAGAACAGCTACCAACGAGCAACGTGATAATTTTGAGTTACTACTTATCCAAAAAGCTCTAGAAAAGAATATGCCATTCCTTGGAATATGTCGTGGTATGCAGATGTTAAATGTAGTATGTGGTGGCAACCTTATCCAGCATATACCTGATTACATAAAGTCACAAGCAGGGGTAACTACAACTATTAACCACGAGCAGCCTGCTCCCAAACATACATTATCGCATTCTATAACGATAGAACCAAACACTATTCTTGCAAACTTATCGGGAAATAAGCAAACTTGTATGGTTAACTCGAGCCATCATCAAGCAGTAGGAAAAATAGGCAAGGAGCTCCAAGTTGCAGCAACAGCACCGGACGGAATAATTGAAGCAATTGAGTCAATAAATCACAAATTTGTTATAGGAGTAGAATGGCATCCTGAATATTTAAACCCTAATGATTTAGATTTAAATTTATTTAAAGGATTAATCGAAGCTATAGCTAAACTGGAAAGGTTTTAGCCAAAGAACCGCCTATTAGCGAGGGAGACGATGAAATCGCCGACGTGGCGATCTCATGAAGTAATATCTGCCTTTGTTAGGTGACCTCTAGGTGATTTGAGTACTACTTCACAAGATTGCCACGTTGCCGCTTCTTGCAGCGGCTTCTCGCAATGACGGTTTAAGCCTTACAATAGCACTTCGCTAATAGACGATTTTTTAACTTTTTTCATCATTCAATATGTGATTTTAATTATTAAAATCACATATTGAATGGAGTATTATATTTTAACAATCAGGTGGGCAGCCGCTTCAAACCTGATTGTTTCTATATATAATACTGAATTCGATGTAACAAGTTACATCGAATTCAGGTTAACTAGAACCTAACATAAACCGATTTAAAAATTCAAAATCTTCAGTTTCTAGACATAAAATTTCTGGTAAATGGACTCGAGCAGTAAAGTTATTATTTATATACCCTTTGCCTTTCAAGTGTTGGCGTTGTGGCACGATGGAACTTCGCGTAGGAACAACGATTTGACTACGCCTAGTCTGCTCACCACTTGTACACCTAGCCAACTCTTGAAATTCATCTTGTATACTCACTTTAAGCAGTAAAATTATTCTTGTATTACTACGTTCAGGGCTAATACGGTTTTTAAGCAAATCAACGATTTGACATAGTTCATAATGATTTTGTGGATAGAGTTTTATCTCTAGTCGTTCTTCATTCATTATATCGTCAATAGTTGTGAAGCTTTTAGCGATTAACCTTGTTCCTCCAGCATCCTTAAACAAATCACAGTTTGCCACAACTAGACATTGAATGTCAAGTAAGTGAACAAAATTTTTAAGTATTTCTTCACTATAAATAGTTAATTCGAAAATACCAAACTGATCAGATAGTTGTAAGGTTATAAACCTTCCACGAGATGACATACGTGAATCTTTTTTTTGTATTACCCCAGCTATCCTTATCTGCCTACTAGAAGTAGCACCACTATCATTTTGTAAGTCAAGTGATGTTGCAATATTAAGCCTAGCTAGCAAATCTTGATATCTTGATAATGGATGTAGCGTAATGAATAGTCCTAATACTTCAAATTCATAAGAAGAGACAGTATTATTATCAAGTGGTTCTGCTTCAATTAACACTTGTTGACTTGCAGAATTTACCTTAATCAGGCTAAATTGATCAGAAACTTTTTCTGCATGATAGGAAGAGGCGTAAGCTAAAAGTTTAGCGATACTTAACAGTAACTGATTACGATTAGAATGTAACGTATCAAAAC
This sequence comes from Candidatus Tisiphia endosymbiont of Temnostethus pusillus, assembly GCF_964264675.1. Classification (NCBI taxonomy): domain Bacteria; kingdom Pseudomonadati; phylum Pseudomonadota; class Alphaproteobacteria; order Rickettsiales; family Rickettsiaceae; genus Candidatus Tisiphia; species Candidatus Tisiphia endosymbiont of Temnostethus pusillus. Next base: position 57,682 of record NZ_OZ183472.1, on the reverse strand, counting down.
ACCCGGCTTTAATAAGATTCTCTAATAATTTTCGATTAATAGATTTAAGCGATAGCCTCTCAATAAAATCTATAATATTTTTAAACTTACCATTTTTAACTCTTTCTTCTGCTAATATTTTGCCAAAAGTAGCTGTGACACTTTTGATAGCACCTAGGGCATAGATGATAAATGTCTTTCCTTCTTCATGAGTAGTACTAAAATAACCAGTGGAAAGATTGATATTAGGAGGAATAATAGTAATGTTGTTATTTCTAGCTTCTTGCATGAATAGATTGATTTTATCATGATTATTTAATTCAAGATTTAAACAAGCTACCAAAAATTCGGCTGGGAAATTTGCTTTCAGATAGGCGGTTTGATAAGATATTACACCATAAGCTGAGGCGTGTGCTTTATTAAAACCATAGCTAGCAAATTTAGCCACTGTTGTAAAAATAGACTCTGCTTGCTGGCGTGAAATATTGTTAGCTATTGCACCTTTAATAAAAGTTTCTTCTTGCTCTGCCATTTCAGATTTTATTTTTTTGCCCATGGCTTTACGAAGTAAATCTGCTCCACCTAAGCTATAGCCGGCAATTACTTTGGCAATTTCTAAGACCTGTTCCTGATATATAACAACTCCATAAGTCTCTTCTAAAATTGGTTTAAGCATCTCATGCAAGTAATCTGGTAGCTGCAAACCGTGCTTACAAGCAATATAAGTTGGTATATTATCCATAGGACCAGGGCGGTATAATGCTCCTAACGCTATTATATCTTGGATGGAGTCAGGTTTTAGACGTCTTAAAGCATCCTGCATTCCACTACTTTCAAACTGGAAAACACCGGTAGCTCTACCATTACACAGTAGTTCATAAGTTTTTTGATCATCAAATAGCATATTAGTAAAATCAATATTTATGTCTTGCTGTTTTAATAATTCTAGACATTTAGTAATAACAGTCAGAGTTTGCAGACCTAAAAAATCAAATTTAATTAAACCAGCAATCTCAGCATATTTCATAGAATATTGTACTACCAACATATCCGAATTTAGGTCTTTATAAACTGGTAATATTTCTACTAAATCTTTGCCAGCTATAACGATTCCCGCTGCATGTGTAGAAGCATGCCTGTTAAGTCCCTCAAGCACTAAGGATGTATCCAATACTTGTTTTATTAGCTCCTCTTGACCATCTAAATTATATAGACCGCTGCCATGGGCGGCGTTGTTCAACTCCTTTACTTCCTTTATAGCCTGATTTAATGTAACGGGAGTAACAGCATTAAATGGCACAAGCTCAGTTAGATATTCGGCATATTTATAAGGCAAGCCAAGAACTCGTGATACATCTTTGATAACAGCTTTTGCCTGCATCTTACCAAAAGTGATGATTTGACCAACTTTATTATCCCCGTATTTAGAACGTACATAATTAATAACTTCTTCTCGCCGTTCTTGACAAAAATCAATATCAAAATCTGGCATTGATATACGTTCAGGGTTTAAAAAACGCTCAAATAGTAGACCAAATTTAATAGGATCGAGATCAGTGATAAGAAGACTCCAAGCAACTATTGAACCTGCCCCAGAGCCTCTACCAGGTCCTACCATAATACCTTGCTCTTTACTCCATTTTATGAAGTCAGAGACTATAAGAAAATAGCCAGCAAAATCCATCCGACAAATAATATCTAGTTCGTAATTAAGACGAGTTAGATATTGTTGTTTAATATCTTGCTGTTTATCTATGGCAATATTTTCCCATTTAAATTTTGTATCAAGTCTTGATAGTAATCCTGCTGTGGAGTTTTGCTTAATTAGATCTATTTCATTAATATCTAGACTAGAGAAATTTGGTAACATTGGTGGATTAGCATGTGCCATAAAATGGCATCTTTGGGCTAAATGTACGGTATTTTGTACAGCATCAGGTAAATCACTAAAAAGTTCTAGCATTTCTTTTGGTGATTTAAAATAACAACCAGTACTAACCTTTTTACGATTCTCCTCTTCTTTACTAACACCAGCAGATATACATAATAATACATCATGTGCATCATGCATGTTAACATCGCTAAACAATACTTTGTTGGTAGCAATTAGTGGTATACCAAGGTCATCGGCTATTTTTATATAATTTGCTTCTATAGATTGTTCTATTGCTAAATTATGCCGCATAATCTCAAAATAGAAACGATCACCAAAAATGCTTTGTAGCTTAGTGGTCCAAAAAATGGCTAATTCTTCGTTTCCATCAATCAGGCTTTTACCAATTATCCCATCAGTATAAGCGGATAAGATAATAAGCCCTTCATGGTACTTAACTAAATCATCAAAAGTAATATGATTACAAATTTTGCGATCATTTTCAGTGAAACTAGCACTAACTGCTTTTAGTAAATTTTTGTAACCTACCTCATCTTTAGCAATCAGCACCATTTCACCAAAATTATCTTTAGTAAAAGCAACGTTTACAATTGCCCCATTTATAGGTTGTACTCCTGCCCTGCAGCTAGCTAGAGCAAACTCTAGTGAGCCAAATAAGTTACCCTTATCTGCTAAACAAATCGCTGGCATTTTGTGTAATTGTGCCAGCTCTACTATACGATCAATTGTTAAGGCACTCTCAAGAAATGAATATGAGCTTTGTACTCTTAAGTGAATAAAATCAAACTTCATATTGCGTACCAATAAGATAATATTTAAACCCAAGAGATTTTAGCATATCTCCGTCAAGAATATGCCTGAAATCAATAATTATAGGAGATTTAACTTGATGGCGAATAAGCGACCAATCTAAATCTTTAAACTCCAACCATTCAGTTGCCACTACAATTATATCACTATTTTGACAAGCACTAAGTGCTGAATCGGCAAAAAATATATTTTTTAGCTCTTTTTTAGCATTATCCATACCTATTGGATCGAAGGCTATAATATTAGCTCCTTTATCAACTAGAATTTTGATGATTTTAATAGAAGGGCTGCTTCTAATATCATCTGTACCAGCCTTAAAAGTAAGACCCAATACGGTAATATTTTTATTAGTCAAATTATCATTTATGATATAATCAATCCTATCCGCCATATCATAGGCTCTCTGATCATTACTACTTATAACAGAATTAACTATTTGTAAGTTACATTGATAATGCTCCGCTATTTGTGAAAGTGCTAAGAGATCCTTAGGAAAACATGAGCCACCAAATCCAGGACCAGCATTTAAACATTCTTTACCTATTCTCTTGTCGAGTCCCATAGCAATCGATAGTTCTTTGATATTTGCCCCAGTCCTCTCACATAAATTTGCCATTTCATTAATAAAAGCAATCTTTGTTGCTAAGAAAGCGTTTGAGGCATATTTGGTAAGTTCTGCCGTAACCAAATCAGTACATATAAGAGATATATTCTTTGTAGTCAAAGGCAGGTAGATCTTTTTTAATAAATCTTCTGCGTGTTTATTATTTGTGCCAATTAATATTCTATCAGGGTTTAAAAAGTCATCTACAGCAGTACCTTCTCTAAGAAATTCAGGATTTGAGGCAATAGGAAATTTAAGATTCCTTTTTTTTAAATAATCAATAATTTGGTTACATGTTGTTGGAGGTACAGTTGATTTAATAACAATCAAACAATCATCGTTGATCCATTCACATAAATTATCGATAGCAGTAAAAATATGTTGTAAATCTGCCTCCCCTGAAGGTAGTGGTGGTGTTCCTACTGTAATAAATACCGCTTGGGCATTTCTTAATTCAGCCGAGTAGTTGGCTGTAAACTTCAACTTACTAGACTTTACTAATGGCGGTAGGTACTGAGCTAATTTTGGTTCATAAATTGGTAAAATATTTTTTTTAAGCTGATCGATTTTAGAAATATCGGTATCTAAGCAAGTAACGTCGTGTCCTAAGTAACTCATCATTACGCCAGATACTAATCCAACGTAACCAGTACCTATAAAATGAAGTCTAATATTCATAAATAATTTTCAAATTTTTTTCAGTATATACTTAGTGCAACAAGTTTGTTGTGCTATATTGTTGCAAAGTATATATTAACTGATCAAGTACTAAATAACAAGATGATGCTCATTAAAAGATTTTTTATTAGCCTAAGCATAATAGTTTGTACAGTTGTAGTAATTTTAACTTTATTAATATTAAGTAGTAGTAAAGGATATTTAGATAAGCCAATTAAGAAGGTAATAGAATTTATCCTTGATAAAAAAGCTATGAAAATACGGATAGGTAACTTACAAGTAAGAAATAATATTCTATCAATCGATAAAATCTTTATGGATTTAGCAAATAACGCCCAAGGCGAAATTACTAATTTCAAAATCAGTTTTATTATTGATGATATAACAACCAAGCCTTTAATTCTTAGTACTATTGATATAGATAGTTTTTCCTTAATCTCTAAAGATAATCAACTAGTAATAAATGCCAAAATATCTGCTAGTTCCATTGTAGATTTTTTTAAAAATAAGATTGCAACACAGTTAAATTTGGGGCCTATAAAAAATGTCTCTTTGCTTGATAGTTATGGTGAGAAATTACCTGATGGTGAAGGATTTTGTTCCTATAACAGTAAAATTTCTAGAGCTTCTAAGAAATCGATCAATTGCAAACTAGAGTTTGGTGATAAAGCCTATCTATTATTCAATAGTGTATTGGATGGTAGCATAATTCAAGCAAGTGGTAATGCTCAGAATATTCCTATAATGATTTATCAAATTGCTGAGAAAATTATTCCTGATAATCAAGTAATTTTATTTCTACAGGAATATATGAAAGGTGGTTATATTAGAAATGGAGAATTTGATTTTAATTTTGATAAAAATTCTTTAGAAAAGAATATTTCCTTAGAAACTGCATTGAAGGCTAAGCTGCATGTTGTAGATCTTGAATATCAATATGATAAAGACTATCCCCCTTTACGAAAAATTGATACTGATGTTACTATATCTGGGCTATCTGTTAAGTTCATATTAAATCAAGCATATAGTAGTAATAGTCTTATTTCAGGTGGGGTAATAACTTTTGATTGGCAAGGGGTGGATAAATCAAATTTTATTGTTAATGCTGATGCTAAGGGGAGTGTTAACGATTTAATTGATTTCATATCAAATGAGGATTATAACAAGATAAAAAAACAAGGGATCGATCTTAAAAAAATTACTGGAATCGCTAACTCAAAAATTGGCATAATAATACCAATTAGCCCAGTTATCAAAAATACTTATGACATTTCTACAATAATAACGGGAGTAAATGGAAAAGCATTTAGTGACAATATTATATTAAAAAATGCCAAAATAACTGGAAAATTTAATGGCGATAAGGTAAATTTGATCGGTATAGGTAAAATTAATGGCTATGACAGTAATTTACTTATCGATGTTAATGTTACTGATAATAACCAAGATGATTATCAGAATCTATTAAAAGTAAAAACTACCATTATGGGTAATAACCAAAAGGTTGGTATATTAAAATTAATCTCAGGTAGTACTGTTCTAGATTTTGAATATAAAGAACAAAAAGATGGGAAAAGCTTAATTAAAGCCAATACTAACCTCAGAAACTTAGAATTTTATATTGATAAAATATCTATACATAAAAAACTTGGTAGTGAAGCTAACTTTACTTTAACTGGCAAGTTACATGATAACCTAAATGGTGATATTGATTTTAATCTTTCGGGAGAAAATAACTTAAAAATAGTTGGTAAGGTTAAAGTAGCAGAAGATAAGTATGATGTTACTTTACCTGTAATGAAGTATAATACGACTGATCTAGTAGGGAAATTGCTTTTAGGTAAAGATAGCTTGAATGCTGAAATTCAGGGAAGACAACTAGATTTGTCTGAATCTAATATGATGCAATTCTTAGAGAAAGAAGGAGATCCAAAAAATATTCATTTAACAGTTGATGTAGATAGGGTAAGGTTAAAAAATAATATAATGCTTGATAAGCTTAATTTACAAATTGATTGTAATAAAATCAAATGTTTTTCTGGTTCTTTAAATTCAAAAATTGGTACTAAATCTTTTAAAATGCTACTTACAGATAAAAAAGATTTAGAACAATGGATAGTTACCTGTGATAATGCTGGAGCTTTATTTAGAGGTATTGGTATGTATAATAAAATGAAATCTGGTATTATAAATCTAACACTTGATACAAAAAGATATGATGCTAGAAAGGGAGAAGTGATACCAATCGTAGATGGAACATTTGATATAAAGCGCTTTGTTACCACCGATGTGCCTTTTCTTACTAGAATGGTATCGGTTGTTTCTTTTCCAGGTTTTATGAGTTTTATATTAAATAATAAGGATATCATGTTTAAAAACATGACAGGTAGATTTAGTTATATAGGTAATACCATAAATATTGCTGATACATCAGCTACCGGACCATTTTTTGATTTTACAATGCAAGGTACAATTGATACTAATAAACATCAAATGAAGCTTAAAGGTAATGTAATACCTTCTTTCTTTTTTGCAAGTAACGTTATCACTAAAGTACCAATAATTGGTAAAATATTTTCAAAGGTTGTGCCTTACTCTATGGAGATGAAGTATAAGGAGTAATAGTCCCTATGTCATCAACCCGAGCAGAGATGATACTGATAACTTGTTATATCAAACCTAGGTTACTTAAGTCAAACTTAAAGTAACTTTAATAGCTTTTTCAATATTAATAATCTCAGTTTTATTCAACTGTTCTATAAACTCTCCCAATCTAGATTTATCTATGGTTCTAATTTGATCAGTTAACGCTTTTGCAGTTTTGTTGTTAACTGTAACTCTTACTTCAAAAGGAAAAATATTATTAATATTTGAGGTAATGGGGATAATTATTACTCTACTAGATATTTTATTCTGAATATTATTAGATATAACTATTGCAGGTCTTGTTTTTTGAATTTCAGTTCCAATTGTTGGATCAAGATTTACCCAATAAATATTGCCTCGTATTATTTCTTTATTTTTTACTAATGTCATCTATTGCATCCCACTCTTTTAGCAAATTTTGACGTTCATTATCTTGCTCTGCATCTTTATATGCCAAAGTAAGTTCCAGTTCCTTTTTTTCTAATTCTTTAGCAATAGCATTGCTTACAAAGTTACTAATTTTTTTAGAAGGAATCATATATTTTAATTTATCATATAAGGTCTCGTTTAAACTAATACTCATCGTTCTCATAAAATTAACTTCATTATTGTATAATAGTTATTGTACAATACAATACAATACAATACAATATGAAAACTTGAGTATTTTCTAACTAGCGTTTATACTGTTGCTATTAGAGTTATAGGGGCTTCATCCTGAATTTGTTTTAGGATATAGATTACACCTATAGATAATTTATGACAGAAACTTATGACAAAAACAAAGCAGGAAATTTATAATAGTAGACCTACTTCTCCTCATTTGACGATATATAAAAAGCAGATAAGCTCCGTTTTGTCTATTTTGCATCGTATAACGGGGATAGGCTTATTTTTTGGACTATCAATATTGTCGTGGTGCTTTATTTTATTAGCTTTTAGTAAATTTGATCCTGAATATTTACAGTGCTTTAAATGTAATTTACTTAGAATTCCTCTAATATTCATAAGTTTTGCATGGTTTTATCATTTATGTAATGGGGTGCGTCACTTAATTTGGGATAGTGGACATTGCTTTTCAATAAGGGCTATTAACTTCACAGGTTGGTTTGTGGTAGTAGCTTCGATATTGATGATGTTAGTTTTTTGGTTGTTATAGCTAACCAGAACAGGTTGTTAATATTAGATATCTTTCGAAACTCTACTTCTGCTGGTAATTTGTACGTCGTTCCGGTACTCAAATCCTCACGTACGCCTAAGTACGCTGCGGTTTTGCGTTCCGTGACTCCTTCAAATTCCTCAGCACAAGCGAGTTTCGAAAGATATCTATTGTTTATAAATTTCTAAGTGTCTATTAGTGATTCACCTTACGTATAGCATTTAAAAATTGCAGAAAAGTACAAGACGTCATTGCGAAACCACGTAGTGGTTGAAGCAATCCATAAAGTAATTAGAAATGGATTGCTTCGTCGTGCTTACGCACTCCTCGCAATGACGCTAGGTTGTTTTCCCTATGACTTTTAAATTGCCATGGGTGTTATACGTAAGGTGAAATAATAATTTAACTTAAGGCCTCTATATGAATAATAATTTAAGGACAGAGTTGGCAAAAGCTAAAGGGGTTGGTTCAGCAAAAAGTGGTTCGAGTCACTGGTTGCATCAAAGAATAACAGCTATTATTTTAGCAATTTGTTCTATTTGGCTAATATTTTTTATTAAATATGCTACTAGAGAGGGTTTTACTCATTTTGTTAGTACTTTACAAAGACCTTACAATATTGTCCCTTTAGGAATACTGCTTATTACCGCTTTCTATCATTCAATGCTTGGTATGCGTGTGGTAATTGAAGATTATATTAGTTGTATTAAGCTCCGCACAGGGTTAATTATATTACTTAAAATATTTTGCATTATAACGATTGCCTTCTTAGTGGTAGCATTATTTTATGTTATAGTAATCTGATGGATTAATAAAAGTAATCTTATGCAAACCACATTACCTGAACGTTCATTAGTTATTAAAAAAAGATTAGACATTATTGTCCAAGAAATCTTAGCTGCTGGCAAATCAAAAATAGCAATGATAGTTTTATTTGGCTCATATGCTAGAGGGGATTGGGTACAAGACGTGTACACAGAGAATCATATTACCTATGTTTATCAGAGCGATATAGATCTGTTACTGATCTTAAAAAAAGGAAAATATGCTGGATATAAAGCTATTAACTTAAAATATAACATATATAAAAGATTAGATAGAAAATTCCCTATAGATATTACCAAAGATCCATTAGTATCTATGAAAGAACCATCAGTGACACTTATACTTGAGCCTATTCACTTTGTAAATAACCAACTCGCGAAAGGTAAGTATTTTTTTCGTGATATTAGAAATGAAGGAATTTTGCTATATGATACTGGGGAATTTGTGCTATCGGAAGCTAAGGACTTGCCATGGTCGGAACGCAAACCAATAGCTCAAGAAGAATATGAATGTTGGTTTGGTAGAGGAAAAGGACTATTCATTGGAATAAAAGCTTTTTTTGAAGATGACAATTACTCTGAATCAGCCTTTTTACTTCATCAAGCTACCGAGAGTTTTTATAATGCTATTTTGTTAGTATTTGATGGTTATAAACCTAAATTGCATGATCTATTAGAACTAAACCAAATTGCACGGATTTTCTATCATGATCTTTGCAAAATATTTCCCTATGAAAGTGAAGAGCAAAAAGCATGTTTTGACTTACTCCGAGATGCTTATGTTAAAGCAAGATATGACAAACACTACAGGATTACTAAGGAGCGGTTGCTGTATTTAATTGGCAGGGTAGAACAATTGCAAAAAATTACTGAAAAAATTTGTTTGGAAAAGCTTAGTCAAGAATAAATATATGATATATTCTGTAACGAAAGGCATAGTACCCTACATTTTTCTATAATCGTCATAGCAAGGCTCTTTAGATGCCGTGGCGATCTAGGTAAACAGCAAAGCTGTTTTTTTAGAGTAACGTTTCGCGTATTCTAGATTGCTACGTCGGCGATTTCATCGCCTCCTCGCAATGACGGTTTTTTGGCTGAAACCTTTCCGGTTTAGCTATATACTCGATGAAAATCAAGAAGAAATGAGGTTTTATAGTAAAAATACTTGCTTTTTAACGTTTTTTTTATTAGTCTGTGCAATCTTCATAGAGTCTAAAATAACCTGACCTTGCCCGCGTGATGGAATGGTAGACATAACGGACTTAAAATCCGTGGGGTGCAAACCCTTGCCAGTTCAAGTCTGGCCGCGGGTACCATTCATTTTTATCAAGATCATTCTTTTTATCGAGGAAAAAGTATATGTTTATTCAAACTGAAATTACTCCTAATCCTAATGCGATAAAATTTTTCCCTAACATACCTGTTAGCCCTAATGGACCGGTTCATTTTAGTAATCTTGATGAGGCAAAAGGTAAAAGCAGGTTAGTAGTTCAATTATTTAGTATAAATAACGTAAAATCTGTATTTTTTGGTAGTGATTTTATTACCGTTACTAAAGAAGAAGAAAGTGATTGGCTAGTTTTAAAACCTGAAATTTTGATGATTATTATGGATCATTTTACTGCTGGTTTTACTGCTTTTGATGGGGAAAATGGTCAATCTGCCATAAATAATTCTGACGAGATGTCTGAAATCGAACAACAGATTGTAGAAATTATTGAAACACGTGTACGTCCTTCGGTTGCCATGGATGGAGGTGATATAATATATCGAGGATTTGAAAATGGAGTGGTAAAATTAGAACTTCGTGGAGCTTGCCAAGGTTGTCCTAGTTCGGCTATTACTTTAAAAAATGGTATTGAATCAATGCTTAAACATTTTATCCCCGAGGTAGAATCTGTTGAAGCTGTAGACGAGTTATAGATATTATGTCAAAGTTAGCAGTAGTTACAGGGGGAACAAGGGGGATAGGCAAGGCTATTACTATAGCATTAAGGGATAGAGGCTTTACCATTGTAGCAAATTTTTATAGTGATTACCAAGCTGCTAAAGATTTTAGTGAAAATTATTCTATTAAAACTAAGCAATGGAATACAGCAAATTATGCTGAATGTTTTAGGTCAATAAAGGAACTTGAAAATGAATTTGGTCGTCCAGTAAGTGTCCTAGTGAATAATGCTGGTATTACTAGGGATGCGATGATGCATAAAATGACTGAAGAAGAGTGGCAAGAAGTGATTAACGTTAATCTTAGCTCATGCTTTAATATGTGCCGTGCAGTAATTAACCAAATGCGAAATCAAAATTACGGACGAATTATTAATATTAGTTCAATTAATGCTCAGGCAGGACAAATAGGGCAAACTAATTATTCTGCTGCTAAAGCTGGAATTATAGGATTTACTAAGGCGTTAGCTAGGGAATCAGCTTCTAAAAATATAACGGTAAATTGTATAGCTCCTGGGTATATTAAAACATCAATGGTTGAAAAGATACCAGCTAATGTACTAGAGCAAATAATAGCAGCTGTGCCAATGAAAAGGTTGGGTAGACCAGAAGAAATTGCTAGAGCCGTAGAGTATCTAGCAGATGAGCAAGCTGGTTTTATTACTGGGGAAACGTTGTCAATTAATGGTGGGTATAATATGTCATGAGGTATATTTCTACCAATCCTTCATTGCAGGCAATGCCCAAGTGAGTTTGCCAAAAATATCTAATGTTTATGGTCATGATGATGGACATAAAAACCAATTGATGACAAGGTGTTTAGGAAGTCTTGGTTCTGTGCTAAATCGTTAGGCTTACCACTACAACATATATGTCCATTCAAACATATAACTTGGTCAGAGTTTTTCATCACAGTAAATAAGTCATGTGATATCATAAAAATTGTAATATTTAGACGTTTTTTTATTTGATTAATAATCCGATAAAATTCTTGCTGACTAGTAACATCTAATGATTGAGTTGGTTCATCTAAAATAATTAGATCAGGATTGTTGAGTAAGGTAGCAGTTAGAATTAGCTTCTGAAATTGACCACCAGAAAGTTCTGAAATATCATGATGTTTATAATTATCAAAATTAATAAAATTATTCCATTCTTGCCAATCATTGCGAGTAGCATTTGAGGCTAATAAATATAAAAAATTTTCAGCTGTAATTGGTAAGTCTGAAGCAAAATCTAGCCTCTGCGGTACATAGCCAATTTTTAGATGGGGGTGAATTGTTATATTACCAGATGAGGCACTGTCTAATCCCAAGATTAATCTAGCTATTGTTGTTTTCCCAGCACCATTTGGACCAATTAAAGTCGTAACCTCACCTTTTTTAACGGTAAAATTAATATTATTAAGGGGTAACTTTTTGCCAAATTGTTTAGATACATTACTGAATTTTATTAATGTAATATCTTCTGATATAGACACAACCACCTGATCAAAATTATTATTGTGTGCCAATTATGATAAATAGCTAACCTCAGTTTGATGTAAGCCATAGTACTCTACATTTCTCTATAATCATCATCGCGAGGCATCTTTGGATGCCGTGGCGATCCAAATAAACAGCGAAGCTGTTTCTTCTAATACGCTTTGCATATCCTGGATTACCGCGTCGCCGCTTTTTCGCGACCCCTCGCAATGACGCTCGTAAGGACTCTTAACAGTAGTGACATAAAAATGTACTATGGCTGCTCCGTTACTCATGTACACCTAGCAGCTCGACTTTGCTGCTGCCTAGCTCTTCTTGAAGTTATACTATCGTCTACCCAACTCTTGAAATCATAGCAATATACATCGAACTCAGGTTAACTAGCAGTCTCACCGTTAACATCATTATTACTATCTTGGTCGTCATTATCACTTTCCGATTCTTCACTTTTTTCAGATTTATCATCCTCTTCTTGTGCAGAACCAAGAGCATACACACACAATTCTTCCAGCAGAACATTATTCTTATTAGCCAGTTCTTGCAGTTTAGTTATCGCATCCATGACCTCAGCTGGTATTTTCCCACCACGTTGCTTTGATAACCAGTCATCCTGAAAATGCAAGGGATGATGCCCCGGCTCAGGTTGCCCTACATATATAGTAAACGGTGCCATTTGTCCACCAAAATCACAATTAACACTAAACTTTTTCATAACATAACATTAAATTATTAGAATAATATTAGGGATTTCAAGATTTAATCCTAAAAAACCATAGTACCCTACATTTTTCTATAATCATCATAGCAAGGCTCTTTAGATGCCGTGGCGATCCAAAGTAAACAGCGGAGCTGTTTTTTTAGAGTAACGCTTCGCGTATCCTAGATTGCCACGTTGCCGCTTTTTCGCGACTCCTCGCTAATAGACGATCAGCAACCATTTTAATAGTGATTATATAAAAAATGTAGGGTACTATGCTAAAAAACTTATCCCTAACAAAATTGTATATGATACAACAAAAAAATAAAAGTAAAAAATTTTGGCAACAAAAATTAACTACTCATTGACGTTTTTTCAAATAATAGATGTTTAAATTTCTCGGAAAGTTCATAATTAGTAGCAACAAACGTTTTGTCATTATTTATTATTGCTCCACCTGATTCTCGGACAATTAAATCAAAACTAGCTTTTAAAGTGTAATTTAATGATGAAAAATAAACAGCATCAATCTTACCAGCTGCAAGTAATAGAATTCCATAACAATGAGAACCAAAAACCCTAGCATTTTTCAAAAAAACTGGGTTTATGTTAAAATCGTCAGTAGAAATTAGAAAATTATCAAAACTAGAACAAGCAGAAACCCTTAATCTACCACTATTATTAGTGGTATTATTTCCTACCCATACCCCTTTTCCCTTCTCAACATAATAAATCTCATCAAGAGCTGGAAAATTTATCACAGTACAAACCGTGGTTAAAATTTTATTAATCTTTTTTAAACACGTTATAGATACAGCAAAAAATGGTATACTTTTTTCTAAATTACTCAAACTATCAAGCGGATTTATTAATAAAACCATCTCAGAAGTGTTATCTAATTCAAACTTATCCTCTGGAAAAAATAAAGAACTTGTATATTTTTGCAACTCATTACGTAATAAATCTTGTGTTTTAATATAAGATTTATTGCAGAAATCATAGTTTCCCTTATTAGATCTTTGAAGCATTTCCAGCTCTAAAAAATCTCTCTTCAAAAACTTAACAGCTTTACATGATGCAGTAATAAGTAAGTTAGTTATAGGCTGCATAAGCTATATATGACTTCAAAAGTTGATGATAGACGATAGTATAACTTCAAGAGGCAATAGCAAAGTCGAGCTAGCTGTGCGTACATGAGTAACTAGGCAGCTTTAATCTTCAGAGACAATGACCTTAACTCTTAAAGTTCTACCTAAGTATATATTACTTTGCTCTCTCAACAAAGCTTATATCTTCAATTTTTATAACTATTTTCTCCCCAGTAACTAAATAAGGCGGTACCATTACCTTTACTCCATTGGTTAAAATCGCTGGTTTATAAGAAGATGTTACCGTAGAGCCTTTAATTACAGGATCAGTTTGCATAATTTCAGCAATAACGGTTTGCGGTAATTCAGTATTTAAAGCTTTTTCTTCATAAAACTGTACCTTGAGTACCATATTATCCTCAAGAAATGGCAATCTTTCGCTAAGAATTGCCTTATTAATTAAAATTTGCTCAAATGTCTCATTATCCATTAACACGAGGTCATCACCTTCAAAATATAGGAATTGTAAATCCTTATTCTCAAGCTGTGCTTTTTCAACATAATCGGATGAATTAAAACGCTCATTAAGTTTTGTACCAGTTTTTAAATTTTTCATCTCTACTTGCACATAAGCCCCACCTTTACCAGGTTTGGTATGTTCAGGTGTTTTGCTCACAACCCATAAATCATTATTATACACTATAATGTTACCAGCCCTAATAGCATTTGCTGAAATTTTCATATTATTATCACTTATCTAAAATAATTATTTTGTATATTTGTTCAAGCTGGTTATTAACACCTTTCTAGGTCTATTTTATCATTTTTATCGATAAAGGTCAAAGTATAATCATATCCTTATAGCTTTCTTCTAATTCTAAAAGTTTTTTCTTGAGTTCAAGTCCTCCAGCGTAACCAGTTAGTCTACCATCAGTACCTATAACCCTATGACACGGTACTATAATTGACAAAGTGTTGCGTGCCACAGTGTTTGCTACTACACGTACAGATTTAGGAGCAAATATTAAATTTGCAATATCCTTGTAACTCATCACTCTAGCATATGGGATGGCAGAGATGGTAGACCATACTTTCTCCTGAAAATTAGTCCCCATGAAACGGTAAGGTACGGTAAATTCTTTTCTAGTACCATTTATGTATTCTGTTAGCTCTTGGTAAGTTTGATCGAATATACTGCAATTTTGCTGTTCATGATAACTACTATCTAAAATTGGCATATGTTTTTGCCCTACAAAATATAAACCTGTTAAAAAGTCCCCATCTGATACCAATAATATATTCAAATCATTTGAGTATATTAGAGCAATTGGTAAGTCTATATATCTATATATTTTTGTCATTTTAATTTTTCTCTTGGAGAGAATTTTGTTCTAAACGACTTTTACACCCTGTGAAGTCAACTATTTTTGCATCTTGATCTTGGCAAGCACAAGTAAAAATATATTTCCTTTCGTCTGTGACTCCCTGAATACATTGTCCGCAAATACCTTTCATCATACACTGCATAGGAGAGTTAATGCTTACTATTAGTTGAGTTTTTTTACCAAAAAAATCATCTTTTATATCTTTTATAGCTTCCATCATTTCTGTACTACCCGCAGCTATTATCCTATCTATGCTCAAATTTTTCCAAAGGTAACAATGCCCCATTATAGCATACACCAAATCGCCCTTAACACTAATATCTTCCGCCCTATTTTTTGATAAAATACCTTCTTCACAACACCAAACTACTATATCGGCTGCTTCTTCTATTCTGTCTTGATAGAACCTATCTTGTAAATTTTTATAACCAGCAAAATATATAATTTTACAATTATTATTTTTAAGAGCCTTAGCTATTGAGCATAAAACTGCATTTCCAACTCCTCCACCAACAAGCACTACATTACTATCCTTTAATATCTCAGTTGGCTTACCACTAGGTCCCATTAGTACTACTAATTCATTTTGCGATAAATATCTACATAATTTACTTGATTTACCATTTTGCCAAACTATCAAATGAATTAACCCTTTTTCTGAATCAACATAAGCTCCAGTGACAGCCAATGGTTCGATAATTTTTGAAATATCACTAGAATAATTTTGTAAACGGAAAAATTGCCCCGGTTGAAAATTTTGAGCAGCGATAGGAGAATGTATTACCAGCTCTACTATCTTATAAGATAGAGTATTAATCCGTTTGATACGGCTAGCTAGTAAATAATCTAGTTTAACGAAGAAATCTAGATTATTACCAAAAAAACTTGGTTTATTTTTGATAAGTTTTTTTCCAATAAACTTGTACCCCTCTTTACTACTTGCTAAGGCTTTAACCACACTTCCAGAGTATTGAGGATTACAATCACCAAAATATGTTATACTTCCTGCATAAGTCAATCTAGTTGGTAATTTTGTTGCCGAAACTCGTCTGTACTCCTCACGTACGCCTGTGTACGCTGCGGTACTCGGCTTCGTTTCTCCTAAAAATTCCTCAACTATTTTTGACTTATGCAGGAAGTCTGTTATACTCGAATGATTTTCCAAATAACTATTATCTTTATGCGTACCTATTGCCATAAGTACAGTCCTTACCTTAAATTTTTTCCTTATACCTAAATTATCAAATTCTATTGATTCAGCGTAAGTATACTGATCAACATCAATGCCTAAAGGTATCATATCTTCAGCAAAATTTACACCTGCAGCCATAGCATACATAACTTCCTCAGGATTTAACTTGTAAGCAGGAGAATCCTTTAATTTTCCTCTATAACAAATTGTTACTCCACCTAGTTCATCGAGGATTTTTTTTACAGCTTCTGTATCTTGTACTTGCCTAAATAATTTTGCATGCGAGATAAATTCTTCGGCTATTAATTTGTCCTCATCTGTCCAATTTTGTTCTGTATGATTTTTCCCATTCTCCTCAACTGACAATTCATACTTTTTTAGAAATTTTTCTACTTGTAACTTATAATAATTTAAACTTTCAGTTGCTGCATCAATAGAGGTCAGTCCTCCGCCAATGATAATAATAGGCATCCTAATAAGCAAATTAGTGTTAGATTGTTCTAAAAAAGCTCCTCCTGATTGTAATGTCATTAGAAAGTCGGAGGCTGTTTTCACACCTTTTGCAAGAAAATTTTTCATTTGAGCAATTTTGGGCTTACCAGCTCCAACACACAAAGCAACATGATCAAATCCTAAATGAAATACCTGCTCCATAGTTATATTACTATCTAAACTTACACCACCAAAAAGCTTAAAATAACTGTTTCTCTCCAGTATCAGACGTAATATAGTTAAATTATTTTTATCCCACCTTGCAGTAATACCATACTCGGCTACTCCTCCAAAACCTTCAGGTATTCTTTCTGATAAGTTTTTCTTATAATCAGACCAATATTTAATAGGCTTGTTAATATCAAAAGGTAATGGGGTGATTTTTAAGCCATCTATAGCTACTACAGTATGTCCGTCTCGTAATAAATAATGGCTTAAACTAACCCCGGCTGGTCCTTGACCCACTACTAAAACTTTGTAATTAGTTGGGGGCTTTGGCATCAGAGCAAAAATGTTAAGTGGATTCCAATTGGTAAGTAATAAATATATTTCCACCCCGTAAGGTAGAAGCAAAGTAGTTTCCAAAATATTAGATTCAACAAGAGGAATATCTACAGGTTCTTGCTTTTGATAAATGCAAGCATTAGAACAATCATTACAAATCCTATGACCGGTAGCAGCCACCATTGGATTATCAATGACAATAATAGCAAGAGCAGCTAAATTAAATCCCTTGGACTTTACATAATTCATCTCAGAGATTTTCTGCTTCAGCGGACAGCCCGACTTTGACGGCGTAGTCGGTAGTATATTCGCAGAATCATTCGAGTATAACCCTTTAGAACACGAGTCTTTTCCCTGTTTATGACAGTAGATACAATAGTGAGTAGCATTTAAGACTGTATCTAGATTAGATATAGGATTTAAACAATCAAACCCTACTCTTACATGTTTTTTATATTTAGCTACCTTATTAAGATCTATTAAATTATCTTTATCTGTTTTATTTGGTAAAGAAAATAATATACTTTCAGATTCATTAAATCTCCTTTGAAACTCTACTCCTGCAAGAGATATATTATAAACCATAAAGGCAGCATATTTTGCTGCTATATCTAACTCAAAAGCATATTTTTCATCATCTAATTGCCATTTTATTACTTGACGAGCAAACTTGTCTTGGGTAAACTCCTCTCCTAAAAGTTTTTCTAAAAAAATTGATACACTATCAAAATCAATCTCTTTTAGTTTTTCAGGAGGATATTTTCTTACCGCAACACGCTGGATGAACTTTCTCTTACATTCATAAATTACATCAAATTCTTTATGACTAAATCTCAGATTGGCTATTTCTTGTTCAATACCAAATAACTTAGCTAGAAAATCATCAAAAACAGGCGAAATTTCTAATAAAAAATCCGAGTAATATTTTTGATCAACTTGATCAGGATTAGCCCTTAATGATAAAATAATTTCATAAAGAGAATAACTATGGCTACGCAGAAAACTTAGAAAAATTTCATCTAATTTTTTTAAGCCTTCTAATCTATTCAGATCTATAAAATCTAAACCAAAAGCAAGTGTCATATAGCTAAAACCTTCTTTAGATTAGCTATATATAATATATGACATTTTTAGAAAAAAATCTGTAGCCAAGATAACTGAAACATGAAACAATACCGGCTATAATAAAGGATTTTATAATCATAAATACATCTGGCAGTACTCCTTCTATTACTAAGAATTGAACTGGTCTTATTACAAGAAAAAGGGGGTTAATTTCAAAAAATATTTTCTTTGATTCTGGTACCATAGAATATGGGTATACTATTGGTATAGTCCAATATGCAACATTCAAAATCAAATTTAATACCTGTGGAACATCACGTATATAAGGAGTCAAAAATGCAAATACGATAGAACTACTAATTACAGAAATAACCAAAGGTAATACAAGAACTGGCACGAAAAGTATATATATACTGAATCTTTCGGGATATAAAATAATAAAAGCTATATACATAGCTATAAACGAATAAATTAGGGTATAAACTTGTGTTAAACTATCCGATATAGGAAAGATAGTCCTAGAAATTATTACCTTTTTTATAATACCACTACGATTAATTAATGAATTTGATGATATATTTAAGCTACTAACAATAAATGTCCATAACGGTAAACCACCGACCAGGTTCATAATCATTGCTTCTCTTGGTAACTTAAGTAAAAATCCAAAAAAATATGAGATGATCATTATTTGTACGAAAGGTTGTACTAAACCCCATAACGAACCTAAAAAAGAATCTTTATTTTGACGAGATATAGAAGCTTGGGTTAATAACACCACTGACAACCAATATTTCTTGGAAAAAAAATACTTTATCATTAATAATTTCCACTATTGTAAATTTTTAGTATTTCATTTGGATTATCATCTGCGATAATACTACCTTCTTTTAATAACACACATCTATTGCAATTCTCCTTAATAATATTTTCTTGATGACTTACTAATATTAGAATAGGTATATTTTGTAACTTGTTTTTCATAAAATTGGTCGACTTCTCAATAAAATGACTATCACCAGCAGCAAAAACTTCATCTAGTAAAAGAATATCTGAATCTTGAAAAGCCGATACAGAAAAAGCCAATCTTGATAACATACCAGAGCTATAATTTTTTACCGGTAAATCTATTTTATTCCCTAGCTCAGAAAAATCTATAATTTCTTGTTCCAGTTCTTTACTGTACTTACCTAACATATTATTATAAATCATAAGCATTTTGATATTTTCTCTGCCAGTTTGCTCTAATTCAAAACCTACTCCCATCTCAATAATGGCGGCAAAGTTACCATGAACTTTAATTTTTCCAAACTTTAATGGATAAATTCCAGCAATTACTTTAAGCAAAGAACTCTTACCTGAACCATTGCTACCAATAAAGGCAATTTTTTCGCCTCTTTGACAGGAAAGATTTATATTATTTAAGATAGGAATTGACGAAGGAAAAAGTTTACCTCCTTTAATAAAAAAGTGTCTTAAACTTTCTACCCTTTGTTGGTTATTGATTCCTTCTACACAACCATCAGATATCTCTATAAATACTAGTTTAGACGTCATATGTTAAAAATATGATTTATATTTTTACTGAAGAGTTAATCCATTCTTCAATAACATTTTTGGGGAATACTCCAGTCTTAGTAGCTAATTGTTTCCCATCTTTAAACAAAATCATTGTAGGTATACTACGAATACCTAAACTTGAAGGTATATTGGGATTTTGATCTATGTCCATTTTAACGATTTTTATTTTGCCCACTAATTCCTTACTTAATTCTTCAATAATAGGTGTTAACATTTTACATGGTCCGCACCATTCAGCCCAAAAATCAACTAATACAGGTGTGGTGGACTCTAAAACTTCCTTATTAAAAGAATCATCTGTTATATTACTTGCCATAATCTCTTATTTTTTGAATTATTAAATACCGAATAAAAAACACCTTCGATGTCATCCCCGCGTAAGCATAATCATAGGACCCTACATTTTTCTATAATCGTCATAGCAAGGCTCTTTAGATGCCGTGACGATCTAGGTAAACAACGAAGCTGTTTTTTTTAACTATGAGGCATAATACTCAACAGCCTGCTATTTTTCTAGATTCCTCTACCTACGTGGCGATAACATCCCTGTGTTTTAACAATTATAATCATACTAAGTAATATTCTTATTGTAAATGACTGCT
The DNA here is from genome assembly GCF_964264675.1 of Candidatus Tisiphia endosymbiont of Temnostethus pusillus. NCBI lineage: Bacteria > Pseudomonadati > Pseudomonadota > Alphaproteobacteria > Rickettsiales > Rickettsiaceae > Candidatus Tisiphia > Candidatus Tisiphia endosymbiont of Temnostethus pusillus. The sequence goes on along the minus strand of NZ_OZ183472.1, from coordinate 37,051 downwards.
TTAAGTTTACTTAAAAATGTTAGTATTTAAATTGTTAAGAACATATTTCTTACGATCATAATAAAGTTTCATAGCTACAGCAGCAGTTTCTTCTACAGATCTTCTTGAAACATCAATTATTGGCCACCCTTGTTGCTCGCAAATTTGTTTTACTTGCATACATTCTTCTTGGACTGTTTTAAAATCTGTATAATTAGTATTATCACTCATCTGTAACAAATGCATTCTAGTTTCTCTTATTTCAATTAGCCGAGTTGGGTTAATAATCAAACCAATTACAAGCTGTTTCGTAATGCTGCCTAACAAGTCTAAAAACGGATAACCATGAATATAAGGTACATTTGCTGTTTTAAATCCATTATATGCTAGATATACGGAAGTTGGAGTTTTTGATGTCCTAGAAGGACCAATCAGAATAATATCAGCTTCATCTAATTCACTAGTCATCTGACCATCATCATGTCTAAGAGTATAATCAATAGCATGAATCTTATCAAAATAACCTTCATCAAATTTATAATCATAAACTAAACTTTCTTCTGTTTCTACACCTAAAAAAACTGAAATTTCTTTTACAATTCTACCTACAACAGAGATACAAGGAATTTTTAAATCATAACAAAATTTAGTTAAATTTCTTCTTAGTTCGTGATCTAAAATAGTGTATAATACAATGCTTGGTTTCATCTTGATTTTTTTCAAAACCTCATTTAATGATTCTGCATTTCTTAACATTGGCCAATGATATAATTTTGACTCAATTTTGCTAAATTGTGACAAAGCAGTATTAGCTGCATGTTTAACTGTTTGCACTGAAGAGTCTGAAACTAAGTGAATAATCAGCTTATTCATAGTTTATTAGTCTTTGTGGATAATTTTTATTCATATTTTAATCTCTATATTAAAAGTAACCAATAACTACCCATATATATCCCGTATATAGAGGTTAATAACCTCTATAATTTAAAGAATAATTTTGTGGATAATTTTGTGTGTAAAATGCTAGATATCTAATATCTTTCACGTTTTCTCATTCTACACACATAAAACACTATGAATTATCCACTAAAAAAATAATCCTATGAATAATGTGAGTAATAATTATAATCAATAAACTTCACTGGTAATTTAGCAATAAAAAAATGTGTATAACTATGTGTATATATAATTAATCTACATATTAACAATATCTATATCAACTAAAAAAATAATATATATAAATATATATTATTATGGGTTATTTCATGAATCAGCTTTTACAAACTTTTAAGAAAAAAAATGATCTTGTACCTATTTGGTTAATGCGTCAAGCTGGTAGATATTTGTCTGAATATCAAAAAATAAGAAAAACTGTTAGTGGTTTCTTAGATTTATGTTATAATGTTGATAAGGCTGTAGAGGTGACTTTACAACCAATAAGAAGGTATGGATTTGATGCTGCTATAATTTTTTCTGACATTTTGGTTTTACCTGATGCACTTGGATGGGATGTAAAATTTGAAGAAAATATAGGACCAATATTACGTAAATTTCAATCAAAAGAAGATTTTAAATATCTTGAAGGAAATTCTAATGGAAAACTAAATGTAATTTATGAAATAATCAATAAAACTAAAGCAAAATTACCAGTTGATACTGCATTGATAGGTTTTGCCGGTAGTCCATGGACGGTAATGACTTATATGCTTGAAGGAAGAGGCAAACAAAGTTTTGAAACAAGTAAAAAATTTATTTATGAAAATAATAACTTAGCACAAGAACTTCTAGACTTTATTACTGAAAAAACTATTATTCATTTAAAGGAACAAGTAAAAGCTGGGGCAGACTTAGTACAATTATTCGATTCATGGGCAGGGATATTAGAAGAAGCAGAATATGATCAGTTTGTAGTGCAACCAACAAAAAAAATAGTATTAGCTTTAAAAAAACAGTTTCCACATTTACCAATTATAGGTTTTCCAAGAGGTTCTGGGCTTTTATATGAAAAATATATTGTTAATACCGGAGTGGATGCTATTGGAGCAGATCAGTTTGTACCAGCTAGTGCCATGAAATTATGGAGTGAGAAAATTGTTGTACAAGGTAATTTAGACCCATTTATATTGCTTACTAATAAAGAAATTATCGCAGAAAAGGTAAGTAAAATAATTGCAAATTTTAAAGAAAGAAATTTTATATTTAATCTTGGACATGGTGTTTTGCCAAATACACCAGTTGAAAATGTTGAGTTTTTAGTTAATTATGTTAGAGAATTTAAATACTAAAATATCTCAAAAAAAAATAGCCATCGTACTTTTTAACCTTGGTGGACCAAATAGCTTAAACTCAGTCAAACGATTTCTATTTAACTTATTTTATGATAAGGCAATTATTAACTTGCCAAATCCCCTAAGGTTTATTCTTGCTAAGATAATATCAATTACTAGAAATAAAAAATCTCAGAAAATATATTCTCTAGCAGGTAATAATTCGCCTATTTTACAAGAAACAGAATCTCAAAAAGATGCTATTACAGAGAAGTTAAAACAAACTCTGAATGAGGATTTTAAGATTTTTATAGCAATGCGTTATTCTTATCCTGATTCCGAAGAAGCGGTAAGAAAAATAAATGAGTATAACCCTTCAGAAATAATATTGTTACCATTATACCCACATTTTTCTAGCACCACTACTGGATCTTCGATTAAAGATTTTATGTCTTCTCTTTATAAAAATAAAAGTGAATATTCCCGACATATTAAAACTATTTGTTGCTACCCTATCGATGACGAATTTATTGAAGCTCATTTATCATTAATAAAGCAATCATTTAAAAAATTGAAAAACAAAAAAAACTTTCGTATATTATTTTCAGCTCATGGTCTGCCTGTAAAAATAATAAAAGCAGGAGATCCATATCAGTGGCAGATTGAAAAGACCGTAGAAAGTTTGGTATCTAAGCTTAGCATAGATAATTTAGATTATAAAATAACTTATCAAAGTCGTGTTGGTCCAGTGGAATGGCTTAAACCTAATACGGAGGATGAAATTGAGATAGCAGGAAAAGAAGATAAATCTCTTATAATAGTCCCAATAGCATTTGTATCAGAACATGTTGAAACACTGGTAGAATTAGACATTGAATATAGAAAGATTGCTGGTAAGTACAAGATAGAATATATTAGGACTCCTGCTCTTGGAACAAATAAATTGTTCATCAACAGTATAACTAAAATGGTATCAAATTTAGTTAATTATAGTTTCGATACAAAAAATTTGATATGTAGTTCAATTAATAAAAGAATATGTCCTTATAATTTTACTATGTGTCCTTGTAATTTAAAAAACTAAGTAAAGGGATAAAATTAATGGCTAGTTATTATTTATGGTTTAAAGCATTCCATCTTGTATCAGCAATTTCTTGGATGATAGGTTTACTATACCTACCAAGATTATATGTCTACCACACTAAAGTTGTAGTAGGTAGTGAAACTGACAAGATGTTTCAGTTAATGGAAAGTAGGTTACTCAGAATCATTATGAATCCGGCTATGATCAGCACTTATACCTTAGGTATAATTAACAGTTATATATATGGATTAGTAGCTTTAGGAACATGGTTTTACGTAAAAATGACAGCAGTTCTAGGTATCACTATTTTTCATGGTTTATTAGCTAGATGGAGGAAGAATTTTGTTGAAGGCAAAAATAATCATTCTGAAAGATTTTATCGTATCATTAATGAAGTACCAGCACTATTGATGATAGTGGCTGTTGTTATGGTTATTGTTAAACCATTTGATTAATTATTTTTCTGCTTTATTATTTGTATTACTGATTTCTAATTGTGACGCATATAATAATTATTGAAGCAAGTAATTATTATAGCTAACTATAGATAACATAACAGTGAGGTTTAAACAACTATATGAGCAAAATTATTCAAGCAGATAATAAGGTTATGCAAAAACATACTAGTTTGACTAGAGAACAAAAAGAGGTTGTTGGATTACTCTCAATAGGGACATTTCTTGAATATTTTGACTTAATGCTTTATGTGCATATGGCGGTATTGCTTAATGAGTTGTTTTTTCCAAAAACTGACCCACATACGGCTACTCTTCTTTCAGCCGCTGCTTTTTGTTCTACTTACTTGCTTAGACCATTTGGTGCATTAATATTTGGTTGGATAGGCGATAATGTAGGAAGGAAAGCATCTGTAGTCATTACAACTTTTTTAATGGCAATATCTTGTTTTGTCATGGCTAATTTGCCAACTTTTGCTCAAATAGGGATTACTGCAGCTTGGCTGGTGACAATATGTCGTATTGTACAAGGTATGACTTCTATGGGGGAAATCACAGGAGCTCAATTATATCTAACAGAATATCTACAACCACCAAAACGATATGTGTCTGTAGCTATAATAGTTTTTTGTGCTGCCTTTGGAGGGTTTGCTGCTCTAGGTGTAGCCTCTCTAGTTATTTCTTATGCTCTTAATTGGCGACTGGCTTTTTGGTTTGGTGCAGGTGTGGCATTAGTTGGTATGATTGCTAGGACAACGTTGCGAGAAACGCCTGAATTTGCCGACGCTAAACGTCGATTAAACAAAACTTTTCAACAGTTAAAAAGTATAGGATCTAACATTGACGTTGAACATGTAATGCAAGATACTCTCAATATTCAAGAAAAAACTAATTGGAAAACAACAATAAGTTTACTGTTAGTAGATTGTATATGGCCAGTAATTTTTTATTTTACTTATATACATTGTGCTAATATTTTAAAATATTCATTTCACTATACAGCCGAACAAATTATTTACAATAACTTTATTGTATCTGCTATATTACTAGGAAACATGATTTTTGTGCTGTATTTCACCAATAAATATCATCCACTAGTGATATTAAAGATAAGATTAATTTTAGTTTCCATATATTTCCTAATGATTCCATATTTATTGAATAATGCAACAACTGGCTTTGATATATTGATAATTCAGTCTTTACTATTATTTACTGCATGCGAAGCATCACCAGCTAATGCAATATTCTTTAAGCATTTTCCAATCTTTAAACGTTTTACTTATACTAGCGCGATATACGCTGCATCCCGAGCTTTAGTATATCTTATTACTTCTGTTAGCCTTGTGTATTTAACAGATTATTTTAGTCATTGGGGATTGTATTTTATTACAATCCCAACAATTGTAGGTTGTGCATATGGATTATCATATTTTATTAAACTCGAGAAAGATGCTGGAAATCTTTCTGAAAAGAAAAATTATGTAGACTCTGTAGCAAATATTGCTTAGATGATATAGTAGGTAAATATTGATAACATAGCTCTATTAGTTTTTTTTCTAAACCAATTGCTTCTAAGTATATAGCTAGACGTATAAATTCTTCTATAGTTTCCTCAATAATCTTCCTAGCTTTTTCAGGTGACTTAATTCCTATAGTTTGTAAATTGTGAATTCGATCAAAAATTTTAATAAATGCTACATCATATTTTTTTTGTTGATATAATAAATTTAAAATCTCTTTGGAGCTAATCTTGCCGTGAGGTTTAACCCTAGTTAAAGCTTCTACTTGACTAGCTATTACACTTCCAAAAATATATTCAATCATCTTTTCGGTCAGTTTTGTATCCTCGATAGTATCATGCAGTATACTGGTAACAATCATATCAGTTCTGAAATAGCGTGGAATTTCTGATGCTGCATATTCCGCTACCATATACGCTACTTCAATTGGATGCGAGTAATAGGGTTCGCCAGACTGTCTCATTTGACTGCCGTGATATTTTTTGGCGTAATAAATAGCTTTTTTAACTTCGTCAATATTTATTGGTCGGTTTACTTCCTCATTTATCTTACAGAGTTTGTTCAATAGCCTAGTAGCATACTGACAATATTCATACTTTGAGTTGTCCCAATAGTTAATATCTTCCATAAAAACCATAATATTTTAAATCGCTATACAAGTTAAACTAAAAATTAGAATATTACTAGGAATTTATTATATTTTTTTATTAGTGCTTCTGCTAATTAGTGTATAGTATATGGTATACTCAAATGACCTGAAAATGAATTTCAATGCAAGTTGCAAAAATATTATTGCCATTAGCTAAGCTTTTCCCGTTGGATTATTTAATTCCAAATGGATTAAAATTAGCTATAGGAGATTTAGTAGTTGTCCCATTTAGGAATAAAGAATTAACGGGTATAGTTTGGCAATTAGATACTGAAGTTTCAGAGGGAACTAGTAAAATCAAATCTATTAAACAAAAAGTGCCACTTGAATTTAGGTTTAATCAGGAAATATTAGATTTAATTAAATGGGCTGCTAATTATTATATGACTTCACTTGGTTCAGTTGCTAAGTTGACTTTGCCGATCGATATTGCCCAGCAACCTATAAAAATAAAGCATCAAGAATTAAACAAAGATTTTATTTTACCAACTCTTTCAGTAGAGCAACAAGGAGCACTTTCTCTATTAAGTCAATCGGATAAACCATCAATTATTAAGGGAGTAACCGGATCAGGTAAAACAGAAATTTACTTTCATCTATTGGCTGATTATTTGAAGCAAGGTAACCAAATATTGATCATGTTACCAGAAATTGCTTTAAGTCAGCAAATTATAAATCGTTTTACAGTACGCTTTGGCTTTCAGCCAGTAATATGGAATTCTGCGATTACTAAAGCTCAGAAAAAGATGATTTTAAGAGGTTTGCTCAACAATGAAATTAAAGTTATAATTGGTGCTAGAAGTAGTCTATTTCTACCGTATAGTAATCTTGGATTAATTATTATTGATGAAGAGCATGATAGTTCTTATAAGCAAGATGATGGTATATTATATAATGCTCGCGATGTAGCGGTATTGCGGGGAAGCTTATCCAAAATAAAAGTAGTATTATGCTCGGCTACTCCGTCTATTGAAACAATTTATAACGTAAGTACCAATAAATATCAATTAATTGAATTGTCAAATCGTTACCAGGAGGCAACTTTGCCAGAAATTCAAATAATTGATATGAAAAAGGAGAAATTATCAAAAAATTCTTACTTATCTAAGGAATTAATAGCATTAATAGGTAAAAAGCTAGCAAGCAAAGAGCAGGTGTTATTATTTTTGAATCGTAGGGGTTATGCCCCTTTGATGTTATGTAAACTTTGCGGTTATCGTTTTACTTGTAATTCTTGCTCTGCTTGGTTAGTGGTACATAAATCTAGCAAAAAACTTGAATGTCACCATTGTGGTTATCAAAGTAGGATTCATATTTTTTGTCCTGATTGTCGGGAAGAAGACTCTTTAACTGTTTGTGGTCCTGGGATTGAAAGAATTGAAGAAGAAACTAGGCATCTTTTTCCCGATAGTAAAATTGCGGTAATTAGCAAAGATTATGCCCAAAAACCTGAAAAGATCCGCGAATTACTATATAAAATGGAGCATTCTGAGGTTGATATTCTAATTGGTACTCAGATGATTACTAAAGGTTATCACTTTCCTAACCTTACTTTAGTAGGTGTTGTTGATGCTGATCTTGGGGCTATTAGTAGTGGAGACTTGCGGTCAAGTGAACGCAATTATCAACTACTTCACCAAGTAGGAGGTAGGGCAGGAAGAGAAGATAAAAAAGGTCTAGTATTAATGCAAACTTATTATCCAGATAATGCTATATTTAGTTATATAAAAAATGGAGGAGATCAGTTTTTACAATATGAACTTAAAACAAGGCAAGCAGAGAATATGCCTCCTTTCACCAAAATGGCATCAATAATTTTGTCTGGAAAAAATGAGCATAAAGTGCTTGAAATATCCAAAACTCTAGTTGCAATTGCACCAAAAAGTTCAGCTAGAATACTCGGACCATCTAGTGCATTGATGTTTAAATTAGCAGGAAAGTTTCGTTACCGTATTCTAATCATAGTGGATAGGAAATTTAATTTACAAAAATTTTTACAAACATGGTTAAGTTTAATCAAAATCCCTGCTTTTTGTCATTTGAAAATAGATATTGATCCTAAGAGTTTTTCTTGATATTACTCTCATGATTATTCAAGTAAAAGCTTTAGCTTAGTACTACATTGAGAGCCTTCGGTGTGAATGACGGATTCGGGGTCTAAAAATGTTGAATAGTCTTCTTGGCTATTTTTTTAGACCCCTGCTTTCGCAGGGGTGGCGATAATACTGAGCCTAATATTAACTTGTTACAGATACTTGAGGTTAAATAAGTTATAAATATTTTTGTTGGAGATATTTTAAAAATATTTCCGATTGAATGCTATCTTCACCCGTAGCGTCTTTAATTAATTCACTGGTATTTTTTAATGAGCCATAGCTTCTAATATTATTATCTAAGAATTGGTTTACACCATTGAATTCTCCTCTTGTTATTTCCTTTTTTATATTGTGATTAACTTCCTGTGCTTTTTTCATGACCATTGAAGCAATAATTGCTCCATTAGTATAGGATGGAAAATAACCAAAACTGCCCATTGGCCAATGTATATCTTGTAAGCATCCGTCTTTATCGTTCTGTGGAGTAATGCCTAAATATTCCTGCATCTTATTGTTCCAATAATGTGGTAGATCATTCAAAGATAGATCTCCGCTAATTAGCAATCTTTCTAGTTCAAACCTAACTATTACATGCATTGGATAAGTCACTTCATCTGCTTCTACTCTAATAAAACCTAGTTTGACTCTTGTCATTAATTTGTAAAGATTTTCTGCAGAATATTCTAGTCCTTTGAATCCAAATTCATCCTTAAGTAGCTTTGATAGATATTGACAAAATTCTCCTGATCTACCTACTTGCATTTCCATAAATAAAGATTGACTTTCATGGACAGCCATACCTTTAGCCTTACCTACTGGTTGGTTTTTATATTTGCTGGGCAAGCCCTGTTCATATAAACCATGACCAGTTTCATGCATAATCCCCATAATCCCTGAAATAAAATTATGCTCATTATATCTATTAGTTAACCTAACATCATCAGGAGTACCCCTACAAAATGGATGGGTTGATTCATCTAACCTACCTTTAGTGAGGTTAAAACCCATTATTTCCATAAGCCTTTTAGCAATTAATTTTTGTTGTGCTTCACTAATACTATTAGTGATAGGTAGAACATTTTCTTTACTTTGTTTTTCTACTATTTGACTAATTAATTCTGGTATAGTTTTTTTTAGATTATTAAACACTACTTTAACTTCATCAAGTGTACGTTCAGGATCATATGTGTCAAGTAAAGCATCATATACAGAACAGTTTAGTGCATGGGCTTTAGATTTAGCCATTTTTTGTACGCAATCTAATACTGTTTGTAGGTAAGGTTTAAGTGATAGATAATCATTATTTTTTCTAGCATCTCGCCAAATTAACTCACATTTTGCACTAGCAGTAACATACATTTTCCATAAATCATCATCTATACATGTAGATTCTGTAATTCGTCTTTTTGTTTCTCTTAAATTAGCTAACTGCCAAACATCAAGAGTGTTCACGTTTTCAGAGACAGATTCTATTAGTTCAGCTAATTTTTTTGATTGTAACCTAGAGCGGGCTATGGAAGATAGTAGGGCTATTTCACTTGTTCTACTATCAATTGATCCATGCGGAATATTTACTGCGATATCCCAATAAAGTATGTTAATCACGTTATTAATTTGAAAAATTTGCTCTAACTCTTGCTCTAATAATGTATAATGTTTCATATAATTCCCCCTACTTTAAAAGTTGTTTTAATCCTAAACTGGCTAGAATATTCAGAAAAATGCATTCTTGAAGCGGCTGACACGAATGCATTTTAATCTATTATCGCTAATAATCTTATTTCTATTGATATAACAACAAGATTATTAGCAAATGAAATATTTAACAATATATTCCTGAACTTTTAAAAAAAATAGTACAATTAATAAAAAATATTAGATGTGAATTTGCAAATTCATAGGTTTCTAGTTTATCTGCTGGGATTTATGCTTTGACCCCATTTTGATCTCTCTCTAAGGAGATAGAATATTTTGTAGCTAATAATCTGACAGATCAAGAGATTAGTCAATGGATAGAAATAATTTCTAGAGATGGTAATATAATTCACAATAACCCTAATTCTGAAGCAATTATAGGTAATTTTACTAATTGTTCACAAGAGATGAAGTTAGAGGGTGACAATAATTATTCACCAACCCAAGACACTATTGAAGCATGCTAGCAAATACACATTCATGGCTGTAGATATGTATTTTTTAATAAGAATAGTAAGATTCTTACTTGTAAGTTCTTTACTTATAACGTATACTAGACTTATAGGGTCTAAGCATAAATCCCCGTGGATAAACTGGATGTTTTTTGGGTTCTAGAGGGGGAGTGCTTTTTTTTGAAATAAGATGGAGCGTTTTGGATAACCTCAAAAAACAAAACTATTATAGGGGTAGTATTATGTATAAAAGCCTTCTTACTATTACTATAGCGTTAATATCATTTACTTTACCGGTAATTGCTATGCAGTCTAAAGATTTACCAACAAATCAGAATGGTTCGTATCTTAATATATCTGTTACTGAACAAATGGATGTAAAAGAAGATTTACTTATATCTAGTATGCGAATAGAAAAAGAGGGAGTTGATCTAAAATATATACAGGATGAGATTAACCTAATGATGTCTAAAGCAGTAAAAATGGCTAAAGAAGTTGAAGATATTACTGTATCAACAGAACAATATTATGTTTACCAATATAACCAAGACCAAAATATTGATAATAAAAAAGATGAAGTAAAGAAAAAAATGTGGCGTGGTACTCAGGTATTATCACTGAAAAGCAAATCATCTGAGGCTTTATTGACATTAATTGGAAAATTACAGAATGAAGGGCTATTAATACAAAGTTTAAATTATACTCTTTCTAATGAAAAAAGAGAAGTCATCCGAGATTCTATGATAGAAGCTGCTATTGCAAAACTAAAGCAACGAGCTACACGTGTAGCTAAAGCTCTTGGTAAAGAATACGATGGATTTACTATAATAAATGTTGATCCTGAAGCAAGGAGAATGCCAGTGCCTAGATTGATGATGGGATCACCTGTAAATGCTAATGATAGTGCGGTTAATATACCAGTTGCAGAACCAAGTACAAGTGAGGTAACTATAACTGTTTCAGCTACTGCTTTGCTTAAATACGGCTCAGTGTTAGGGAACAAGCGATAAAGTGCCGCTTATATTTCTGATAGAAAATTTCTTAATAACACTAGCCGATACAATTAGCGTTAAGGTAGCTGCGATGAGCTGACACTTACATTTTATAGCACAACGAAAGCACGAGGTAATAATTATGAAAGTATCTAGTAAAGGGCAAATAACTATACCTATAGATATTAGAAGTAAATTTGGCTTCTTGCCAGATACAGAAATCACTTTTATAGAAAGAGAAGATGGCGTTCTATTAAAAAAATATCAAAATCAAAATAATAGAGGTAATAAATTAATATTGCATATGTCTAGAAAAAGCACAGTAAAAATGTCTACTGATACCATAATGAAATTAACTAGATCATGATCTTAGTTGACAGTAATATATTATTGGATATTATCACCTGTGATGCTAGTTGGTACAATTGGTCTTCTAACCAATTGTTAAAATTATCGCAATTTCATGAATTAGCAATTAATGATTATATATATACAGAAGTTTCAGTAGGATTTGAAAGAATTGAAGAACTTGAAGAAATAATCGGCGATAATTTTAAAGTTCTTCCTATCCCTAAAGAAGCCCTATTTTTAGCAGGAAAAGTTTTTATACAATATAAAAAAGCAAATAGTGGCAAGAAAAACTCCGTATTACTAGATTTCTTTATCGGAGCACATGCGTCTGTATTAAATATTCCTCTTCTTACAAGAGATGTAGCACGTTACAAAACATATTTTTCTAAACTCCATCTTATTCACCCTTAGGTCAAAAGATTTACATTCTTATTCTAATGTATACTTGTGACTGCTTGATTTCGAAATGACACTGGCTTGCTTTCATCGGCAACAAGCGGCTCAAATTAACTATTTTTATAGTATACATATTTAGCAAGAATAACTATAACAAATATAGGTTTATCCATTATAAATTCATTATGAAAAATACATATTATATTACCACCCCTATTTATTATGTTAATGATATACCTCACATAGGGCATGCTTATACAAGCGTTGTGTCTGACGTAATAGCAAGATTTATGCGTTTATCAGGTAAAGAGGTAATGTTTCTGACCGGTACTGATGAACATGGTCAAAAGGTAGAAAAATCTGCTATTGTCAAAAATGTTGAACCACAAATATTTACCGATACAGTATCTGAAACTTTTCGTACATTAATGCACTCAATGAACATTTCTAATGATGATTTTATTAGAACTACAGAAGCTAGGCATAAACAAGCAGTAAGTAGTCTATGGCAAAAATTGCTGGATAGTGGCAATATTTACCTTGATAGCTATAAAGGCTGGTACTCGACGCGTGATGAGGCTTTTTATGATGAATCAGAATTAACAGAAGATGGACTAGCTCCGACTAAAGCTCCTGTTGAATGGCTTGAAGAACCAAGTTACTTTTTTGCCCTATCAAAATGGCAAGATAAATTATTAGATTTTTACGATGCCAACCCTGATTTTATCAGACCAAGTACTAGACGTAATGAAGTTATTAGTTTTGTCAAATCCGGATTGCATGATTTATCTATATCACGTTCTAGTTTTAAGTGGGGAATTAAAGTACCAAATGATGAAAAGTACGTAATATATGTATGGCTTGATGCACTAACCAACTATATTTCGGCTTTAGGATATCCAAATGATACAAGCAAGTATAACAAATTTTGGCCGGCTGATGTTCATATAGTCGGTAAAGATATATTACGCTTTCATGCCGTATACTGGCCAGCATTTTTGATGGCAGCTGGCTTGCCGCTACCAAAATGTGTTATGGCACATGGGTGGTGGACTAATGAAGGACAAAAAATCTCTAAATCTATAGGGAATGTAATTGATCCATTGCAATTAATAAAAGAGTTTGGTTTAGATCCAGTTAGGTATTATTTGATGAGAGAGGTAATATTTGGCTCAGATGGTAATTATTCTCGTAGTAGCTTAATCAATAGAGTGAATAGTGAGTTATCTAATAAAATTGGTAATTTATTGCAAAGAACTCTAGCCTTTGTTTATAATAACAACGAGACAAAAATTCCGTCAATTGGCAAGGAATCTATCGATAGCATTTATGAGTCATTTTTAATGAAGCTATCCCACCAAATTATATCAGAAAATTCATTGTTCACTAAGACTTTTGCTATTAATTCTGTGTTAGAAAATATTATTACTTTAACCGAAGAAGCCAATATTTATATAGATCGAGAAGCCCCTTGGCAGTTAAAAAAAACTGATCCTATAAGGATGAATGAGGTGTTATATACGCTACTTGAGACACTAAGATATATTGCTGTAATGTTACAGCCATTTATTCCTGATTCGGCTAATAAAATGCTTGATCAGCTTGGTGTACCAAAAAGTCAGAGAATGTTTAAACATTTAACAAAGGAGTTTATTTTAATTCCAGGTAGTAACATTAGCCAGCCAAAAGCTATATTTCCAAGATTTCAGGATAATACTTGATGAAAATAGAAGTCTATTCTAGTTATTTCTTGTAGCATATATTGTAGTTCTTAAACTATGTATGGCCTTAAAACCTAGATAAACGGAAATACGCTCAATAATTATCTGTTGGTGAAATGATATTTCTAAGGCGATGCTCGAATTTTCCACTTGTACATGTAAAATATTTATTCTCTGCCCTTTCTCTTTAGGGCTAGATATTTTTAAGGGGCTAGTTTTGCTACTAAATTTTGGTCCAACAATCTTGCTCCAATTAATCATAATTTCTGCAAGCAATGGGTGCTGTTTACCAAAGATTCGTCTAATAATTATGTTGATGTCATGGCTAAGCGGTTTCATGGGCAAAATTAATTATTGTAACCATTACTACTAATATAGCAAAGATAATTGATAATAAAGGAAAGTACAGAGAAATGATTGATAATACCATAAGTAATATATTGCATATTATAATTCTACTCACTACTTCCTTATGACTTTTACCATTTCTGACTGCTTTTTGAAAAAAATGCTTTAAGTGAGGTTGCCAAATTTTCTCCTTATTAACTAGTCTAATTAGTATGGTTAATCCTCCATCTGCTAGGTAATATAAGCTAGCAATAGATGAGGCAACAAACAAATGAACACTAGATGCTGAAATAAGTAGCAAACATAAACCTAATAAAAATCCTAAGCTTATACTACCTACGTCCCCTAGAAAGATTTTAGCAGGATGCCAGTTAAATATCAAAAAACCTATGGAACATGCTAATATAATGATGTTAAGCACAATTATAAAATTTATATTTATTATTATATCAGATTTTAGATAACAAAGTATCAATATAGTGATCGATAAATGAATAGATTCAGCACCACTAATACCATCTATTCCATCAAGAAAATTATAAATATTTAAAAAGACAATCAATCCTATTATAGATAGCATAAAATCAATATATAAAGGTAATTCGTGATGAAATAATACTACTGGAAATAAAAATAGGAAAATGGCTATTGTAGAACAAATTATGTGAAAAATTAGTCTTACAAATATCGGAATGGAAATAAGATCATCTAAAAATGAAATGCTGGAAATGATCAGCAGTAAAGGTACAATTTTAATTGAGTTTATCAGAGTTTTTGTTGAAAAATATTCATAGGCGATAAGAGCAATTATTACCACTATAACTATCGCAAGTCCACCTCCTCTTGGTGTGATTCTACTATGTACTCTACGTGGATTTGGTATATCCACCACTCCAAAAGATGGAAGACTAGAAATCAATAGCCAAGTAAGAAAGCTTGTTGCTATAAAAGATAATAAAAACAAAAAACTATAATTAATAAAGTTACTCATAACAGCATATTAGATTTAAAACTGAAATATTCATTGGCTGTAATAATTACGTGGTCATGAACCGATATGTTCATATTAGCACAAGTTTCTACTATTTTGTGTGTTAGTTCAATATCAGTATTTGAAGGCTTACTAACACCACTTGGATGATTATGTACCAATATAATTGCACCAGCTTCATTAAATAAAGCTCTTTTAATTATTTCTCTTGGATATATTGTTGCCTGATCTATAGTGCCTTGACTTAAAATTTCATCAGCAATTAGGACATTCTTTTTATTTAAAAATAAGATACGAAATTGTTCTGTTTTCATGCTACCCATCGTTGCTTTTAGATAGTCTATTAGAACGTTCCAAGAACTAATTACATTTTGATTTATTACTTTTTGTTTTAGCATTCTGTTAGTTAGTTCACGCATAATGACAAAATTTACATATAAATTATCATTAGTTCCTTTAATATTAAGCAATTTTTCTTTATCTGTATTTATTAAATTAGCGAGACTACCAAATTGTGTTAATAATTCCTTTGCTAATGGTTTTACATCTTTTCTAGGTATTACAGAAAATAATATCATTTCAAGTAATTCATAATCTGCAAGATTTTCTGCAGAAACAATAATACGTTGTCTTAAGCGTTGTCTATGCCCAATATAATGGGGTATATCATCTTTCATATTTAGTTTTACAATAAGTCTGTTTTATAAGGCGGATATGTCAAATGTTTTGGTGATAAAGTAAAAATGTCAAAACCATCTTTGGTTACGCCTAAACTATGTTCAAATTGTGCTGATAATGATTTATCACTTGTTGTAACTGTCCAACCGTCTAATTTACTTAGATGAGTGGAGTGATGTCCAGCATTTACCATTGGTTCAATAGTAAAAAACATACCTTCCTCCAAGACCAAGCCAGTGCCAGCTTTGCCATAATGTAGAATAGTTGGTTCTGTATGAAATATACGCCCTATCCCGTGACCAGTATAATTTCTAACAACTGAAAAATTATGTTTTTCAACATAAGTTTGTATAGCATTTCCGATATCTCCTAAATGTACTCCTGGTTTTACTAGTTCAATTCCTATCATCATAGCATCATAAGTAACCTGTACTAAGCGTTTTGCTTTAATTCCTACATCACCAACATAATACATTCTACTAGTATCACCATACCATCCATCGACAATTACAGTAACGTCAATATTTATTATATCGCCATTTTTAAGGAGTTTATCATTTGGAATACCATGGCATACTACATGATTAACAGAAGTACAAATTGACTTTGGGAAGCCGTTATAGTTCAAAGGTGCAGGGATTGCATTATTGGACACAATAAAATCGTGGCAAAGATCATTTAAATAGATCGTACTCACTCCTGGTTTTACATAATTAGTAATGAAATCTAAGGTTTCTGCAGCAAGTTTGCCTGCAATATGCATTTTCTTAAAGTTTTCTTGGGAATGAATTGTTATGGTCATAAAATAATTAACTTTTTTATTAAAATCATCTATAGCTAACCCGATTAGTATTTAGCCATAGTAAATTGTTGTCATTGCGAGAAGCCACTTTGGTGGCGACGAAGCAATCCAAGAAGACGATTGGATCTAGATTGCTTCGTCTTAGCAATGCTACTCCTCACAATGACGAAGTAATGCTAATCGGGTTAGCTATATAAATATATACTAAATTTCTACTTCTTAAATTATTATTTGAATTTCATTGAATCTTTTTCAATGGTTCTTACCTTATAAAAACTATAAGATAAGGTTATTGTATCCACATCATTCATTTCTTTATCTTCCTCAAAATCAGAGTCTATAAAAAATGTCACTGGCATCAACATTTTTTCTCCTGCTTTTAATAACTGTTCTTCAAAACAAAAACAATGTATTTTAACAAAGTATTTACCAGCTTTATTAGGTGTAACATTATAAATGGAAGTTCCTATTATATCATCGTTACTTAGATTTTCAGACTCATAAAAAATTAGTGTATTTTGTCCTGGGATAACTGTAGCCCTTCTTTGTTTAGGAATAAATCGCCAAGGTAATTTACTGTCAACATTAGAATCAAATTCTATAGTTATCACTCTAGTTCCTTTTTTAGGAGAATATATATTGAGTTCTTGTTTTGTGGTAGTACCACCATATCCAGTGACTTTACAAAATAAATTGTAAATTGGTATTGATGCAAAGCTTAAAAAAACCATGCTAAGTACTAAACTAACTAGGGCTAAGGCAAAATTTCTATTAGATTTTTGTAACACTATGTTGCTCTCTTTTTGTAAAAAAGTCAAATTTCAATTTTTTACAAGAAGTCTATTTAAAATATTTTAAACTTATGATATTATGTACCCATTCTAGTATATCCCCTAAGTAAAGGAATCTATTTTAAAGGTATTATATGACTAACAAAAGCAGTGTGCCAGTAATTTCTGCAGAATCAGGGTTTTATCAATATTTGCAAAAGATCAATAAAGTTCCGTCACTTTCACAAGAAGAAGAGTTTCTACTTGCCAAAGCCTATCTTGAGCAGAATGATCTAGAAGCTGCTCATAAGCTAGTAACTAGTCACTTGAAATTGGTAGCAAAAATTGCCGTTAGATATAGAAATTATGGACTACCTCTAAATGAGCTTGTGTCAGAAGGGAATTTAGGTCTTATGCAAGCAGTAAAGAAATATAATCCTGATTTAGGTTTTCGCTTGTCTACTTATGCTTTGTGGTGGATTAAAGCTTCAATCCATGAATATGTTTTAAGATCTTGGTCTTTGGTTAAAATGGGTACTACAGCAGCACAAAAAAAGTTATTCTTTAGTCTTGGTAAAATTAAGCATAAAATTGCTAACCTATATTCAAGAGCTGTTACAGATCAAGATTTTGTTCAAATTGCTCAAGAACTTGGAGTGACTAAGAATGAAGTTAGTGAAATGAATTCTAGGTTATCTGGTCCAGATTTATCATTGAATAATTTGGTAAATAGTGGAAATGATAACAGTGATAGCGAGCTAATTGAATTTTTACCGGAAACCCGTCCAAGTCAAGAGCTAAGATTAATTAGCCAAGAGGATTCTGTTAACAAACATAATTTGCTAACACAAGCGATGAAGATATTAAATGATCGTGAATTACATATTCTCACTGAGCGTAAATTAAAAGATTCTCCAAAAACTCTTGATACTCTTAGTATTGAATATAAAATCTCTAAGGAAAGAATTAGGCAGATTGAGAACACAGCATTTGAGAAAGTGAAAAACTTTATATTGCAACAGATGCCAAAAGTTGTTTAAGTGGATTACTATAATTTTTCTAGTATACTCAGATGGTTTTACAATATATTAAATTAAATATTAATTCATGAAAGCAATTGCTATACATTTATTGATTATTTTGATTTCTACGCAAGTATTTGCTGGAAATCAAATTACTAGAAAAGATTTGAAATTTAATTCATCTAATGATTGCACAGAAAGATTAGATATTTTGGAGAAAGAGAATCAGCACTTACTTGGCAGAGTCGAAATAATTGAACATACTATTGCCAAATTAGAGAGAATTTTAGGCTCTACAAAACAAGAGGTAATAAGTTCTGAGGATACCAGTACAGCAAAAAATTTAGCAGATGATTCTATAGTTGGAGATGTCTTTGAAATACCAGCTACTAAAGAAGTACAAAAGGAAGTTGTGTCGCATGATATTGCAAAACCCATTTCGGGGATAGCAAAAGATAAGCAACTTTATGACTTAGCACTTGCCTCTTTAAAAGATAATAAATTAACCGATGCAGAAGAAAAATTTGTAAATTTTTTAAAAAATTACTCTAATAGTCCTTTGGTAAGTAATGCGTATTTTTGGTACGGAGAATCTTTTTTTAGACGTAATATGTTTGATAAAGCGGCTATAAATTATCTAAAAGGTTACAAACAATCACCAAAAGGTTCTAAAGCTTCTGACTCATTGTTAAAATTAGCATTATCTCTTGGGGAATTGAAGAAAATACAAGAAGCATGCTCTATTCTTGATAAACTTGAAACAGAATTTCCGAGTAGATCAGCTACATCAATAAAAAGAGCTAAGGATGCAAGAACCAAATTTGCTTGTAAGCGTTAGGTTCTTATGAACAAAAAGGTAAATAATAATGACTGACATTTTAGAAGAAGTCTTAAATGATAAAAATGAAGAAAAGAAACTTTATTACTTTAAAAAACTTCTTCCTATAACTATAATCCTCGCACTAATAGTCGTATTATTTATGCTAATAAACAATTGGCTTGACGGTAAGAAAATAAAGAATAATCAAAAGACAGGTGATATTTTAGTTAAGTCTATGTCGCTTATCAATGACAACAAAGACCTAACCATAAAGTCGTTGGATAATTTAATTGAAACAAGTAATAATAAAGTAGGAGAGCTTGCTGCTATCGAACAAGTCAGTATAAAAATACAACAAGGAGATTTTATAGAGGCTAGAACTTTATTAAAGAAAATTATTGATAACAAGAATTATGCCGAATTAACAAGTGCATATGCACGTCTAGTTTGGTTAAGTTTAATGATAGACGAAACAAATTTATCTAATGCAAACATTAATGAAATCGAGGAATATTTAAATTATTTTGATGATGAGAATAAACCATTCTTTGGTACTGCAAATATTATCAAAGCAATTTGGTATATTAACAACAACTCAAAAGATTTAGCAGAAAATACTTTGAAAAAGGTAATATCACTAGAAAGTACAACTCAAGTAGTTAAAGAGCAGGCTAAAGCTTTACTTTCAAACTTACAATAATCGGAAGTTCGATGTAACAAGTTATATCAAACTTCCGGAATATATAGAAACAATCAGGCTTGAAGCGGTTCTGCACATAACAAGCCAATTCGATATAAGAATTGTTAATTCTTATATCGAATTGAGCTTACAATAACAAAGGCTTAAATTATGATAAAACAACGATTAATTATTTTCTTACTACCTTTTTTTCTAACTTCTTGTGGTCTTGGAGCTAAAAAGATTAAAAATATTGTAGAATTAACTCCTAGATTATCTGTAGAAAGTAATGAAACAATTCAAATAGATTCTGCTGTAAAAATAAATATATTTAGCCCTGAACAGCTGCAAAATAAGGAATATACTGTTGCAAAATATAAAATAATATCAGAGCCAGTTTTTAATAAAGCTGTTGCCTATACCATTGATACTAAAGGTAATATTTCCGCTTTTTCTATGAAAGATAAATCTATTATGTGGTCATATAATATCAGCACTAACAAGAGTGATTATTATGTTGGTGGAGGGATCTTATGCCACAATGATAAACTATATGTTACCTATGGTTCAAGATTCTTGGTAGTATTAGATAGTAGGTCAGGTCATGAAATAATCAGAAAAGAGTTGCCTGATATTACTAGAGTAAAACCGGTATTAATTAATAATTATACTATTGTAGTTCAAACAGTAACTAATCAAATATTAGCGATTAATATTGATAACTTAAATTTTGTTTGGCAACATGAAGGTGTAGTAGAAACTTTGTCATCAAGTTACCATGTTAGCCCAATAGTACAAAATAATCATGTAATAGTAAACTATAATTCAGGACAAATTCTTGCTCTAGAAGCAGGTAGCGGTCAAGTTCTATGGACTAACGATTTATCTAGTCATCAAGAAATAGGCTTGCCAAATTTTGAGGCAGCATCTATATTATGCAAACCTATTGTCAATAACTCTCACATATATATAGCTAATAGTGCTGGTAAGATAGTAAAGCTAGATATCATGACGGGTAATATTCTTTGGCAAACCAAAGCTTATGATGTGCAATCTATGTTGTTAGCGGGTAATAGTTTATTTATAACAAATAATGCTGGACAAATAGCTGCTATAAGTACTGATTTTGGTAAAGTCAAGTTTGTAGCAGATCTAAATGATGGGAAAGATATTAAAAAGGTTAAAGCCTCATCATTCCTAACTCCTATAATTGGTAAGGTAGCTGAGGCAGAAGAGTGGAATTTAAATATTATTTCCACTAAAGGTGAATTATATAGTTTCCAATCAGATGTTAATGGTAATTTAAGCACCACTCCACAGATTGCTAAAATTACTAAAAATATTGAATATCATGGAAAAACCTGCTGTGGTAGTATGTATTTTGCTACTGATAAAAAAATTATGTTTGTCGATTAGTCAAGAAACTATGTAAAATATATATTTACATTTATCTTGACAAAATAGTGGTTATAATGCTATTTAGTATAGCTTAGGCTAGGACAATGATAACATTAATTCTAATTAATAAAGATATATAACGTGAAAACTTATTCTGCAAAACCATCACAAATTCAGAAAAAGTGGTGGGTCATAGATGCTAAAGACCTTGTACTAGGTAGACTTGCTAGTGAAGTAGCTAAAATCTTACGCGGCAAACATAAGCCTTCCTTCACTCCTCATTTAGATTGTGGAGATTATGTAATAATAATTAATTCCAAGCATATTTGCTTGACAGGTAAAAAATCAGACCTTAAAGATGGTAAGTTTTATTATCGCCATACTGGTTTCCCAGGTGGGATAAAGGATACAACAGCTGGAAAAATTCTGTCTAGTAAATATCCCGAACGTGTCGTTAAGCTTGCTGTAAAAAGAATGATTACGCGAAATGTTTTGGGATCAAAGCAGATGGGTAATCTATATGTCTATGCAGAGAATGAACACCCACATAAAGCTCAGCAACCTGAGTTTTATGATTTTGCAAGCAAAAATACAAAGAATAAAAAATAGTGAATTATGACAATATTAAAGGTTCAAAGCGAAAAAACCAAAAGCGATGTTCAGAGTAAGTTAGTTAAGCCTAAAACGCCTGTAGGAAGTAGTGATAATAAAGTTTATGGTACAGGTAGAAGAAAAAGTGCAATTGCTAGAGTTTGGTTAAAAAGTGGTAGTGGTAAGGTAATTGTCAACAAAAAAAATATGGAGCAATATTTCACTCGTGAAGCTCATACCAAATCTCTCTTGCGACCATTTGTTGTAACTAATACTGCTGGGCAATATGATATAATATGTACTGTTAGAGGTGGTGGAATATCAGGGCAACTGGGTGCTGTACTACACGGTGTTTCTAGAGCGCTTGACAAAATTGCACCAGAATTTCATAGTATTTTACGCAAATCCGGTTTCTTAACAAGAGACTCAAGAGTTGTAGAACGGAAAAAATATGGTAAGCATAAAGCTAGAAAAAGTACTCAATTCTCTAAACGTTAAAATTTTACATAATCTGTTTGGAGTTGTCTAGCATGTGATTTTTCTGAAGCTCTTTCCATCACGGCGGGGTAGCTCAGTTGGTTAGAGCAGCGGAATCATAATCCGCGTGTCGGGGGTTCAAATCCCTCCCTCGCTACCACAAAATGCTAATTCATGTGGTAGTTTATTATCGACTTTATGTAATGGGGGGGCATAATAAGAATCAACAACTAATTCTTTAAAGCATTAAGAATACTGTGATTTTTTTATATTTTATATGTAAAAGTCATTAGTGCTACTTGATATATATGCTATTATGCGGTGAATGTACTCAAAATTCTTCAAGTTCTTGCAAACATTATTATGAAAAGGATTACATTCGGTTTAATAGCTGAGTATGTGGCTATTGTTATTTATAAAATTAAATTTTATCAAATTCTTCACCATCGTAAAAGATATTATGTTGGTGAGATTGATATTATTGCCCTACGTGGAAAACAACTTGTTTTTATAGAAGTAAAAGCAAGACGTTCTGACGTTGATGATAGGATATTATCAACTCATCAACAAGCAAGAATAAAAAGATCTGCCAGTATATTTTTAAGCTCTAACCCAAAATACCAAAATTATCAAGTCAGATTTGATCTAATAATTATTAAACCTTACAGTATACCAATTATTATTGAAAACGCATGGTAATGGAGTTTTTTCTACTAGATGAAAAAGAATCTAATTATACACTATACACTCAAATGCTAACTGACTAAGTAATTATTTTAAAATTATTGCTTGACCAATAAAGCAATATATGTCAAAAAGATCATACTCATATAGTCTGAGACTTCTCTTAAAACTAGGCCGCTATAGCTCAGAGGTAGAGCACATCATTGGTAATGATGAGGCCGTAGGTTCAATTCCTACTAGCGGCACCATATTAGTATCAACATTTTTATTTTAAATTAAGAAAGGATATAATTTTAAATTCCTTAAGAGATGTCAATGAAAAAATTAATCATAGATGTTGTAGCTCCTTCTTCAAAAACGCTTGGTATGTACCAATATTTTGATCAGATCCAAGCATTATTTAAGGATTATTATAATATACAAATAAGTATTGCAGATAACATTATTGATGATTCAAGTGTATTTAGTGCCTCAACATTAGAAGTAAGACTACAAAGCTTTATTTCAGCTCTACAAAATCTAGATTCAAATGTTATATGGGCTTATAGAGGAGGATATGGTTCTATGGAATTAATTCCTTTTTTGAAACCTCATATGTTCAATAAATATAAAATATTAGTAGGCTTTAGCGATATTACTGCGTTACACTTATATTTTAACCAAATAATAGGGTGGTCATCTTTACACGCTACAGTTTTAGACAGAATAGTGCGAGGCGTAAATGCTCAAGACCACATTGATATAATCAATGCTCTTTTAGGTAATACTAAAAATTTTACTTATGATCTTTATCCTATAAATGCAATAGCAAAAAATTTAACGAATAGAGATTCAATTTTAGGACAAATCCTTGGTGGTAATTTATCTATGGTGCAATATTCTCTTGGTACAAACTGGCAACTTAATTCTACCAATAAAATATTAATTTTTGAAGATGTAGGAGAAAGAGGTTATAGAATATTTGCAAGATTAGAACAATTAAAACAAGTGGGAATTCTAGAAAAAAGCCAAGCAATTCTTTTCGGTGAATTTACAAACGGAGAGGAACAAGATGGTAGAGATCTTACACAAACGGCAATTCAAATTGCAGTAGAAAATTCACAAGTACCCGCCTTCTTTATAAAAGATATAGGACATATAGCACGAAATGTACCACTGCCATTAGGTACATCAGCTGTTATTAGTCAAAATAAATTATTAATCACTAATCCGTTTATTTAATAGAACTTACGCGAATTCAGGATAAGAATTTGTCAATTCTTATCCTGAATTCGGTGAAATTATCGAAACAATCAGATTTGAGATGGCTCTGCATCTGATTGTTAAATTAATATTTTGCTAAAAACATGATTTTAATACTGAAACTAGAGAAAATTTTAACAATTATAGACATAGGTTAAAGTTGGGTTTTTTAAACTGCCCTAAAAATACGTTTGACAAGTGAGATACTTTAACTTAAGAAATTAATATAAATTCTAACCAAAAGGGTAAATATGGCAAAACATACTTTTTACAGGCTAATACCTGCTGTTGTCGGGGTTTTGTTTCCTACTACTTATTTTACTTATGATGGATATACAAAGTCTACAAAACCATCTCATTTCGAATTAGCTGCAACTAAATTGGGTTTTACAGATTATAAAAAAGCAGGTCAATATATAAGTGCAACAGAACATCAAGAAGCCTTATTAAAGCAACTTCAAATCGCAGGATATTTTCATCCGGAAAAGCTATGGCAGGATATTAATCGTCTAGGAGTAAAGAATCCTGTAATAACTTTTAAACAGATATATCCTGCAATAAAAAAATCTAAAGCTTATCAAAGTGATCCTAGCAAATTTAATGCTAAAATATTACGTAAAAACCTTGGAAAAGGAACAGAATTAGATGAACAAGATATCATGGATTTCCTTTTCTATATTTCTCAGAATGCTTTCGGTCGCAAACCTGGTCAGGAACGTAATGAGCTATCTTCCCAAGGCTGGATGAAAAAGTATGAGAAAGAATATTTAGCTGGTGCTAAAGTACTACGTCTAATTGATCGCGAAACTCCAGAACATCAGGAATATGACAGTGCTTGGATTGCCGGGGCATCTCGTATAGGTGTAATGGCTCGGATAATAGATTACCTTAATTATAATATTAAAGTGAACGGAGAAACAGCAATATTAACAGGAGTACGAGAATTATGGGCTAATATTGATGGAATTACGCCTATAGTACGTGATAAATTGCTTGAAGCTTATAAAACAAAAACTGACTTAGATACATTGGATATTTCTCTGCCTATAGGAGAGGACTTAGCTCGTGTGACAGAAGGTAAGGAATATATAAAAGGCTTAGCTGCACGACATGGTATCAGATTGAACGAATCATCTCCATTTATCCAATATAAGACAAAAGAGGAATGTCCCCCAGGATATTTTCCTGGTAGAGTGTATCCTAATTATGCAGAAGGAGAAAGTCGAAAATTAACAGAGACTTTAATGTGCCAAGATTTACTTACTACTTATCTATTAAATAATAAAGCCATTACTATAATCGATACATTAGCAGAACAATACCAAAGACCTAACACTACTAGTACAGCCCGTGACGCTGCAAGAAAGTTAGTTGAGGATATTATTAATGGTCAGTATGGTGATAAAAAAGAGTTTGTCATTCTATTTGAAACTAATAATCCATATATTGAGCGACAAACTATTGCAACACAACGAGAGGTCAATAAAGTATTAAAAGACTATAAATTGAGCGATAAGGGATATAGCATAAAAGTCGAAGGTGTAGGCTTTAAATGTAAACAAGATGTTGCAACAATACATTCAGAGTTTGCGGCATTAGTAGCAGAAAAATGGAAAGACGCGGTTGAATGCCAAAGAGAAGAAGGCATATCACCAAAACGACCTATTGAAAATTTACAATTTCAAACTCGTGATAATTCTAGCTTTGTTCCACCTCAGCCTGATATTTCTGAAGTTAATCTATTAGGAAACTGGTTACAAGATATATTTGATGAATATCTACCATAATATCGAATATGTCGATCGTTTAATAAAATAGTTATGAAATATGGTACATCAAATTGAATTAGGTGACAAAGAACATGGAAATGGTCTCAGATAATTTACCAATTTCTGCTATTTTGTTTTGAATCCAATGATGATAATAATTAAAATCACATATCGAATTCAGGTTATTTAAAGACTACCTAGAATATAAGGGGGTGATACTATCAACCATTACCCTAGATACCTTACTTAAGATAGCTATTGCCGCTAATTTGATTAAGAATGGTGAAGTAATGACAGTAACTTACCGGTTAAAGTAGATGTACAATCTTATGATCTGATCACCTATCCACCTCTCAAAGAACATACCGATGCTAACATGCTACTATTGTTTACGTATGGTAATATACCTAAATAAAGGGTTTGGAAGTAGTGATAGTAAAAGATGAGCTGAAGTAATTTTCAACTAAGCATAAACATGAAAAATCCTTTATCGATATATATACACTGGCCATTTTGTTTGTCAAAATGTCCGTATTGTGATTTTAATTCTCATGTTGTAGATAAAGTAGATCATGATACATGGTTGAAATGTTATGAACTAGAGCTTGATCATTTCAAGGATATTATAGGTCATAAATATATAAAATCTATTTTCTTTGGAGGTGGAACTCCATCTTTAATGAAGCCATTTGTTGTTGAAGGAATAATTAAAAAAATAGCAAATCTAGCAACAATAGATGAGCAGACAGAAATTACTTTAGAAGCAAATCCCACTTCATTTGAGACTGAAAAATTTAGGGACTTTAGATCAGCTGGAATAAACCGTGTGTCAATTGGCGTCCAGTCTCTAGTGGAAGATGACTTAAAGAGTTTAGGACGACAACATGATGTAGGGCAAGCAATCAAAGCTATTGAGACAGCTCGCCATCTTTTCCCTAGAATATCTTTTGACTTAATTTATGCAAGAAGTAACCAAACTCTAGAAAGTTGGCAAGATGAACTTACCAATGCCATGAAACTTGCCTCAGGTCATATCTCACTGTATCAACTAGTAATCGAAAAGGGTACGTTATTTTATAAATTGTTTAACGAGGGAAATCTGACTATACCAAACTCAGATCAAGCAGCTGACCATTATGAGTGGACTAACTGCTATTTAAAGTCCCAAGGATATCTTAGATATGAAATATCAAATTATGCTATATTAGGTCATGAATGTAAACATAACTTAACATATTGGCAATATGACAACTATTTAGGTGTAGGTCCGGGTAGCCACAGCAGGGTTAACATGTGTGATAGTAATTTTACATCTAATCTATATAGTATTATGATGTGGCATAAACCAGAAAAATGGTTACAAGCTGTTGACAGTTTAGGATGTGGTATTCAGCAGATTAATAAACTTTCTATGCAAGAAATAATTGCAGAAATGTTGATGATGGGACTACGTCTTGAAAAGGGTTTAACTATTGATAGTATACAGAAAAGAATTGGTAAACAATTATTTGAGATTTTAGATATGGAAAAGGCAACATACTATAAAAAGCTAGGTTTACTTAGGTGGGATGAGGGATTAGGTGATAAAGGTCATATTAATCTTACGAACAAAGGTCTAATGTTACATAGCTATATAGTGCCAAGGTTATTTAAAACCTCAGTTTTGGATTAAAAATTTTAATCCAAAACTGGCTAGAATATCAGAAAAATGCATTCTTGAAGCGATTCTACGAATGCATTTTAATCTATTATCGCTAATAATCTTATTTTTATTGGTATAAGAATAAGATTATTAGTAAATGAAAATCATTCCAATTTCGGGTTAATTTCATTAATCCGAAATTGAGGTTTAAATAGACTTCTTTGTATTAATGTATATGTTGGAACAAAAAGAGAAAGAGTTAGATAAGATACAAAAAAGGATTAAGAAACTTAAAACAAATAATCATTTTTACCCTAAACTTAATCCAAAAAAAGAAATTGATGCGTTGGCTATAGCGTTAGATTTGTTTTCTAGTGTGATGCTGGGGTTTATTGTTGGTTTTACATTAGATAAATTGTTTAATTCTAAACCATTTTGTATTATAATATTTTTGTTGATAGGTATGCTTGCAGGTTTTAAAATAATTTGGCAAAAACTAAATAAGAAATAATGTCCCATAGTCCCTTAGATCAATTTGCAATAAAGAAACTAGTAGAAATTAATTTATTTGGTTTCGATATTAGTTTTACTAACTCTAGTTTGTTTATGTTGCTTGCTGGAGTTGTAGGTCTTTCCTATTTTTATTTAGCCTTAAAAGGCGAAAAAATTATACCATCTAGATTACAGCTTAGTGCTGAAATAATTTATGATATAATTACAGTGATGCTCAATCAAAATGTTGGAGAAAAGGGACGTAAGTTTATACCGTTCATTTTTACTTTGTTTATGTTTATTTTGTTATGTAACTTGCTCGGCATGCTTCCTTACGGGTTCACTGTTACTAGCCATATTATAGTAACATTTGCCTTAGCAATTATGATATTTTTTATGGTTACAATTATCGGTTTTATTAATCACGGTATACATTTTTTATCAATATTTTTGCCTAAAGGTACACCATATTGGTTAGCTCCACTTATGATTTTGATAGAATTATTTGCCTATCTAGCAAGACCTATAAGTTTATCTTTAAGGTTAGCTGCTAATATGGTAGCAGGACATATATTACTAAAGGTGATGGCAGGATTTATAGTTTCATTAATGATTTTCTTTAAATTTTTGCCAATTCCACTAATTGTGATCCTTATTGGATTTGAAATTTTTATAGCAATACTTCAAGCTTATATATTTACAATTCTTTCTTGTGTATACTTGAATGATGCTGTAAATTCACATTAGGTTCTGCGTATGACTTCATTTTTATGGTCTTATAGATAAAAATGCAGTAATATGCAAGAACCTAGAATTTTTTATATTTAGGAGTTTACATATGGACGGAACGTCTCTAAAATTTATTGGTGTAGGATTAATGGCTATTGGTATGTCAGGTGCGGCCATTGGTGTAGGTAGTATATTCAGTGCATTGCTATCTTCAATTGCCCGTAATCCTTCAGCTACTGATCAATTACAAAGAATGGCATTCATTGGAGCTGGACTTACGGAAGCTATGGGCTTATTCTCGTTCGTAATTGCAATTTTGTTGATATTTTCCTAAGTAACTATGCCTCAATTTGATGTTACCTTTTATTGTTCGCAAATCTTTTGGCTGGTAGTTGTTTTTAGTATCTTATACCTTCTAGTTCATAAGTTCATTGCACCGCTAACTGAAAAGATTCTTGAGAATAGGCAAGCTTATATAGATAGCAATATTGCTAGTGCAGAAAGTCTTGGGGAAAAAGCTGATGACTTGCATAAGCAATATGCAAATACACTAGCAGAGATATCAAATATAGTGGAAAATATTAAAAAAGAAGCTAGGGATGCAATGGAAGCATCTCTTCTATCAAAAAAAATTCAACTCCATAATGAGTTGAAAGCACAAATTGCCAATAATCGTCATGATATAGAAACAACTAATAAATTATTTTGGATTAATGAAAATGACTCATGCATCGATTTAGCAAAATTGTTAATTCAAAAAATTACTAATCAAGAAGTTGATTTAGAGTTATTAAAAGAATCTTACAAAAAGATAAAATAATGCAATTGTTTGACGAAAAATTTTGGCTAGCCGTCTGTTTCCTAATTTTTGTGTATTTAGTCTATAGACCAATAAAAAATATAATTTTAAAATCGTTAGATGACAAAATTATGGTCATCAAAGACCAAGTTTTAGAAGCCCAAAAACTTAACGAAGATATGACGTTGTTATTTGAAGATGCTACAGCCCAAATACAACAGATTGAAGTTTTAAGAGAAAAAATGATCAAAGATGGCAAAGAAACTGCCAATAATATAATTAAGCAGCAAAACGAAGAAATTGATAAGTTTCTAGAAAGCAAAAAACTTGAGACTATAGATTTAATGAATAGACAAAAGCTAGAAGCTTCTCAAATGCTACAATCTGAGTTTTGTGATAAAATGGTAGAATTAGTAACTATCTATATGCGATCTACAAAAAACGATTCCATATCAGATAGTGAGATAGCTAAGAGACTCATGGAAAATCCAGTATCTAAAAAATTTATATAATAAACCCAATTCAGGATAAGAATTAGTTAATTCTTATCCTGAATTTGCATAATAACTATAAACTCCAATTCTTTAAAGTAGCAGAATATATAAGCTCATTTTAACATTAAAGGAGAAAAATAAATGATAAAGTATCCGCATGAACAGAGAAGTTTAACTAGAGAACAGAAAGAAGCAGTGGGCTTACTTTCAATTGGTACATTTTTAGAATATTTTGACTTGATGTTATATGTTCATATGGCAGCGTTTCTTAATGAGTTGTTTTTTGAACCTGCTGATTCTCACTTCACTTCTTTAATGATGTCTTTTGCCTTTTGTACTACCTTTGTTTTTCGGCCGGTTGGTGCCTTAATATTTGGTTGGTTGGGTGATAATATAGGACGCAAATCTACTGTTATAATTACAACTTTTATGATGGCTGTATCATGTTTTGTCATGGCTAATCTTCCTACCTATGCTCAAATAGGAGTAGCTGCTACTTGGATAATAACAATTTGCCGTATTGTTCAAGGCATGACATCTATGGGGGAGATAGTAGGGGCAGGACTTTATTTAACCGAAACAATTAACCCACCAATCCAGTATGTAAGTGTGACATTGGTAGGTCTATCTGCTGCCTTAGGAAGTATGGGTGCTTTAGGAATTGCCTCACTTGTTACTTCCTATGGTTTTAACTGGCGTCTAGCATTTTGGATAGGTGCAATAGTGGCATTGATTGGTTTTGCTGCTAAAACAACATTGCGGGAAACCCCTGAATTTGCTAATGCAAAACTTATACTAAAAAAGAAATATGAGAAAGCTAATATTGATATAAAAGCATTATATAATGATCCAGTCGTTAATGAAGAAATTAATAAAAAAACAATAATAGCGTTCCTTTTATTAGAGTGTTCTACACCGGTATGTTTTTATTTTATCTATCTGCATTGTGGTACTATTCTCAAGACTGATTTTGGTTATACCTCAACTGAGGTTATTCATCATAATTTTATTGTCTCTGTATTAGAGTTCTTAATCTTATCAATATTATCTTATGTAAGTTACAGAGTGTATCCATTATTAACCGCAAAAATTATACTTATTATATATTCTATTGTTATTTTATTTTGTCCATATTGGCTAAATAATCTTAATTTTCCGTTTGAGCTATTTTTCATTCAGATAGTCATTATTGTATTTAAGTACTGTCATACCTCTGCTGCTCCAATTTTTTATAAAAGCTTTCCTGTATTTAAACGTTTTACCTGTGTTAGCGTGATATTTTCTGTATCTCGTGCTTTGATGTACGTTATTACTTCTTTTGGTTTCATTTATATTATTGACTATTTTGGCAATTGGGGGATATTGATTATTATGATTCCTACAATTATAGCTTTTGCCTACGGGCTATTGCATTTTGAGAAATTAGAAAAAGACTCTAGAAGTTACCCACAAAAGAGAACTATATAGTGTAACCTCAATTTAATGTAAGACATCGGTTTAAAATCATAGTTGATAACATCCGAAGGAGCAGGGATGGCATTGGGATTATTAACTAAACTTGCAAAAATTGTGACTAAAACACCACGTAAACCTTTCTTCTCCAGCAATTATCTAATTAGATTACGATACACCTTGTATTAATCCTTGAACTGTAAGAATGTACAGTATAGAATCATTGCACATGTCTAAAACAATTTGTTAACGAGGTAAAATATGAATATTTGTAGACCCTATTCTGAACAGTTTGATAATGATTTTGTGTGGCGTTTGCTGTTTATCCTTTGTAGCATTGCTCTAATTATTGCAGCACCGGATGCTTTTGCTGCTGCTAAAAAAACTGCTGCTGCTGCTGGTGCTGCTGGTGCTTCTGCTGATCCAGTAGGTGATGTATTGTGTAAGATGATCAAAACATTTCGTGGTAATACAGCTCGTGGTATAGCAATTATTGGTATAGTTGTTCTAGGGATTCAAACTCTCAGAGGACAATTAAAATGGGAAGTTGCATTGGTTATTGTGACTGGTGTTATAATATTGTTTAAGGCTCCCGAAATTATAAACATGGTAGCTGATAAAGCTGCTAATGGTGAAGGATGTACAGGAACTTAAGTCGTCTCTTGTTTCATCTTAGTGCGGAGATCTAAAAATAGCCTAAAAAGTTATGATATACAGGTCTCCGCTTTCTTTTTGTTAGTTAATTTTGCAAAATTGGAAAATTTAGATTAGTGAGTAACATATAATGTGGTATAATTTCGGCGTAATATAAAACTACAATATATCATGATAAAACTTACTATAGATGGTACTGAAGTTGAAGTAGAGGAAGGCACAACCGTATTTCGTGCCTGCAGCAAGCTTGGTATAGAAATCCCACATTTTTGTTTTCATGAACGTTTGAAGATTGCCGGTAACTGCCGTATGTGCTTGGTGGAGATGGAAAAATCTCCCAAGCCCATTGCTTCTTGTGCTATGCCTGCCACTTCAGGTATGGTTATCCACACTAATACCATAGGTGTTAAAAAGGCTCGTGAAGGAGTGATGGAATTTCTATTGATTAATCACCCCCTAGATTGTCCTATTTGTGATCAAGGAGGCGAATGCGATCTACAAGATCAAGCCTTTAAATATGGTGGAGCACGTTCTAGATTTTCGGAAAATAAAAGGACAGTCAAAGATAAATATATGGGGCCTCTGATTAAGACTCATATGACTAGATGCATACAATGTACTAGATGTATAAGGTTTGCCACTGATATTGCTGGAGTTGAGGAGATAGGAACTCTTTACAGGGGAGAGCATATGGAGGTAACCTCGTATCTTGAACGTAGTCTTACATCAGAGTTATCAGCTAATATTATAGATGTTTGTCCAGTTGGTGCATTAAATTCAAAGCCTTACTCTTTTAAAGCTCGTAGTTGGGAACTAAAGAAAACTGAGTCAATAGATGTATTGGATGCCCAAGGTTGTAATATAAGGGTTGATAGTAGGGGGGATGAAGTAATGAGGATATTACCAAGGGTTAATGATGATATTAATGATGAATGGATATCAGATAAAGCAAGATTTGCTTATGATGGCTTGAAATATCAAAGGTTAGATTCTCCGTATATAAGACAAAATGGTAAATTAGTTGAAGCTTCTTGGAGTGATGCTATTGCACTAGTAGCACAAAAATTAAAGTCTCTTGCCGGCAACCAAATAGCAGCAATAGCTGGAACGCTAGCATGCACCGAATCAATGTTTTTATTGAAAACATTGTTACAAAAACTTGGATGTAATAATTTTGACAGCAACCAGTTTAATTATAAAATAGACATATCTAGTAGGGGAAACTATCTATTTAACACAACGATCTTTGGCCTTAAAAAAGCTGACCTAGCTTTGTTAATTGGTGCAAATATTAGACAGATAGCACCGGTTCTTAATGCACGTATTGGCGTTCTGCAAAGAGAAGGCAAGCTAAAAGTAGCTCGAATTGGCAATATTAGTGACCAAACTTATGCTATCAATGAATTAGGGGCGAGTCCTAGGGTAATTAAGGCAATAATATCAGGGGAACACCAATTTTCTAAGGAGTTGGCAGCTGCAAAAAATCCGGTTATAATTATTGGCGATGGGGTATATTCTCGGGATGATGGTTATGCTATTTTAGCACTCATTCATCAGATGGTGGATAAATATAAGATAGTTAGAGATGATTGGAATGGTTTTAATATATTACATAATCATGCGTCAATGGTCGGTAGTTTAGACATAGGTTTTAGCCCTAAAAATGGCGGTAATGGGGTTTATGAAATTTTACAGAAGGCAGAAAAGGGTGAAATTAAGTTTGTATATTTACTAGGTAGCGATGAAATTGATATGAGCAAAATAAAATCATCTTTTGTTGTATATCAAGGGCATCATGGTGATAATGGAGCAAATGCAGCAGATGTCATTTTTCCTGCTAGTAGCTATACAGAAAAAGATGCTATTTACGTAAATTTTGAAGGAAGACCACAATATGCCAGAGCAGCAACTAGTCCGGTAGGACAGGCAAAAGAAGATTGGTTTATTATAAATAATCTTGCCAATAATTTAGGGCTAAATCTTGGCATGAGCAATTTAATGGAAATAAGAACTAGGTTGGCTGCAGAATTCCCGGTATTTGCCAATATTTCTGAGATAATGAGCTGTGATTTTATACAATTTACCTCCCTCGATAATTTACTTAAATCCGATATAGTGACTAAACCTATAAATTACTATATGACAGACTCGATTAGTAGAGCATCTGTTACTATGGCAAAATGTGTGGAGTCAAAGCAAGAAAGGGAAAAAGTTGCATGATATCGTTATTCCAACAATATCTGCTACCATTAATCATTGTGGCATTGAAAGTCCTATCTATCACTATTCCTCTTCTGCTGTGTGTGGCCTATCTTACCTATGCTGAGCGAAGAGTAATAGGGTTAATGCAACTAAGAAAGGGGCCAAACGTGGTTGGACCTTTTGGCTTGTTGCAACCAATTGCTGATGCGGTTAAACTATTATTTAAAGAAACAATTATACCAAATCAGGCTGATAAAATATTATTCACCTTAGCTCCCATGGTTACTTTTGTGCTTAGTTTAATTGGTTGGGCAGTGATACCTTTTGATAAAAAACTGGTATTAGCTGACATCAATGTGGGTGTTTTATATATTATGGCAATCTCATCATTAGGGGTTTATGGTATAATCATAGCTGGTTGGGCAAGTAATTCGAAATATGCTTTCCTTGGAGCTATTCGCTCTTCGGCTCAGATGATTTCATACGAAGTATCTATAGGGTTGGTGATTGTTACTGTACTTTTAACAACGGGGACGCTTAATCTTTCAGAAATCATAGAAAGGCAACAGTTATTGCCTTGGTGGGTTGACTTGATGTTGTTACCTATGGCAGTAATATTTTTCATATCAGTACTTGTAGAAACTAATAGATTGCCTTTTGATTTATCAGAAGCTGAGTCTGAGCTAGTTGCTGGTTATAATGTTGAATATTCTTCTATGGGTTTTGCCTTATTTTTTCTTGGCGAATATGCTAATATGATTTTAGCAAGTGGTATGACCACAACATTTTTCTTAGGTGGATATTTGCCACCTTTTGGCATTGAGTTCCTAAATTTTGTGCCGGGTTTTATTTGGTTTGTAGTAAAAGTTGGGTTTTTATTATTTTGTTTCTTGTGGATAAGAGCAACATTACCTAGATATCGTTACGATCAATTGATGCGGTTAGGTTGGAAAGTATTTTTACCTTTTACTTTATTTTGGGTGGTGTTGATATCGAGCGTTTTAATGTTTACCGGTAATTTACCAAACCACACTCTTCTGCTTTAACTCAATAAAAACTTGATTATTGAATTTACAGTTTTTACGTAGTACTATCAGAAATATTTGACCCAACTAATGAAACCATAGTATCGACATTATTCAGCTCATTAAAAACACTCTCTAACATCGCTATCCCTTCTAGATTATTGATACACTGCATACCAAAATCGATCAATTTATTGATAATTTTAGGACTGTTTTTTTGTGCTATGATTTGTTCTATTAATTTTGGATGATTCAACACAGGGTTATCATACACTATACCAATTATAGGATATGCAGTAGTAGTAGAGTGACTAATAATATTTTGTATATTTTCTAAATTAGCTGATATTCTTATATCAATGTTATTCATAACGTTATCCACATCAACATCTTCGCCCTGAGTAAGTTTTGCTTTCACTTCTTCAAATTTCGATATCAATTCTTTATTATACGCTTCGCTTTGCTGTTTAATTATATCGACTTTATTTGATATCTCAAATTCTACTGATTGTTTTCGTTTGTTGGCTTGCGTTTCATATCTAGCTTTAATAGCTGCTATTTGGGTCTCGCATTGAGCTTTATATCCATCCATCAATGAATGATATTCAGCTTGCTTTCTTGCTGCAATATCTGCATTACTAACAGTAACTGTTGTTGGAATTGAAGAATAAGTAGGAGTTGCTCGTGCTGCAGCAAATTTAGCTTGAGTTTCTACATCTAATTCAGCTTGTTTTTGCGCAAATAAACTAGCGTTTTTTGTCTCTATACTTGCAGCAATTTGCTGTATTTCAGCATTTGCTTGATTAACAAAACTTGTTTCATTATCACTTAAATTCTTACCTTTTTTGTTAACAAAATCTTTTAATATCTCATTTACTTTTGATTCATATTCTGTTAATGATGTTTTAACTTTTTCCGCTAATTTTTCTAACTTTTGTTGATTTTCTAACTGTTTTTTATGTTCTGTTAATGCAAGCAATACCAACATTTCTCTTAAGTGTTCGGCGCTAATAGTAGTACGTTGCGAGTTAGATTCATTTATTGATATATTTTCTACATTGTTAGAACTTGTTGCTATAGCTATTGCACCATCTCTTTCAATAGGAGAAGCTATATTTATTTTCTGTCCTACAGATAGTTCATTTAAATTTTTAAGATGAGGATTCCATTCTGTTAGTTGTTTTAATGTAATATTATGATGTTTAGCGATATCGCTCGCTATATCATTTGGTTGTACAACATGTATTCCTGAGAATTTCATCGTACCATATTTTACCAAATCAGCCCTAAGCTCTGCTCTGTCTTTAATAGATTTGCTATTATTTGGTATTTCGCGCATTATCTCTGCTGTTTTATCGTAGTTACCTGCAATAAGAGATTCTTTTAATGGCAAAATATTACCCCTTTGAAACGCATGATCCATTAGCCCTACTTGCTGTGCTAGATTAAGCTTGTCCCAATGTTCCTCTCCTCCTATTTGGTTTTTAAATTCTTTATATTTTTGTTCAATGGAATATTCTAATAAACTTTGGGAGATTTTGATATCAATGGTAAAATCTAAAGATTCTAATTGCTTTTTTAGATGTAACGTACTAACTCCTTCATATTTTGCTTTCGCATAATTTTTAATA